>JANQQF010000175.1 GCA_028285035.1 Phycisphaerae bacterium
CGTTTCTGGTCTCTTCGGGATGCTGCAATGGACCAGCGAAGACAGCTTGGAACTCGTTAGCACCATGAGTGATCAAGCCATCTTGAGCTTGGACGCTGGTGTATGGACCCCTGAATAATCCGGGTTCATAACGGAATAAGTCGCGACAGACGGCTCTGATTTGGCCCTGTTAAAGCGGTCAATGTGGTACGCAAACTTGTTGAAATTGGTGCTGGGCCGCAGCCTGGTGATGAGGACATTGCGGCCCGCACTTATGTCAAGACTCAGCCTGAGGTGGGGATAAAGGGTTTTGTAAAGTTGTCACCATTGCCGAAGATTACAGCCTTAACGGTTTTCCCTCACTATCATTTTTTGTCCTCGGTTAATTATTAAAAAAGTCAGCCATTTTTGGCTGACTTTTTGATTTACTCCTTATCGAAGACAAATAAAGTTAAATTTTGAATTGTAACCTGCAGAAATTTTGATGTACGTTTATCGATTCATCCCATACACCGTGCTATCGGTGTGATAATCAATCCAGCCAAACCAGAATGAGTAGGTGACTGGCACCTGAGCGAGTTTGGTACCCTCAAGGGGGCCGCTGATCGCACTGCCAGAAAAGATGTCCCATTCGCTACCTGTTTCTGTATCTTTTACAATTTGGGTTGAGGCGGTCTGTTCAAACTCAAGTAGGGTCTCATCCTCCAAGCGCCGATCATAGACTGCGCCTGATAATGTGGCGATGTCAAAGAACACACCAACAGGGACGGCACCAATTTGATCATTGAGTACAGGCTCTCGCTGTAAATCGGTGAAGCGATAGGCCCGAGGCTCGCCTTCTAGCCGAACCCCAATGACATACTCTTTGGGGTGAATATCATCCCCCCGATCAGGGCCGCCGCCACTAGCGGGACCACGGCCAATGACGCCTTCCGAGGCGCTGGCGTAGTAACTCTCATATGGGTCACGGCCATACAAACCTGGACTAATCACCCGTGTCTCGGGGTGCCTCGCCTTCCAATTAGACCATTCGGTATGAAGCGCGGGTACAAAGTTCAATTGAACCCCTTGATATTGGCCACCAATCGCTTGCCCTAAAATATGGGACCAGAGACTCTCAGTTTGATGGTCGTACATAATCAGACCATTTCGATATAACATCCCAGAAACACCAAACGTTAGCGTAGTATCCTCTGTTATTTGCCGGTCATACACGATGCCGGTATAACAGAGCGGTCACCACGTGGCAGCAATAAGCTGCCCACCCACCGTATCGTTTACAATTTCGTGTTGGCTCATAAATGGGATCGGATAAGCCACGCTTTCACCATTGATACTGACTCCCATCACCCGCACAGAGGGATCCATTCCTGCGGCATCAGCCTCAGCAGCCGTTACCATAATCGACTCAACTTCGTCTGGAAGGATGGCTGGAATGCCATCTGGGGGAAGCAAAGCCACTACATTGTCCAAATCAATGTCAGCATCGCCGAGTTGTGGTTGTAAATTACGACCATCAGGGACGCGAGCCTCGACAACTGGGGCGGCACCTGGCTCACGGGTGGACAAAGACCCCGTTAAGCGATTGGGAACGCAGGCTGTCACCCCCATACCAATGATTACAAATAGTAAAAGATGAATTTTTTTCAAACGAAATATTTTCATAAAAACCTCTCGTTGTGGATACGCTAAAATTATTTCATCTATTCTAAATGTAAGCATTGTTTGGATATGTAGAACAGGTTACACTGATTTGTGTCGATTGATTGGGGGTGATTATAATGGAGGCGCACTAAAAACTTTATGGTGAGACAGATGAACGTCTCACCATTTTATTTACAATTGTTGGGAATTATTGAGTATGCAATCACCAATGTTTGTGGGATTATGCGGCGCTTGTCAACATGTCAATGTTGTCAAAAGCTCCAAGGGAAGCACCTTTTTGTTGTGTGATTTAGCGAAAACTGACGCTCGTTTTCCGAAATATCCACCGCTTCCTGTACTCCACTGTCCGGGTTTTACACCACAGGAGCATCTCACTACAGATGAAGAAGTTGATGTTAACCAAACATAGCTGGAAGATGACTTCGATAAAATTCGGCAGTCGACTCAGCGGCAGCAAAGCGGATGGTGTTGAGCGTTTGACCCAGAATTGTACCTGTAACATCAAGAGTGATCGCCTCCTGCATTTGAGACTCTCCACTAATACTGGTGATGGGCGCACTATTGATAAATTGGCCCTCGGGAACCGTAATCGTTAAATCAAGCGACCCATCTGGGGCGGTCAGTTGCCATTTTTTGCCCGTTTGTTGCTCCGGAAAATTTGGAACACTCTGCCAATCCAAGATTTCGACGGTCAATGGATTGCTACTATTTTCCTCATGTAATTGACGAACAAGCTGCCACGTTGTATCTTCCCCTTGGGCAATCGTTATGGTCCAGTAAGGGCCTTCGAGCGCTTCAATTCGCCAAGCTGAAACCCAAACCGTTGTGTTATCGGCGAGATCCGCCGCAATAGAAAACCAATGATGAGCATATTCGCTATCGGCTGAAACGTCCGATGCAAAGTTGGGGCGTACCCCCTGCATATCTAAACGGGCGACACCTTTGGCCTCACCGCCAATTTCAACACTCACCCAATCAGCATAATAACCGGAGTCAATGAGGACTCCATTTAATCGACCGACTTTGATATCCCCATCCTCTGCTTCAGCTATCAAATCACCGTTAGGTTTGAAGATGAAAGTTAGATTGAAACTAGGATCAAAATCGCCATCTGGCAAAGTGAGCACCAAAATGTACTGTTGATTGCCTTCATCCCATTGAAAGGTACCTAAGGTGGTATCTGTTTCATCTTTGAAGGTGTAGGTCATCGTGCCATTATCATAAAGTGTATGATTAGTGCGCGGTACATTGTAGAATTTTTCGGTAAAGATTTGATCGCCTGTTAAATTCTGGCGCTGTACCAATAATTGATATTCAGAGATGACTGTTGGTACATTTAGATCGACGAAGGAGACGACAAACCCATAATCTTCGGCCCCATCAGTTATTCGTCCCGCAATGTACCGCCATTGGACCCAGTCCGCTTGGGGCGGCCATTGGGTGGTGCGGGTATTAGAAGCCTTGCTCATTGAGGTTGCCAACCATTCGCTGGGGTGACCTTGTATAAGCTGCCATAGGGCAGCACCTCCCGATAAGGCTAAGAATTGACGCCGATTGAAGTGTAATGGATGTGTCATATTATTATTTGGTTAAAAAAATAACAGGTAGCTGTATTGTTTTGCTCGTTGTTGAGGTCTGGGCCGGTTCCAGCTTGATCACATATCCTGTGCTATCCTCGCTTACATAGAGACTCCCATTGTCATCAATTTCGACATCCTCAATTGACTCAAACCCAGTACATAGCGGAGTGATTGTTCTGTCTGCACTGATTTGATTGATCCGCCCGGTAGGTGTTGTGGTTTCGGGTGTCGTATCCTCTTCGGCCACATAAAGTGGGAATTGATTATTGGCCGAGAAACGCAGACCTTCTGGACTTGTTAGCCCTGCGGTGAAATTGAGAGCGGTGCCAGCTATTTTTGTCGTTGAAATTATATCGATACTTTCTGTGGTGTATGAATTGAAGGTAATGGGGACCATTGACACCTCGATGGTTCCTGTAGCCGTTATGCCAGCGAGTTCATTCGTAAAGTAGACCGTGTCATTTGGTCCTAAAACAATCCCAGCGTAACTCCAAAATTCTACAGGAATAGGCGGGATAAATCCTCCAATTACCGGACTTTTAGTGACTATCCTAGTTACTGTCATTGTCCCAGTAGGTTCAACAGCAGTGACGTAGGAACTGTAATCAGTCGGGGTTATACTCCCTGTAAAAAAGGCTTGCTCAATGCCAGACTCCGTAATGTACAAAATGCCATCATCTGAACCATCATCAACCCAGACAACACCTTCTGGATTCTCTAACCCACTCGCCACAGTCTTGGTTGTGCCGTTGGTAGCCCGGGAGACTAAGTGCCCATCTTGCCTATCCTCTACTACATACATGGTATCGCTATTATCAAAAGCAATGCCTTCAGGGCTGATTAAATCCTGTAACACTATTGTCATAACCCCACTAGCATCTACCTGGAATACTTGGCCGGGTGTTTCGTCTACGACATAAAGCAACCCAGTCGAGTCAAAGGCCAATCCATCCGGTGCCGTTAGATTTTCAGCGTAAATAGTCGCGGTATAGGAGGGGGAGCAAACTACACGAGTTATGATGTCACCTATCGTAATGAGATGAGATGACTCCTGTGTTAGATGATGGGGGTAAAGTGGGCTGGCTTGTGCTAAATTTGTGGGGGTAGACAACCAATGAAGTGGAATAAAGGTGGCTCCCAATATGATCAGATATATTATTATTTGACTGAATTTTGAAAGCATTAGAGATTGTTGTTTCATCTAATTTGACATCTCCTCGGAGTCTGGAAAGCTATGGATTTATTGATAAATATTGATTGGCGTTAGTTTGCCTAAAGTAGGATATATGATGTTGGTGGGTAGTACTAGGGAATAAATTGGGACAAAATTGGGACATTAGTGAAATTTTTCTTCTAACGATAAAACGGCATTATATTGCTTGGATTATATCATATTCTCCTGGTTTTGCACCCTCGATTAAACTGTAGGTTGCTAAATAAACAAATTGTTGTTATAATCGATAAAATTTTGGCCTTGACGCTAAATGTCTTGGGAATTATACAATACATATACAAAATATTTGTCCATTTTGTTGTATATGCTGCCCAATTTTGTCTGTATATCCCAAGATCCAAACAAAAATTCCAAATCTACCAATTTTTATACATACCCTCATTGCGGAGGCTAATATCCGAGTACATAATATTTTAGTTTGAAACGTGTAACATCCCTATTAAAGTATTAAATACTCTTTGTATTTTGAAAATTATGTTTTTGAGAGGGGGTGATAGTTACAGTTAGTTGAAATACAAAAGATTTCAAATATTGTTGGCGAAACTGGATTGTTAATCAGAAAATGATTAAGCCTGTTTCTAGGTAAACCCTACTAAATTATGAGGAGAAGCAGATATAATGACACGTAAAAATCTCTTTGTTACATTTGTTTTGATGCTCACTACAGCTGTATTGCTTTCAGCTTGTGGTGGCACAGAAGTTGTAGAAAAAGTTGTTACTGTAGAAGTTGAAAGAATCGTTACTGTAGAAGTTGAAAAAGAAGTTGAGCGAATTGTAACCGTTGAAGTTGAAGTTGCTGCTCCAGCTGAAGAATCCATGGAAGAAGAAGCCATGGAAGAAGAAGCCATGGAAGAAGAAGCCATGGAAGAAGAAGTAGCTGAAGAGGTTGTTGAAGAAGAAGCCATGGAAGAAGAAGCCGCTCCGGCTGCTCAAGGTGGCAACACCTTGGCCGCTGTTCAGGAGCGTGGTACATTGAACTGCGGTGGTAATGCGAACGTTCCTGGCTTCGGCTATCTCGATCCAGACTCTAACGAATTTGCTGGTTTTGACGTTGATTTGTGTCGAGCAATTGCTGCTGCCGTTTTGGGTGACTCTGAAGCGCTTGAAGTTCGCGCCACAACTGGTACTGACCGCTTCCCCGTGCTACAAAGTGGTGAGATTGATGTGTTGGTTCGTAACACAACTTGGACTATCAGCCGTGATACTTCTCTTGGCTTCAACTTTGGCCCGACCACATTCTATGATGGTCAAGGGATGATGGTTCGTAAAGATAGTGGTATTGAAACCTTAACTGATATGGAAGGTGCTACTATCTGTGTGCAGCAGGGTACAACTACTGAGAAGAACTTGGCAGACGTTTTCCGTGCTTTGAATGTAGGCTATGAGCCGGTTGTTTTGGCTGACGCGCCATCTACTTTGGACGCTTATGACCAAGGCCGTTGTGATGGGTTCACCACTGATAAGTCTGGTTTGGTTTCTCAGCAAATTCTGTTGGCCGATCCTTCTGAGCACGTAATCTTGAACGATACAATGTCAAAAGAGCCACTCGGTCCGTTGGTTCGTCACGGCGACGATCAGTGGTTTGATATTATGAAGTGGGTTACGTTTGGGTTGATGCAAGCTGAAGAGCTAGGCATTACTTCTGCCAATGTTGAAGACATGGCTGCAACTAGTGAAGATCCAGTTGTTCGTAACCTGTTGGGTGCTGAAGGTGACCTAGGCTCAGCCCTTGGTTTGGACAACGATTTTATGGTGACAGTTATTTCACAAGTTGGTAACTATGGTGAAATTTATGATCGCCACCTTGGCCCAGATACACCATTCGACTTAGCTCGTGGTATCAACGCTCAATGGCAAGATGGTGGTTTGATTTACTCTCCACCATTCCGCTAGGTATTGCCTTAGTCGTTTTAGATTGACCTAGTTGTTTGCTTCCCTGAGCGTATTATCTACGCTCAGGGAAGTATTACATAACTTATAACGGGGTAGTTATTTTTTGCTATTCAACAATAATAATGCCCCATCGACTAAATTTTGTTTGACCGGATTTACAGAGAAGATAAACTGACCCTTTTGTTGTTTCTGTAAATCCTATCAAACTCAATCAGTGAGGAAAGAAATGGCATCAACTTCACCCAATATTAAACAGGAAGCAGCAATCCCTTTTTGGCGAGATGTTCGAGTTTTAGGTGTTTTAGCCCAAGTCGTTTTTGTGATTTTAGTATTTTTGGGCTTTCGGTGGCTCATTGTAAACTTCTTGATCAATGCGGATAATCAGGGCCTAGAAATCGGCTTTGAGTTTCTTAATACGACAGCCGCATTTGATATTGCCGAAGGGATAGAGTATGAGTCAACCGATACATTTGGTCGGGCTTTATGGGTTGGTGTAATTAATACTATCCGAGTTTCATTTATAGGTATCGTTCTAACAACGTTTTTAGGGATTATTGTTGGGATTGCCCGTCTATCAAATAATTGGTTGGTGAGTCGAATTGCCACAGTTTACATTGAAATTATTCGAAATGTTCCGCTACTTGTTCTTCTCTTCTTTATCTATTTCGCAGTAATTCTCAAGCTTCCCGCAGTTAGAGATAGTGTCCAATTATTTGGACTTCCTGTCTTTTTGAATAATCGGGGTGTTGCTATGCCGGGTCTAAAAGCAACGAGTGGCTTCCCGATTTGGTTGGCTTTTGTTGTTTTAGCCATCATTTTGGTTATGGCCTTATGGACAATGTTGAGCCGACAGGAAGAACGAACTGGAGAACCTGTTGGTAAGTTTACCCCATCCCTAATTGCATTTGTAATCGTTGCCATAGCAAGCTGGTATATCGTTGGTGCATTTACAAGTAATCAGGCGATAATGGTTCCCACGGCTACGGGAGTGCAAGAGTTTGAAGATTTTGAAAGAATTTATCTACAGCAGATAGATGAGGATGCCTTACTGGATACAGGATATGACCGCCTGGCACTTGATCGGGTGGAAACAATTCAAGGGGTGGCTGACCTGAAGACAGAGTTATCTGAAGCCATTGCGATTGTAGAAAATTCGGGTGAGGATGCGGCTGTACTGGAGTCACGGTTAGATATCCTTGATGATGCCGAAATCGTCTTGTGCACGGTGGAAGATAGTGTTAGTGAGGTTAATGCAGCTAGTCAACTCCGACGCCAAGGTATTCCTGTTAAGGTTAGTAATGAAAATTCTATTCGTAAGGCAGGTGCGCTGTATGCATCAGGGGAATGTGATCTGCTGGCAGGGACACAGGCTGAGCTTGCTTCCGAACGTTCCATTTTAGAAGAACCAACAGGTCATGAATTACTTGCGATCTCAGTGGCCCCAATGGTTGTTAATACTCCTGCTCCAGCCGGATTTAACATTCAAGGTGGAACAAAATTAACCCCTGAATTTGCTGCATTATTGCTGGGTTTGGTGATGTACACGGGAGCGTTTGCCGCAGAAATCGTTCGCGCAGGAATTTTAGCAGTCTCAAAAGGACAATCAGAAGCGGCCCGTGCGTTGGGGTTGAATGAAGGTCAACGATTACGATTAATTGTTCTCCCTCAAGCACTTCGGGTAATTATCCCGCCAATGACCAGTCAGTATCTGAATCTTACAAAAAACTCCAGTCTTGCCGTCGCCATTGCCTATCCAGATTTGGTGGCAGTCGGGAACACAGTAATGAATCAATCTGGATTTGCTGTTCAGGTTATTTTGATCTTTATGACCTCTTATCTCACCCTAAGTTTGTCAATTTCGGCGTTCTTGAACTGGTATAACAATCGCGTAGCTCTAGTTGAACGTTAATCGCTATAATAAACAAGATAAACAGTTTGTAGATTACAAAAACTGGCCGTTTGTGACGGCCAGTTTTTTTGTTTCTTGTTAATAAAAAATAGGTGACAGCCTTGACCAGAGACTGTCACCTGAGACCTGTAGGTAATCCTGACCAGGGATTACCATTATGAGGTTTGGCCCTAGACGGACACATATTAATACACTAGGTGAGAAACGTGAGGAAGTGTTATGATTAACACAAACGTTTTTCCCTAGAGTGGAGGCATATTGTATGGGCAACTGTTTTTAATGAATCATTGGTTTGGGATTTAATTGGGCGTCAACAACTAAAGCATGCCATCCATGGCAAGATGGGCATTTCCACCAAGTCGCCTGTCCTCCAGGAACTTTAAAGTACTCCCATATGTTAATTCTTAATTGTTGATTTGTAACCGGACAATCGGCTGTTATTTCTGGTGAATTATATGATGCTGATTTCGCTTTTTGTTTAATGTTTAACATTCTCCCGCCCCACTATTTGTAGTCTAATCTCCAATAATTGTTTCTACACTGAATAATTTTTGGTCTTTGATAACTTAGTCGTTACATCCCCTCAAAATCCTTCGCGGATTTAACGAAAATTTATAAATTTGTTTTGATTTCAAAGAGGAAGATATGTTGGGCGATTTTTATGATTGTATTGAGAGGGTGTTTGAGGGGAGCACTAGTTTGAAGGCGGCCGAAATATAGATCGGGGCTTGTAGAAAGCATAAATGAGAAGAATGATGGCTACTAAAAAAGTGAGGATACCACCAAAAAAATAAATTATTCGATATCGCCCTCGGATATTTTCTAGTTGCAAATTTAATGCTTTCAGTATTTCCAGAGGATCAAATAAAGAAAAGCCAAAAAGCCTGGGGTCTGACTCGGTTAATGAGGTTGATAAGTTACCTTGAGGTAGTAATTGAAGCTTAACGCAGGCGTGTCCTGGGCCACCCTCAGCAAAAACAACTTGGCTGCAATGATGGGCAAAAATGACTGAAGATGTTTGATTACGAGTCTGAATTTCAATTTGAATGTTTACAGTTTGATTGGGAGCGACCCTGCCTAGTTCAATGAATAGACTAGATGGAGAAACATCAATTAATCCTTGGCTGGTTGTAGCTTGGGTGGCTGCAAACGGGGACATAACTGAAACTAAAACAATTGTTTCTTCTGCTGGGTTTTCACCAAGGTTTGTCACATCAATATTTAGGAATGCTAGCTCGTTTCTAGAAACAGGATTTGGAAAACCTTGCATGACCAAATCAAGTGTAGCCCCACCTCCATACAAGGTAGTTCGGCTTGTTTGTATTTTACTTGAGTCATTTGGTCGCTGAATCTGAATAGCGCTGGTCGCTGTTGGTTGTTGGGGGGGATCAATGGGCGGGTTATTTTCGTTTGCAGGTGGAACTGGGGTGCTGGATGATATAGCTGAGGTTGGTGGAATAACTGTTGATGGGACTGATGTTGTTGCAACAGGGGGCGTTGGGGAAATCGGAGTGACTATAGGGGCTGAGGGGGATATTGCCGGTGAAGGAGGCAGGAGAGAACTAGCCTCGGTTGGATCTGGGGAACTGATTGGAGAAGGTTCTGGCGTCTCTGGTGAAGCAGATGTGGGCGGCGGAAAGGCAGTTTCTGTTGCAGGAGAAATCAAGGTTGGTGTTGCTTCTCTATTGTCGTCATCGTCATCATCATTATTGTTGCTATCGTCGTTATCGTCGTTATTGGTGACTGCATTTGGGGTAGGGGTAAATGTTGGGGTTGGTGTATTGGTCGGTGTAAATGTTGGCGTTGGGGTGTCTGTTGGTGGCAGAAAGCTACAGGCCCCACTTGCTTGACCTGGTGAGGGACTGGCTTGATCAATGAAATCACTGGCTTGATTTGTATCATTGTTGATAGGACAACGCTCTGAAGAGCGGCCATTGGCAACTTGACTAATACTTGGCGAAAGAATCGTCATATCAAATCCCCAGGAAATCGCATCAATGATCTTTTTTGACTGATCACGTAAAATAAGACGATCTGCATTGTTTTGTAAACCGTTGCCAAGCGTACCGTCGGATATAAAGAAAGTTTGCGTATCTGTAATGCTAAATGTAGGGTAATTTGTTGTGAAGCTTATTGTTGCCGCAATGATAATAATTTCATTTGGGTTGATAGTAATAGTAGGCAAAATCTCTTTGTTAGCATTGTCTTCAATTTCCCACGCTTCCAGAGTTATTGCAGATGAGGTAGTATTGACAAGTTCAATCCATTCATAAGATTGCTCAACAACACCAAGTTGACTGGGATTATACTCAACTTCACTAATCAATATATCACCAGGATTGGCAGTGGTTACCACTGAGGTGGTGAATGAATTGAGAGGGAGAAGGTGTAGTGCGGGCAATGTTATCGTGAGGCTAAGGATCATTGCCAGAATTGCCCCAATCAAAATAAAGTATCTCATAACCCTCTTTTTTGGTAAACCAGAAGAAGTTTTGAGAAAAACGAAAATTTGAATTCTCAAAAATTATGTCTAAGCGTGATTGGAGTGTGGTTTACTTATCAATAATTTGTCAAAATTAGTTCAAGGTCATGTTGCCTAGATTAAGTGTTTGCGAATTACTTTACCTAATGATGGTCTGAAAAAAGATTATCAGAAAGTGTATATTTTGTCGAATTTTTTGTGGTTGGTACGGGTGATTTACTGCAATGTGAGGATAGAGTTTGTTTGCTGAATATTTCCGGCTAAATCTATGGCAATAATATTGAGCGTATTTTGGCCTGAAGTTAGGGCAAGAGGTAAGGTAAACTGCCCTAGATTATTTACTTCTACCGGGATTTCATTGACAGTTACCCTAACATGAGGCTCGGTTTGTCCAACAAGGGTAATATTTGGTGTATTAAGTTGAGGAGAAACGGGTTCTATAATGGCTAGGCTAGGAGGAGTAATATCATAATCGATTTCAATCACCCTAGAGCGTCGACTGCTGACCTCATTTTGTAAGATGGTTTGCCCGGAGAGCTTGTAACCCCCCTCCTCTGGCACTGTAAATTCGGATCGAAATTGGCCCGTAGAGTCTGTCGAGACTATACCTAACACTTCTTCATTGAGAAATAATCGAACTTGGCTATCAGGTAATGTTTTGCCCATTACTGCAAATTTAGGACGATTAGATGCGGCAATCGGTGTATTTGTTTGTGGAGGTTGTGCCGGGCTTACGATAGCTGTATCAACTTGTAACGTTGGGGGCTGAGGGAAGACTGTTAACGGTAAATTGATATTTGCTTCGCTTTCAAACCCGGCCGGGATATCACTACTTTGGTCATTTATTTGCAGGGTAACGACCCCTTCATCCGTAGCCACGTGGATTCGTTCTTCATCAATGATCGTTGTACGGAAGATGGTCCCTTGCACACTTACATTTGCCGTAGTTGTTCTGATCTGAAATCGGCTGTCTGGGTGAGTTAAAGTTTGTACATTACTCACCAGACGACCCTGACTCAGGGCCAAAATAATCTCTTTCGGTGTATCCTGCTGATCAGCAGAAAGTTTTAGTGATTGAATTGAGACTTCAGCCTCCGGCGATAGCTCGACAAGGCTCTCATCTGCAAAAATGATTTGGGCCAGAGCGTCTTGACCGAGCGTAATTTTATCATTCTCTCGTAAAATAAACCCTTCGTTCTCTAAAACTGTATATTCAACCGGATAACTCAACCCGAAAAAGCCAATCTGTCTTTCTAAACGACTTTCACCCGATTGCATAGCTAAAGTGGCCAGCTCTTGTTCAGGAATAGTAAATAGTAGATAACTAACGACAAGCAATACAAGTGCTGCCATAAAAGCAAAACCTCTGCGAAGCAACCGAGGCCAGATTCTTGTTGATGCATATTGAGGTGATGCATTAATCTGAACTTGCTGTCGAACTTTTGCTTTGAGCTGACTTCGAAAATCATCACCCATTCGGGTTGGGGACGAGGATAAACCTTCCAGAAGCCGTTCGATATTCTGTTCTAAATTATCTGGATCAAATTTCCTCATTTAGGTTGTATCCATATCTACATCCGTTAGGATTTTCGCTAAAGCTCGCCTAGCCCGACCCAGTGATGATTCGATTGCCTTTGGCGTTTGTTCGAAAATCTCAGCAATCTCTTTTACAGAGAAACCTTCAACATATTTCAAAATAAGTACTTGGCGATGGTTAGGTGATAATTCAGATAATCCAGCACTTAACCATAAATGTGTGTCGTGATTTTGTAAGATGTTTTTTGAAAAAATTTCCCCTGTCATTAACTGATCGGAAAAATCAACAGAAGTTTCGTATTGGCGTGAGGTAGATTGTTTTCGTTTGAAGTTTATGACCTTAAAGGTGGCGATACGATAGAGCCAGGTGTAGAGTTGGCTGTCGCCTCGAAACGACCCCAAAGAATTAAGGCCACTCATAAATGTCTCTTGTAATATATCCTCAGCGTCACCTTGGTTCCCGCCAACCTGATAGTAGATGTAACGGTAGAGCCGATCTGCATATCGCTCAAAGAAAATATCTGCGGCTTGGCTATCTCCGCGTTGCAAAGCTGCTACTAACTCCTGATCAGTAGCATCCATATTGAGTTACCCGGACATAAATTTTTTATCTTTCTACAACTATTAGTCACCTAAACTTGGCCCAATCCTTCGCTGGTCTCGAAAATATTTGCGATTAAAGTTTTTCCTAATTTTTAGAAGGCTTTAGTCATTCTCATAAACTGTTCAAAAATGTACATTTTGAACTTCATCAACACCGATCAACAAGTGCACAATTTTCAGCCTGTTTGGACAAAACTCTAAGTTTTATTTTCCGTTATTTTCTGCGCATTATTCAATTTGATTGTATGTTAAATAAGGGGGATGTCAATTTGGTTAAATTTCTAAACAAAAATAAATGCGAAGGGTTTTAGCAAGGTAATTCCTTGAAGTTGAAATCCCAGATAATGGCCTTGGGGTTGATGTGGAACGTACGAAATCTTCTTATGATCAACGTTCCAGTTTGGGAATGTTAAACTTGAACGAGCGAACTCGATTACATAAGAGAGCTGCATTCCATTTTTAGTAAATCTTGTACAAATAAAAAAGGGGGATTATAATGGAGCCGCTAGTATCTTTCATTGTGCGGAGTTAGAATTCTGTAGAAATCAGACCATAAACCCGACAAATCGACATGCTTATTTCATGATACTAGGATGACAAAATGCATCTGACGAAACGTTTTGTGTTTTTTCTATTTATCTTGATTTTTTCTGTACTTTTACCTCACCCCCTCTTAGCGCAATCAAGCCAGCAAGGGAGAATTGGTGGTGTCATCTTTATTGATGTTGACCGGGATGGTAAAAAAGATGCGGAAGAAGGGATACTTGCAAACATTACCGTCACTCTGTCAGGACCGCATATTTCTTCACAATCGACCACTAGTAGCCCTTTGGGAATCTATCAATTTAATCGACTGTCTGTTGGGGAGTATGAAATTACAGTTGATCTGAATGATGAAAATTTACCAAAAGATTATACCCCCACAACTGTCATCCCGATCAGTGTCTCAATGCCAACTGAGAAAACAAAAGAAGTTGATATTGGATTGGCCGCGTCTACCCTAATTTCATTAAATATCGATGCCTATCCCCACATTGTCTATGAGTCGGAAGTTGTAAATTTTTCATATACTATTCTTAACAAGAGTGACGCGACCTCAATTAAAGATTTGACATTGCATAGTAACGAGTTTGAATGGCTTCTTACTTCAAATACCAAAATTTCGGTGAACCCGAATAGCCTTTACCAACACTCCCACACTGCCCAATTAGGTGGTGATGGCCTCTTTACTGAGACAGCCTGGATAACTGTGACTGACACAGCGGGCCTGCTGCATAAAACATCAGACTCATTTGTCGTTGATGTTATTAAGCGCCCTGATTCAGATACCTTAGGGGTCTTGAATCTGGATGTAACTACACACCATTCGACAGTCTTGGCTGGCGAAACGATTGTTTATAGCTATACAGTTACAAATCTCACCTCTGATGACGTAATTGGAATTGTAGTTGAAGATAAGGACCTCGGTTTAATTTCTGGCATTGATCGTACCCCTTCATTTGCGCTAGCCCCCTTGGGGCGTCGGGTATTAACTGCCGCTACTGTCCTTTATGCAGATCGAACCACTGTGGCGCAAGTGAGTGGTATTAATGAACTCGATGATCTAGTGACAGATACAGATCAATTGGATGTAATTGTCACCGGTCAACGATTTATCTATTTGCCTTTAATTGTTCGTTGATAAAACCACTTTTTCCTCTCCTCAAATTGTGGTAAAATATCGCACACTATGACAAGTGCGAAGATCCAAGAAATCCTCAAAAATTTACCAACTAAGCCTGGCGTTTATTTACACAAAAATGCTCAAGATAAAGTGATTTATGTGGGGAAAGCGGTTAACCTACGAAATCGAGTCCGCTCCTATTTCCACAAATCTGCCCAAACAAGTAGTGCCAAAACACGCCGCTTGGTGCAAGATATCGTGGACATTGAGTTTATTGTCGCTGAGAGCGAGCTTGAAGCGCTTTTGCTGGAAAACACCCTGATTAAGAAATATCAGCCTCGCTACAATGTTCGTCTCAAAGATGACAAGCGATATCCTTACATAAAAGTCCACTGGCAAGACCCATTTCCCCGAGTAACCACAACCCGCCGTCTGCAAAATGATGGGGCGCGTTACTTTGGCCCCTACACTGCGGCCTGGGCTGCCTATCAAACCTTGGATCTCGTTCGCAAAATTTTTCCCTATCTCACCTGTACCCGTCAGATTGATGGCAAAGATGAACGGGCTTGTTTGTATTATCACATTGGTCGCTGTGCTGCCCCTTGTATTGGTGTTGTCGATGAGGCCGGTTATCGTGACATCATCGATCAACTGTGCGACTTTTTGGGGGGCAATATCGAACCGGTTGTGGCTGACTTGCAGCAGCAGATGGAGGCTGCGGCAGAGGCCCTTGATTTTGAGAAGGCCGCCCAGCTCCGTGATCAAATCAAAGCCATTGATCAGGTTGTCGAAAAACAAAAGGTCGTTAATACGGGAACAACAGATGAAGATGTGATTGCATTTGCTCGTGCTGATAACGACGCCTGTGTCCAAATATTTTTTATTCGTGGTGGTAAATTGACCGGGCGCGACTATTTTGTCTTGGAAGGGGCTGCTGAGGATGATGATGACGAAATTGTGACCTCCTTCCTCAAACAGTTCTACGACCAAGCCAGTCATATTCCCCCAGAAATCATTCTGCCTCAAGAAGTCGATGAGTTGTTGATTATTCGCAACTGGCTCAAAAGTAAACGTGGAGCTGATGTTGCCTTGAAGGTGCCTCGATCAGGGAAGCCGAAGGAGCTGCTAGAAATGGCGGCCCAAAATGCCTCCGAAACTCTGACCCACCTCCGGGCTCGCTGGGCCGCAGATGAGGCCAAACAGACGGAGGGATTGGCTGAGTTGCAGCAAGCCCTTGACCTCGCTGAACCGCCTGTTCGTATTGAGTGTTACGATATCAGTACCCTACAAGGGACAAACACGGTCGGCTCGATGGTGGTATTTGCCAAAGGGGTGCCCCGTAAAAGTGACTATCGCCGTTTCAAGATTAAAACAGTGGTCGGTCAAGATGATTATGCCAGCCTCAAAGAGATGTTGCGTCGTCGGTTTAAGCGGATGTCAGATGATGGCTACCAAAATCAGAATAAGTTGGGTACCAAAAGCGAGAGCGACAACAGTTGGGCCTTAATCCCTGATCTAGTGATTATTGATGGAGGCAAGGGGCAACTCAATGCTGCCCTTGAAGTGCTTGATGAGTTTGAGCTACGTGATGCAATCTCGATTGTTGGGCTGGCCAAACGTGAGGAAGAGCTATTCCTCCCTGGTCACAGTGAGTCGTTGATGCTGCCGCGCAAATCGCAAGGCCTTTTCTTAATTCAACGCATTCGCGATGAAACTCACCGTTTTGGTGTGACCTATCATCGCAATCTACGCGGTAAAGGGGCCATCCGCTCCAGTCTTGACGACATCGAAGGCATCGGCCCCAAACGACGCAAAGCCCTGCTCAAGAAATTTGGCTCACTCGACAACATTCGAATGGCCACGATTGATGAGTTGGCTGCTGTCCCTGGAATGAATCGTTCCGCTGCTGAGAGTTTGAAAGAGTCCTTATAATAAACATCGTACCAGCGCAGAGCGTTGGAATCAGAAGAGTAGGCAAAGTTCACAATTAATTATTCACAATCCACAATTGATAATTGTGAATAATGGCTCATGAGTAGAAAAGGTGCAGAGATGGTAAAATAAAGAAAAAGAAAAGGATAGGACAACAGGATGGAATTTCCGATCCAAGAATTGTTAGATTA
>JANQQF010000088.1 GCA_028285035.1 Phycisphaerae bacterium
GGGAGGGCTGTTAAGTTCTAAAGAAAAGGAGTAAAATAAGGGAAAAAACAAAGAAGCAAAGGAAAAGAGCAATGAGCTTATCAAGATACTTGAGCCAAATAGCAGATTTTCGCCGCGGGCAAGGCCAAAGATATAACCTGGTGTCGTTGTTGACCTTGATCACCTTGGGAGTGATGAGCGGGTATTACGGCTATCGAGAATTAGCGGCGTTTATGAAAGCCAATGAAGCGGAGTTGAAAGCGCAGTTAAAGCTGAAGTGGCGCAGGATGCCCAGCCACGTGACAATCCGGACAGTAATGAGAAACGTGCCATCGGAAGAGCTGACATCAGTGTTCAGTCAATGGGCTCAGGAGCAAGGCTACGATGTGGGAGAAGCGATAGCGATTGATGGCAAGTGTCTGGGATCAACGGTGAAACAAGCCCACGACACTGAGCAGAACTTTGTGCAGATTGTGAGTGCCTTTGCCCACCAGCGGCAGGTGGTCTTGGGCAAAACGAGCTTTCAAAATGGTAAGCAAGGTGAAGGCCAAGCGGTGCGCGATTTGTTGGAACACCTTGAGCTTGTCGGCGCAATTTTCACCTTGGATGCCTTGCATTGCCAAAAAAACGCTCAAACAGATTAGACAAAACGATAGCCATTATGTCGTGCAGGTCAAAGACAATTGCTCTACGTTAGTGGCACGGGCTCAGCAGATTAAAGCCCACTTACCACGAGATAGCTTTTTCAGCCGTGAAACCAACAAAGGTCGTCTGGAAATGCGTTGGGCTCGAGTCTATGATTGGTCTGGTTCACCCGCTGCTTGGGCTGAAGCTGAATTTGCCACCTTGATTGTCGTTGATCGCTTTACCAAACGCCAGCAAGAATTCTTTCACAAGCAACATTTCTACTTGAGTGACCTCAAGGAACCCGGTGCCCTTGACTTTGCTCAACTGATCCGCGGTCATTGGTCGATCGAAAACAACCTCCATTGGGTCAAAGATGTTATTCTTCGGGAAGATCGTGCCACTTTATCTGAGGCCAATGCCGCTGAAAATCTATCGACTTTCAAGGATTTTGCCATCAATATTTTTCGTAATCACGGCTTTACTTCTCTCAAATATGCGCTTATCTCTTTTGCTAATAAAATCCCTACATTATACCACCTTTTCCTTTCTTCCTAGAACTTAACAGCCCTGC
>JANQQF010000176.1 GCA_028285035.1 Phycisphaerae bacterium
CTCTTTTCTCTTTTTTCTGGGCGTTTTCACCAAGTTGAAACCTGCCCTGTTTGAAGCAACTAGTTGAATCACCCTCTATTTGTACAAAATTATGGTAATGAATCCTCTAAGCTTATATCTTGAAGGTAGGATTGTAAAGCAGAAGAAACAACTGTAATTGATATGCCTGAAACACAGGCATAATTCCAATGTCCAGCACACCACCAAGGAATGAAGTTACCTAAAGCGATTAAAAGTGCCCCACTCAGTGTGAAAATTCGTCGGAAAGATATTAAGCTCAATGGGTTCATTTTTTTGAAGGTAGGATTTGTGTTTTAATAGAGCCTAATTAGGCCGATGGACCCGAAACGCCTCTAACTCGACGCCAACCTTCTTCTTGGTGTACTCAGGATCGAGTTGCTCGGTCTTGAAGGCGTTGTCGGTCAAATCAAGGGTGTGGGAGTCGATGTAGATTTCGCTCTCGGTACGGCCTTTGATAGCCATCTTGCTGAGCTTGCTGGACATGTTCACAGCGGGGCCGACCATCGTGGCTTCGGGACCAACCGTGCCGGTTTTGACCTTGCCCGTGCTAATACCGACACCCATTCCGGTTTGACCAAATTCAGGGCTTTCCCGCTTCCACTCATCACGCAGAGTGAGGTAGGCCTGGCGCATCTTGAGGGCGGCCATAATCGCGGAGTGGGCGGAGGAGGAACGGTCATCCTGATGGCGTCCCGGCACATTGCCAAAGACTCCCATCACACTATCACCCAAACTCTTGTCCATCGCCCCACCGGCCTGTACGATGATGGTGGACATTCGGAGCAGATATTCATCTAAGAAGGCGACCATTAACTCAGGGCCAATGGCGTTGGTCAGATAGGTCGAGCCGTGGATGTCACCCATGACGACTGTGACCTCATCTTGGTGAGTCAACTCGGCGATGTAGCCGGGATCATAGTAGCGGTCGAGATCGACGCGGCGACCAATCTGGCGGTCACGGAGCAGACGCAGGCTTGAAGTTTCGGCCACACCATGAGCAATCGAGGGATATTTATCACGGACAAAATCGAAATCCTCGCGATTGATGGCCAGCAAGCGGGTCGGTTTGACGACGCGGATGGTGGCGGTTCGAGGGACTGCTCGGAGCAAAGCGATCTCGCCAAAGAAGTCGCCCTCTTTGAGCCGATTGATGACCCCGCTGGGTTGGGTGCCGATATCGGGGGCCAAAACCTCAACTTCGCCAGCTTCGATAACGTAGAAGGTGTCGCCCATCTCACCCATATGGAAGACAATCTGGCCGGGCTTAAATTCGTGGACCTTGATGCGATTGGCCAGCAGGACACTCTGCTCCAACGTCATCTTGCTGAGCAGCGGGATATTTTCGAGCACACGAACCACACCCGTTGCTAGGGCTTTCTCCAGGATTTCAAGCTGAGTGCGGGCCTCAGAGTAATCAGGCTTGAGCTTGAGCGCCGTACGGAATGACTCACGGGCACTGACGTAATCCCGTAGGATTTTCTGGGTCGTACCGAGATTGTAAAAGTGGTGGGCGTTGGCGGGTTCAAGCTGGATGGTGGCTTTGAACACCGTCAAGGCCTCAATGTATTTACCCTGATCGTGGTAGGTGATTCCTAACTGATTGTAGGCATCAACAAAGTCAGAGCGCAGGCGAATGGCCTCCTCCAGGTGGACGATGGCCCGTTCATATTGATCGACCTGACGATAGAGCGAACCGAGTTCGTACTGCACCTCGGCTGAGCCAGGATTTTCTTCTGTGGCCATATGTAGATAGGTGAGAGCCTCAGGATATCGCCCCAACTGGCGCGAGGCCAAACCCGCACTAAACAGCAAGGCGAAATATTGTTGCATCGGGATGTTACGTTCGAGCTGTTGTAAGGAGAGGGTGATTTCTTCCCCAGAGCTGGCCAGACACTGCGCGCCCAGCCAAATTCGAGCATAGTCGTTATCCTCGCCCAAGATCTTAGAGTATAGTTCACTCTTGTCGTAGGCGATACCATACAACATAATAATGGTGCCTTGCCATCGCCGTCGTGCCTCAGCGACCCGCAAATTAGGCTCAATGTCGTAACTCTGCTCCCGCTGAGCCAGTGCAGCAAAGAATTCTTGGTAGGTGTGGTGCGCAAATTCGATCCAGGCTCGGGTATCAACATAGCGGATCAACCCGCTGTGCTTAATCTCTTCGTGGACATCCTCAGCCGTAATGTATTGCACCTCAACCCGCTCACCGGGGCTGGCCCCTTCTCGATACAAGTAAAGCTCGCGAGAAATAATATCAATCCATCGCTCACGGGGAAAGGCCCATGACTCTTCCTCTTGCATGGCCAAGCCTAAATTAGCCAAAGCACTCTTGCGTAAGGTGAGCGGCACCTGAGCTTTAGAGCGGCCAAATACCTTCCACCACTCGCTGTCGGTTCGTTCAAGGAGATTATTGGTGAAGCCCTCAAACAACACCCCCCGATTTTTTGGGAGAGCCTCTTCACGGTCTCTGGCGATTTGGGCAAACATATAGAGAGCCAAGGGCGATTGAGCCAAATCTTCCAATTGCGAGTCGTTGTAAATCTCCTTCGCAACAGCCCGTCCTTTTTCAGCCCCTAGGTAGTTGACCAAATAGGTCTCAATGTCCTCCCCACTCAGCCGTTGCAGCATTGCGGTGCGGAAGTTGTAGAGGGTGGTGTAATCTTGGGCACGGCAGGACAGGATGTAGCGGTGTTGACCGTACTTGCCGATAAAGCGATTGAGTTCTTGCCGAGTCTTATTTTGGTAGGGCATCTCGTTGAGGCCGTCAAGCAGGAACAGAATGGAGTGGATATTGCTGTAGCTTGGTCCCTCGCCATTCAACAGGGTTTCTACATCTGACTCGGTTTCAAATTCGTAAATTTCGTAGCTACGTAGAATGTCAAGGATGATTGACTCGACCGTTTTGTTCGGGGCCATCGCGTTGAGTTTGATGAAGATGGGCAATACAATTGAGTCATCTGAGGTCCCCAAAATATGATCAGCTTGTTCGGCAGTATCGATCATCAGGCGTCGCAAAACAGTTGTTTTACCACCCCCCGCATCGCCTAAAATGACCGCCCGTTGATCGTGATTGATTAAATCACGCACATCGATAGGCGTTTCACGAATCAGGCTTGAGCCTTCAATAGCAAAGCGGCGTAACGGGGAGACATTGATCTCGTCATCATTCGCTCGCGACTCCAATCGCTGTTGAGCGATTTCGGTCATAATCTCCAGAACATCAGGTGCCCGATGGTTGATAAGGTTGAGCGAGCGGTGGGTTAAAGTGACAAATTTACAGGGTTTGGTCGTCCGAACTGTGGCGGTACGGGGAATACGTTTAATCAAAGCAATTTCGCCGAAGAAATCACCAGGCCCCAATTTGGACACAATCATCTCATTGCCAAGCGCGTCTGGCACAAAAACCTCAACCTCACCGCTGACAATGACATATGACTTGTCGCCACGATCACCTTTCCGAAAAACGATTTGATTGGCTTTGCAAGGTTCAGCGTGCGGAAAGAGGGGGGCTAGTTGGCGTAACTCAGCCTTAGTCAAAGTGTGCCGTGGGGGAAAGGGGCTAATTGCTTCATTGGCTCGGGTTGCCTTGAGCGGCAAGTACAACTCCTTCCAAATAGCATAATCCGGATCTTCAATCACTCGCCGGACGTAGCGGTGGATGGGGGAGGTGGAGCTGTTGTAGAGACGCACCCCTTCATCTTGCTCATCCTGATTAGCCGTGGAGGGAAAGCTAAAAAAGTGACCTTTCCAACTCCAAAAGTCGGGTGCATTTCGGGCCAATTCGGTGACAAATGTGGAGTTGCCCCAAATGACAATAGGTTGGGCAATCATTGTCAGCCGATCACGTAAAAAGTTGAGAAGGCGGACAAATTGCCCGCGTTGCTCATCGTCAAATTTCTCGATGCCATAAACAAAGATGACAATCGATTTGTATTTTCCGGTAAGTTCTAGATTTTTGAAACGGGAATGATCGGTGAGTTCGGTCAGGCTGCGAATCAGGTTGGTGTCTTTTGAACTGACCTCAAAGTTGAAGACATAAATGCCATCGGCTTCTAAGCGGCGGCGAAAATAGTCGATGAGACGAGCGCGTAAGGTCAGATCGCCACATTCTGCTACAGCTAAACCACCCAGATTACTCATGCGGAGCATTGCTAGGAGCATTCGGATTTCGTCGGGAAAGCGGGATGTGAGTTCGTCGGTGTTAGGTGAGACCATGCTTAATCCTTAGCGGTTACCTGTCAGGGCTGGTAAGATTTCGGGGTTTTCTAACTCCCATTCTTGAAGTAATTCACTGACAACAGGATGAACATCAAACCACCCTTTGCCATTGGGGTAATATAAAACACACAATGACTCCAAATGCCGGACGTTTACATTGGCTCGATTTTTGGTCTTTTTGACCCGGTGGAGCCATTGATAATCATCATCCTCCAGCATACGATAATATTCACTCTTGAGTCGATTCTTATGATAATATAGCACGCTCTGGGTAATGCGGTCAACCCCATACTCTTCGCAATACACACAGCAGTTACGGATGATACGGATCAATTCCCGTAAAATACCGCCAGTCATATCAATGGCGGTATCAACAACATCATCGTCAAACAAATCGGGGTGAACGCGACGATACACAATCTCTTTCAAAGTGCGGACGTCGGGGGCATCGCGAGTTTCGGGCACCCCTTCTTTGGTACGAACCCGAAACATAGGCATGTAATGCACTTCCATATACTGACCGATATGCTTTGAGGCCGCATCATACAAGAGAGATATCGGGGCGGTGTAAATGGCAAAACAATCAAACGAGATCAAGCTTTTGACATGTTCTCGGAAAATGTTCAGGGCTGCATCTAATGGTTGAATCTTGTCCAAATCGTCGATGATGAGGAGGATATGACGACCGGTAATGCTGGATACCTCATAAATAACTTGATTAATGAGGTTGATGAGTTCTGGTACATATTTGCGGATGCGGGTCCGAATGCCCTCCCGAATTTCACCCTCACTTTTGAGGCGAACATCAATCAAACGGATCAGGCTGCCTAGCCCCAGATCAAAGTCTACCTCTGCGGTATCCAGGGCTGAGTTATGTAGCGAACCCGCTTGTCCCCGATATAGCCAATCGTAGACCCGTCGAGCGGCAGACTCATCGACCACATAACCCAACCGCTCCATTTCTTTGTAAATACCCAGGATGATTGATAAAGCAATATCGATGAATTCAATATTGTAGAGGCCGACAACTTCACTGACTGAATATTGAATAGGAAGAAAGTTATTTGAGAGAAATTCGCTACGTCCTTCACCCGTTTCAATAATATTGGCTAATTTGGAAAGCTCGGTGCTTTTTCCACAGCCGGTATGACCAACAAAAAGAAACTTTGTATTGCTGGGAGGAAAGGTGCGTGACCCGGCTTCAAGCTGGCCCATCAAAGATTTTAGCTCGGAATGAAACCCGCGATTCACATAGAATTGAGCCATCTCATCCCCTTTGAGGGGGCGGAGGTAGTTTGTGTTGGCGTAAGCGTCTATAAATGTTTTCGCTGCTTTTGGGTATAAATCGTGGTCTGACATGAAGATTCCTTTGGGTTCGGACTTCCTCAAAAATGGTCGAAAATTGTCAGGATAGTAGGCAATCTCTTGTCTTATTTTTTGGCAGTTCTTGGCTTGTTGAGCCAGAATAAATATGTCAAGTTCTGAAATTATAACACCCCTAAACAGGTGTGTCAACGCAAACCTTAAAAAACAAAATTCGCTATTGACAAGACCTTAAGACTGTGTTAATATCCGCTCTTGAGCCGTTAGCTCAGTCGGTAGAGCAATTGCCTTTTAAGCAATGGGTCCTGGGTTCGAGCCCCAGACGGCTCATATTTTTATGGGGATTTTACTAGATCGATAAAGGGTTAAGTTATGTACTCTCGTTGCGAAATTTTGTTTCCACATTCTCGAGTAAGCGGACTGAAAAAATTAAAGGGTGAAGATTGGAAAAATCTGACTGAACGGATTGCAAGATTACCCGAAACACACGAAGATGCATTGTCCTTTTCACATATGATGATCAAGTTGTGTGATTGCCTGAATTGTGATTTGGGTAGTTACAAAGCCGCCTTAGGTTGTTCAGCTTGTTCACAACGTACCATCAATGCCCTTCGCGACACAGATCAGCAGTTGATGCGTCGGTTTGAAAAATCTCGAAAAGAAGTTATCAAGTACTTAAACGAGATTGGGTCAGGAGAAGAAAAAGCCGCTTAAGTCTATCATTTTTAATAGAGCGGGCACTCAATTGGGTGTCCGCTTTTTTTATTCCTTTTGGTAAGATTGTCAAGGTCGCAAGTAGCAAAATCGTAAGGTAGCCTATCTTGTGATGTTACCTTGTGATTTTGCGCTCCTGTTACCTTGAAACTAGTTTGTTGCCTTTCGAGGTAAATTGTCAATAGGTCTGTTTACAGAATTTTACTCAATGTCGATTACCTCAACCGCTCCCGGCAAAATTATCCTCTTTGGTGAACATTCGGTTGTTTACAATCGCCCCGCGATTGCTGCGCCAATTCATAATGTACAAGCTCGAGCTGACATCCAGCCGACTGAATCTGGCACGGGGTTTATCATCAATGCCCCTGATCTAGGTCAGCGCAACACATTGGCCGATTTAGCTGACGACAATGCTTTGGCTTGGATTGTGCGTTTGACCTTGAGCCATTTACAACAAACGCCCCCCGATGCTATGTTGACGGTTTCCTCGACCATTCCCTTAGGTCGTGGACTTGGTAGTGGCGCGGCAATTTCTGCTGCCATTGTTCAAGCCCTTGCTGAGTTTTTTCAGTCACCGCTTCCCCCATTGGCGGTTTCCGATCTCGTGTACGAGGTGGAGAAACTGTACCACGGCACGCCCTCCGGCATTGACAACACCGTCATCGCCTATTGTCAACCTGTCTATTTTATTCGCAATCAGCCCATCGAACGGTTGCAAGTCAATTTACCTCTCACCTTCGTCATTGCTGACACTGGCGTTGTCGCCCCAACCCATAAGATTGTTGGGCGGGTGCGCGAGCGATGGCAAGCCAACCCAGAATTTTATGAACAACAATTTGATGAAATTGAACGTATCGTCATCCAAGCTCGGGAAATGATTGAGCAGGGGACGGACGACTTGACAACATTTGGCGAGTTGATGCGCCGAAATCAGGAGCGTTTGCAAATGATTGGGGTGTCATCGCCCGAGTTGGAGCGATTGATTGAGACCGCGAATAACGCTGGTGCTTTGGGGGCAAAGCTTTCTGGGGCTGGTGGGGGCGGTAATATGATTGCTTTGGCGACAGAGGAAACGGCGGAGGATGTGGCTAGTGCACTGCTGGCGGCTGGGGCGACGGGGGTGATTATGAGTGGAATTTATCAAATGATCTGAACATTCAATGTTTGTAACAAAACTTTGTTACAAACTCTATATCAAAGACTCCCATAAACTCGTTGCAAATGTCTCGTTTTCTATTATTGGCCATCCCTGAGCTTGGACAAGATGTTTTGTTTCACCTGTCTCTTGATGATACCTTTTCTCTACATCAAATAAGCTTATATCAACGGGATGTAATGTATCCATATCAAGCAAGAAATAAGATGGATACTTATTTTGATACTTATCTTCATTTTTAAGACGACTACTTGCAGACTGAGCTATGAAATATACCCGACGGCTGTAGGAAAATAATATTTTTTCTCCTGGTTCGAGAGCATTCTTAGCAATACGGCCTTTAGTAATCCTAAATTTTCCTGGAGGGTTTCTCTTCAGTAGATTTCTGAAAAATCTTCTAACATCTTCCAACTCAGAAAACTCTTCTTTACTTAATTTAACCACTCTCATTGACATTCCTCATTGTCATCGCATCCCAAAATAAATAACTTCGACATTAAACCCTACACTGCCTCAGCTTCTTGTGATTCCAACTCCAGCCTCATTTCTTCCAAGGCAGTAGCAGCAACGTGACTTAAAATGGAGAGAAGAATAACATCGGTATCGCTAAATTCTTCTTGCTCTTTTTTGTTGAGGAGTTGGATCACTCCGACCATTTTGCTGCGAGTGATGAGGGGAACAGAGAGGATGGAACGGGTGAAGAAATCGAAGGTTTCGTCTACATTTGAGAAGAAACGGTCGTCTTGACGGGGGTTGTTTACGATGAGGGCTTCACGATTGGCCGCAACCCAGCCCGCAATCCCGGCGTCACCTTTGATACGATACCCCTGCAATTGTTCCTGCAAATCACCACGCACCGCAACAAAGACCAACTCATCCGTTTCGGTGTCGAGCAGGGCCAGTGAGCCGCCTTCGGCCTTGAGCACACCCATCGCATTATCAAGAATCTGATATAGGAGGCTCATCAAATTCTCTTCGGTGGTGATTTGCTTGGTGGCCCAATACAACTCTTGCAGTGAATCGGCATAGTAGCGTAAATTCTCGATCTCTTCACGCAAAATCTCATTATCATCTGTTAAGCGTGAATTTTCCTGTTGCAAAAAACGAACTAACTGGGTTTGGTTCTGCATTGTGGCCTCCTCGCTTCAGTGCGGTAGTAAGCTCTACATAAATTGGGGATCAGTTTTTGCAGTATAGCAGAGATTAAAAAGAGTTTCAACTTTAATAGTTGGAAGGTTAGAGGGGGGGGAAGGATAAGTAGAATCGCAACCTTCCAAAATGATAGTTTGGATTCAGTCGAGGGATGTTATATAATTTCAGCTTGATAATTTTTACCAAAAGGTAGGTCACCCTATGTTCGGTTTTAACCGAGATAAAATTAGAAATAGTTTGTCCCGCACCCGTAATTCGGTGTTTGGCCAAATTGCGGATTTATTTGGGGCGAGTGATATTGATGAGGAATTCTGGGAAGATTTAGAAGCGTTGTTGATTCAAGGCGATGTTGGGATTGAGACAACGATGACATTGTTGGAAGTTGTGCAAGACCGAGTTAGGCAGGAAGGCATCACAAAAACGGATGGCGCTCAGCGTATTCTAAAAGAAGAGTTGTTCAATTTGATTGATGGCCACGGTCCTTCGCCAGTTGATAAAAAGCGGATTTTGACCGTGATTTTGGTGGTTGGGGTCAATGGGTCTGGAAAGACGACTAGCATTGCCAAACTGGCCACATATTACAAACAACAAGGCAAAAAAGTGATGCTGGCGGCAGGGGATACTTTCCGGGCAGCGGCTATCGATCAGCTCAAGATTTGGGGCGAACGGGCTGACGTACCGATCATTGCCCATCAGCCTAATGCCGACCCAGGAGCGGTTGTCTTTGATGCCTTGAAAAGTGGCTTGGCCCGTAAAATGGACATTGTGATTATCGACACGGCTGGGCGATTACATACCAAGTTCAATTTGATGAAAGAGTTAGAAAAATTAAGTAGCATTGCTCGAAAACAAGTTCACGCCGCACCCCATGAGACTCTTCTCGTTTTGGACTCCACCACGGGTCAAAATGCTTTGTCTCAGGCCAAACATTTCAAAAAGAGTGCTGATATTACGGGGGTGGTTCTCACCAAATTAGATGGCACAGCCAAAGGCGGCGTCGTCTTTGCGGTTGGCAAAGAGCTTGGTGTGCCTGTTCGGTTCATTGGCACCGGTGAAGGAATGGATGATTTAACCCCGTTTGATCCGCAGGCCTTTATCGATGGCTTGTTTGAACCGGAAGTGTAGTTAGCAAAGTAGCACAGTAACAAGGTTGCAAGGTTACAGGAGAAGTCTACCTTGTTACCCTATGACCCTGCCACTTGGCCGCCTTGTATTAAGGTCGCCGAGTACTGACGATAAACATCTCACCTTCCAGGATTTCGAGTTGGGTGATTTCTAGATCGATTAGAATACCGGCCAAGGTTTCATTGACCGTCTGGGTAATCGACTCCAAAAGTGTATCTGGAAAATCAAAGGGTCCCATTTGAGCCTCTTCAACTTCGACTACTAATCGGCCATTGTCGACGATGGCTGAGGCGACAATGATTGAGTTGTTTGTTACCCCAAGCGTTGTGACGTCACCTGTGATATAAATCCGACCGGCTGTAAACCAAATTTGGGGATTGGTCAGGGGAATTTGTCCCGTGGCAGATAGCTCATTGGCGACCAGCGATGTCATTTCTTCATTCGTCACACGCAACCGAGATTCGGTGGTCAACGTGGTTTCTTGCAGGGCCTGATTGAAATTTTGTTTGAGGCGGTCGGACGACTCCTGGTTGGTTGGAATCACACCTTCTGGCGGGCCAACTTGCTGAGCACTTCCCCCCAAATTACAGGCCAGACTCAAGAAACTTATGAGAAAAAGCGTCAGCCAAATTTTGTTTCTCCGAATTCGATGAAATGTATCATATAAATAAGTCATATTTGTCATTCCTTGCAAACACGATAAACTCTATAAGTTCGTATGAAGACTACAAACCAAAATTATAACATCCGAAACGTAAGATGACAACAGATAACCAAATACCCTTATCAACAATTATAGAAGGTTTACTTTTCGTCGCATCAGAGCCTGTCACAATCGGCGATTTAGCCTCGGCAGTAGGGTGCCGTGAAGCGGAAGTGGATGCCACATTGGTTGAATTGAAGTCATTACTGTCCACCCGTGGCATTCGTGTCCAGCGGCAAGGGCAGTTAATTCAATTGGTTAGCGCCCCTGGGTTGACCGAATACATTGAGAAATTTTTAGGATTATCTAATACAACCAGGCTATCAACCCCAGCCTTGGAAACGTTGGCGATGATTGCCTATCGTCAGCCCATTACCCGTCCTGAGATTGAAGCCATTCGTGGTGTGAATAGTGATGGCGTATTGCGGACCTTGATTAGCAAAGGGTTGGTTGAGGAGGTTGGCCGATTGGACTCAGTGGGGCATCCGGCTCTATTTGGCACAACTTTTGAGTTCCTCCGATTTTTTGGCCTGGAAGAACTGGGTGAGCTGCCGGAGTTGAAGCTGCCTGAGCCAGATGCCGATGAGGGCCTTGAAGAGCTCCCTGAAATTGAAAGTGTTTCTGATATCTTAGATGCTGAAATGGACTCATGACAGATCGAACCGAACGTTTACAAAAAGTGATGGCCCACGCTGGGATTGCCTCTCGCAGGGCCAGTGAAGCCTTGATTTTGGCGGGACGGGTAAAGGTGAATGGTCAAGTTGTGACCGAACTTGGGACTAAAGTCGATCCAAAGCGCGACAAGATTGTTGTGGATGATACGGTCATCTCGAAGAAAACAGAGTCACTGGTTTATATTGCACTCAACAAACCGTCTGGGGTGCTGAGTGCAGCCAGTGATGATCGTGGCCGAAAAACTGTGCTGGATTTAGTCGATGTGCCAGAGCGCATTTATCCAGTGGGTCGTCTGGATTTGAACAGTGAAGGGCTGATTTTATTGACCAACGATGGCTCTTTGGCCGAACGGATGATGCACCCTCGCTATCACGTTGAAAAAGAGTATCAGGTGTTGGTTAAGGGGAAACCTTCGTTGCCGACCCTCGAAAAGTGGCGTAAAGGCCAAGTGGAACTTGAGGGGGAGGCAACTGCGCCAGCTACGGTGCAAATCCTGAATGTTGAGAAGGATAACAACGTGTGGTTACGGGTTGTCATCACCGAAGGACGGAAACGACAAATTCGCGAAATCGCTAAAATTTTGGGGCATCCGGTACTACGTCTGGAGCGAGTTCGAATGGGCACTCTAAAATTGGGCCAGTTGAGAGTAGGCAAATGGCGTCATCTGAATCCCGGCGAAATCAATCGACTGAAGGAACTGGTCGCTGGCAAAGGGCAGAAATCAACGAGACGAAAGTCAGCTCCCCCCAAATCTACGAAGACATCTTCTCCGAAAAAATAACAATCATCAAGCAAACAAAAATTTTGAGGTAGACTTTAACGTGACTTCCCCATCGACGATTACAATTGATGGTACAGCGGCAGCGGGCAAAAGTACCGTTGCTGAACGTCTAGCCCAATCAATGGGCTATTTATATTTTGATACAGGAATTATGTATCGGGCTGTAACGTGGGCTGTGTTGGATCGCGGGCTTGACTTAACTGATGTTGAAGCCATCTCCGCCTTGGCTGAGGAAATGGTAATTGAAGTAATACAAGATGGCCCAGATGATGGTCGGCAAAATACGGTGCTGGTGGATAAACAGGACATAACTTGGGAACTGCGGACTCCAGATGTCGATGCGAATGTTTCTTCAATCTCTTCACATCCTCGTGTACGCACAGCCTTGACTAATCAACAACGTCGAATTGCAGCGACAGGCTCGATTGTTATGGTTGGCCGAGATATTGGTACGGTCGTTTTGCCTGAAGCTGATCTCAAGATTTTTATGGTTGCTTCGCCAGAGGAGCGGGCTAGACGCCGTCACCGAGATGCTTTGAATCGAGGTCGTCTGGATAGCTATAAAGATATTCTTGCCGCTATCTTAGCCCGAGATGAGCTTGACCGAAATAATCCTGTTTCGCCGATGGTTCCGGCGAAGGATGCGATTGTCATTGAAACCGATAACCTCTCAATTGAAGAGGTACAGCAGGTTATCGAGCAACTAATTGCTCAGACCTCAAAAGCTTGATTTTTTGAGTATTCACGACAAATTTTCCAGAATACACGCTACACTTGACCTCTAGTAATTTGAGTTTATCTTAATTTATAAGATCAGTTCTTCAAACCCTGACCTTGTTTGATATTAATTTTTCGACTTGACAAACAGACTCAACCTTTTTATGATTGTAGTGATCCATCTGATGGAGGTGTAAATGAAATAATCTAAAATGAATATCGAGGATAATTAGCGCCTGACCCTATGTAATGTAGGGTGACGAGGAGCAGGGTTATCGAAATTTCGGCGGGTACCTGCCGGGCGACGACCATCGTCCGAATTGTCCTCACATCCCCCTCTTGGGAAAGAGCCACTTTGGCTTAAAAGTCTTTCGACAAAACCAGCGAGTAATTGTTGGAACAAAACGGTAGACAATGGTCAGTGTTCAGCGACAATACAGTAGCATTGTTTAAATGTTACCTGTCTATAAATAAAGTCGTAATTCATTCCAGAAAAAAATTAAAACTGAAATACACAAAAATCTGCACATCTAAATGGTGTTTTGCCTGAGAGGATAGATGCATTTTGTGCTATTTTTATACGTATTATGTTATTGATAGGTCAATTTTTGACCTGTAAAAAGGAGCTAATTATGTGTGGTATCGTTGGTTATGTTGGTGCAAAACAAGGCCCAGAAATCGTTTACAGCGGGCTTAGTCGATTGGAATATCGTGGCTATGATTCTGCCGGGATTGCGGCCATCAACGGGGATTTAGCGATCCGTCGAGCAGCCGGGAAGTTGTCGAATTTGCAAGCAAAGCTCAAAGAGGCCCCCCTGAATGGAAATGTTGCGATCGGTCATACCCGCTGGGCGACCCACGGACCGCCTGTGGAGCGCAATGCACACCCTCATATTGATGAGGAGAGCGTGATTGCGGTGGTGCAAAATGGTATTGTCGAAAACTTTATTCCTCTGCGAACCCAGCTACAAGAGGAAGGTCACGTATTCAAATCTGATACAGACACCGAAGTAATTACCCACCTCATTGACAAACACCTTACCGAAGGGGATGATCTTGAGACAGCCTGCCGCCGCGCGTTCAAAATGCTTGATGGGGCACACGCTATTTCAGTCATTAGTAAGGACGAGCCAGACAAAATTATTACAGTGCGGCTGGGCAATGCTGGCGGGGTGATTGTTGGCTTGGGTGAGGATGAAAATTATCTAGCTTCGGATATTCCGGCAATTCTGGAATACACCCAACGGATGGTTTTCCTGGAAAGCCACGAGATGGCGGTTATTACGGCAGATGAGGTTACGTACAGTACGTTGGATGGTGAACCGCTTGAGAAGAAGTATCAAATGATCAATTGGGATCCCATCAGTGCGGTTAAGGGGCAATATCGCCACTTTATGCAGAAAGAAATTTATGAACAACCTCAATCCATTCAGGCGACAATGCGGGGTCGGGTTGATTTTATCAATGGCCAAATCAAGTTTGAGGAGTTACAGCTAACACCCGAAGAAGCTAAATCAATCAACCGTATCGTCATCACGGCTTGTGGTACCTCTGCCTATGCTGGGCGGGTTGGGCAGTTCATCATTGAAAAATTGGCCCGTGTCCCTGTTTCTGTCGACTACGCCTCCGAGTTTCGTTATCGTGACCCGATGCTTAATGAAAATACCGTCGTTTTGGCGATCACCCAATCTGGTGAAACGGTAGATACGCTAGCTGCTCTCGAAGAAGGGCGCGAAAAGGGAGCCAAGACTTGGGCGATTGTTAATGCGCAGGGCAGTATGGCCCACCGGATTACGGATGGAAAAATCCTGATGCAGGCTGGCCCTGAGATTGGGGTAGCCAGCACTAAAGCCTTTACCACCACTTTAACCGATTTGACGATGCTAGGCATTTATCTGGGCCAAATGCGAGGACATCTTTCGAGCGAAGAAAGCTGGAAGTTGGTAGCTCAACTGGCGCACTTGCCCGAAGTGGTCGGCGAGGTTTTGACCGAGGGATACAACAATTACGAATTGCTGGCTAATACCTTCTACGAGGCTGAGCACTTTCTCTTCCTTGGGCGTGGCTACAACTACCCGATTGCCTTGGAAGGGGCGTTGAAGTTGAAAGAGATTAGCTACATTCACGCCGAAGGGTATCCCGCTGGTGAAATGAAGCATGGTCCGATCGCACTGATTGATGAGAAGATGCCAGTCGTTTGTATCGCTACCAAAGATCATGTTTATGACAAAATGATCAGTCAAATCGAGCAGGTGCGGGCCCGCAATGGGATTGTGATTTCAGTTATCAATGATGGTGATGAAGAGCTTAAAACTAAATCGGATTACACTCTACGCATTCCCGAAACGCATCCGATTTTAACCCCGATTATCTCGGTCATTCCGTTACAATTGCTGGCCTATCACACTGCTGTTCGTCGTGGGGCAGATGTGGATCAGCCACGAAACTTGGCTAAGAGCGTTACCGTAGAGTAAGATACGCATCATGATCAAAATGAGGGATTAGTTTTTGTCTAATCCCTCATTTTCTTTATCTTTGTGAGGTTTCATACATCTCACATCTATTTGTTTGATTATCCTTACCCTTATGTCTCAATTACCCCCTTGCCCAAAATGCCAACAAGTTGACCAAATTCGATCGATTCACGTGATCGTTGCTGAAGAGCCACCGACGGCTTTGAGCCGTATGTTGGCCCCACCTGTCCACCCGCAGATCGAAGCTGTGGGAGTTTGGAGCCGCTATGGCGGCATCATTTTTATCGTGGGTGGGGTGTGCTCAATTTTGACCGGTGTGGCCACAATATGGCCAGCTTTATCAGGCGGGGCCGTCGACTCGCAAATGGTACAGCTGGGTTTATCAATGGTGTTTGGCCTGGGCATTATCGGGGCAGGCTGGGCTTCCCTACGCAAAAATGCGAAAAAGACTAAAACGGAACAGGCTCAGTTTAAAGTAGCCACGACGCGGTGGGAAGCGGTGCATGACCGCTGGGCGCGGCTTTTCTACTGTGAGCGCGATCAGGGCATTTTTGACCCGATGGAAAATAAGTTGGTCGAACCTAGTGAGATGTTGAGCTATTTGGAGGGATAAAATTGGGGGAGATTCACGAACTCGATACTTGATACTTCAGTTAGTACGTTTTCGGAATAATCGCCTCATTAATTCGTTTTTCAATTTTTATCGTTCGATCCAAATGTTTGAGTGATAGAACCACATTTAAAGCATCGATGATCGTGGTTTGGGCTACCCTGGACGCAATCGCATCCGTGCGAGTTTCCTGAGATACACTCAATAAAACGATATCAGCGAGTTTCGTTAGGGGTGATTGGGCGTTACTCGTAATGCACAAGGTGCGTGCCTCTTGGCGCTTTGCCTCTTCTAATATTGTAATTGGGTCGCGAGTTTCCCCAGAATGAGATATGACGATAACCACATCTTGTGGTGTTAAGAGCGCGGCCTGAAGTAATTGGGTATGGGTATCGGCGGGTAACAAGCAGGGCAGTCCTAATCGAAATAGCTTGTGAAATGTTCCTTTTGCTACTGATTCCGAGGCACCGATGCCAACGATTAAAATTTGTTGAGCCTCATCAAGCAATTGCACTGCTTGATTGAAAGCCCCCTCATCAAGCATTTCCAAAGTGTCATACAAAGCTTGAATATTGGTCATAAACACTTTGCGAGCCACGGTAGACGGCGCATCATCGTGAGCGATGTGGTCATGAATGAGCTGGGTAGGGCTGGCCAAATCCTGGGCAAGCGCAATCTTTAGATCTGTAAATCCTCGAAACCCTGTATTGCGACATAATCGCAATACAGTTGTATCACTGACCCCACAAGCTTGGGCAATATGTGCCATTGAAGCATGCATTGCTGTTTCTGGATTTTGTAATATCCAGTTCGCAACCTGTGTCTCAGAGTCGGATAAGGATCGTAGTTTGCTTCGTAGGCGAGCTAATGAGCTAGGCGGTTTGGCTAAATTGGTCATCGTTGGGAGCTTTCTATATAAGATTGAGAAAGGGGTGTTAGACTCCTCTCTCAATCTTGATTGATGGGTTATGCGATTGACATAGCCTTACGCTGCTCACTCAAGCTCACTGCAATTTGAGCCGTGAGTTTGGCATTGTTCGCTAAAAGTGCTTTATTCGCCTGCTTACTTTGCCCTTTAGAAAGGGTATTGACTCGATCTAATAGATAAGGTGTGACCGCCTTACTCGTGATTCCCTCTGCTTCCGCCTCTTCTACAGCCTGTTGAATAACAGCCTCGGCTTGCTCTGTTGGCCAAGCTTGATCGTCTGGTACCGGATTAGTAATTAATATGCCCATCTTTAACCCCATCTGATCCCGTGCTTGAATCATTGCGGCGATTTCGGAGGTTGTATCGAGGCGCATATCAAGCGGTAAATTGCTGGTTCGTGAATAAAAGGCAGGTAGATAATCTGTTTGATACCCAACGACGGGCACCCCTTGCGTTTCTAGAGTCTCCAAAGTTGCGGGTAAATCTAAAATAGCCTTCGCCCCGGCACAGACGACTGTGATAGGGATGCTAGCCAAGGCTAGTAAATCAGCTGATGTATCAAAAGGTGCTCCCCGATGCACCCCTCCAATGCCACCTGTTGCAAACAAACCAATACCAGCCTGATGGGCGATCAGCATTGTTGCGGCCACCGTGGTCGAACCGTAAGCTTGCCGGGCCACGACATAAGGAAGGTCCCGCACAGAACATTTTCGCACATCATTTGTTGTTGCTAACGTTTCAATTTGCTCTTTAGACAGACCAATGGTGATCTCACCCGCTAAAATGGCGATAGTGGCCGGAATTGCTCCTTCCGCTCGAACGATCGCCTCCATTGCCAAAGCCGTTTCAATATTATCGGGATGAGAAAAACCGTGGGTAATAAGCGTTGACTCAAGGGCAACGACTGGTTTATCTGTATCAATCGCCTCTTTAACTTCTGGATGAATTTTCATATGTTGAAACATAAATTCCTCTTTGTATGGTTATAATTGATTTGAGTATAAGTTAGATTTAATAAAATGTTGTATTATTACGTTAAAGTTATTGCTAATGTTGTATTACTGCATCAGTATATCTACGTCTTTCAATCTTGTCAATTACCATTTTTTGAAGAATTAATCCTCAGAAAGCTCAAATTCGCTTTATATTCAAACTTTTTTAAAATTCGTTGCAACTTTTGAAAACATCTCGCGTATAGCTTTTTGAGTTCAGAAATAATCACAGTATTAGTTGATTGATGGTGAGATGTATTCATTAACTTTAGGTCAAAAAATTCTAATGACACCGTCTGCAGTAGAGGAACCAACTCAAATAAAGCGGGTGCCGATGCAACCACAAGCTGAAGCTCAACTTGAAGTTCAAGCGCAAGAGCAAGTCTGGGCGCAAGCAGCGCAGCAGGGTGACCAATCGGCGTTTATGAATATTGTAGAGGCGTATCAGCGACCGGTTTACAATTTATGTTATCGGATGTTGCAAGATAGCAATGAGGCCGAGGATGCGGCTCAGGAAACATTCTTGCGGGCGTACACAAAGCTCAAAAGCTATCAGTCCAGTCGAAAGTTTTCTTCGTGGCTCTTTTCGATTGCGTCGCATCACTGTATCGATAAGCTACGTCGCCGCAAGCATCAAACGGTATCGTGGGATGACTTGCCACCATGGCAGGGCGTTGCGGCTAAAGAACCGGAGCCAGAAGCGGCGGCTTTGGCTGGTGAGGCGCGAGACGCAGTCCATGTTATGCTGGACTCACTAGCTCCAGATTATCGTGCGGCTGTGATCTTACGCTATTGGCATGAGATGTCTTATGATGAAATTGCTGAAATGCTGGATACTAGTGTAAGTGCCATTAAAAGCCGACTATTCCGGGCTAAACAAATGATGGGCAAAATGATAACACAATAGATCCAATGTTGGAGATGATCTATGGAACACACAAAATTTATTGAACAAATTTCTTTATGGCTAGATGATGAACTCCCAGTGAGTGAAATTGATGAGCTGCACACTCACCTTCGTACCTGTTCAGCCTGTACCCAAACTTATCGTGAGATGAAGCAGGCAGATTTATTTTTGCGTCAGGCAGCCACAGTTTTTATCGAGCCTGCAGTCGGATTTGTCAGTCGTTTCGAAGCGCGATTGGCGGCCCATCGTCCGCGTAAGGCTTGGTATAGCTGGCTCGCTTATCTTGGGCTATTTCTGGGAAGCTTTAGCATTTTGACCGTTAGCCTGCTCATTGGTGGTTTGGCTTTGCTGACACTGTGGGCAACTGTGATTGATGGGCAATTCACCTACTACTGGCTCGGTGTAATCGGCGGTTTCGTTAATCAGGCTCGGGTTATTCTGGGCCTAGGGAATATTTTGTTGGGAGCAGCCGTCGATTTCCTAAGGCTCCCCATTGTTTGGCTATCACTCCCAACAACAATTGGTTTAGGGTGGTTGTGGACAAAACTAATGCGATCCCAGCAATCTCAGTTGAGAACAACAAGTTTCAGCTTTTAGAAGTGTATTACCAACCCAGTCATGACTTTCTAAACGTTGCGCAATGATCTATGTAACAAGAAATTTAGTTTAGTTATTTACATTCGAGGCAGTCGGTATTGTTGAAAATGTATTTTGGAGCGATTTATCATGAAACGAATTAAACGATTATCTATCTTTACCTTATTTATAGTGTTAGCTGTCCTATTGACAGCTTGTAGCGGAGATGGTGTGATTATGGGTAGTAATCACACACTGGGTGAGAATGAAGTTGTAGAGGATGATTTGACGGTGTTTGGGGGGAATGTCACCATTCCCGAGACAGCTAAGGTTGAAGGTGATTTGGTTGTCATGGGTGGAAACGTCGCTGTCCATGGAACAATCGAAGGTGATGTTGCTACATTTGGTGGCAATGTGAATCTGAAGTCAACGGCACAGGTTGATGGGGATATCGTTACAGTGGGTGGTAATGTCAACCGTGAGGAAGGTGCTACAGTTGAGGGAGACACCGAAACGGTTAATAGTTTTGGTGAAACTGGAACGGCGAATAATGATACAAGCGATGATGACGACGATGACAATGGCCGTGAGGCAGCTTTTTCTGGTTCACACCGAGGTTCAGCCGGATTTGGGGGCTGGTTCTTCTATTTGGTCACAGATACCATCCAGCAGATTGTCTTGCTCTTCGGTTTGGGCCTCATTGCCTGGCTAGTGGCCGCTTTTCTACCTGAGCAGATGTACAACGTGGGTCAAACAGTGAGCGACTCAACTCCCCTAAGTTTTGGGATGGGCGTATTAACGGCAATCTTGGCAGGTGTCCTGTTTATTCCAATGGTGTTGCTCATCGCAACGATTTGTCTGGCGATCATCCCCTTTGCCTTTTATCTTCTGCTTGGGGTTGGAGCCTTGCTTGGCTGGATAGTTATCGGACAATTGATTGGTGAGCGACTGCTGACGAGTTTGGACCGCCCCTTACCAAGTTTGGTTATGTCGAGTATTGTCGGTGTCCTCGTTCTGACGATACTTACGAGAATGCCAGTGATCAGTGTTATTCCATTGATTGGGGGAGTCTTCTGGTTTGTTGGTTGGCTGGTTGGGGTGTTGGTAATGTTGACTGGCCTTGGTGCAGTTGTATTGACTCGCTTCGGTACCCGTCCTTACGTTCCAGGATCGTTACCGCTTGGTGGCAATGGCGGCTCATACTCACCCCCACCTTCAACCCCACCATCATCAATGATGGATCCAACCGATTTTGATCGAGAAGCCCGGGCTGATGCTGAATTGAAGGCTAAAATCAAGGCGGCTTTGGCTGAGGCAGATGAGCCAAAAGATGAGCCAGATCCTGAGCCGGAGGACAAGCCTAGCCCTGAGGCAGATGAGCCAAAGCCAGATAAATCTGAATAATAGTGAAGTTTCAATAGAAACAAGGGGCTGAAGATTAATCACTTCAGCCCCTTTTTGGTTGGGCCGGGGGCATAGATTGATGCCCCTACATAACTACAAATCTGACATCGAACTGACCATATACTTTTTGATATTCGGCTTACCCGCCAAATATTTCGGTAACTGCGGCTGGAACTCAGCCATATGTTCCGTTTTGAAATGAGCGGCTAATGCCGCCTCACTCTCCCAAACCTCGAAGACTAAAAATGTGCTAGGGTTAGATAAATCTGAATAGAACTGATAGGTAATACAACCCTCTTCCGCTTGAGTTGCTGCTGACACTTTGTTGGTGAGTTGCTTTGCTTCTTCGACTAATTCCGGCTTGATTTCCACTGTACCTGCTACGATGACCATAGTTATTCTCCTTTTGTAGGTATTTCTCATTTTTCAATGCATCGTTATACATCTACTAACATAACGCCTTCAATGCCCAGAACTAAGTCAACCCCATAGGCTTGGGCTGGGGTTTGAAAGCCGATTGCCACCTCGCCATCAAGGATATGCTGGATGACTGTGAGGGCTGTATAGGCGGTAAATAGATAGGCTTCAGGGCCGCTCAATCGAGCGATTGCTGTTTGCCCCTGTGAATTGCTCACCTCACCCCAGACTCGGGTCAACCCATTGGCCAACGCTTCATCGCTGGGACCGACAGGGAGGCGTTTTAATAACATGTGGAGTAAGCTTTGAAATGGTCCCGAATTCCATAGCCAGCCAAGGTAATTGCTTGAACGCATCAAGCCAGGAACTGGGGCTGGAAATACGGTAAAGGCTTCGATATTTGGTATACCGGTACTGTAAAGGGCAGTTGAGACATCCCCGCGCCAGGGATTGGTGACAGCTTTAGTGGGGCCATTTCCTAAGTCAATGGTGCGCTGACGTTCGGCGGGTTGGGCTGGCTCAAAGACGCCATTTTTGCGAATGGCTCCGATCTTGTGTAAATCCTTGAATAGGGTTTGGGCCGTTCCCTGTGAAACACCACCCACAGCTTCAAAGGCCAAATTCAAATGTGTGGCATCGGGCAGCCGCTGTTTGAGGTGTAGTGCCAAGCAGTCGGTGGGGACAACGCCAAAGCCAACTCCAGGCATTAGCATCACCCCAGCAGATGTGGCCTTCTCATCATATTGTTTCATCGCTTCAAACTCGGGGACCTCTCCAGCAATGTCGAGATAGTGTGTGCCTGTCCGAATGCAACCCTCAGCTAATGGTTGAGCGGTACGTGCAAAGGGCCCAGCTGTATTTAAGACCACTGTAATGTCAGTCAGGGCCTCATCTATCGCTTGGGTATCATCTAGATTGAACGTGCGATAATCAACACCCCACGCTTCAGCTTGAGCAGCTAACTTGGTTGCATTTCGGCCAGCAATGATAGGGCGCAGGCCCTGAGCTAACGCTTGTTTAGTGATTAAGGCCCCTGTATATCCGGTTGTGCCATACACCAAGAAGTTTGTCATAGCTCCTCCCATCTCTGCTATCAATTTTTTGTTTGCTTTTGAATTAAGGCCATCAATATCGTAAAAAATTCGCCAGAAAAATCGATCTTAAGGACTCCCAAATCTGCCTCATTATCCAGAACTTGGTTGACAATGGGAGCCGGTTCTGCCATATGTTTAAGACCGATAACCAAGGCGTGGGTATGTAAAAGTAGCCGAATCCCTTCCCCTGCTTCTAGATGAGGCAAACAAGCCTCTAATAACGGGCCAGTTGTAGAAACGCGCTGTAGTAACAGGCGCTTGAATGATGTGGCGGTGTCATAATCGATATTGTGTTCAAGAATAGTGTTTGAGATGGAAATTAACTTGACTAAGATTTGATGTTTTTCGAGGGAGGTGACGATGAGGTGAGCGATATCTTCAACCTGATCAGGCTTTGGGGAATGCGCACGTTTTGCTAACTGTTGGTCAATCTCATCAAACCAGGCAGTGAAGGCCTGAGCTTGTAACGCCAGAAATAAGGCTTCCTTTGTTTTGAAATACAGATAAACTGTGCCTTTAGCAATACCTGATTGTTTGGCGACTTTTTCTATACTGATAGTGTCATAAGAGCTTTTCTTGAAGAGGCTAAGGGTGGTCTCTAGAATGGTTTGTCGCCGTTCTAATTTTTGATTTTCATTGATGGCCCGTCGTCGAATCGTCATTTTTTCTCCTGTAACTGACTGCGGGTCAATTGTAAATGACTTCAGGTCAGTTGTCAAACTTAGCCTAACAACAAATCCACTAAAAAGTTTGAGTTGGGACGGAGTTTGTGCTATTATTCTTGTCTAGTTCACAGAGTGTATAAAGCTCGTAGAGTTTTAAGTGTTTATTCAGTGGTTGTAGGGATGAAACTAACCTTAACTCTATAACCTCTAAAAACCGATAAACTCTAAAACTAAACAGGACAAAAACGATGCGAATTAACGACCGAATTTTGGATAGAATTTTACCACAGGTTCAGAAACCAGCCCGCTATATCGGCGGTGAATTTAATAGCATTAACAAAGATTGGGATGATCCCCAAATTCTCTCAAAAGTGGCGCTACTCTTTCCTGATGTTTACGATTTGGGAATGAGTAATCTAGGCTTGGCCATTTTGTATGATATTTTGAATAAGCGGGATGATATTCTGGCCGAGCGAGTCTACGTGCCGTGGCCTGATATGGAAGCGCAGATGCGAGAGGCTGAGTTGCCGCTTTATGCGCTGGAGAGCCGTCACGAGTTGCGTGATTTCGACTTGATCGGTATCAGCCTTCCCTACGAGCAGCTTTACACAAATGTTTTGACCGCCCTTGACTTGGCCAATATGCCGCTATTAAGTGTTGAGCGTGACGCCTCCTATCCCTTGATTTGTGCGGGGGGGAACGCCGTCTTTAATCCTGAGCCAATGGCTGATTTCATCGACTTTTTTATTATGGGTGAGGGTGAGGATATCATCATTGAAGTGGTTGAGACGATGCGTGAGGTGCAGGGTGCCGACCGTGAAACGCAGCTGCGACATCTGGCAAAAATTCCGGGCATTTATGTGCCGCGTTTTTATGCCTTCTCCTACTATGATGAGGATGGCACCATTTCGAATGTAGAGCCGTTGGTGGAAGAAGCCGAGCCGGGTATCGTTAAGCGGATTACCCCCTTGATGCCAGAGCCTGTTACTAAATTTATCGTGCCCTTTGTCGATGTCGTTTTTAATCGGGCCTCCATCGAAATTCAGCGTGGCTGTACCCGAGGCTGTCGTTTCTGTCAGGCGGGGATGGTTTTTCGACCCGTGCGGGAACGGTCTCTTGAAGAGTTGCTGGAAACGGTGGACCGGATTATGGAAGACACCGGGCACGAGGAGATTGGCCTGCTGTCTTTGAGCAGTAGCGATTATACCCAAATCGGGCCGCTGGTCAAAGCGATTTCGGAGAAGTATGGCGATAAAGCCCTCAATATATCATTGCCCAGCTTGCGCATCGAGTCCTTCTCTGCCGATCTGCTTGAAATGTTGCAAGGGAGCCGAAAGGCCAGTTTTACCTTTGCCCCCGAAGCAGCCACGGATCGCATGCGAAATGTTATCAACAAATACATTGAAACCGAGGCCCTGCTGCAAACCGCTGAAGAGGTTTACAGTCGAGGCTGGCGTCTCATCAAACTGTACTTTATGATTGGTCAACCGACCGAAACTGATGAAGATGTGCTGGCCATTGCCCGTCTGGCCAAAGAAGTGCTGGCCATCGGTAAAAAACACCAAGGCCACAAAGCCAAGGTGCGCGTCGGAGTCAGCACCTTTGTTCCAAAGCCGCACACACCCTTCCAATGGGCACCCTTTGCCTCACTTGAGTCAATCCGCCGCAAACAGCGCTTGATGCGTGAAGAGTTTGGCCGAGAGCGGGGGATCATCTTTAACTGGAATGATCCCGAAGAGAGCCTGATGGAAGCCTTCTTGTCCCGGGGTGATCGTCGGGTTAGCCCGGTCATCAAGACCGCTTGGGAAATGGGGGCCAAGTTTGACGCCTGGAATGAATGGCATAAGCCCCAGGCCTGGGTCGATGCCTTTGCCCAGAATGATCTTGATCCTGAGTGGTATGCCCATCGGCCTCGACTGGCCGACGAAATTTTTCCCTGGGATCACATCAATGCTGGGGTCGAAAAGCGCTGGATGTTGATGGATTGGTATGCGGCCGAAAAAGGCGAAACCAAAGTTGATTGCCGTGAGCATTGCTACCACTGTGGTATTTTGACAGCCTTCAAAGGCTTGCGAGCTAACACCCCACCGACCGCCTGGGAATGCCCACCTATTCGCAATCCTCGCTGGAAAGAATTGGCTGAGAAAGGCGAGGTCATCGGCCTTACGCCGATTGTGAAGCAGTCGATGGAAAAAAGCCGTATTCCTGAAGTTTAATTAACATCAATTTAAGGAGATAAGGGTGTCCAAGTAAATTTGGACGCCCTTTTTGATTGCCACAATGACAATCTCAAACCTCCTAATCTCGGTTCTCCTTTAATAACCTTAAAATCAGATCACATGAGCGAGCAGACTCGTAAAATGAACGGGTGCTCCTGCGTCCAAACACTGTACCACTTCATAACTATAAATTGTCAAGAGAAGATCATTCGATGAAATGGAAGGATGGAGATGAACACTGAGCGTTTTGCCGATTATGTCAATCAATTAGAACAAGATCATGATACAGATTTAGTGGCCTTGCAGGCTATTCGAGACTGGATTCTACAATCAGAGCCCATTCAACGTCAGCGCATCAATCCTTTTGCGATCTCAGCTCACACCGAATTAGGGATGGGCGTGATTGTGCCACAAATGTTACGAGGGGTGCAGCAAGGGTTGTTTGATCTGAATTGGGACGTTCATTGTCCTCATTGTGATATGGTCTCAGCTCAATATCACGACTTGTCGGAGATGGTCGGATTGCACTATTGCCGCATGTGTGAGCGTGAATTTGAAGGTGATTTCTCAGAGCGAATTGAAGTTACTTTTTCCTTGAATAAGTCTATTGAAGATTTGAATTTACCCCCACTATGTCCGCCGCCGCCATCGGTTAATCCTCGTTTTCAGATGAGCGTGCCTCATCAACAGACTGCCTCGGCCCAAGAAACGCTTGCTGCTGGGATTTACAAGTACAACTGCCCAATCACCCTTTCAACGGGCACCTTGGTTGTTGATGGAGAGCCAACGGGTGAGGTTCAGGAATTTCATATCGAACAACGCGGTGAGCAGGAATTTAATCACCAAGAAATACAGGCGCGTCCTGGCCCCATTCGTTTAAAGCTGACCAATGAGGGGTACCCTATCTCGGGATTGTGGCTCGCTGAACGTGATTTACCCGTTTTAGCGCTGGATGAGTTGCCGATCCGGCTGTCTGGCTTGGATATCATCCACTACCCCGAATTCCAACGCTTGTTTGGCAGCCAAACACTCTCTAATCGGGAGCAGATCAAAATCGCTTCGGTGACGACAATGTTTACAGACATCACCTGCTCGACCTATATGTACGAAAAGTTGGGGGATGCAGCGGCATACAATGCCGTGCGTGATCATTTTGAGATTTTGTTTGAAGCGATCGAGGCAGAGGGGGGTATCGTTCTGAAAACGATTGGTGATGCGGTGATGGCCTCCTTTTCGACAAATGATCAGGCGCTACGAAGTTTAACCAAAGCACAACGTGATTTTACCATTTACAATCGAGCTAGAGGCATACTGGAGCAAATTCATATCAAAGTGGGCTTACATCGAGGCCCCGCGATTTTGGTCAATCTCAATGGCCGTTTGGATTACTTCGGCTCAGCCATCAATCGGGCGGCTCGGTTACAAAGTTTGTCTCATAGTGGCGAGGTGACCTTTTCTGAAGACGTTTATCAGGATGAGGTATTTCAGCAGGCACTTGCCGATACAAATCACTCGATTATGGATGCTGAACAAGTGTATTTTAAGGGGATTGAGGGGCAGCAAACAGTGTATCGGGTGATGATTGCTGAGTAGCCAATGACAAACGTATTTTCCCACCGACAAATTTCTGTTATCATTGTCGTGGTCTTATTCTTGAGTGCCTGTACCGCTGTGTCCCAATCCGTTACACCAACGGTCGTGCCCCAAACCCCAACGCCGACAGTCATGCCAACCCCAACAGCGTCGAGTGCCAACAGTGTTGAGACCGAACCACTAACTTCAGGAGAGCCGGGAATGATTAGCTATCAGACAATGACGATGGCAGATGGAACCGAGTTGACCTACGCGGTTGCCCTGCCCAATGATTTTGACCAAACTCAAACATATCCAATTTTGCTGGCCCTGCCCCCTGGCCCCCAAACCCGGGATATGGTGAATTGGGGCTTGAACAACTACTGGGCTAACCAAGCCAGGGAAAAGGGCTGGATTGTCCTGAGTCCTGTTGCGCCAAACAACAAGCTATTTTTTCAAGGGTCAGAAAGTTTGATCCCCGAATTTTTAGATCGAACAGCCAAACTCTATCAGCCCGAGAATGGCAAATATCACCTTGGTGGGATCAGTAATGGCGGGATTAGTTCGTTTCGGATAGCCATTGGTCAACCTGAACGATTTCATTCTCTTATCGCTGCACCTGGATTTCCCCGTTCTGAGGATCGAGAGAAAATCTCGGTCTTAAAAGATATCCCTGTGGTGATGTTTGTCGGTGAAGGGGATGTATCTTGGGTCGAGCAAATGGAGATGGCTCAATTTCTTCTTGAACAAGCGGGGGGGCAAGTCTCTCTTGATATTGTCGAGGATGAAGGCCACGTCATTGAAAGCTTAGCGGGCGGACAACAGTTGTTTGAATTGCTTGAGTCTTTTCGATAGATAATTTTAAGGTTGGACAAGTTATTATTAGCCCAACAAACCAGTTAAATTTCCCTTATTTCCCCAATCTGTCCCAGTTTTCTTACATATTGTAGTATAAAACCTTGACAAATATCCTTAAAGAAATTAAAATCGGACTGTAGTCCACCAAATTTTACCCAATATTATTCATTTTTGAGGAGGAAATATGGGATTGTCCAAGAAGTTTCTGGTAGCATTTGCCTTTGTTCTAGCTCTGGTCTACGCGCCGACCACAGCATTTGCCCAAGACCCAGACAATGGCAAAGTCATTTATGAAGAGCAAGTTTGGCAATGTGCAGCCTGTCACGGTGCAGAGGGTGAAGGGATGTGGGGACGCCCGCTGACTAATAGCTCTGCCACGGCTGAAGAGTGGGTTGAGCAAGTACGTAACCCCCGCCGCTTTATGCCTGCATTTTCTGAGGCTCAGGTTACGGATGAGCAGATCACTGATATGCACGCCTATCTGACCTCGTTGACTCCAGCTACAGATTTTCAGCGAGCTGATGCTGGTTTACCTGAAGATGCACATCCTGGGCAATTGTTAATGGCCCAAAAGAGCTGTATCGCTTGTCACGGGGATACTGGACCGTTGATGGGTTTCATTGATCGGGGTGAGACACCCACAGCTGAGGGTGTCATTGCTCAACTTCGGACCCCATTCAACAATATGCCAAGCTACAGTGAAGCTCAGGTTAGTGATGAAGAGGCGACCTTGATGGCTGAATTTATGGCCGAGCAAGTCACAGCGGCCAGCGCGCCGGAAGCGTTACCAGAGTCTGGGCACCACCAAGGCGTTAATTTGGCCTTAATTGTGTTCCTCTTGGGGGGAATGCTCATTCTGGGTGGCCTTGCATTGAGCCGATATGGAATGAGCAAATCATAAATTATTGAGCGGAGTTAGTAGGGAGTTGGCGTTCGCCAACTCCCTATTTTTTTGATAAATTTTAGGTATGGACAATGACACCCTCTGAATTTTTTTCACGACTTTATGTTGCGCTGACCGATTTGCATCCCTTGCACAGTATGACTGTTCATTTTCCAATTGCCCTGGCAGCAGTAGGTCTTCTGTTTTTGATTTTAGCCCTGTGGCGACGGGATGAATTTATGGAGCGGACCGCCTTCTATTGCATCACCTTGGTTGCCTTGAGCACAATTGTGGCCAGTCTAACCGGATATCGGGATGTGGTTGTGCGCTTTGAGGGTGAAGCGCCGTATGTGAATACCAAGATTTTTCTGGGGATTACTCTATTCATTTTGTCAACAGGGTTAGCCTTGGCGCGCTGGCGGCAGTCTGAAATATTGTGGAAGCCTTCAACAATGGTCCTCTATGTGTTAGGCTTTTCCGGTAGTTTTCTCTTGACGATAACCTTGGGCTTTTTGGGTGGCTCCATTTTATATGGATTTTAGGGATCGTTGACAATGGCAAATTCCTACTGGCGTAGCGGAAAAGGGTCAGCCCAACGGGGTAAAATTGAGTGGCCTTCATTTGGTCAGGTTGTGACCCAAGTTGGTTTGGCTGTTATCACTGTTGGGGTGTGGTCTGGGCTATTTTGGGGCTTCTTGAATTTGGCAAGAGGCAATGTTCAAGCTGTTGCTGTTGAACCAACCCCAGCGCCTACTGCTGTGGTCGAGGTCGAGCCAACCGTGACATCAACCCCGGTGCCAAGCGATACACCAATGCCAACCCCTACCGATACCCCTGAACCACCGACGGAAACACCAACCTTGTCTTCTGTAGATGCTGAAGAATCCTCAGACGATTCTGAGACAACAGAGAGTGCTACGCCACTGCCGACGGAAACACCAACCGAAATACCGACAGAGACTCCCACCCCAGAGCCAACCTTTACGCCAACCGTGCCGCCCACCGAAGAAATCATTGAGGAAGTTGTTGACGCCGAGGCGGGTGCAGTTAGCTTTGCCAATGATGTCTACCCGATTTTTGAGCATCGGTGTGTGAAATGCCACGGTGGTGAAGATTCAGATGGGGAGCAACGCATAGAAGAGGGCTACAATATGTTAACTTACGAAGATATCATGTTGGGGTCCTGGAATGGCCCAGTGATTGAGCCGAGTGATGTTGAAGCGAGTTATCTAATTGAGCAGATCGTTTCAGGCGATATGCCCAAACGAGAACCCCGTTTACTCCCAAAGGAAATTCGCGTGATTAGCGAATGGGTCGCAGCGGGTGCCCCAAATAACTAACTAATCCAGCAAGAGTTCAAACATTTGCTCGGTTACGGCTTTGCCCCATTGATTATCCTCGCGCTCAAGACAAAGCGCGAACCCATATTTTTCGTAAAGGTGACGCGCGCCATCTAACCCAGCGAACGTCCATAAGTAAATTCGTTTGTATTGCTTAACTCGACAATATTCAATCACCTTATTGAGAAGCAAGTTTCCGATACCCTGTCCTTGGGCTGTTTCGGAGATGATAAACCAACGAAGATGAGCCCCTTGTTCCTCCGCCTGCACCGCATCAATGGCAATGGAGCCTACAATTTGACCGCCCAACCAAGCAACCGCATAAAGATCCTGATCGTGGTCAAATCTTTGTAAAAATTCGGCCATGTCGGTGGCTACTTTGGCTTCAAAATAGAGATGAAAGCCCCAATTTGCATAGTAATAGTTGGCATGTAGTTCAGTGATACGTCCAATCGCCCCAGGTTGATAACCTGTTATAGCAAGCTTGCTCATATTTTTTGTCCTCTCTAAAGTACATCCATTAGGCCAATTTTGCACTGGCAGGGTTGCTGTTTTTTTGGAACCTTTTAAAATGAAACATGCAGAGACATTTGACCCTGTCTTGCCCTGACCGAAAATGTAGTCCAATTCTTAAAGAGATCGATCATGAGTTTAAAAGCAAATATCGTGATTTGTGGCGCTGGTATCGCAGGCATATCAGCGGCTTATCATCTTGCCGTACGACACGGCATCAAAGATATTATTTTGGTTGATGAAGGTCAGCCGCTTACGTTGACCAGTAGCCAGGGGAACGAGATGTATCGCAATTGGTGGCCTGGCCCCGATGATACGATGGTGCGGCTGATGAGTCAATCTATTGATTTGTTGGAGGCGTTGCAAGAGGAAAGTAAGGCTGCTTTTCGGATGGGGCAAATTGGTTATGCTTTCTTAACAACCGATTGGGGGCAAGTGTCTGTTTTACAAGGCACAGCCCTTGAAGCGCAGCGGATGGGAGCGGGAGATATCTTTTTCCACCCCTATGATGCCCGTCCCTACACCCCAGCCTCTCCTAATCTAGACTCGAAACAAACAGGCATTGATCTGCTACGCGGACCCGATTTGATCCATCGTTACTATCCATTTTTAGCGGGGGATGTGGTCGGTTTGCTTCATTTGCGTCGCTGTGGTTGGCTTGACGTCCCTGAGTTAGGGCAGTGGTTGTTGGCCCAAGCGCAGGAATGTGGTCTTACCCTCCGACAGGATCGTCTGGCCTCCATAAAAACCCAGGGGGGCCGGGTGACAGAAGTCTGTTTTTCATCAGGCGAGACCGTTTGTACAGATCACTTGGTTGTAGCAACCGGACCATACTTGAAACATTTAGACGCAATACTTGGTTTGGATGTGCCTGTGTATACAGAATTGCACGGGAAAATTCTGCTTGAGGATGTTGAAGGTGTAGTCCCCCCAGAGTGTCCCTATTTGATCTGGACAGATCCAGTGACCCTCCCTTGGAGTGACAGCGAACGGGAAAAATTGGCCAAAAATAATGTGACTAAGCCGCTTCTGGAAACCTTGCCCAGCAGCGTTCGCTTTCGGCTGCGCCCACCAAAAGATCGAAATAGCCCGTTGATTTTAGGGATGTGGTCGTATGACATTCACCCGCAAATGCCATCATATCCTCCTGAATTTTTGCCATTTGAAGCAGAGACAGTTTTACGAGGACTGGCGCAAATAGCTCCAGGGTTATCGATCTATTGTGAGGGCAAAGGGCAGCTATCAATCAATGGCGGATATTATTGCAAAACGTTAGATAATCGCCCTTTAATTGGGCCTGTTGGGGTGGATGGCGTGTATATTTTGGGGGCCTTGTCAGGATACGGCGTGATGGCGTCCCAAGCGGCGGCCGAGTTATTGGCCAGCCATCTTACCGCAACAGAGCTACCTGATTATGCATCTGCGTTTGACCCGGCTCGCTTTGCCAGCTCGAAAGAGGGTGAAACAAGGGTGACGTATGAGGCTTCAGGGCAATTATAGACGTTTACATCGCGATAACTTCCTCAAAGAACGCAGCTAACTCCTCTACAATTGTCATATCCTCAAACAAAATGTCACAGGCCTGTGTGATTTTGGTGCTCATCTCATTATTAAAAATAGGGTCGGTGCCCAAGGCTACGGCCAAGTCGACATATGTTTCCACCGAGTCGATGATGCAGTCAAGCACACCCATTTTGTGATAGGTTGCATACGTGTAACGGCCCCGTTGAAACTCACCGGGTAGCGTCACCACTGGTGTGCCAGCGGCGAAGGCGTCGTAGGAGGTATTGGCGCCACAATAGTGTAGGGTGTCCAGAGAAACATCAGCGAGAGCGTGCAAGGCTAAATATTCAGGCTCTGGTAGACGTGACATAAAACGAATTCGGTTTGTCACATCAGGGATGGTTTGAGCAAAGCGTTGCTGTAACAGGGCGGTTAGGTGAGGGTCACGATTTCCTAAAAATAAGACCACACCTTGCCAGTCGCGTCGCAAGATTTCAGCGATAACGGGATCAAAATCGGGGTGAACTTTGAGCAAGTTTTGGGCGCAAAAGTAAATGTGCTGATCCTCTGTGAGGCCAAAATGGCTACGATTGGGCAGGGATGTGGGAATGTTGGGGCGGTAGTAATAGGTTGGTAAGGCGTCCAATTCAATCAACTTTTCCGCATAATGTGCCTGAGCCCCATCGATTTCCAAAAGTTTGGTGCTTAAATAGTAATCCACCTCCTCGATGCCACTCGTCACCGCTGTACCCCAACTCAAACATTGAACAGGGGCGGGGCGACAGAACGGTAGAAAATAGTTGATCGTGTCTGAACCAATTTCCCAGTAGTAGATGACATCAAATTTGGCTGTTGTGATTATCTGTAAGGCTTGTTGAAAGCGCGGTTGAATTGCCAGCCATTCGATGGCAGGGTTAGTGATGGCTGGTTGAATTTTGGCTCGACCGCTAACATCGCAAACAATGGTCAACCGAAACTGATCGCTAGACAAATGATTGAGAATGCCCTCCATACTGCGTCGAAATATGGTTTCGTGTCCTTTGGTCACCACAAAACCAATATGCGGTTTGCCTACCCTCGATGATTTTGACATTATCTGCGGTAATTGACCTCGAAAAACCTCCGCCCATTGACGTTTGATTTCGTAATCATTGCGCCCCTGATACGCCAAGGCGTAAGGCGGCATAATTTGAGCCAAATGGAGCTGAGCCGGATCAAGCTGGAGCGAGCTACGCTTAAATTGAGGTAGTACCTGCTCAACCTCAGCCCGGTACGTGTCAATCTCTTGATTATTAGCTGGAATCAAGGGGCATAATGTTTTCAGATGAAATTGAAGTTGCCAATCTTGGGGTTTAAGCTTGGCAGTTTGAGCGTAGGCTGTCTTGGCCTCGGCCACCTTGCCCTGCATTTCATAAGCTAAACCCAAGTTATAATGCGCTCCAGCAAAATTGGGGTCAAGGGCGATGACCCGCTGATGGTGTTGAATGGCCTCGGCATAGTTGCGCTGTTCCATCAACAACGCGCCCAAATTTTGATGCGCCCCTGGCGAGTTCGGGTTGATTTGCAAGGCTTGACGATACGCAATTGCTGCTTCATCCAAGCGACCGCTGTCTTGTAAAACATTGCCCAAGCGAAAGTAGGCCTCATCATTCTGAGGTTCCAATTGAATGACTTGCTGAAAATGATGGACGGCGGGTCCATACTGACCCGCTTGATGCAGGACTTGAGCGAGTTGGATATGGGCTTGCGTAAAATTGGGCTGGAGGGCAATCGCCTGCTGATAGGCAGCCACAGCCTGTTGTGGTTGTTGCAAAGCCACCAAAGTGTTCCCCAAATTGTAGTGGGCCCGCACATAATTTGGCCGTAACTCGATGGCCCACTGATAATTCTCGGCAGCCTCGGTCAGTCGTCCTTGTATACGCAGGACGTTGGCCATATTGTAGTGGGCTTCAGGGAAGTAGGGATAAATGTAAATGGCTTTATCAAAGGCTTTGATCGCCTCGTCAAACTGTTGTTGTAGTCGCCAAACTTCCCCCAAATTGTTGTGGAAAATATAGTTGTGTGGCTCAATTGTAATCGCTTGATTTAAATATTGAGCCGCTTCTGGATGGCGACCGCTTTGACTACAAAGGATGCCAAGCATCTGGAGGGTTTCAGCGTGCTTTGGATTTTTGATCAATACTTGACGATAAAACTGCTCCGCTGGCCCCAACTGTCCCTGTTGATGCGCCTGTTGTGCTTGCCCAAACCATTGTCGAATTTGCGGATCTTCGAAGCGTTGCAGATAGTGGCGTAATTTGGCCGCACTTTGTTCATTGGCCTGATAGAGGCGGCCCATATTTTGTGTTTGCTGCGGTTTGTTGATGGTTCGCTCGTGATGGAGATGACGCCATGTATTTTTGATGGTCACTTTTTTCGCCAGCCCTTTCAGATACATTTGGCTGGCTACAAAATCGAGCATCAAATCCTCATAGCCCCAGCCGATAAAGGAGTCATCAAAGAGATCATCTCGCTGAAAAACCTCTCGATACCGCTCATACCAAGCACGACTGAAGGAGGCTTGCGAGTCGCTGGTAAAGGGGATGGCCGAAAATTGTTCAATCTGGCTAAACGGGGGCTGCTTCTCAAAAATTTGTTGGGTAGATTCGGCATCCAGTCCCATTCCTTTACCGACCACATAGCTGATCCCCTCCATTTCTTGTTGAACCAGATCAAAATAGTCAGCTCGATAAACCATATCCAAATCGACAATGGCTGACCAGTCAAAATCGGGGCGAGCGATGCGAAACCCGTGGTTGAATAAAGCAGTTTTGCGAAAGCCTTCGTGCTGGGGAAAGGGTTTGATTTCGTAGCGAATGGTTAGGTGGGTGAACGATGAGAAATCGAACTGATGGGGCGCATCGTCAATGATGTAAACCCAAACATCATGTCGATCCGCCTGATTCGCCTGATTTAGATAATACAGACAGATGGGTACTCGATCATTTCGTTGTCGTTTGGGGATAATCAGATTGATTTTCATCCACGTCCCCACCCACCCGGCTGTGGCTCGTTAGCGTTTGGGTCAGGCTGACCCCAGAATCCATATTGAGGGGTGGACAAGGCACTGCGATAGAGGGGACTCTCGAAACCCAAAATACCAGGTTGTCGTAAGCCCTGCAATATCTGCACATCATAAATTTCTTCGCAGGAGTTGAGATAGCGAATATTACCAGCCATTCGGCCGCTTGGCAGATGAAAAACGGCAACCCCACTGAATAAATCTTGTTGGGCTAGGGGGATATCCCCCAAAGCTCGACCCGGCCGTAGCTTCGACATCCCGATAAAGAGATAATCACCGAGACGCGTCATCCCCCGCAAAAAGCCGGGAGCGCGCATCAAGACTTGGGTCGTCCCTTTGTCCAAATCAGCCAAAAGTAATTCCCCTCGGGCTGAATTAAGCAGAAATAGGTGTCCATCATAGACCCGAGGCGAGTGTGGCATCGCTAAATCGCGTAATAAAATTTCGCCCGTTGGCACGTGCATCAAAATGCCGCCGCTGGTTTTTCGTTCCCGCCAGCCCTTGGGGGTGTTGCTCTCACCCAAAGCGGTGACGTACCTTGGCTGTCCATCCACCATCGCCAAGCCGTTGAGATGACAGCGATCCTCATCAGTCAGGTCAGTGACAAAAGGCGGTTGCCATTGAGGGGCGAAACTATAGTTGTGGTCGATGTGGCAGAGACAAGAAAAACGGGTATTCACCGCCCACAACGTCTCCTCCACCCAAGCCATATCGTGGATATCGACCTCACCAGAAAAATAAACCGCTCGTGGAGCAAAGAGAGAGTCGTACTTCCCCGGTGACGGGGGATAGCCCGTCGTCAGCTTATTATCATTGACTAACACCACCACCTCATCCCGCGTCGCCACCGCCATCCGATTACCCGCCACCGCCAAGCCCATTGGCTTATTAAAATTCCGTGGTAGCTGAGTTAAACCCTGCGGCCCAATCCCCAGCATAATCACCTTGCCCGCCTGATAGGTGCTAATCATCAGCGCACTGTTCAACGCGTGCAAAATGCCTGGGATTTCCGGGGTGTGAGTACAGCTAAAGGGAGGAAGATTGTCTGTCATTTGTAGGGTGTGCTCCTCGATTGATGGCTATGATTTTACCAAAGTTAGGGGAATGGGGAAAGGCGGCCTTGACAGGCTTCTGTGAGGAAAGCCTGTCAAGGCTTACAGAGGTTTAAGGTTTGATAATGAGTGGTAGATAAATGTTGGTTTGAGGTATCCCATATCGTCTCGCAAAAACACCATATCCATCACCATCTTGATCCACACTATTCCAGACAATAACAAAATTGCCATCAGTATCCATCCCAATGCTGGGTTCACGTTGTGTCTGTGTGGTGTATGTGTTAACCAAAAACTCACTTCCTTGTACTGTTCCACTTGCATTAAATTTTTTAGTATAAATACCAAAGCTGCTATCATCACCTAAACCAATTCCGCTCCAGGTAATTACAAAATCACCATCGGCATCCATTGCCACGTTTGGCGAAAATTGTGTTTGGCTAGTATATGAGTTAACTTGAAATTCACTCCCTACGGGGGTACCGCTCATATCGTAACGTTGAGCATAGATACCATCATAACTACTATCTTGATGATAACTTTGCCAAGTTACGATAAAATTCCCCTCACTATCTTGTGCAACCTGATTAAATCTTTGATCATCGGTGACGTACGTGTTAACCTGGAATTCATTCCCTAAAGATGTTCCGCTAGCGTTGTATCTTCGGGCATAGATTTCATAATCAAATGGGGCAGAAGGGCCAACAAGGGTAAAAATACCTCGGGAAAACGTAATGATAAAATCACCATCAGAATCTACCGCTACCTGAGGAGAAGCAAATAAGCCAGAAGTGTCGGTGTTTACCATAAACTCTGCGGAAGTAACTGCTGTACCATCTGCTTGATAGGGCCGAGCGTAGATACCATTATTTCCCTTCCATGTAACCACAAAATCACCATCCTCAGCCACCCCTATGTTGACATCACCCGCGCCACTTGTTGTATAAGCGTTTATTTGAAATTCAGAATCTTGGGGGGTACCGCTGGCGTTATATCGTTTAGCATAAATACTATACAAACTACTATCGGCCCCCAGCCCTGTCCAAGCTACAACAAAATTTCCATTCTGATCCATGCCAACACTTGGTGTTTCTTGCCTGCCAGATGTATATGAATTAATTCGAAATTCATCTCCCTGTTTAATGCCTTCGCTGTTATATTGTTGAGCAAAGATACCTTTTTGGCTTCCATCTTGATCTTCACTATCCCAAACAACAATAAAATCACCGTCGCTATCCATTGCAATTTCAGTATTTCGCTGAAAATCTGTTGTGTGTGTATTTACCTGAAACTCATCACCGATTGGAATTTGAGCTTGAGTCAGCAATGGCTGGCCTAAGCTATTGATCATCAACCCCGCTGCCATTGCCATCGCCAGCCACTCGCTGCGACTGAGGTGGGTGGTCAAGGTGAAGTGAGAGAGGGCTAGACGTCGCTCCTGCAGCCACTGCCGGATTTGATAGAGGATGTAGAATCCACGTTGAACCTGCTGCCGGAGGTGTTGCCAAAGCTGGCGGATCTCCTGTTGAGCGAGACTATTTTTGGTGCCGATTTCCTCGATAAGTTGGCGGGTGTAAGCCACTTCGTAGGCCGAGGGTTTTGTTTCTTCGGATGGTTTTGGTGAGATTGGATTGGTCATAGTGTGCTCTTTCGCAATATAGGTGTCAAATTAAATTTATGGCTCATGAGTAGAAAAGGTGCAGAGATGGTAAAATAAAGAAAAAGAAAAGGATAGGACAACAGGATGGAATTTCCGATCCAAGAATTGTTAGATTA
>JANQQF010000177.1 GCA_028285035.1 Phycisphaerae bacterium
TAATCTAACAATTCTTGGATCGGAAATTCCATCCTGTTGTCCTATCCTTTTCTTTTTCTTTATTTTACCATCTCTGCACCTTTTCTACTCATGAGCCAATCCGGTCAATTTCTAGATGTTACTTCGCGGCAACAGCGACATTTGGTTCAGCAACATCTGCCTGAAGTAGCGAGCGTTGCTCCCACTTTCGTCTGAGAACCTCGGCGAGGATGATGCCGAGGGGGGCGGAGAGCCAAATATTGAAGAGGATCGAGGCGGTATCCCAATTTCGGAGCAATGGTCCCGTGATCAGCAACATCAGGCGGAAAAGCCAGAACGCGCCCCACATCGCCCCGACAAAGCGGATCATCCAGATGCGGTGCATCGCCGGATCGCCGTTGCGGATGGAGATGACCGCCAGAACCGCAGGCGTATAGACACACAGGGACATAAAGTAGAAGCCGTACTGGGACAGCACGCCACCATATTCACTAACCGAGCCGTGCTCCGAGGCCAGCCAGACCGCACAAATCGTGCCAATGGTGATACAGGCAAAGGAGATGCGACCCAAGAGACGATGGCGGCCCTGATTTTCCCCTGTGCCAGGACGGGCCAATTGATAATGCATCAAAACAAAAACAATGGAGTTGAAAATGATGTGGCCGTAGAGTAGAGAGGTGCGTAATTGTGGTCCATTGGCAAAGCGGTCGTAAAAGGCAACACCCCACGACGGGTGATTGGTGTAAACATCCCCCCACACCGAACACGCATTGCCCGCACACGTCGCCAAGGCTGGAGCACTCGCCCCTGCGGCCAAGCCCAAATTGTCAAACACGTCATAAATGCCCACAAAAAAGGCAATCCCCGCCGCTGGTCCCTCGATGATATACCGCAGGTTGAGCACCAACGCCAGCCCAATTCCAAACCATATGGTCCGCTTGTAGGCCCCGTTTCTAACGTCCATCACCGTGATAACGGCCCAAACGCCAACCGCCGCATAAACTGCCAGTACACCCCATGGAATTCCTGTCATTTTTACCCCCTTGTAAAGATAGACTTTATAATGATTTCAATGTGGAAGGTATTGAAATGTGTGAATAAGTTTGGTTAGGATTGAAGAATTGGGTTAGTGGATTGTTTCGAAAGAGTTCTTTTGCTGGAGTATACTCACACCCCGTTTTTGTGTCAATGAGTCGTGCACGAACAGCAAGTTTTAAGGCATTTCTCAGTTTTCTTTTAAGAGTATACCAACCCAAATCCAGTTTGTTTGTTTACCCAATCAATCCAGTAATTTGGTACCTGAGTTTCCTGCAGAATTTTTTGGAGGAGTACCTTGTCATCAAATGAAGATATCATCCATAGTCGGAAGGCATCAATGAACCCCATATCCATCTCAAATGAGTTGCCAAAATCCTTCAAAGAAAGGCCCAAATTCCAAGGAGGTTTCACGTCACCAGCACATAGCATCTGACTCAATGTTAACAGGCCTTGGGTCAGATCAACATCACCGAGTTGTCCACTTAAAAGTTCTCTTTCAACACCCTGCCAACCATTAGGGATCTTTTCAAATTTCAAGTCACCCAACATTCGAGCAGCATTAAGTTGACGTGAAAAGAACCAAAATTCCCTGGTTCTATAACGCACCATATGTTGTGGTGTCTCGCTAAATGACCAAGGCCAGACTATTTCTGATTGATTACTAAGCCAGGTTTGATATGCAGCATCTACCTCGATTAAGTTAAGGTTGGTAAGTTTTTGGATTTCGGCCTGGCTACACCCAAACTCCCGGTCCAACTCAATTCCAGGATATAGAAAATGAAGAACCATGTCACACCAAGTCAAAGGGGCGGGTCGGTGACGCTTAAAGTAGCCCAAACGGGTTTCATAATCATCAGGCAAGTCATTGATAAAGTTACGCCACTTGTAAATATAATCCTCACCTGCTCCCATTCGCCAACCGATTGTATACCGCTCATAGGTCGGGAACTGCTCCCAAGGCGGAACCATATCAGCATTTTTAGACATATGCATTACTCTCAAAAATTCAAAACTCTCTTCAAATCCTACAACACAACAAAAAAATCTGTCACCAAAGAAACAACATCGCCCTTGGCATCCTTGCCGATAAACGAGGGGTACATGCCATCGCCCCAGCCTGAGGAAAAACAGATGATATTTTCAGGTCGGTCATCACTGGGTTTGAAACTGAGCCACGAGCGGGTATGTTGATAGGACTTATCCATCTCATCAAACAAGTCGTCATACAAAGCCTCGTTCTCAGCCATTTTTTCATCGTAGATTGAAGCGATACTCGCATCCATAAAACAACCCGTTCCAGCATCGACCCCATAACCAAAATATTCCCGTTCGGTCAGGCTTGCTAGATCTTGCCCCTCTAAGGCCGCCATCTCGTAGGTCGCGGCAGCTTGATCGGAAAACACAATCCTGGCATATACCACCCGCTCATCATCACTCTCAAATTTAGCAATCGCTAACTCGACGGGAAATTCGCCCGTCGGAAATTGAAAGGTGTAGGGTTCTGGGTTTGTATCGACAAACGGATCGCAGGTCGCAATGGTGCCTGAGGTGATGACGATTTTATCGACAGGTTGGGTGTAAAACGTGGCTTTATTTTTGCCGATCATTCGTTCCTGACCATCGAACGCATCTTTGACATTTTGTGGATTAAGTTGATACATCATTTACCTCCAGTGAAATAATAGTGATTAGTAAAAAATCTTGTCATATTTTTTGTAGCACCACCAAGAAACCCGGATCTCCAGGCACCAGTGGGGGTGCAATTGAAATGTCATAATCGGGCAAGGCTGCCTTGAGCCAACGGCTGACTTCATATTGGTCAAAAAAGGCCAGCTCCGCGTTAAATTCAACAACAGATAGGCCATCGTCGAATCGCCCGTTGAGGGTTGACAGGGTGATGGTCGGAAAACCATCATCAACTACCCGACTGTTAGAAAAGTGCCAAATCCCTTTGCCGTGCTCGGTGATGAGCATCTCAAATTCAGATGAGTGAGCCAGTGCTGCACTATCAAAAAAATCGAGCATAATCAATTTACGCGGGTGTTTGATGAGGTTGGTCACTAACCGATCAAACGACTGGACATCTTGCCAATAGGCACTAACCCGACAAATAATCAGGACGATGGGCGAGTCGTCAAGGGCAAGGTAATTTAAGATATCAGCATAGATCACCGCTTGTATCTCGGGAAATTCAACTCTGGCAACGTCAGCCATATGCTCGGAGTGCTCGACGAAACGGGTCGGCCAATCCTTCGCAACATCGGCGGCAAGCTCGGCAAAGCCCGCAAATAAGACTGGTTGCCCAGGCGCATCAATGAGCATCTCTCGAATACGTCGTTTCATCTCTGGCAAAGGATAGAAGGTTCGATAAATCGCGTTCCAGTCAATCTCCCCCGCATATTTTGAGGCGTGTGGAAAGTTCATTTATAACCGTGGATCTGGCGCTTCCGTATCAATGCCACCTTCCTGTACCAGTAACATATGCATAGTCGAGGAAGCGTGGCGAAAGGTCATCGCAGCCTGATAGTCTGGATCGGCCATCCACTCCTCAACATGTGCTTTGCTTGGAAACTCCAAGATGACCATCCTGCCCTCGTATGCCTCACCCTCAAATGTAGAAACAGGTTCGCCGCGTGTTAGAAATTTACCCCCATACTTTTTGACTGTTGGCGGGGTTCGGTCTGTGTATTTGCGGTAGGTTTCTGGATCGTTAATCGTCATCATCGATATGACATAAGCGCTCATAGCTGTTCTCCTTAAGGTATTTGGTTGATATTATTTATTTTTGGCCACAAACATCGTACTTTTCTCGTGACAATGCTCTGCGTTATCACACCTCAGACGATTGGGTTTCAACGCAGGACATTGGAACCAAGGACAAACGTTGGCATTATCCGTCACCCCAACGCCTCCGCTAAAATCACAATCGGATGCTGCGCCTCACGCGTCGTACCCTCGGCGATTTGGTGGCGGCAGGAGATTCCCGCAGCAGCAAGCAGCGTATCGGCAGAAGCACTGCGGACAGTGGGGAAGAGGTGGTCTTCGCCACAGGCCATTGAGATATCGTAATGCTCTTTTTCATAGCCAAAGGAACCGGCCATGCCACAACAGCCGCTGGGGATTTCCTCAACCTCCGCATTAGGGATGAGACGGAGCATTCGCAAGAGCGGGGCGGTGCCGATGATGGCTTTTTGATAGCAATGGCCGTGGACCAAAATGTGTTGGGCGGGTATATCCGCAGGGAAAAACAAATCGAGAACACCCTCGTCAGCAAGATTGGCAATAAACTCCTCGATGAAGAAGGTGTGCTGGGCCACTTGCTTGGCCTCGTCCGAGCGGACCAGGTCAGGATATTCATCCCGAAAGGTGGTGATACAGCTTGGCTCAAGCCCAATGATGGGGATGCCTTGCACAGCGTACGGGACGAGTAGGGCCACATTGTGCTCGGCGTTGGCTTTGGCCTCTTGCAACAGCCCTTTGGAAATCATCGGGCGACCACAGCAGCGCCGCTCACGCAGCAGGGTGACTGAGAAGCCTGTCGCTTCGAGGATCTTGACCGCCGCTTGGCCAATACCCGGTTCATTGTATGAGAGATAGGTATCATCCCAAAGGACGACTTGGCCGTTTGGTGCAGAGCCGTTTTTCGATGGACGGGCCTTAAACCACGATTGGAAGGATTGGCCCGCAATCGGGGGCAGGTAGCGACGCTTGTCAATGCCCAAGGTGGAGTCGAGCACACCTCGAAACAGCGAATTTTGATAGGTCCAGTTGGTCAGCCCCGGCATGAGACTGCCCAGCCGATTGAGCCAATGGATTTGGGAGAAGAGACGACTGCGTAAGGGCACGCCCTTCTTGGCCTGATAGTGAGCCAGATACTCATACTTCAGCTTGGCCATATCGACAATCGAGGGACACTCATTTTTGCAGGCCTTACATTCCAAACACAAATCAAGCGCATCATGCAGTTCGTCGCTGTAGAAGCCATCAGGGCCAAGCTCACCACTGATGGCGGCCCGGAGGGCATTGGCCCGACCTCGGGTGGAGTGGAGTTCATCTTGGGTGACGCGATAGGAAGGGCACATTACGCCGGGGGTAATCCGGCGACAGACGCCTTGCCCACTACACATCTCGACGAGGCCATAAAAGCCGTTATCAGAGGTGAAATCGAGGAAGGTGACGTTGGGAGTCTGGGGCCGTTTGTAGCTCGTGTTATAACGCAAAATGGCCTCGTCCCACGGCTCGGGCGGATCGATCTTTTTGCCGGGATTGAGCATATTGTCGGGATCAAAAAGACCTTTGGTTTGCCGAAAGGCGGTGTGTAGGTGGGGACCGTACATCCACTCGTTGTGAATACCTTTGGCCAAGCCCTCGCCGTGCTCACCTGTGGTGGTCCCACCCAACTCAATCGCGGCTTTGGCAATCTCGTGGGACATCGCTTTGACGTGGGCCAAACCCGCCTCGGTTTTGAGATCGAGCACGGGGCTGATGTGCAGACAGCCTGCCGAGGCGTGCGCCCCAAAGCCCGCAAACAAACCATTGGCTTTGAGGGCCGCTTGCACCCGATCCACATACTCGCCCAGATTTTCCACGGGCACGGTCGCATCATCGGCAAAGCTGACGGGCTTTTTGTCGCCCCGTCGACTATGCACCAGCCCAAATAGATCCCGCCGGATGGACCAGACATTGCGAATCTCGGCGGGGGTGGTGCAATCGGTGATGGCCCCTTTGTAATTTTCCTGGGTCAACACTTGCCGCATACGCTCGGCTTTGCTGGTGGTCTCGGCCTCGGTCTCACCAAAAAATTCGACCATCAAAATATCGCTAGGCTGACCTTGGACAAACCGAGTCAACTTTTTGGAATAAACAGGGTGCTTGCGGATCAGCTCCATTTGCACGGTGCTAAACAGCTCCACGGCGGCAGGATCGACCTCTAGCAGACGCGGCACGACGTCCAGCGAGGCACGAATTTGATCAAAGTGGAGCACGGCCAAGCGGGTGGTTTGGGGGATAGGCACCACATCAAGGGTGATGGACACGATGTTGGCTAGTGTGCCTTCGCTGCCGACGATGAGGGGAACGAGGCTGAAAGGTCGACCTGCTTGTTTGTCTTGCAACATCCGCTGCAAGTTGTAGCCCGCCACATTCCGCCACGTGCGCGGATAATCCTGCTCGATGGCCGTTTCATACTCCTCAATTAGGTTAGGAATCTCCCGATACAAGGCCCCTTCGAGCGTATCCAGCTTAGCCTTCTGACGAATAATCTCCTCGATGACGGGTCCAACGGTCACGATTTCGCCATTGGCCAGCACAACTTCCATCTCCCGCACTTGATCGGACATCATCCCGTAGACAATCGAATGTGTGCCCGTCGAGTTGTTGGCCGTCATCCCGCCCAAGGTGTTACCTGCGGCGGAGGAGGGGTCGGGACCAACAATCAAGTTGTGCTTCCGCAATTCCCGATTGAGAAACTCAAGATTGATTCCCGAGCCAACCTTCACCCATTTTTCGGTCGTGTTCAACTCCAAAATGTGGTTAATGTGACGGGAGTAATCCAAGACAACGCCGTTACCCACGGTCTGGCCTGACACGCTGGTGCCACCCCCTCGTGGAATCAACGGTACATTATGTCTACGCGCAATCTCAAGCGTCGCCGAGACATCATCGGTATTTTTGGGATAGACCACCCCAGCCGGTACCACCCGATACATCGAAGCGTCGGTGCTATAGATCTGCCGAGTGAGCCAATCAAATTTGGCCTCTCCGCCGAGGGATTGCTGTAGCTCAGACACCATATCTTCAGTCGCTTCGATTAAGGGCATTGTGGTCATTGGAGTTCTCCTTAAGAAAATAATTAGTGGTTAGGGGGTACACGAAAAAGCCTTATAACCTTGCGATTTTATTACTCTGCCACCTTGCCACTTTGCTCTCGCCCAAATCGATCCACCGCCAGCAAAGCATCGACAACATGCTGCCGAGTGACGGTGAAGCCGACGTTGTTGATGAAGGGGGTGGTGAAGGTGTGGTCGACAATGAGGTTGAAGGTGTCGGAGGTGGGGGTAAGCGTCAGGCCGAGTTCGCCGAAGTGACGCGGCAGACCGACGGCGGTGAAAAAGTCAATGACGCGGGCGGCCTCGTCGGTATCATCAAGTAGCATCAGTTGGGCCAGAATGCCAATGGCGACCAGTTCGCCGTGCAGGTAGTCGTCACGGACACTTTCAATCGCCGTCAGCCCCTTGGCCACGGAATGGACGAAGGCCAGACCACCACTCTCAAAGCCGATACCGCTGGTCAGCGTATTGACCTCAATCGCCTGCTCCAGCGCTTCAGTCACGATGTCTTGCTGGACAGCCTCAAGAGCAGTGGGACCTTGCTCAAACAACGTTTGCGGCACCATTTCTGTCATGGCCAAAACTGAGAGCGGGGTGCGTGCCCCAACCATTGAGCGAGCCGTTGGAGTCTCAAAACAGGCTTTGGCTTCATAGAACGAGGCCAAAGCATCGGCCATCCCCGCCACCAAAAAGTGGGCCGGGGCCTTGGCAATGATCTGACTATCGACGACGACCAACGCGGGGCTGTTGGGATAAAACTCACCCCCGATGGCGATACCGTCAGGTGTGTACATCACGGCCACGGCAGAACAGGGGGCATCGGTCGAAGCGATGGTCGGACAAATAACTACAGGCACACCGAGGCGAAAAGCAATGGCCTTGCCCGCATCAAGACATTTACCGCCGCCAATGGCAATCAAACTATCCAGATCGGGATCACGCTCTCGCAAAGCGGTAGCAGCACGATCAGCTTCCTCATACGAACATTCATCCTGAAAAATCTCGACCACAAACTCAACATTGGCAGACATCAAACTTTGGGCAACTCGCTCACCAAAGCGGCGTTGGCCGCCTGCCGTAATTAAAATACCGACCCGTTGTGCCGGGATGACGGAGAGGTAACGGCCTAAGTGATCAAGCGAATTCGGCCCTTGAATGTAACGACCAGGCGCAATCATCACCCGAGGCACGTGAGTGTCTGTCGAAAAGATTTCTCGGGGTCGATAATTTGATTTTGATGACATAGGTAATCCTAAAAATTGTGAATTATGAATAGCCAATTGTGAATTATGAAGCTTTAAAACTCTACAAACCCAAAATCATATCCGACGCTTTCTCCGCCACCATCACGGTCGGGGCGTGGGTGTTTCCCGTAGGAACAATCGGGAAGATGGAGGCATCGGCCACCCGCAGGCCATCAACCCCATAAACTCGCAATTTGGGATCAACAACGGACATGCCATCGACGCCCATTTTGCAGGTGCAACTCTGGTGGTGATTGGTCACGGCACGTTGACGGATGTAGTCACGTAGGGCCTCCCCTTTGATATCGGGGCCGGGGTAGAGCTCTTTATCGCGCCACTCATCCATCGCCGCTTGTCGGCCGATTTCACGACACACCTCCATCGAGTTTTGCAAGGTATCGACGTCAACGCTTTCCTTGAGATAGTTGGGGTCCATGATGGGCGGCTTGGTTGGATCGGTGGAGCGCAGTTTGATGGTGCCAATGCTGTAGGCCCGAACTGCACTGGCCATAAGAGTGTAGGCGTCATCGGGGCCGGACATATCAGGTTGATAGTTGGGTTGATGGCTAAACAGCGGTTGGCTATCGGGGGCCAAAAGGCGATCATCGGTTTTGTAGAAAAGCTGGCTGGTGAGTTGTTGCAGCCCTTCGACGGGTGGTGGCACAGGCTTTTTGGCGGTGTAGATTAGCGGGCAGAGAATGTGATCTTGAAAATTACGGCCAACACCGGGTAAATCGACCAGGGTTTTGATGCCAAGGGGACGCAACTCCTCAGCCACACCAATCCCTGACAGCATTAACAGCTTGGGCGACTCAATTGCCCCACCGCTGACGATGACCTCCGCCTCAGCGTGAACCGTGTGTAACGCCCCCTCTTTTTCGTAGACAACACCGTCGCACCGCCCCTTGGTAAAGTTCAAACGATGAGCCATCGCACCAGTGATGACGGTCAAATTAGGCCGAGACAGAGCAGGCACCAAAAATGCTTGAGCCGTACTGTGGCGATTGCCATCCTTGATATTTAGTTGGGTGTAGCTAATACCGAGCTGCGTCTCGCCGTTGTGGTCAGGGTTGAAGGGATGTCCCGCCTCTTGGGCCGCAGCCACGAGGGAGTCGTGAACCGGATGGGCTTTGAATTTTGACATCACCTTCAAGGGACCATCCACCCCATGATAGTAGGACTCGCCTTGGTCGAAATCTTCTGACTTTTTGAAGTAGGGCAACACGCTGGCGAAGTCCCAGCCGACACAGCCCCAGTAGGCCCACATATCATAATCGAGGGGATTGCCTCGAATGTAAATCATCCCGTTGAGCGAACTGCTCCCCCCTAAAACGCGACCACGCGGCCAGGGCCATTGTCGATTGGCACTGTACTCCTGCGGCTCGGTGAAGTAGGCCCAATCGTCGGAGGTGTGCCACAGGTCTTTGAGGCGATAAGGATTGTGAATCGCAGGGTTGTCGTCGGGGCGACCTGCTTCGAGCAACAAGACCTTGCAGGCGGGGTCGGCACTCAAGCGGTTCGCGAGAACACAGCCAGCTGAGCCTGCACCGATGATAATGTAGTCGTAACCATTTTTGTTCGCCATTGAAACACACCCTCTAGAAAATAGACCCTAAACTCTATTTCAAAACCTCAACCGAGTCACCAACTTTAATCATCCCATTATGATCGTGCAACAAATTTTGCCCAAACATCACCGCGCCATCAATATTGCGGAATGTCGCCAGGGTCTTGAGTGGTTCTTTACTGGTCTCAGCGGTTTCTTGATTAACAGTGGTGATTATACAGCGGGCGCAGGGTTTGACCACATCAAATTTGACATCGCCAATACTGATCTTCTCCCAATAATCCTCGGCAAAGGCACGGCAATCACTAACCACGATGTTGGGCCGAAAACGGTTCATGGGCAGGGGTTCGGCCAACCGTTGATTGAGATCGGTCAGTGACGCTTCAGCGATTAAGAGAAAGGGGTAGCCATCGGCAAAGCTGACTTGGTCATTCTCACGTTTCGCGAAGTCAGGATTGACTTTGCGGACAAAATCATTTTGCATCCGATGTAAGCGGCAATCAATACCAAGGTATTGTCCAAACCAAGCGGCTACCTCATCCCCCTGATCAACAGTGTCACAAACACTTCGCCAAACAACCGTTTCTTTCGTCGGGCCATCTTGCCGAATGTCAATCTGCAGGGTCGGCATATCCGGGGCATTCACGGTCAAGGTTGCATCAGTCACCTGCGGCTCAATCAAGGCCATGCGGGGGTGCTCACGTTGGGTCAAAAACATCCCGTCTGGCTCGGTCAAGACAAACTCACGATCGTGCTTTATCCCCCGTGAGGTCAACTCAGCTTCGGTGATTGAGTGTCCAGCACAGGATTTGATCGGGTAGTAATGCAGCGCTGAAATGATAGGCATCAATTGTTCTCCTATAAAATTAATGGTTAGCGTGTTAGTGATTAGTAAAATGTTTTGACCAAAATCAATGTACAGGGGATCATAAATTTTGGCAATATTAATCGATTCTCCAGTGAGTCTACCTTGACAGGCCCCGTTCAAGCCCTTTGATCTCCTCAATCGTCGTAATCCCAAGCTGCATCATATTGTTCTTCAAATCATCCAACAGGATTTCAACGACGTGATCCCCACCGGCCTGGCCTAAGGCAGCCACCCCAAACATAAACGCTCGACCAAGCAGCACGAAATCAGCCCCAAGATGTAAAGCGCGAATGATGTCCAGACCGGAACGAATGCCGCTATCGAATAAAATGGGGACGCGGCCACTAACCTGATCAACGATGGCGGGGAGGGCGTCGATGGTCGCCGGGGCACCATTAAATTGACGCGCCCCGTGGTTGGAAACCATCACCGCGTCCACTCCGATCTTCAGCGATTCTTCAGCATCGGCGGGGTGCAGTATTCCCTTTACCGCCATTGGTCCTTGCCATTGATCTCGCACCGCTTGCAGATAGTCCCAAGTGAGGTGCCCACCCAATTTTTGGTTGGCAAATTCGACGCTACTGATAATATCGTTTTTCATAGTATATTTGTCCATCAAGCGCAGCCGGGGCAGACCAGCCCGCAGGGTAGCCATACTCCAACTTGGTCGGGCCACACCTTGTAAAATAAAGCGCGGGGACAGTTTAGGGGGCATCTGCAATCCAGCTCGCTTCATCCGTTCCCGCCGACTGTGGGCGGGCAAGTCAACGGTAACCAGCAGGGTTTTGAAGCCGCTCTGCCAAGCCCGTTGCAAAATATCGTCACGCAGGGCAGCATCTTGGGGTGAGTACAGTTGAAACCAGCCCATCTCACCGACCAGCGGGCCGATAGTTTCAGGGGCTTGGGCGGCGGGAGTGCTCAAGGTGTAGGGGATGTTATATTTAGAGGCGGTCTGGGCCAAGATATTCTCGGCCTGTGGCCAAATTAATCCACCCATCCCAACTGGCGCAACGCCAAACGGGGCCTGATAGGTTTGACCAAATAAGGTCGTGGTCACATCAGGCTTGAGATTCCCTTTCATAAATCGTGGCAAAAAAGTAATTTGGGCCAGCCGTTCCAGATTTCTAATCCGCCCCTGATCGTCGCCTGTCCCGCAATCGAGGTATTCCCAAGCGATGTGGGGAATGCGGCTTTTTGCCTTTTTCGCCAAATCATCGATGGTGGGATAACGCTGCATCAGAGATTGTGAGTAGTTGGTCATTTTTTCGTCTTCGAGAATAACTTTCAGTAAGGAACCCAAACGTGCACTTTCGGATTTCTTACTTGCACCAAACTTGTCTTTGTCTAGTGTCTTGAAATTTTACTGGTACCAGAATATACATATTATAAGAACGTATGTTAAATCACCAATCTGGTCACACTAAGCAGTTCAAAAGGAAACAGCTATGATAGCACAACCAAACAGCCTCGGCAGCCAAATTACCCTAGATCAACTCAATGATAATCCCTACCCGATTTTTCAGGCGTTGTTAGTCCATGAGCCTGTGGCGTGGGTGCCCTCGTTGGAGATGTGGCTGGTCACTCGGCGAGCGGATGTGATTGATATTGTCAAAAACCCGGCGACTTACTCCAATGTGTCTCACCACAACTTGATGGAGGATACGCTGGGGCCGATGATGCTCAGCGCGGATGGTGAGAATCATCGCCGCCTGCGAGAGCCATTCGCCCTTCCCTTTCGGCCTCGGCCGCTTCGGGAACATTATACTGAGATTATCGCCAAGTTAACGAATCGCATCATCGATGAATTTATCGATGAGGGTGAGATTGATCTTGATAAAGCCTTTTCGGATAAATTAGCCCTCTACACCGTCACCGAGGTGCTGGGGTTGCCTATTGAGGATGAGGCTGAATTTCGGGCGTGGTTTGACGCCTTCTCCGAAGCCATCGCCAATTTTAATAGCGATGCCGTTGTTCGTGAGGCTGGGCGAACAGCGTTTCAAGCCTATCGCGCCTACGTGCTGGACCGAATCAATTATCTGACCAAACACCCAGATCACTCGGTGTTGAGCCAGCTAATCCACTCAACCAAGCAAGATTTAACCCCGGATGAAATCGTTTCTGGCACGGCAATCACTATTTTTGGCGGGCTAGAAACCACGGCGGCGTTGCTCTCAAACACTGTTTGGGCGTTGCTCAACCATCCAGAGCAGATGGCTATTGTACGACAAGAGCCGGGCTTGATTGCAGGTGCCATTGAGGAAACGTTACGCTGGGAGTCGCCAGTGCAGACCTTGACCCGACACGTAACCGAAGACATCACATTGCACGGGGTCACCTTTCGGGTCAATGACACAATCTCCTGTATGATTGGGGCAGCCAATCGTGATCCAGCTTTTTTCAAAAACCCTGATGTGTTTGATATACAACGGGAAAACGCCAGCAAAAATCTGGCATTTGGCATTGGCGTGCATTTTTGCATTGGTGCACCACTGGCTCGGATGGAAGGCGTGATTGGCTTACCCATTCTATTTGAGCGGCTGCCAAATCTCCGGCTCCATCCTGACCACCCCACCAAGCCTGTTGGCCACGAATTTCGCTCAACGCCGACTTTGGTTGTTAAACGGTCGTAAACTCAAAATTCAAACGCCTTTTTTGCACGTAAACTGCTATGCACTCAGGAAAAACTACCCACCCCCTTACAGCTTGTGTTAATTATCAGGGCAAGTATAATTCGGCTAGACTAAGGGCTCACACTCAACTTATCAAAAATCTATATTGCATTCAACGATGTGTGCAGGTTGTTAAATGCGGAGCAAATAAATTACCACTACTAATAGCCAGGAGGTATTCATGTCTGAAACATTCACGCTTGAGCAGTATGGTATTGAGGTTACAAACATCCTTCGCAATGGTAAGCCGCCAGTCCTCTATCAAGAGGCACTGATGTATGAAGACGAAGCCGCAATTGCTGACTCTGGAGCAATTATGGTTCGTTCTGGAGAAAAAACCGGCCGCAGTCCCACTGATAAACGGATTGTCAAGCTTCCCGAATCTGAAAATGATATTTGGTGGGGCAAGGTCAACATCGAGTTGGATGAAAACACATTCTTAATTAATCGAGAGCGTGGTATCGATTATATGAATACCCGCGACCGCCTCTATGTTATTGATGGTTTTGCGGGCTGGGATCCAGAGCAGCAGACCAAAATTCGAATTATCTGCTCGCGGCCTTATCACGCTCTCTTTATGTGGAATATGCTTATCCGTCCCACAGATGAACAACTCGCTGAGTTTGGTAATCCGGACTACGTTATCTTCAACGCAGGTCAATTCCCCGCCAACCGCCTCACCAGTGGTATGACCTCAAAAACCAGTGTCGATCTCTGTTTTGAACGACGAGAATTTGTAATCTTGGGCACTGAATACGCTGGGGAAATGAAAAAAGGTGTGTTTACGGTTATGAATTACATCATGCCCAAGAAAGACATCCTCTCCATGCACTGTTCGGCCAACGAAGGTGAGGGTGGTGATGTCTCTATCTTCTTTGGGTTGTCAGGGACAGGGAAAACAACACTCTCAGCTGACCCCGGTCGCAACTTAATCGGGGATGATGAGCATTGCTGGTCAGACAACGGGGTATTCAATATCGAAGGTGGTTGTTACGCCAAGGCTATCGATCTTTCAGAAGAAAGCGAACCTGAAATTTACAACGCAATCCGCTTTGGTACGGTATTGGAAAATGTGGTTTATGATGAGGAGTCGCACGCCGTTGATTACAGTGACGTCTCCATTACCCAAAATACCCGCGCCTCCTATCCCATCGAGTTTATTCCCAATGCAAAAATCCCTTGTGTGGGCGGACATCCAAACAACATCATTCTCTTGACTTGTGACGCCTTTGGTGTATTACCACCTGTCAGCAAACTCACCCCTGAGCAAACGATGTACCACTTCATTAGTGGTTACACCGCTAAGGTGGCCGGAACAGAGATGGGTGTTACCGAGCCCCAAGCGACGTTTTCGGCCTGTTTTGGCGACGTCTTTATGGTATGGCACCCCAGCAAATACGCCGAGCTTCTTGCTGAAAAAATGCAGCAACACGGCTCAAACGCTTGGCTGGTAAGCACCGGCTGGACGGGTGGGCCAACGGGTGTTGGTTCACGCATCAAGCTCAAATACACCCGCGCCATTATTGATGCTATTCACGATGGCTCGCTCAATGATGTTGAGTATGTGACCGATCCGTTGTTTGGGTTAGCTGTCCCCACCACCTGCCCTAATGTTCCAGATGAATTGCTTAATCCAAAGGACACTTGGGCAGATAAGGACGCCTACGATGCGCAGGCCCTCAAATTGGCCCGCTTGTTTGAGCAAAATTTTGAGAAGTACAAAGCCGGGAGCAGTCAGGCGATTATCGACGCCGGCCCAAATCTGTAGTGCTTTACAATTTTTGATTTAGATTTACGATTTTTTACAAACGAGAAATCCACCCGAACATTCACTTACATGTGGATACGGGTGGATTTTTTAGCAGGAGCACATTCTTATGTCTGGTACGGTTACCGCAGTTAACATCAGTAGCACCCACACCTTTAGCAAGCCAACTCAAGCCAAAATTCATCTACTCAAAGGATTGGGGGTAGAGGGCGATGCCCACGCAGGGGAAACGGTGAAACATCGCTCACGGGTAGCTAAGGACCCTACCCAGCCCAATTTACGACAGGTGCATTTGATCCATGCTGAACTCCACGATGAACTCCAACAGGCTGGGTTCACGGTCATCGCGGGGGATATGGGCGAAAACATCACCACGCGAGGGGTTGATCTCCTCGGCCTACCTAAAGGCGCACATCTTCACATTGGCTCCTCGGCCATTATCGAGGTCACAGGTCTGCGCAACCCCTGTTACCAGCTCGATGATTTCCAACCAGGCCTGATGCAGGCTGTCCTTGATAAAGATGAGCAGGGCAATCTCATTCGCAAAGCGGGCATTATGGGCATCATTCTCGAAGGTGGCGAGGTGCAACCGGGAGACTCGATTCGGGTTGAGTTGCCTGATGAGCCACATCAGTTGCTTGAGTGGGTTTAGAGGATTACCCAAAATGGATATAGAAGTGCTCAAAAATAAGATAAAGGAAAAGGTAGAGGAGATAGGTGGCACTTATCGAGACAGTTACGGTATGGTTAGAATCTCGAAGGGTTACAGAAATACAGGTGTTTATCTTGAAGAAGGTGGTCCTGAAATGAAATTTCCCATTAGGGGTATGGGAATTATGTTTTCAGAAGGTGATTATTATTTTATTTGGGGAAGTATCGTTGCAGAATTTCGTACAGATTATGAAATCATTATTGATATGTTAATTGAGAACTTAACGTTACCAGATGACGAGTATCACGAAAAACATAGGCTTCACCTAATAAAGTTAGGCGTCATCAAAGGATAAATCAATTGAAATTTCTAGATCGCAACCCACCCCAATTCACGCCTGATGAGGCGCAGGAACTCGTCTTAAAATTATACAATTTTTCAGGCGAGCTAACCCCGCTGTATAGCGAGCGGGATCAAAATTTTCGACTTAAAACCGATACTGGAGCAAGCTACGTCCTTAAAATCGCAAACGTCGAGGAAGCACCTGGGGTTGTCGATTTCCAGACCGAGGCTCTGCGTCATATTCAAGCCCAAGACCCAACGCTGCCTGTACCTCGTGTCATCGAAACCACAGCGGGTGAAGCCTACACAACCGTCACCCAGGCGAGTGGGACAACGCACATCGTCCGAGTGTTGAGCTGGTTGCCGGGGCAATTGGTGCGGGATGTCGCAGTGACCTCCGCTTTACGTGAAGACATTGGTCGCACGTTGGCTCGGCTCGATTTGGCCTTGAGCGGCTTTTTTCACCCGCACGCTCGGCAAGAAATCCTGTGGGATGTCACCCAATGTGCCAGCCTTCGCCCTCACACTCATCATATCAGCGATCCTGAAATCCGCGCCTTGGTCGAAGCCAATTTAGATCACTTTATGACCGAGGCGATGCCCCAGTTGAGTAAAGGGCAACATCAGGTCATCCATATGGATGCCCATCGAGCCAATGTCTTGGTTGACCCCAAAAATCCTACGCAAGTCGCCGGCCTGCTCGACTTTGGCGATATGGTGTATGCCCCGATTGTTTTGGAAATTGGGGTAGCAGCGGACATTCGGGGCTTGCCCCAGGCAGCGATTATCGACGCAATCTGCGCCATCGCTAGTGGCTATGACCGCATCAAACCGTTGTCGGAGATTGAGGTCAATTTAATTTTCGACGTCGTTCGGGCCAGAATGTCAATTGGAGCGACGATTACGGGCTGGCGACGGGCAGAAACCCCCAATCAGCCGGCCGATTATATGGCTGATCTCGAAGAGTCGTTCTGGCAATCACTTCGTAACTTAGAGACACTAGGCCGGGGCCAAGTCCGTGACCATTTGCGAGCGGCGTGCCGTTTTCCGGTTTATTGCAACATCAAGAATGATGGCTCATCGCACGAGACCGAGTCGGTGGAAGCGCTGCTCGACCGACGACGGAAGGTGCTGGGCAATCATTTGGCCCTTTTCTACGACACCCCGGTCCATCTCGAGCGGGGCGAGGGTGTTTGGCTCTACGACCCACAAGGTCGGGCCTATCTTGATGGCTACAACAACGTCCCTGTCGTTGGACATTGCCACCCCCACGTGGTTCGAGCGGTAACCCGCCAAACCAGCGCACTAAACACCCACACTCGCTACCTCTATCAAGTCATTGTTGATTATGCCGAGCGCATCGTCAGCACCCTACCACCGCACCTCAATGTGTGTAGCTTTGTCAACTCCGGCAGTGAGGCCAATGATATTGCTTGGCGAATGGCTAAATTTTTGACGGGCAACGAGGGTGGCCTTGTCGTCGAAGGGGCCTACCACGGCATCACGGATGCAATTATTCACCTATCGCCCAGCACGGGCAAACAGCGCCCCAACTCCCCCCACATCCAAAAGCTCATTGAGCCTGATCCTTATCGTGGGCCGTATCGTATCGGCGAGCCTAATTTGGCCGAGAAGTATGCGGCCGATGCAGAGCGTGCAATCTCTGAGTTGGCTCGGGCAGGCTATGAACCGGCTGCCTTTATGCTCGACAGTCTGTTTGTCAGCAACGGGACACCTGATGTCCCAGAAGGCTACGTCAAAATGGTGGTCGAAAAGGTTCGTGAGGCAGGTGGTCTCTTTATCGCCGATGAGGTACAGGCAGGTTTTTATCGTTCCGGCACTCACTTGTGGGGACATATGTTGCACGGTGTTGAGGCTGACATTGTAACGATGGGTAAGCCGGTGGGCAGTGGTTATCCGTTGGGCGTCGTTGTCACCCAAGCCGAGATGCTCGATGAGTTTGTCAGCAGGGTGGGCCTATTCAGCACCTTTGGGGGCAATCCTGTGGCTTGTGCGGCTGGATTGGCCGTCTTAGAAGTCATCCAACAAGAAGGCTTCCAAGCCAATGTCATTGAAACAGGTGATTATTTACGCGATGGTATTCGTGGTTTGATGGATCGTCACCCCTTGATTGGCGATGTGCGGGGCTGGGGCTTGATGGTTAGTGTTGAGTTGGTCCGTGATCACGATACTAAGGAACCAGCCATTCAAGAGGCCCGACGGCTCATCAACTTGATGCGCGATGAAGGCGTGCTTATCAGCGTTGGAGGGATGCGCCGGAATATCCTCAAAATCCGACCACCTTTGGTCTTTCAGCGAGAGCACGCGGATGTTATGCTAGCAGCATTGGATAAGTCGTTGGCGGCGTTTTAAGGTTATCTATGACTTTAAGGAGTCCGAAAATGCATTTTCGGACTCCTTAAAAAGTTGCGGTTCGTTTTTTGAATCACACATAACCTATTCAAAATCAATCCCAAACAACCGGGTCTCTGCCTCATCCTCAGACAACTTTACCACCCCTTCATATTGTAAGCCCAGCTTTTCAATCAACCGGATTGAGCGGTCATTACTCGGCAGGGTAATAGCCACCAGACGTTTAAGCCCAAGTATATCGCGAGCATACGTTACAATAGCCTGGGCCGCTTCAAAAGCATACCCTTTCCCCACAAATGCGGGTAGAAAGGCAAAACCGATATCAACATCGTCCAGCCCATCCCGTTTAACCAAGCCACAAATACCAATTGGAGTCTGGGTCGCTTTCACAACAGTCAGGTACAAACCAAAGCCATGATGCACATAGCTAGCGGTGAGCCGATCTTGGATATAGGCTTGGGCATCATCGAGCGTTCGTACCCCACGATCGCCGATGAAGCGCAGAAATCCTTCATCATTCACCAAGGTATAAATAAACTCAACATCATCAAGTGAAACTTCTCGCAAAATCAGTCTTTCTGTTTCAACAACAATCATAAAATGCTCCATACATTCATTTTCATTCACAGTTTATCTTCCGTTTCTAAAATACTCAAATGATCCAAGACATGACAAAACTTGAACGCAAAAAAGGCAGACGCCGCCGGTGGCGAGTCATTCGACGAACTGTGGCTCGCTTAGCCTTTTTCGGGTTTATTCTCTTTGGCATCGGCACGGCTGGAGTGCTACCAGAGCAAGCCTTGGAGCCGCAGCTAGCCCGTATTACTGGCCCGTATCAATTCGACTTTGTCGACTGGGAGACTCAGACGCTCGGCGAGGAGGTGTCCCGTCGATTTACCCCGCCCGATATTCCAACTGATCCCGATGAACAACACGCGCTCGTCACACGATACCTCGATTATGAACGTCAAATCCGAGAACTGCGCCGTGAGTTAGATCAGTTATATGCGCGTAATGAAGTGATCACAGCCATCAAGCCGATTGAGGCTGAGTTGGAAACCGCGAAGACGGCTCAGGCCGAATTACGGCCACTGGCGGAGACAATCCTGCTCCGTCAATTGGAAATCATCCTACGTGAAGAGGGCTTTGTTTTCAATGGCCGGGTGTTCACCCCACCCGCCTTCCGCCTCATCGAGCCACCAACGGCCTTGATTATCTCGCCTCGTGATCAGATTGTCCGCGAGCACTTTGTTGGTCTTGCGCCGGGCCTAGAAAATCGAATTCGGGCTGAAATCGAGACTGAACTTGATGAGCGTGGTGATGTCTCCAGCTATGTGACCAACATTGGCGGTCTGGGTAGCTACCCTACGATGGTCGTGTCCTATCATCATCTCCCATGGCTGACCGATGTCATCGCTCACGAATGGCTGCACAACTACCTCTTCACCTTCCCCACCAACATCGCCTGGGGCTATGCGACCTTCCCTCGCCTGCGGACGATCAATGAGACCGCTGCCGATTTGGTTGGGCAGGAAATTGGGCGCGAAATTATTCTGCGCTACTATCCGGATTGGGCCGATGATCTGCCTCCCCTCGATGACACGGGCCTCCCAACTATCCCAGAGCCATCCGAGTTCGATCTGATGATGCGATCTATTCGCGAACGCACAGATGAACTTTTGGCTGAGGGAAAGATCGAGGAAGCTGAGGCCTTTATGGAGGAGGAACGGCTCAAGCTGGTGGAGAAGGGCTACAACCTCCGCAAGCTCAATCAAGCCTACTTTGCCTTCCACGGGGCCTACGCCCTCAGCCCCGCCTCCATCGACCCCACCGGCCAGCAAATGCGTCAACTCCGCGCCCAAAGCCCCTCGCTCAAGGCGTTTGTGGATCGCGTTGGCTGGCTGAATAGCTACGAGGATTATTTGGCGTGGTTGGAGGAGGAAGGGTTGTAGAGTTGATAGAGTTTATAGGGTTCGTAGCATTTATAGAGTCTTTAGAAGCACGTCATAAAATCTCCCTTGACAAATCCCCACTGCCGTGTTATTTTCCCCACCTTATTCAAACACATTTGTAACATAAAGGGGCACCAAAACGCACCTCCATCCTACGCAATACGCTATCTCACAAGCACGCATCACGATTAAACACTCACCCCCTCAGCCCTAAAAAATTCAATGACAAAGAGATTACTCATCGCTGGAGTCAGTTCCGGCACGGGAAAAACAACCATAACGATGGGCCTAATTGCGGCCTTAAAACGACGCGGATTAGAGGTGCAGCCCTTTAAGGCCGGGCCAGATTACATCGACCCGACCTATCATACCTTGGCGGCGGGACGGCCCTGTCGAAATATCGACACCTGGATGGTGCCGTCGGAGCGAGCCCTCGGCCTGTTCGAGAATGCTTGTCACGAGATGGATGTGGCAGTCATTGAAGGGGTGATGGGGGTGTTTGATGGTTTTAGCTACGAGAGCGAGGAAGGCAGCAGTGCCCAAATCGCCAAGCTGACCCAAGCACCGGTTTTTCTGGTGATGGATGTGGGCAAGATGGCTCGCTCGGCTGGGGCGCTGGCCTTGGGGTACACCAAATTTGATCCAAACCTAAACATCGCGGGCTTCATCCTCAATCGTTGCGGCTCGGAGCGGCATTATGAGGGTGTCAAACTGGCCGTCGAGCAGGCCACGCAGCGTCCGGTGTTCGGCTGGCTCCCCAAAGATGCTGAGTTGCACATCCCGGAGCGGCATCTCGGCCTGGTTCCAACAGATGAACGGGGACAATTGACCGACTTTATCAACCACGCGGCTACTGTCGTCGAGCAACATCTTGATCTTGATCAAATGTTGGCCTTGGCCCACACCGCCCCAACCAAGGTCACTCCACCAATTACTGTGACAAAACAATCAACGTCCGTCCGCCTAGCGGTGGCCCGAGATGCTGCCTTCAGTTTTTACTATGAGGACAATCTCAATTTATTGCGTCAAGCGGGAGCCGAGATTGCCTTCTTCAGCCCGCTCACTGACAGCCAACTCCCAGAAGGGTGCGCTGGCCTCTATCTGGGCGGTGGTTTTCCTGAAATGTTCCCGGCAGAGATCGCCCGAAATGTGGCCTTGCATCGGGACATCCAGCAAGCGCATCAGCGGGGAATGCCGATTTATGCTGAGTGTGGCGGCTTTATGGTTTTAACCGAGGCCATCACCGACCTTGAGGGACAGACACATGAAATGGTCGGGCTGGTGCCGGGTCGGACGCAGATGCAAAAACGGCTGATGAGTTTGGGCTATCGGGTAGTCAAGTCGCAAACGGGCAACTTTTTGCTCCCGGCTGGGGTCACCACCCGTGGACACGAATTTCATTGGAGCAGTTGGGAACGAGAGGAAGAGGTTGTGCCTGCTTGGCACATTCAAGCCAGACAGGCGAACGCCTCAGCCCACCCTAACGGCTACGCCACCGAGAATTTGATCGCTTCTTATGTTCACCTGCACTTCGCCCACAATCTAGATGTGGCCCCAAATTTTGTGCAGGCCTGTCAGCGTTGGCAAGAAGCCAATGGGATGGCGAGATGACGCCGATCACGGTTTCCGTACCAGGCACCTGCGGCGAGTTGGTGCAGGGTTGGCACCCTGAATGGGATGAGCCTGTTCTTGTTTCTTGCTCCATTGATCGCTATACGAATATCAATTTGCAACCCAATAAATCAGGACAAATTACGTTCCCCAATCCACCTCATGATTGGGACAAGTTACAACAAGCAGCGCAACTCACCCTCACCTATTTGGGTCATTCTGATGTTGGGGCAACAATTGAAGTAGAAAGCCAGCTCCGCCGTGGCTGCGGTATGGCCTCAAGCACAGCGGATGTGGTGGGAATTATGCAGGGCTTGGCCCAGGTGCTCGGTCACTCACTTTCTCCCAAAGAACTCGCCCAACTCGCCTGCCAAATCGAACCCTCGGATAGCACGATGTTCCCGAACGCCACGGCCCTAGCCTATCGCGGCTCGGCCCAGTTTACGGAACTCGGACCGCTCCTCCCGCTCCCCCTTTTAATGCTCGACCCCGGTTCCCAGGTCGAAACGGTCAGCTATAACGCCAGTTTGAATTTGACTGATCTGCGCGCCTTATCGGCCAGCACCGCCGAGGCATTGCATTTGCTCCAAGCGGGCCTAAACAAAGCAGACGCCAAGTTGATTGGCGCAGCAGCCACGGTGAGCGCACTCAGTTATCAAAAAATCAGCTACAGTGCGTTGGTCAAACAAGCAAAAATGTGGGCTAACGAAACAAACGCGGTCGGACTGGTTCGCGCCCACAGTGGCAGCGTAGTTGGGTTACTGTACCCGCTGGGTACGGAACTAACTAATCCCGCGCAATGGTTAGGCGAAAAATTCGAAGGAAGGCTTACGCAGACGCAGTTAGCTAATCCAAGTAAGCCAGAAACCATCTTGCAAAAGTTAGAGAAGTTCTACAAGTTTTGGTAGATAGACGGGGAGAAGATTTTAGAGGATTTAATACCTTTAAGACTTACGGATTTAGCGGCTCATAGTGCTATTTCGCGAAAATGAGAGGACCGACCGCTGGCCTTCTACAAAAAGAAAAAACTTTGGGAGCTGTCATTCCCGCACACTTTTGGCGGGAATCCACCGTTCGTTGCCCCCTATCAGTAGATACCCGACAACTTCATTCGGGTATGGCACAAACTAGCTGTTGAGTGTGCCATCAGTTATGACGATGTCCCTGTTCGGGGGTTGCTGGATGACATTGGGGAACCATCGGGGCGGGCAGAGGGTTCGAAAGCAGCACGTATTCGAAAGATTATCGAGACACAAGAGAAACAACTGCAAAAGTACCAAGAACAAAAAGCTGAAATGGGTATCCATACGCCACCATATGTCTTGACTCAAATTGAAAAGTTAGAGGGTGAGATTAAAGAACTGCAATCGGAGTTAGGGTAGTTGAGACTAGTATGAGAACTGTGTTCGCAAACGACCGCGAAGATTTCTCAACCTTCGCTCTCGAAATGACATGAGCCAATTGAGCACCACTTGCTAGTTTTGTGATTTATCAGCCGCAGGTAAGGTAAAATAAAACAAGCTTCCCTCTCCAACCTCACTCTCAACGCCAACCTGCCCACCCAGCTTGTCAATGATGCGGCGGACGATAGAGAGGCCGAGGCCATGGCCGTCGGCTTTGACTTCGTTGAGGCGGGTGAATTCGACAAAGAGATGGGCTTGTTCCTCGGGGGAGATGCCGGGGCCGTTGTCACGGACCCAAAAGCGGATCATATCGTCGGGTTGGCAAGTGGCTCCTAGCTCCAATTTAGGCGAGTTATCACAATATTTGAGGCCGTTACTGATGTAATTGGCCCAGACCTCTTCAATCCAAGGGCCGTAACCCAAGGCGATCGGCCATTCTTGTGGGTAGGTGAGTTCGCCGTCATACTCTTTGATCATAAAGGCCAATCGTTGCTCGACCTGCTCCATCACCCGAGTCATTTGCAGCGGTTGCGGAGTGATGGTCTTGCCGCGTACCCCGGCCAAGAGAAGCAACTCCCGCACGATATTAGCGGCCTTCTGTCCAACCTCTTCAACAACGTCCAACTTTTCGTTGAGCTCCTCCAAACTAATTTTATCCCCCATCGCTCTCAAATAGCTGGCGTAGCCCACGATGGTGCCAATGGGGTTGTTGATGTCGTGGGCCACAGTGCGAGCAAAGGCGTCTAACTCAGCATTGCGCTCTTGCAGGGTGGCATTTGTTTCGGAAAGTTGCTGGTTGGTCTGCTCCAACTGCTGCTGGAGATGCCGAAGGGAGAGATGGGTTTCCACCCGAGCTAAGACCTCTTCGACCTGAAAGGGCTTGGTCACATAGTCGATGCCCCCAACCTCAAAGGCTTTGACCTTGTCCATCGCCTCATCAAGGGCGCTGATAAAGATGACCGGAACATCGCAGGTGTGGGGATGCTCTTTCAAATGTTGACACACTTCATACCCGTTCATCTGGGGCATCGTGATGTCGAGTAAAATCAGATCAGGTTTATTCTCCAGCGAAGCAGTCAAGGCCAATCGCCCGCTGATGGCTGGGCGAACCTGATAACCTTGTTGATTGAGCATCGACATCAGCACTTTCAAATTTTCCGGTTTATCATCAACGATCAAAATATTCTGTTTGCGTGAATCCATCCTAAGCATTCGTTACATTCCTCCGAGGCAGGGGCTTGATTCTAAGTGGTATTTTTTGTTTTGGACACTGATAATTTTATTAGCCGCAATTGTAAATATCCTTTAGGAAAATGTCATTCCCGTGTGCTTATGGCAGGGAATCCATTGTTCGTCATCCTGGTCGGTGGATGCCCGACAAAATCATTCGGGCATGACACAAACCAACACCTCAATTGTCACCGTATTCTCCCCTGATCAAGTCTTCGAAAAATTGGGTTCTTCGTCATTCTGCTCCAGCAGATGCTGCAAGGTATCAAAGCGAAACTCATCCACTAATTGCTGCAAGCCGCGAGCGATGGTAGGGTGACTAGTTTGAAGTTTCCGAATAATCTGGTTGGCCCCATCCAGATCGATAGAACGAGCAACTTGGTACAACTCTTGGCTCGCTTCTGGGGGGAGTTGCGTTAGCATCTTGGGTGTTAGAGGGAGTTGTTTATTTTCAGGAAGCAGGTCTGGTCTCTTTTGTTCATACACAAATTCGACGCCAAGATGCCGGGTAATTTTCTCAAAAATCACATCTTCTTGGAATGGTTTGCGGACAAAATCGTCACAGCCTGCCGCTAAAATATTCTTCCGCTCCTCTTCAAAGGCGCTGGCGGTCAGGGCAATGATCGTGGTTTGATTATCATGATCTAACGTTTTTATACGTTTGGTCGCGGTCAAACCATCCATTTCCGGCATCCGCATATCCATCCAAATCAAATCAGGTTGCCACGTCTCCCACAAAGCCACAGCTTCCACACCCGTCGTCGCTGTCTGAATCTCAAAGTTGAATGGTTCAAACAGTTTGACCAGCAGAGTCTGGTTTTCGGGATGGTCTTCAGCCACAAGCAAGCGATAGGTTGGCTGATTGGGCATCACCCCAACAACGTGTTCAGCAGCAGGCTGACGTTCAAGCGATGCCTGAGCAAGGTGAACTGGAACATCAAATTGAAAGGTTGAGCCGACACCAAATTCACTTTCCACCTCGATTTCCCCCCCCATCAACTGTACAAATTGCCGACTGATGGCGAGACCCAAACCTGTTCCTTCTTGAGCGCGTTGTCTCTGATCTGACTGCTTGAATGGCTCAAATAGACGGGCTTGCTCGTCCGGCGCAATTCCTGGTCCCGTATCAATCACATCAAAATGGAGACAATGATCAGGTGGGGATGTTGCGCCATTTGTATGATGAGGCGTCATCTTCTGGAGCGATACCCGTACAGTGACACATCCTTGATCCGTAAACTTGATGGCGTTGCCAACCAAATTGACCAAGACCTGTCGCAATTTACTCTCATCGGCCCGAATAAAACGAGGAGCCTGGGCAATTCCATCAAAGAAGAGGTCAAGCCCCTTTTCGCTGGCTCGTAGTTGAAACATAGCCTGTAAGCTTCGCAAAAATCGATGCAAATCAAAGTCAGTTTCGTCTAAAGTCACCCGCCCCGCCTCAATCTTTGACATCTCCAACACGTCATTAATCAGCAGCAACAAATGCTCACCGCTCCGGTTCACAATGGTGAGATGTTCTTGCTGGGTCGTATCTAACTTTTGATCCCGTTGCATCAGTTGGGTGAAGCCAAGAATGGCATTGAGCGGGGTCCGCAATTCGTGACTCATATTGGCCAAGAAGCGGCTTTTAGCTTGATTGGCTGCTTCAGCCGTTTGTTGAGAGATGAGCGCCCGTTGGGTGCTTTGGGTCAAGCCCTGCACCAGTAAAACTAAGGGAATCACGACCAAGGCACAGATGTAGGAAAAGATAAAAATATCGCCGATGGCGGTGTCCAAGGTTGGATCATTTTTGCCTGGCCCAAAGAAAGTCAAGCGAATGATCATTGCCCCTAGCACTGATGAAAAGACAGCACTTCCAGCCCAATTACTAAAGAACACCGTCGTAAATAGGACACAAAGCAAGAAGAGATAGCGGGAGTCGGAATTAACCCCCACCTGAAATAAATCAACCAAGCCGATGATATAAAGAAAGGCAATCGGGGTCAGGGCTCGAATCGATATAGGCAGGCGACGCATAATCAGTAGCGCTGGAATGATAATCATCCCCACTAATTCCGTGGCAATCAGTATTAAACTCATACCTTCTAGGCCAAGAGACCATTGCGACCAGATATCCACAATGGCGGTAAGCACGCTCAGTGGGGCCATTAATAGCAAAAAGCGATCCAGTACCCGATTGCGCCAATCTTCGGGTGTGGCTAAGTCTGATTGATGAGGAATAGTTGGAGATGGGGGAGAAAGCTGGGCGTTCATTGCTAACCTCGATAATTTTTAACGTATGGCCATTTCTTCAGAGACCTGATCCAAAAGGTGTTGTAGGGTATCAAATCGAAAGCCGTCCAGAAGTTCGAGAATCGCTCGTCGAGCTTCGGCGTCTATGGGTGCCAAATGTTCGACGATATGACGAGCTGTTGTGAAATCAAGCGTCTTCACAGCCTCTTGTAAATCAATCAAGGTAGCCTCGGGCCATTGCGCCATTGTCAGCGCCAAATTCTGAGAAGCCTTAGAGATGTGAACGGGCTCGGACTCCACAGGATCCGCATAAATATATTGCACCTCCAAATATTTAGCGATCAAGTCAAAAATTTCTTGCTCTTGAAATGGTTTGCGGACAAAATCATCACAGCCCGCCGCCAAAATATTTTTTCGATCCTCTTCAAAAGCACTCGCGGTCAGAGCAATCACCACGGGTTTGGGTTCAGAGGCAGTTGCTTTAATTTGCTGGGTTGCTTGATAGCCGTCCATCACAGGCATCCGCATATCCATCCAAATCAAATCTGGCTGCCATTCACTTTGGGTTTGCACCGCCAACTTCCCATTTTCCACGGCCCGCACCTTGAAGCCGACCATCGTCAGCAACTGCGTCAGGAGCAGACGATTGGCTGCTTGATCCTCGACCACCAACAAGCGATATTCGGGTTGGTGGGGCTGTAAGCCGACAACCCGTCGGGTGGGTGGCGCTGGCGCAACGGCGGCTTGGGCCAATTCAACGGGGATGGCAAAGCGGAAGGTTGTGCCTTGGTTTGGCTCGCTTTCTACCTGAAGCTCATCCCCCAAAAGACGAACAAATTGTTGACTGATGGGCAAACCCAGCCCCGTTCCTTGCTGATTCTCTTCACTCGCATCGATTTGGGTAAAGGCATTAAAAATGTAGGCCTGTTCCTCTCTGGGAATGCCAAGCCCTGTATCTTGCACCTCAAATTGGAGACAGATGCGCCCTGAACAGCGTTGCGTTAGGTCAGAGTTGAGATGGTGTTGGATGTGCAGGGGGATAGGGGCAACCTGCACCACCACCATTCCCTCGTTAGTGAATTTTATGGCATTTCCGATTAAATTGACCAAAATCTGGCGCAATTTACTCTCATCTGCCCGAATATATTGTGGCAAATCTACAGGATACTCAAACCACAGCTTCAAGCCTTTTTGGGCTGCATCCAAATGAAATAGTGCCTGCAAATCTTTCAGGAGTTGATGTAAATCAAAATCTACCGGTTTAAGGATCATCTGACCTGCATCGATTTTGGACATCTCCAAAACATCATTAATCAGACGTAACAGGTACTCGCCACTTCGGTTCACGATATTCAAATTCTGCTTTTGTTCAGCGTTCAGCGATTTATCCCGTTGCATCAGTTGGGCAAAGCCTAGAATGGCGTTGAGGGGGGTACGAAGCTCGTGGCTCATTTTGGCCAGAAAGGTGCTTTTGGCTCGATTGGCCATCTCCGCCGACTCCTTGGCCTCTTGCAAAGCCTGCTCCGCCAAACGATCCTTGGTAACCTCACGAATCACGGCAATCACTTCATCCGGTTTGAATGGATTAATTCGCACCTCGCGAATACTGGGCTGGTCATCCACCATCACCTCATACTCAAAGGTTTGTAGCTGTTTTGTATCAAGGGCAATCTGAATATGTTGCAAAATTAAATCCGAGATATGAGAGGGCAACCTATCGCTCAATTTTTGGTTGAGCAAATCCTCAGTTTCGCGAATGGGCTTAAAGCCAATGGGCGGCTTCACTTGAAGCTGTAGCCCTTCGCGGTTCAGGTGGACAAATCCATCAGGAATCGCTCCCAACAAAGCTCGATATGTCGCCTCGTTTTCCTTCAGCGCTTCGGCTTGTCGTTGAACGATACCCAGTAGGTCCCGTGACCAACCAACCAAACCAACCAGCAACAAAAGGGCGATAGCCCCTGGCAAGGCCTGTTGAAAGGCTACAATCAGAGGGAAAGAGCCACACCAACTCAGGGTCACGATTGTTGCGGCAATCAGCCCTACGCTCAACAGGCTACCCAATCGTAGCCCAAAAAGCCACGCGGCAGTGACCACAGGCAAAACAGTTAACGCTGTAATTCGCCCACCAACGGAGGGGTATAACACCACAAAAATGATTAAATACATCGCTTCAATCTTGAGCAGTATCAGTAATCGCAGACGAAGTGAAATGGCCTCAGGCATCAGCAACCTAGCCATCAACTCTAATTTTTTCATCAGGTTTCCTTGGTAAGCAAAGCCATCTCATCAAATAGGCTTTGCAAGGTGTCAAAGCGAAAGCTCTTGACCATCTGCTTCAAGGCAAATGAAATATCGGGATAATCAGCTTCTAATTCTTCAATGATCAATTCGCTGACTTCAAGATCAATTGAGCGGGCTGCCTGTTCTAGACGATGAAGATCGTTTGTCGGCAAACTCATCAATTGAGCGGCGGTCAATGATGGCGGCAGGGTCTCCAGTTCACCCTCGGCAATCGTCTCATCCTCGTAAACGTAGCTCACATCGAGATGCTCCCCCAGCTTGACTAAAATCTCCTGAGCCTGACTGGGTTTTCGAATAAAGTCATCACACCCCATCGCCAAAATCGCCTCACGCTCGTGCTCAAAGGCGCTGGCTGTCAAGGCAATAATGACGAGTTGCTCGGTGTCAGGCAGGGCCTTGATTTGCTGGGTCGCCTCATAGCCATCGAGAATGGGCATCCGCATATCCATAAAAATGAGATCTGGCCGATCTTGCTGCACCGCTTCAACCGCGTCTTGCCCATTGCTGACCTGCTTTACCTCAAACCCTAACGGCTCCAAAATTTGTATCATCAGCTCAGCGCTGTAAGGCTCATCTTCGGCAATCAAAATCTTGTGGGTTGGCTGGCCAGGAGCGAGGCCAACGATTGAGCGAGTAGCCTCCATCGCGGGCATTTCACTAGCATCAACAACGATACAGGGCACCTCAAATTGAAAGGTACTGCCGTGGCCAAACTCACTGCGCACTTGAATATCGCCCCCCATCATCTGCACATATTGGCGGCTGATTGAGAGACCCAGGCCCGTACCCTCACTCACTTGCCGTCCGCTTTCGGTTTGGCTAAAGGGGGTAAAGAGATAATCGCGCTCTTCTGGTGAAATGCCAATACCAGTGTCGCTGATGCCAAAGTTTAGCCAGATCTGTGCCTCATCACGGCAGTTCACATGCAAGTGAACGCCGCCCTCATTGGTGAACTTTACCGCATTGCTCAACAAATTTAGCAAAATCTGGCGCAGCTTTTGTTCATCCGCCCGAATATACTGCGGCACTCGCTCGATCAAATCGGCAGTTAACCACAAATTCTTCTTCTCCGCCCGAATACGAAACATCTGGATCAAACTAGTCAGCATCTTGTGCAAATCAAATTCATTTTCGACCAAGGTGATCCCCCCAGCTTCAATTTTGGACATCTCCAACACATCATTGATCAACTCCAGAAGATGCTCACCACTATGCTCAATAATTTTTAGGTTATCGAGGTGTTGGGGGGAGAGTGAGTTGTCTCGTCCCATCACCTGGGCAAAGCCAAGAATGGCATTCAGCGGGGTTCGCAGTTCGTGGCTCATATTGGTCAGGAAGGTACTCTTGGCTAGATTGGCGGCTTCGGCCGCTTCTTTGGCCTGTCTCAAATGGACCTCTGCCTGTCGCTGTACGGTCACATTTCGCACGATCATCAACACTTTCCCTTCATTGAGGGGCACCAATCGGGTATCCAGATATCGTTTTTCGGCCTCGACCTCGATGTCATAAAAAATTTGGGTCATAGACTGGGTTGCTAAGGTTTGGGTTAGACCTTTTTGAATACGATCAGCCAATTGGGGGGGCAGCATATCGTGAATACGCTTGCCAACCACAGAAGGATGATCGTAGGCATCAAGATTACCGTGGGTTTCCAAATAAACACCATTGGAATCCAGGACAAAAATCAGATCGGGGATAGCCGCCAGTAAAGCCCGATTTTTGGCCTCGCTCTCCCAGAGGGCTTGCACTGAGGCTTGGTGCTCCTGCACCTCCTGCTCAAGCGCATCGGTCCGAAGTTGGACCTGAGTCTCTAACGTCCGATTATGGTCTTGCAGGGATTGATGGGCCGCTTGAAGTTGTTGATGCAACGAGGCTCGTTCAACCGATAACGACTCAACGTGGTCAAAGGCGCTTGTAAAACGCATCGACAGAATCAGCGTTTGGGTAAAGATAAATCCAAACAGGCCGAAGGGGGTAAAATATCCCGTTTGGATTAGCTGATTTTCAAACAAAATGTCATTAACAACCGTGAAGAAGAGAAAAAGAAAGCCGACCAAAAAAACACGGGCGCCATCGCGATGATGACTAATCGCCTGAAGAATGACAACAATGATATAAATCATGACCATCAAAAGAACAATTTCAAAAAACAAGACCGTCTCTGTATAAATTCGAGCTGAGGTGGTTAGGGTAATCACGGTTAGGGCTAAGGTTACAACCTGCACTATTCGCAAAACAAATGTCGAAAACTCGTGCCGAAATAACTCACGGATAAACATTGCAAAGAGGGGGAGTCCCACATAAACTGTCAAAATGTCAATACGCATGACTGTTTCCCAATTAAAGGTTGGAAAGAGGCGGATAAAATACATCTCGCCCGTGACAAAGATCCGCAGGGCAATTAGGCAGCTAAACAGACCAAAGTAGATGGTGGATTGCTCCTGACGGCGAATGGTATAGAGGCCAAGATGATAAAGTCCAACAATCAACAGGCTACCAAACAGAAAGAGGTTGCTCGCCACATTGCGTTCACGAATCGCCATAATTTGATCATTCCGACCAAGGGTGATGGTCGTCCAGGGGCCACCAGCACTGCGATGAAAATTGGCAACTTGCAGAATGATTTCCAACTCATCGTCTTCGGAGACGAAGGCCGAAGTATAGGGGGCATAACGTGGGGTGGTCGTCTCAAATGTGGTCCCGACCTGACCATTTGAACCAATTTCTTGACCATTAACAAACAAACGGTGGGCGGTTCGGACAATATCAACCTTGAGGGCTAACACATCTTGCGTCGGTTGGATGGGGACACGGAGACGATAGGTGGCATACCCGTTATTAGGGAAGGTTTGGTCACCAATTTCATGATTAGTCCAACTTTTGGGCAGCGTGACGAGACCAGTCGCAGTAGGTGGGGAGGTCGGGGTAAAATCCTGAGGGGTCAGGAGTTGTTCCCAATAAAATTCCCACTCGCCAATCAACTCAACTGGCCCATCTTGGGCAAAATCCCAAGCAATCAAAGAAAGTTCACCCGCTTCAGCTTGAGGGGATTGTGATTGGCTGGGTTGAACGATTTGGCAACCAGCCATCCATAGCACAATTAGGGTTAGAAAAACAAAGAGCAATCGTAGATTCACGTAAGATGTCCTGATTTTTGATAATCCAAACAGACAATGTCTCAGTTCAAGTATAATCACAAACTATTGCGAAATCTTTATCAAATTATTACAAAAGAATTACATGGGGGGTTAAGAGACTTAAAATTTGTAGGTTTTTGCCTTCTATTAAGCTGCTGGTCTACGGGAGAACCGCGGATCGGCAGAATGTCACGGATTTCTTGACATTTTATCCGCGTTTTCCTGTTAATCTGTGGTTCTTAACTGTCTTCAGGCCACTAAAGGGTGAAGACCAAATTTGGTACTATGTACTAACTTATTCTTTATTTTCAGTCATTATCGGTATAATCATACACACACTCAACCTCGAAACCTCAAGGACACCCCATGCAGCACATTTTAATTGTTGATGATGAAGATGATATCCGCAACGTTGTCGCCCTGTACCTGAAACGAGACGGCTTCAGTGTTGAAACAGCAGGCAATGGCGAGGAGGCGCTAAACCTCTTTGCTCGAAAGCCTCCAAATTTAATCGTTCTCGATTTGGTAATGCCAAAGCTCGGCGGCTTAGAGGTCCTGCGTTCACTCCGAGCCGAGTCCAATGTGCCCATTATCTTGCTGACCTCACGAGACGAAGAGGTGGACCGGGTGCTCGGCTTGGAGATGGGTGCTGATGATTATGTGACCAAACCCTTTAGCCCCCGCGAGCTTGTGGCCAGAGTCAAGGCTGTTTTGAGACGAGGTAAGCCAGCAACTGCATCAAGCCAACCAGGAGCGTTTCAGCGAGGGGCGATGCAGATCGACCCAAACACCCGTTTAGTCACCATCAACGACAAAACCTTAGCCTTAACCCTCAAGGAGTTTGATCTACTCTGGCTGTTGGCAAACAACCCTGGCAAGGTCTTTAGCCGAGACGAGCTTTTGGAAAAGGTATGGGGGTATGAGTTTGAGGGTGATAACCGAACGGTTACGGTACACATGCGTCGGCTTCGCAAGAAGATCGAGTCCGACCCCGCTAATCCCGATTATGTACTGACCGTGTGGGGGATTGGCTATAAGTTTTCGAGTGACCTCTGATTGATGGTGAATTGTGAATGAAAAATACTCACATTATTCCATCGCTGGCAAGGTAAAGATAAAGCACGCACCTTCACCCGGCACGCCGTTGCTGTGAACGCCAATCCCGCCCCCTAGCTTCTCCACAATCGTTTTGACAATCGACAGCCCCAAACCATGACCTTTGCGATTGCGATTTAATTTCGCAAAGGGTTCAAATAGTTGCGTCTGAGCTTCGGCGGATAAACCATCCCCATTATCCTTGACCCAAAATTCAACCTGTTGATTGGGTTGCACAACTGCCCCTATCTCTATGCGAAGGGGGTGTCCCCCGTATTTTATCGCATTTTCCAGATAGTTGGCCCACACCTCTTCAACCCACGGCGCATAACCAACCGCGATGGGCCAAGTTTTGGGCAGAATGATGGTCGCACCAGCCTGCTTGAGATCCCGCTCAAGCCGATGTTCGACTTCGGCCACAATCTCGGCCATATCCAACGGTTGAGGCACAACATCAACCTTGCGCATTTGGGCCAGCATCAACAGGTTCTTGATGATGCCCTCCATCCGCTGCCCCCCTCGAATGACCGCTTGAGCTGCATCCTCCTGCTCAGCAGGGCTAGGCCACGACTCAAGTAATAGCTCAGCATTGGCGATGATACTGCTCAGTGGATTTTTCAAGTCGTGGGCGACAGTGTAGGCAAAGGCATCTAGCTCCTCATTACGCTGGCGTAGGGTGTCATTGACGGCGAGCAGTTCTTCATTTTTATCGGTGAGTTGGGTTTGCAATTGGCGCAGGGTGAGGTGGGTTTCAATTCGGGCCAACACCTCTTCCACTTGAAATGGTTTGGTGATGTAATCGACCCCACCCATTTGGAAGGCTTTGACTTTATCAAGAGTGTCATTGAGGGCACTGATAAAAATGACGGGGATGTCTTGGGTGGCGGGATCAGCCTTGAGGCGCTCGCACACTTCATAACCATTGAGTTCTGGCATATGGATATCAAGCAAAATTAAATCTGGGAGATGCTCTTGCACGGCGGTCAAAGCGAGCTTGCCGTTGATGGCAGGGCGCACTTTATAGCCCTGCTTGGTGAGCATTGACATGAGGACTTTCAAGTTCTCTGGTTTATCATCGACAATCAGGATATCGCCGTGTTCGGGGCTTACACTCATCTTCCTTGGTCCAGGTGTATTACGTTGCCTACTCAATGAACAATATAAGTATACCACAAGCATCGGGGGGCTGATGTCGGAATCCCGACGAAAAAGTAGGTTTTAAGGTGAAACATTAGTCCTATCGTAAATGACAAAATGTAGACAAAAGAAGGAAGCCTACTGATCCAGGCACAGAAAACTAATAGACGAAGCAGTTAAAACCCGTAAAATCGATTTATGTCATCCCCGCGTGGTTTTAGCGGGGATCCATCGTTCGCTGCCCCCCGACCAGTGGATGCCC
>JANQQF010000103.1 GCA_028285035.1 Phycisphaerae bacterium
CTTGTCAGATAATAAGGTGACGACAGTGGGCACGTTGAGTGACGTGAGAAATACCGACATCATCAAATATGATGGCAACAATTTTGAGATGGTAATGGACGGCGCAGATGTTGGGGTGTTCGCGAATATCAACGCTTTCCATATGGCGGATGCTGACACAATCCTGTTTACTGTTCGAGCCGCAACGAACTTGCCAGATGTGGGAAATGTGGATGACTCCGATATCATCCAGTTTGATGCGACATCGTTGGGTGAAACAACGGCAGGGAGCTTCAGCTTGTACTTTGATGGCTCAGATGTTGGCTTGGAGACGAGTGATAACAGTGAACGGATTGATGCGTTTAGCGTGTTGACCGATGGACGATTGTTGATCTCAACCCACGGGAACCCGAGTGTACCCGGTGTGTCATCCGTTCGAGACGAAGATGTGTTAGCTTTCACCCCGACAGGGTTGGGTAACAAAACCAGTGGCACGTGGACAATGTATCTTGATGCCGATGACATTGGCTTGACCAGTTCAGAGCACGGGATTGATGCGATGCACGTGAGTGGCGACAACACAACGGTCTATTTGAGCACTAAGGGCACCGCCGCCTTCATCAATACTGAAAATGATGATATCAAAATTTGTGCCTTGACAAGTGAGGGTACGGATACAACAATCTGTAATTTCCAATCAGGGTTGTACTTTGATGGATCAGCATTTGGTCTGACAGCTGATGGCATTGATGGTCTGAGTATCCTTGGTTCATCACCTTCCATCCCGACACCGACTGCGACTGCCATCCCAGATAATACGCCAACACCTACGGCCACTACGCCGCCCAATACACCAACCCATACGCCAACGCCTACACCGACTGCAACAAGCACACCAGAGATACCAGAAGAGGGGGCGTTGTATCTCAGCTTGTCAGATAATAAGGTGACGACAGTGGGCACGTTGAGTGACGTGAGAAATACCGACATCATCAAATATGATGGCAACAATTTTGAGATGGTAATG
>JANQQF010000178.1 GCA_028285035.1 Phycisphaerae bacterium
TAATCTAACAATTCTTGGATCGGAAATTCCATCCTGTTGTCCTATCCTTTTCTTTTTCTTTATTTTACCATCTCTGCACCTTTTCTACTCATGAGCCAACTTTAATTTTTCAGAATAGCTGGTAGATACGTCTCGGCCAGACGCACCTTGATTGAGGTTGAGTTTGTAACTGGCGCAGTGATCTCGCTACTAACGATGCTGGCAGTGTTGGTGATAATTTGGCCTTCGGTGCCCTCATTCACCTGAACAGGCATTGTTACAGTAATTTGTTGGCCAACGCTGATGGTCAAGCCACTGGCAATGTGTGGTGGTGTGCCTGTTATCCCGGTCGTACCCTCGATGACGACGGGGCCAGCAAATGTGAGGCCATTGGGTAGGGTGTCACTAAGCACACTGTGGGTGGCTGATACGATACCGCTGTTTTTCAAGCCAAAGGTGTAGGTTACTACCTGACCAACTTCTGGGTCACTCACATCAACCGTTTTGTTTAAACTCAAGATTGGGATGGCTTGCCACTCAAACAGATAGACTGCCCCCTGATCGTTATCATCATTAAAAGCCCCGATGATGATGGTATCGCCACTGATCGTCACTGATACACCGAAGTTATCATCCGCTGCCCAATCGGAAGCAGTGAATTTTTTGACCTGTCCCCAGTTATCAGGGCCATCCTGATTGCGTTCGAAGAGATAGGCTGCCCCAGCATTATACGTCTTATCATCATCGCCCTGAGCCCCGATGATGATGGTGTCACCATCGATTGCCACGGACCAGCCAAACCAGTCATCTGGTGCACCATCATCGGCAGTGAATTTTTTGACCTGCCCCCAGTTGTCAGAGCCACCTCGATTACGTTTGAAGAGATAGGCTGAACCTTGATAGTTATCATCCCGATAGGCCCCGACTAGGAGGGTATCGCCATCAATTGCCACGGACTTGCCAAAATTATCACCTATCTCACCATCGTCGGCAATGATTTTTTTGATTTGCCCCCAGTTGTCAGCCCCGCCTTGATTGCGTTCAAAGAGATAGACTGCCCCCTGTTTATCGTCAGCCAAAGCTCCGATGAAAAGGGTATCACCCTTGATCACCAGCGATCTGCCGAAGTTTTCAAAAGGTACCCCATCTGGAATCGTGATTTTTTTGATTTGCCCCCAGTTGTCAGCCCCGCCTTGATTGCGTTCAAAGAGATAGACTGCGCCTTGACTATTAGCATCGCCATCGGCCCCGATGAGGAGAGTATCTCCCTTGATCGCTACAGAGATACCGAGTCGGCTCAATGAGGGAAGTGGGAGTGTAATTTTTTTGATTTGCCCCCAGTTGTCAGAGCCACCCTGATTGCGTTCAAAGAGATAGACTGCGCCGCTACGGTGATCATAGGTAAAAGCCCCGATAACGAGGGTATCGCCATCGATTGCCACCGAATTGCCGAACTGGTCACGCAGCTCCCTGTCGCTAGCAGTCAGTTTTTTGATTTGCCCCCAGTTGTCAGAGCCACCCTGATTGCGTTCAAAAAGATAGGCTGCGCCGCTATGAGCATCATCGGCAAAAGCTCCGACCAGAAGGGTATCGCCATCGATTGCCACGGAGAAGCCGAAATGGTCATGTGCTTCCCCATCGGAGGCGATGGGTTTTTGTATCTGTTGCCAACTATTGCCCTGCCGGATGAAGGTGTAGGCTGCGCCCCTCCAACTATCATTACCAAAGGATCCGACGAGGAGGGTATCCCCACTGATGGCTACTGAGCTACCGAAATTTATCGACCCATTGTTGGCGATGATTTTTTTGACCTGTCCCCAATTGTCGGCCCCGCCTTGATTGCGTTCAAACAGATAAGCTGCGCCTCGACTAATATCATCTTGCCAAGCCCCAATCAGGAGGGTGTCGTTATCAATCGCTACTGAGGTGCCGAAGCTATCACCCGCTGCGCCATCATTAGCGATGATTTTTTTGACCTGCCCCCAGTTGTCAGCCCCGCCTTGATTACGCTTGAAGAGGTAAGCCGCGCCTTGATCATTCTCATCACCTCGAGCACCGATAAGGAGCGTTTCGTTATTGATCGCTACGAAGACGCCGAATTCGTCATCCGTCACCCCATCATCAGCAGTAATTTTTTTGACCTGTCCCCAATTGTCAGCCCCGCCTTGATTACGCTTGAAAAGATAGGCTGCCCCCTGCTCGCTATTATCTTTATAGGCACCAACGAGAAGGGTGTCGTCACTCATTGCGACTGATCTGCCAAAGTTATCATCCGCTGCGCCGTCATCAGCGGTGATTTTTTTGACTTGACCCCAATTGTCAACCCCACCTTGATTACGTTTGAAGAGATAGGCTGCCCCTCGATTGCTATTATCTTGCCAAGCCCCAATGAGGAGGGTGTCGTTCTTGATTGCCGCCGAGATGCCAAAGTTATCATCTGCCGCGCCATCATTGGCAATGATTTTTTTGACCTGCCCCCAGTTGTCAGAGCCGCCTTGATTACGTTCGAAGAGATAGACCGCCCCTTGATCATTCTCATCACCGGATGCCCCGATGAGTAGACTATCACCACTGATGGCCACTGAAGCACCGAAGAAGTCATCTGCTACGCCATCATCAGCGGTAAGCTTTTTGACCTGCCCCCAGTTATCAAGACCGCCTTGATTGCGTTCAAACAGATAAGCCGCCCCTTGATTATTGCTATCACCCGATGCTCCGATGAGGAGGGTATCATTCTTGATCGCTACCGAAACACCAAAGAAGTGAAAATCCGTCCCATCACTGGCGGTTAGCTTTTTGAATTGGTTGGTGAGAAGTGGATCAACGGTGAGGGGATAACTGGCGTGCTGATCATCAATGACGATGTTGATGTGGTCAGGGTGGGTGTGATCGAGGGTCAATTGGGCGGGAACGGGTTGTCTGTTAGCGTCGTAAACATACAAGGAGTCGTATTTAAGGACGGTTTGGCCTTGATCATCCTGAAAATAGAGGGCCTGCCCACCTGGTGCTAAAGTCATTTGTAAAGGTGTTTGGAGATGTAGCCGAAGCACCACCATCCCACTGCCTCTCATCGGGGGAGCATTCAGGGTAAAGCCGTGTTTGACTCCTGCCTCTCGATTTTCATACCACTCAATAATTTTCGACTGAGGATCAAGGTCATAAACATATTCAATTCGATGTTTATTGACGTTTTGTATCATGGGTTTGGTAATGGGCTGGATGGTGGTTTCATAACCATAACCTTGAAGGCTCAACGTCCAATCCCAAGCCCTCGTGTGTAGGTCGGTTGGGTCCATAGCTCGGTATCGCTCTCGTTGAGGTTGATTCGGGCGGGCGGTCAGTCCAGTTTGATGAAAAATTAGCTCTAAATCGTTGGCTGGGTTGGGGGCTTGGTAGCCCATCTTGCCCTCGGTGAGCCGCAAAGGGGTGAGGTGATATACCGCTTCTTGTATTTGGTATTTAATGTCCGTCCATTCGGTCTCACTTAACGCTTCTGCTCCTGTTGTAGGGGCATCACGTTTTGCCCCATCGGTCAGCGGAGCTTGGGCCTGGACTGCGGTGCCGCTTAAAGCGAGGATCAGGCTAATGAGAACGATAATGGGTAAAATGAGTCGATGATACATGGATTGCCTCCAAAGAAATATTTGTCTTAAATGAAACTAAATATTAATCTTACGCGCTTAGGTGCTCGGACCAACGCAGAACGTCACACCAGCGATCTTACAGAACTAGGTAACTCCTACATTAGTCCTTGAGAAGGGCTGGCAGATATAGCCTTACAAGATTCGCTGTGCTTGAGGTAATGGTAACTGCCACCTGATCTTGAACTGGGGTTTCAACCTCGCTGCTGGTGATAGTGGCCGTGTTAATCAACGTCTGCCCTTCAGTTTTATCGTTAACTATTACTGGCATCGTGACCGTGATTCTTTGACCCACCCCAATCGTTAAGTCACTCGCAAGGTGGGGTGGGGTGCCAGCCGTGCCCGTTGTGCCGTCGATGGTGACAGGCCCAACAAAGGTCAGGCCACTGGGTAGGGTGTCTGAGACAATTGCTTGGGTGGCTGCAACCAAGCCGCTATTTTCCGCGATAAAGCGATAGGTTAATAACTGGCCGTTTGTCGCGTTACTGACATCAACCGTTTTGCTAAAACTCAAGCTCGGTACTGCCGTTAACTTAAATACATAGGCCGCACCTTGTAGGCTCTCATCCCCGTAGGCCCCGATGGGCAGGGTGTTACCATTGATCGCCACCGACCACCCGAAATTGTCATCTGCTGTGCCATCAGCGGCGGTGAATTTTTTAACTTGCCCCCAATTGTCAGCCCCACCTTGATTGCGTTGAAATAGATAGGCCGCGCCTTGACCGCTATTGTCGCCATAAGCTCCGACAATGAGGGTATCCTTATCAATGGCCACTGATTCACCGAAATTGTCATCTGCTGCGCCATCATCAGCGGTCAGCTTTTTGGCCTGCCCCCAATTATCAGCCCCACCTTGATTGCGTTGAAATAGATAGGCTGATCCCCGACCGTTATCATCTTCAGATGCCCCGATCAGAAGGGTGTCATAACTGATGGCCACCGACCTGCCGAAACGATCAAAGGCTGTACCATCAGCGACGATAAATTTTTTGACAAAGCCCCAATTGTCAATGCCGTCTTGGTTCCGCTCAAAGAGATAAGCCGCCCCTTGACGATTATTATCAAAATAAGCGCCAATGAGGAGGATGTCGTTACTAATCGCGACTGATCGACCAAATTGGTCATTTGCTACACCATCAGGGGCAGTGATTTTTTTGATTTGCCCCCAGTTGTCAGCCCCGCCTTGATTGCGTTGAAATAAATAGGCCGCTCCTTCAAAATCATTATCACCCGAGGCCCCAACAAGGACAGTCTCATCACTGATGGCCACTGATCTGCCGAAGCGGTCATCTGCTACACCATCAGGGGCAGTGATCTTTTTGATCTGCCCCCAGTTGTCAGCCCCACTTTGGTTGCGTTCAAAGAGATAGGCCGCCCCTTGGAACCCATTATCACCCGTTGCCCCAACGAGCAGCGTATCACCACTGATGGCTACCGAGAGACCAAAGCGGTCACCTGCTGCACCATCAGAGGCGGTGATTTTTTTAATCTGCCCCCAATTATCAGCCCCACCTTGATTGCGTTCAAAGAGATAGGCCACACCTTGCAGGTCGTTCGCTTGGAAAGCCCCAACGAGGAGGGTGTCGTTGCTGATCGCCACTGATCGGCCGAAATAATCACCGGCCACCCCATCCGAGGCGATCGGTTTTTTCACTTGTTGCCAAAGATTACCCTGTCGGTTAAAGAGATAGGCTGCGCGTGCACCAGACCCCGAGCCTACTGTCCCGATGAGGAGGGTATCGCCACTAATAGCCATTGAGTAGCCGAATTGATCACTGGCCGCCCCATCAACGGCAGTGAGCTTAGTAACTTGCCCCCAGTTATCAGCCCCGCCTTGATTGCGTTCAAACAGATAAACTGCGCCTTGCAATCCACCCTCACCTGGAGAAGCAACAAGCAGGGTATCATTACTGATGGCCAGCGCCTCGCCGAAGAAGCTCCCACTATCGGTAGTGATTTTTTTGATCTGCCCCCAATTATCAATGCCGCCTTGATTGCGTTCAAACAGATAGACTGCACCCGCATTATCCGCCTGATCATTATCACCGGAGGCTCCAATGAAGAGGGTATCGCCACTGATCGCCACCGATCGGCCGAATTGATCACCAACTGTGCTACCTGGGGCGGTGAATTTTTTAACTTGGCCCCAATTATCGGCCCCGCCTTGATTGCGTTTGAATAAATAGGCCGCGCCCTGAATGTCATCTTGAGAGACGCCGATGAGGAGGGTATCACCACTGATGGTCACTGATCGCCCAAAGAAATCACCAGCTGCGCCATCATCAGCGGTGAGCTTTTTGACTTGGCCCCAATTATCGGCCCCGCCTTGATTGCGTTCAAACAGATAGGCTGCCCCAGCATCATCTGCCTGGTCATCATTACCATTTGCCCCAACGAGAAGGGTATCGTCACTGATGGCTACCGAGAGACCAAAGCGGTCACCTGCTGCACCATCAGAGGCGGTGATTTTTTTAATCTGCCCCCAATTATCAATGCCGCCTTGATTGCGTTCAAACAGATAGACTGCACCCGCATTATCCGCCTGATCATCATTGCCAATAGCACCCACGAAAAGAGTATCGTCATTGATTGATACCGATGTGCCGAAGAGATCGCCTGCCTCTCCATCAGCAGCGGTGACCTTTTTGACTTGGCCCCAGATATCACTACCGTCTCGATTGCGCTCAAATAGATAGACCGCACCTTGTAAGTTGTTACCGCCTGCCGCCCCAACGACGAGGTTGTCCCCACTGATCGCCACCGTTTCCCCGAAGCGGTCACCTGCTTCCCCATCAGCGGCGGTGAGCTTTGTGATTTGGCTGGTCAGCAGGGGGTTAACCGTGAGAGGATAGCGAGCGTGTTGGTCATCAATAACAATGTTGATATGGTCGACATCGATTTGATTGAGGGTAAAGCGGGCCGGGACGGGCTGCTGATTAGCGTCATAGACATACAAACCATCATACTTGAGCACGATCTGCCCCTGATCGTTTTGGAAATGCAAGGCTTGTCGACCTGGGGCGAGGATGGTTTGCAAGGGTGTTTGAATTTGTAGCTGAAGCACTACTGCCCCGGTACCACGCGTTGGCGGGTTGTTTAGGGTGAAGCCGTGTTTTAAACCCGCCGCCCGATTTTCATACCATTCCACAATATTCGATTGAGGGGTAAGGTCATAGACATATTCAACTCGATTTTGGTCAACGATGAGTGTAGCAGGTTCAGTAACGAGCTGAATAGCCGTTTCATAACCATAGCCCTGCAGACTGAGGTCCCAGTCCCAAGCCATTGTGTGTAGGTCGGTAGGGTCTACGGCGCGGCGCCGTTCGCGTTGGGGTTGGTTGGGGCGGACGGTTAGCCCGGCTTGGTCGAAGGTCAGCCCAAAATCGTTGGCTGGGTTGGGCGCGTGGTAGCCGACGTCCCCCTCGGAGTGTTGTAGAGGGGTGAGATGATAGGCTGCTGTCTGTATCTGGTGTCGGATGTCTGTCCATTCGGCCTCATTCAAGTCATCTGGCTTGGTGATAGTCAGCTGATCACGTTCGATCCTGGTTGGTAGGGGAGTTTGGGCCTTAATTGTTAGGCTGCTCAAAGCTAAAGTAAGTGTAAACAGAGACGTTATAAGTAGCATGAGGCGGTGACACATTGGAGTCCCTCCGGAAGAAATTTTGGTCAGATTAAGTGTGTCATAATTTAAAGTTAGGCGCTGTTCCTCATTAATTTCTTAAGAATAGCTGGTAAATATAACTTAACACTGCTACCTGTCCCTGCCAAACTCGGCTCGAACAGGTCATTTCGAGGCAGCTTTGTCGCCGGGCGCATCGTAGAAGCGCAAATCCCTGACCTGTCAGTTTACAAACGGACTCTGTAGGGATTTCGCGCATCACGGATGCGACCTACGTTACACTTCGTTTTACTCCGTTCGAAATGACAGGTCCACGACAATTTGCATCCAAATCCTATTTATGACCACCTATCAATTAGGTTTTATGAGACTTTTGTTGGCTTGAAACAACTTTATTTTATCAGAAAATACAGGCTGCGAGAATGGAAAAAATCGGAGAGTTTTAGACCAATTTTAGCCCCATATCATCTCTTTTTGTGGCTCTCATGACATGATTAGCCTTATTTTGTGCTAATCATGTCATGGTTTCTATTTTTAGATGAGGGAAAAGCTTGAATTAAGAATATGCTTTTACTGTAAAGAGTGGTGTGGAAGGGGCGTTTTTTCTAACTCTGCTTTAAACCTAATACTTCGCAAATATCGACTCTTCGCGGGTGATAACATCCAACAGCACGGGACGTCCGGCATCCATCTCTCGGATAGCCCGTTGCAAGGCGAGTTTGAGGTCAGCCACCTGCTCGACCCGCTCGGTATACCCACCCAATGATTGAGCCACACCCGCATAATCGCCCGTGAGGTTGCGGGTGCCAAATTTTTCGGTGGAGATGGGCAGGTAGCCGTCGTAGCCACCGAGGACGCCGTTGTTGAGGATAATGGTACAAATGGGGATTTGATAGCGCACGGCGGTTTCAAAATCTATCCCGACCATTCCAAAGGCTCCATCACCCATAATGTTGACAGCGTACCAATCGGGCTTTGCCAACTTGGCCCCCATCGCCAGACCGAGGCTGGTGCCGAGATGGGTGGTCTTGCCCCAGCCGATGTAGCCGTGGGGCACAATGGCCTCGTAGGTGGCGGTCACTTGATCGCGAGGACTGCCCGCTTCGTGGGTGACGGTAGTGCGGGTGCGATCAAAGGTTTGCATCACCTCCCAAATGACACGGTACGGGCTAATCGGGTTGTCGTCGTTGGTCAAACGAGGTAGCCACTCGGCCATAAATTCGGCTTTGACGGTGGCGACCTCATTGGCGATGGCGGTTTTGCCCTGCCGTCCTGTTTTGCCCAACGTCTCCTGCGCCTTGGCTATCATTTGTTCCAACACTAACTTAGCATCACCGAGTACGCCGTAAGAGATAACGTAATCCTTGCCAATATCCTGGCTGTTGTGGGTGATCTGGGCGATGATCTTACCATCGGGGATGGGCGTGATGTAAGGCGAGCGGGTGAAGCTGGTGCCGATGCCGAGCACAAAGTCGGCCTTATCCAAGAAGTGGCGGACCATCTTGGTGCGAGAAGCTCCGCCTGTGCCTAGAGCCAGCGGATGATTTTCGGGGAAGGCACTTTTGCCATTGAGGGTGGTCATCACCGGAATTTGGGTCAGTTCGGCGAACTGGAGCAATGCAGGGCACGCCTCAGCATAGAAAATCCCTTGGCCTGCGACAATCACCGGATGTTTGGCGGCAAGGAGGGCCTCGACCACCTCGTCCACGTCTTGTGGATCGCCACTGGCTTGGGTGCTGGGCGGCGATTGATAGCCAGCCACCGTTTCATTGGCAATCGGCTCCTCCATCACATCTGTGGGCACCTCCAACATGACGGGGCCTTGTGGTCCGTTGCGGAGTTGACTGAAGGCGTAGTGCATCATTTGCGGGATGCGGGCGGACTGGTTGACCTCGGCTACCCATTTGGTGATGTTGCGGAAATTGTAGGTGGCCTGGAAATTGGGGCCGATATCTTGGCGATCTCGATCATAGCCACCAGGCATTAGGAGCATCGGCGTGTTGTCGCCATAAGCCTGGGCCACGCCCCCAAACGCGTTCTCAATGCCCGGCCCATCCTGCACAAAGACGACGGGTGTTTTCTTGCCATCGCTCAAACGCGAGTAGCCGTCGGCGATGTGAATGGCAATCCGCTCGGTGCGACACATGATAGGCTGAGTGCCGAGGTCAGCCACAGTGTCGATCATTTCGTTGTGGGGGAAGCAGGTGACGAGGTCGACTCCTTCCTTTTGTAAAATGTGGGCGATGGCTGCAGCGCCACGCATCGTTGTGTGGTTTGATTGGGCTGTTTCGGTAGTTTTCATGAGGTTACTCCGATTTGTTGTTCAATAAATCCCTTAGATGCTGCAATTAATAGGATATTCACAGGATTAAAAGCAAAGCTCCATTTTTATAAATGATAGATTCTTCCGTTGAGATTTCCGTATACTGTAACATTTCAGGGATTTCTCGGCGCATTGCTTCTCCTAAGAAACTGGTTAGGTTGTGTCGTACCCGAATGAAGTAGTCGGGTATCCACTGGTTGGAGGCAGCGAACGATGGACTCCGGCTATGAAAACCATAGCACAAAAGCACGCGGGAGTGACACGGTCCAACGTTTCTTTCTTTTTGTAGAAGCCCAGCCGTCGGGCTTCTCAGTTACTCGAAATGATATTTAAATAGTTTTATTCGATCAAAAACTCAGGCAACTCGGCCACGGTAGGACACCCCATCTGAGCCATAGCTCCTTTGAGCTCTTCTTTCAAAATATACATTGCATGGTCGGCCCCTTTTTTGCCCGCAGCAGCGACGGCATAGACAAAGGGACGGCCCAAAAAGACAAAGTCGGCTCCCAGGGCAAGCATCCGAGCAATGTCGAGGCCGTTACGGATGCCGCTGTCGGCCATAATTGGTATGTCAGGACCAAGAGCCGCCCGAATTTTTGGTAGGGCGGTGACAGCACTCGGTGCGGCATCAAATTGCCGTCCGCCGTGGTTGGAAACGATGATCCCATCGGCCCCCAAAGCGATGTAAGCTTTAGCCTCTTCGACATCAAGCACACCTTTAACCAAAATGTCTCCAGCCCAACGGTCCCGGATCGATTTGAAGCGCTCGGCGGTGATGTGCCCTTTCATCGAGGTGGAGATAAATTCAACCGAGTCGCGGAGCGTGCCTTTACCGGGATAGTACGGTTTCAGGGTTTCAAACTCGGGCACACCGACCGCGAGCATTTGTAGGGACCAGCTGGGCCGGGTGATCATCTGCCATAGGGTGCGTAGGTCGAAGCGGGGGGGAACGGATAGACCGTTTCGAAGATCCCGTTCACGCCGTGTTTCGACCGGGATGTCCACGGTCAGCACCAACGTCTGATAGTCTGTCTCTCGGCACCGATCCAGAATATCTTGTTCAATGTCTGGAGTGTCGGAGGGGTAGTATTGAAACCACCCGTGCTCACCGGCCACGGGTTTTAGCCGCTCCAGGCTGACACATGCGTAGGTGCTGAGGACGTAGGGCAGGTTGTGGCTGCGGGCGATACTGGCCAGAATGCGTTCCAAATCAGGCCACATTAGCCCGGATAGCCCCATTGGCGCGACCCCAAATGGGGCATCAAATTCATAATTAAGTAGCTTTGCGCGAATATCCGGCTTTTGGGCGTCAGATAGGTAGCGTGGCATCAACAAGATCTCATTCAGGGTATCTCGATTGCGCTGGATACACGCTTCGACACCGATGCCACCCACCATATAATCGTGGACAAACTTGGGCATTCGTTTGGCTGCGGCCTGCTCCATCATCGCGATGGAGGGGAATCGTTTATCGAGGCTCATGCCTTTGCCTTTACCCGTCGTCGATTTTTGCGTCGCTCTACGCCAGCGCCAGGGACTTGGGGGGGCGCGGGTTGGGGTGCGAGTTCTTCTGGTATATTCGCATAGTCGCCGTATTTGCGAGCAGCTTCAAACATGCGCATTGCGTTTTCGGGTTTACAGCCGGGATGAAGTGAATTAGAGGAGCAAAGGATGTAGCCTCCACCCGGCGCAGCGATTTGAATCGTTTCATACACCGCTTCCTCAACTTCATCCGGCGTGCCGAAAACGAGCAGGTCCAGACAGTCGATATTGCCAAAGACGCACATTCTGCCTTGCAGGTGCTGTTTGGTGGCCCCGATATGCATACATTGTGGTTGCACCGGATGGAAGCCATCAAAGCCGGCTTCAACGAAGGCATCTAAAATTGGCCAGACCACGCCGTCGCAATGTTTGAAAACCTGCATTCCTTTGGCGTGGATGTAGTTATTCATCTCTTGTTTGTAGGGTAGAATAAACTCGTAAAAATGATCAAGCGACATCAGGGTGGTGATGTTGCCCGCCATGTCGCCATCGAACGCGACAATGCTAAAGCCAACATCCTGGGCGTAGTCGACGATTTGTTTGTTGAACTCAACGACCTCGCGGGCCACTGCGTGGGCTAATTCTGGATCGGTCATATAGTCCGTCATCAGCTTGTCCATGCCCCCCCGAATCAGCCAACTTTCTTGAAAGGGACCGTTCATACTCAAAATGTGGGCTCGATTGGGGCCGATTTTGTCGATCACATAGGCCGCGCCTTCAAAATCTTCCAGCGAGACTCGGTCAGCCATTCGATAGGTGTCCAGGTCTTTCATAGACTTGACCCCACCCTCCATTATGGCTGGGATGCCGTGTTCACTCAGCAGGAAGCCACGATCATACTTATCGATCCCCCAATCATCTTTAACCCGGGTCAAGCCTGTTGAGTAGGAGAGCCAGGTCGCGTCGTGGTCCATTGCATCAATGACCTCACAGTAGGTATCCAGATAGGCTTTGCTTTCTTCCCCTTTGCGTGTCGCTGTGGCTTTCTTTGCCGCATTCAAACCCAGCAAGTCGGCCATGCCCAGAATGACTTTTTCATCAATGTAATCAAACATTGGTACCCGATCGGGGATGCCCAAATTGAGGGCGGTGGTAAATCTTTCTTTTGGCGTCATGGCGTTACCTTTTTGATTGTAAGTTTAGAGGGAATGGATTCCCGATTAAATTTTTCTTTAGCAATGTTTGACTGATTAAGTACCCTTTGTCGGGCCTGTAATTTCTGTTCGCCCCCGCTGCCCACTCAAGTTCTCACTAATTGTTTCGGCGATGTCAATGATTTTTTGCGTTAACGCTGATTCGGGATGGATAGGAGGGAAGCGAAAGACGGGGCCGTAGATGTTGATCATGGCGACAAGGTTGTGGCTGGTATTGTAGATGGGGGCGGAGAGGCCCACCAAGCCCAACTCAGATTCATCACTGGCCCAAGCATAGCCTCGGGCTTGAACGTCATTCAGTTGTTCTTGTAAGTTCGTTGGATTTGTAATGGTGTGAGGGGTAAATTGGGTTAGGGGTTGGTTTAAGTAGTGCTTAAGACGCGCTTCTGGCCAATGAGCGAGGAGAATTTTCCCTGGCGAATAGGCGTGTAAATCAGGAATCCGATAGCCGGTAAAATCACGCATCTGAATATCGAAGCGACATTCGATTTGATCGATATAGTGAATTTGATCGTTTTCAGGTAGAGCCAGACTGACGGTTTCGCCCGTGGCTTCAGCCAGTTGCTCCATATAAGGCCGAATGATGGTTTGGAGGTAGTAGGGCTGCCAAATCAAAGCAGCGGTGGCGGGACCAAGCCGGAAGCCATCCCCATCAGGCACGCGTTCGACGGTTTCCAGGCTCTCCAAAGTGGATAGCATCCGAGCGACGGTGCTTTTGGGCAGATCAACGACATCCGTCATTTCGGCTAGGCTAATCCCGTCGGGATAGTTCGCCACAATATTGAGAATGGTGAAGGCTCGTTTGACTGATTGAATATCCGACATCATTGTCTCGTATAATGGAATGCATACTGTATCGTGAGATAAGAGCATTAAACACGAAATTAATTTATTTGTCAAGATGTGATCCCAATTTGGTCAAGGTCTCGTCAGAGACTGGTCAGGGTTGCAGTAAGCAATAACGCGGAGGGACTGATACAGTGGTAAAAAACTGAATGATAATATAAATGTCAGTGATAGGAAGTATAGAGGACGTGTCATTTCGACGACGACGGAGGAGAAATCTTCTAATTTAAGCGTGAGAGGTAACCGACCTAGAAGATTTCTCACTCTAACGGGTTCGAAATGACATAATATCTCATCATTTACAATTAGGCCACCACTAAAAATTGAATGTATATAAATTGGAGGTTAGATATGGAAGACAGTATGAAATCGAGTTTGCAGCAACTGAGCGAAGTTCTGGATAAAAACTTACCCGAACCAGCACGAGTGCCCTCTAGGAACCTAACGCCATCCGTGACAGGGTTGGGTATTATTGGATCGATTTTACAACACCCTACTCAATTTTTTCAGGAAATTCAACAGCGGGTAAAGTTATCCCAGAAAATCGTATCATTATTTGTGACCAGTCTTTTATTTTTGACAATTTATGGGGGCGTTTTAGGGGTAGGCCATCCACGCTTGTCATTTGGAGCCGCCGTAGCTGTTCCATTTCTCTTTATAGGTAGCTTAGTGACCTGTTTGCCAGTGATGTATCTGCTGGATGTGTTGACTGGGTCGCAGCGTAGTTTTGGGCAGACCGTTACTGTGATTCTAACCTCGACCTGTGTGGCGGCTACGGTCTTCTTTAGCTTTTCGCCGATTATGATGGTCTTTCGATTAACGGGGACGATTGTCCAGTTTTTCTTTCTCAATTTGGGAATTATGGCGCTGGCCGCGTTGGTCGGACTCATTTTTGTGGCCCAAGGGCTGATCCAAACGGCGATTGTCGACCCAAACCATAATTTAAGTGGGGTGAATCGGGGGCTTCATTTTCTGTGGATGCTGGTTTATCTAATGGTCATCGTTCAGCTAGGGCAAGGGATGTTGGCCTTTTTTGAAGAGACCGGTGGCTTTTTTGGCTATTTCTAGGTTGATCGAGGTGAGATATGACTGAATTTTCCGGAGAATCCCATCAAACTCAGCTGCCTATCACAAACCCTCGCCAAAATTGGGATGTGATATTGGGGATTGGGGTGGTGTGTATCATTATCGTTTTGGTTGGGATTAACATCTGGGCGTATTTTAATAGCGTCGATGACACAGAGCCAAACCTGTTGCGTAGTTTACCACTCTGGTTACAAATTAGTGGTGTGATTGGGGTGGTCGGGGTTTTGGGTGGGGGCTGCTGGTTTTTGTGGTGCTGGACGTGGCGTAAACAGGCAACCCTGCCTAGCTACGAGGTCCATCTGCAAAAGGCCCTTCATTATACCCAGAATGTTGAGCGGTTGCTCAAGATGGGGGCCAATCCGCACGAGGCACAGTTGTTGGATCAAATTTATGCGTGGCGGACAATCATTGAGACGATTGCTCAAGCCTTAACCGATTTAGCTGACCACGATAATTTGATTGCCTTTGATTTGAGGCAAATGCCAAATCTGATCATTAAGTTAGAGCAGCAAGTGGCTCAAGAGGCTGATCCCATTGTAAAAAATGATTTGGCCCAGATGTTAATCCAACGTCAAAATCAACAACAGGCCCTTCAGCAACTACAAAACATCCGCCGTCGGGCTGAAATTCAGATTGAGCGCACCATTGCTGTCTTGGGCACAATTTATTCACAACTGCTGACCTATCGCTCCAGCACCCACGTGATTGATTATCAGCGACTGGCCGATAATGTCGCTTCGGAAGTGCGACATTTGGAGGATTATTTGGCCGCATTGCAGGAGGTTAAAGGGACTCGGCCTTGACATCTGTTAATTTTGAGATTGCGCTTTTGCCCCCTCTAATTCGGATAATATTTCTGATTGAAATTCACCAGGGGCGTGTTTGGTCAGAGTTTCTAAAAGCTTGATTTGTTTAGGGATATCCTCTATCGTTTGGATTAGGGTTAAGGCCTTCCCTGTCACTTCTCGCTTCAAATCAAGTGGCAATTTTTCTACCATTTCGCAAAAAGCATTGGTCTGTCTCAATTTATCTTTAATACTATTCGCACTCTCTAAAGCGGCGGCAAATGCTGTATTTTGTAGCGGGTCGGATAAATAGTTTGCAATCTCACTTAAAACTTTAATTTGGAATGATTTGTTCTTCAGTTGTAAACCGATGTCTAACATTTGAGGGTACAAGTTTGATGATAGATATTTGGCTGTCTGTATCAAACCATCACTACGAGGACTTTCCTCTTCAATCTGTTGAATTATTTCTATTGCTCTGGTATGAAAGATTTCTGGTAAATATTCGATGATTTGGCCAATGACGCGAGCTTGATCCCAGCCTGAAGGAAGGTTTTCGATCTCTGTTAGCGCTACATCAGTTTGCTCCATCTTTTGTTTATCCGGCAAATGCTCAAGTAATCTACCTAGGTGTGGAATTCGGATTTTTGTATCTGAAAGCGCTAAGGTTTCACGCAAGGCAGCGTCTAAAACATCTTTGCGATTTTTGACAGGCAGATCTCCAGCCAATGTTCTTAATACCTCAACCCGTCTAATATCATCTTTTACCTGTTGGGCGACCTGAAAGGCGTGTGGTTTTAATTGATCTGGAAAATGTTCAGCCAACCCGTTGAAAACACGGGCTTTATGCCAATCGCCCTCGGTAAGATTGGCTGCCGCAATTGCTTGCTCCAGGGCGGCGTTCTGTTGCTTTTTAGGCATCTGCTCGACAATACCTAAAATAACATCGACCAAGATAAACCCTTGTGGGTTAGGAGGTTCGGCCTCTAACAAGTTAATTGCTCCTAGAGCGACTTCTGTATAGTCACCCAATAACTCGCGCTTTAAATCAAGACATAGCCGTATATTTTCGATTTGCTGTACGATTTGCCGTGCTTCCGCCCATAGTTTCGCTCGATTCTGTTCAGGTACATACCAGCCTAAAGCCGCAATGATGCGGGCTCGCTGCCACGGTTTATCCGCTTTACGGGCCGCCGCCGCCGCCTCTTGAATGATTGCTCGGCCTTGGCTTTGTGGATGAACGAGGGCGACAACACTGAGGATACTGGCTAGGCCAACAGGATTTTTTATGTGCGGACCAACCGAGCGGAGAAGATTTAACAGCGTGCCTTTCAACATTAAATCGCGCCAAGACCATCCCAGCCCCTTCCAGGCATCTTCACGAATTTGCACACCTTTCTTGCCTTTTAATAGGGTATCGGCATCAGCTTTTAAGACATATAATAAATCAGAGATCAACACCCCTACTGTATTACCTCTTACCTTGCGATCTTTCATTTTCCAAGCTGTATCTAGGGCTTCACGCATCAGTGGAATTTGAATATTCTGGGGTAAACGGCGAGCCATACCTCCCATCGTAATCGCTCGATCTTCGGGATCTGCAATTTGTCTTGCGGCTTTTGTCGCCTCAATCTGTTTTTCTGGAGGCAGATACTCAATCAAACGGCTCAGCGTATCCATACGATCAAGACGTTTTTCAATTTTGTGCGTTAAATCTAAAGCTTCCTGAAGTGTTTCTGATTTGAGTGGCTCTGGAAAATATCGAGCTAAACTACCCAATGTCTGTGCTCGTGAGCCAACATCATCCAACGCTCTGGCTAAGTCTAGCGTTTCCTGTTTAAGATTGTAGGGAAGGGATGTGGCTAACCAGTTGAGCTTGTTAGTTCGGTTGTTATCGGACTCAATCGTTAGGACGGTCGTTAAGGCTTCTTCGATGAGTTGAAGTTTTATTGGTTTATCAGGCACATATTTAACGAAACTAATCAACTCACTGGCTTTACGACTTGCCTCATCAATGTCTCGCGCTGCCTCTAAAGCGGCCCTAAATAGTCGCTCGGTTAAATCAGAGGGCAAACGTTTATCATCAGTATAACCAAGGAGAACTGTTGCTCTCGCCCATTTGTATTCGTTAGGACCTTTTGAAGTAATTTTATGGGCAAGGGCTATGGCTTCATTGACTACAGTCTCCTGCAGTTGATACGCTAAAGTTTCTGGTATGGATTTTATCAAATATTGTGGTGCCCAGATGCCCTGTTTTTCGTGTTCTGCATAGACACCTGACATATCTATGGCTAATTGAACAGCCTGCCCTAAAACAGGCTCGGTAAAATGTTCAGTGATGCGTAAGGCGGTCGAAATTTGATCTTGCTCACTTTCTAAACGTTTAACTGCATCCAGAATTTCGGGATGAAATTGTGGAGATGTTTTTTCTGATAATTCTTGCAACCACCATTTAGACCCCTCGGCGAGCGCTAATGCCTTTCTAAATATTGCCGAGGCTCTACGTTCTCTTTCGGCAATCACCCATTGCTCTATTTCTGATATCTGTTGGGCCGACTGTTCCGGAATATCTGGTAGATTTTCCAAGGCAGTCTGAATCGCTTTCCGGACTGTCTTAGCTGTCTCAGGGGGGGGCTCAAGGTGCTTTAACAGAGCTATTACTTGACGATTCTGAAATGCTGTTAGGGCTGAGGCTGCTGCTGCTTGAACCTGATTGTTTTCATCGAGTAACGCTGATAAGACTGTCTCAAAGGTATTGGGGTTTTTAATGTTCCCCAATCCTGTAATCGCTGCTTCGCGAATAATCGCCTCTTGATCATAGCTGGCATCAAGCAACGTGTCCGTGGTTTCTGGTGTGGCAATTTGGCTTAACGCCCAAATAATGCCATATCGAAAATAAGGGAAGGGACTCTGCGCTTGAGCAATTAGTGGCTCAACGGCTAATGGCCCGATATGGACCAGCGCTTGGGCAGCCTCGGCACGAACTTCAATGTCTACAGAAAATAAGGTTGAAATGAGGCCCTCAATCACTTGGGGGGCTTTAAAATTTCTAATCTGTCGAATAATTTGTATTTGAACATCCGACTCACCATACCTCAACTTCTCTAGCAACGCAGCTAATTCGGCAGACTCTTTGCCATCTGGCGTGGGGAGGAGCGGGAGAATATCATCTATTCCCTCGTGACCATATTGGATGCTGATATTTAGTGGGGTATCTTGAGGAAGATCCAGAGGGATTTCTGCGCTGATTCCCTGTAAATGTGACTCTAAGTGGGCCAATGCATCATCAAGGGATTTCATTTGTGGGGTTAAATCAGGAATAATGATAACTTTGATTTCCCCACCAAATTGATCTCGTTCAGGAAGGTGTTGTATAACTTGAACAAAAGCACCGATAATTCGTTGTCTTAATAGGTCCAGATCATCACCGCCAGCTAAGATATGAATACCTTCTAAGCCAGTATTATCATTTTGAACAATCAATATGCTGATGTATGGTTCAGAGTCATTTTGAATATTCGCCTCGGATGTAACATTACCTGTCTCTTCCATACCCTGAATCAGCCCAATAATTTTACCTTGCTCTAAAATGAAACTTAGTGGTGTAATGGGTGCGGATTGGCCTTGATGATATTGGGCCGCAATAAGTGCCGCGAATTGTTTGATTTTCGTGTCTGATTGATCTGCGTTGGTAGCCAGCAGTATCCCGCGATAGGGTATACCTATAGCCAATCTCTTTGCCTTGAGTTGTTGGTGAGCCTGCTCCATAAACGCGGCATCAATAATTCGCTCTGCCGCTAAAAAGTCATTTGCACAGACAAGGATTTGTAAACTGTCTCGATGATCTAAGGTGAGGGTTTCTGCCTCCCAGCTTGCAGGGCGAGCGCGGAGATTTCGTAGCGCGGCTTGCTCCATCAATTTGATTTGGGATAAAGATGTTTTTTGCTCTGGATTACTTTTTGCGATGAACTCAAAGGTGTAAGGACGATCATAGCCAAAAGCTAGCCAAGGCATACCAGGTAAATCTTGTGATGGTATGAGCAATTGACAAATTGTCTTATCCGACCCGATCCAATCGGATGGCTTAAGTGCAGGCAATACTAATTCTGTGTCCGACATAGTCTTCTCCCGTTTTGGCGAGCAAATTGAGATTTTGATAAATTCTTTCGTTTTAACAATTCCGATTTTATCAGAAGATGTATGTTTTATGAATAGAAAAAACTGGAGAGTTTTACTCCAGTTTTAGACGAATTTCACCTCTTTTTGACCATATCATGACATGATTAGACCTAATTTTCTGTTAATCATGTCATGACGGCGGCTATTTTTCTTTGAGCCACATATTTCAAAATGTGGCAACGTGAATTTACATTACAATTTTTGCGACAGATGGGCCTGAGTTTTGATTTGCCATTTGTTACAAGATGTCGGAAGATACGCACTCAGTGCTAAAGAGGAGTGGAACGTTGGGAAAAGTTATCTTAATCACCGGAGCAGCCTCAGGCATCGGATATGCCTCAGCTAAAATGTTGATTGAGGAAGGGCATATCGTTTACGGCGGTGATATTCAAGTTGGGGGAATGCGCTCGTTGGAGGAAATTGGCGCTACGCCGCTGCTGATGGATGTGACAGATGAAGTGTCAGTTAAGGCTGGAGTTGCGCGTATCATCGAAGAGCAGGGGCGGCTTGATGTGCTGTTTGCCAATGCGGGCTATATGCTCTTGGGGATGTTTGAGTGTGTCGAGATTGAGGATGCGCAAACTCAATTTGAGGTGAATGTTTTTGGGGTGGCGCGTACGGTTAAAGCGGTTTTGCCTCAGATGCGAGAGCAAGCCAGCGGAACCATTATTATTGCGTCCTCTGTAGTCGGTAAGGTGCCTGTGCCAGGAATGGGCTGGTATCCCGCCTCAAAACATGCGGTGGAAGCGTTAGCGGATGCGTTACGGATGGAGGTCAAGCGATTTGGGATCAATGTGGTTCTCATTGAGCCTGGCTTTGTTAACACCAAGCTGCTTGGCGCAAGCTTCCCCACGCTTGATAAAGCCGAGCAGTCAAGTGTAGCCAATGTTTATCAGACGGATCATAAAAATTTTCGAGCCAACCTTACCAAAGGTTTTGAGACGAGTTCCACCGTTGAAACAATTACTCGGGTGGTGTCTAAAGCTGTCAAGGCTACGAAGCCCAAAAGACGATATCGACCAAATTTTGAGGCAAGGGTAGGCATTTTTTTGAAGGAGAAGATAGGCGATGGGCTGTTGGATATCATTTCGACGAGAATGTGGTTGAAGTGAGTCTGGAAGACATTTTGAGAAACAAAAAGGATGTTTTTAGGGTAAGGCATCCTTTTTTGTTTCTATTTGGTATCAATTTAGTTATGGTTGAGCAATCGTGACCCGGCACAAGACCGTATTGTTTGTCTCCAAGTCAGGCCCCCAGACAAATTGAGCGTTGGAGGCCCAGCTAATGCGATCATAGCCATCCTTGGGGCCGACCGCACTTGAATTGTGAACGGAAGCGCTAGCCCAGCCGCTATCATCAAAGTCGGCACTTTTCCAGTCCGCTGGCTCGTCTAAGCTCTCGAAGCTACACGCGCCTTCACCTGCGACAGGACTGGATACATCCTCACAGGATTTATCCAGCGGAGCATTGTGGATGACCATACATTTCCAACTGCTATCAGAAACAGCAACAACCTGGTTTGAGCTGGTATCGGTTAATTGCATAATGAAGCCACCATCGCCCATTTGCTGGTTGCCTGCACCGATATATTCTAGGCCGGTGTCATTTTCCTTGAAGTCTTTTAAGATGAAATTGAGGTGCAAGGGATAATCCGCGTTGAAGGTCACAGTTTCGGCGTTGAAGGATCGTTCAGTTGTGATAGATACCGAGTCCTCAACAATTAACTCCTCGCCCAAGTAGGCCGCAAACCAGTTGTCAGCCCAGCCATCTAGCTGGAAGCTGACGGTTCCCTCGGTGCTCGCACTCGAGGTGTTGACATCACTTGAGCCACCGCCACCACCTGGGGGCGGCGCGCCTGCTCCACCGCATCCAACAACCAAGCTCAGAATAATACTCCAAAATAAAAGTTGTTTCACTAATAAAAGTTGGTTCATTACAATTCTCCTGTTTTTCCAAATGGTTTTATATCTGGTTCATTTTGAAACTACGCCCCCCATCATAACAAAAATTCTTTGCTTCGTCTGTCCTAAAATTTGAGCAATTTTTGAGGCATGTTGTCATGAAATTGGGGCAATCAATTCATCATAGCACACGCTTATTAGTTTGTCATCGTTGAATAGTCTGGGTTATAAAAGTGAGGTAAAATTCGGCCAACTTTATTTCGAGACTGGAGCTTATGAACTACACAATACGTGATGCAACCCCGGATGAAATTGAAAAAATAATCCCTCTCTTGCCCCGCTTGGCTGATTTTGAAGTGCCAAATGGTAGAGATCCCAGATTTTTGTGGGAGGGCGATGCCGATTTATTGCGGCAATGGGCGCAGGGCACCGCACCCAATTGTTTGGTCAAAGTTGCGGTGAGTGATAATGATGACGCACTCGGTACGGCCATAACGACAATGCGCGAAGAACTGCTGAATCACGAGCCGAGTGCTCATTTAGAGGTGCTCGTGGTTGATCCCCAAGCCGACGGTCAGGGCATCGGCAAAGCCCTGCTCCGTGAGACAGAGTTAGCTGTTCGTAAACGGGGTGCCCAAAGTCTTTCTTTGCACGTTTTTGCAAATAATAAGCGTGCTCGCCATGTGTATGAAAAAATGGGATTTAATGGAGAGTTGATCCGCTATATCAAAATGTTTGAGTAAGTGATTATCTGTATTTCAGGAAAAAAGACCGCAGAGGCTTCTGAATCGACACCAGTAAGACTTAATCTTGTTGATATTACCCACGGTTAATACTTAAATCAAGGGCAAAGCCTCTGCGGCCTAGCCAACTTAATACTTTTTAGGGGACCAAAATGAAATCATTTTTTCGAGTTGATCACGTCGGTAGTCTACTTCGTCCAACCGCATTGAAGCAAGCCCGGCTGGCTTATGACGCTGGGAATTTAGAACAGACTGAGCTGGAAATAATCGAAAATCAGGCCATCGATACTGCCATCGCGATGCAAGAGTCTTTGGGCTTACCGTCGATTACGGATGGAGAGTTTCGTCGAGCTATCTACTTCGGTCACTTCACCGAGAACGTGTCTGGGTATACGATGATGGAGTCGAACATTTCCTTTGACGAGGATGATAAACAGATCAAATATCTGTCACCAGCAGTTACTGGAAAATTGCAGTGGGTCAAGGGCATTGCTACTGACGAGTTGGCTTATGTTCGTCAAAGAACCAGCCGTACTCCGAAAATCACCCTGCCCAGCCCCACGGACCAGCATATGTTTCGATATCGAGAGGACGTATCAAAACAGGTCTACCCCGATCTTGATGAATTTTTCGCGGATGTGGCGCAAGTGTATCAACAGGAACTGGCTGCTTTGGCTCAAGTGGGAGCTACCTATGTCCAACTTGATGATACCACGTTTACCCTGTTTTGTGATGAGAAGTGGCGGCAGCGGGTGGTTGAGCGGGGATATGATCCGCAAATATTGGTTACGAAGTATGTTCAATTGGTTAATGACTGTATCAAAAATGTACCGGATGAGATGACGATTGCAATGCATATGTGTCGAGGCAATAACCAAGGTGAGTGGTTGTTTAGTGGTGGTTACGATGCCGTGGCCGAAATCGTGTTTAGCCAAATTGATGTGGATAGCCTTTTTTTGGAATACGATAGCGAGCGAGCGGGGAGTTTTGCCCCGCTACGCTTCATTCCCCACGGTAAATTTGTGGTGTTGGGTTTGGTCACCTCTAAATCCCCACAGCTGGAGACCGAAGACGAATTGGTGCGTCGAATTGAGGAAGCGGCTGCGTATTTCCCGCTAGAACGAATGGGGATAAGTCCCCAGTGTGGCTTTGCCAGTACCCTGCCAGGAAATCCGTTGACGGAGGCCGATCAGCAACAAAAGTTGGCTTTGATTGTACATACGGCAGAGCAGGTTTGGGGTTGACTTGAGAAAAATTGAATATAAAAAACAGGACCCTTCTTCAAGAAGGGCCCTGTGAATAGATGATGGGTCAAATGGTGTTACTTTTTGTAACAAAACTTAATTAGATTAATTTTGATAGACCTCAAGCGCTAACAGGTTTCTTGTGCGTAATAGTTGAGCTGGGGAGTATTCTATTCTCCTCATATGCTCCTAAAACCCACTGAAACAGAGTTCTGAACTTTACAGAGTGAGCTTAAATATCTCGTTTAGACCAGAAACCGTATAACCTATTCAACGAGATCTTATTGTGGCCAATCTTCTGACCAAAGATCAACTGTTAAATAAATTTGTTGGGGTTACTAATCATTTGAGTTAATTTAATAACTCATCTCTTAATTCTACCAAAATTTTTATTAAGTTTTTAATACACTGAGAAGTTTCTAATTTTTAGAAGATGATATTCAACTAACAGCCTACTCAATAGAAGAATGATTACTCCTAAAAATTTCTACTTCTGTAACGAAACACACGTCATTGTGGCCGCGTCATCTGATTAAGAGTATAGCAGAATGTCAGGATGATAGCACTAGCCATATAGCCGGTTTGCAGACCTATTCAAGTGGCTAGTTAGTGGATAGGGTGATCTCAACCGAATGAGTGAATAACCATTTTTACATTATTTAATGGATTTGCCCAAAATTATTGTATTGATGTTTAGGAGATGATAGATTATGGGAAATGTGATAAAAATTGTTTCAGTCAATATCGGAAAACGGGAAACGGTTCAGATTGGAAAAGATGCGGTTGAAACAGGTATTTTCAAGCATCCTTCTTTAGAAGGCATAGCTGTTAATCAAAACGGACTGACTGAGGATGTGATTGCTGATCTTGAACATCATGGTGGGGCCGACCAGGCCGTGTATCTCTACAGTCTTGAGGATTACGCTTGGTGGTCAGCAGAGCTTGGTAGGGAAATTGTGCCTAGTACATTCGGTGAGAATATTACGCTCTCCAGCTTTGGTACAGATCAGCTTAAGGTTGGTGACCGGTTTCAAATTAATGATGTATTGATTGAGGTAACCGCACCTCGTATTCCCTGCGCCAAATTAGCGGCCAAGATGGAAGATCCTGGCTTTGTGAAGCGGTTTGTTCAGGCGCAACGGCCAGGGGCTTATGGGCGGGTACTCCAGGCTGGAGTCGTGCAAGTTGATGAATTTGTAAAATTTATGCCTGCCCCTGAAAATTATCCAACCTTGGTTGAAGTGTTCAATATCTGGTATGCCAAAGAGCGGGATCCAGAACTACTCCATCGTGGGTTGGCATCACCGCTCGCTGAGCGGGCGAAGGGTGCTTTTAAGCATTGGCTAGATCAGTAGACTTGTTTGGATTTTGTCTATAATAATAGAAATTTTTGAGATTGATTGAAAACCTTTTATTTTGATAAGAAAGTCGACAGGCCTTCTTAGCAAAATCATGAGGAATTAGTACTGTTATCGTCCTCTCCTTTAATATTCGTGATATACTGGGACGCAGAAAAACCCGTATATTACCAAACCATTATTTAGTAGAGGAACGTATGGACGAGTCTCCTCCCGTCAAAATTTTTGTGATTGACGATGATCTATCATTCTTAAGTTGGATCGCACATACTCTAAGATCATCAGGCTTTGAAGTAGAAACTGCCAATCAAGGGCAGAAAGCGTTAACCCAAATTGAAGAAACCCAACCCGACCTAATACTTCTTGATGTAATGATGCCTGGATTTGATGGGTTTGAAGTTTGCCGACACTTGAAGGCTGATAAGGCGACCAAAGACATCCCCGTTATTTTCATGACCGCCCTCTCGGACACAGAAAATAAGATTAAGGGCTTTGATATTGGGGCGGTTGACTATATTGATAAGCCCATCCAATATAAAGAAGTTGTGGCACGGATTAAAAATCATGTAGCAGCTCGGGCCTTACAAAAAGAACTCCTTCAACAAAATAAAGAGCTCAGGGAAGAAAACGTCCGGCGGCGACGGGTACAAGATGCCCTCAAAGAAAGTCGGGAGCGCTATCGCTTTTTGGCGGATAATTCAACCGACCTGATTTCCCGTCAAACTCCGAATGGAATTTACATTTATGTCTCGCCCGCCTGTCAAACCCTGCTTGGCTACAAAATTGAGGAGATGGCTGGGCAACAGGCCGACAGTTTCGTTCACCCCGATGATCTTGTTGAAATTGAGCGGGAAGCCGAGTCCGCACCAAATGATCGGCTGTTCGCGACCCTGACTTACCGAGTCCGTCATAAGGATGGTCACTATGTTTGGTTGGAAACAACGAACAAGTATGTGCGTGATGCTGAGCGGGGTGATTTGCTTGAAATTACGGCGGTTTCCCGCGATGTAACCGAACGAAAGGAAGCTGAGGCTGCCTTACAAAAGGCCCACGATGAGTTGGAACAACGGGTTGAAGAACGTACTGCGGAAATTAAAGCATACTCTGAAGAACTGCAACGAAAGAATGAGGCTTTGTCTCGATTAGACAAGCTTAAGGATGAGTTTCTGGCCAATACCTCACACGAATTGCGCACCCCACTGAACGGTATCATCGGCATCGCTGAATCGATGGTAGATGGCGTGACCGGCTCACTGACACCCCAACAGGTTTACAATTTATCAATGATTGTGATGAGTGGGCAGCGATTGACCAACTTGGTCAACGACATTCTAGACTTCTCCAAACTGAAACATCAAGAGCTTATTCTCAGCCTCAAGCCAATTGATATGCAGGCAATTACTGAGGTGGTTTTGATCCTGTCCCAGCCCCTCATCGGCTCCAAACCTGTTAATTTGATTAGCAACATTGACCGTGGTTTGCCTCAAGTGCGAGCGGATGAAAATCGGGCCCAACAGATCATGCATAACCTGATTAGTAATGCCGTTAAATTCACCGAGACGGGCTCTGTTACAGTATCAGCGGTTGCTGAAAATGACAGGTTATTGATCACCGTGGCTGATACAGGGATTGGTATTCCTGCAGATAAAATTGAGTCTGTGTTCGAATCATTTGAGCAGGTGGATGCCTCAATCACAAGAACCTATGGGGGCACTGGCTTGGGCTTGCCCATTACCAAAAAGCTGGTTGAACTGCACGGTGGTACCATCCAGCTCGAGTCCACGCTTGGTCAGGGGACGACAGTGACATTTTCCCTGCCAATCTTTACCGAGACTGAAAAGGCGAAGGTCAAAATTAGTCACCCTGAAATGAATGGTATTGGGGGTAAGAAAGAGGAAATCAAGCCGCTAGAAGAGTTTATTCCGCCGAATGTAGAGTGGAAACCTGGTAATATTGAACCCCTCCCCTCGGTGCCACAGCAAGAGCTTAACGAAAATAGCGACTTCACCATTTTGGTTGTGGATGATGAGCTGATTAATGTACAGGTGCTCACCAATTATCTCTCGATGCAAAATTATGGCATTGCCCACGCCTTTGATGGAATGGAGGCGATGGAGGCCTTTGAGGAGGTTGACCCCGACCTCATTCTGCTGGATGTGATGATGCCCAAGATGTCCGGGTTTGAAGTATGTCGTAAAATACGGCAGCTTCGGCCTGCCCACGAGTTGCCGATTGTGTTGGTGACGGCTAAGAATCAGATCTCAGATTTGGTAGCTGGTTTTGAGGCGGGGGCTAACGACTATTTGACCAAACCATTTGATAAAAGTGAACTGCTCACTCGGACCAAGACCCATCTTCGATTGGCCAAAATCAACACGGCCTATGGTCGCTTTGTCCCTCAGGAATTCCTCCAGTTTTTGGATAAGGAAAGTATCATCGACGTTAATCTTGGGGATCAAGTGCAGCGAGAGATGACCATTCTCTTCTCGGATATTCGGTCATTTACCAGCCTCTCCGAAGATATGACACCACAAGAAAACTTTAACTTTCTCAACTCATACCTCAATCGCGTTAGCCCTATTATTCGGCAACACGGCGGCTTTATCGACAAATATATTGGGGACGCAGTGATGGCTCTTTTCCCACGCAGTGTCGAAGACTCGGTTAGGTCGGCCGTGGCAATGCAACAGGAGGTGGTGCACTACAATCAGCTGCGCAGTAAAGTTGGCTATCGCTCGATAGAGGTAGGCATTGGTATTCATACCGGGAGTTTGATGCTCGGCACGATTGGCGAAGAACGCCGGATGGAAGGCACGGTCATCTCCGACGCAGTTAACTTGGCGGCTCGACTGGAAGGGCTAACCAAGCTCTATGGGGCCTCAATTGTTATCAGTGGTCCTACGATTTTCGAGCTTGGTGAACAATCGAAACAGTTTGATTTCCGTTTCTTGGGGCGGGTGCAGGTGAAGGGTAAGAAAGACTCTGTGGCTGTTTTTGAAGTCTTAAATGGATGTGACAAGAAGACGATAGATTTGAAGCTAAAAACCCTCTCCGATTTCGAACAAGGGTTACTCAATTATAGTAATCAGGAATTTAGAGCCGCGATTGAGTATTTCAAGCGAGTGCTAAAAGTTAATCCTGATGATAAAGCCAGTTATCACTACTCAGAACAAGCCCAACATTTCCTCACCCATGGCACCCCACCTGACTGGGATGGGGTTGAAACGTTGAAAAATAAGTAACTAAGTCGCCGAGGGGGCAAAGCCAAAATGGCGTTTGTACTCGCGGCTAAATTGGGCTGGACTGTTATAGCCCACTAGATAGCCCGCCTCGCTGGCATTTTTCCCCTCTTTGATTAATGTCTGAGCTTTGAACAGTTTCATCGATTTGGCATATTGCAATGGTGATAGATGCATCACCTCTTTGAAGTTCTTATGAAAGTTTGAACTGCTCATATTGACCAAACTGGCTAACTGCTCCATAGACACCTGCTCTTCCAAATGTTGATGAATATACTCAACTGCTTTGGAAATTCGTTGGACCTGCCCCCGTTGTTGCAACAAATAACGAAGCATTCCCCCTTGCTCATTGCACAACAATCTATAATAAATCTCCTCTACAATCGACTCGCCCAGAATAGCGGCATCCTGCGGATTATCCAAAAATCGCAACAGTCTGACTGTTGGATCAAGTAAATCATCACGTAGTGGTGCCGCGAAAATGCCTGAGATATTGATGGGTCCCGGATTTGTAATGGTTTGCTCAAGATTGTCCAGTTTTAAGACCAAATTAGATGAGAGGTGGTCATAAACCGAAAAAGTGTAAAGAGAAGAGAAAACTGAAAAAAATACCGCACCCTGATAGACAAGATGCGGCAGCCTCCGT
>JANQQF010000109.1 GCA_028285035.1 Phycisphaerae bacterium
GGATTTTTCAATGCTAATCTTTCTATCGCTTGTTCGTTCATTTTTGCCTCCAGGCTTTCTATTTTACACCTGGAGCTCATTTGAGCCTATAGGAAATCGTAAATCGATATAATTTCTTATGCTTTATCTTCTGCATGGGCCTGATGACTTTACACGGGGCCAAAAAATAGCTGAATTAAAAGAAGCGATGGGCGATCCGACCAGCGCAGATATGAACACCACCGTCTTGAACGGGGCAGGGTTGCAACTGAGCGAAATCCGCCATCATGCTGATGCGATGCCTTTTTTGGCATCTCGTCGTCTTGTAATTCTTAATGATTATGTGCGTGCTCTGGGAAAAAAGAAGGCTGAGGTCCAACCTTTTGTCGACTATCTTAACAATCTCCCTCCTTCGACCGATTTGGTGTTAGTGGAACGCGATGAGGTGGAGCGACGACATCCTCTCCTGCAGGTCATTAACGAAATTGGTACCGTTCAGTTTATGGGCTTGGATCAAAAAAATCTACAGCCTTGGATTGTCAATCGGGCGAAAGAATTGGGGAGCAGTATTGACCCTAATGCAGCAAATTTATTGGGACGATTAGTGGGTCTGAATTTACGGGTATTGAACAACGAGCTAGATAAGTTGAGCCTCTACATTCATGAGAAAGAGCGACCTATTCAAGTGGCTGATGTGGAGTTATTGGTGCCTTACACTGAGGATGCTGAACGCTTCGGGATGTCCAATGCGATTGGGCAACGCAATGCGCAAAAGGCATATGATCAGCTACGGAAGGAACTGGATGAGGGCAAAAACCCGATGGCAATTTTAGCTGGAATCGCCTCCCAAGTTCGGTCCCTGATTGAGGTCAAAGATATGGCGGAGCGTGGCTTATCTCCATCTGATATCGCCAAGGCCAAAGGCTGGCGCAGTGACTATGCCGCCAAAATGCGTTTACGGGAAGCGGCAAAGTTTTCGCTGCCTCGTCTGGAAAGCATTTTGGCGTTACTTCTTGAATTTGATCTCGCCATCAAAACTGGACGAATTGATAGCTTGCTGGCTTTGGATACGCTAATTGCGCGATTGTGTGCAGGGAAGTAAACCTTACCTTCCCCAAAATCAACCTTTGTCATTACTCATTCTAAAATCTCTAATTTAAAGCCAACCCAATAACCCCTACAATGATGAGTAAAGCGGCGACCAAACGGCGCACCACTTGCCCCTCTTTCAATAGCCCCGTGCCCATAATCACTACGATGAGTACGCTAATTTCACGAACAGGTGCCACATAACTGACAGGTGTAAAGGCTAGAGCGGTTAATACTAGAATGTAGGCCAGTGGGCTAAAGCAAGCCACCCCGATTGCCTCCAGTCGATGGGTTTGCCATTCAGTCACAATCTCATCCCAATGACGATAGGCGTATGGCGCGAATATCAAAATGCGACCAACATTTGATCCATAATCAAACAATAATGGTGGGATTAATAGGACGCCAACGGCATATTTATCCCATAGGGTGTAGCTAGCGATTAGCAACCCTGTCAGCAAACCAAAAAAGATGGATTGCCTACTATTTCTTCCCTGCAAACTGACCGATCCACTCGTTAGGACAAAGACCCCAGCGACAACAAAAAGTGTTCCCCCAAGTGCAACCCAGGTTGGCCGTTCGCTAAAAAGTATAATTGCGGCAACGGTAGAAATAGTGGGACCTGTCCCTCGGGCTAGTGGGTAGATCAAGGATAAATCACCAACACGATAGCCCTGCTGGAGAGCAATGAAATAGCCCAGATGTAAGACAGCACTGCCAATAATAAAGGTGATCTCAATAGGGCCTAGCTGTGGCCGCTGAATAATCAGAATGCCAATGGCTAATGGGAAATATATGATGACGGATAATAAGGCAAAGAGCCAAACAAATGCAGTGCCACCATTGGCTCGTTTGGCTAAAAAATTCCAGGTGGCGTGAAGAACAGCGGAGGAAAGAACTAAGGTTAAGGCTAAATTGGTCATAAGACACTCCTTGAAAATAAAAAAGGATAGAGGCGCAACAAGCACGCTAACCTATCCCCTCTAGTTTTTTATCCTTCAAGGTGTCTGCTGACAATCAGTTTTCTGTAGCGCTCGGTCCAGACCTATCACCTAGCGGAACCCTAGCTACACACAGGTTGATTTGTAAAGAATTTTTAATTGTTGACATTCGAGTATAGGTAATTATTGAGTTGAGTCAAATATATTTAAGGAACCAGCTGCAAAACGGACGGATCTCCCGCCCGTTTTGTAGCTGATTTTTGTTTTGCACATCCAGTTAGAAGAAAGGGTTAAAAACATACCTAACGGTTAGTAGTGATGTGGTGTCACTTATTTTAATTCGCGCAGCGGAAGCCAAGTGAGTCTAGTGAGAAGTTGGGTGGTGCTTGGTTTCTTGAGAAGGTTTGGGCCCATTTTTGCACCGCATTGGCTGAGCCACCTCGAATGATTTTTGCCTGTTGCTCGGCATCAAACCAATCATTGACCCACTCGGCAGCATTTCCGGCCATATCGTGGACGCCGTAAGGGCTAATGCCCGCCTCGTAACCGCCCACAGCCTGAACATTCTCAACACCACTTTCTTGGGTATTGGCTACTCCTTCCTGCCACGCATCTCCCCATGGATAAATCCGACCATCATCACCGCGGGCTGCTTTCTCCCACTCTGCTTCACTGGGAAGGCGTTTACCCGCCCATTCGCAATACGCTTGCGCATCTTCCCAAGAAACACCAGTTACCGGATAATCGGCCAGTTCAGCCGGATAAGTGCCCCAAGGCGTTTTGTGATCTGTCTCCTCGGCGAATTGTTGGTATTGAGCATTGACCACTTCATACTTATCGATTTGGAAGCGCCCTAACTCGACAGTGCGTTGATTGCCTATCGAAGCATCGCCCATTACAAACTCACCGGCTGGAATGGTAATCATCCCGTCAATATCTTCGCGGGTCTGGCTAATAACCTCAGCCGAGGTACGGCTGGGAGAGGAAAGCAAGGGGATGAGTGCTAAAATGACAATGGCTAATAAAGCCAATGCAGCCAAGGCAGGAATTGGAATTGGGCCTAGTTTTGCATTCCAAAATCCGGCATTTTGGCTAGCTGCGTGCTCCTTAACCTCGCTCAGACGTTTAACACGACCACGAATTGCTGTGACAATATCTTCCGGATCAAAGGGCTTGGTGATGTAATCATCGGCCCCCATTTCTTTGCCCCGTCGTATATCTTCTTTATCGGTTTTCGCCGTGAGAAATATAAAGGGCACTTGTACCCACCGCTCATCCTGATGGACCCTATCATACAGCTCATAGCCATCCATCTCTGGCATCATGATATCGGTCAAGATTAAATCGGGTGTAATACGCTCAAGGACAGTCAGGGCTTCTTTTCCATTTGTTGCGGAAAGAACTTGATAGCCTTCCTGTTCCAAAATAAATTTAACACCGTTGATCAATTCGACGTTGTCATCAACAATTAGAATTATCTTTTCCATAAGGTTGTGGTCTCCTTCGTAGTTAGTAGCTAGTGGCTGGTGGCGAGTAAATGGTGGCGTGTAGTGGGTAGAATTAATTAATAGTTGCTGTGCAGATTTCGTCTGCGTTTATGACTTACTGTAACCGTGTAAATTCTATCAAATTCTTATTCTCGTTACAAGGATGTCAGAAAATTTTTTAGGCACGATAAAAAAGAGGATTTTGTAGAGAAATTCTTTGATTACAGAAGCGTAACGGGATCAATATCGACTTTCCAGCCGTGGGGGAGCGGCAGGAGGGGACGCAGAATCGCAGCAGGATCTGCGGCACGAAGAAGAATATGCCAGCGATATTGTGAGCCAACCCGCTGCACATAACTGGGGGTTGGGCCGATGATGGTGACAGCGGGAATACCCAGCCGTTCGACGTGTGAACGCAGTCGCCTAGCCAAGGTTTCAACAGCCTTACTACTCCGCTGGTAGCCAGGGCCACTATATAGCAGGAGGGCCATACGCTTGAATGGTGGATAGCGTTGTTCCTGACGGAAGGCTAACTCCATCTGATAAAAGCCTTCATAATCGTGATTGGAGGCGGCCTCAATCGGCACTTGGTCTGGGGTATAACTTTGCACAATGACCCGGCCCCCGAGTGGACTACGTCCCGCCCGACCAGCCACCTGCATCATCAGTTGAAAGGTACGCTCGGCGGCGCGGAAATCAGGCAAATGGAGCGCTGTATCAGCAGAAATGACCCCGACTAATGTGACCAATGGTAAATCCAGCCCTTTGGCCACCATCTGGGTGCCAATCATCACATTGGCTTTACCATCAACAAAATGTTGTAAAAAGATGTCGTGACTACCTCGTTGACGGGTGGTATCCCAATCCCAGCGGATGGTTTGGGCTTGGGGGAACATCGTTTTGACCGCATCCTCGACCCGTTGGGTGCCAAGACCAAAATAGCGGATACGTTCATTATGACACGTTGGACACTGCTCCGGTGTCTCAATTCGATTGCCACAGTAATGACAAACAATCAAATCCCCATCGGTGTGATAGGTCATATTTGTCTCGCAGCGGGGGCATTGCACCACATAACCACAATCCCGACAAATGACAAAGCTGGCTGCCCCCCGTCGATTCAGAAACAGAATCACCTGTTCCCCTCGCCTAAGAGTTTCGCGGATGGCATCTTGTAACACCCGACTAAAAATGGTCCGATTACCCGATTTTAGTTCTTCTCGTAAATCAACAACTTCAACTTTTGGTAAGGGTAATGTGACAAACGAACCATTCGTTTGATTGATCGCTAGATCATCCTGACTGAATTGGGGCTGTTTGTTCTTCATTCGTTTCAGCAGCGCTTGTTGGACAGCCACGTGCTTGGTGTGCGCCATAATTCGATTGGGCATCTCAAGCAGGCGATACGCTTCGCGTTCGGCCCGCCGATAGGTGACAATGTCAGGCGTGGCACTGCCTAAAACTACCAGCGAGTCGCTTCGCCGTCCTAGCTCAATGGCGGCTTCACGGGCGTGGAAGATAGGGGTACGGTCTCGCTGTTTATAGACTGGCTCGTGTTCCTCATCAACGATGATGACGCCTAAATTTTTGACCGGAGCAAATAGTGCCGACCGCGGGCCAACTACCATCGATAATTCACCGGAGCGAACCAGTTCCCAGGTATCGTACCGTTCGCCAGGAGACAGGGCTGAGTGCCAGACAGCGACTTTGCCGGGAAATCGAGCTGCAACCCGCTTGACCGTTTGAGCGGCTAGAGTGATTTCTGGCACCAGAAAGATTGAGCCTTGTCCGTTATTCATTGCTGCTTGCATGGCTCGTAAATAAATTTCGGTCTTGCCTGACCCTGTGACCCCATGTAGAAGGATAGGACGTTTATCCTCATTGCTTGGTCGCCAATGCTGAAGAAGGACGTCCCATACGGCTTGTTGTTCTGGGGTCATTGTGGGGGGCGTGTCGAGCGCAAAGCTGTGAGCAGCCATTGGGTCTCGCCAGCGGCGAACTTCATCGATGCTGATTAAATCGGCCTCAACCAAATCCTTGAGAGTTTTGAGATCAGCCTGGGTTTGAGCATAAACCCAACCAATCCATACGGGACCATCCTCCTCGGCCAGAAGCCGTAAAACATCAGCGTGTTTTTGCACACCACGCAAGCGTAACACCGCTTCACCGATCTGATTGGGATCAATTGTAAGGCTGATTCGAGTATTTTCCTCAAACAACGTGGCAATCTTCCTATCAACTAACTCATAAAGTTCGACTCGATTGATGTCAAGCTCATTGAGTAATTCCGTAACAGGAATAGGGTATTGTTGCTGAAGGAGGTGGGCAAAAATACGTTGTTCCACATCGGAGAGAGGCGTTTCCAGATTGGCCTTTGTCCGTCGGGCAGTGGCTGATAGACTGACTAATGTACGGGCTGGAATAATTTTGACCCAACTTTTCTTGGCTAGACTTTCAGACGGACTCTTGGTGGCGCACCCTGTTGCGGTCAAAACCTCTTCCAGCAGAGGCAGTGGATCATTACTGTCAGCTAGGTGAAGGAGAATGTTGGCCTGTTTGGAGTCGTGCCCTAGCGTAGGCAATATCGGTTCAACTTGGTCTGGCCCAATCAATAACTCAACCGTTCGGTCCGTCTTCGCTCCCACGCGAGGTTTGCCCAAACGTGCTTCCCTGTAGGCAAATCCTTTTTCTATTAACGTTTCGGCTGCCTTTTTATCAACCTGCCCTAGCGCCACTTCGCCATGTTGACGGAGATACGTGAGCAAAATTTGGCTTTGCGCATCAAGAATTTCGGCCCGCTCAAAGGCCTCTGGAGTGACTTTTAGCCACCATTCCGGTTTTCGTGTAGATCCTGGCGGAAGGAAGTATCTAATGCAAATGGCCAGTGGGGCCAAATACTCGTGAGACAGCCACTCAGCTAACTCAAGTTGAGCGGGTGTCAACACTGGCTCTGGATCGAGTAAGGCTGAAATAGGCTTTGTCACCTCAATCGGCGAGGTTTGACTGAGACGCAGCACGATAGCAGGTAGTTGTTCCGTCCTAAATGGGACCGCAACCATGTGGCCTGGTTTTAATTTTTTGACCAGGTGTTTGGGGATGTGATAATGAAAGGTTAAGGCCAAAGGATTTTGAGATGCCTCATTTAACTCTCCCTCCTCTAGCGCTTCTATTTCAGGAACGGGAATGTTGACATCTTCAGGTGCATCAACAAAACTACGCCGATCACGTTTTATAATGGGGCGGTCTACAACAACTTCAGCATAAAACATTTGATCTAAATTTTAGCTTATGGCGAGGTAAATTACAACTACTGATAAAAGTTAATTGTAAAGTAAACAACCGAGGCTAATACAAAAATTGCTAACGTGGGAACCCACCAACGATTAAGGAGGGATGTTGTATCAACCAATCGAGGTTCCGTTGTAAATTGACCTGCGACTTGATATCGTGGGGCAAGCGCGTAGCCTAGCACAATGCCCGCAACTAATCCCCCCATGTGAGCCATATTGTCAATACGCGGGACAGTGAGACCGAAGACGAGATTGATACCGATAATCACTAAAATGCCATTGAGACGACTTCGCCCCAGCTCGCCAAAGCTTTCACGGTGTAGATAAAAATAGGCTAAACTCATCCCGACGATACCGAATATCGCGCCTGAAGCGCCGACCGAAAAAGTTCTTTCGCCGCTCCAGGCAAAGCTGGCTAAACTACCGAATAGCCCGGTTAAAATATAGATAACGAGATATCGATCAGGGCCAAAGATACGCTCCATTTCTATACCAAAGATAAAAAGGGCATATGCATTTAGGCCTAGATGTTCAATGCCGCCATGTAAGAACATCGAAGTAAACAAACGCCAAGTTTGACCGGCAAGAATGGCTGGACCAAAATTTGCGCCAAATACAACCAATACCGCATTCAGGGGCCGAAATGATTGGCTGAGGAAGGCTGTAATACCCCAGACAATAACAATAGCAGCTAAAAGAATGTATGTAATAAATGGAGAACTCAACGGTAGGGCTAGTCGAGTCGTTTGAGGAGGATCAATTTCAGAGTGCATTGTATCTCAACTTATAATTTGATTTCACGTTGATGAACCCGTGATTTTTCGGCCTTGATAATTGAGAGAATATTATCACCCGTTTCATCAAGTTTGTCTTCGGCGTTAATCACCACATAGTCAAAAAGATCAAGGGTTTTCATCTCTTGACGAGCCGTTGCAATTCGAATTCTTAGTTGATCTTCGAGTTCTGTTTCACGTTGTCTTAACCGCCGTACCAGGGCCTCTTCCGACTCCGCAGAGAGATAAATCAAAATAGCTTCTGGAGCTAATTTGCGAATGGTAGCCGCACCCTGAACATCGATACGCATGATAACATCTTTGTTGCTCGCTAAGGCTTCACGCACCTGTGCCTTCGGAATACCTTTGTAGTCACCATACACTACGGCGTATTCTAAAAGCTCTTCTTGCTCAATCATCTCTGCAAAATCGTCCATCGATATAAAGTAATAGTCGACACCGTGAACCTCATTTGGGCGCTTTGGGCGAGTCGTAGCAGTGACAACAAAATGAAAGGAATGTCCAGAGACTTTTAAACGTTCAATCGTCATATCTTTACCTACACCTGATGGGCCGGAAATGACAATCAGTAGTGGATTTTCTTTTCGCTGGTATGGATCTATTGTGTCATTCAACTGATACTCCTTCAGGGTAGTGAATAGTTGATAGTGGTTGGTGATTAGACAAAATCAATCCTTCAAATATTATAAACGCGCTCAAGTCAAAATTTGCTCAATCTGTTGACAGATTTGTTTATTGACTTGTTCGATGGAGCCAGATGCATCAATAATATGCCATCGTTTAGGCTCGGCGGCTATAAGCTCCTGGTAGCCAGCCTCAACTCGTTTGTGAAAATCTAGGGTTAATTGATCCAGGCGATTCCATTCACCGGTACCGGCTTTGTTGGCTGTCATTCGACGCTGTAGCCCCTGTTCAACATCCAACGCCAAATAAATTGTCAGATCCGGCTTTAGCTCTTGGGTAGCAAAGTTCGTAATGTAACGCAGGGCCTCGAAATCCATTTGGCGGCCGTAGCCTTGATACGCATAAAAACTGTCAATGTATCGATCACACAGAACAATTCCGTCGGCTGCAAGATGGGGGAGAATGAGTTGCTGGACCAATTGAGCACGGCTGGCAGAGTATAGTAAGATTTCGGCTTGGGTTGACATCTCAGTATTTTTGGCATCGAGTAACACTTGCCGAATCTTTGTGCCGATATCTGTTCCTCCCGGCTCACGGGTACACAGGACATCATAATTAAGCTGGCGCAGGTAATCTGCTGCCAGCTTAATTTGGGTGCTTTTTCCTGACCCATCAGGTCCTTCAAATGTTACAAAGAGACTCAAGATTTACTCCTAGGGGAGTCGCGATAAATACGAACTCGACGATGAGGCTCTTTACCGGAACTTAACGAAATGAGATGTGCTTCTCGCGCCATTTCGTGCTGTTCTCGCCGAATGTTCGAATTTTGGGGCGTGAGTTGGATGCTTCTTGCACCAGCTAACACCTTGTTAATCGCTTCTTGCGTTTCACGCTTGGCGATGGCTAAATAGTCGGTGTCTGCTGGGCTAAGTTGAAAAATATCAGCTAAACAAGACTCCATCTGGACGACAGTATTTGATCGCAAGACATAAACTGGTTTACCCATTCGCTCGGCGGTGGCAATCGGCTGTGGATGTTTTCGATAGTAACTCTTAAGCGTCATCAATACGTCCGCTTCTGTTAAATCGTCCACAATCATGATTGGTAGTCGCAATGTTTTGGCGGCTTGGCGTAAACGGTTTTGGCCAACCCCATAGGTAAAGATTTTCTTTGTGGCAACAGATTTGGTCGGTTGTTCAAACCCACCACCCTGTAAGGCCATTTTGCCTCGGAAATCACCATAGTCTCCATTCTTATTCCCTTTGATATCAACTGATTTAGGGGTAGAGGTATGAGCACTTGGCGTTTCGATTTGTATCTCCCCAGCCTCATTTTTGAAACGAATCTCTGGCGGAACTGGTCGTTGCCGTAATAACATATCAACCGCTTGGGTGACATCGTGATGAACCGAAAATGTTTGCCGATCCTGGATCTCAACCAAAACATCAAACGTCGGGGGGGCGCGTCGTTCCAACACCGTTTTTTGGGTGCCCCGTCGTCGTGCTTCTTCATCAGAAAGCGTGACGCTATCAATACCCCCTACTAAGTCTGATAGGGTAGGGTTAATCAATAAGTTTTCCAGCGTTACCCCGTGAGCTGTGCCAACAAGCTGTACCCCACGTTCAGCAATCGTTCGTGCGGCTTCAGCTTCAAGTTGGCGTCCAATTTCATCAATAATGATGACTTGAGGCATATGATTTTCAACGGCCTCAATCATCACTTCGTGCTGCTGGCTGGGGTCGGCTACTTGCATGCGTCGAGCCCGACCAATCGCCGGATGAGGAATATCTCCATCGCCTGCAATTTCATTAGAGGTGTCAACAATAACAACTCGTTTGGTTTCAGCCAAGATACGAGCCGCCTCCCGTAGGAGCGTTGTTTTACCCACGCCTGGACGACCTAATAAAAGTAAACTTTTCCCGGACTCGAGGATATCACTGACGATATCAACTGTCCCAAAGACGGCTCGACCCACGCGACAGGTGAGGCCAATAACCTTGCCTTGGCGATTACGGATGCCAGAGATACGGTGGAGTGTCCTCTCAATTCCAGAGCGATTGTCTCCCATAAATGGGCTGATTCGATCAATCACATAATCGATATCATCTTGAGCAATTTCTTGTGTGCTCAAGATCATTTCTTGGTCAGTAAACCGCGCCTCGGGTTGGCGTCCCAAGTCCATAACGATTTCGATGAGTTTTTCTTTACCATCTAGATTTGTAAGTATATTTTGGATTTTTGGTGGTAAGACACTGAGCAATGCAGGTAGATCATTATTTAAGTTAGCCTCTTCAGTTGTTTTATTAATAATATTTTGACTCAATTGTTCAGTCATTCTTTTTTCTTCCTCAAAACAGGCTAATGAAGGTTTATAAGCAATTTAAAGTTGAATAGATTAATTGTTTAATATTGACTCAGGCGATAATACCTCCCTGTGAGAGATAACTGTTGTGGCCCCTTCTGGTGGCACCTTTTCCAAACTAGGTATGAGTAGTGACTGAGGTTTGCGTACCCTGACTGTCATGGATTTGGCCAAAAGGGTTTGACTGGTATATGGGGCAAATCCTAAATCAGTAAGTACATTTGTCCAGCCCATCTCATACTGTTTGACAACAAAGTAGACAGGTAAGTTCGTGTAACGGACAATCTCAAGCGCCGCTTGTGCCAATAAAGAGGCCTCATCCGTTGCATCGGGGTGAAGCATGCTTCTAATCCAGCAACCTTTTTGGCCAATTCGAATAGATAGTGCTCCAATCAGATCGCCTTTTTCTTCCCATATGTAGCCGTAACGCCGGCCAGACTCACCCCAACGCCGACGTGGTAAGGCCCATTGACCTTGAGCCAAACCTTCCGCATTTTGTACGACACGTGGCGTGCAAGTACTGTACAAATTTTGTAGGCCCCAACCATCACTTAACTTTTGCGGCCGTAACTCTAGACGGGACTCAGTCTGGGATGAAGGATAACTTGGTGACAAAGCGTAGATGTCTTCTTCACCATAGGCAGTAAAACCAACATTTCGAAAAAGTTGTACTGCTTCACTGTCTATGGGGAGGCGAGCATACAATCGCAGATTTCCTCGCTCAGCGGCTTGGATACATAAATGCGTTAATAATCGTTGCCAGATTACATGGCTCCCATTACCAGTATCTAAACTAGGCGAGATAAAGACAACATCACGCTCTGGGCGGCCTGGACGTGTTCGCATTTGGGCCAAGCCTGAGTGATGACCACTTTCATCATGATATTTTAGGATAAAGGTTGAGGGTCCTTCACTAGAGGAGAAAATGCTATCAATAAGAACCGATCGCAGGGGGGAGCGAGGATGTGTTAGCTGCTCCTCAACATCCAACGGCATACCCACCTTTTGTAGTTGCGCGACGAAACCAACATCTCGCAGTTGGAAGGGTCTAATCAATGGTCGATTCTCAATGCAATGCCTGTCTCTATCTGGATAAATGAGTTGTTAATAAAGTTAGAAGAATTACATGATTTACTATCTCACACACCAGAAACAAGCATTTAAATCAGCAGTTTTGGAGTTGTCAAAGACCAACTGCTGAAGTTAATAATTACTAGCTGTAATTGTACACAGGAAGGAGGGCGTTGGCAAGTAAAACCTGATAAGCGGCTATAACGATTTGGTTATCTTGTGTGTATGATAGAATCGAGGTAAAATTTTACATAATGTTTACAATTAGTGTGTTCTACACCATATCTCGATGCATCTAATACCTCCAAATTTAACAATTCTGCACCAATTCCATTTATGTATGGTATACTAGAACAACTTTTTTGAGTTGAGAGGAAGGCCAATCATGGCGTTAGCCACTATTGCCCCAGATAAACGACATCTAACAACCCCTCAGGGTAATCCATTCTTTATTCTTGGTGTAAACTATGCCGGATACTTTGATCGCGCTTGGCAAATGTGGGAAGATGACTTATATGACCCGGAATTGATCACGCGTGATTTTCGTAAAGCGCAAAATAGTGGATTTAATTCTGTTCGGCTTTTCGCTCATCGAGCCTTGATTAATGACTTACGAGATGATAAATATACAAAGCTTGATGAGGTCTTGGCACTGGCTCAAGATCATCAACTAAGCGTATTATTCACATTCAATGATATTCATTCCCTTTACTTGGAGCAGGTAGCAGAGCTAGACGCCAAGATTGTAGAACGATATCGAGATGAAGAAACAATTTTGGGCTATGATCTTGAAAACGAGCCAGTTTTTTATTCATTAGCTGCTGCCGTTTACCCAAATAGCCGGCCTGCCCCTATTCAAACCAGCCAACTTGTTGATCAGTATGGTGAACGAGTCAGTCGCTCTGAAGCGATTGATATGCAGCAGAATAGAAAAATCCCCTCACATTTGAGTCAGGATGTTGGTTACTATTATATCAATGCCTTACATTTATTTTTGGAATATAATTCGGCGATCAATGAGTATGTCCAGGCTGGCAAAGGTAATATCGTTGATTTTATGCTTTCGGCTGAGGCCGAGTCTTGGTATCCTTTGATTACGGTATTGGATGGTACAGTCGATGCTTGGCTAAAGACTAGAATGGAGCCTATTCAAGCTACAAATAATAATCATCTCTTAACAGTGGGTTGGAATTGGCTGCAATTTGCCGTTTTACCAGCTAATCGACAGCTTGATTTTCAATCCTACCATAATTATGCTTCAAATACGTTAGCTGGCTTTAACGCGAACACACTGGATTTAGTTTCTTTGCAGCAGGCTTTTCCCCAACATCCAATTACATTTGGTGAGTTTGGTTGGAGTAATCAGTCGAGCCGAACTCCTGAAACGAGTCAGGCTGTCTCTCAAGAGTTGACGATGTTGTATGAGGCAGCTACATATGCGTATATGCGAGCAAATAAGTTTGGCGGTGGCTACAAATGGCAATTGAATGATCTGGTTTCACAAAATAATCCCTATGAGGCAAGTTTTGGAGTATTTGGGATAGGAGATGAGGCCAAATCGCTTATTCAGCTTACAGAAAAATTTAGTGAAACTTGGCCAGACGTTGATACAGGGGCGCAATTTACCCTCCTACGAGAAGTTAGTGCTGGATTTTCTTATCGATTAGATTTCCCTCAACAGGTAACTGTAGGTGGTAATACATATCAAGATCAAACTTTGAGTTGGCAAGGCCAGGGAATTTCACATTGTTTTATCAACATAGACTCTCAAGAGTTACGTATCGAAGCTCAAGGCTCTGGAATTCTTTCAATTGACCCTTGGGTGTTAATTCCAAATTGGGACCGTGCGCGTAAATCTGTGATCTATCGGGCATTTAGTAATGAGCAGCGTACTCAACAACAGGAGTTTGAGGCAGGTGAAACCGTTACCCTTGATCTGGTCTTAGGCGGGCAATACATCATTGCCATGGGTGGGGAAACCACTGTGACGCCTCCTGAGGGCGGTACCGAAATTGACCCTGGACCTGGTGAGCATGTGGTGTTACTGGGCGATTTTGAAGATTATATGGATACTACGATCAAATATATTCGACGATTTGCCCCAGATTTTACCTTTGCGACAGATCAAGTGGCTGGTCGCTGGTCATACGTGAGCGTGGTTGCGCCTCAATCTCTGATCCCTGACGAAACATTAGATAATATTCGAAGTCTCGGTGCGATTTTGGTCGAGCGAGTGATTGGTGATACTCCTGAAGCAACTAAGGTCTTACTTGATGATATGGCCGAACGTGGCCAGCGTTTTTTATCTGCCACCTCCCCTATTCCGCCACAGGAAGAACCTCCTGAAGATCCAGAGGAATCAACATCGGAACCAGAAGTTGAAGCCTATGTTGTTGAACCTGGCGACACATTGAGCAAAATTGCCCAAAAAGTGTACGGTGAGGCCCGCCTCTGGACACTCATTTATGAAGCAAATCGCGATAAATTGTCTAGCCCCAGTCTCATCCGAGTTGGAATGGAGCTAACAATTCCAACTCGTCAAGCTTAAATTGTGACTTTGTAAAATTGTATAATTGTATTATCGGGGCGACGTTATAGTCGCCCTTAAATTTTGAAAAAAGCCGATTTCAGGATAGACTCACTGCTTAACTTGTACACCTAATAACCACTAGAAACTAGCCACTAAATTCTATTTCTGAGGGAGATGAGTAAGTTATGAGTGACAATGTATTTGATGTTCTCAAGGAACGGGGCTTTGTTGCCCAAGTTACCGATGAAGAAGCTCTGCGAGAGAAGCTAGGAAAAGAACAGGTCACGTTTTATATTGGCTACGACTCAACCGCAGATAGCCTACACGCTGGTAGCCTTGTGACTATTATGGCGATGATGCACCTCCAACGCGCTGGGCATCGCCCGATTGGCCTCGTTGGTGGTGGCACAACAATGGTCGGTGACCCCAGTGGTAAAACCGAGATGCGCCAGATGCTCGATGAGGCGACAATTCGTAGCTTAGGGGCAAAAATACATAACCAACTCAATCAATATCTGCATTTTGATGAAGATCAAGCGATTGCTGAAAATAACGCAGATTGGTTGTTAGAACTAAATTATGTCAAATTTCTCCGCGAAATTGGCCGACATTTTAGTGTTAATCGGATGTTGAGTGCTGAAGCCTACAAACAACGACTAGAACGTGGGCTAAGTTTTATTGAGTTCAATTATCAACTCCTCCAAGCGTATGATTATTTGGAACTGTACCGCCGCCACAACTGTACCTTGCAAATGGGTGGCGATGATCAATGGGGTAATATTTTGGCCGGGGTTGATTTAGTGCGGCGGATGGAAGGGGTAACGGTCCACGCGATGACCTACCCCTTGCTAACAACTGCTAGTGGGGCAAAAATGGGCAAAACTGCGGCGGGTGCGGTGTGGCTTGATGCTGAGAAACTAAGCCCCTATGACTACTATCAGTACTGGATTAATTGTGACGATCGTGATGTTAAAAAATTACTCAAGACCTTTACCTTCCTGCCTATTGATGAAGTCAATCGATTAGGTGCTTTAGAAGGGGCTGAAATTCGGGAAGCAAAAAAGATCTTGGCCTATGAAGCGACAAAAATTACCCACGGTGAGGCAGAGGCACAGGCTGCTGCTGATACTACCAAAGCGGCTTTTGCCGAAGGTTCGCAAGGTGATTTCAGTGGTATGCCAACGACAGCCATTGCCAAAAATCGACTGGAGAGAGGTATTGGTGTCTTAGAAATCTTTGCCGAAGTCGGTTTGAGTAAATCGCGTGGTGAGGCACGTCGTTTGGTTCAACAAGGCGGGGTGTATGTCAATGACGAGCGTGTCACTGAAGTTGATGCCAGCATAACAGCTACTGATGTTACCGCTGAAGGTATCTTGTTACGAGCAGGGAAAAAGAAGTATCATCGTTTGTTAATTGAGGAGTAATTGATTGTAGATTGCTCAATTTTGTGGAAAAGAATGGTCACGGAGAAACTCTCAATGACCATTCTTTGTTTTAACGCAATGTCCAATTTTGACCGCCGTCGCTACTTTGATACAGACCATTTCCTGTGGCGACAAAGACTCTATTAGCGTTGGTGGGGTCAACGGCGATGGATCTGACATAGTAAGGTTGGCCTGTTTCAGGATTAAGGGGCAGGTCATTGCTGATAGGCCGCCAGCTTTCCCCACCATTTGTGCTTTTGAACACACCTTTGGCTAACCGATTCTCTTCAATGCCGGTGCCAGCATAGACAATATTTGGGTTGCTAGGAGCATAAACAATCGCACTGTAGGGAGAGTCGGCCCCACCAAAAACTAACCCCCCGCTGACCGACTCAAAAGTGATGCCATTCTCACTCCGCATAATGGCCGCCTCAGAAGAATTGATCCCTATCAAGAAAACATTACGTTCTTCAGGATGGGCCGCCATGCTAAATGCCCCTTGACCAATATTATCGGGCAGTTGTTCAAAGCTCTGAGCACCATTGTTCGATTTGTATAAAGATCCGGCCACACCGGCCACATAAACAATATTGTGATCAAATGGATCAATCACAATTTCGTGAATTCGAGATACACCCAAACCTTGCCCATGTCTTGCTGCACTCCAAGTTTGGCCCCCATCAAGCGAGGCCACCAAATTCTCTCCAACACCAGCGTATAAAATATCAGGATCAGTCAGATCAACAGTAACCAAATCTACCGTTTTGTTACCCAACAGCCCATTTGTATTGGCGTCCCAGGTATTTCCCCCATCTTCTGATTTCAGTACGGCATTCCAGGTTGAAGCATATAGACGGGTTGGATCCGTTGGATCGATGATAAAATCAGCTACACCGCTGGCATCGACTGGTAGTTTAGCCCAAGGTCCCTGTCCCCCATTGCCACTTTTGTATATGCCATCCCGCTTTACCAAGGCATAAACTTCTTGAGAATTGTTCGGATTGATTGTTACATTTGTAACTTCCCGTGTCCCAATTCTGGCAACAGTTTCCTCTGCATCAATAGGAATTACCGTAGGTCCTGTCGGTGTCGGGGTTTGTGTACGTGATGATGTGCTGGGAGCTGAAGCTGCTCGCTGAGTTGGTGTTGAGCTGGCTGTTGGTGTCTTTGTAGGGCTACGTGTTGCTGTTGTTTCCACGACAATTGTTGTGTCTTGAGTGGCTGATCCTTCTGTAGCGGTTGGCACAGGTGTAGCTTTCTTTGTTGGAGTAACAAGCGTCACCTTTGGATCTGGTACGTTTTGACCGGATGAGGATGACGCCTCTTCCCCATCGGTTGATGCGATGGATGTTTCCGATGTAGTAGTGTCAGTGTCAACGACACTCGTATTGGTCGGAGCTGGAGCATTGGTTGTTTCTGCTTCCACGATGGCCACTTCATTTGTTGCGCTACTGTTAGCAAAGAGCACAAAATACAATCCCCCGCCGACAACAAGCAATAATAAAATGATAGCGGCCATAATGTATCGACTACGATTAGGTTGCTCATTTGTTTTAGATGGAGACGATGGCTTTGTTATTTGTGGCTCGTTTGCGATAGGCTCTGGAGCGGGCATCGCCAAGGGGGCAGTTGATCCAATTTTAACGGGCTTCGTTGTTGTTATGTGAAAGCGCGTAGATCCACAAACCAAGATATCACCTGGCTCAAATGGAAACCAGCCTGAGGACAATCGGTGGTGATTCAAAAATGTGCCTTGCTCGCTTGAGTCATCCATTACGAGGCAGCGACCTTTTTCAGTCTTGATCTTGGCGTGAAATGGGGAGATACCCGCTACATCTATTCGAACATTTGCCTGAGGATGATTGCCGATCGTCAATTCGTCCAACCCAACTGGATAACCCACCCCTGTTGGATCAACCAGCCAAAAACTATTTTTTACGGTCGAACCCGCGATAGAGTTTGGTATTGCTAGTTGATTTTGCTCAGAAGTTGGTGCTGTATCAAGGGTGGGGATACTTTTTAGGATGTTTTCTAAGGTTTGCTGGAATATTCCAAAATTGGGGCGTTCACCAGGCTCGAAGCGCATCGTTTTGCTGATTAGCTCGATTAATTGCGAATTCAAGGACTCATTTTCGGGAGAAAAATTACGAACTTGTGTACTAACTGGTGGCATTTGCCCTGTAACCAAGCTATACAAGGTAGCCCCTAAAGCATAGATGTCTGAGGAAGGTGTGGACCGTTGCCCATTAAGCTGCTCCGGAGCCAAAAAGGCTGCATATGGATCTAGTGGATCACTTGATTTCATGATGCCAAAATCGACAAGTACTGCTTTACCACTAGGGTGAGTTTTTATATTGAGCGGCTTAATATCTTGATGAACAACTGGTGGATTTTGTTGATGGAGGTAGCGTAGAGGCTCACAAATATCAAGAATGTATTGAATAGCTTGAGACTCAGGATAAGGGCGCTTCGTTTTTTGAATGGTGTCCCATAAACTTTCGGTGCCAATAAAATCAGTGACTAAATACTGTTTATCTTTGTAACTAAAATGATGCATCACCCAAGGAAGTGATGGGTGACGTAGCTGAGTTAGGATGAGAGCCTCTTGTTGAAATTGCTTGATCGCCTCATCGGATTGAAGATTTTTTTCCTTCAATATGATAGGTGTATTGAATTGCCCATCAAAGGCACGATAGGTCGCCCCATCATTTTTTTTCGTAATTAATTGGTCGATGCGATATCGACTCTCTAGGACTGTATCTTCAGAAAGTGTCATTATTCTCTCTGTAGCTCATAACTTATCGGTACCTTAGCCCTCGTCTATGGTGCTAGGGGGAGGGGTTGGCGTAGCTGGTGTATCTGATGTGGGACAAATTCGCAAGCCTGCCCAAGCTGGATTTCCACCGGAATTATCTATTTCCAACGACCTTAGTAACCAAGGTGTCGCTTCATCACATTGCGGTGGGTCAAGGTAAGCGTAAGCTAAACCAAGCGTATAATAATATTCAATGGGGGCTAATATTTTTTCTTCGAATTGGATATTGATGTTAACTTGCCCATTGGTATCTGGTTTCATAAAGCCAATACTGTCAGTTCGATTGGGCCAAAATGTAACTTTAATTTCATAATCTTGCGCCTCAGGCTGCGGCAGATTTTCAAGGGCCAAGGATAAAATACCTGTTGATAAATCGAGAGTGGCAGAACCAGTTGTTTTGCTGAATGCAGCAGTTGTCGTGAGTGATTGGGTTGAACCGATCAATGGTATCTTATTGTTGATCGAACGCACGATGGCTTGTGAGCAGCTTAATTCAACCTCAGTAATATCCGATGTTTGATAATTGATTGGCTTCAGGATAGCTGAGTCGCTATTCTGCGAACGATTTGTGACCGCCTTTAACTCGCCACGTAATACAGGAATGCTTTCGGAGCCAGTTAAGGTTTCTACTGTTGTATAAATTTCGACTTGACGGACGCGTCTAGCAAACTGGCTTTCAGCAAGCTCAATGGCTTTGGGGAGTAGGGCGATCGCCTCTTCAAAATTTTGTCGAGTATAATAAACCGTCGCTAAATTCCCCCAAGCACTTGTGCCTCGGCGGCTGCTAATATAGCCTGCGTCCACACTAAGGCTTTGTTCTAAAGCATCAATTGCTTGAGCATAACTTCCATTTGTATAATAAGTCCATCCCAACCAATTGTACGCGTCTGGATCAGTTGGATTGAGACGAATCGCTTGTTTGAAATGGGTTTCGGCCATCTCATAGTTACCTAGCCAGTAGTAACTCCGCCCCACATCTACCTGAATTGGACCAAGCTGAGGCGCGAGACGTCCAGCATTCTTGTAAAACTCGACGGCTTCTGCGTAACGACCTTGAACTTCCAGAGCATAGCCCATATTATGATGGGCATGCATGCTTTGATAGTTTGTATCAATGGCTTGCTGAGCGGTGGTTCTGGCTGATAACCACTCACCTTGATCTGCGTAAACTTCGGATAGAAACGCATAACCTTCGGCATAGGCTGGATCAAGCTCAATCGCACAGGAGCAAGCGTCAAGGGCTTCACCATAACGTGCCTCCCAGTCCAACGCACGACAATAAAGGGCCATATTCTCTGCACTGGTGGGATTTAGAAGGACAGCTTGTTCAGCCTGCTCCACAGCTCCAGCCGTATCTCTTGTATAAATTAGCAGGCGGGATTGACGAGCATACGGGACGTCAAGACTTGGGTCAATTTTGATCGCTTTTCCGTAAGAGTCAATTGCTGCCTGAATTTTCCCCTCGGCCAAAAACTGATCAGCATCACCGACATAAAGGGCTGCTGGACGAGTGGGTGTCGGTGTTGGGCTAAATCGATCAGCCAGGACCGTGGTTTCGACATCAAAATAGCCAATATAAATGCCAACAAAAAGAGCGAGGACCCCTAAAGAAAATATCAAAACTAGTAATGATATAATTGTGAAAGTTGGACTTCGTTTTTTTTCTTGGGGACGATAGTACATAACTTAAGATCAAGACCTTGGCCTTGATTACAATAAAACTCCCTGAGCCGTTTCAGGAGTTGAGCCATTTTTCTCCTGATGAGCAGAAGCCTCTTCTAAAATTTCGCGAGCACTTTGGCGAGTACTTTCGCTAAGATTACCCAACATTTGCGCTAATTCATCAACCCGTGCTTCATTTTGTAATTGTTCTACTAGCGTTTGCGTGCGATTACCTTCAACGTGTTTACGGACATGGTAGTGAAGATCAGCATAGCCAGCGATTTGTGGTAAGTGTGTAATGCATAATACCTGATGATTAGCTTTATCGCTCAAGCCGAGTAATTTTCGACCAACGACACTGCCAACCCGACCCCCAATGCCTTGATCAATCTCATCAAAAATGAGGGTTGGTGTTTCATCAGCCAAGGCTAATACGGTCTTTAAGCCAAGCATCAATCGGCTAGCTTCCCCCCCAGAGGCAACTTTGACTAGGGGTTTGAAGGGCTCACCTGGATTAGTTGCAATGAGAAACTCGACTTGGTCGATGCCTCGTTCGTCAAAACTTACCGAACGCATCTCATCTGTGTCGCCATCAACATAAACACCTGCTGGATCGTTTTCCCATTTCATATCGACCTTGAAATCGGCCTTTTCCATTCCTAAATCACTGAGCTGATTGACAACGCCTTCGGCTAAAGTACCTGCCGCAATTTTACGAATGCGTGATATTTCAAGCGCCATTTGACCGATTTTGTGGCGTAACTCTTCCTCCTCAGCTCGTAAGCTTTCGATACGTTCCTCGCTGTGACTGATGTCATTTAACTCGGTCGCAGCACGTTCTCCAAAAGCAATGACCTCTGCAACACTATCGCCATACTTTCGTTTGAGATTGAAGATTAAGGTTAAACGTTCTTCTACGTCTTGTAACCGAACTGGATCAAATTCGACACTGTCTGTGTAATCACGAAGCGTTTCAGCTAAATCTTCGAGTTGATAAGACAAGTCATTGATTTGCTGCTGCTGTTCATTTAAGGACTCGTCGAGTTTTACTAGATTGGCAATTAAGCGGGCTGCCTGTCCCAGCATATCTACTGTAGATGGCTGCTCATCACTACTCTCAACCAGTAGACGATGTGCTTCCCCAGCCAACTTATTGAGCTGTTCTGCATTTGCCAAGCGTGTCCGTTCTTGGTTCAACTCAGCCTCTTCGCCAGGAGACAAATCAGCCGCTTGAATTTCATCAACCTGAAATGTAAGTTGATCCATTCGTTGGGCCAAATGTTGTTCATCACGAAGCAACTCTGCCAGATTAGCTCGTACTTGATATAGGCGTTGTACTTCTACGGCCAATTCTTCTTGTTGCTTCTCTAAGCCTGCAAAACGGTCTAACAGGCGAAGGTGATGGCGAACCTGCATTAAACTTAGATTGTCGTGTTGCCCATGGATGTCAACTAGGGGCTGGGACACTTCTTTGAGGACACTCAAGCTGACCGTGCTCCCATTCACGCGACAGAAATTTCGCCCTGTGCTTCGTAACTCACGGCCCAAAACAATATACTCTGGCGCCTCCCCTTCCAAGCCTTCTCGCTCCAAAATAGGATTGATAATCGCTTGTAAAGGTTTGGTTAGCTGAAAGACACCCTCAACCCGCGCTCGGTCCGTGCCTGTTCGGGTGAGTGTTGTATCTGCCCGCCCGCCTAGAAGCATTGTGACCGCATCGATGATGATTGATTTTCCTGCCCCTGTTTCACCTGTAAGGGCGTTAAATCCTGGGGCAAATTGAAGATTTAGTTGATCTATGATCGCAAAATTGGCAATATTTAATTCAACCAACATGTGTATATATCCGTGTTATCTAGCTAATGATGAGTAGCCAAATTATCGATAATAAGTATAGATAAAGCCTGTAACTTTTACCAACTGTCAGTATAGCACGGACGTTCAACCTTCGTCAAACGATGATTTCAAAAGAAGATGTGTTCTAATTCCTGTGACATATCTATAAAAATCTTACATTCAGGAGTTGGTCAGGCCTCTTGGCTTTGGTATAATGAACATACTAACAATCGTTTCGTATAAACTCTACGAAACGGAAAATGAATGCGTGACGTCTTGGATGTAATGGTGTCTTTATATATGGAAACAGGTGAAACTAGTGTTGTACAGGAGGTTTTATTATGATTGATGCATTTATGAATATTTCATCGGCGTTTGGTTTGTCAGCTTCAGCAGGGTTGAATGCTTATTTACCGTTGCTTGTTGTCGCGCTGACTGCCAGATTTACCAATTTGGTCCAACTGAATGAGCCTTGGAATGTATTGACGAGTTGGTGGGTGATTGGTGCCTTGGCCGTTTTATTGCTCATTGAACTGACTGTTGATAAAATTCCAGGTGTTGATACGGTCAATGATGCGATACAAACGCTGGGACGTCCAGCGGCTGGCGCTGTTCTTTTTGCCGCAAACTCTGGTGCTGTAGGTGAACTCAATCCGGCGTTGGCCTTGATTGCGGGGCTATTGCTGGCTGGTGGTGTTCACACAGCCAAATCCGTAGCCCGCCCAATGGTTACTGCAACGACTGGTGGGATGGGGAACTGGGCTGTAAGTATCATTGAAGATACCTTGGCCTTGATTGCTGCAGTTTTGGCTATTTTACTGCCAGTGTTTATTGCTTTGGTCTTCCTTTTTGTTCTGTTAATCTTTAGTTGGTGGTGGATCCGCCGACGTCGATCACAAGCCTTGGCGTCATAAGGTAGAGTCTAAAACACATACCACTGTTTGACCTTACAAAAAATCAATATAAACTCGCGTTGTGGGGAGCAGTACAATTTATAAATCAGATTGTATTCTCCCCATATTTATTTTCTTATGACACAATCAACCATTCCTGAGATCCGAAAAAAATTATCTGAAAGCCGGGAACAAACGTTGTCGCGTATCAAATCAGTTGATGAGGCTGGGGCTACCTATCGTATTCGCCCAGATGCGTGGAGCATTAAAGATCACATCGCTCATCTTGCGGCAGTGGAAGATTCGGTTGTTCATTTTGCTCATCGGATTCTAAATGAAGAATGTCCAGTATCGCCGCTTTGTAATGATAAGGCTTTTAGCCAAGAAGCCTGGAATCAACGAACTGTGTCTGAGCGCGCAGCCTCTTCTTGGTTTGACCTGTGCCAAACCTTGATGGACACGCGGCAATCTTTATTTGAAATTTTAGAGCGCATTACCGATGAATCTCTCAATCGGATTGGCTCACATCCGGTGTGGGGAGAACCTGTTACATTAGAAAGCGTGTTGCGGGTGCCATATCGACATGAACGGGCACATCGTGACGAAATTGCGGCTCTATCAGATATGCAAGCAAGATTGTTAGACTGAAATGTTGTATGTGAGTCAATTAATAACAATTTAGGAGAAAGATGTAACATGAAACCGATAGGATTTACAACCTTACCAGACCGTATCGCTCGGCTGGCTGATGTTGCTTACAACTTATGGTGGACTTGGCACCCTGAAGCACAAGATTTATTCCACCGTATTGATGCTGATTTATGGGAACATATTTATCATAACCCAGTCCTCTTTTTGCGAGAGGTTCGGCAGTCTGCTCTGGAAACCGCTGCCAATGACTCAGATTTTATTCGCGCCTATCATTCTGTTCTCAGCGGCTTTGATGAATATCAGGTCTTTGACAAAACTTGGTTTGCTGAAACATACGGTGATAAACGAGATAAAGCGATCGCTTACTTCTCAGCTGAATTTGGACTGCATGAGTGTCTCCCGATTTACTCTGGTGGTTTAGGGGTGCTTTCTGGGGATCATACAAAAGAGGCCAGTGACCTAGGCCTCCCGTTCATTGGCGTTGGCTTTTTATATCCGCAAGGTTATTTCCGACAGGTTATCACGCCCAATGGTGATCAAGAGGCGATCTATGTAAAAGTTCGGTTTGGTGAGGTCCCAGCTCAACCCGCATTTACCCCTGACGGCCGAGAAGTTGTTGTTGCGGTCGACTTACCGGCTCGTAACAATCTGCCTGATCGCCAAGTTTATGCCAAAGTGTACAAAATTCAGGTTGGGATTGTCCCGCTGTATTTGATGGATACAGATATTCATCCCAACGCCCCAGAGGACCGAGAGCTATCAGCCCGTCTGTATGGCGGTGATCAGGAAATGCGATTGGCCCAGGAGATGGTTTTAGGTATTGGTGGGGTGCGAGCCTTGCGAACGATGGGCATTGAACCGGCTGTTTTTCATATGAATGAAGGACACTCCGCCTTCTTGGTTTTAGAACGCGCTAAAGAGCTCGTCGAAGCCGGGATGAGCTTTGAGGATGCGAAAGACGTGATTCGCAAGTCATCTGTCTTCACCACGCATACGCCCGTTCCCGCTGGACACGATGCCTTCCCCTTCCATATGATGGATCGCTATTTCCCAGATTGGCATACAAAATTGAACATTACCCGTGAAGAATTCCTCAACTTGGCGCGTCAGGACCAGTCTTGGGGGCCGACCTTTAGTATGACCGTCTTGGCCCTCAAATTAGCAGGAAGGCACAACGGGGTTAGCAAGCTGCACGGCGAGGTTTCTCGCAAGATGTGGAGCTGGCTCTGGCCCGATAAAAGTGAAAAGGAAACGCCGATCACCTATGTTACCAACGGAATTCATACCGAAACTTGGCTAGCACCTGAGTTAAAAGCGTTTTATGATGAATATCTTGGGAAAAACTGGACGTTGCGTATTGATGACCAGGCGATGTGGGATAGCATCGAACAAGTACCCGATGAAAAGTTGTGGGAAGTGATGAATGTGCTGCGGGCTAAGTTAGTAGAGTTTGTGCGGATGCGAACACGCAAGCGATTGATGCGATTGGGGCGAAATGAGGATGAAATGCAGGCGACGTCAGGGCTACTCAATCCCAATGCCTTGACCATCGGATTTGCTAGACGTTTCGCTACCTACAAACGCGCCACGCTAATTTTCCACGACACCGAACGCTTAAAGCGGATTGTCCACGGTGCTGGGACGCGGCCAGTACAATTCGTTTTTGCTGGAAAAGCACACCCTGCCGATGAGCCAGGCAAGAACTTTATTCGAGAAGTTTACCACCGTTCGCACGAAGCCGGCTTGGCTGGCCATCTGGTCTTCATTGAAGATTACGATATGAATGTGGCTCGTCATATGGTGGCTGGGGTTGATGTGTGGCTAAACACCCCTCGTCGACCAATGGAAGCCAGTGGAACTAGTGGGCAAAAGGCTGGGTTGAATGGCAGTCCAAACCTATCCATTTTAGATGGCTGGTGGGCTGAAGGGTATAACGGCAAAAATGGCTGGGCCATTGGTGATCCGAATTCAGAAAATGTGGATGAGGCCGCTGAAAATCATGTCGATGCCACCTCGATTTATGATCTTCTAGAGACAGAGGTTGTTCCTGCGTTTTACGAGCGAGACGCACGTGGTCTGCCGCCACAATGGCTAAAAATCATCAGAGCGTCAATTAGTAGTGTGGCCCCACAATTTAGTATGACTCGTATGATCAAGGATTACACAAACGATTTATATGTGCCGTCGATGGACTAAGGCTTAGAGCGTTGCTGTATCCAAAATAATGGTCACCGGGCCATCATTTTCAATGCTGACCAGCATATTCGCGCCAAAGATACCTTTCGCCACTTTTTGAATGCCGAGTTGTTTTAGATGGTCGGCAAATTGATCGACAAGCGGCGCAGCAATATCAGGGGGGGCTGCTCCAGTAAAGCTGGGGCGGCGCCCTCTTTTTGCATCGGCGAACAGGGTGAATTGAGAGATGACTAAAATTTCAGCGCCAATATCCAGGGCGGATAAGTTCATCTTCCCGTTCTCATCTTCAAATATGCGGAGATGAACTGTTTTCTCCGCTAATTTTTTGACCTCAGGCTGTCCATCCTCGTGGGTGACACCTAATAAAATAACATATCCTTTTTGTATTTCACCAACGATTTCATCCTCAACAATTACACTCCCCCGTTTTACCCGTTGTATGACAGCTTTCACAAAAATTTCCTCCAGAGTTGATGTCCAGCATTATAAACAGGCCCCTAAATTTTAACAACGGTCTTGAATCTTTGTCAGATGTGGGTATCATGATTTTTGTGGTTCTGCCGATTAAGAACCACTTACCCCTAATCACTTATTACAACAAGAGGTATTTTTATGGGACACGTAACCTACAGTGAAACAATCAACGCCACCCCAGAACAGCTTTGGTCAATTATTTCTAATGTCACCCGTCTACCGGAATGGGCCTATACCGAAGGTCGTTATCCTTATCCCGTGGAAGCAAAATATGGTAATGATCAAACTGAGGGTGTAGGCACTTTGTGGATTGGCACGTCTGGCGATGGACAAACTGCTACTCAAAAAATAACAGCCTGGGAGCCATCTCAGAAATTGGTTTATGAGTTGGTTGAAATTGAGAATGCTCCTTTGGGAATGACTCAAGTCAATACCTTTGAGTTGAAGGAAAAAAGTAATGGTACTGAAATCACTTGGAGTGTGGATTGGTCCATTACCAGCGGTTTTTCTCTCAACTCATTATTGGTCCGCTTTACAGCTGATGGTGCATTTGAGGAGATGATTGCTGGTTCACTTGAGAATTTGAAGGAATTAGTCGAGAAAGAAATCACCTCCGCAACATAAGTATCGTCTTGATTGCCTCTAGCCTGACACGTGGCTATAATCCTAGCCCATGTCAGGCATCCGTTCACCCTTTTTTCTCATTATTCTGTTAACCTATCTTATTGCGGGCAGCCTCTTCGCCACGCTTACCCCAGCGTGGCAGGCTCCCGACGAGCCTGCGCACTATAATTATGTGCGCTATCTTGCCACCCAGGGCCAATTTCCCGAATTGGTCGAAGGGTGCTATGAGCAGGCCTATTTACAAGAGCTAACATCACGCAAATTCCCGCTAGAGCTTTCTGTCGAAAATGTGTGTTACGAATATCACCAACCCCCCCTGTATTATTTGTTGGGAGTTCCTGTATTTTTGCTAAGCAATGGCTCGTTGCTTGCTGTTCGATTACTCTCGGTGCTGTTGGGCGCAGGTGTAGTGATCTTGGCCTATTTGATTGGCAAGGCCATTTTTCCACACCAATCTAATCTTGTTTATAGCGCAATGGCTTTTGTCGCTTTTGTGCCAATGCACGTGGCCATTCTATCCTCGGTTAACAATGACGCTTTAGCCGAAGTCGTGTTTGCCATCGTCCTGTTGCTACTTGTTCGCAGACTTAACACGACCGCCCCAATTGGTCGAGTATCAGATGTGTTGTTGGGGGCCGTCTTGGGTATCGCGCTTATTACAAAAATGACAGTTTATATCGCTGTACCTCTAGTAGGAATTGGTTTGTTTCTGGCCTCATTAATAGAGGCTCAATCCACTTCTAAATATAATTGGCCTAAATTGATCTCTCGGTTTCTCATTGTTTATGGGATCGCCTTCCTAATTGCCTTGCCTTGGTATGGCCGTAACGCCTTACTCTATGGAAATTTTGATATCTTTGGTTTAATTCGTCACGACGAAATTGTAGTAGGGCAACTCCGTACAGCCGATTATATCGGCCAAGTAGGCTGGGGCGGGTACCTCTATAGCTTTGTCAATACCACGTTTAATAGTTTTTGGGGACAGTTTGGCTGGATGGCTGTGCCGATGGATGGTCGTACATATCAATTGTTATGGATTTTGATGATCATAGGTATTTGTGGGGTGGCTACATTGTTAACTAGCCCTAAGTCACCAGACTCGTTCTCGAAATTTTCCGTACAGCAAAAATACAGTTTGATTTTGATGGTATGTGCTGTTGTATTGATGCTATCTGGCTATATTTTTTATAACATTACGTTTCTACAATTTCAGGGGCGCTACCTATTTCCTGTCATGATTCCACTCGGCTTACTCTTTTCATTGGGTCTTGACAGGCTGTTGATGCCACGTTGGGGCTGGGGTGTTGTGACAATACTAAGCCTCACTCTTTTATGGACAATATTTAGTTCATTGCAAAATGGAGGGCTGGATAAGTGGGCGGTCTTAATTATTGGGACTGCACTGATCATAATGACCGGCCGGGTTTTATTTCGCTCTCAATGGCTGTTACCGACAGCTTGGGTTGTGATTGTGTGTTTTGTATCCCTAGCCTTCTTAACCTTGATTAGCCCGTTCTGGTTTGTAATTCCCTTTTTGTCGCTGTAAAATGAAGATGTGGTGTATGATGAATCAAGTAACCCTTACTAACCATGTCTAAACAAACGCTTCCCTCCATCACGATTTATACCGATGGAGCGTGTAACCCCAATCCTGGCCCTGGTGGCTGGGCTGCCATCTTGTTGCGCCCCAACGCAATGCCTCAAGAATTGACCGGGGCAGCCGAACAAACGACCAACAATCAAATGGAGATGCAGGCTGTTTTATCCGCGCTAAAGAGCTTGCCAAATCCCCATTTAATCACCCTCTATACCGACTCAAAATATTTGAAACAAGGCCTCACTGAATGGTTGCCTATTTGGCAAAAAAGAAACTGGCAAACTACGGGCAAACAAGCAGTTAAGAATCAAGACCTGTGGCGAGCATTGGCTTCCGAAATCCAGCGGCACAAAATAGATTGGCGTTGGGTAAAGGGGCACGCTGGAAATGAATGGAATGAACGGGCTGATAAGCTGGCTACAAGCCAATTGCCTGAGGTAACATTACCGTTGGATGATGAGACGGCCATCCATATTTTTGCGGCAGCATCTTACCTAGGTAAGCAAAAAAGTGGGGGATGGGGAATAGTGATGCGTTATCAGGAGCATCTGAAAACCTTAAGCGGTCACGAAGCAAATACTTCAGCTAACCGGATGCACCTACTCGCTGCCCTCAACGGCGTACAGGCCATCAAAAAGTCATTACCCATTCATTTTTACACCGGATCAGATTATGTTCGAGATGGGGTTACCAAATGGGTCAAGAGCTGGCAACGACAAAACTGGCAGACAAAATCAGGCAAAGCGGTGAGTCATCGCGAGCTATGGGAAGAGCTAACAACCCTGACTGCAAACTACCGGATTCAATGGCACTTGGCTACAAAACAACATCAGCCTGATTTGATGATTGAAGCTAAAAATTTAGCTGATGCTGCCGCCCGAAGAGAATAAAGTCACTTTTATTGTTATTGGTTTGAAATATGAACCAGGCAACAGTCTATTTTCACGCGGAACTTAACTTCTTTTTACCCTCAGCAAAACGTCATCGGCCCTGCCTCTTTGACTTTAAGGCAGCGCCTTCAATTAAAGATATGATTGAGTCGATTGGGGTATTGCACCCTGAAGTTGAATTGATTGTTGTAAATGGACAGTCAGTTGATTTCTCCTATATGGTTCAATCTGGTGACAAAATTGATGTGTATCCGTTGGGTAATGGGGCTGATTTGAAAAAAGATCAGTTACTTCGTGCCCCTCTCATTGGTGATCATAGGTTTGTGTTAGATGTTCATTTGGGACGTTTAGCCCGTTATTTACGGATGTTGGGTTTTGATACGCTATATCGAAATGATTATGAAGATGAAACCTTAGCTCAAATATCAGCGGATGAAGAACGTATCCTGTTGACCCGAGACCGTGGCCTACTCAAACGTAGTATCGTTGTTTATGGGTACTATCTACGGGCCACTAATCCCCGTAAGCAACTGGGTGAAATTTTGACCCGATATAAACTAAACGATCAAATTACCCCATTTAAGCGTTGCCTCGATTGTAATGGTTTAGTTGAAGCGACCTCTAAAGCAGCAATTATTGATCAGCTTTCCGAGGATACACGGGCTGGTTATGATGAGTTTCGTCGTTGTCAGCAGTGTGAGCGCGTATTTTGGAAAGGCCCGCACTATCATCGTATGACTCAATTTATCGATAGTGTCCTAAATCCACTTTAGAATTGGCTTACTAAATTTTGATTCTTGAATGGGCCACCTAAAACCTTCTTGCATTTTCTTTTATGTTGAGGTACACTTGGGCTGTTATTAATCTTTCTTTTTCTTGTCAAACGATTGGAGTTAAAGCCTGTAATGAGCAAAAATGGACAGGCCAAGGCACTAGAAACAACCTTAGATAATCTCAAGAAGCGATTTGGTGATGGCGTCATCATGAAGCTGGGTGATGCTCAACATCTCCAAGTTGATGCGATCCCTACTGGATCACTATCCATTGATATTGCTTTGGGGGTGGGTGGTGTTCCCAAAGGGCGAATCATTGAGATTTTTGGGCCTGAAAGTTCGGGTAAGACAACGATTTGTCAACATATTGTAGCTGAAGCCCAAAAACAAGGTGGATTAGCTGCCTTTATTGATGTTGAACACGCCTTAGACCCAACCTATGCTGAGAAATGTGGGGTTAAAATTGACGATCTCTATGTTTCACAGCCAGATACTGGAGAACAAGCCCTTGAAATCACTGAAGCCTTAGTCCGTTCTGGTGTAATGGCTGTCGTGATTGTCGACTCTGTTGCGGCTTTGGTCCCCCGAGCTGAGATTGAAGGTGAAATGGGTGACTCCCACGTAGGGTTGCAAGCCCGCTTGATGAGCCAAGCCCTCCGAAAATTGACTGGGGTTGTCAAAACAAGTAATACAACGGTTATTTTTACCAATCAATTACGCCAAAAAATTGGAGTGATGTTTGGTAATCCGGAAACAACAACAGGGGGAATGGCCTTACGGTTTTACTCCTCGGTTCGGATGGACATTCGACGAATTCAGGCTATCAAAGATAGTGGCGAGGTGATGGGTAATCGGACACGGGTAACGATTAAAAAGAATAAAGTTGCCCCTCCATTTAAAGTTGCTGAGTTCGATATCATGTATAATGAAGGCATCTCAAAGGTTGGAGATGTTTTAGATCTAGCAGTAGAACAAGATATCGTTGCTAAACGAGGTTCATTCTTCTCATATGGTGAAACCCGATTAGCTCAAGGGCGGGAAAACGCTAAGAGATTTTTGGGCGAAAACCCTGCAATGACCCTTGAAATTGAAAATAAAATTAGAGATCAATTTAATTTACCATCGATAGAAGCAGTTGAGACAGATTCTGTGGGATAGCAGTCTGAGGACTTATTCGGGATTATCATAATATTATTATTTTCCCATATCTGTCACAGCTTTTACTTTTGAAACAAGTAACTGAGGCCAATTGAGATTGACCTTATGCCCAAGAATTTTGAAGAAGGCAAACGAAACATATCGTTGTTAACCTTATCACATTTGCATTTTATTTTAAGTATTTAATTTGAGTTGGCTGATTATTGAGTAGGTTATAAATCAATTTATCAAATTATAGAATGATTTTGAGAGGAAATTACTACCTCTTGTCCTATTGATTGATTTTGCTAGCTATTGTTCATTCATAATGCAAATAGTGTTCGATTTGTATTAAGGAGCAAGCATTCATAGCGCTTCTTTGTTCAGATAAATTACATATCCTTGTAGAAGATTGATATATTAATTTTATTCCTCAATCTACAATTTTGGGATTAGTAACGGTTAACAGTGGAGTTTATTCGTTGCAACAAGAAACTATAGGCAAGAAAATAATTCTTGTAAATAGATTTCTCATAAATTCATTCAAAATCTAGGATACCTAACAATACATAGTGGTATTTACAACAAATAACTTATTCTTTAAATAAAGTTATTTACTTGTTTCTATAAAAAAGCTGTGGCCTAATTGGTCCACGGCTTTTGTGTTTGGTAGGTCTAATGGCGGGCAAAATTACAGCCCTAAAGATACAACAACGAAATAAAGAGCGAGTGAATGTTTTTATCGATGAAGAATACTCCTTTGCTGTAACCTTGATGGTTGCGGCGGAACTTCGCAAGGGACAGTATTTGAGTGATGAGGATATTGCCCAATTGCAGGAAGGAGATCTTCGAGATAAAGGCTATGATAAGGCTATTCGTTTTTTGAGCTTTCGACCACGTAGTCAGGCCGAAATTTCACGATATTTGCAAGACAAGGGCTATGAGCCTGAAGTAGTTGAGGATATTATTCAACGCCTCATTGATAAAAAATATCTCGATGATGAAACGTTTGCTCAATTTTGGTTGGAAAATCGATCTCAATTTAAGCCTAGAGGCAGCCGTGCTTTACGATATGAATTACGCCAAAAGGGAATTGATGATCAAGTGATAAAGACAACCTTGTCTGATTTAGATGAGGAAGAATTAGCTTGGGCTGCTGTTCAAGGAAAATTGCGCATTTGGCATCATCTGCCACCGGATGCTTTACAAAAAAAAGTAATGGGTTTCTTGAGCCGTCGTGGCTTTGGTTATGATGTCGTTCGCACAATTGTAGAACGCATAAAAGAGCTTTAGAGCTGTCACGAAAAAAATTTCAAGAATACCAGACTACACTAGGCAAAATGAAAAAGAGAACTCTCGTGAAAATCGATCTTCAGTCAATTTCAGCCTAAGTTGTAGTAAATCTATAGGAGAGGAAATCGAAACAATATGGAAGTTTTAGTACCTATTATTGCGGCTATTGTTGCACTTGCAATCGGCGGGGCTGCTGGATATTTTTATCATCGAAATATTAGCGATCAAAAAGTGAAATCAGGAGAGGCTAGAGCCCAAGAAATTATCTCAGACGCTGAAGCGAAACGAAAAGAAACAGAATTACAAGCCAAAGAAGAAGCGCTACGGCTCCGAAATGAAGTTGAGAAAGAGAATAAACGTAAACGACAGGAACTTGATCGTCAAGAAGAGCGTTTGCAAAAACGTCAGGAAAGTATGGATAAGCGATTTGAGGGGATCGAGCGTCGCGAACGGAATCTCAACAAACGACAAAGCCAGGTTGATCGTCGAGCCAATGAGATAGAAAAGATGGCTCAGGAGCGATCGGCTGAACTGGAACGGGTAGCCTCAATGACGCAGGATGAAGCAAAGGCCGAGTTATTAGAGGTCGTCGAACTTGAAGCCCGCCAGGATATGGCTCGGGTTATTCGTCAGGTTGAAGCGGATATCAAAGATCAGGCTGACCGAAAATCACGTGAGATTATAACGATGGCAATGCAACGAATTGCCTCCGACACTGTCTCGGAAACGACGGTGTCAGCTGTTCCTTTGCCCAGTGATGATATGAAAGGCAGAATTATTGGCCGACAGGGGCGTAATATTCGGGCCTTTGAAAACGCAACAGGCGTTGATGTTGTTGTTGATGATACCCCAGAGGCTATTGTTTTAACTGGTTTTGACCCGGTGCGTCGAGAGGTGGCTCGATTGGCGATGAGCCGTTTGATTACAGATGGACGGATTCATCCAGCTCGTATTGAAAAGTTGGTGAAAAAAGCGCGAGACGAAGTGAATCAAACGATTAAAGAAGAAGGGGAACGCGCTGCATATGAAGCTGGGGTGCATCGACTTCATCCTGACATTATCAAGCTGTTGGGCCGCCTAAAATATCGGACTAGCTACGGTCAAAATCAACATCAACATGCTGTGGAAGCATCACGTTTGGCTGTAATCATTGCGAATGAAGTCAAGGCAGATATCGAAATTTGTCGGGAAGGTGCCTTATTGCATGATATTGGTAAGGCTGTTGACCATGAAATCGAAGGGCCACACGCGATTATTGGGGCAGATATTGCTAAACGATGTGGGGTTAATCCAAAAGTTATCAACTGTATTGCCTCTCACCATCACGAAGTCGAGCAAGAATCAGTCGAGGCTGTTATTGTGGAAATTGCTGATGCTATTTCGGGGGCACGACCGGGTGCCCGGCGTGAGAGTCTTGAAACTTATGTGAAGCGGATAAGGGCCTTGGAGGAAGTGGCAAACTCGTTTAATGGGGTTGAAGAATCGTTTGCAATTCAAGCTGGGCGAGAAATTCGAGTGCTTGTTCGACCCGATGAGGTCGATGATTACACAGCCATTAAAATGTCAAAAGATGTTGCGCGTCAAATCGAGGAGACCTTAGAGTATCCGGGACAAATTAAAGTAACTGTTATTCGAGAAACACGGGCTACAGATTACGCAAAATAACATTTCTGTTGTTGCAATTAAATGATATAAAAAAAGAAAAACCCCTCGTTTGTATGAGGGGTTTTTCGTTCGGGATTATAATTTCACTGCTATTGTGACTAGTCGAATTTTAGCTCCAAACCAGGCATCAATTTTTGTAAGTTGTTAAGAGATTTTTTATGCCAAGGAACCTCTTCTGACACAAGAATGAGTAATTGACTTGCTTTTTGTTTACGCACTTTAATGACAAATTTAAGCAACATATCAATGCCAGAACTATTGAGGAATGTCAACTCTCGGAGGCTGAGGGTGATTTTTTCAGGATTTCTGTCAACTAAATCATTTAACAAATTAGTAATCGGGGCATAAGCTGGTAGACCCTGAAGACGTAACAATCCTTTAAAAGTGATTGTTGCTTGATCTGGATTATACGTGACGGTATAATCATCCCCTTTGATTTCTTGCATACCGCATGAAACTCCTTTTACTTCCGAAGAACTATTCTAGCATTATAGCATTAAATAATAGCGACTGAAAATCATATATATTTGTATACTAAAAATAGTCAATCGATTACTTAAACAGATTTAGTTGTCATCAATAGATCACGATTATATTTTTAGGACAACTATAGTTAGGTCATCATGGGCCTCTGCCTCGCCTACAAAAGCGCCAACTTTTGTTAAGATATGGGTTAGCATTGCTTCCGAACTGTTGTTTGGTCCTGTGGCAACGGTTTGCTCGAATCGGTCTAAGCCAAATATTTCATGATCAGATCGCATCGCTTCAACGACCCCATCGCTGCTTAAAACAACAATATCCCCCTCATCCAAAGAGAGTACAAGGTCAGGATACCCTAATGTTCTCCCCAGACCTGTCCCCAAAGGGAGCCCCCCAACTTCAGCCCATTGCGTACTCCCATCAGTCCGTCGAATAATAGGAAAGATGCAGCCTGCATTAGCTACTCGTAAGGTCGTTGTTTTTTGTTTATCAGCTAATTTGTCAATAGTCACATCAATATAACACAAGGCACAATTTTGCCCGGTACTTGTTGTGAAGCCAGTAATAGCTTGGTCGAGATTTGTGAGGAGCTCGCTGGGTGTTGATACTTGATCCCGAATAGCTCTAAATGAAGCGACGCTGACTGCCATAAGCAGGGCGGCGGGCATCCCTTTGCCTGACACATCACCGACGGCAAGACCATATCGATGACTTGTATCAGTTGTATCGGTAATGATTTCTTGATATGAGTAAAAATCGCCGCCAACATCACGAGCGGGTGTGCTATAGCAAACGATATCTATTTCAGTCCAATCGGGCCTGGGTGGGGGAAGCAAGCTGACTTGAATTTGATGCGCTAAGTCTAACTCTTGTTGCATGGCTGATAATCGAGCTCGCTCAGCCTCAGCTTGTTGACGCTCTGTCAGGTCATACATCACGCTTAACAGGCAAGGCTCATCATCAAATGTCAAGGGCTGGATGGAGATCGAAATCCATAAAATCGTACCATCCGTTCGCCTAATTTGTACCTCGTGATCTTTGACATGACCCTGCTGCATCAAAATATCAACTAACTTTTGGCGATGATTGGGGGTGTAATAAAACTCTAAAGTATTATGTCCCACCAATTTTTCAGCAGGTAAATTGACCAATATTCCAGCTAATCGATTGGCATAGACAATTTCTCCATCAGATAGACGACTTAATATAATGGGAATGGGTGTCGCTTCAGCGATGAGACGAAACCGTTTTGCATTTTCACGCAACGTTGTTTCTACTCGATGCAGTAGCTCATCAGCCATATTGTCAGAATGACTAGTGTGAACTTCCAATAAAATTTCCAACTCACTTTTTTCGGCATCAAGATTACTGATTTCTTGTTCTAAATCGGCTGTTTTCTGGCGTAGACTGACAAGTTCAGCGTTTAGAGCTTCTATTGTTTGGGTTAAATCAGATTGAGTTTTATCAGTTTCCATAAGTCACAAATTTATACAAACAAGGATGAGTGTGAGGTCATACTCTATAGTAACCCTCAGAATCGAATGACAACAATGGTGAGATCATCTTGAATTTCAGCGTTTTGAGTAAATCGTCCGATTTCCCCCCGAATATGGGCCAACATTGCCTCTGCACTTGTGGCTGGACCTGTAGCCACAGCCTGTTCAAATCTCTCAAAACCAAACATCTCAAAATTGGGCGTCATTGCCTCAACAATGCCATCACTGCTTAAAATTACGATATCGCCAACATTAAGCGAGAGAGCTGTTTCTTGATAAATAGTCGTTTGGGTTAACTCAGTGCCTAAGGGTAAGCCAATTACGTTTACCCATTCCACCGATCCATTGGCGCGGCGAATGATAGGTTCCATGCATCCTGCATTCGCTATTCGCATGGTCATTCTTCGCCCTTCTGCCTCAGAAAATTTGCTGATTTCTGCATAGCATAAAGCACAATTTTGATTTGTTGTCTTTGTATATTCACTAATCGTTTGATCGAGTTGTGCTAAAAGTTTGCCAGGTTGAATATCTTGTTTGATGATCGCTTGAAGGGAGGCAAAACTTAGAGACATCAATAAGGCGGCGGGCATCCCTTTGCCTGCTACATCCCCAACCGCAATGGCAAAGCGGCTTTCACTATTTGGTTCACGATGTGAACTTGGTGGTTTGGTAAATTGATGATAGGCATAAAAATCCCCACCAACATTACGAGCCGAGGCAGAGTAACAAATGATATCCAGCTCTGGCCAATTTGGCTGGCTAGATGGGAGCAGACGTTCTTGGATCTCTTGGGCCAAATCTAATTCTTGCTCAATAGCAGCCAGACGAGCTCTTTCAACTTCAGTTTTCCGTCGTTCCGTCAAATCATAGAACGCATTTAAGACACAGGCTTGGTTATCAAATGTAAGCGGTTGGGCAATTAATGATACCCATATTGATGAATCATTTCCTTGCCTTAATAAGAGTTCATAATCAGTAATATGCCCCTGTCGAGATAAATGCTCTAATATTTGTTTATGATCGGCGGAGGATTGATAAAAATCAGCAGTTTTATGATTTAAGATTTCTTGGTCAGAGACCTTGATAAGTATCGTTGCGGCATGATTAGCATATAAAATTTGATCATCCTCAAGCCGGCTGATGATAATGGGGACTGGCGTTGCTTCGGTAATAGAACGAAATCGCTTTATACTTTCACGCATCGTTTCTTCGATACGCTCAAATAGTTCATCTGCCACAAAATCAGAGTGTTGCGTATTTAATTCTAATCTTAGCTCTAAATCATTCTTTTCGCCTTTTAATTCAATAATCTGCTGCCGCAAAGTCGCAATATCTTGTTGTAGTTGCTCCATCGCCGTAATCGTAGTTCGGTCTTTTGAGGTGATATTCTGGACATCATTGACCATTAGTTTCTGTTTCCTTACCCTGAATTAGTAGTTTAACCATTGTGGTTACCGCGACATCTAGAGGATCTGTTTCATCTATTTCAAATTTCCAAGCTAATTGAGCACTGTAGTTTGTAATCATGGTTAAAAAGCCTAAATGAGATGTGGGGGTATTTTCGTTGTCCGCACTTTCCTCAACCTGTCGAAAATATAATTCATGAGGATCTTCTGTCAGCAACCTTTTAATAAATGCCTCGAAATCATCGACAGTGTCTGGCGCAATATGGTTTGTAACATAAAAGCGGACCGATTGCTCATCAAGCGTTAACCCTATGCTGACCGGATTTTTAGATGGCTCATAGCTATATTTCATTGCATTTTCCAACAACTCATTGGCAACATAAGCCACAGCATCTTTTATTTCAGCTTGCTGATTCAATGAAGATATATCATAAGCGGGAAAAAATGTAGTTAGATAATCAGCGAGAAAATCAGCGGACAATCCATTATTCCGCCAACGTTGTTGTAGTGGAATAGAGCTGGGCGAAAAGCCAATAATCAAATATTCGTGATTATCTTTTGACTCAACAAAATCACCAAAGATTTTTTGAGGCATTAATTTTAGCCCTCTATTTCTTTAGGAAGGGTAATATCTTTTCCAGAGATGCGGTACTCAACGAGGTGGCCCTGCTTATCAAATATAGCTTTAGTCGTCCAGCGCTGTTGACGAATGGTTTGATCTGGTTTCTTTATATTACATTCGATGGTGCCAGCTGGCTCGGCTCGATTTAGACCAATGATGTGGCGATCCACCTTCTTTTTGTCCTGCTCAACAACGAACGGCAATTTCTGACCAAGGACGTCCTCTGGCTTGATGTTGTAATACCAATAATAAGCATCATTGACGAAGGTTACTTCTCGTTCCCGATTAAGGCGACACTTTAAATCTAGATAGGCAATACTCTTTTGAAAATCAACCTCAAGATTTTTCTGTTCCGTAACGTCTTGAATATAAACAATGATCACATTTGGTGGGGCAAAATTGTAAGTTGTCACAAAATGCTTCATCTCACCCGTGGTAACCAATCGATAAGGGGCTGCTCGACGTATACTTTTACGCTCATTGTAACAACGCGAAAAATCTGCTAAAACTTGAGGCCGATCCTTAAAAATTTCCCGGGCTGGCTTACTCATAAATTGGGCCATCCGTCCGTTGCTATTCAGCTCTGCAGCGTGATTATAATCAATCAAGACAAAATCATCACCAACCTTACGCCAGGAATAGGTTGGAATGGGAATACCTTTATATTGAGCGCGTAGCCGTGCCCGAGCCTCCTTGAGTGACTCTTCTGCCCGTTGATGCTCAAAAATTTCCCGCTGCAACTGTTTGTTCATCTCGGTCAGTTCAAACGTTCGCTCTTTGACAACATCCTCTAGCTCATCACGGTGAGTCGTGAGCCTTGATTTTAGCTCATAAAGCTCGCGTTCTGCCTCTTCTCGCCGCTTAATTTCTTCCTGAATATTGCCATCTAGCGGACCTGTCCCGTTCTGTTTATGTCCATCCTTCAACTGGCTGCGTAATTCAGCGATTTCATCTTCGAGCTGTTTCTGTTCGGTAATGTCTTGAATATGATCGATAACCAGATTGGGCGGCACAAAATTGTAAGTGGTGACGAAGTAGCGTGTCTCTCCGGTGGTGATCATCTTGTACGGGGCTTCACGAACAATTTTTTCTTTTTTCTGATAACAATCCTCAAAATCTTTCAAAATTTCAGGCCGATTTTCGAAAATCTCGCTTGCTTTTTTGCCGAAGAAATCAACAATTTTACCCATCGACTCTGCGGCAGCATCGTTAAAATCAATAAGAACAAATTCACCAGCAATCCGTTGCCAAGAGTAGGTTGGCACAGGAATGCTGCGATATTGCTCTCTTAGTCGATCATCAATGTTTCCTGCTACTTGCTGGAAGCGTTCTTCACTTTCCTGCAAAGCTTTTTCAAGTTGCTCACGTTTCAGGATCTCTTGCTGCAAATCGTTTTTAAGGCCATCCAACTCAGCTAGATGTTCCTTGGGTGTTTTTTCAACCTCTTTGCGATATTGCTTGAACTCCACCTCGATTGTTTTGCGAGCTTCAATCTCTTGCTGGAGTGCTTCTTTGATTTTTTCTACCTCAGAGCTTTGCATGCTCAAGGTATTGGCCTGAGAATCATATTCAGCCAACTTCTCCTCGGCTGCCCGTTGCTTCGTGACGTCTTGAATATGGACCACAACCAAATTTGGTGGCACAAAGTTGTAAGTCGTTACATAATATTTTATCTCACCGGTTGTGATGAGCTGATAAGGAGCCTCACGGATAACGGTATTTCGCTTTGTCATACACCGATCAAAGTCAGCGATAACTTGGGGGGTATCTTTGAATACCTCACGATGCGTTTTTCCTAAAAACTCTGCGATGCGGCCATCACTATCCCGTTCCGCCACGTCATTAAAATCAACTAAAATTAGATTTTCGCCACTTTGTTGCCAAGAATAGGTTGGCAGTGGGATGCCCTTGTATTGCGCCTTGAGGCGAGCCCGACTTCGCTTGAGCTCCTTCTCGACACGTTTGCGCTCGTTAATCTCTCGCTCAAGCTGTTCATTTGTCGAGGTCAGATCACTGATGCGCTCAGTCATCATATCACCAACCCGTTGGTGCGTGTGGAGGAACTCTTCCTCAACATTCTTACGTTCGGTGATATCCTCTTGCGCTGCGACAAAATGGGTAATCGTGCCGTGTGGGCTTAACATCGGGGCGATGGTTAAGGCTTCCCAGTAGGCTTCCCCATCTTCACTAATATTATGAAACTCCCCGTACCACTCATCCCCTTCGTTGATGGTCTCCCACATCTCTTTGAATAATTCTGGTTCTTCTTCAAAAGATTTAATTTCGCGGAGATTGAGGCCCACGGTCTCTTCGTAGGTATATCCAGTCAGTTCGGTGAAACGGAAATTGAGATACTCCACCTCACCGTCTCCGTCGGTTATTAAAATAGCTGTGGGGCTTTGTTCTAAGGCACGGGCCAAGGTGCTAATTTGGCGAACCGCCTTCATCCGCTCGGTGATGTCGCGACTGTAGACAACAACACCATTAAATTCACCAGCCTCATTTGTGATGGCCCGCATCCGGCGCCAGACCAATACCAAGGTGCCATCAGCTTGGGTCAGCTCGATTTCACCCTCAGCATAGCCATCTTTTTTAGCGGCGTTAAATTTCTGATTTAGTCGGGGGCGATCAGCTTCGGAGGCAAAGGTCGTGGTATGCTGGCCGATTAATTGGTTACGCGTGTAGCCCAACATTTTTTGGAAGGTGGTATTGCATTCGACAATATTTCCGACTCCATCCAGAACCTCAACGCCGTAAATGTCAATGTCAAACAACCCACGATAATGTTGCTCACTTTGACGGCGGCTTTCTTCTTGCCCCTTCCACTTTGAGACTTCACTCTTGAGTTCCTCGTTTTCCTCTTTTAGCCGAGCCGTTCGTGTTTGGACGCGCTTTTCGAGGGTACCTTCTAACTGTTTATAACGTAAAGCATATTGAATGGAACGTTTTAAAGACGTGAGGGTGAGATCATCTTTGGCCAAATAATCGATGGCACCCGCTTCCATTGTTTCAAGCGTTGCATCGGAGGCATCTTGCTGGGTGAACAGTATCAACGAGGTTGAACTGTCCAGCTTGAGCGTTTGTTGAATCGAATGGTAGACTTCTTGGTCAGAGAGGGTAGGATTAAGCAGACAAATATCAGGCCTTTGTTGTTCAATCATTGCTAAGGCCTGGCTATAGCTTGATGCTTGCTCCAGGGTGCATTGCCAACTTTTGATTTCAGCCAGCAAATGGTTGATGGTGTCATATGCCTGTTTATCTTGATCGACCAACAAGATACTCAACTGATACTTGCTCACGAGGTCCTCCACAACGGCTGGGCCTGTCAACATATCTTTAGCCCTCACTCTTCCTTGATGCTATTGCATCACCAATCCTAATAGATCATCCCAACTTCACGAAAATTAGTGATATAGTACTGGTCACTCAAACTATTTTACCACAACTTGACAAGAAGTCATACGTCTGGGTTGAATTGATTCACATAATGTTGTTTTGGTAGAGTTATGTAAATCCTTGTCGTACAGAGGAGAGAAAAATGTGGGGGATTTGATGATTAGTTGAGGATAATATAGGTAACTATAATTCTAACGGCGGGCAAAAAATAAGCCAAGCCGTTCTGGCTGTTTACGACGGGTGTGGCGAGTTGACTCAACCTGAAATCCCTGCTGCTCAAGAAACGTGGTTAATTCATCAAGGGTAAAACGAGAATACCCTTCAATTTCAAACGGAGGTGTCAAGGTATCATACTGTCCGCCAATCTCATGATACTCGCCGCAAATTTCATCAATCAGATGTAGTATTTTTGAGGTAAAGAGAATGGGCCACTCTGAGCCTTCACAATCTAGCTTCAGTAAACGAATACGTTTTGTTCCATTTTCTGTTAATTCCAGCACGAGTTCATCAAAAGCAATTTTTGAGACAGGATTCCCTTTGTCATTCCATAAAACAGTGCCTGCCCCCGTATTCACGGGTAGATACTTTTCGATTGTGTAGCTTCCCTGATATAAAACATCCTCATTGGCATCTGATCGCCAAGCAGCTCCGTGAATCAAACGGACCTGTCCCTGCTCAATCGCCTGATATAAATTTGCTTGGGCAATACAGTAATTCTCTAAATCAGCTTCTATACAGCAAATATAGCCTGCGCCGCGATCTAGAACGGCGTGAGTAAATACCCCGATGTGACCTCCAATATCCAAGATAATAGAGTTGGAGTCGAATTTTGTGGGTAGCCGATACTCATTATCTTCCAGAATCATTCGTCGGATGAGGGTATCGCTTGTCCCTGGTCTGATGGCAATCATGTGGCTAATACCTCTTGGAAGAGTTGATCCCATTGTTTGGCTATATTGCTCCAACAGAATTGTGGCTGTGTGGCTAGTTCGTATGCAGCAGTTGCTTGGGATTGTAAACAAGTCCGATCTTGATAAAGGCGTTCCAAGGCATTGGCTACACCTTCGGGGGACACGGCTGCCATCTCAAGAGGCAGACTGCCCATCTGAATTGTTTCCACAGTCTCGACCAACTCGGCAGCTCCAGGCCACAATTCAGCACAGGCACTATGTTTGGGCATAATTTGTGCCGCGCCAGTCGCGCCATGTTCGAAGGCGATTAACCCCCAGCCTTCCCCTAAAGAGGTGTTCAAGCCAACGTCACAGGCATTGTAGATAAGATTCAGTGTTTCATCACTCACCCCCCGTTTTGATTTTTCAACAACCGGTGTCAATTTGAGGCGATCAACAATCCCGTGAGTATGAGCTAAATCCATCAACTCTGCGTGAATGTCATCTCTTAGAATGGCGTGGTGAAGATAAAGCTTAACATTATCAGGTTTCCCTTGCGCAAAGCGCGCAAAACCCTCGATCGTGAGATCAATTCGTTTGCGGGGTTGAGCTTGATTGGCATTGAGTACGATAAAGGCATCATTGTGCCAATCAGGCTGATCTGGAAAGGCGGCTTGTCTGGCTTGTCGTCGGCCCTCGCCTTGAAAGTGATTGGCGACATCACCCGATAAAGGGTGAAATAGATCGGTATTCACGCCGTGGGGAATGATGCTAATGGGCGGTAAGCGAAAGGTGGGATCATCCTGTTGAAGTGTGGTGGCCGTCTGGATTAGCTCTTTTCGACCAAATTCATTGTAAACCACAATACGATCAATTGGCTTCAGATGTTTTATTGAAGCTGGCTTGAAAATAGTTCCATCCAGAGGTGTATAGACAACAAGCTTTGAGTGTGCCGTATAAACATCAGCTTGTCGCATATAAGTTTCGAGCAACCAATAGTCGTTGAGTAGAAAGACCAAATCCGGGCGATGCGCTTTGATAAAAGCCTTGCCCTGAAATACACCCCACAAATCACCACCTTTGAGATTACAAGGATGAAAGGTAATTCCATCTTTATGCATCGGGGCTTTGTGCCCGATGCCAATATAATGAATATCATATCGATCTTGCAGTGGCCGCAAAATGTTGTGCATGACCCGACTTAGGCCTGTATTCGGGAGGTTAAAGCCAATGGCCAGTAGCATAGGGTTTGATCGCATTAACTCGAGTCCTAACTAAAAAGTGCGCTGCAATATTCAAATACTACAGCGCACGATTATCATTAATGCTATGTGAATTAGAGAGCTGTATTAGGTTGAAGTGGGGTCCATAAGCCAGCGATTTGCTGTAACTCTATAGCCATTGCCACATTGTCTTGAAAACTAAAGGCCTCATGTCCAGGATTACCATCCATAACAGCGACCAACACATAATTGAAGTATCCCCCCGCCGCACTGCCAGCATCTTCCGCAATTTGCTCTGCAGCGATTAATCCATCACTCGCCCCATTTTCCAGTAAGAAACTGTTTAAGTCACCTTGCGGATAGTTGAACGCTCCGACAGAGGAGTTGACAACAACAAGTATTTTATTACTATCTCCGCTGTATGGAGCGATGCCTGAAGGGACTGTTGAGGCATTTGCTACCTCACTTGCTACAATATCGGGCGTACTAGTTGTACGATCTAATACAACCATCCAATAATTATATTCTAATCCTGAAGGGGCGGTGGCTGCTTGACCACTGAGAACAATTGCTGCATTTCCACTAACAAGGGTTAAGGGTGCTGTAGACATAATATTTGGCTCCTATGCATCAAGTAATATGGTGTTGTAATTTGTGATATATAATAATGAAGGGATCCCCGCGCACCAATAACTATATCATAGGAATGGGATAATGTATAGTTCGCTCGTCTGATTTACTACGGTAAATTTTATGTTTACTGTATAGGGGTTTAATGGTGTTAAGTAAATGAGATCCTGCCTACATCCGCCCCTGAATACTCTGATCATACCCTGTCATTTCAACATAACCGAACCCCGTCTGCGTCCCTTCTACTCTGACGGCTCCCTCCCAGTACAGAATGTTGACATCAAGCTCTTGATCGTTGAGCATTGGGACGATGCTGAGCTCGATATTTTCGTTGGGAATGGAGAGGGTCCACTCGGACGGATAGGTTGCGCCTGAATGTGGGCTGGTCCAGGTGTCGAGCGCTGTAATCTCAATGTCGGACAGGGTTAGAGAGCTGGTACTGCCATCAGCCTCAACAAGGACGCCCTTGGAAACAGGATCGAGGCTGCCATCGGTGCGTCGAATGTGGAAAAACATGATCTCGCGATTGTCGTCCAACTGGAGGGAAAACCAATCCCAGCCGACCGCATCATCCCCCAAGATCGATGTACTCCACTCGCGATCCTTCCAGGAATTGCCGGTAACTTCAAACGTGCCGCGTGGAGTGGTCATGGTGCCAGTGGTTAGGTTATTGGTCAACGAGTAGTAATAGCTGGCATTCCCCGGCTCACTACTTTTTGCGCTTAACCCCTGCTCGCCTTGTAACACCATTGGTTTGCTTTGGTCCAACAATAGATCAATAGCAATATCTCCCGCCTGTGCCTTGAGTTGCACTTGCCCATTGCCCACATCCTTAGCATACCAATCATCGATCCAAACGTGATAAAATGGCGTACCCTGCGCCCCCGCTAAGCCTGGATTGGATCGGCTAAATTTCTCGTGATAGTTAAAGGTTTCGCCTGTCACATCGGTGACAGCGAAGTGGGCAAAGTAGATTTGGTTGTTGCCCCACTCCGACTCCCGTTCAGCCGCTTCTGGCACAATCGCGCGGCGGAAGATGGTGAATTGATAGCCAAACCGATTGCCTTCAGCATCGGCCAAGTTGCCGGTGTAGTACCACCACTCGGCCTGAAAGTCATTGTGGGGACCGTGATCCTCAGGGAAGTTGAAAGGAATAATCTCATAAGCCTTGGCAAAGCCATCGGTCGAGTATTCATCTTCATTCAACCCCGTTACATTCGAGGTGATTTCCTGTGTTTTATAATTTACTTGGTCATATTGCACAACGAGAAAGCCTGAGAGAATGACCAAGGCGATAATTGTAAAAACAAATTTCATGATGAGCCTCTTTATCTAAAAAATCTAACCTGACAATGTAAACCGAGATTAAATAAATCGGTAATGTAGGGGGGCACCCTTGTGGTCGCCCAAGGCCGGGCAAGTACAAGGCATTGCCCCTACGCTTAACCAGAATTATCGAAATAAACTTTTAATCTTCATAAATCTGCAGTTATGGTTGCAACAGGATGCAAGCCTGTTTTCTGTCTAGTTATACAGAAGTCATTCTGTGAGCGATCTAATCACCCAACATCAGCGGCTTAACCCCACCATACAAGCGAATGACATCTCGTAAATAAAGGGCAAAGGCTGGCCACCAGATCAAATCATTGGTGATAATGGTCCAGCCAAAGGCCAAGGGAAACTGCCCTTGAAAGGCCGCCCACACAAACCCAATCGGCCCGAAAACCTTACCCATCAAGGCGATTACGATCAAATGCCGATGATACCCTGGGCGACGGGCCACCCACCAGTAGGCGGGGGCATAGACCAAGACGAACATACCAACGACCTGCCACAAGGGCAGGTATTTTGGCGGTGGGGCACCGATTAAGTCGAATAGGAAGGCTGGAAATAGAATGGTAATCACACCCCAGATGAAGTTATAAATCGCTGCTGCATAAAACCAGATGCTATATTTTTGTAATTCAACTTCTCTGATATCATTGTTCATAGGTTACTCCTTATTTGTGTCTACTCTTCACGTAACGCTGTGGCAATTTCCATCTTATTCAGCCGGAAAATCGGATACACCCCAGCCAGCAGTGCGGCCAGTAAAGCCACCAACATTGCTGTGCCAAAGATGCTTAGATCAGTGTACATCTGTAGCGACCAGCCGAATGAACGGAGGTTGATGAAATGGACGAGGACGAACGCCAACATCCAGCCCAAGGGAATGGCCATGATCCCCGCTGTGAGGCCCATCAAGGCTGTTTCCAGTAGGGTTTTGCCCCACAATTGAGACACGCTCATTCCATTGGCCCGCAGGGTGCCCAGCTCGCGGGTGCGTTCGAGTTGCAGGGACATCAGCGCACTCAAAACGCCAATGAAGGCCACGACCGTGGCTAAAAGCCGTAGGGCCGAGGTGATGGTAAAAGTGCGGTCAAACACCTCCAGCGCATTTTCCTTGATTCCTCGATTGGAGGTAATTGATAATGTGTACTCGCCCGCAAAACGGTTGTTAAGCTCTTCTGCAAGGGAGTCGGTTTGGGCCAAGCTTGTCGACTCCATGAAAATCGCCAGATTCGAAATACCCTCATCCGAGGGCCAAAACGTTTGATAGGTGTCCAGCCGCATTAGAATGTATCCCAATTCTGGCAGGGCGTAATCGTAAAAAATTCCGACAATCTCAAAGCTTTGTGGTCCATTTTCGGTTAAAAGGGTCACCTGAGAAGACTGATTGAGCGGTAGATTAAGCCGACGGGCAAATACTTCAGAAACCATCACGCCACCCGCGTCCATCTGGTCGAACACAGCCTCAGTTTGCCCCACTGGCCATAACATTGGGCGGCTATTTTCATCCGGCTCTGGGCTGAGGGCACGAATTTCAACCTCACCATCATTGGCATCAAATACGGTTGTGGCGCGGAGTAGGCTCACTGCATCAACCCCTTCAAGGTCCTGAATAGCCTTAATAAAAGTCGGGTCCAGATCAGTTTGCACTCGCCTGGTCTGTCCAGCTGGGCCGATGTAAATATCTGCCGACAAAATGTCATCAAGCCAGGTGACAACCGTGTTTCGGAAGGAGGTAATCATTACGCTAACGCCAATGATGACGGTAACTGATAGCATCAGGGCCGCAATCGTGACCGAAGTTCGGCTCAATGAGCGGTTGATGTCACGTGGGGCCATCGTGCCGATGATGCCCAACACCCTTTGCGTGATGGGCCGGAACCAATGCATGAGAAATTGCGTAATCAGCGGCGTTAAAAAGGCCGAACCGATTAACATCAAGAACAGGGCCGTGAAGCTGAGGCTGAGCGAATAGGCGGTATAGTTGAGCAAGAGCCAGCCGCTGATCATCAAAATGACCCCAAAAACAGTTAAAGCCGGGATCAATTTTTGTACCCGGTCTTCAGCCACAGACCGTTTGAGAACACTATTGGGGGGAACGGTTGTCGCCTCCAGGGCAGGGACAAAGGCGGCCACTAGTCCGGCCAATAACCCAGCCACAAAGCCCTTGTAGAGGGTGAAGGTGGAGACTGTGACACTTTGTACAGTTACTGTGAAGAAGAGATCGTTGATGGATTGGGTGACAAGGCCAACCAGAACACGCCCCAAGACAATGCCCAACCCGAGGCCAATTAAGGCCCCGATGGCGCTGAGCACTAAGGCCTCAGTTAATACTAAGCCAAATATTTCACGGCGGGTGACACCCAGACATCGTAATGTACCTAGAACGGGCCGACGCTGGACAACGGAGAAGCTGATGGTGTTGTAAATCAGAAACATCCCGACCACTAGAGCCAGCAAACTCAGCGCTGACAAATTCAGCTCAAAGGCCTGTGTCATCTGGCTAAGCGTCTCATTGCGTAACGAGGACTGTTGCAGCCGAGCATTTGGGGGAAGTGCATTTAGAAGGGCAGTGGTATCTGCATTCGGCGGTAAGATCAAGTCGATGGTGCTAATACGTCCTGCCATATCCAACACTTCCTGAGCAGTGCTGATGTCGCTCAAGATCAGACCATCAATGGCACGTTGACTGAGATCGTCACCTGGTTCAAGTAGGCCAACTAATTCAACGGTTTTGTTTTGATCGCCAACAAGTAAAGTTAGCTTATCGCCCGGAGCCAAATCATACTGTTGGGTGAGATTGTTCGACATCAAAATAGTGTTTGGCTCAATGAGTAGACTCAACAGAGCCTCAGTCGAAACATTGCCTGCCCCATCACCGAGGTAGTTTCGGAAAGGGGCCTCAGCAAAGGGGTCAACCCCCAATAAAGTCAGCGGCCGTTCGTCTGCTTCTTTAAGTAGGACGAGGTTGCTGACGGTAGGGGCAATGTCTTGTAAGCCCAACTCGGTCCGCAATGTTGTGTAGAGTTCGGTTGGCAAATCTTCAGGTGCCGCAACAATTTGATGGGTGGCTTTACCCGCAATGCTGTCTGTGGATAGGGTGAAGGCGCGACTGGCACTGCCATTGGCTAGATCAATCGCAACGATCATAGCCACACCCAAGGCCACACCCAAAATGAGTAACAAGCTTTGTACTGGATGCTTGGTGCTATGGCGTAGGGCAAGCAGGAAAAGGTGATTGTTTTTCATGATAAAATCCCTCGAACCTACGCTGATACCGGCTCATGCGGAACCAAATCGCCATTTTTAAGCCGATAGACTTTGTCTGCCAAAGGAATAATCTCAGGATTATGAGTAGCCATAATCAAGGTTTTGTTTGCTTGACGAGTCAATTCAAGTAACAGATCAAGAATCGTTTCACCGGTGCTTTCATCCAGGTTTCCGGTCGGCTCATCGGCCAGAAGCACCGTTGGATTGTGGGCGATGGATCGGAGGATGGCCACGCGCTGCTGTTCCCCCCCAGATAGGCGATCAGGGAATGCGTGTTGACGATGCGTCAAGCCGACGCGGTCGATCAATGCTTGAACCCTTTCGGTTCGTTCTTTTGTTACTCCGCCATTCAATTGCATTGCCAAAGTGATGTTTTCGAATACGGTAAGTGTTGGGATGAGGTTGAAGAATTGGAAGATAAAACCAATGTTCTCTCGGCGAAAAACGGTCCGTTTATACTCGTTGAGCTTATTAATGGTTACGTCATTGACGATAATCTCCCCACTGTCTGGGGCATCAATGCCACTGATCAGATTGAGCAGGGTGCTTTTCCCTGACCCGCTTGTTCCCAACAAAAGGATAAACTCACCGGCATTGAAGCTAATATTGATGTTATCCAAAATGGTACGTGAATTTTTTCCTTCTGTATATGATTTTGATAAGTTTTTAAGTTGAATGATTGATGTACTGCTCATATCAGGCTCTCCCTATAAGATGCTGATGTAATTTTGTTGTTCATAAAATCTTAACGAATATCCGCTTTTTGTCAATATTTTGTCAATATATTGAGCGGTGAAAAGTTTGTCCGTGATTTTATTCACAAGTATAGTCTAACAGTTTATTGATGGTTTGTCAATATATTTCAGAAATTACTAAAAATTCAGGATAAACTAGTTGTATCGAAAGGGGAAATGCGGTAATATATCAATATCCATAACTATAAAAGCAAGGTGTTACATTAGTTTAGGGGGAATGGATGACCATTTTAACTAAATTCAGCCAATTGTTTCTGGGGTTAGTTACTCTATTTGGAAGCGTTTTTATCTCCTTTATTCTACTCATCACATCTGGTCAATCTGTCAAAACGGTTGAGGCAAGATCATTGGCCACAGCAACAATTCATTTTGTAGCCCCAGAGCCATTTGGGGATAATAGTGGTAACAACTGCCAAAATAATATGACCCCCTGCGCCACGATCCAGCATGCAGTGGACCAAGCCTTGCCTAGAGACGAAATTCGAGTTGCTGCTGGGGTCTATGAAGGCGTCTCAGCTCGCGTCAGTGCATTATTTCCCCCACGTGTCGTTACCCAGAGCGTTTATATCAGTAAACCGATTTCGCTTGTCGGCGGATATACGATCACCAATTGGACAACCGCAGATCCGGCGCTCTACCCGACGATTATTGATGCCCAAAATTCAGGCAGAGTTCTCAATATCGAATCGCCATCAACCTTGGACCCTATTAGGGTTGTTATCGATGGCTTTCATATCCTAAATGGTAATGCCTCTGGATTAGTAAGTTCGGTTGTTGTTCAAGCTGGGGGAGGGATACATGGGGCAGCAGTGACCGCCACATTGCGGAATAATTACATTGCCCACAATCATGGCGTTCAAGTTGGCGGTGGTTTAATGTTAGTGGGTGGCTATCTGGAACTGATCAACAATTCAATCATATCTAATAGCGTTGAACTTACGAGTGGTTTGGTATATGGTGGGGGTGCATTTCTGGCAACTACGCCTTTTGTGGGGGAGGCCATTTTGTCTAAAAATCTTTTTCAAGGTAATCAAATTGAAGCTATAGGCTCTGACACAAGTGGTAGAGGTGGCGGGTTGTATCTTTTAACCAATCGAGGCCAATTAAATGATATGTTGATTTTATCGAATGAGATAAACAGGTTGGATGATGCTGTTGGGCGGGGAGCAGGTATCTATTTAGACTCTGGTCAATTGACAATCACCAACACAGTTTTTAATCATAATAAAATCTCTGAGGCGGGAGATGGTGTCGCATTGACTATCGCTTCTAATGCAAATGCACATCTTGTGCATACAACCTTTTCAAATAATCAGGGCGGCAGTGGTATTGCCGTGTTGACCAGTACGGCACACTTGACGAATGTTATCATTAGTAGTCATACGTTAGGCATTTCGGTAATGGCAGGAAGTACGACTATTGTAGACAATGTTCTATGGTTTAATAATCAGATGAGTAACACATTCGCGGCGGGTACACTTGTCATTAACAATGAGCTAACAGGTGATCCCACCTTTCTTACCGATACCTATCATCTTGGCGAAAATTCTCTGGCAATTGATCAGGGAGTCACGACCGATGTGATGATCGATATTGATGGCGAAATACGTACATCTTCCCCTGATCTTGGGGCTGATGAGTTTGTAGGCAACTTAGAGGAAAGCAAGATAGCTGTATTTCTCCCGATTATCTTTCGATGACTTATCCTCGAATAAATCCCCAAAATAACATCGGGGCTCCGATAAAGCCCATCAAGACAAAGGCGAAAATCCAGAGAAGGTTTCCAGTGGAGAGTGTCGAGGTGAAGCCTACAAGAAAGGCCCCAAACAATAGGCTGCCAAAAGCAATGGCTAATTCATCGGAAAATTGCCGCTGTCTTGGTCGTTCTTTTTTCCCATTTCCATTATAAGAGCGTGTTGTTGAGGACTGTGACTTCAGTTGCGCCCCATCCTTAAGACTGACAACCTCTGACAAGATATGTCGGCCACTTTTTCCTTTTAGCTCAAGTGAGGCATTCTTGCCGATACAAACTCGATCTTGGACGTGATGATAGGTCTCTTCGGAAATGAGAAGACGAGTGCCCACAGTTTTATTCGCCGACTCGATACGACTAGCCAAGTTGACTGCATCGCCGATTGCGGTCTCTTTCTTCTTATCTGCCGCACCGATGGTGCCCACGACCGCCTCGCCGTAGTGAATGCCAATGCCAATATTCAATTGCGTTTTGTAAACACTCTCAACATAGGGATTGAGCGTTTCCAGAGCTTCGAGCATTTCAAGCCCAGCTTTGACCGCCCGAAAGGGGGCGTCGGGCGCATCATCGACCCCAAAGAGGGCCATAATGCCATCCCCGATATAATTGTCGATATAGCCACCATTGTTGCTGATCACTGCCCCCATCTCATGAAAATAACGATTGAGGATGTGCACAACATCATAAGGTAAATTTTTCTCCGAAAATGTGGTAAATCCACGAATATCGGAGAACAGAATGACCACCTTTTTTTCTTTGCCAACGGAACCTGAGATCGCCCCTGCTCGAATTTGGCTGGTTAGCTCTATATCCTCCGCATCCAAGACCAACCGCCGTACTTTGATATCACCCGAAATGCAGGTTTGACAGGCTAGACGAATTTCAGGGCTAAAGTGGAGACGGTCAGCAAGCCGTTGTTCAGATGCGTTTCGTGGCTCGCAATGTGCCAAGCCATTTAAGACCAATACCCGACAGGTAGAACAGCGAGCGTGCCCGCCACAAGCGTGAGCGTGGGGGATGCCTGCTTGAAGGGATGTCTCCAGGATGGTTTTATTTTTCTTGACCTCAACCTGTTTGTTGTCCGATTGGTACTCGATATACATTCATTTGTCCTTTAAATATAATCCGTTCCTCTGCCCCATTATTTATTCGATATATTAATGGAAGGTTACATTACATTGTAACTAACAGAGATCCGGTCTATTTTAAGGTTGTAAAAGTTGTAGATGTTGTGGCGTATACAAAAAGCATTTTAGTTAATGGGGTAGACTTTTTCAATCGGTCAATAGTCCCGCTGATTTTTAGGGGGTGGGTTGAATGAAGGGGCGTAAACAAATTTTTGTGAGGTCTGTGTGATCAACCTCGTTATTAATGGAAGAGACAGGCAGGAGATGTGTGCCTAATTGAATAGCTTCTTGTAACCGTTGCCTTTGTGTGAAGCGAAGTGACTGCTCTGCCCAAAGCGCTACAATTGGCTTCTTAGAGTAAAGAAATTTTGCGGTTTTGAGAATGAGGTTGCTGTCTGCCTGAGTGACAAGACCAGACAATGTTTTTGTTCCACAGCCGATAATAAAAAGACCTTCTGTACTCTGGCAGATCGGTAATATAGAGTCAAGTGACCCTTTAAAGGGATAGGTGGGAAAATTATTGGGATTAAATTCAATAGAAGAAGTCAGTTGACTAAGGACTTTTTGAGCAGGTGGGCTAATAATAAAATGATACTCAAAGGGGTGCTGGGTGGCCATTGCCTGAAGGATGTGCAAGCCAAGTAACAAATGTGGGCCACCCGCCAACCCAACGATGAGTTTATTTTTCACATTAATCAGTTCTTGTTGGCGAGAACTCATTGTCCATCAATGGCCACATGAAGGCAACCACACCATATCCAAAAAGAATGCCGCTGATAATTCGGAGGACGGAGTTTAGGGAGCCAAATAGGTCGTCAATATAAAATTCTGGCGGGAAGATACCCCCCGTGAGGATAACCGCCCACTCATTGGTCTGCCGAAATTGTAGGCGCAGGGCGTCATTGATGAGATGGGTTGTGCCATCAAGGCCCAGCGGAACAATAAAAAGGAAGAACATCCATATTGAAATACCTTTGAAGCGGATGCCACGTTGACGAATAAAGGCGTAAAGTAGGCCAAAGATAAAGATGCTGGTGTACATGGCCACCATTCGGTCAGACCAGGCCACCTTCCAGCCCATCCCCACTTCTCCAATAAAGTGTCGACGAACCAACTCATTGCTAATACTTTCTAGCGGGCGACCCCATACAGCCGCAATTTCGACCTGCGTATAGCTAAATTTTTCACCAAAGAGGAACCAGGATCGTTCTGGCAATTGATGGCAAAAAAAGTTGTAGATGAAATAAATAGCACGGCCAGGATAAGTCCAACCGATGGCCATAAATACTGGCGCTAACCAAGGCAAACCGATAAAGATACCCCAGCCAGTGTTAAAGGCAAGGAGCCAATGGCTCTCAAACCATCGATTTATACGACTGGCAGTAGATGGCTTCGGAATGGCAGGTGTTGATGGTAGGGTTGAGCTTTCAGAGGATGTTTCTACAGTCATAAACGGTTCCTTCTTTAATCTGGTCAATAGACAAGATAGTGCAAAATAGCTAAATATGGTGTAGGTTCTATTACGAACTTCAATTAACTATAATGAGAAAACAATGGCGTGTCAATAAAAAATGGCTCGCCATCCAAGTGAATGACGAGCCACTAGGTTAATTTAGTTCCAAATTAAGCAACAACATACTGTTGATTGAGTTTGTGGCCTTCCTGCTGCAAGGTTTCTAAATCAGCCTTAACCATCATATGGACTAACTCCTCAAAACTGACCGAGGGCTCCCAGCCAAGCTTTCCCTTAGCTTTCGATGGATCGCCAATAAGCAGATCGACTTCCGCCGGACGATAGAAACGCTCATCAATTACGACATAATCTTCATAATTGAGATCAACATATTTGAAGGCGACATCGCACAATTCACGAACGGAATGGGTCTCACCCATAGCCACCACATAGTCATCGGCTTCATCCTGTTGTAGCATTAGCCACATTGCCTCAACATAGTCACCAGCATACCCCCAATCGCGTTGCGCATCTAGGTTGCCCAACCGCACCTCATCTTGCAACCCAAGCTTAATTCGGGCAACAGCGTGTGTGACTTTATGGGTAACAAATTCCAAGCCACGGCGTGGTGATTCGTGATTGAATAAAATACCTGAACAGGCGTATAAATTGTAGCTTTCGCGATAATTTATGGTGATCCAGTGGCCATATACTTTTGCGACGCCGTAAGGGCTACGAGGATAGAATGGTGTAGTCTCTTTTTGCGGAACTTCCATAACCTTGCCAAACATCTCGCTTGAGGAGGCTTGGTAGAAGCGGATTTTTGGGTTAACGATTCGGATGGCATCTAACATCCGGGTAACACCTAAGGCTGTAAACTCGCCAGTTAACACAGGTTGTCGCCAAGAGGTTGGTACAAATGATTGTGCTGCCAAGTTGTATACTTCATCGGGTTGACATTCTTGCAGAATGTCAATGAGCGACATCTGATCCAGTAAGTCACCTTGAACCAAATCAAGTGCTTCTGCTTCTTGTAAATGGGCAATGCGATCGAAGTTGACTGTACTGCTGCGTCGCACCATCCCTATAACTTTGTACCCTTTTTCTAATAAAAATTCGGCCAAATAGGATCCATCCTGGCCGGTTATCCCTGTAATCAGGGCTGTTTTCTGACTCATAATCAATCTCCTGTCATCAATTAAGGGGAATGCTCTAAATTAAACGTGACCCAGGTGTGGCTATCCGATTCCCCCATACAATCCTTTGATACCCACCCAAAAAGTTAGCTAAGTTGCATTTATGTTTTCACGCCAATAATTCAAAATGCGATGTAGACTTTCCTCAAATGAGTATTGAGGCTCCCATTGCGTTTGTTGTTTAAGCTTCTGATTATCAGCGTAGATTACCGACACATCTGAGGGGCGAAGCCGTTTGGAGTCTTGTTGAATCTCAATCTCAACGTTGGTGTAGCTTAATAATATGTCAAGTAAAGATTGGATGGAGTGGGCTTGGCCCGTTCCTACATTATAAGCTTCCCCACTTTCACCACATTCCATAAGTAAAGCATAGGCCTTAACCACATCCGCTACATCAGTAAAGTCTCGCTTGGGTTGTAAGTTACCTACCCGAATGACGGGTTTCACCATCCCAGCTTCAATTTCAGCGACCTGTTTAGCAAATGAAGCGGCCACAAACGAAGGATCTTGGCGGGGTCCGATATGATTGAAGGCTCTGGCTCGGATAATATCAAGTTGATGGCTCAAACTGTACTGTAACCCGAGAATATCTTGGGCTGCTTTACTAGTCCCATAAGGATTATCTGGCCGAAAAGGTGTATTCTCTTTGACGGGAAGATCCTCGTGCTGAACCTGCCCATACACCTGATTAGATGTAATAATGAGCAAGCGAGCTTTTAGACCCTGTTTGACCATTGCTTGAAGAATATTGACTTGAGGCCGAATATTATTTTCTAGTGTATCCCAGGGATCAGCCCAAGCGGTTGGTACGAAGGCTTGAGCCGCTAAATGATAAATAGCATCAGGCTGAGTATCACTTAAAATCGTCGAAACCGCATTTGGGTCTCTTAGATCAGCAGAAACAAGCGTGACCTTTTCCGCTGGATATAGTGCATCTGATCTTGACCGACGCGAAACACCATAAACCTCATCGCCTCGATTTATTAGCGTTTGGGCTAAAAAGCTTCCCGCGAAACCCGTGATGCCGGTGATTAGTGCCCGCACAACCTTCTCCTTCAAGCATTTAGAGGGGGATGCCCCTACAAAGTGCAACATTATAGCCCACTTTAATAGCTGTCGCAATAACAAGTTATTTTTATCAAGAGGTGAATTACAACCCTATTAAGGCTTTTCTATTATCTAGGGGGTAACTGGTCAAATTACCTTCATTCAGCAAATTGGTACTCCATTTTGGCGATGGAAAATTACTGATTTTGAGTTTTGGTATTTATTACCAAAGACAATGGGGTACGAAATATGGTATGGTTACTCGATTCATGACACTACATCTTGTGTATATTCAAATTTTGATTACAATGTGGCTCGATATTTCGTGAAACAATCGAATATGTCCTCAAGTTACCTTTGTTATGGCCCTGGCCTTAAAAAACATTATTCAGACTAGACACGTGGGGAGAAGTGGGTTATAATGTGGCATATTGTGGGGAAAAGTGGGGGAAAGTGGGGTGCAGAACGTATGTTCTGATGCCTCAGTGGGAGAAAACTCCCCACCCACCTCAGAGGATGCAGAAGAGATGTTTCTCGGTGAATTTGAACATAACATCGATGATAAGGGACGTTTAACCATACCAGCTAAATTTCGTGATGAACTTGAAGGTGGTGTGGTCATTACGCGTGGTCTCGATGGATGTTTATGGGCATACAGTCGCTCTGAGTGGGAAGTTGTTGCCGAGAAAATCGCTAAAATGCCAACAACGAACCGGGCCGCTCGTAATTTTGCCCGTTTTATGTTCTCAAGTGCATTTGACTCTGTGCCTGATCGCCAAGGCCGTGTGTTAGTTCCACAAAATTTGCGGGAATACGCCGGGATTACGAATGAAACAATTATCATTGGGGTAATGAATCGGGTTGAGATTTGGCAACCAACGAAGTGGAATGAAGTCGTTGATGAAGTTGAGGATGATCCCGAGTCAATCGTAGCCCAGTTAGAAGATTTAGGCATCTAGACGACCTAAATCCAGCGGGCTAGGCGATGCAGCACAAACCTGTTCTTTTAGAAGAAATAATAACAGCGTTGCAACCACAATCGGGTGGTGTCTATTTTGATGGAACGGTTGGGGCGGGTGGACATGCCTCGGCTATCCTACGACAATCTAGCCCTGACGGTCGATTATTTGGTTTCGATCAAGATCAAACGGCTTTGGCCATAGCCCGACAAACGTTGACAGAATTTGGAGATCGATCTCGGCTATTTCACGCTAACTTTTCTGAACTAGCCCGGATTGCCTCTGTTGAAAGTCTTCCAAAAGCTGATGGCATCCTGTTTGACCTAGGTGTTTCATCGATGCAGTTTGATCAAGCTGAACGAGGCTTTTCATTCCAAGCTGATGGCCCACTAGATATGCGGATGAGTTCGGTTGGGCAATCAGCGTCGGATTTAGTTAACGAACTGTCGCAGGAAGATTTAGCCAATGTGATTTATCAGTATGGCGAGGAACGGCTAAGTCGCCGAATTGCCCGAGCGATTGTCAATGCTAGACCGTTGACACGAACAGGAGAATTGGCCGAAGTTGTTGCCAAAGCTGTGCCATCAAGAGGCCGGAAGCAAAAAATTCATCCGGCCACTCGAACATTTCAGGCATTACGTATCGCTGTTAACAACGAGCTTGGGGTTTTAGAACTGGTTCTCCCTCAAGCCATTCAATTGTTAAAACCTGCGGGACGTTTAGCCGTAATAAGCTTTCACTCTTTAGAAGATCGGATTGTAAAACAATACTTTAAACGTGAGTCACAAGATTGTATTTGCCCTCCCGAACAACCAATCTGTACCTGTGACCACAAGGCGACTGTACGAATATTAACAAAGCGGCCAGTCACGCCGAATGAGAACGAAATAGATCAAAACCCTCGCGCCCGCAGTGCTAAGCTGCGGGTTGTTGAGTTAATAAAGGGTTAACTTTATGTCAAGTAACACAGTTGTAGGTTGGCGACCAAACAAAATGATTGAGCAGCTACCTTGGAAGTTGGATAGCAAAACGGCCTCAGGAATTATTTTGATTCTAGGTACTTTTAGTTTGGTTGGCTGGCTCTATCTGACTCAAGCGAGTTCTGTTACGGCTACGAGCTATCGGATTGATGAATTGCGGTTGGAGTTAGATCAACTGAAGAATCAGAATGCCGCGTTAGCTGTGGAAATCGCAGAGTTGCAGGCGTTGTCTCAGGTTGAGGCGCGTGCTCAAGCGCTAGGCTTTGGCCCAACTAATCAAGTTCGTTATCTCGCAGTGTCAAATTATCCTGTAACCCGAGAGACCGATTTATCCCTCTATGGACCAGTGAGCCGCAGATACTATGAAGTTGAAGACAACGATGAGCAGTCTATCGTTGGGTGGTGGACGCAAACTTTAGATGTTGTAACAGCCTGGCTGGCTGATAGCTAATTATGATGCAAAGTGCGGATCAAACAAAGTATCGAATATATACGGTGATGGCAGTCATGTGTGCTGCGGGCTTTGTTTTAGTGGGGCAGCTGATCCGCTGGCAAATCATTGAACATCCTCACTTTGCTGCTTTAGCTGAGGCAGAGCACCAGGATGAACTGGTCATTCCCCCGCATCGTGGTGAAATTCGTGATCAAAATGGACATTTACTTGCTGCTGATTTAGTTCGTTATGATATCTCAGCTAGCCCGAAAATCATTAGTGATCCAGTTGGGGTGGCTGAAAAATTGTACCCACTTCTGGGAATGTCACGGAATGGGCTGCTGGAATTATTGACGAGCGATAAAATCTGGGTGCCATTGGCGTATGATATGGATCAATCGGTTGGGGAAGCCTTAGCCGAGCTGGATTTGGTTGGAATCAAGTCAGAGCCACACACGAGCCGGGTGTATCCTGAAGGGGCAATCTCAGCTCACTTACTTGGCTTTGTCAATGACAACGGTAACGGTTTTTATGGGGTTGAAGGGTACTACCATAATTTGTTACGTGGGAAGCCAGGCGTACAAACAGGCGAGCGAAGCCCCTTTGGTGAAAGAATTCCGCTTGGGGTGGGACGATTTGTCCCCCCTGTTCGTGGGGCAACCTTATATCTAACCATCGATCGGAATATTCAATTCTTGATTGAACGCGAGTTGGAATTTGCGGTTCAACAGTATCAGGCTCAGGGCGGCTCCGTGGTCGTGCTTGATCCAAAAACAGGTGCAATTCTAGCCTCGGCCAGCTACCCTTCATACAACCCAAACAACTATGCTCTGAGTGATGAACAGCTTTTTTTCGATCCAGTGATCAGTGATCAGTATGAACCTGGCTCAGTTTTTAAGATCATCAGTATGGCCGCTGGCCTTGACTCTGGTGTGGTGACGCCGAATGATTTTGTTTATGATGGTGGTTTGATTGAAGTTGGTGGTCGAACAATTTATAACTGGGACCGTCAAAGCCACGGCCAAGTTGATATGATTGATGTTTTGGCTAAAAGTTTGAATGTAGGGATCGCCCAAGTTGTGGTTGAATTGGGCAAGGATCGCTTCTATACCTACGTAAAACGATTTGGCTTTGGTCGATTGACAGAAGTAGATTTGGGTAATGAAGGGCCGGGAACCCTGAAGACGCCAAAGAATGCCAATTGGCATGCCAGTGACTTGGGCGCCAATTCATTTGGTCAAGGTGTTGCGGTTACGCCATTACAAATGACCTCAGCTGTGGCAGCGATTGCAAATAATGGTCAATTGATGAAGCCATACATTGTCCAACGTATTGTGAGTAGTGATCAAGATATTGTGGTTAATCCAACGATTCGGCGGCAGGCAATCTCACCTGAGACGGCCCAAACCTTGACTGATATGCTCGTACTTGCCCTGGACCGCTCAAACTCTGAGGCGCGTATCCCTGGCTATCGGGTGGCTGGAAAAACAGGGACCGCCGAAATTCCAGTTCCTGGTGGCTATCACCCTACCCTGACGTTGGCTTCATTTGCTGGATATTTACCGGCAGATGATCCACAGGCTGTGGTGTTGGTGATTATTGATCGCCCAACGACATCCCGGTGGGGGGGGCAAACGGCGGCACCTACATTTGGTCGAATTGCGGAGCAGTTGGTGGTTTTGATGGATATTCCGCCAGATAATGTGCGGCTAGCCCGGACACAGTGAGCTATGACCGAATTAACCTTAGCTGATGTAATTGAGGGGACGACACAAAACGTGATGCATGCCCCCCAATTGATCTCCCAAGTAGTTATTGACTCCCGTCTGGCCGAGCCAGGGGCGTTATTCATAGCCTTACCCGGCGAGAATAGTGACGGCCATTTATATGTTGGGCAAGCCTTTGAACGTGGGGCAATTGCGGCTCTTGTTCATCAGCCTGTTGAGATTGATGGCTCATTTATAACAGTGAAAGCAGGAGATGGAGCGAACACAACTTTGCAAGACCGTCAACTGCCGATTTGTATTGAAGTTGATGATACCTTAACAAGTTTACAAAAACTAGCCTCATTTTGGCGCAACAAGTTTGATTTACGAGTGATTGGCATCACCGGTAGTGTTGGTAAGAGTACAACGAAGGAATTAGTTGCGGCAGTTCTAGCAACGCAATTTCATGTACTTAAAAATTATGGAAACCTTAACAATGAGATAGGCTTACCCTTAACTCTACTTAATCTGACTGGTAATCACGATCGAGTGGTGCTAGAGATGGGGATGTATGATGTTGGTGAAATTGCCCTTCTTTGTGAAATGGCACGGCCACAGGTTGGCGTCGTGACCAATGTCGGGCCAATTCATTTGGAGCGGTTGGGAACCATTGAGCGTATCACCGAAGCTAAGACCGAGTTGGTACAAGCATTACCATCGAATAGTGAAGGTGGCCTTGCCATTCTCAATGATGATGACCCTCGGGTGCAAGCGATGGCTGATAAAACTGAGGCGCGGGTTTTAACGTATGGTCTATCTCCCGAAGCAGATTTGTGGGCTAGTGATGTGACTAGCATGGGACTAGATGGGATTCGCTTTGTGCTCAACTATGGTAATGAGCAAATTCATATTCGAATTCCCCTTTTGGGACGGCATAGTGTCCATGCTGCGCTTCGAGCTGCCTTTGTAGGAATCGTTGAGGGGTTGGATTGGGAGCAAATTGTGACGGGGCTTCAACAATTACCGAGCGATGCGCAGTTGCGACTAGTATCGGTGCCTGGCCCTAATGGTTCAATTCTCTTAGATGACACCTATAACGCTAGCCCAACCTCGACCTTGGCGGCACTTAATTTGCTTGATGATTTGACGGGTGCCAAGAAAATTGCCGTTTTAGGTGATATGAAAGAGCTAGGCAGCTACGAAGAGGAAGGGCATCGAAAAGTTGGCTGTCGTACTGCTGATATTGTCGATTTGTTAATTGTTATTGGAGACTCGGTTCGCTATATTGCAGAGGAAGCGATAGCCTGTGGTTTAGACCCATCACTTATCCTTCGTTTGCAAAATAACGAAGCAGCTATCGCTCACTTGCAGGTTAATTTGGGACCAGACGATGTCGTCTTGGTGAAAGGTTCCAATTCACAACGAATGGGTGAAATTGTATCGGCTTTGATGGTATCAAAGCGAGATGATGTCTAAATAAATCGTAATTAAGAAAGCCGTTAAGCAATGGCATATTCATTAACCTTGGGAACAATTTCATTTTTACTTGCCGTAATTTGGGGCCGTCCATTCATTAACTTACTTAAGCAATGGGGGATTGGAAAACGAATTCGGATTGAACAACCGACTACCCACCAAGCTAAAACGGGAACCCCAACGATGGGTGGCTTGATGATTGTTATTCCAGTGTTGGTGATTACGACGACACTGAATGTTGTTAATCTGTTAGGCTGGACAGCGATTGGCCAATCCGTTCTGATTCCAATGAGTGTAATGACCGCCTTTGGTATTTTGGGGGCCGTCGATGATTTGATGGGGGTGAAAATTCTCCCCAGTGGCTTGATGGGACGTTACAAATTTATGTGGCAACTCATTTTTGCGATCATTACCGTGCTGTTTTTACACTATGGTCTTGATTTGAGAAGCATTGCTGTCCCAGGCATTCCGGAAAAGATTGATATTGGCTGGCTGTACATCCCCATTGCAGTTTTTATCATTGTGGCGACCTCAAACGGAGTAAACCTGACCGATGGGCTTGATGGGCTGGCTGGCAGTATTGCGGCTGTATCATTCAGTGCCTACGGAGTTATCGCTTTCTTACAAGGACAGATTTGGCTGGTTGCATTTGTCTTTACAGTCGTCGGCGCGATTTTTGCCTTCTTATGGTATAACGCCCACCCGGCGGAGCTTTTTATGGGGGATACAGGCTCGCTCTCCATTGGTGCCACGCTGGCTGTTGTCGCCTTGATGACTGGACAATGGCTTCTCCTGCCGGTAATAGGGTTTGTTTTTGTGGCAGAAACTGCCTCTGTGATTTTACAAGTTGGTTATTTTAAGCTGACTGGAGGCAAACGAATATTCAAAATGAGTCCATTGCACAATCATTTTGAGTTAACAGGATGGTCTGAAACGCATATTACTCAACGATTTTGGTTGATCGGTATCTTATCAGCGATGTTGGGTATTGCGTTAGCATTAAACTAATTTATCAATCATTTATTAATTAAGTAGTGGAGGAAAATAATAATGAGTAACACACACACCTTTCGAACCAACGGCCACGCCAATGGGCATACTTACCCAGAGTTGGTAATCTCTAGCAAAATGGATGAGCAGGATGAGAGCTACTATGCTGCTCTGAAATTGGTTGCCCGGATTGATGATGATCTGGCTAAGGGCACACGTCACTATCGCACAAAAGCGGGTGTTTTGTTGACCACGTTGGATGAAGTGGTTCGAGCCATTCTCAGTGATGACTTGATGACAAATGAAGAGGCTAAAGCCAAGGGCCCAATTTGGATTCCCCCGCAAGAATTGGCTGCATAAGAAAGTGACTTGTTGATAGAGTTTATTATGTGATTAGGATAGATGTAGGACGTGACAATTGATAGACATAAACACATTGTCAGGCCTGCGGGCGCTGGTCGTTGGGTTAGGGCGCGAAGGGCGTGCATTGGCAAAATATCTTGCTGAGCATGGCCTAACGGTGACCGGGACCGATCTACAACCGAAAAGTAAATTTGAGGATGTGCTAGCACCTCTAGAAACAGTGGGTGTTTTGCTTGTGCTAGGTGAACATCCTTCCTTCTTGCTAGATGAGGTTGATATTTTATTCGTTAGTCCTGGTATTCCCTTGGAGGTTCCATTTTTGAGGGAAGCCCAAGCCCGAAAAATTCCGCTTAGTTCAGAAACACGTCTTTTCTGTGCATTGTGTCCCGCTCAAATTGTGGGAGTTACAGGGTCCAATGGCAAAACAACGACGACGTCTCTGGTAGCCAAGATTATGGAGGCGGCTGGACGCAAAACTTGGCTTGGGGGAAATATAGGTCGTCCGCTTATTGAAGTTGTTGACCAAATTGCCCCTGACGATATTGTGGTGGTCGAGCTAAGTAGTTTTCAATTGGAATATTTCCACGCCCGTCTTAATGAAGAGGTTGTTGTTGAGAATATATCTGGGGCTACGCCGGATGTTCTAAAAGAGTTGCTGGATAATTGGAGTCCAAAGATTAGTGCAATTTTGAATATCACCCCCAATCATTTAGATCGTCATCCGACAATGAAGCACTATGTGCGTGCTAAACGAGGCATCATCAATTATCAAGGGCGCGAAGGCTTCATCATTATGAATCTTGATAATGATATGACTCGAACGATTGGCAATCAATTTGGGGGTAAAACCCGTTGGTTTAGCTTGGAAGCACAGATGCCTTTTGGGGCTGCCTTGATTGATGATGAGTTGGCTATGTTTGATCAAGATGACCAACCAGAGACTGTGGTCAAGACTAGTGAAATCAAGCTGCGAGGTAGCCATAATCTGAGTAATGTTCTAGCAGCTTGTCTGCTCAGTCGAGAAGCTGGGGCTTCAATTGAGCAGATGCGCGAAGCCATTGTCTCATTTACAGGGGTTAAACATCGGATCGAGTTTGTTCGCGAGATTGGCGATGTGAATTATTACAACGACAGCATCGCTACCAGCCCTGAAAGATTAGGTGCTGCCTTACGCTCTTTCGACGAGCCCTTGATTTTGTTGGCGGGCGGGCGCGATAAACATTTGCCTTGGGATGATGTTGCCCGCTTGATGATGCACAAAACGAAACACGTTTTGCTCTTTGGCGAGGCGGATTTGCTGATTACCCAGGCCATTGAAAAAGCGCGTCAGGAAATAACATTTGTTGATACCGAAATTCATCACTGTGAGACGTTGGACAATGCGGTGAATGTTGCGCATCAGCTTGCCGAAGCCGGTGACGCTGTACTTTTATCACCGGGCTGTGCCAGTTTTGACGCGTTTCAGGATTTTGCAGAACGTGGTGAACGATTTGTGGCTCTGGTAGAAGGATTATAGGAAGAGTTATTGTGGCGAAGTCAGTATCCCAAACCAATGAAGACTTCCATCGATATGATTACTTCTTAATCATCGCTGTTGCTGCCCTACTAATTATTGGCTTGATGATGATTTACAGTGCTACGTTTGCGCTGGGGTATCAATTACATGATCAACCCACCTACTATTTTATCCGGCAACTGCTGTGGATGGGATTGGGGTTGCTTGGGATGATTTTCTTTGCCAAGGTTGAATATCATACATGGCGTCGCTACTCAATCCCGATTATGGGAGTCACGGTTGTATTACTGTGTGTCGTATTACTCATCGGTGACGAACAATTTGGCGGACGTCGCTGGTTGCTTAATGGGTCGGTACAACCCTCGGAGTTTAGTAAACTTGCCATTATTATTTATATTGCAGCCTGGCTTTCTTCAAAAGGTGAGCAAATTCGTCGCGTGAGTTATGGCCTTATTCCCTTTGCTATTTTGCTTGGGGTGATCACCGGATTGATTGTATTACAACAGGATTTGAGTACCGCGATTTTGATTGCTGGTACTGCCATCGCGATGTTCTTTATTGCCGGCGGCAATCTCTGGCAGATGATTGCTTGTGGGATACTGGGTGGGGGAACGATTGGATTTTTTATTTCACGCTCGGCGTTCCGTTTGGCTCGGGTGACTACTTTCTTGGACCCATTAAACAGTGACCCCTTGGGTGATGGTTATCAAATCCGACAAATTTTGATCGCACTTGGCTCTGGTGGATTAACGGGGTTAGGTTTGGGCGCAAGCCGACAAAAATTTGGCTATATTCCCGCCTCCCATACTGATGGTATTTTTGCTATTTTGGGTGAAGAGTTGGGGTTAATTGGTGGTTTAGTTGTCATCGGCTTATTCGTATTTTTGGCCTATCGGGGATTTCGCATTGCCTTAACAGCGGTAGACCCATTTGGCACAGTTTTGGCTTCAGGGATTACCTGCAGCCTGATTTTTCAAGCAATTGTTAACGTGGGTGTCATCACGGCCAGTTTACCGTTCACTGGAGTGCCGTTGCCTTTTATAAGCTTTGGAGGATCTTCATTAGTTGTTAGTTTGACCAGTGTGGGATTGCTGTTAGCTGTCTCACGACGGACATTACCCAATGAAGATAAACCCAAGGAGAAGAAGAAGAAGACTCGTAGTGCGTCTAATCATATCCGGCGGCGGAACCGGCGGACACGTATACCCGGCACTGGCCGTCGTGCCGGAGCTAAAACAACAACAGCCTGACCTCGACTTACTTTGGGTGGGGAGTGAGGGTGGTATGGAAGACAGCTTGGTCACACAAGCTGGGTTGCAATTTTCTTCTATTTCGGCAACAGGATTGCGGGGCAAAAATCCGCTGGCAATGTTAGCCGGGATATGGTCACTTAACAAAGGATATCAGCAAAGCCGAAAAATTATTCGGGATTTTCGACCAGACGTCTTGTTCATCACGGGAGGGTATGTTTGTGTGCCCATGACCTTGGCCGCTTGGTGGGCTGGGATTCCTGTCATTATTTATTTGCCGGATATTGAGCCAGGACTTGCTATAAAATTTTTGGCGCGTTTTGCTACAAAAATTGCCGTGACAGTTCCTGAAACTCAGAACTTTTTTGCTCCAGAGTTAAGCGTTGTCACCGGGTATCCTGTCCGGAAAGAGTTGCTGGCTGCATCTCGGCCAGAAGCACAACAGGCTCGCCTGCAAATGGGCTTGGCTGAGACAGAGCCAACGTTACTAGTTTTTGGTGGTAGCCAAGGGGCACGGAGCATTAACAAAGCACTAACGGCTGATTTGGAATCTTACTTGGACGTCTGCCAGATCATCCATGTTACGGGATACTTAGATGAAGAATGGGTGCAAAGTAAGCGAGATGACTTGTCTCTTGACTTACAAAAAAAGTATTACGTGTCCGCTTTTTTGCACAATAAAATCGTGACAGCCTTCTTAGCCGCTGATCTTGTTGTTTCACGGGCTGGGGCAAGTGTTTTAGGCGAATTTCCTGCTGCCGGCTTGCCTGCGATTTTAGTACCATATCCATACGCAGGGGCACATCAATGGCAAAATGCCAACTATTTGGCGCAACATCAAGCCGCGATTGCAATGGATGATAAGGATTTACAAGAAAAATTAAAATCAACCGTACTTAATTTGATTACAAACAAGGATAAATTGGATACGATGAGTCAGGCCAGCTTGAGGTTGGCGAGAAAAGATGCATCGTTTCAATTAGCACAAGAAATTTTGGGGGTACATTATGGCCGAAATTAATTGGACTGTCGTTACATACATGGTCATAGGGCTGTTTGTCTTAAATGGCTTTTATCGAGGCTGGTGGAAAGAGGCTGTTTTAACTGCCTTTTTAGCTGCTTTGGTCTTTCTTTTACAACAGCCTGGTATTGCTGCTGCCTTGATTGCGTTTATCAATGGGGTGTTGGATACGATCTGGCTGTTTATTCCAAATGCGGTGTTACCCATTGTAGATACTGTATTTGAGGATGTTTTATCTGTTAGCACCAATGGCCAACCCTTAAAAATTGAAGCTGGGAATGGAGATACATGGTTAGTTATCTTGTTGGTGGTTATTGGGGTAGCTGGTTTGATTAATCGTTTATCCCTGCCAAATCATCGTACAAGTGGCTACCAAGTGGCCCCGACTGGTGGCTTATTAGGTGGCCTTGTTGGGGGCCTGAATGGCTTCATCATTGTTGGATTAGTCCGAGAGTATCTCATCGGCAGCAGTTTGCCGGGGAATGGTCAAGGACTGGCCACAGAGGTTGCCAGCAATAATGGCATTGGGGTTGCTTCTTCTGGTATTGGTTTTCGGGCGGTAAATGTCCCTGACGTGTCTATCCTGGATAGCTTTGTCCCTTGGATTATTATTGGTGCAGGGTTGCTATTTCTATTTTTAGTTGTCAATAATCGGATTGGGATTAGTAGAAACAAAGGATTTGTTAAGGTCGATAATCGGGTGCCATTAGGCTATAGAGATTACTAAAGGTGTCACAGGCCTCTCTCTAACTGTAAACTGTGACACACTTAAATTGCTGTATAAGGTTAGTTTTCTCAAAGCTCAACAATCAATTTGTATCAGTAGGTGAATGTTATGCAAGTTAACTGGATGATTGTGACATATTTTGTGGTCGGTTTTTTTGCTATTGCTGGTTTTTCGAAAGGCTGGTGGCGCGAGGCATTGACGACCGTTACTTTGGCGTTTTTATTGTTTTTGCTTCGGCAGCCTGAAATCGCCTTAGATTTAGTTGAATTTGTAAATGGGTTGGTTGTAACAACTTGGAACTTTATCCCATTATCATTTCAGATCACCTTGCGAGACATTATCAATACAATTTTTGATTTAGATAATATTGGAGGCCCACCACAACTTGATCCTACCTCATCAGGTAGCTGGATGATCATCTTGGCTGTAATGATTGCATTTTCGATTATGCTCAGCCGTCGCTGGCTCGTTGATGGTGTCCCGACAACTCAGGGGAGTTTACTAGGCTTGTTGATTGGTGGTGTAAACGGTTTTATTACATTAGGTTTGATTCGAGAGTATCTGGATGGCCGAAGCTTACCTGGCTCTGCAGGCCCAGCCACTGAGATTGTTTTGGCTGGTTCAAGTGGTGTAGCGCCTGCCTCCTCTGCTTTGTCTCTACAAGCGACAAATCTACCTAGTTTTACCGTTCTTGATAGCATTATCCCCTGGTTTATCATTGCTATCGCCATATTGTTTGTGATTTCTATGTTTAGAACACGCGTCTTTATCGATGGTAATAGTCAAATCGGTCGTAAAATTTCTTATCGTACGCCGCCCCTATATTATTCAGGGGCACAATCAGGCCCTTCTGATCGGCAATGTATTGCGATCTTGACCAGTAAAGGCTATGGGATTATCCCCCCAGGCGGTCGTTAGGTTGATGGGGCACATTCATCTAATTGGTATTGGTGGGGCAGGCTTATCCGCCATTGCTACTGTTCTTTTACAACAAGGATATCGGGTCTCTGGCTCTGATATGCAGCACTCAGCAAACACAAAGCGATTACAAACCTTAGGGGCGACGGTGATGATCGGACATTCGCCTGAAAATTTAGCGAATACGGTTGAAACGGTGGTCATCTCATCTGCAATTCCGGCAACGAATCCAGAATTGGTCGCCGCCTATGAACGAGGCCTCACTGTTCAGAAACGATCTGATTGGCTAGGCCAGATGATGGAAGGTCACAATGGGATTGCCATTGCAGGCACCCACGGAAAAACAACGACAACCTCGATGGCTGCTTATGTGATGCAAACGGCTGGCTATGATCCAACGTTTATTGTTGGTGGTTATGTGCCTCAATTAGAGACGAATGCTGCGGCTGGGAGTGGCCAGGCTTTTATCATCGAAGCCGATGAATATGATCATATGTTTTTAGGCTTGCGCCCGAAAACTGCTGTGGTCACCACTGTTGAGTGGGATCATCCAGATATTTTTCCCACAGCTAAAGCTGTTACCGATGCGTTTGAAGCGTTTGTACAACGTGTTCCCGAGGATGGACAAGTCATAGTTTGTGACGATGATATGGGAGCTAAAGCCATTGCAGCAGCAGCAAAGGCCCGAGTGATAACTTATGGGCTGCAGCCTAATCAAGATTGGCAAGCCCTAAATCTGCGACCTAATTCACAGGGGGCTTATGATTTTGAGGTAGTCTCACCTTCAACACAAACAGCGACAGTATCACTTCAGATTCCCGGTAAGCATAATGTTCAAAATGCCTTGGCAGTTCTTGCCATTGCTGACCAACAAGGCCTTGATTTGGAGATGGCTGCGCAAATATTAAGTGACTTTCAAGGTGTTGATCGACGGTTTCAATTAAAAGGTGAAGTTCAAGGAGTAACTGTCATAGAAGATTATGCCCATCATCCGACTGAAATTCGTACAACCTTGGCTGGGGCGCGTATCCGGTTTGACAAACGCCCCTTATGGGTTGTCGCTCAACCACACACTTTCAGTCGCACCCTAACCTTGCTAGATGGTTTTGCTTCAGCATTTGATGAGGCTGATCACGTTATTTTGTTGGATATATTTGCTGCCCGTGAGGTGGATGAAGGGGTGGTGAGTAGTCAAGATATTGTTAATCGAATGAGCCATCCTGATGCTCGTCATATCGGCGATTTGGAGGCTGCTGTTGATTACCTAGTTGCTACATTAAAACCAGAGGATGTACTTCTGACCTTTGGTGCGGGGAATGTGTATTTAGTCGGGGAGAGGGTTTTAATCGAGTTGGATAAACGATGATTATGGAGAAGGAGCAAATAATGGAAGATCGAAACTTAAAATTAATAAAATCAAACCTTGAAAATAAGGCGACATCGGAAGAAAAGTCAGTTGAAGAAGCAAGCTCAATATATCCAGAATATTTGACTCTGGTCCCAAAACCGATCGAATTGACTCCTGAAGAAGTCTCGGAACTTGAACGATTTCGAAGCCGGACCGCTACTCGCGCTGCCCACAAATTTATGGTGCATTGTATTATGCGTGAGCTAGAAGCGCTGGATGAATTTTCTTCTGCTGCATAGTCTGCTTGAGGTTGTAAATCCCCCTTGTCTATTGATACCTTATTTGAGGAATTGACACAGCATTTTGGCGAGAATGTTCGCCAGAATGAGCCTTTAGCCCAACACACAACGATGCGGTTGGGAGGCCCAGCTGATTTGTGGGTTGCCGTGACAAGTGCGGATGAGTTGGCCTACGCTGTTCGGACCATTCGCCCTTACAATATTCCGATTTTTATGATGGGGGGGGGCGCAAACCTTCTCATTCAAGATGGGGGGATTCGAGGAGTTGGTATTGTTAACCGGGCTAGGGCTATCAACTTTCCGAAGGTTCAGAATGTATTGGGCGATACAGTATCACTGGTAGTGGAAAGTGGTGTGATTTTGCCAAACTTTGCCCGGCGATGTGCGAAACAAGGATTGGCTGGCTTTGAATGGGCAGTTGGTGTACCCGGCACGATTGGTGGCGCAGTTGTGAATAATGCTGGTGCCTATGATAGTGATATGGCTCGTTCGGTCGTGCAAGTAGAACTTCTGTCGCCTAGAGGTGAACGGGTCTGGAAGCCGGTAGATTGGTTTGATTACAGTTATCGTAGCTCGCGACTAAAACGCCAAAACCGAAATGAAGGCTGGATTGTGTTACAAGTAGAATTAGCCCTGACGGCTGGGGTTGTTGAAGAAATCGAGGCAAAACTGCAGCAATTTAATGCGCGTCGGAAAGCCAGCCAACCCCCCGGAGCAACGATTGGTAGTATGTTCAAAAACCCGCCTGGCGATTATGCGGGTCGCTTGATTGAAGCCGTCGGATTAAAAGGGTATCAATATGGTCAAGCTCAAATTTCGACGGTACATGCAAATTTCTTCCAGAATTTAGGGGGAGCGACAGCCGCAGAAGTCATGCATTTGATTAAAACAGCGCAGCAAGCTGTGGCCCAGAAATTTGGGATAACCTTGGAATTAGAAATTGAGGTAATCGGTGAGCCAGTCAAAGCATAAAAAATTACGCGTGGGTGTGATTTTTGGGGGGCGTAGTGGTGAGCATGAAGTGAGTCTTACGTCGGCCAAAGGGATTATGGCTGCGATGGACAAAGAGAAATATGAGATTGTCCCGATTGGAATTACCAAAGCTGGAGCCTGGTTGACCGGTGAAAATATCCATCAGCAATTGCTTCAAGCCTCCGAGGGCCACCCCTTATTAGCGTCTCATCAAGAAGCTGCGGGGTCTGATTTTGAACCTTCGTCGGAATTGACGTTAAGTGTTGCAGAAACGGGTCCGTTGGATGTGGTTTTTCCTGTTTTGCACGGGACATTTGGTGAGGATGGAACAGTTCAAGGTTTTTTCGAATTGGTTGATGTGCCGTATGTTGGGGCAGGCGTAACTGCTAGCGCGGCGGCAATGGACAAGGCCATCACCAAAGATATTTTTAGATCGCACGGTCTACCGATCGTCACTCATCGGACCTTTTTACGCCGTCAGTGGCAATCAGATTCGGATGCAGTTGTGGCTGAATGTGAAGCGGCAATGGATTATCCGATGTTTGTTAAGCCAGCTAATCTCGGGAGTAGTGTTGGCGTCCATAAAGCAAAAAATCAGGCCGAACTACGAGATGGACTAACCGATGCGGCCCGATATGATCGTAAATTAATTGTAGAACAGGGATTGGATGCCCGAGAAATTGAGGTGAGCGTCTTGGGTAATGATGAACCGATTGCTTCCCTGCCAGGAGAAATCATTCCCTCACGTGAGTTTTATAGCTACGCTGCCAAATATCTAGATGATGACTCAGACTTGTTGATTCCAGCCCCGCTTGAGCCTGAATACGTTGAAATGTTTCAAAAATTGGCCATTATGGCCTTTAAAGCGCTTGATTGTTCAGGATTGGCCCGATGTGACTTTTTGCTTGAAAAGTCAACGGGTGAAATTTTTGTAAATGAGCTGAATACAATGCCTGGGTTTACCCCAATTAGCATGTATCCTAAATTATGGGAAGCCAGTGGTTTATCATACAGCGAGTTAATAGATCGTTTAATTGAGTTGGCGATAGAACGTTATGACGATAAACGTCAATCACAAACCCAATTTGATGTTGGGACAGCCGCTTAGGTAAAGTCAGGAAGTTATGGGTACCCGAAGTCAGCGACCACGCCGCCGTCGTTCAGAAATGCGCCTAGGCATCCAGAGCGTCAACTACGCCACAAAACCATCTGCTCGCCCGAAGGTCTTTGGGGCTGGATTACCTGTTGTTCGGATACCCATTGCCAAGATTTTTGGTGTGATACTTTTAGTGGTGTTGGGGTGGGTTGGATATAGCCTATTCACATTGCCTGAATTTTTTGTTTATACTGCGGATATTCAGGGAAACGGAGCAATTTCGGCTTATGAAATCTACACAATAAGTGGTGTAGATAGTCAAAGTGTGTTCTGGCTGAACGAGACAAAAATTGAGAACCGTATCAAAACAGCTTTACCAAATATAAAATCAGCCGCTGTATCCATTAACTTACCGGCTAATGTCGTCATTGAAGTAGTTGAACGGCGGCCCGAACTCTTATGGCAAACGGGCGAGACTGTCTGGTGGGTTGATGCAGAGGGGGTAATTGTTCCGCCCAAACAGGATCTAACGGGAATGTTGCGGGTCATTGATGATGATGTCCAACCTTTACAAGCTGGGCATCAAATTGATCAAAATATCGTTGAGGGTGCTCAGGCCCTACGTTTGTTGGTGCCAGAAGTTGAGATCATTCGCTACTCTCGGGTACAAGGGTTGATCGCGGCAACACCGGAAGGCTGGCCTGTGTATTTGGGGGATGGGCGTGAAATGCGAGCTAAATTAGTTGTTTTGACGGAATTATTGGTAGATTTGCAGGCCCGAAATATAAAGCCGGCCTTCATTGATATTCGTAATCCGATGCGTCCCGTCTATCAGCCGCATGCCATTATTCAAATTGGGCAACCTGTTCCCCAGTCAAATGCACCTGCGGGACAATAGGCATTGGTAGATTTAGAAAAAGTCGGATCAAATATCGGATTTTTAAGGAATTCATGACATAAAACACAACATCTAGTGCTTTAATTGCTTGCAAAATACTATATGTTGTGATACACTAGGTCGCACATCTTACCGTGTTTATGAGCCTAGTGCCAGTTTTCTATTCAAGAGCATAAGGGCTATAATGGGCAGATACATCTAAGTCGTGCCCCATCCCCTTAACAAGAGTTTATCCTTCAATTATATTGTGGGTAAACAAAAAATTCACCTGGGATGATCTAAATTTTCACAGGATATGGACCGGAGGCTAGGGTTGGAGCGCACAATTGTCGCCCTAGATATAGGCACAACCAAAATATGTACGTTGGTTGCTGAAGTTGGCAGCCCCCCTGAAAGTGTGATGCGCATCGTTGGCGTAGGGACTGTGCCAGCGAAAGGTATTCGCAAAGGGGTCGTTGTCAATGTAGGGGAACTGACATCCGCAATAAACGAGTCGCTTAATCTTGCTGAGCGTACATCGGGCTATGAGATTGCCAGTGCTTATGTTGGCCTCGCCGGATCACATATCAATGCGGTAAACAGTCGTGGTGTTGTGGCAGTTAGTCGAGGTGAGCGAGGCGTTCGCCCAGTTGATGTTGAGCGGGTCCTAGAAGCGGCTCGGGCGATTGATATCCCCCATAACCGCGAAATCCTGCATATCATTCCACGTGGGTTTACGGTTGATGGTGATGATGGTGTCCGTGATCCTATTGGGATGCAGGCTTACCGTCTTGAGGTTGAAGCTCATATCGTTACCGGATCTACGTCATCGATCCAGAATCTGGTCAAATGTGTTCACAATGCAGGGGTTCAGATTGATGCAATGGTGCTGGAACCATTAGCCTCTGGCGAAGCGGTGCTCACTGATATTGAGCGTGAAATGGGTGTTGTGTTGGTTGATATTGGTGGTGGAACGACCGATATTGCCATCTTTATTGAAGGAAGTATTTGGCACACAATGGTGTTGCCAACTGGTGGCGAACAACTCACTAATGATGTCGCTGTCGGATTACGAACACCTTTTAATACGGCCGAAAGTATCAAAATTAAGTATGGTCATGCCCTGCCCCACTCCGTCATGTCGAGTGAGGTGGTAGACGTACAAGTCTTTGGCGAAGATGGACAACAAAAAATCTCACGGCAATTCTTGTCTGAAATTATTGAAGCTCGGATGGAAGAGACCTGTGAGATTGTGATGAAAGAGATTAAACGAAGTGGCTACGATGGTTTGCTACCTGCAGGTGTGGTCTTGTGTGGGGGGACAGCAGACTTGCCGGGATTGCGAGATTTAGCCCGTGATGTGATGGGGATGCCCGCTCGTATCGGTCACCCGCAAAACCTGCGAGGCTTAGTTGATACCTTGCAAAGTCCAGCCTATGCTACCAGTGTAGGGTTGTTAGAGTGGGGTATCAAACATGATATGCCTCAAACATCAAGAGCTTCGGGATTAAAGGTTCCTGATTGGCTCAAATTATTTTTACCTGGATGATAATGTAAATGATGACAGCTAAGGTCAATCAGGCTGTTTAGAAATGAGGAGATGCTAAAATGGCGAATCGAAATTTTGTGGCAGATCATGAAAATTTTGCCCAAATCAAGGTCATCGGTGTAGGCGGTGGCGGAAGTAATGCGGTCAATCGAATGATTGCCGAAGGCTTGCGTGGCGTTGAGTTTATAGCAGTTAATGCAGATGCTCAAGCACTCTTGATGAGTGATGCTCCCCAGCGCATTCGAATTGGTGATAAATTGACCCGAGGTCTGGGCGCTGGGGGTAACCCAGAGGTTGGCGCCAAAGCTGCCGAGGAGTCATCACACGAAATCGAAGAGATCGTTCGTGGGGCTGATATGATCTTTGTCACCTGTGGTATGGGGGGCGGGACTGGCACTGGAGCAGCACCTGTAATTGCCGAAGTTGCAAAAAATACTGGGGCCTTGACCATCGGCGTGGTCACAAAACCGTTTGGTTTTGAAGGCAGCAAACGTCAGAATGTGGCCATCGAAGGGATCGAGCAATTAAAAGAAAAAGTTGATACTTTGATTGTTATTCCCAATGATCGCCTCTTGGAAATTGTGGATAAGAAAGCCAGCATGACCGATGCTTTCCGTACAGCCGATGATGTCCTTCGCCAAGGTATCCAAGGGATTTCCGAAGTGATTACGGTGCCTGGTTTGATCAACCTTGACTTTGCTGATGTTCGATCAATTATGAGTGGTGGCGGTACCTCCCTGATGGCTGTTGGTGTGGGTCAGGGCGAAAATCGCGCTGTTGATGCTGCTGAAAGTGCTGTTTCTTCATCATTGTTGGATGTAACCATCGATGGTGCGCAAGGTTTACTCTTTAACATTACGAGCGGACCAGATTTGAGTCTGTTTGAGGTGAACGAGGCCGCTGAAATCATCAAGCAAAAAGCACACCCAGATGCAAATATTATCTTTGGCTCTGTTATTGATGAAACGATGACGGATGAACTACGAATTACCTTGATTGCTACTGGCTTTGATGCTGTCGCGCAGCGTCAAACTTACGTTGCGGGTCGTCGAGATGAAGAAAATAAAATGATTGCTTTTCCACGCACGCAAATGAAAGACGTTAAAGATGAGCGTGGGAATAGTAGCCAAAAAGATGTGGCATATGATCCTGAAGATCTTGAAGTACCAACATTTTTACGCAAGCGTATTCAGCAACGACGTGCTTCTTAGGATTTGGTTGTAGTTCAAATAACTTTATCGATTCCCATCAATCGTCTGTGTGTGGCAGGCAAACTTGACTTTACGATTAAGCTAGAGTATGTCTTGGCCAACATTTTCTAGCTTCCACACACCGCATCCCCGCTGTGCCCCTAGTTTTACACTAGGGGCATTTTTTATTTATGCATTCATTGACCAGAGGTAGGTGTCGCAGTACAATGACCGAAAACTTTAGTTACGGATGAGGATAAACTAATGCGCTTAAAAAAATTTCGACAACAATTGAAAGAGACAGGATTAGATGGCTTTTTGGTAACACAGGCAGACAATCGTCGCTATCTCGCTGGATTTACCGGCAGTAATGGTGTGCTAATCATTACCAAAGATAAACAGATTCTAGCAACTGACTCACGTTACTACCAGCAGGTACGGCAGGAATGTCCTGATTGGGAACTGGCTGAGGTCGGCTATAAATTTTCCGAAAAGATGCTGGAATTGTTGCGAGGTTTGGGCTTAGGGGCACGTAAAGTTGGGTTTGAGGCAGAACATATTAGTGTTTCAAACTTGTATGAATGGGAACGGGCTTTATTAGGGCGATTAGTCCTTGTGAATACGGAAGGGTTTGTTGGTGCCTTACGGGAAAAGAAGGAGCCTGAGGAAATCGCGATGATGCAAAAAGCGATTGATTTGGGGGATCGTACGTTTGCCCACATTTCTAGCTGGATGCAGCCGGGTATGACTGAATTAGAGGTTGCTTGGGAGTTAGAAAGTTATATGCGGCAGAATGGGGCAGAGGCTCTCTCTTTCCCACCGATTGTGGCGGGTGGGCCGAATGCGGCTAAACCCCATGCCCGCCCGACCGCCCGACCACTGGAGGCTGGCGAGTCTATTATTATGGATTTTGGCTGTGTCGTCAATGGCTACTGCTCCGATTTAACCCGAACCGTTTGTTTTGGGGAGCCGAAGGATGGTAAGTATATGGAAGTTTGGAATACTGTGCAGGAGGCCTTAGCGGTAGCTATCAAAGGGGCTAAAGGTGGCATGACTGGCGAAGCAGTGGATAAATTGGCTCGTGATGTGATTGATCAGGCGGGTTATAAAGAATATTTTGGTCACGGTCTGGGGCATGGTTTAGGGCTAAATGTTCACGAGGGACCACGCTATAGCTTTACCTATCCAGGTAAAGTTGCCTCCGGCGCAGTTATGACCATTGAGCCTGGCATTTACATTCCTGAATGGGGAGGTGTAAGGCTGGAAGATGTGTTTTTAGTGCAGGATGAGCAGGTTGAACAACTAACTCATGCCCCCAAAGAACCCATTCTACCTATAAAATAGATTGACATAAAAAATTTCACGAACACTTGCACTTTACATAGGGCTAGTGTAGAATGGTTAAAATGGGCAAAAGTTAACATAACTCCATTTATCTTTTTATAGGGATACTGGGGATAAACAAATCCCTAAAGTGCGGAGATAGTTTATGGGCACATCGAGACCCTCAATTCAAGAAGTCCAAAGACCTTTAATTCTCGGCGTTCTAGCCGGTGTTCTTTTTGGTTGCCTCTTGGGGACGGTTTTTGGAACATATTATGCTTGGAATGTTGATCCAGCCGTTTATCAGGGTGGAGCACATCCTAATGAATGGAACCCTGAATATCAGAGCCATTACATTGCCACTGTTGTTGACTCATATAACGTGAATCGCAATGCAAATTTAGCGAGTGAGCGAATGAAGATTTTTGATGCCTCTACGCAAATTCGTGAACTTGGTGAATTGTCAACAGCTTTCGTGGCGAATGGTCAAGCCGCCGAAGCTCAAGTTGTCAATGATTTGGCCACTGCCTTAAAAGGGGTCAATAGCTGGGACGATACAACAATTCAGAACGTTGTTGCCCAACTGAGTACCGAAATCAGTAGCAATGATCCCGATGGTCGAAAGGCTCAGGGCCTCAACACATTTAGTGCTGATTTGCTTGGCGCCATTCCTCAACCGGCTCAACCTTCAACAAATGAGGGGGATGCAGGTGGGGATACAGGGGCTGGTACCGATACTGATCAAGCCCCTGTTGATGCAGCCGCGCCACCTGCTGAACCTGCCCAAGGTGGTGGCACTCCCTTATGGCAATATTGTCTCTGTGGCCTGCTACTCCTTCTCGTAATTGGAGCAATCGTGCTTTTGATTGGACGTCGACGCTTCAATCAATTGAGGCATCAAAAGCCCGAGGTTGAATGGGTCGGTGAAGGGCCAGCCCCGTTGAAAGTATGGTCTGGAACTTATGAGCATAAGTCAGAACACAACAATTATGATGAGTTCTTTACCATTGAAACCCACGACGGCGACTTCCTCGGTGAAAGTGGAATGGGGATAATGAAGGCGATTGTAGGTACTGATCCAAAACAGGTCACGGCCTTCGATGTTGGACTGTTTGATAAAACAGATATCACAACCCTTTCCAGAGTGGTGATGAGTGCTGATGCCTATCACAATGACACCGAATTGATGACAAACATTCAAAACAACCCATTGGCTGAGGCTGTGTTGGCTGAGGAAGGGACAGAATTCAGCTTGGACACATCTGCATTGCGAGTTGTCGCCAAGATTGAAGAACTGGCTTATGGTGGTGATCAAAGTTACTTTGAGAAGCTAAAATTAAGTTTGAATGTGTTCTTACAAGAAGGGGCAGATTTGAAGATTGGTACGATGGATATACCTGAGCAGTATCAAAGCTAACGAAAATTCGTAATCACGATAAAATGTAAACGCGGAGATCGTATCATCTCCGCGTTTTTTGTTTCGATGGTCTGGCTATCGCGAGAGGCCCAACGGCTCCGATTTTGGGCTAAATAGCTTATTATGTTCCTCCAAGGCAAAACGATCAGTCATTCCAGCAATGTAATCACAGACCGTTCGGTATAGGCCTTGGCGCTCAATATGCTGTTTCACCGAGTTGGGTAAAATAATGGGATGATTGATATACGCATCAAATAACTCCCCAATGATGCGCCTCGCCTTTAGATCCATTCGCATGACTCGCCAGTGACGATATAAATTTGTAAATAGAAAGTCTTTTAATTCCCGATTTAAAGTTTTTACCCGACCAGAGTGGCCGACAATACTGTAGTCCAAATTACGAATATCGTTAACGCTATCAATGTTTAATTCCTCAATCCGTTGACCCGTCGCATTAATTAAATCGCTAACCTCTTTACCCACGAGCCGACGAATTATTCGATGACAATCAAGCTCACTAAATTGTTGATTTATATCAAACTCCAGCTCTTCCAAAACTAATCGCCAAAACTCAACGTTCTTCAATTGCTGGGGCACGATTAGACCTGACCGTAATCCATCATCTAAATCAGCCGTGGTATAGGCGATCTCATCAGCATAATTCACAATTTGCGCTTCCAAAGTTGGCCGCAAATGTGGCTCTAACTCCGTAACATGGCTTCGATCATATTCAGTTTCATGTTTTAGAATACCTTCCCGTACTTCCCAAGTTAGATTTAACCCACGAAAATCAGGAAACCGATGTTCCACTTTTTCGACAATACGAAAACTTTGATAATTATGATCAAATCCTTCGTGATCAGCCATCAATTGATTGAGGGCACTTTCCCCACTATGACCGAATGGACCATGCCCTAAATCGTGGGCTAGACAGATGGCCTCTGTCAACTCTTCATTCACACCAAGCGCTCGAGCAATCGTCCGGCCAATTTGGGCGACTTCTATGGTATGGGTTAATCGTGTTCGATAGTAGTCACCTTCCGTTGTTACAAAAACCTGTGTTTTATACTCCAAGCGGCGAAATGCCGTTGTGTGAATGATCCGATCTCGATCTCGTTGGTAGCAAGTGCGATAAGGGTGTTCTTCTTCGGGAAAGGCTCGCCCCCGAGAGTCTTGACTTCTCATCCCATATGAGGCTAATCGTTCTGCTTCTTGGGCTTCAATTTGTTCACGCGAAAGTATCATTAGAACCTCTGAAATATACTACTTAGCGGTTGATTATTAGAAAAAATTAAAGTTGATCTTCTAAATTATAACACGAATTATTTTGTAATCTATCTTTAGGCTGATATGCCTAGGCGATAGCCGCACAAAATTTTTTTGTAATAGATGATTTGGTTAGGGTGAACTCTAGTCAGTCAGCCGATGTGTAATGTTTGATTGTGTGAGATAATCATAGTCGAGAAGCACTAGGAATATTTTGAGAGAGTGAGGTGTACAAATGAAAAAGTTACGAGGGTGGATTAGATTTCTATTGGTCGGTAGTATTATTGGCTCGGCTATAATCGTAGCAGGCTATCGATTGGGACAGCCTGAACCAGAAACAGTCGTTGCTGAGGCTCCAAAAGTGCGTACAGCTCCTCTAGTGGAGCGAAGTATTAGCCAGCAGGCATTAAATGTTGTTGAGAGTACTGATGTAGATAATGGTACCGAAATGACATCATTTGTTAATGGTCAATTTGGCTATCAAATCCATTATTTTGAAAACTGGCAACAGAATGAGGTGGCACCCAATCAAGTTGCATTGGCCTCCCCTGATGGAAAAAGTGTATTGACTGTTGAAGCAGTTGGCCCGTTAACTGATGGTTTATCAGCCTGGGTAGATCGTAGCTTGGGTGAAGATATGATACTGACCCGACAATTACTAACTGTTCAAGGGCTAGAAGCCGAGCGACTTATTGTTTTGTCAGAAGCTACAGGTGAACAGCAAACGAAGTTCTTTATTGCTAGTGAGGACTCAGCCTTCTTGCTTGTCGGTACGGGGGAACAAAAATCTATTGAGCTGATCGCTCGTTCATTTCAAAATTCTGAATTTTTAGCCTTACGCTAAATAAATTACCACCGCAAATCAAAAGGCGACCCAATGCTCTATTGGATCGCCTTTTTTTATTGATCTGCAACATATTCAACCAACTCACGAGGGGCCGAAACATACACTCCATAAGCCTTCTGCATCGGATCAACCAAATCCTCGATAACTCGAACAATTTCTAGCCGTTTTGTCTTCTTCTGGTTTTGCAACTTCAAATCAATTTTGGCAGCTGTACCCTGCTCTGCCTCAGCCGCAAGTAAGGTGCTCAAGAGTTTTAGCTCGTCATTAAGTCGTTCAACCAAACTTTCTACTGGCCCCTTTAGAGACTGTAGAAATGCGTCATCATGATGGTCTAAAAGGTGGTTATCTGCATCTTGATGACGTTGGGCCTCTGGTGGGATTTCGGTCGTAATCGGGCTGTTACGTTTTAAGTCATCACGTGCTATACGCAAAAAATGATCAGTCGCGTTGAAGAGCCAATTTAGCTCCCCTTTCACAAACATCTCACCTTCCTCATCTAAAGCCAAATCTGTGACAACACTGGAAATAACTAAACTCCCCAAGGCGACAGGGCTAATTGCAGCCTTGCGTTTGAGACGAGAGCCAGTACTTGGACTTGGTGGTGGCGGGGGAGCTGGTTTTGAGGAGAGGCGTTTTACAGGCTGGGCAATGGTCGCCCCATCATCCTCATCCTGGTTGGCGCGTTGAGCTAGCTTTTGACTGACCAGTCCAAGGACCCCTTTTGGCGTATTGCCAACTGGCTTATTCGTTTTTGCCATTGTCTGCGAAGGTTCACGCTGTTGCCGTGTTTCCCGGTATTGCTCATAGCGACTAACAAAATTTTCGACCAACGCCATTGCGGGAACTGCCGTAGCTGGATCTAACAAAAAATTCGACATTAAATCCTGATAGGTAGGATTTAGGCCCCGGACCACATCAGCTAGGGTGCTTTGTAGATCCGTTGAAAGCATTCCAATCAAGGTTTCTTTCTTTTGCCAATCACGCCAAGCCCGCAAATTATCTGTGCTACCAACAATTTCATCCGCAATCCATTCACGCAACTCTGTGGAGAAAATGTGGTACCCGCCGGAGTCAGTGTTTTTGATCACCAAAGTTCTGCGTTCTAATTCAGTGATAATTTGCGAGGCGCGACCGTATAACTTCTCCATATCCTCCACCATGGTAGGCGTGCCCTTTTCTAGCTCGCGCATGGTGAGAACCATCAATAAAATTTGTTGTGAGGGAGACGAGTGATGCCAAAAATCTTGGAAGATAGGGGCACTCTCACTGCGTACGGCTGTCATCAAAACTTGATGACGTTCGCTATCCGCTAAACCTCTGGTATGTGCTGAGAATAAGTGTGAACAAACCATCTGCAAGAAGTAAGGATGATATCCAGCTAAGGCAAAGATCATGTTCAATTCGCTCAAGAGAAAATGAACATCGGTTCCTTCCAAATAGCTGTCGATGAGGCGAGTTGTCTCCATCTCTGTAAACGCTTTGAGATTGATCGTGGCAAAAATGTTAAAGAAGGGTGAGGATCGTAGCTCTTCAGAGTGAGTTAATTCAACCAAGTCTTGACGGCTAGAGGTAATCAGGGCCAAATTGTGATGAATGGCTAAGGCGCGTAACCCCCCAAAGAAATCATTATCAAACTGACTATTTCGGGTTACATTTTCGAACTCATCCAACATCAAAACAATGTAAACATCTTCCTCATCAATCAATGTGAATATATCATCTAAAGTATAGTTATCAATCGTTTCATCTTTTGAGGCTTCGTTAATCTCAAAAACGACCTCTTCATAATCTTTCATAACCCGTTTGATAGATCGTAGAACACGTTTCCAGAAACGAGTGGGGGTCGTATTCGCATCAATAAATTGGAAGTCTTGGTAGATAAAGGTAAATTTATCTGGCTCAATACCAAAGCTGGCTGGAGTATCTGGGTGTGAAATCATTTTTAACAGAGACGTTTTTCCGGTACGACTTTCCCCCACAATTGAGGTCGACTCATTAGCAGCGAGCAACCGACTGTAAACCTGCTCGATTTCGCGGCGACGACCAATAAATCGATCTGGATTTTCGATCGGTCGACCATAACTAAAGGGATTAATACTCATTCAATAAAACTCCTTCTATGACACCTATTTTAGGTAAATCAAATTAGAGTCTGTTTAATTTTCGAAAGCGAAAATTTCTTCAGACTTACTTTAGAATGCCATAGTTTCATAAAATAAATAACCAAGGGCGACAACTACCTATGGTCCCCAGGATATTCGTTCAGTGGTCCAGTTTCGGGCATCAGTGCCAAATCGTAGCCCCTCGATAGGCAAGGATCTAGCTCGTCCGCCATCTCTCGGCACAACCCATAGACTCCAATCTCCGGCGCGATTCGAGACAAATGCAATCCATTTCCCATCGGGCGAGAAAACGGCCAAGCCATCATTAGCTGAGTCATCTGTAAGGTTTTCGAAGCTACCACTATTCATAGACCCGACAAAGACATCCCACGTTGAGTTAACTTCTCGCATAATCAGAAGCTCATCACCATCAATATCTGTTGGGATTTCTTTATTTCGGGTGATATTACTTGGCGAAACAAACCCATCTTGATCAACGGTGGCAGAAGATTTTGTTCGCCATATGCCACATAAAGAGCCATTACTGGTAAGCCAATAGTTACAGGCAGAAAAGATTAAATCATCATTCTCAGCCCAAAGTGGATAGAGTGGCCGATCTGCGTCAATAATATCACCCGCTAACAAATGAACACTGGAACTGTCGGGAGAAAGTGTATCTTGCGTAGAAATTCGCCAAACGGAGTCACCATCTTTTGGAGTATCTCTATTTTCATAAACCAATCCATCACTACTAGCATTCCAAGCCGGACGACTATCATTGAGCGCTGGACTAGCCAATCGGCCATTTCCCCCATTGGCATCATAAACCCAAATCGTGTTGCCATCCTCTCGCTGCGCTTTGACCGCAAGTTTTGTGCCGTCTGGACTAAAGCTGGGTTGGCTGGCATTCAAAATCCGAGTGATTATCTCGCCATCAGGGATACTATAAACAATGACATTATATCGTCCGACCCCATTGTCAACAGGAATTGCAATTCGGCCCTGTGGCTGAGGCGTCGGGGTTGGCGTGGGAGGGCGTGGTGTGGGTGTATTTGTTGGCATCGGTGTTGGTGTAGGTGTATTGGTCGATGTTGGTGGGACGGGGGTTGGGGTATTTGTTGGAATTGGCGTTGAGGTGCTCGTTGCTGTTTCAATAATGTTTTCTAGCGCATCTAGATCTGTTTGCAACGCTGTCGCCGTAGCTTGAGCTGCCAACGCTTGAGACAAGGCGTCATTGATTTCGGCTGCAATTTTTGTGCTTTCAGCATCGATGGCCAAGGTGACCTGCGCCTGAACTGTGGCTACCTCCGCCACAGCGGCCGCTGCTGTTTGTTGGGCCAATAGGGCCTCTTCTTCATCCCCCTGGCTTTCTGCTTCTGCCGCTCCGACCTGTACAGCAGTGGCGGTCTTTTGCAACGCTGCCACTTGTGTTGAAAGTAAATCGACCTCAGGGCTTTCAGGCGGCGGATTATTGGGGAAATTTAGAAAGATGATAACCGCCATCAATCCACCAATTATCGCTCCGGCTAGGACTGGAATTGCCCAGCGGCGGGCTGTCTCAACGGTTGTTGGGGCTTCAGCCCGTCGTTTCTTTTCTCGTTCATACCACTCATCAGCCTCTTCTTCGATCTCTTCTCGAATCCACTCGGTCCGCTTGAACTCAGCCAACCATAATTGCAAAAAGCCCACTCGAAATTTATAGGGCTCTTGGTTCTCGATGATGTCTCGCTCAAACAGCCGTTTAAGGCCCGTCGTAACATCCTTTCGTGGTGGATAGAGCCGATTTTCCCGTAAGGTACTTTCGATATTTCGACGCAAGACCCCCGCTCGATATTGGGGGAGTTTTTCGGCAATGGCCGCTAGGATTACCTTTTCAACCGGACCAGAATCATCCCAGGCAAACTGTAGATTGGGTGTTGCCTGTTCGATGATTGCCGGCAGCACTAAATCAACATGTTCGGCATCTATTTCTTCAACTCGATGCTCTGTCCAATATGAAAAAATATTATGACAAAGTAACTGGGTGTAATAAGCCTGTCCAGAGGTCAATTCAAAAATTCGTTCAATTGCGGCATCAGTGTAGGTGTAATGTTGTGAAACAGGCTTTGTAATCAAATCTTCAACAAAATCCTGCTCCAGGAAGCTGATTTTGCGATAAACGGCTAGGTTAAAAAGGTCGGCCAGATGCTCGGTTTCCTCGACCCGACTGCCCACAGAGAATAAAAAGTTGAGGCTGCGTGAATGCTGAATGAGGGAACGGAGGTAGGTGACTAGTTCATAAGGGAGGTTACCAGAATTGATTCGTTCTTCGAGCCGATTGGTTTCATCGAACATCAACAACAAGCGAAGATTACCAAGGGCAGCCAAGATGGGGGGCAGAAAAACTTCCTCAAATTGATGACGGGGATTTTCTTCAAAATCGCGGCGGGAAGGACGATCCAACAGGGGTAATCCTTCCACCCCACGCAAGCCTAGAACAATCTTTCGGGCGACTTCCCATAGAAAGCCATCCATTCCCTCCAGACCCATGCTTTGAAAATCGATGAGAACAGGAATATAGGTATGGTCCCCCAACCGCTCTGCCATTTGATACAAAATGGAGGTTTTTCCACTACGACGCTCGCCATACAAGACAATAATGTTATCCTGATAGCGACCGCGTAAGTGCTGACGAAGCCAAGCGTAGACATCCTCCCGGCCAAAAAACATGGTTGGGTTTTTGACCGGTGACCCAGCAATATAGGGATTGATGATAAAACTTTCGCTCTCAGTGCGCATCCAACTTTCCCTTCATCCTACATTATAGGTTATGGAACCAAAAGAGTCGAATATGTTACAGGTTTCCATAATTATGTCATCTACTAGTTATCTGAAAATTAAAATCTATCTAAGCTTTTTGACGTATATTCTTTTGCTAATTGTATTGACAAAAAAAATTTTTTTGGTATTATATACAATAATTTCAATAAATTCTGAAACATCAGTAGGATCAATGTTAATCGACTCACACTGCCACCTCAATTTTAAGGCGTTCAATGATGACCGATCTGACGTTTTAAGTCGAGCCAAAGCGGCTGGTCTCAAGGCTTTTCTTAATCCTGGTACAACTTTAACCGATAGCCAAGAGATTGTAGCTTTGGCCAAGGAAATTTCAGAGCTGTATGCTGCTATCGGTATTCACCCGAATGATGCGGGTGGCGTCAATGATGAAACACTGGTTGCTTTACGAGAATTATCGCAGGCCGAAAAAGTTGTCGCGATTGGCGAGATTGGCCTTGATTATCATTGGGATGAAGCCCCTCGCCCTGTTCAGCAACGGGTGTTTGAGCAACAGCTAGAATTGGCGACAGATCTGGATTTACCCGTGATTATTCATCAGCGTGAGGCTTCAGAAGACACAATGGCTATCTTGCGTCAATGGGCGGTGGGTGGTCACCCAGGCTTGGTATTGCACTCCTTCTCTGGCGATGTTCCAATGGCTGAAGAAGCGATTGATTTAGGATTTTATATTGGCATCAGTGGGCCAGTAACTTTTAAGAATGCTCGACATCTACCCGATGTTGTGGCAACTGTGCCATCAGATCGATTGTTGGTCGAAACTGATGCACCATTTCTTTCCCCTCATCCCTTTCGGGGTAAACGGAATGAACCGGCTCGGGTTGCCTTAGTGGCTGAAAGAATTGCGGAAATAAAACAGCAACCCATTGACTCAATGTCTGAACAATTAACCCAAAATACCCAAGCCCTATTTAAGGGCATTATTATTTGAAGGAAAAATTTACGAGGTTTTCCAAAATGGTAGAAATAAAAAGTTTGTTAAGCCTAGTGGCTGAAGATATGAAATATGTTGAAGAAAAGATGCGATCTGGCATTGGTGCTCAATATGAAGATTTGCAGGCGGTGATTGATTACCTGATGGAAGCGGGTGGGAAGCGATTGCGACCGAACTTGACCTTGATGGCGGCCAACTTCTATCCGGTTGACAAAGATAAATCATATGCCTTGGCTGCTGCGGTTGAGTTACTCCATACCGCCACCTTGGTTCACGATGATATCATCGATAACTCCTTATTCCGGCGTGGTTTGCCAACCTTGAATGCTAGTTGGTCCCCCGGCGCAACAATTTTGACCGGTGATTATCTTTTTGCCCGATCAGCTGGGCTGGCTGCCGAAACCGAGAATGTCCGTATCGTGCGCCTCTTCTCTCAAACCTTGATGATTATTGTGGGCGGGGAACTCCAACAGCTTTTCAATGATGGTCACGGTAATGTGCCCAGCCGTGAAGAGTACAACCAACGAATTTATGCCAAGACGGCGTCACTCTTCGCCGCAGGCACTCAAACTGGCGGGATTTTGTGTGGTGCCCCCGAATCCGAAGTTCAAGCCCTGCACGATTATGGCTATCATTTGGGGATGGCTTTCCAAATTGTGGACGATATTCTTGATTTCCAAGGGGATGAAGATCTCATCGGAAAGCCCGTAGCGAATGACCTTCGCCAAGGCATCGCCACCTTGCCCGTGATGCTCTTCAACGAGCAGAAGCCCGATCATCCCACTATTCTCAAAGCAGTGCGACGTGAAAAAGTGTCGGATGACGAAATTCTAGCGGTGGTCAATGAAATCCGCGCCTCAGGCTGCGTTGAAGCCACGATGGAAGAGGCCCGCCGATACGCTAAACAGGCTCAGGAAGATTTGGCCGTATTGCCCGACAATAGCTACCGAGACGCCATGCACCAAATGGCCGATTATGCAGTCGCGCGGGATATTTAGCACCAGTTTAGCTAATCCAGAATCGTCAGACTTGATTGTTATTTGCACGGATAGCGAAGACGCAGATAATCTTATCTTGAAAAGAGTTATCTGTATTCTTCCTATCCGTGTTTATTATTATCTGATAAGTGGTTTAGTCTAATGGACCTCTCGATTATCATCGTCAATTGGAATGTGAAAGACTTGCTGCGCGATTGCCTCAACTCACTCCTTGAGGCAGGTCGTGCTGATCCCAACCTGACGATGGATATTATTGTGGTCGACAGCGCCTCTAGTGATGGCAGCGTAGAAATGGTGCGGACTGAATTTCCCGACCTCCCTTTGATTGCCAGCGATGAAAACCTCGGCTATGCTCGAGGCAACAACGTTGGCGTTGAAGTCGCAACAGGACGATATCTGTTCTTGCTCAACCCCGACACTGTCGTTCACCCCACTGCTCTCACCGAAATGGTGACCTACCTGGACCAACATCCCGAAGTGGGTGCTCTTGGTCCGCAACTCCTCTGGCCCGATGAAACCATCCAATCCTCACGCCGCCGCTTCCCCACCCACGGTAGTCTCTTTTGGGAAAGCACGCTCTTGGGGCAGTGGTTTCCTGATAATCAACACATCCAGCGATACCACTTCGCTGATCGTTCTGCTGATCAAACCCAAGCGGTGGAATGGGTTGTTGGAGCAGCAATTTTAATTCGACAAGAGGTTTGGCAGCAGGTTGGCTCCATCGATGAAGATTTCTTTATGTATTTTGAGGAGACTGATTGGTGTCGGCGCTGTGTTGACGCAGGCTGGGAAATTCATTACTTATCCACAGCCAAAGTAACTCATTACGAAGGCAAATCTAGTGAACAAGTCGTTGCTCAACGGGCCATTCGCTTCCAGCGGAGCAAAATTCGATACACCCGTAAATATTTTGGAAATGGCTGGGCCACCATCCTGCGTCTCTTCCTGTGGCTGACCTATGCTATCCAATGGCTTGAGGAAAGTGCCAAATGGCTGATCGGGCATCGCCGTGCCTTGCGTTGGCAACGTATGGTGGCCTACGGGCAGGTTTTGCGGGAATTGTGAGTTTGGGTATAGTGGGGATCAGTAGAGAGCCGCTTCGCTTAGGAAGACTAGAGATTAAGTAAGCGCAGCAGTGTAATCTCCAATCTTGAATCTCTTAAAAAGCTTGTTCAATGAAAATAACCTTTCTCACAGGCGAATACCCCCCGATGCAGGGCGGCATCGCTGATCATACAGCCTATCTAGCCCACCACCTGACCTCCCACCACGTGCGCTCCTCAATTTTGATCAGCCATCGGTGGAATGAAACTGAGACCGATAGCCCGTCAATCTTTGCCCACACCTCACAGCCACAGCCGATCATGTATCCAGTTTTGCCCAATTGGAGCTGGCGATGTTGGTCTGCTATCCAACATTACCTAACCACCTATCAGCCTGATGTATTGCATATCCAATATCAGGCGGCTGCATTTGATTTAGGAGGCTGGGTGAATTGGTTACCCTGGTATTTGAAGCGGCGTGGCTCGAAAACAAAAGTAGTCACCACCCTGCACGATCTCCGTATTCCTTACATTTTTCCAAAAGCGGGTCTGCTACGCTGGCAATCGATGCTGGCTTTGGCCCGACATAGCGATGCGGTGATCTGTACCAATCGCGAAGATGTGCAGCGGCTGGAAATGGAGTTATCACCAAAAAATCGCTCTTCACTCAATCATATTCCCTTGGGTAGCAACGTGGAGGCCAATCCGCCTGATGACTTTGATCGGATGGCTTGGCGGGCACAATATCAAGTTGGCCCGGAAACTCTGTTGCTCGCCTACTTTGGCTTTCTCAATGAAAGTAAAGGTGGCGAAGAGTTGATTGAGGCCTTAGCTTTGTTACGACAGCAGGATATTAATGCACAACTCCTTTTTATTGGCGGGGATGTGGGCCACGCCGACCCAACAAATGTGGCTTATGCTCAGAAGGTGCAAGGCTTGATCGACCAGTATAATTTGAGGGCATTTGTCCATCGGACCGGTTATGTCGATTTGGCTGCGGTTTCGGCCAATCTCCTAGCTGCCGATGCTGTTGTGATGCCCTATCGCGATGGTGTTTCTTTTCGGCGCACAACCCTGATTGCGGCCCTCCGTCACGGTTGTTCCGTCATTAGCACCATTCCCAATAATCCAACCTCAATCCCTGAAATTCAGGCAGGCAAGAATATGTTGCTGGCCCACCCTCACGACCCTCAGTCTTTAGCTGAGACCATTGCGCCACTCGCCACAGATGAAACTCTGCGTGAAACGCTGTCGGCTGGTGCCAAAGAACTTGGCAACCTTTTTGAGTGGGATGCAATTGCCCAGCAAACTCGACAACTTTATCAGCGATTGAAGAGTAATTGACCAACTCTCCATTCTTCCACCCTTCCAAATCCTTGTCGAAGTTTGTCCAAAATCCCCTCATAGTTCGTCAATATTTCAGGTTGTGCTATAATAGCCCCCACAATTTTGTCCTCGACGACCTTGATGTGGTAAATCTTGCTGGATTTGCTGACATCACTCATTTATAAAGCGTAACAGAGTGGTTACTTGTATGAAAGCACCCCGTCAATTTATAAAAAAAGGATAGCGATATGGCGCCAGTATTGGAACTTCGTGGGATAACCAAACAGTTTCCGGGCGTTCTTGCTAATGACAATGTGAATTTGACCTTGGAAAAAGGAGAAATTCACGCGTTGCTTGGTGAGAATGGGGCTGGAAAAACAACCCTGATGAATATTTTGTATGGTTTATACAAACCCACAAAGGGCGAAATTTTTATTAATGGCAAAGTGGCCGATATTTCTGGGCCGACTGATGCGATTAAACACGGTATTGGTATGGTTCACCAACATTTTATGCTGATTCCAGTTTTGACTGTGACTGAGAATGTGATGTTGGGTGAGGAAAAGTTGACGAACGGCCTGTTTCTAGACCGAAAGTCGGTGGCCAACCGTATCCGTGAAATCTCCAAGCAGTATGGGCTTCAAGTCAACCCCGATGCGTATGTAAAAGACTTGCCGGTTGGGATTCAGCAGCGGGTTGAAATCATCAAGGTTCTCTATCGAAACGCGAACATGTTGATTTTGGATGAGCCGACGGCGGTACTCACCCCTCAAGAAGTTGAAGAGCTTTTTGAAATCATTCAATCTTTGGTGGCACAAGGTGTCTCCTTGATCTTTATCACGCATAAGCTCAAAGAGGTGTTGTCAGTTGCGGATCGAATTACGGTTATTCGCCGAGGAAAAACGGTTGGCACAGCGACACCTGCCGAATCAACCGAGCAATCTTTGGCAGAGTTGATGGTTGGTCGGGCTGTCGAATTGACGGTTCAAAAGGAAAAGGCCAAGCCAAAAGAACCAGTCCTGGTGATTGATAATTTGGTGGTAAAAGATGATCGTGAAGGGGTTATGGTTGATGGCGTTTCCTTTGAGGTCAGAGCGGGTGAGGTGCTTGGTGTGGCTGGGGTGCAAGGGAATGGTCAGACCGAGTTGGTTGAGGCCTTGACCGGTTTACGACGGGTTGATAGTGGCACCTTTACCATCGATGGCAAGAAGGCCACAAATGCTTCACCACGTGTTGTAACTGAACTTGGCGTGGCTCACGTACCTGAAGACCGGCAACGTGATGGCCTGGTCCTCTCATATCCGCTCACCGACAATGTCGTATTGAATACCTACTATAAAAAGCCGTTTGCCAATGGCTTTGTCATCAATGAAGAGGCGGTGAAGACAGAGACGGAGCAGCTGATCAAAGAATTTGATGTGCGAACTCCCAACAGTACGGTCCCTGCGGCCACCCTATCCGGCGGAAATCAACAGAAAGTGATTGTGGCCCGTGAGTTCTCTCGCCCCATCAAGCTGTTGATTGCATCCCAGCCAACCCGTGGGTTGGATGTGGGGTCGATTGAGTATATTCACGGCCGGATTATTCAAAAGCGAGATGAAGGAACGGCTGTTTTGGTTGTCTCGACAGAGCTGGATGAAATTCGCTCCTTGAGTGATCGAATTGCGGTGATGTTTGAAGGTAAAATTGTGGCGATTTTGTCAGCCGATGAAGTCTCGAAGGATCAGTTAGGACTGTTAATGGCAGGTGCTCAACTAAACGAATTGCCATATGTTGCCCAAGAGGAAAAAGAAACGGCTTAATGTCCATTCAACCAACCCCTCGTACAGTTTTCTTTGACCACGATGGTGGAATCGACGACTTGTTATCGTTGATTATGCTCTTATCGATGCCCCATATCAAATTAGCTGGAGTGATGGTCACACCTGCTGACTGTTTTTTACGCCCTGCCGTATCGGCTACCTTAAAGATCTTACGGTTTTTTAATCGTTTAGATGTTGAAGTTGCTGAGGGGACACTGCCCGGTGTCAATCCATTTCCTCGGGAATGGCGTACCCATCCTTATGCTGTCAATGCCCTGCCCATTCTCAACCAACTTGATCCTAAAGCGGCGGCTTCCGCCATCAAATCAACAAAACCACGATCAAAAACTCCTTTTTCTGTTGAACCCTTGAAAGATTTGATGGAGCGACTGCGGGATAATCTTATTCTGGCCCTCGATGAGGATAGTGATCCAGAGAAACGACGTACATTACAGGCCCTCTTTGTTAAGGAACTACGTCGGGAAAATGTGATATTGAGTGAGATGGAAGGGCGAAAAATCTTTAGGTCATTGATGATAGAGGTGTTACGCGTGGGCCGAGGGTATTTGCCTGCCACGATGGCTCAGCCTGCTCATGAATACCTTGCCGAAAAACTACATCAAGCCGAAGAACCCGTTACGATGTTGATTACCGGACCTGTGACAAATTTATCAATGGTACTCTACAAGGAACCAGTCCTGGCCGAAAAAATTGAGGATGTATTTTGGATGGGGGGTGCCTTGCAGGTGCCCGGTAATGTTACCGATTATGAGCATGACGGTTCAGCGGAGTGGAATGTCTATTGGGATCCTGTAGCTGCCTATAAACTGTGGAAAACAGAAATTCCTATCACCTTATTTCCCTTGGATGTGACCAATAAAGTGCCAGTTGATATGGATTTTGTCCATCGGTTGGCTCAACAACGCAATTATCCTGTCTCCGATTTGGCTGGACAATGTTGGGCTTTAACCACCGGAATGATCCCCGCCTATGAATATATGTACTACATGTGGGACACCTTGACCACAGGCGCGTTGGGGTCTGGAGCGTTTTTGACCTATCGTCAAGCCCAAACGCAAGTTTTGCCTTATGGACCGAGCGCGGGACAAATTAAAGAAGTTCGCGAAGATGGTAAACGAATCCGTGTGGCAGATACTGTCGATGCTACTGGATTTCAAAATTATGTATTAGAGCTATTGCGACGATAATAGTTTGATCAAAAGATTAAAAATTGGGTAGTGGGAACGGTCAGTAAACTAACCACTAGCCACTAACTGTTACATTCGACCTAACGCTTGACGTTAGACCTTATCATCAACCACTCTTTCAGGAGGTGGCCGAACAGATTATGGAAGCAAGCGCAAACGCAAAACCCACATCCAGTGGGCAACCCACATCAGGTGGGGACAAACAACCAAGTCGTGGCCCGTCTATGTTGCGGGGCGTCTTAGATATCGTCCTTGTGCCGATTTTGGCGGTGGTGACCGCGCTGATTATCGGCGGGCTGATTATCGTCTTCACAGATGCTACAGTCTATGCAGCTTGGAATGAGGGGGGCTTTGGGGCGGCTCTGGCTGCGGCTTGGGACAGTGTCTCCATTGCCTATATCGCCCTCTTCTCCGGCTCGCTCGGTGATGCTGATGCTATCAGCGAAAGTTTGGTGGCATCGACGCCTTACATTTTTGCTGGACTGGCCGTAGCCATTGGCTTCCGTGGTGGTCTTTTTAATATTGGTGGTGAGGGCCAGTTGCTTGTCGCAGCGGGCGTCTCTGTGATTATCGGCTACAGCGTCTCGCTCCCAGCCATCATTCATCTCCCCCTTGCCTTGATCGGCGGGGCACTTGGCGGAGCATTGTATGGTGCCATTCCCGGCTATCTGAAAGCGCAGACGGGGGCGCACGAGGTCATCAATACGATTATGATGAACTTTATTGCCTTCCGCTTTTTTGATTGGGCTTTCACTGGCCCGCTACGCCGAGAAGGGGGTGACGCCCCAGTAACTGAACCTATTTTGGAAACAGCCTACCTGCCCCAACTGTTTGAAGGCTATCGTTTCCACTGGGGTTTCTTTTTGGCCTTATTGGTCGCCTTTGCAATGTGGTGGTTGTTATTCAAAACAACTTTAGGTTTTGAGATTAGAACCGTCGGGGCTAACCCGAACGCGGCCCGGTATGGAGGTATCAAGATTACCCGTATTACCGTTTTGACGATGGCTATCAGTGGGGGCTTGGCTGGCCTAGCTGGAAGTAATGAGGTGCTCGGCCTCAACCACTTCCTAGCCAGTGGGTTCTCAGCGGGATATGGCTTTGATGCCATCGCCTTGGCTCTGCTCGGCAAGAGCCATCCCTTAGGCGTGGTCTTAGCCTCACTCTTGTTTGGAACCCTACGCAACGGAGCAACGCGAATGCAATCCATTGCCAGTATCCCGATTGACATTATCTCGATTGTTCAGGCCTTGGTTATTGTCTTTATCGCTGCGCCCGCTATTGTCCGTTGGATTTATCGGGTGCGTGCCGGAGATAGTGATGGCGAAAGTACAACCTTCACCCGTGGATGGGGAGCATAGGACGAGGAGAACTGCGAATGAGTACTGCAACTGTATCGGCTCCGCTGAGAGCTGTTCGTGAACGACGTGAAATTGGTATGGGTATCTTCTTTTTGCTGGTGGCCGTCTTTATCGGCGTATTTTTCGCTGTCAACACTACGGCTGAGATGACAACCTCTTTCGGTCTCAATCCTGGGGCTAAGACCAACGCCCCTCGTTTGGAAAATTGGGTTTTCCCTACCCAATCCACACTGTGGATGCTAACGGTGGTGGTCGCTTTTATTGGAGGCTGGCAGTTGGCGCGGGGCTTCAAACGGGTTAACTTGGCCCTACTAGTGGTCGCCTTGATTTTTGTCTTTGCCTTTCTCTCTTGGGCGGCCCGTGGCACGTCAATGAATTTGTTGGGGATGATATCTTCCTCGCTACTTCGAGCGGCTCCCATTGCCTTTGGGGCGTTGAGTGGCATTTTGTGTGAGCGGGCGGGAGTTATCAACATCGCGATTGAAGGGATGATGCTGACCGGGGCGATGGTCGCGGTTGTGGTGGCCAGTATCTTCCGCAAATATGATGCTGTTCACCCTGAAACAGGCGAAGCCCTCTTCCCCCAATGGATTTACAATACCGGATTAGCATTAGAGCAGGCAAATTTGTCGGATGCTGTCCCCTGGTATTTGATTTTGGGGTTACTCGGCGCCATCTTCATTGGCGGGGTTTTGGGCCTGTTCCATGCCTGGCTTTCGATAACCTTTAAGGTTGATCAGATTGTCAGTGGAACGGTGATTAATATTCTGGCGGTGGGAGTCACCAGCTTCCTCAGTCAACGATTCCTCCAACCGATTCAGGCCTTGAACAGTGGGGGCACATTCAAGATTTTGCCCATACCTGGTCTCTCCAGCATCCCCATCATTGGCCCGCTCTTTTTTGAGCAACGCTTTATCATTTATGTTTTGTTTGTTTTGGTCATTGCCATTCACATCATGCTTTTCTACACTCGCTGGGGACTACGCACGATTGCCGTGGGTGAGCACCCCAAGGCCGCAGATACACTCGGAATTAACGTTTTCCGAATGCGTTATATCAATGTAATTATGGGAGGAATGGTTGCTGGTTTAGGGGGAGCCTACTTTACAATTGGTTCGGTTGGCCGCTTTGATGAAGTTTTGACCGCTGGGAAAGGCTTTATCGGTTTAGCTGCGATGATTTTTGGTAAATGGACGCCATTGGGAGCCTTTGGTGCCTCAATTATTTTTGGATTTGCCGACGCCCTGCAGGTGAAGCTACAAGGACTTGGCATCGATCAAGTGCCCATCCCCAGTGAGTTTATGCTAATGGCCCCATACATCGTCACGATGGTTGTTTTAGCCGGGGTTATCGGCCGAGCCATCCCGCCTGCCGCCGATGGTATTCCATACGAGAAAGATTAACGTTTTCAACAACTGGTCACTGGTCATCTGCCGTTGTTATTTGCAGATGACCAGTGACCAACAATTCCCCCAATGTCCGAAAATCTTTGTCCCTGTGGCAGCCGCCAAGCGTATCAAACCTGTTGTTATCGCTTCATCTCTGGTCAAGTTTACGCTGAAACACCAGAGCAGTTAATGCGTTCTCGCTATTCTGCTTTCTCTAAGGGCGACATCGATTACTTAATCGCCTCGCACCACCCCTCAAAGCGACAGCCCAATCATCGCACAAGTTTAGCCAACACTATCGAGCAGACGACGTGGCTCGGCTTGAAAATTGTCAGCAGTGCGCCTCCCCAACCAAACGATACCACAGGCTATGTTGAATTCGCAGCTTTCTACCAACAAGCGGGGCAATCAACCGTCGAGCAGCTTCATGAAAAATCAGAATTCACCAAACAGAGTGGGCAGTGGTACTATCTGCAAGGCCAATTGCTTGATCCAATCCAGCTAGGTCGAAATGATTTATGCTGGTGTGGGAGCGGGAAGAAGTATAAGCGGTGTCACGGGAAGTAGGGTAATTAGTAAATAGTAATTAGGGACTTTAGTTGAGATTAAGGGAGCATTCCGATAAGTAACGTTGCGCCCTTTGTGAATTCTTTTTCCCTAGAATTCATAGAAATTCACGATCAGGCTTACCAAAGTTTTAATTGTCATTTACCAGTTACTATTTACTTCCCTACAGCCCTGCCTCATATGCTTCAATCGCCTCAACGACATACGGGTAGACCGTTTCCAACACAATTTGATACCCCTCAGCCGTCGGATGAATCCCATCCTCTTGGTTTAACTCTGGCTCAGCCGCTACACCTTCTAGGAAGAAGGGAATCAGCAGAACATCCTTATCCTCAGCCACGGTCGGATAGATTTCAGCATACGCTTCTGTGTACTCTTGCCCTAAATTTTGAATAGTTTGCATTCCAGCCAGGATCACATCGATGTCATTTTCTTGAAAACGATCAATCATCGTGCTGATATTGTCCTTGGTCAAATCCGTGTTGATTCCACGGAGGCCATCATTCCCGCCCGTTTCCAAAATCACAATATCTGGCTCCAACTTCAGCAGCCAATCAATACGAGATAAGGCTCCGCTACTCGTTTCCCCACTGACTCCAGCGTTTACCACCTCATACTGATAACCATCAGCTTGCAATTTATCAGCCAGCAATGCGGGATATGCCTCATTGACCTCAACGCCCAAACCCTCAGTCAAACTATCTCCGACTGCAACAATTTTGCCTGTGAAGGCTGGGGCGGGTGTTGCGGTTGGGGCGGGCGGTGGTGTTGCTGCTTGGTCGCAGCCGATGAGGGCAAGCAGGATGGCTGTAAATAGTAATGCTTCAATCAATCGTTTGCTATTCAATGAAATGCTCCTCGAAAATGCGAGTATGTTTTGTGTGGATAATATACCTTGAGGGGTGGGACGATGTAAAATTGAACAAGTTAGTTCAATACAGTATATTTTTACTTGGGAGTGCTCATCCACGTCCCAAATTTGCGATTTCAGTTCACTTAATCCATAGTTTGGAACGTATTGAAAGGCAGTCAGCACGCTTCAAAAATCCCATTACTGGTATAGCGACCAAAACTTATGACAAAATCATCCTCGCGCACAAAAGTGATCTTGTTGGGCACCGGTAGCCCAACTGGTCTGCCACAACGATATCAATCATCGGCTGTGGTCATTGTTGATGACCAACCTTATGTCGTTGATTGTGGTGGTGGGACCATCCAGCGTTTGTCTGACGCACGAGGCAAACACAGGCTTGATGCCCTGGCCCCAGCCAATCTCACTCGGCTCTTCATCACCCACCTTCACCCCGACCATACAGTTGGGCTGGCTGATTTTTTGATTGCCCCGTGGGTGCTTCGTCGGTCAGAGCAAGTTTTGATTTATGGGCCAGATAAAATTCAGGGAATGGTGGCAGGTTTGCTTGATGTGTATGAACCTGGCATCGCTGAACATCGTAATGGGTTCGCTCCAGTTCCGCCTGAAATCAAAGTGAATGCTCAGAATATAACAACAGGTGTCTTTTATGAGGATGATAATGTCTCTATTGAGGCCTTTCCTGTTGTCCACGGGAGCTTGGAAGCATATGGTCTAAAATTTGTTACTCCTGATGGCACAATCGTGTTTTCGGGAGACACTTGTCCCGTGCCAATCCTGCTTGAAAAGGCAGCTAGGTGCGATTTGCTAATCCATGAGGCTTACAACCTGGCCAGTTTGAAGCGACGTAGTGCGGAATGGCAGCAATACTTTGAAGCAACTCATACCTCGACCCACCAGCTTGCCGAAATCGCCCACCAAACCAAACCCAAACTGTTAGTCACCACGCATAACATTTTCTTCCCCCCCGAAACGGAAGAGTCAACCCTCCAAGAACTCACAGATCGATATGATGGTCCAGCCGTGTTTGGCCGTGATCTTGATTTGTTTGTCGTTGGCGATTAAGGAATTTCAATGTCAACCATCCAGATCATTCTAACCAGTCTTATTTTATTTGCTGGTAGTTGTCTTCAGGGTGCGGTTGCTTTTGGCTTCGCCCTATTTGCGATACCGGCCTTAATTTGGGGTGGCATTCCGCTAAAGGGAGCCGTGGCCTTGATGTCGATGACATTGTTGGTCCAGGTGGTGGTGGCCCTGTATCAGCTTCGACATGAGATTGTATGGGCTGATATTTGGTTTCCCCTAGGCATAATTTATGTTTCAATACCGATTGGGATAGGGCTATTGCGGGTACTATCTACGCTTGATCCAGCCGTGATCAAGCAAGTCATTGGTGTAGTCTTATTGATTGCGGTGGGGCTTCAGCTTGTGGGGCGGGCTAAATTGAAGGAGAAATTACACTTTGGCTGGACGATCCTGGCTTTTGGGGCCAGTGGTATTTCTTCGGGGATGGTTTCCATTGGTGGCCCGCCAATTATGCTGTGGGTCATCGCCCACGACTGGTCAACTCAACGGGCCCGAGCGTTTATTTTTGCGCAACTGTTTTTTGGTATCTTGCTACAGATTGTCTTGTTATACTGGTCATTCGGGGCTGAAGTTCTGCCAAATTTTGGATTAGGCTTGGCCTTCGCCCCCGTGGTCGCCTTGGGTTCTATGCTTGGGGTGCGCATTGGAAGCTGGCTGCCCTATATGCGACTGCGTCAGGTTGCCTTTGGCTTGGTCATCATCATTGCCTTACTCTCAATTTTCTCACCCTAGCAACAGTCTGCTCCGAATCAAAAAAACGAGCTATAGTGCTCGTTTTTTTGATTCGATTTTTGTGTGAGTATTAATTTTCTTGTTCGTCTAGAAGCTCATCCTCATCATCTTCCCACCCAATAATCCAGACACACGCTCCAGCCAACAAAATCGTGGTTATCACCAAGGCTGTTGTTTGACTGCCTGAAAATTCAACGTCTTGAATGGAGAATAGAAGAATAATGACCATGCCAATAGCCAAAACAATCCAGGCTGTGACCTGGGGATGATTCTCAACAAACTTTTTAATCGCGTCCATACCTCTTCCTCTGTCAATTGTAATTAGGAATAATCAATAATTAGCGAGTTCCCATTAGCTAATTATGATTTATCAAAACAGGCCTAGCGAAATCTAGCCTGTTAATTTACCTACATTGGCACCATAATGCGCTGATCCCGCAACTTTTTGTAGAGCACAACCGTGTCAGGCGGTTGCCATTCAATCGCCGCGTCTTTCCACATATAACCCAGCTTTTGGGCCTCACTTTGTTGATAGCCCTGACTTTCCAAAAATTGGATAGGCCCAGGCCCGACCTTGGTTGAGACAAAGGCGATGACCACTTCACACGAAAGTTTATCAACTTCGTCGTGGATCATCTCCATCATCTTGACCCCGACATTTTGCCATAGGTCATCTTGCAAAACATACAAGTCTTGCAGGCCTGCAATCAAATTTTCGGTTTGCCAGCCTGCCACCCCAACGACGTGTCCCCCTGACTCAGCCACGATATAGGCCCGGGAGAATAAAGACTCCATCATTTCACCCGGATCAAGCTGTAAGGCCCCTTTGGTACTATCTCCGATTAATTGCGCAATTGTTCCCAGGTCGGCAGGCTTTGCGCGACGGATCGTAACATCACCGACACTCACTTTGGTTGTTGCTGGGCGGGCTATTGGCGCATCGTCAGTTGGTGTTGCCGCTGGTGCTGGTGCTGGTTCAGGCGTTGGCTCAGGCGTTGCCGCCGGGGCAGCCTGTGTTTCGGTAAGGGCTGTGTAATGCTTTTTGATGACACCCCAAGTTTTTGCGACATCACTACTGTTGTCAATGACCACATCCGCTTTAGCTGCTTTTTCCTTTTGCGATGATTGCGCCTTAATTCGCTGCGCCGCTTGATCTTGCGGCATTTTGCGTCGTTCAACCAAGCGCTTGAGTTGTATTTCTGGAGGCGCAGTGACAACCCAGGTTTGCGTACATTGCTCCGCTAACCCTGACTCAAAGAGCTTAATCGCTTCAACCGCGACAACATTCGTGGGTGCCTCTTTGATCCGCAATTGGATGAGCTGTCGCACCGCAGGGTGGGTTAACGCCTCTAACTTTTTAAGGGCATCTGGACTAGAAAACACAATTTGCCCCAAATGGTTACGGTCAATTTCACCATTTTCACCGACAATGAATTTGCCGAACTCATCGATAATAGCTTGAAAGACGGGCGTGCCCTTTTTCATCACTTGATGCGCTAACTTATCAGCATCAATGACGGTTGCGCCAAGTTCTTGTAACATTCGCAAAACAAGGCTTTTGCCTGTGGCAATATTGCCGGTCAATCCGATTACAATTTTGTCTGTCATGTCGATCACTACTCCCTTGACTTAAGTGGTCCGTTTATAGTTGGGAAAATTTCAAGCGGCTTCCAATTCGGCCCACTCATTCATAAGTTCTTCCAGTTTCGTCTCGGTCTCTTGATATGCTTGTCCTAATTGTTGAAGTTTAGAAACGTCCTGTGCTTGGCTTGCATCTTCAAGTTCTTGGGTTAATTGAGCTAATTTGGCTTCCGTAGTTTCTATGATATTTTCAATTTCCGCAATTTGCTTGGCTCTTTTTTCGGCAGCTCGTTTTTTCGCCTTCACTTCCTCGCGACTAAGTTGGCTTTGGCTTTTGTTGTCGCCCGCTTTTTTATTTGCACCATTTTCCGGAACCTGCCCATCTCGTAAGGCTAAGTAAGTGCTATAACCGCCTTTTAACACCCGTACAGATTTTGTGTCTGGCTCTAACGCCCATACATGGGTCGCCACAGCATCGATAAAATATCGATCGTGTGAGGTCAGGAGGATGGTCCCCTCAAACGCTTTTAAGCCACCTTCAAGCGTTTCTTGCGAGGGAATATCAAGGTGATTTGTTGGCTCATCAAGAATGAGGAAGTTGGTTTTTGTTAGGGTTAGCTTGGCCAACGCTACCCGACTTCGTTCCCCACCTGAGAGCGACTCAATTGGCTTAAACACATCATCACCCGAGAATAAAAAGCCTCCCAAATAATTTCGGGCTTCTCTAATTGGTAAATTTTCAACAGAAAGAATCTCATCCAAAATAGAGGCTTTTAGGTTAAGGCTGGCGTGTGTTTGGGCAAAATAGCCAACCTCTACCCCTGCCCCAAATCGAATATTTCCTTGTTGGGCCGTAAGCTGGCTCAAAATGGTTTTGATAAAAGTGGTTTTCCCCGCCCCATTCGGGCCAATTAGGGCAATCCGGTCGCCCCGACGAATTTCCAGGTCAGGACAATTAAATAATGAAGGATAATTGGGATAACCCACCACTAATTCGTGGGTGGCTAAAACGAGATCACCTGAGCGTAAAGGTTTGGCTAAATTCAGATTGAGCGTTTTGTGTTTTTGCGGTCGCTCTAGCCGAGGCATCCGCTCCAATCGCTTGCGCCGACCTTGGGCTTCCTTGGTTCGTTGTCCTGCCAGATTTCGCTGGATAAAATCTTCTTCCTTGGCAATAAATTCCTGTTGGGCCTTGTACTCTTTCAGGCGTAGCTCGAAGCGCTCTTCCCGCTGGAGAACGTAGTGAGAAAAATTACCCCGATAGGTTTCAATTTGGCCAAATGACATCTCCCACACACGGTTAGAAACTTTGTCCAAAAAGTATCGATCGTGTGAAACAACGAGGAATGCGTTGGGCCACTGATGGAGATAGTTTTCCAACCATTCGACAGACTCTAAATCGAGATGATTTGTCGGCTCATCAAGTAACAGTAAATCCGGTTGTTTAAGGAGCAATTTGGCTAGGTGGGCGCGACTCTGTTGGCCTCCGCTTAACTGTGCTAACGGTGCCTGATAGATAGTTTCGCTGAAGCCTAAGCCAGTGAGCACCTGTCGAATGGTTTGCTCATAACTGTAGCCACCCGCCATTTCGAAGGCTGCCTGAGCTTCACCATAAACTTGTAGTTGGTGATTATACTCGGTTGTATCAGCCTCTATGTCAGCTAACTGCGTTTCTAGGGTTTGTAAATGAGCTTCTTGTTCTCGGAGCTTATCAAAAGCACTTAAAGCCAATTCCCACATTGTGCCTTCTGTCGAAATGAGGGAGGTGTGTTGCTCTAAGTAGCCAATTTGTAAATCTTTAGCTGTACTAATTGTACCTTCTGAGGACAATTCTAAGCCAGCAATGATCTTTAATAAGGTGGTTTTTCCTTGACCATTAGGGCCTACCAAAGCAATTCGATCATCACGATTGATGGATAAATTGAGATTGTTGAAGATATCTTGTCCCCCGAAATGCTTGCCGAGGGCTTGTGTTGTTAGAATTGCCATAATTGCGAGGCTATTATCGGTTTTATTAGATGATAATTATACCATAAGGGAATAGAGGGGGAAAGAAATCCTGACTTGTCCGATTAAGTTTCTACTCGCAAACGAGTAGGTAAAGCGTTGGGTAAACGTTCAGCACACTATCTTCTGATGTGGTATTATAGTACCAACAGAGTAAGTGTAGATAGTTTATACTCTGGAATAGCTGAAAGGAGGTCCCTATCGTGGCACCCGATTGGGAAATACCTCGGTTAGCTAAAACCCATAGCAAAATTTAGAAACTTCAGAGTCAAATCTGATAAGTTCAAGCGCAGCTGGCAGACACAGCAGCTATGGTAGCTGATAGTTAGCCGAGAAAAATGACGGATATTCCTGTTGGTCATTTTTCACATAAATCCAGTAGAAATTTTTAAGTAGGTCCAATTAAAAATGTTGGGCCTACTTTTTTTCTTTGTTAAAGACTAACTGAAACCTTTAAGGGGATTTGCCAACTTAAACCTTTTAGCTTATAATCTACGCCAACTTAAACCTTTCAGTTTAAGGGGGCAAGGGTGTCGCCAAAGCGTAAGCATACAAAGGAGGATGTCACACTCAAAGATATTGCGGCTGTGGTAGGGAAATCAGTAGCGGCTGTCTCTCGTGCTTTGAATGACCACGAAGATATCAGTCAAGATACACGAGCGTACATCAAACAGGTGGCTGAAGATATGGGATATCGCCCCAATCTTATGGCCCGCCGTCTCCAAAAACGCTCTACTGATACCCTAGGATTTATTCTGCCAGTTTTATCGCCGCGTGACTCTGACCCTTACTTTTCCGAACTTTTGGCAGGCATTACAAGCGAAGCAACAAAGCACGGGTTTGATTTGTTAGTGTCAACCTGTACACCCGGCCCAGAAGAGGATATTGTTTATCAGAGACTAACAAATAGTCGGCGGGTTGATGGAATTATTGTCGCCCGCCCGCGATTGCAAGACTCACGAATTGAACTGCTCCTTGAAAAAAAGTATCCATTTATTGTAATTGGTCCCACCAATGTAACCGGCAGTTTCTCTACGGTGGCTGATGATGCAGCTGAAGGCGCTCGGATTGCCGTCGAGCATCTCGTTGCTCAAGGTCACGAACGGATTGCGTTGGTAAACACGCCAGCTGACTTAATTTTTTCAGCAAACTTTTTTAACGGTTTTCGTGGGGCAATGTCTAAAGCAAATGTTTGTTTAGACGATGATTTGCTTGAAACCAGCGATCTTTCCCAAAAAGAGGGATATTACGCGGGACAGCGACTTCTAAACAAAACAGATGCGCCAACAGCAATTGTGGCAGCCGATGATGTGGTTGCTCTGGGGATTATGGCAGCGGCCCGGGATCAAGGGTTAGAAATTGGTCAAGACGTGGCCGTAACTGGATATGGTGATATCTTGCTGGCCGAGCATTCGCAACCGCCATTAACAACGCTTTATCGCCCAACCTACAATTTGGGGCAAAAGGCCTGCGATCTGTTAATTGCAGAGCTTGCCGGTCAGCAGGTTGAAAATAAATATGTCATTATTAAGCCTTCTCTGGTGATTCGTCAATCTAGCGATTTGGCTTTATGGTTATAAAAATTAAACATGTACAAAGGAGAACAAAATGGCAGGTGTAAAGTATGAAAATATGGTTAAAGCTTGGGGAGATGTTGTTGGAGTTAACAACCTAACCTTGGATGTTCCTGACAAAGAGTTTTTGGTATTGGTTGGCCCCTCTGGTTGTGGTAAGTCTACGGCATTGCGTTGCTTGGCTGGTCTGGAAGAAATTACGGGTGGTAATATTTATATTGGTGATCGCGTTGTAAATGACGTACCCCCTAAAGATCGTGACATTGCGATGGTATTCCAAAGCTACGCTCTATATCCCCATATGACTGTTTATGATAACATGGCCTTTGGTCTTAAGCTGCGAAAATTCAAGAAAGATGAAATTGATCGCCGCGTTCAAGAAGCAGCCAAGATTTTGGGGATTACTCAACTGCTTGACCGAAAACCAAAAGCAATGTCTGGTGGTCAGCGCCAGCGGGTTGCTTTAGGGCGCGCGATTGTTCGTGACCCTGCCGTTTTCCTTTTTGATGAGCCGTTGTCAAACTTAGATGCAAAGTTACGTGTTCAGACTCGTGCAGAAATTTCTAAATTGCATCAGCGATTGGGAACGACCTTTATCTATGTAACACACGATCAGGTTGAGGCCCTGACTATGGCTGACCGCATTGCTGTTTTGCGTGATGGTGTTTTGCAGCAAGTAGACTCGCCAACCAACCTATATGATTTCCCTGGAAATATCTTTGTGGCCGGCTTTATTGGTTCCCCGTCAATGAACTTCTTCAGTGGCTCAATTACTGGTACTGTTAACGAAATGTATGTTGACTCCGGTGGTGTTCGCATTCGTGTACCACAGTCACAAGCAGAAGAACTTGGGGCTGACAGCATTGGTCGAGAAGTGACCTTTGGGATGCGCCCAGAAGATATTCATCATCCACAATACATGCCAGCTGGTGTAAATGAGCAGCTAATCGAAGCTACGGTTGATGTTATTGAAATGATGGGGAACGAAATTTTCGTTTACTTGATGACCCAAGATGATCAAAGTTTCATCGCTCGTGTTGATCCACGTGCCCAAGTCCGCCATGGCGACAAAGTTCAAATGGCCTTCAACGCAGATAAGTTACACATCTTTGATCGATCTACAGAAAAAAGTATTGCCAAGATCGCCGCTGCCAGCTAAAATACAGTCCATTATTTTCTTAGCGCTGTCTTAGAAGCCTTACCAAAGGGGGAAAGTTTTCAAAATGAAGCTTTCCCCCTTTTTACATTTTGTCTCCCAAAAATTTTATTGTTGAGGTCTTATAATGCCTGTCACCCTGATAATTATGGATGGTTGGGGCCTAAATCCCCGCAAAGAACACAATGCCATTGCCTTGGCGAACACCCCTTATTTTGATTACATTTGGAATAACTGGCCCAGCGCTACCTTAGAAGCCTCTGGCGAAGCGGTAGGATTACCGGCAGGACAGATGGGGAATTCTGAGGTGGGCCATATGAATTTAGGGGCGGGGCGTATTGTGCCTCAAGATCTGACCTACATTAATCAATTAATCAGTAGTGGTGAATTTAACCAAAATAAAGCCCTCAACAATGCCATTCAACACGCCGTTGACAACAATAGCAACTTGCATTTGATGGGCTTGCTATCTGATGGGGGAGTCCATAGTCACCAAAATCATTTGTATGCCTTACTTGAATTAGCCAAAAGCCGAAATTTTGAGCGGGTCTTTGTTCACGCCCTGATGGATGGGCGAGATACAGCGCCTCGAGGCGGAGCGGATTATATGCGCCAACTTGAGTCTCAAGTGGAACGGATTGGCTGTGGTAAAGTGGCGACTGTGGCAGGACGTTACTACTCAATGGACAGAGACAAACGCTGGGAGCGGGTAAAACTTGGTTATGATGCTTTGGTTCATGGACAGGGGAAACAGGCTCAAAACGCAGTTGAGGCCTTGGAAGCCTCTTATGCTGAAGATGTGGGGGATGAGTTTGTTGTGCCTGTAGTCATTACGAATGCTGACGGTCAACCGATTGCCACAGTAAAGGATGGCGATGCCCTAATTTTCTTCAACTTCCGTTCTGACCGGGCTCGGCAAATGACCCAAGCCTTATTCGAGGCTGAATTTGATGGCTTTGAGCAAATGCCCCTCCCCCATGTAAAGATGACTTCTTTCATGTACTATTATGATGGGCAGCCCGCTGAAGCAGCATTTGCCGTACCAGAACCGACCAATGGCTTGGCTGAAACCCTTTCCAAGCTCGGCAAAAAGCAGTTTCATTCAGCTGAAACAGAGAAATATGCCCACGTCACCTATTTTTTCAACGGTGGTGAGGAAACCCCATTCGAGGGTGAAGATCGAGGGCTGGTCCCCTCGCCAAAAGTGCCAACCTACGATTTACAACCAGAAATGAGTGCCTATGGTATTGCCGAAAAAGTGGTTGAGGCAATTAATTCTAAGCAGTATGATTTTGTGTTGGTCAACTTTGCTAACCCAGACATGGTCGGGCATACGGGCTTTTTAGATAAGGCGATGCTGGCCTGTGAAACCGTGGATGAGTGTGTCCGACAAGTGGTCGAAGCCACGGTGGCTCACGGTGGCGTAGCTTTGGTGACTGCCGACCATGGTAACTCCGACCAGATGCTCGATTATGATACTGGCAAACCCCATACCGCTCATACCACCAATCTTGTTCCTTTGATTTATGTGGCCCAAGAAAAACCTGACTGGCGTTTGGCCAACGGTGTGCTTGGCAATGTGGCCCCGACAGTGCTCGGTTTGTTGGGCCTGGAAAAGCCAGCGGAAATGACCGAAGAGTCGTTGCTTCGACGGTCTTAAGCCTTATATAAAATTTCTTGTTCCCACTGATCCTCTTCCTGAGCGTGGAGCTTCCAATACTCCTCTGCAATTAAATCAGGGTCGAAGTGGGTTCCGGTCTTGACAAAGCCAGCCACAGTGACCGTCGCCACGTGAATGCCCGCTTCCTTTAACTCAGCGTGTAGGCTGTAGGTTAGATTGCGTAGCCCAGCCTTTCCGATGGCAAGGGATGAATAGGGGGGCGCTGGATTTAGAGCTAGACCGCCGCCTGTGAAGAGAATCGTCCCGGCACTATTTTCTTTCATTGTTGGAATGACTTGTTGGGCGCAGATTAACCCGCCTACGACATTGATGCGAAAATCAGCGACGACCTGCTCTGGATCAAGCATGGAAGGAACGCCCTCGCGCAGAATGGAGGGATTATAAATGAGCACCTCTGGGTTTCCCAATTCAGCTTTGACTCGAGCAAAGGCTGTGGCTATAGATGCGGTATCAGACACATCAGCTGTAAACCCGACGGCCTTAAATCCAGCTGATTCACAGTCAGCGATGTAACCCTCAAGTGCCTCGGCTCGTCGAGCCATCAGCACCAAGTGATACCCTTCTTTCCCAAATCGTTTAGCCACAGCTAAGCCAATGCCTGGGCCAACCCCAATAACAACACAAATTTTTTCACTCATTTATATCTCCTATCAAACTAGTATTTTGCGGGGTAAATAGAGCAACAGCTATTAGAAGGGAAATACTTAAACAGTTGGGCGTTAGGGCCTTCGTTACTGTATAGCTATCTACGCCCAACTGTACTAGTCAATCTCAAATAATCAAAGACCCTCAACCAAAATGACATTCGCAGTAGCGATTTTGTGACGCATCGCTCGCCAGGAGCGGTAAGTATCTGATGCGTACCATTGCTTAAATGCCTCGAAACTCGGCCATTGATGTACAATAATTCGTTTAGGCTGCCACGTACCCTCGATAATCTCAATATCTGAATTTGCAATCAGAAACTTGCCACCAAACTGAGCTACTGTGGTCTGGTGCCCATCAACATAGGTTTGAAAAGCGATTGGATCGTGAACCTCAATTTCAACAATCGAGTAAGCGGGTTTAGGCTGAGTAGACATTTCTGTTATCGCTTCACAATTTTGAAGGCGATATCCCGGCCCATCCCCCGGACAATGGCTAAATTAATCCACACCATCGCAAAGGGCTCCAAGTAGCGAGCCATCGTCAACCCGCCAGCATCGGTGACTTCGAAACCAAGTGCTTGGGCTAGTTGGGTTGTTGTGGCTTTGGCTGCCTCGTCATCGCCACAAATAATCATCGCTGTTTCTTCGCCGTCGTAAATTGGGTCAGCCATATTCTCTGCCCCAGTGGAGTTAAAGGCCTTGACAACTTTCGCTCCCTTGGCCCAATGTGCGACTTGCTCACCGCCTGAAGAGGTGTGCCCCACAGTCAATTGAAAGCCTGGTCCAATGGGATTGGTACAATCAATTAAAACCTTTCCCTTTAAATTTCCTAGAGTTCCTAAGATTTCTTGGGTGGCGGACCAGGGCGTTGCCAAAACAATCACCTCCGCTTCTTGAGCAGCCTCAGGTTGTATTGCTGCTTTCGCGTTGGCTCCAGCTTCGGCCAATAGGGCTTGAATTTTTTCAGCGGATGGATCACGAGTCCCGAAAATGACATCGTGCCCTAAAATGGCCCATCGCTTACCCAGCGTGCCCCCTACGTTTCCACTGCCAATCACTGCAATTTTCATTATTCACCTCGAAAATGTAACTAAATTAGTTGCATTTTAATACCAAAAAAGGGTTTTGGAAAATAAGGTAGGCAAATTTTGTGCCATAGAGGCACGCCATAACAGCAATTTTTGACAGGTCAGAACTTACGCAGAATATGGATAAAATGTGGGTTGAGCTTGTCGAAACCAGATACTTTACCCCACAAACATTGATGTCGACAGGCTCAATCAACGCTTTGCCTAAGCCCTGAGGTAAGATATTGAAGGATGAAAAATTAAAGGTTGATTATCCAGGCAAGGTCCAGGATATTGCATCAAACGCAACGGTAGTAGGCTTCTGGCCACTTTCGCCGGTCATATCACTGAGGCGGATGGTGGCTTTGCCTGGGCCAAAGCGGTAGGTGCCCAGGTAGGCCCATTTGTTGTTATATTTGCTTTGGTCCAAGCCAATCAAGATTCGACCATCAAGATGCTCAATCAGATAACGTGCGCTGGTCGTGGTACCGTAATTGGTTGGGATAAAGGCCCAAACCTGCCAGTTTGCCTCTTTCGGTAGAAAAGCGCGCCATTCCCCCCAATTAGTTTGGCTATCTGGCGAACTGTAGGTCCATAACATTGTTCCGTAGTATCCGCCTGGGGCACTGTACCACAAATCGACATTCGCTTTTTGGAATACCCCCGTCGTTTTATCAACGTGCTCGGAGTCGACAATAATGTGAATAGGGTCTTGTTTTTTCTGTGGTAGTTCAGATTTTGGTTTTTCCGCAAAAATACCTGTGCCTGGTCGGCGGGCATTGATAAATGACTGAGGTCGATGATAATTGAATAAAATCTCACCCCTATTCAAGACCATCGGACGCCAGTTATTGATAGGAACCCGTTTTCGTCGAATCTCGAAATGTAGATGAGCAATCCACCGCCCCCGTGGGTATTTATCAGTTTTGGCACCCTTCCCCATTGTGCCAATTTGTTGACCTCGACGCACTGTTTGCCCAACCCGTTTGACCAAAATTCGATCCAGGTGGGCATATTGGGACCACACCCGACTCCCATCAGGTAGGGCGTGTTCGATTAGAACAATGTTGCCCCAACTTGGTGGATAATCCCCAAACTCGACCACCCTCCCATGAGATATAGCATAGATAGGATCACCTAAATCGGTGTCACCACCACCGCGCCCATTCCAATCCTCGCCGGGGTGCCAAGCTTTGAAGGATTTATAGTAGGCGGGATCGACTAACTCGGTGTCAACTTTATGTGTTTTGAATACATCTGCGTTATGACTGCGTGAACCTACTGGATAGTCGAATCCATCAGAGATAAGAATCCCATCACTTGTTTGGGTAGCCATTATAGTCTCCTAATTTTGGGAGTAAATAGTTATGTGAAGTTAATTATACCGATATTGCTTAAATTTGTCAGGTTTATGTAACTGGATATATTCTGTCAGCCTCTAAGAATTTCGCAAAATAGTTAGATAGAGGTAAAATGTAGTTGACCTTTCCTCTTCAAACCGGATTCAAACCTTAACTATGTTATATTAGTAATCAAATAGGCGTATATCTCCAAGCAAAACCAGCAGTAGCACTGTATTACCACTTCCAAGATATCTCAACTCAGGACGAAATTATTCAATAGGCTTTCAGCGTAGCAGGCTTTTTGTTGTCACGCTCAAGGTTTTATGAATGGTCACTAAAGTTTCGAGTATAAAAGAGATGTGAAGATAAATCGCATCAAGGAACGATGAGGCTCTCCTAAGCGTCCATGGCTTTAGGAGAAAAGGTGAATTCATGACCACAATTGGAAGGACAAGTCTGCGATATGGATTATTTATTGCGGCCTTTTGTTTATTATTTCTAAATACATTTAATCAGGTGGAAGCCAAAACTACGATCATTGTAAATGATATGAGCAATATTGTTGCCGATGATGGTCGCTGTACCCTGATTGAGGCCATTAGGGCTGCTAATACCGATACTAGTTCAGGGGTAATGACTGGTGAGTGTTTAGCGGGAACTGGAGCTGATACTATTCAGCTCAGTGCAACAAATTATCAATTAACAACGGTCAATAATACCGTTGACGGGGCGAATGGCCTGCCCAGTATCACCTCAACAATTATTATCGAAGGTAATGGCGCAACGATTGAACGTGCAAGCAGTGCCCCCCCATTTCGACTATTTCATATTCAACAAACAGGTAATCTTACCCTAAAAGCTGTGACCTTACGTAATGGGTTCAGCTTTGTGGCGGGTTCTTTGCAAGCAGGCGGTGCGATATTTAACCGTGGGACTCTCCAACTTGAGGGGAGTGCATTTGTCGGCCATAGTGTTTTAGGTGAGGCGGGCAAGAATGGAAGCGCTGTTGGCGGCGGTGGTGGTGGTGGTGGTTCCGCTGGTTTAGGTGGGGCGATTTTCAACGACACAACCGGAACGACCACCATTCTCAATAGTACGTTTTCTGGAAATCAAGCTTTGGGTGGGCCAGGTGGCCGAGGGTTACCTAGTGGTGGCATTTTGAGCGGCAATGGCGGCAATGGTGGCGGTCCTGGTGGATCTGGGGGCGTATTTGGGTTTCCTGGGGCTAATGGTGCATTCGGTGGTGGTGGTGGCGGTGGCTCTGCCACACGAGAGGCTGGTAGTGCCGGTGGTCAAGGCGGATATGGTAGTGGCGGCGGTGGTGGTGGTGCTACAAATAACGGTGGCCTTGGTGGACCAGGTGGGCTTGGTGGCTTTGCTGGTGGTGCTGGCGGGCAAAGTGCTACAGCAGCTGGTGCTGGCGGTGGTGGTGGTGCAGGTTTAGGCGGTGCTATTTTTAATAATGGTGGAACCGTGACAATCAAGCACGCCACGTTTGCGCAAAACCAGGCTCAGGGTGGGACTGGTGGCTTGGGTGCTTCTGGGACAGCCAATGGGCGTCAAGGCGCGGGGACCGGTGGTGCGATTTATAACCATAATGGCACATTGACGATACAGAATTCAATTTTAGCAGAAAATGGTTCTGCAAATTGTGGGCAGGATGGTAATGGCCTTATTTCTAAAGGCCATAATTTGGTAAGTGACACCTCCTGTCGTGAAATTTTTATGGCAACAGGCGACATCATCAATACTGGTGCCCAATTAGGGGCTTTACAAGATAACGGTGGCCCCTCCCTGTCACACGCGATAGCTCTGACCAGTCCCGCGCGCGATGGGGTGAAAGATAGCCAATTTTGTACAACTAGGTTTGATCAACGAGACCGGCCACGTCCCCAAGGCAATTTATGTGATATCGGTGCCTATGAGCTTGGGTTTGGTACAATTATTATCAACAGTGTCGTTGTTGGTGCCCCCCCCCCTGATAGTTGGGAGTTTATGTTAAATGGCGATACGTTTGTATCGTTTGAACCTGATGGGGGACAACATAGCGCCGAGATTATTGATGGAGCCTATACCCTGGAGCAGGTAACCAAGCCAGGATATGTCACGAGTGTAACCTGTACGGGAAACTTAAATGGTACGAACCTAACAACATTTGATCTACTTTCCGGCAAAACCATTGAATGTACATTTACTACTGTTCCTGAGCCAGCGACTCTGACAGTTGCTGTTGATACCATTGGTCAATTGCCTGAAACGGGTTGGGACGTAACCTTAAACGGCAATGATTTGACGTCAATCACACCTGTTGACGAAACAAAAAGCTTTGAGATTGAGGCAGGTATCTACATCCTCCAGCAAAATCCTAAAGATGGTTATGATACGACCGTTAATTGCTCTGATAAGTCATTTGGAGAAAATAGTGTTACATTTGAGGTTGCAAGTGGAGAGGATCTTAGCTGTACATTTACAAATCAAGCCGAACCAGCCCAGCTTAACTTAACAAAAATTGTCGAAGGAGTAGCCCCGACAACAGCCTGGGAATTTGAGATAAATAATACGCCGTTAACAACGATTGGCCCTGAAGGTGAGGTAAAAAGTCTTGAAATTGAAGCAGGTAATTACACCCTAAGCGAAATTGTGAAATTTGGGTTCATGCCTAGGGGGAGCTGTTCAAATGGGAGCGATGGAACAACAGAGGTTTCATTTACTGTTCGTCCTGGTGAAGCGATTGATTGTACGTTTACAGCTACAAATATCATTAGTGAACCTGGTGAAGATACGCTCACTATTTTGACTCGAAGCAATCCAGCAGGAATTACAAACTTGAATTTTGCTGGAGACTTGGGGGAATTTACGCTCGATGATGGCTCGTCCCAGACATTTACTGATTTAGCGACAGGGACCTATACAATTTTTGAACGAAGAGACTCTCTACCAAGTCAATTTTGGGCTTTGATATTTGTCGAATGTCAATATCAAGTGAATAGTGAGACAATCTCGTTTTTTGCGGAGATCGAGGAGCAAACTGATCGATTTAGTGCTACAATTCCTTTTGAAAGAGGACAGAATTTAATCTGTACCTTTCATAATGAACAGGCTAATGTTTATGTTGAACCCGATGTGAAGCTATTCTTCCCCCTCATAGTTCAGTAAAAGATATTCTTTGATAAGCGATGAGACCTTTGATGGGACCTCATCGCTTTTTATTCAAACAAATTATCATTTAATTGATAATACAAAACATTCCCCATTTTCTACATCTGCCTCAAACTCCGGTGGAAGTTCACCGGGCAGCCAACCCGGTTTGGTCATTTCAATAAAGATATATCGTTTACCTGTTGTATCATCATCGATAAATACACCATTAAGCCCGGCAAAAACGACACCCAGAGCAACGTGTGTTGGTAAAATAAGAAGGGCGGTTTGATATCCCAAGTTTTTTAGAATCGCTGCGGCTAAAATGGCCTGATCCTCACAATCCCCCGTCTTATCGACTAACGTTTCAATGGGATATTTTGGGTGTTCAATAAGTTCACCCGTTCCCTCTGATAAATCTCGCTCATATCGTATCGTTTGTTGGACATAGGCGATGACGTTACACAGATGTTCATAGCTGCTATATCCCTGTTGGTGGCCTAAATCAAATAATTGGTTAGCCAATGTTTCAATCTCTGTTATATTGGGCGTCACATATTGATGAAATCGATAGGCATTGGTATCACGGTGATGTTTGTGATAATCACTGTATCTTTCCCGATTAATCGATAAGCTGATCGAAAAATTCTGTTTTGTCAGCCGTTTAAGCAATGATCCGCGTAAGGGAAATTCCCAATGATACTCACGCTCAATCGTTGACTGAGTTTCTGCCTGATTTAATGGATTTTGTGGTAATGGAGGCTCTGATTCTTTGTTTCTATGTATCATTACAATAGCGGCTAAGATGAGTAGTAGTAGACCGAAAAGAATAAAGAGAATGGAGGCTGCTGCTATTAACAGAACTATGATTAGACTGTCCAGGACGCACCTCCAGCTTGGGATTGACGTATAATAAGTGTAATAAAAGAATATGCCTAAAATCAGGTAACCTTGTTACAATAATTTGTAGTCTTCAAAAATACCTCTTGACAAATTATAAATTTTAACCTATTGTTTTGTCTATCTAATACGTTACGTGACCAAAAAATGACGCTTTATAACATTATATCTCTCAATGTAATTATTAACCTCCTCCTCAATTTGAGGAGCCGTTTCTGCTTGGGAGGGTGGTGAAGCTAACCACATAACGAAGAATTTATTATTCCAAACGTCTCTCCAAGCGAGAGGCGTTTTTTTATTTCTAGGATTTACGAGAATAGGGATAAACTGTCGCTTGAGCTTGTCGAAACCAAACATTTTGGTCCGCAAAACGTTATTTTCGACAGGCTCAATCAATGTTTTGCGTAAGTTCTAATTTCCAAAGGAGTGTATAAAATAGTGAATCGAAAAGACACAATATGGCAATCATCTAGCGTGGTTGATAACTATCTGGAAGGAGTTCGGGCGGCCCTGCCCTTAGCCACCGAACAAATTGAGGTGATGATGCGAGTCATTGATTTAGCTGGGGAGCCAATTATCCGCTTTCTTGATTTAGGCTGTGGTGATGGCATCCTTGGGGCCACTATTCTTGAAAAATTTCCAGAGGCCCAAGGGTTATTCTTTGATTTTTCCGAACCGATGATTAGCGTCGCTCGTGAGAAATTGGGTGATGAAAACCCTAACATTGTTAGGCCTAACAATGTTAGACCTAATCTTGAGTTCGTGGTCGGCGACTACGCCACCTCTGCCTGGCTGGAACAGGTACAACATTTAGCTCCGTATGACGCCATTGTGTCGGGCTACTCCATTCATCACCAGCCTGATGCTCGGAAGAAGACTTTGTACGCCGAAATTTTTGATTTGCTCAAACCAGGTGGCCTTTTTATCAATATAGAACATGTGGCCGCTCCGACCCCGTGGGTTGAACGCTTGTGGCACGTGGCCTTGGTGGACGGGGTTTATACTCAACAGCAGACTACAGGTGGCACAATGAGTTGGGACGAATTGGACCAGCGATTTCAAGAGTCCCCTGAAAATGAAGCTAACATCTTAGCCTTGGTTGAGGATCAGTGCGCCTGGTTACGAGACATCGGCTTTGTTGATGTTGATTGCTACTTCAAAGTATTTGGCTTGAGCGTTTTTGGTGGGCGGCGACCACGCGTATAATGCCATTATTCCCAAAATTCAGGAGACATCCTATGTCTATACCCAGCAAAACCAAACAACCATCCAACTTCCATCTATTCGATATGCCCTATCTACTCTTATTTTTTGCCATCCTCTTCTGGGCGGGCAATGTCGTATTAGGTCGAGCCGTGCGGCTGGATGTACCGCCTGTCGGCTTGGCCTTTTGGCGGTGGTTTGCTGGCTTTCTCCTGATTATCGGCTTTGCCTGGCCGCACCTCAAACGGGATTGGCCCGTTATCCTGCAACACAAAGGGATTATTCTTTGGCTCTCTTTTTTAGGTATTGCGGTTTTCAATACCCTGGTTTACACGGGCCTGCAATTCACCACTGCCATCAACATTTTGCTCCTACAGGCCACGATGCCTCTCCTCATTATTGTGATGTCTTATTTCTTTTTTCGTGATGCCATTACCTTCCGGCAGGGGGTGGGGATTGTGTTTTCTCTGGGTGGGGTCTTAACGATCATTACGCAGGGGAACTGGCAAACCTTGGCGGGGTTGTCGCTTAACAGCGGGGATGTGTTGATGCTGATCGCGGTTGTGTCCTATGCCGCCTACTCCGCCTTTCTCCGGCTTCGCCCCCAAATGCACCCCCTCAGCTTTATTGCCATCAGCTTTATCATTGGCTCGATTATGCTGCTGCCCTTTTACATCTGGGAAAACATTGTCGGTCGGGTGATGACTTTCGACCAGGTCACCCTACTCGCTGTTGGCTATGTGGCCATCTTCCCAGCTATTCTTTCCTACCTCTGCTTTAATCGGGGTGTTGACCTCGTCGGGGCCAATCGTGCCGGGCTATTCCTCTACTTAATGCCCGTCCTCGGCAGCATCCTCGCCATTCTCCTTCTCGGTGAACGCTTTCAACTGTTCCACGCCGTAGGCATTGGCCTAATTGTGGTGGGAATCGCCTTAGCCACGCGAAAACACTAAAGAATGTAAGTAATCCGTAAGAACTTTTAGAAAAAATGATAAATATCAATGAGTGATTTTTGCTCAAAATAAGATCAATTTGGCCGGTTACTTAACCTTCCCCAAATTTTAATAAACTTTTCTTAAAATATTTGAGAATTTAACACAAAACTTAAATTGTTTTAAGTTTTGCGTGTTTAATTTGATTGAGAAAGCGTAGTAAAGGTTAGGCACAAACAAAACTCTAACGCTTTGCTAACGGATTTCAAACGATTCTTATACTTAAGCAGTGGTATACTAAACACTGACTCAATCTAGCGGCAAAAACATAAAATTTTTGAGAGCACCTTAAAATTTTTAATAAAAAATTGGGGATTAGGACCAAACTCCCCTTTTTTCATTCACAGAGCGCGGTGCCTGTGATCTAGTCTCCCATCACAGGAGGCTATTATACTGAGAGGTAGGACAGACCATGTTGTTTTTTAAGAACGCCGTTCGAATTATTTTCTTTACCTGTATCATTGTTTTCAGTTCATCCTCAAAAGTGGCCCAGGCAGCCGACGTTTCTGTGTTTTCATATGAAAACCAAATGGGTGGACAATACATTGCTCCCCTAGAAGACGCGGTCAGGCAAGGTAATTTGTTTGATATACGTCAAGCTTATACCGCAACCTTACACGCTGAGAATCAATTTCAGAATGTTCAGCAAACATTTGGCTGGAACATTTATCTTCCGATGGTGTCTAAAGTGGATACCTCGGCTAACCCGGCCAACATTCTAAATGTTGGCCCCGGCGATAATCTACAATCCATCATCAATAATGCTAATCCAGGCGATACGATTCAACTGGAAGCGGGTATTTATTCAGACGACATTTTTATAACAGCGAGCGGTACTCCTGATAATTACATCACCATCGAACCTGCCCCAGATGCTGTGGGGCAGGTTATTTTTGATGGAACTAACCCCAATTTTAACAATGGTTCGGACAACTGGATACTTTATACCGAGGTTGATAATGCAGGGCGGGCGATTTATTACCGAGACATTTCCTGGGGGAAAAGTCAATGTAGTGGTTTAAATCGTAGCGTCGGATATGTCGGGGAACTGTATAACGGTAAACGGATGCGTTACCTAAGTTTTGATAGCGAGCATGGCCTTGGCGAAACTGATGAGAATGGTAACCTGAAAGATGAATGGAGCGATTTTCTGGCGGCTCCAGCGGGCAAGGCTTACTATGTCTGTAACAGCAGTGATAGCCGTGGGCCTGAACACCGCCTTTACGCCGTTACCTATGGAGGAATTGACCCAGATGACGCCGATGAGATGCTCATTTCAGAAATCGAGCATGGACTGTACTTAAATGGCGCAGATTATATTCGGATTAACGGATTACAGTTCCGTCACTTTGGTTTTTCAGCCATTCAACTCGTTGACCGGGTCACGAGAGATAGTAATAACTCAATCACTGATATCAATGGTAGTGCTCACAATATTATAGAAAATAATCAGTTTCATGGAATTGGGACCAGTTCCATTCTCTTTTTGGGTCTCCGCAACCACCCCAGTGGAATCGCCAACAATGCAATACGCAACAATGTCTTTAGTGAAGACGGTTTTCGTGACGTAGGCTGGAACTGGCTGATTTCCTACAGATTGGGGCGCACTTCAACCGGATATATAAAACTCGATTCTACAGCCGACGCTAATGAGATTTACAGTAATACCTTTCTTGGTGGATTTGATGGGATTCAAATAAAACGTAACTCCACCGGATCAAGAATATACAACAATACGATTGTAAATTGTATGGATGACGGGATTGAACTTGACCAAGACCCCGGCCCAAATATTCATGTATACGACAATTTTATTAATCATTGTTATAGTGGAATCTCATTACAAGACTGGGAAGATGGCCCGACCTACATTTATCGTAATGTCATTGTCGGTGGTGATGACCCTGAAGGCCGCATAGCGAGTCATGGCGATGATCGGCAACAAGGCTATGCGACCGATTATGCCTTCAAAGTCGGCACGAAAAATGCTTTCCCGCCCGGCCCGCTCTATTTGTATCATAATACAATTCAGATTACTCGAGCCGATGGTGGCGGCAGTGGAATGCAAGATGCTGGCGGGGATCATTTTGGTAATGTAATCGCTCGTAATAACTTGTGGAATGTATCGAGCCGACCCTTTAACTTTGATGGGAATCTGCAAAATTTAGATTTTGACTGTGATAATATCCATGAAAATAGAGGAACAAACTTTATTCAGTGGGGCAGACAAATATTTTATCAAAGCGTGGCAGATTTCCGCAATGGAACTGGGTTGGAGCTAAACGGAATTTCTGACGAATCCACCAGTCTGGATAGTAATTGGCAGCTTCAAGCGGGGAGCCCTGAAATCGACGCGGGGTGTATTATTCCCGGCTTCAACGATGATTATCAGGGCAGTGCGCCTGACATTGGTGCTTTTGAGTATACAAACAACAATACTGTCCCTACTGCGACGCCTACCCCAACTCAAACGCCCACCCCGACACCAACGAACACTCCAACCTTGACTGCGACTACGATCGCAACTGAGACACCAACGCATACACCCACGGCAACCCCAACGAGCACTGCCTCGCCAACCCACACGCCATCACCAACGAACACTCCAACCCCAACTCCGACTGCGACCACGGATGAAATAAACACGCCAACGCATACACCTACAGCAACACCAACAAGCACTCCTTCGCCAACTCCCACCACAATCATACCAAACACGCCAACGCATACACCTACGGCAACACCAACAAGCACCGCAACCGCGACCCCATCTGCAACTCATACCCCACCCCACACACCCACACCTACGACAATACCTGACAACACGGGCGTAGATGAATTATATCTTAGCTTAATCGATCGTATTATTTTGTTCGCCGGCACCCTCACTGATGTGCAAAACAGTGACATCATCAAATACAATGGCAATGATTTTGAAATGGTTTTTGATGGGGGAGATGTTGGCGTTACAGGGAATGTGAACGCTTTCCATATCGTAGATGCCGATACAATCCTGTTTAATGTTCAGGCAGTAACCAACTTGCCGGGTGTGGGGGATGTTGATGCCTCAGATATTATCCGATTTGATGGAACGTCGATGGGCGAGACAACCGAGGGGAACTTCACCCTCTACTTTGATGGCTCAGATGTTGGGTTAGACGCACCTGATGCCTCAGAATGGATCGATGCCTTTACGGTTCTAGATGATGGGCGGTTGTTGATTTCAACACAAGGTAATCCAAGTGTGCCAGGCTTGCCATCCGCTCGCGATGAGGATGTGTTGGCTTTTACCCCGACTGGATTAGGCAGCGACACCAGTGGGACCTGGACAATGTACCTTGATGGAGATGATATTGGCCTGGTGACTACGGATGATGGGATTAATGGGCTGCATGTGACTGGAGATAACACAGCTGTCTACTTGAGTACAACAGGGACTGCCTCATCAATTGAGGCTCGAGATGAAGATGTTGCCATCTGTAGCTTGGTGAGCGAGGGCGAAGATACAACTGTATGTAATTTCAACTCAAAATTGTACCTTGATGGATCACTCCTTGGTCTGACGCTTTATGACATTGATGGTATCAGCATATTTGGTGCAGCATCAGTCCCCACGCCCACACCTACTGCAACTCATACCCCATTGCCCACTGAAACGTCGACGCCAACACCTACAGCCACCCATACAGCAACACCGACAGGCACCTCATTGCCAACTGAGACGCCAACATTGACACCCACGATCACGAGTACAGTCGTGGTTACGAATACCCCATTCCCAACAAACACACCAACAGCTTCGCCTACAAACACTCCGACAGCGACGAGTACATTGTTACCAACCGAGACACCAACATTACTACCGACAAACACCCCGACAGCGACAAACACACCAACTGAAACATCGACACCGACCCCGACGAACACCCCAACCATCACGCCTACTACGCCCCCCACAAACACGCCCATCCCCCAAGTCTCAGCCTGTAATCCGACGAATGGTTCAGGCGGGTTGGCTCCAGGTATTCACGATACAACAATTGCTGGTGTGAGAGCCATTATTGTTGTGGGTGATGGTTATAACCCAAATACGCCAACCTACTTAGGCTTTCATGTGCATGGTGATGGCGGGAACATTCTTAATAGCTTTGTAAAAAGCTCAGACCCAGTGACAAGTTTTGTCAATGAGCAAGATTGGATTTTTGTCGCACCGGAAGCCCCGAATGAACAAAATGAGTGGTGGAAAAATTACAATGGTGACCATATTCAAATATTTGCCGATGTTCTAGATCATATGTTTGAGAATTATAATGTGTGTCGAGATACGGTCTTTGGCTCAAGCGGCTCTGGTGGCGGCGTGTTCTGGTCTGGGCAATTTTTTGTTGATCGAGGCGGTGAATACCCAGCCCACACGGTGTTAAGTTGTGGAGCCGGTGGTGGTAGTTCTAGTGACCGCCAAAAAGTTAATGCCTTGGGTGAAAATCCCGATATTGTTAGTCGATCAAGTTTCTTCTATTACTATGGAACACTTGATATAAGCGTCCCCCCATCTACGATTGAAAATAGTATGGCAATGTATCAAAATGCTGGCTTTGATGTAGACGGTCTGGAACTTGCTACTGGCGGACATTGTAATGAGTGGCCGGGCCAAGGACTGCCAAATCAGCGAGAACGTATTGCCGAAAAATGGGGAGATTGGGTGATTGCGTTTGGTCTGTAATCTACCATTGCCCAAGACTATAGATATCATAAATTAAGCATTACAGAGGCTCCAGTAACGATCACTGGAGCCTCCTGCTTTTTAGTAGCTGGCTCAGTCATTTGATTAAAAAAGCGTAACATAGTTTGACCACTAACAAAACCCTCACACCTTACTAACAAATCTCAAACATTTTAAGCGTGTAAATAGTGGTATAGTAAACAACGACTCGGCTTAATATTGTTAAAGCGACTTGAGTCCTTTGATAAAAATCAAGTATTAAGCACGAAATCCCCCCTCCCCATTCCCAAACCAAGGTATACATCCTATTCATCCAGTCATAACTTTCTAAGCTTTTGTGAGGAATCATGAGACAAGAAATTTGGTTTAGTTTTCTATGTCCCGATCAGCAAGTCTCTTGTCGAGCTAAGCTAAGTGTTAATGAGAGGTGTGAAACATCATGTTAATGTTTAACAATGGTATTAGAATGATTGCGGTTGTATCTACATTACTTTTTTTGAGTTCATCCGTAATAACGGTCCAGGCGAATGGTTCCGTCGGATCACAACAAAACCAAATAGACGAATATCATACTGTCCAATTAGATGAAGAAGTCGATCAAGTTAATTCATTTGGTATCAAGCAAACCTATACATCAACAGCGTCTCTACAATTATCATCACCGTCAGAGACGCAGACTCAGGATATTCAAAAAACAGCTGGCTGGAATCTATATCTTCCGTTGGCATCCAAGGCAGATGCCTCTTTTGATTCATCTCCCTTGACGGAAAGCGCCCCAACTGAAGATGATACAGATGATATTTCTGTATCGTTTAATACATCAACCGCAGCCCCTACTATATCAAGCGAGTCAGTCCTATACCTCAGCTTGTCAGATAATAAAGTGACGACATTGGGCACACTGAGTGGGGTGAGAAATACCGACATCATCAAATATGATGGCACCAATTTTGAGATGGTAATGGATGGCGCAGATGTTGGAGTGTTTGCGAATATCAATGCCTTTCACATGGTGGATGCCGACACAATCCTGTTTAATGTTCGTGTGGCAACCAGTTTGCCAGATGTGGGGAATGTGGATGACTCCGACATCATCCAGTTTGATGCAACATCGCTAGGCGAGACAACGGCAGGGAGCTTCAGCCTCTACTTTGATGGCTCAGATGTTGGGTTAGGGACGAGTGATAACAGCGAACGGATCGATGCATTTAGTGTACTGGATGACGGACGGCTGTTGATCTCGACCCACGGGAATCCGAGTGTGCCCGGCGTGCCATCAGTCCGAGACGAAGACGTGTTGGCCTTCACCCCGACGGGACTAGGCAGCAACACGAGTGGAACGTGGGCAATGTATCTCGATGCCGATGACATTGGCTTGGTGAGTTCGGATCACGGAATTGATGCGATTCACGTGAGTGGAGACAACACAACGGTCTATTTGAGCACCAGGGGAACTGCCGCCTCCATCAATACTGAAGATGATGACATTGCTGCGTGTATCCTAACCCGTGAGGGGGAGGACACAACAATCTGTGGCTACTATTCAGGGTTGTACTTTGATGGATCAGCGTTTGGATTGAAGGCTGATGACATCGATGGCCTCAGTATCCTTGGTTCATCACCTTCCATCCCGACACCAACACCGACTGCGACCGCACCTAGTCCAATCAATTCACCAACGCCTACCCCCACCGCTACCAGTACACTAGGGGCACCAGTAGCGGAAGTCCTATATCTTAGCTTGTCAGATAATAAGGTGACGACAGTGGGCACGTTGAGTGACGTGAGAAATACCGACATCATCAAATATGATGGCAACAATTTTGAGATGGTAATG
>JANQQF010000140.1 GCA_028285035.1 Phycisphaerae bacterium
GGCCTTTTAGTAGCAAAAGGACGAAAACGTACGCTAAGAAAAGTGTCTTTAATGAGGCCTGCTAGGCAATTATTCGCAACATAATAAAAGCGATAATTAGTATTATGTTGCGAATAACACCCAGATATATTAAAATTTCGATGGTTTTCAGGCCATTAACAGACTTAATTTTCGCAACATAATAAATTCAGGAGCCAAATGATAACCCTAGATGGGAAACTGATGCTTGTGGGAACTTGGCTGGAGCATTTGATGTTACAAGGACGTCGTCCTCATACGATTAAGGCTTACCGACGTAGCTGGCTTCATCTAGGCCAATGGTATCAGAGAATTTACAACGAAGTTTGCGACCCAGCTCGTTTAATGGCTCGGGATATCCGTGATTGGAAATCATATCAGCAAAGCGTTGAAAAAGCTGCACCCAGTACAATCAACCAGCGTTTGGTAGCGATCTTTTCTTTTTATAAATGGGCACTGGCTCGTGATCAGGTAACCAATGATCCCACATTGGATATAGCTACTATCAGACTACCGCGCCGACAACCCAAAAGTCTCTCCAGGAGACAACTACGTCAATTTCTCCGAGCCGTGCATAATGGGGGTTCTCGGCGTGATATAGCAATCGTTGAGATGTTGGTAGGAACTGGCTTACGCGTCGGAGAACTACTCCAGCTGCAGGTAGAAGACATCGTGTTACGCGAACGATCCGGCTGGGTCATTGTGCATGAGGGGAAACGGGACGGCTATCGAGAGGTTCCTTTAATAAAAGAGGTTCGTCAAGCATTGAATGCCTATTTGGGGAGCCATTTTGGCCATTTGCCAAACGATCAAATAGATCAATTGGATGGTAGGCCCTTATGGTGGGGGAAACATGGGCCACTGACACACCGCAGCTCTATTCTGCGTATTCTACAAAGATACGCCCTTCGTACCCAATTGGATTCAATTAGCCCGCACATGCTACGCCACACGTTTGCCTCGAACTATCTCCAAGCCAATCCTGATGATCTGCGCGGTCTAGCAGCCTTATTAGGTCATAGCGATTTGAATACGGTCATGATTTATACCGAACCTACCCAGCAAGAGGTGGCAAATCGAATGGAGCGGATGGGAAATATTTAGATCAATCACCCCCTAACTAAATCGGAGTGGTCATATTATGCCACGTCGTTTTTTGAGTAACATTGAACGCGAACGCTTAAGTCAATTTCCTGATGAAGTGACAGAGGCAGATTGCATCGTCTACTTTACACTCACCCCTGCTGATCAGGTTCTGATTAGAAGTCGTCGAGGGGAAGCAAATCGATTGGGTGCGGCATTGCTATTGTGTAGCTTGCGTTACTTGGGCTATTTCCCAATCGATATCAAACGTGTGCCGGATCACGTCGTCGCTTTCGTAGCCAAACAACTTCATCTTTCGCCAACCACCTTCGCCAATTATGCCGATCGAGCCGAAACACGCCGAGAGCATCTTCCAGCCGTGATGCGGCATCTTAATTTTCGCAGAATACATGCAGATGACCGAAAAAATCTAGTCGCTTGGTTGGGCGAGCGCGTTCTGGAACATGATCGTCCCTCATTATTATTGCAACAAGCCTGTGAACGCCTCTATCAGTTACGCCTGACCCGACCAGCCATTACGACGATGGAAGAGTTAGTGGCTGATGCACGCCAGTGGGCTGAAGCAAAAACAATAGAAGTCTTGGTTGAACCGTTATCATTACTGGTGCAGAAAACGCTGGATACATTATTAGAGCACAATGAGGCAAGAGGCCGAGCAGCACTGGTTTGGTTGCGTCGTTTCGCAACAGGTCATAGTGACAAAGATATTTTGGAAGCCCTTGAAAAATTAGACTTTATTCGCCAATGGGCTGTGACAACTTGGTCAGTAGATCAATTACCTCCCAGTCGACTTCAGTACTTGGCACAAGTCGCACGTTACACGAGCATACAGGGGCTCAAACGAAAAAAGCCAACAGAAAAACGGTATGCCATTCTTGTGGCCTTTTTGCACTGGGCACACGAAAAAACCATTGATGAATTAATCGAACTATTCGACCTATGCCTAGCTGATGCTTATCGCAAATCAAAACGCGAATTACAAGAGTTTCAGTTGCGTTATATGAACCAAATGCAAACGATTATCGGGTATTTTCGAGATATGGGTGAAGTGGTTCTGAATGAATCCGTGCCTGATGAAGCGGTTCGACCGACAATTTATACGCAAGTATCTGTGGACACCCTTCAAGATGCCATAGCTGACTTGGAGGCGTTTTTCACCGCCGGTCACAAACGCACTCATTTAGACTTCTTTGATAAGCGTTATAGCTATTTTCGACGCTTCACCCCTGCTTTCTTGAAAGCCTTGACCTTCCATAATTATGCAGACAAAGAGAGTTTACTGGAAGCATTAGATATTCTACGTGAAATGAATGAAACAGCAGATAAGCTCCCCGCTACGTTTGAAGATGCGCCCACAGAATTTGTACCAGCGCAGTGGGAGAGGCGAGTTCTCAATAGAGATGAGAGTGTGAATCGACGAGATTATGAAATGTGTGTGCTCTCTGATCTGCGTGATGCTTTACGATCAGGGGCCATCTGGCTAGAAGGCAGTCGCCAGCATGCCAATTTAGATAGCTATCTTATCCCAAAATCACGCTGGGAACAGTTACGGCAAACTTTCTGTGAAATGGTGGGTGTACCTCAAGACGGTCCGGTTCAATTGGAAATCAAACAAGCGGCTTTAGAAGCCAGTTTGTCTCGTTTAGATAAAAACTTACCTAAGAATGAGTATGTGCGTATCGAAAATAGTAAGTTGGTCTTGTCACCGTTAGACAAAGAAGAGATGGATATCCAGACAGAGCATCCCTTGGCACAAAGGATTAGGGCTTTACTGCCCCCTATTCAATTGGGACAATTGCTTGCAGAAGTCGATAGTTGGACGAACTTTAGTGCCCAGTTCACCCACGCTGGCGGAACGACATCACGAATATCGAACTTGAACACCCATTTATATGCCGCTCTGGTGACCCAGGCCTGCAATATGACCCTCAGTGGGGTAGCCGATTTGAGTGACCTTTCTTATGATCAACTGCTATGGTGTACCAATTGGTACATTCGCGAAGAAACCCTCCAAGCCGCAACGGATGTGTTCGTCAATTTTCAACATCGGCAGCCACTAAGCAAACATTGGGGGAGCGGCACCTTCTCTTCGTCGGATGGGCAACGCTTTGCTGTGGCTCGCAAGACCAACAAAGCCTCACCTTTGCCACGGTATTTTGGCTTTGGGCGAGGGTTGACGATGATCACCTGGACTTCTGATCAACTCTCACAATATGGCATCCGGGTTACTCCGCCGCGTATTCGCGAATCGACTTACACCCTGGATGCCATTTTAGATAACGAGACGGCCCTCCAGATTAAGGAGCATACAACCGATACGGGTGGCTATACCGATATGATGTTCGCCCTGTTCGATCTGCTGGGATTACAATTCTCGCCGCGTTTACGAGATATTGGCGATTACACCCTCTATCACATTGATCCAGAAATTTCGTACAAACGGATAAAACCCCTTCTGAGCCAAAAGCCCCTAAATACAGCACTTTTTGTTGATAACTGGGATGAATTATTGCGCCTAGCTGCGTCTATGAAAATGGGCTGGGTCACGGCCTCAACCTTTGTTAGCAAATTGCAAGCCTACCCGCGCCAGCATAAGTTAGCTCAAATGCTCATCGAGTATGGGCGCTTGATCCGCAGCACTTTTATCCCTTTTTATCTCGATGATCAAACCAATCGACGGCGAATCTTGGTGCAACTCAACAAAGGCGAACAAGTACATGGCCTCCGAGAGTTTCTTTTCTTTGACAATAAGGGCCAAATTCGCAAACAACAGCCTGATGATTTGGTCAATCTTGCTGGTTGTTTGAACCTCGTATCAAATGCCATTATTGTTTGGAATACCGTTTACATGCAGGCTATTATCGATGAACTGCGCAGACGAGGTCAAACCATCAATCAAGCAGATCTTGTTCATCTTTCCCCTGTACGCTTCGACCATATTAATCGCTATGGCAAGTTTCGTTTCGATTTAGATGATGATTTTGCCTCTTCTGGTCTGCGCCCACTACGATCTACCTAACCTTAGCGTACGTTTTCGTCCTTTTGCTACTAAAAGGCC
>JANQQF010000159.1 GCA_028285035.1 Phycisphaerae bacterium
GTCCGAGTGTGGGATGCAGCCAATGGGACGGAAAAGTTTATCCTACCACACGAAGGTTCGGTTCAATGGGCGCAATGGAACAATGATGAGAGCCTGATCCTGACCCTGAGTGATGATGGCATCGTCCGAGTGTGGGATGCAACCGATGGGATGAAAAAGTTTATCCTACCGCACGAAGGTTCGGTTCAATGGGGACGATGGAACAGTGATGGGAGCCTGATCCTGACCCGTAGCGATGATGGTACCGTCCGAGTGTGGGATGCAGTCGATGGAGTAGAAAAGTTTATCCTACCGCACGAAGATTTTGTCTGGGAGGCACAATGGAACAGTGATGAGAGCCTGATCTTGACCCTGAGTGGTGGTACCGTTCAGGTATGGGAAACTCGCCTGGTAAACCTACTCACGCTGGCCTGCACCCGTGTACCTCTTAATATGAGCCATTTACGTTGGCAACAGTATTTTCAAGGTCAATCATATCAATCCATCTGCCCCAAAGCTCAGATACCACTAGAGACTATTAACGAGATTATTGAGGATGAGGTCAAGTATCCAGCGGGGATAGGAGATATGAAGGTAGCTTTTGATCGTCTGACAGAGGTGAAAGAGTGGTTAGTAATGAACAAACAATACCCACGTTACGAAGCGGATTTTGAAACGTGGTTGACAGCCTTGGAGCAGGGGCAAAATCCGTTTGAGGAATAATAGGTTCTTTATAACGATGATAAAGAGTATTTCATTCAATATATTCACCATTAATTTATCATAACCAAAGGAGAACATGATGACCGTCTATGCCTTACTGGTAGGAATTAACAAATATGTCTCACCCCGTGTCCGAAATTTGAACGGATGTGTGGCTGATGTGGAACGCTTTGAGACATTTCTTAGAGCGCGAGTCAAACCGGAGGATTTGGCTGAGCCATTGATTTTGACCGATGAGGCTGCCACTCGGCAGGGAATCATAAAAGGCTTTGAGTATTTTGATAAAGCAAAAAATGGAGACACCACAGTATTCTACTACAGCGGGCACGGCGGACAAGATGCTGCCCCCCCAGCCTTTCGGAAGATTGAGCCAGATCTTAAAAATGAGACTCTGATCTGTCACGACAGTCGCATTGATCCGTATACCTGGGATTTGGCTGATAAAGAGTTGGCCTATTTGATTGAAGCGGTGACCAAGGATAAACCTGATCTTCACACTGTGGTCATTATTGATGCTTGTCATTCGGGGGATATCACGCGTGACCAAGATGAGGAAGGGGTTCGGAGAGGGCCGGCTGATGATCGCATCCGCCCGCTGGATAGCTACATCTTTGAAACGCCGCCGGCTAGCAGTCGGGTAGGGGATAACTGGTATCAGCCGCCCCAAGGTAAACATATTTTGCTGGCGGCCTGTCGGCCAGAGGAGGTGGCCCGTGAGCGTGCCTTGGGCGAAGAGCATCAGATCCAAGGGGTCTTTTCCTACTACTTGCGAGAGGCTCTCAAAAGCTCGGGGCCAGACCTAACCTATCGCGATTTGTTCAAACATGTCAGTGCGATGGTCCGGCTCAAGATCAGTAGCCAAACGCCCCAACTTGAGACCCGAGCCGAAAACATCAACCAGAAGTTTCTTGGTGGTGATGTGTTGCAACCTCGGGTGACGACTTACGGTGTCAGCTACAATGGCACCCATTGGGTCATCGATGGGGGCAGTATCCACGGTATTGGTGCCCCGGTTGATGAGGGGGATCGGGTTGAAACCACCCGCTTAGCGGTTTTTCCGAAGGATCAAGCTCAAATCGATTTGAGCCAAGCCTTAGGGGAAACCAAGGTACTTAAGGTCAAGCCGACCGAGAGTACGATTACGGATACCTTGACAACGTCCAAGGGAGAAATGTCCCAGTTGTCCCAGGATGATACCTATAAAGCTGTCGTTATTGCCTCCCCGTTACCGCGTTTGTTAGTTCAACTGACGGGAGATGACCAAGCAGCATTGGATGAAGCGCAAGCTGCCCTCGAAACAGCGAACGAAGGCCAGCCATCGATGTATATACGGGCGGCGAAAACTGAGGCTGAGCTTGAGCAAGCCGAGTTAAGTTTGGTCGCCTTGGCTGATGAGCAGGTCTATCGTATTCGTCGCGCTCACGACTCTCTAGGCCTATTTGTCGACACCCCGTTTAGCACGCCACTCGCCCCACAGATTGCAATACAACGACTGGAACATATGGCACGGTGGATAAAAATTTATGAGCTGCATAATCCTGACAGCAAAATTAAGAGCGATGACATCGCTCTGACCGTGACCAGTACTGATTTTGATGGTCAGGAGACCGAAGTTGACCCCACTCATGTCATTAACCTACGCTACAAAATGATTGATGGGCAGTTGCAGAAACCGGGTTTCAAAATTGAAATCAAAAATAAAGTGAGCCGAGCCCTGTATATGGCCTTGGTCAATGTCGCCCCTTCATACAAGATTTGGCCCGTGGCTTTGCCTGGGGCTTCTCTCAGTACGCTAAAAGTCGAACCGAATACCTCGATCCACGTGGCTGAGGGGAACCGTATAGCCCTAAGTATTCCTGATGGATTGCCTGATACGGTAACTGAAATCAATGACCTATTCAAACTCATCGTCAGTACCGCCCCATTTGATGCTGCCATTTTAGAGGAACCATCATTGCAAATTCAGCTTCGAGACGATGGGAAAGATATCGATGGTTTTGGTGATCGTAATTTGCTCAATTCACTAGCTGCTCTGTTAGGACGTATTCCCTTCCGAGATGGCGGCTTTGATGAGGTTGCGATGATCAGCGATTGGCGCACTATTGATATCAATGTGACCACCACCCGACCTCAAAGTGAGGTGGTGGTGACGGCCAATACCAAATCTATTTCGTTGGGCGAGGGTATCACGCTCACCAATGAAACGAACCTAACAGGCACGGCCCGTTTGATGACTGATCCTGAGTCGGGGCGAGATGTAGGCAATCTCGGGGTGCCCAGTTGGCTACGTCAGAACCCACCCCATTATTCGGAACCGTTTGCTCTTATTGCCACTCGTAGCGGGGAGCCTGGTCTGAGTGTTCTTGATTTAAGCGAGGTTGAAAATCATGAAGATATTACGCCCGACAACCCGCTTAAACTCAAGGTGCCTGTGACACTGGCTGATCACGAGCAGGTGTTACCGTATGGGTTTGATGGCGAGTTTTATCTCCCCTTGGGGCACGTCACCGACCGGACGGATGATGGCACCGAAATCACCTTGAAACAGCTTCCAGACCCAGAAGGGACAAAGAGTCTGACCAACTCTATTCGCATCTATTTTCAGAAAATCATCAGTGATAAATTGGGGCTAGATTTTGAGTATCCTCGTTTGGCTGTGGTCAACTATAACCAAGAAACGAACGGTGTTGAATACGAGGCAAATCCTGAGATAGTAAAAGCGGCTATTGCGGATGAGGGGGTCAAAAACATCGCCTTGTATATCCACGGGATCATTGGTGAGACTAAATATATGACTCCCAGTGCCTGGACCCGCATTGATGATTGGTGTTTGGCCGACCACTATGATCTCATCCTGGCCTTTGACTATGAAAATCTTGAGACAGGAATCAAAGAGACTGGAGTTTTGCTACGAGATAAGTTGAAAGCAGTCGGTTTAGGATCTGGTCATCACAAAACCCTGCACATCTTCGCTCATTCGATGGCGGGGCCGATATCCCGCTGGATGATTGAGCACGTTGATGGGGGCAAAGAAATGGTCCAACACCTCTTTATGATGGGCGCACCCAATGGTGGATCACCCTTACCTACGATTCAGGATTGGGTGTTTACTGCCTTAACCTTGGGGCTAAATGGGCTGACTATTGCTACCGGCTGGCCGATTGGCCTTCTTAGTGGATTACTTACCTGGTTTGAGAGAGTTGATAAAATGTTAGATGAGCTGGCCGATAAATCCCCGATTTTTGAAATCTTGGCTAACTCACCAGATCCCGCTTTACCCTATACCCTTATTGCCGGAAATACCAACCTGCTTGCCCAAGCCAGCCTGCCCGATGACAGCGGTACCAGCCGACTTGAACGCCTGACCCAACGCCTCAACAAATATCGTCTGATGGATCTGGCCTTCCTCCAACAACCCAATGACATCGCCGTGGCTGTAGAGAGTGTCCATCGCGTCCCCGATGACCGCAACCCCGCACCCATCAAGCGGGTGGTTTCCGCTGATCATATGAGTTACTTTGTGACAGAAGGGGGCTTGGTTGGGCTGGTTGAGGAGGTACGCAAGGTGGTTGATCGATAGGTTGATTATAGATCACCTTGGTTTTTATCACTGTAGATGTCTTAGGATAAACAGATGACCGAACAACACAAAACCCGTGATGGGGGACTTGATGCTGATGTCATTAGTGCCACGTCAAAAGAATTCGTCACAAGCCACGCATTATTGGTGGGAATTGATGCGTATGAAAATCAGATTCCCCAACTAACGACAGCTGTGAATGATGCCAATGCCCTGGCCAAGACGCTAGAGTCGCTGCATAACTATCAGGTCAAGACATTGACCGATCAGAAGGCGACGCGAAGCAACCTTCTGGACGAACTTAATCCTGACCAAGCGGATAGTTGGGCTAGTCAACTTGGCCCGGATGATCGTGCGATTTTCTACTTTGCGGGACATGGCTTGGCCGAACAGGGAGATGATGGTCCAGCAGGCTACTTGTTGCCCCAGGATGCACATAAAGATCAATCAAATAGCGGGGCTGAGATTGAGATTGAAGTTGATGATCCCAGTAAGCTTGATCGGCTCGAGCGTGAAAACAATTTTCTGGAGATGAGCCGCCTGTACAAGCAGCTAGCCAATCTACCCTGCCGTCATATGCTCATTATCTTAGACTGTTGCTTTGCCGGGGCGATGCGCTGGGCTACAATCAAAAAGCGGGCAATTCAAATACCCCCTAAGACTATTCACCGACAGCGCTATCAACATTACATTCAATCACCCGCTTGGCAACTGCTCACCTCGGCGGCTTATGATCAGAAGGCTTTGGATGTCTTACGGGGACGAATGTATGCCAAAGCCCGGTCCAATCCTGGGGATAGACATTCTCCCTTTGCCCAGGCTCTGATTGATGCGCTTTCCAAAGATGTAGCCGATACCTTTCCGCCCCCGACCAACGGTCAACCTGCCGGAGATGGGCTACTGACCATTTACGAACTGTTCCAATATCTGGAGGAAACAGTGTGGCAAGGAGTCACTCAGATAGAGCACGTACAAACACCAGAACTGTGGCCCCTCGAAAAACATCGCAATGGGCAATTCGTCTTCGATATTCCGGGCAAGACGCTCAACCTACCAGATGCAGGCACCTTAACACTGGATCACAACCCCTATCGTGGTCTGGAGTCCTTTGAGACTGATGATTATCACCTCTTCTTTGGTCGTCAAAAAGCAGTCGAAGATTTGGTACGACAGGTGGCTGATACTCGACTGACGGTGGTACTGGGAGCATCGGGAACAGGTAAATCAAGCTTGGTCAAGGCTGGCCTGTTACCCGTCCTGAACGGCGATACCAAGCTACGACCTGATGAGGCTCAGCCACGGTTGACTGATCTGCAAGCTGGTGAGACTCTAACTGTTAATCCAACAGAGTGGTTTATTCTACCTCCTTTGCGGCCTACTGTTGATCCCCTTGGCCAGCTTACTGAGCATCTACGGCAAGAGTTCAAGACACAGCCTGATCTAAAGACCAATCACCCCCATGGTCTAGCCAAGTTTTTGACCAAATGGGCTACTGATAATCCAAAAAAGAGACTGTTACTCACCATTGATCAATTTGAGGAGATGATCACGGCATGTGGCGAGCAAGAGCGGATTACCTTTTTGGAGCTATTGGCTAATGCTCTTCGGGTTCAACCTGATTGGTTCCGCCTGGTAATCACCTTACGTACCGACTTTGAGCCACAACTGGCTTATCTTCCTCTCAAACCTTACTGGGAGGCTGGGCGTTTTATTGTCCAGCCCATGAATCGCCGTGAGTTGCAAGGGGCCATTGAAGGCCCCGCTTCAGAACGTATTCTCTACTTCGAGCCACCAGAGTTGGTTGGTCGTTTAGTTGATGAGGTTGTTGACACACCGGGCGCTCTGCCACTTCTCTCCTTTGCTCTAAAACGGATATACATCAACTATATTGAGCGTCATAGCGACAATCGCGCCATCACTGAGGCGGATTACGCGGCCCTTGGTAGTGATGAGAGGCTGGGAGGCGGGGTGATTGGTGCGCTGCGTCACACCGCTAACGAGGAGTATAGCAAGTTAAACGAAGCTGAACAGTCTACCATGCGTCGTATCATGTTACGGATGATCTCGACCGAGGGAGGCGAACTGACTCGACGCAAGGTGCCTCTGACCGAGTTGGAATATAGTGATCCAGCGGAGAATGAGCGGGTTACGAAAATTATTGATCGCTTGACGGGAGAAGATGTGCGCCTGTTGGTGATGGGCTCACTCAAACAGCCGAACAGCTCGACTGTTCCCTACATTGAACCGGCCCACGATGCTTTGGTTCGTGCTTGGGACAAGCTCGCCCAGTGGATCCGCGCCCCAGAGATCGATCTGTCATTACAGCGACGATTAACCCCGAATGCGGTTGAGTGGGCCAACCAACGAGACCCCAAGAAAAAGCAAGAGCAGCTATGGCATAGTAACCCTAATCTGCCTGGATTGGAAGAGATCATCACGGGGCAGCCATCCAGCCAAGTGGCCAATTTTGTCATTCGTTTGTGGCAGCGAATGATCGATCCTTGGCGAGATGCTACACTCATTCCCACCACAAAACATTGGTTGAACAAGTTGGAGCTTGATTTTGTTCAGGCCAGCGTCCGGCGGCGGCAAAAGGATATCCGACAAACCGTTGGACTTACATTAGGTGTGATTGTGGTGTTGGCGACGTTGACTATATTTGCGTTTGCTCAACAGCAAAGTGCGGTTCGAGCTAATAATGATCTCGCCGCTGAGGTAGTGATACGAACGACGGCAGAGGCGGATGCAGTCAATGCTGCAGCGGTAGCCCAGTCTGAGGCAAATGCTCGAGCCACAGAGGTAGTGATACGATCAACGGCAGAGGCGAATGCTGAGGTACAACGCGATGAAGCAATTCGGCAATTTCAAATTGCTCACTCTCGCGAATTATCCTCAGAGTCAGCCGAGGCCTTTGCAAGTCGGCAAGATAATCTAGCATTGCTATTGGCAATTGAGGCTGGGGAACAAGCCTCTACCTTAGAGGCATTTCAAGCAATATATAGGTCGCTCAGTCGGCTAACGAAAATTCAAAGCTCCCTCATTCACGGGGATCATGTCATTGGAGCTAGTTGGGACAGCAATGAAGGGCTGATTCTGACCAGTAGTAAGGATGGTACAGTACGAGTATGGGATACCAAGAACGGTGAAGAAAAGTTCAGCTTCCAACATGAAGGCCTTGTCGGGGAAGCCCGTTGGAATAGTGATGAAAGCGTAATTCTAACTCGGGGAACTGATGTGGTGAGGGTCTGGGATAGTAGCAATGGGGAGGAGAAATTCAGCCTCTTTCATGAAGATATACAGGAAGCCCGTTGGAATAGTGATGAAAGCTTGATCCTAACTTTAGGAGCTGATATGGTGAGGGTTTGGGATGGTAGCAATGGGGAGGAGAAATTTACTCTCTCTCACGAGGGTCGCCTGTGGGGGGGGCGCTGGAATAGTGATGAAAGCTTGATCCTAACTTTAGGAGCTGATATGGTGAGGGTTTGGGATGGTAGCAATGGGGAGGAGAAATTCAGCCTCTTTCATGAAGGTGTACTGGGAGCCAGATGGAATAGTGATGAAAGCCTGATCCTGACCATTGGTTCTGACAGCAGGCTGAAGGTCTGGAATACTAGCGATCAGCAGCAAAAGTTTAGCCTTCCGTATGATGGTTATATGTGGGGGGTCAGGTGGAATAGTGATGAAAGCCTGATCCTAACCATCGATTCGGATGGCAGGGTGAGGAGCTGGAATGTCAAGGATGGGGAGGAGAAATTCAGGCTTAAACATGACAGCCGTGTCGATGAAGCTCAGTGGAATAGTGATGAAAGCCTGATCCTGACCCGTAGCTGGGATGATACGGCGCGAGTTTGGGATGGTAGCAATGGGGAGGAGAAATTCAGCCTCTTTCATGAAGGTATACAGGAAGCCCGTTGGAATAGTGATGAAAGCGTAATTCTAACTCGAGGAGCTGATATGGTGAGGGTCTGGGATGGTAGCAATGGGGAGGAGAAATTCAGGCTTAAACATGACAGCCCTGTCAATGAAGCTCGCTGGAATAGTGATGAAAGCCTGATCCTGACCCGCAGTTGGGATGATACGGCGCGAGTTTGGGGTGCGAGTGATGGACTAGAAAGGCTTAGTCTGATACACGATGATCAGGTCTATGAAGCTCGCTGGAATAGTGATGAAAGCCTCATTCTCACCCATAGTAGGGATGGTACAGTACGGGTGTGGGATGCAACTGATGGACTGGAAAATTACAACCTCCCTCACCAAGATGGCATTGGTGGAGCTCAGTGGAATAGTGATGAAAGTCTCATCCTCACCCGTAGTGGTAGTACGGTACGGGTATGGGATGCCAGGGATAGGCAAAGTAGATTTAGCTTTCAACACGACGATCGTGTTGATGAAGTCCAGTGGAATAGTGATGAAAGCCTCATTCTCACTCATAGTTGGGATGGCACAGCACGAGTGTGGGATGTTAGGAATGGACAGCAAAAGTTTTCGATGCTACACGATGATCAGGTCTATGAAGCCCAGTGGAACAGCGATGAAAGCCTCATTCTCACCCAGAGTAGGGATGGTACAGCACGAGTGTGGGATGCTAGGAATGGACAGCAAAAGTTTTCGATGCTACACGATGATCAGGTCTATGAAGCCCAGTGGAACAGCGATGGAAGCCTCATTCTCACCCGTAGCGGGAATGGCACAGCGGGAGTGTGGGATGCTAGGAATGGACAGCAAATACTTTCTCTCCAACACGACAATCCTGTCGATGAAGCTCAATGGAACGGTGATGAAAGCCTCATTCTCACCCGTAGTGACAACAGAGTGAGGGTATGGGACGCCCAAACTGGACAGGAAAAGTTTAGCCTTCTTCACGGGGATGCTACCTATGATGCTAAATGGAACGGCGATGAAAGTTTGATTCTGACCGGTAGCTGGGATGGCACAGCACGAGTGTGGGATGCTAGGAATGGACGTGAAAAATTTAGTTTACCACATATAAATTTTAATGTTCGGGCTCAGTGGAACAGTAATGAAAGCCTGATTCTAACAACTGATGGCGATATGATAGATGACACTGTGATACAGATATGGGATGCTAGAGATGGGCAGGAAAAATTTAGCTTGCCACATAAGGGTATGCTGAACGAAATATTGTGGAATAATGATGGCACCCTAATTTTGGCCCGTGGACCTGACCTAGTGAGAGTGTGGGATGCTAGGAATGGACAGCAAATACTTTCTCACCAACACAACAATCGTGTCGATGAAGCCCATTGGAATAGGGATGGAAGCTTGATCCTGACTGGTAGCTGGGATGGCACAGTACGAGTGTGGGATGCTAGGAATGGACAGCAAATACTTTCTCTCCAACACGAGGGTTCTGTAAGTGAAGCTCAGTGGAATAGTGATGAAAGTCTCATCCTCACCCGTAGTGGTAGCAGCAGGGTGAGGGTATGGGACGCCCAAACTGGGCAGGAAAAGTTTAGTCTTCCTCATGGAGGCAACATTTTAGAAGTTCGATGGAATAGTGATGAAAGCCTCATCCTCACTGTTGGGTGCGGACAGGAGAAGGACTTTATATGTGTTGAAGGTATGGTACGGGTATGGAATGCTAAGGATGGACAAGAAAAGTTCAGCTTGCCCCACAAGAGTTCTGTCAATGAAGTTTATTTTAACAGTGATGAAACTCTGATTCTGACTCGAAGTGAAGATGGTGCGATACATATGTGGGAGACGCAAATGACTGATCTTCTGAAGCGAGCCTGTACCCGTCTGTCGTTCAACATGACCCGTGATGTGTGGCGACAATACTTTCGGGATGAACCTTATCGACCTACTTGCCCCAAAGTGCAGATCCCGTTAGAAACCATTAACGAGATTGTTGAGGATGAGGTCAAAGGTCCGGCTCGGGTGGGTGAGGTCGAGATGGCCCACCTGCGTTTGACCGAACTAAAGGGCTGGTTGGTAGAAAACGGACAGTATCCAAATTACGCTGAAGAATTTAAAAATTGGCTTAATCGTTTGCAAGCGGGTGAAAATCCGTTTGAAGAAAGTGAGTAGAGGGAACCACAATGACCCAACAGTCTAAAAATCGTGATGCTGGATTTGACGCCGAAATTATGCGGGCCACAGGAAAAGAATTCACAGCTAGCCACGCCTTGTTAGTCGGAATCGATGCCTATCAGAATCGTATCCCACAGCTAACCACAGCCGTCAATGATGCGACCGCCCTGGCTAAAACACTGGCGTCGTTGCACGGTTACCAAGTCAAAACGTTGACCAACGACCAAGCTACGCGGGCCACGCTATTGGCTGAACTCGATCCTGAGCAGAGTGGTAGCTGGGCCAGCCAACTTGGCTCTGATGATCGAGTTATTGTCTACTTTGCGGGCCACGGTCTGGCCGAGCAGAGTGATGATGGGCCAGCGGGTTATCTGTTGCTTCAAGATGCTCATAAAGATCAGCCCAATGAAACAGATAAGACCGAAATTGACCTTGATGATCCAGACCAGTTCGATGGATTTGAACAAGATCATAACTTTCTAGCGATGGGTCGTCTGAACAAACTGTTGAGTCAACTACCTTGTCGTCATCTATTACTTATCCTTGATTGTTGTTTTGCCGGGGCGATGCGCTGGGCCACACTACGAGCCATTCATGTGCCTCCCAAAGAGATCCATCAACAGCGGTATCAACATTACATCCAATCGCCAGCCTGGCAGCTATTGACCTCTGCCGCCTACGACCAGAAGGCCCTCGATGTTCTTAAGGGGTTTACATATGCGCCAGAGAGACCGAGTACGCTTGATAGACACTCACCTTTTGCAAAAGCCCTGATAACCGCACTCACTAAAGATGTAGCTGACACATTCCCTCCGCCAACGGACAAAAATCAAGCCGGTGGTGATGGGTTACTAACCATTTATGAGCTATATCAATACCTGGAAAACACAGTGTGGGAGGGAGCCGCCGAAATTGACCATGTCCAGACGCCTGAGCTATGGCCCCTTAAAAAACATCGCAATGGCCAATTTGTTTTCGATGTACCTGGCAAAATGCTCAACTTGCCTGATGCCGGTGACCTGTCTCTTGATCACAATCCCTATCGTGGTTTGGAATCCTTTGAGGCTGAGGAACATCATCTCTTTTTTGGTCGGCAGCAGGCCATTCAGGATTTAGTAGAACAGGTGACCCATCACCGACTGACCGTGGTGTTAGGGGCATCAGGCACAGGGAAATCTAGTTTGGTCAAGGCAGGGTTGCTTCCACTCCTTCAGGGAGCGGCCAGCGTTCAGCTTAATGAGGATAAGGTTACTGAGCCAACAGCCTGGTGTATTCTCTCGCCCCTGCGCCCCACGGTTGACCCGATAGGGCAGCTTGCCAATCATCTGGCCCACGAGTTGGATGTATCTCCCCCTGATCTTAGGTCAGACGCGCCTCACGGATTAGCGAAATTTCTAACGACCTGGGCCACCAACAACCCTCACAAGCGTCTGTTGTTGACCATCGATCAATTTGAGGAATTGATTACGATTTGCGACGAGGCGCAGCGTCTCGCTTTTCTAGAACTCCTGGCCGATGCTATGCGCGTACAGCCGGAGTGGTTTCGATTGGTGATCACCTTGCGAAATGATTTTGAGCCACAACTCGCTGATCTTGGCCTCAAACCATACTGGATGTCCGGTCGCTTTATCGTCCAGCCGATGACCCGCAGCGAACTTCAGGAGGCTATTGAAGGTCCAGCCTCCGAGCGGATTCTCTACTTCGAGCCACCAGAGTTGGTTGACCGTCTGATTAGCGAGGTGATTGACACGCCTGGGGCGCTGCCCTTGCTCTCTTTCGCGTTAAGGCAGATGTACATCAGTTACATCAATCGTCATAGCGACCAACGAGCGATTACTGGGGCTGATTATGCTGCCCTTGGTGGCGATGAGACGCTAGGCGGTGGGGTGATTGGTGCGCTACGTCACACGGCTAATCGAGAGTACGATGCCCTAAGTAACAATGAACAGGCCACCATGCGCCGCCTGATGTTACGCATGATTACAGCCGAAGGTGGCGAACTCACCCGTCGCAAAGTCCCCCTAAGTGAACTGGAATACACCGATGAGATAGAAAACCAGCGAGTGATAAAGGTGCTTGACCGGTTGACTCATAAAGATGTCCGCTTATTGGTCACAGGATCGCTCAAACAGCCAAACGGTCTTGATGTTCCCTATGTTGAACCCGCCCACGACGCCCTAATCCGAGCTTGGGATAAACTTGCACAATGGACCCGTGAAGCCCCCACCGACTTTCAATTGCAACGTCGGTTGACCCAAAACGCGGTCGAGTGGGCGAGTGAGACAGATGCGAACAAAAAACGGAATCGTCTGTGGCATAACAATCCTAACTTACCGAGATTTGAAGAAATCGTCACTGGACAATCGCTGAGTGACAGTTCAAATTTCATAATTCGTTTGTGGCGAGGCATCATCGATCCCTGACGAGATGCCACATTAACCCCGACCACAACATATTGGCTAAATAAAATGGAGTTTGATTTTGTCCAGGCCAGTGTCTTGCGCCGGCAGCAGGACGCTCAACGCTTGGTGGGGACGACTTTGGGAATCATCATCGTTTTACTAGCATTAACAATTTTTGCATTTGTTCAAAGAAGTACAGCGATTATTGCGGGTAATGCTCAAGCCACAGCCGAAGCCACAGCTGTGCAAGCTGCCGAAACAGCTGTTTCATCTGAGGCGACATCTGAGGCTAATGCCGATGCACGTGCAACCGAAGTAATTGTGAGGACTACGGCTGAAGCAAGTGCCGAAGAGCGACGAGTGGAAGCTGTACACCGTGCCAAAATTGCTCAGGCACAGGCCCTCAGTGCGACCTCACTGCAAATTGATAATGATGACGAATTGCAGCTTTTGTTAGCTCGCGAGGCTTTTTATACTGTTAATGATTCACAAGTATATTGGCTACAAGATAATGCTTTACGCACAGGCTTAACAAAACCATATTTCAACAATACTCTACGAGGGCACAAAGGAGGCCTTTGGTCAGTTGCCATCAGCAGTGATGGCAATCGTTTGGCTTCGTCTAGTGAGGATCAGACAATTCGGGTTTGGGACTTGACTGATCCTGAAACTGATCCGCTCATCTTAAGCGGCTACCAAAGCGATGTCCTTTCAGTTGTTATTACCCCTGATGGCAATCGTCTGGCCTCTACGAGCGAGGATAATACACTTTGGGTTTGGGACCTGACCGATCCTGAAATCACTCCAACCATTTTACGGGGTCATCAAGGCAGGGTTTGGTCAGTTGCCATCAGCAGTGATGGCAATCGTTTGGCTTCGTCTAGTGAGGATCAGACAATTCGGGTTTGGGACTTGACTGATCCTGAAAC
>JANQQF010000184.1 GCA_028285035.1 Phycisphaerae bacterium
TGGACCACCGGCAGTGAACTGTTTAATGTTGGCTTTCAACTGTGGGGATTAGACGGTGCTGACGGTGAATGGAAAAAACTGCATAACTGGTTAGTCAAAAGCGGCAGTGGCAATGCTGTCGAGCCCCAAAATTACCGCAAGCGCGTGCGCATCCCGGGTCAGCTCAGTGAATTAGCGGCCTTGGGGATATCCAGCGTGGATACCGACGGCAGTGAGCATTATTACGGGCCGTTTGAAATGGGTCAAGCATACGGCGAACTGGGCGATCTGGAACCGATACAGTGGAATAGCATACGCGCACAAATGGATGTGCAAATGACGAGTCAAGGCTATGTTAAACAATCAATAACAGGTTATCGTCGAGTTTCAGATACACAAACACCCTCAAGTGAGCAATATGAAGAAGTCTTGGAGTTTGCGGTCAGTCAGGACGGGATATACCGCATCAACGCTGCAGAGTTAATCAATTTAGGCAGCAAAATAAACTGGTCTGAGGCAACTAAACGAGAGATTGCAATAGTCAATGCATCAGGTGAAGGAGTGGTCCGTTATGTAGTGGCCAACGGTGAAGGTAACGGCAGAAATAAAACCTTAGGGGAAACCGGTGAGATTTATTTTTACGGTATCGGGGTGGATAACCGCGAAGGATTATATACCGGCCATCGGATATATCGATTGGTACTGGATAGTTCAAAGGTGCGCAAAGCCCAAGTACAGCGAAAGATCGGCATCACTGATGGGTTTAGTGCCAGTTATGTAGAACAAGCACTAGTTGAAGATCAATTGTTGTATGACGTCAGTAGTGAATCCGGCGACCCGTGGTTAGAGCAAACGATAAAAAGTGAAGCCGGCATTCCTGTGGGCTATACCCATGTACTGGACATTGAGCCGGATCTATTGGTGGATGAGCCGTTATCGATTCAGCTTGGCTTAGGGCGTTCAAGTGGTTTAAATGCAGTAGATGCTGATGGTGATGGCGTTCAAGATGCTGAACATCAAGTTCGGGGCGTGGTGTTAGATGCCGGTGGCGGTTTGACGTGGAGTGAAGAGACCCAAAGTGATATAGGCACAGGTGCTTGGGAGGTGCAGTTCACGTTCCCGGGCGGCACGGGATTGTATGATGACGATGCCGACGCAGCGGGGTTGCAGGCGAAGGTCGGGGGGTTATTCAGTACCGGAGCCGGTTATGGATTCAGTGAGATTCAGGTAGATACGATTGGGATCAATTACCGACGTCCGTATGTATCGAAGTCAGGGGATCAACACTTACAGTTTACCGGTCCTGATGAAGGTGAATCGGGGTACCGGGTGATGATTCCTAAACACGGCAAAGTGCAGGTCTTCGCCACAGATGGTGAAAA
>JANQQF010000188.1 GCA_028285035.1 Phycisphaerae bacterium
GCAGGGTTGTTTTATGTTAGGAGAGGGAAAACTTTATCAAGTCGATTGGCAAGTGCTCTCATGGCTTGAGGAATCGTTTGATACGAAAGCTTTCTGGCCAGGGTGATGAAAAAAGAGTGGAGCACCGCCCAACTGATGGGGGCATGCCCGCCCCGACGGGGTGGGTCATCCTCTTGGAAGGTGACATCCTTGACCCAATGGAGCCCATTTTCAATGCGCCAATGGTTTTGAATTTGAGTCATATAGGTCTCTGCAGTGAGACAGCGATTAGAGAGATAACAGTGAGATTCATGAAACCGTTGTCCCGCTCGAATCCCCTCTCGTTGAATCCAAACTAGACGTCGAATGCCGGCCTGGGTCCAGCGTTGCGGTAAGGTGTCAGGTACTGGATAGACCGTAACGGTCCGTTGAACTTGACGACTATGAGTGGTGTCATACTCAGTCACAATATCGATAGGGATAGTCTGGTCATAGAGGGCTTTAGCAAGCGCATAGAGCTTGGGCTGATTCGATTTGAGGCCAATCAAGTAGGGCGTTTGAGAGCGTTCCAATAGAGCTAGCGTCTCCACCTGAGTGTGCAACGCATCGAGACTGACGCAAATGGGTAACGTCTTGGCCAATTCAGGGGCACTGACAACTTGTTGGAGCAAGCGTTGAGCGACCGCAATTTCACTCTCTTTTTGGTTAAACATCAACGCCAATTGGACAACACCGACCTGGTGACCATAGACTGAGACCAAGCTGGCAAAGTCGTGACCTGCTCTCTGACCACCGGTACTGGTGCATTTAATGCTTTTCCCATCGACCGATAGCTGACCGAGCCAATCGGGGGCATGGATGATTGCCCAGGCATTGAAGGCATCGACCCAGCCCTGAGCATCCACCTTGAGAAACACTTGCCGAAAGGTGGAATAGGAGGGGATTGATGTCGTTGAGGCATCCAAGTTCAACAACTCGCACCAGGTCTGATGATAGTCACGAGCAAACTCAGCTAACGGGCGATATCCCCAATAGCCACATAGGCTCCCAAACACACTCAAAAACAGAATGAGCCATAACTCATAACGACGTCCATGGGTACCCCGTGGGTCAGGAATCGTCTTTAATTGAAGAATGAGGGACATGGTCTGAACCTTGTTTTGTGTTGATTCAGACCATCCTCATTTTTCTACGTCGAACTTGAAACAGCCCTG
>JANQQF010000194.1 GCA_028285035.1 Phycisphaerae bacterium
ATCCATCGTTCGCTGCCCCCCGGTCAGTGGATGCCCGACAAAAGCATTCGGGCAGGACATGACTTTTTTATTCCGGTTTTTATTTGATTTCTCTATTAGTTGTTTTATCTACATTCTTCCCATCACTTCACCACTAAATCAAGCGACAAGCGAGACAAAGACTCGCAGCCATCCTCGGTCACAACCACAGTGTGGCCGAAGCACATCGCTTGCTCGGCGTCGCTATCCATCAAAATCATATGTAGGAAATAGACCATATTTGGGGCGGCGATGACAGGATTGCCGTGGTAGAACATCGGCCAATCCATCCAATTGGGAGCGAAGGTGGTGCCGAGGCTGTAACCGGTGGCATTGAGCCGATGTTTGTTCATCCCGGCTTCATCGCAAACGCGGGCGTAGGCGTCAAACACTTCGCCGATAGGGCGGCCCGGTTTGAGGGCGGCCTTGCAGGCCTCCATTGCCCCCAAGCAAATTTGATGCTGCTTGATCTGATAATCGGAGGCCCCACCAATCGGAATGGTGCGCATCATCGCGGCGTGATAGTGACGGTAGGCTCCGGCGAATTCTAGCGTAAGTTGATCTTGCTCGGAGAGATGGCGTCGGCCTGAAAAGTAACGGCAGAGCAGGGCATCGCGGCCTGAGCCGATGATAAACTCGTTACCAGGATAGTCACCCCCACCTTTGAAGATAGCCCCTTGCATCGCAGCCAAAATGTCGCCTTCGAACACACCGGGCGCGGTCAGCTCGTGGGCCGCTTCCAAAGCTTGATCGGCCAGTTCAGCGGCCTGCCGGACGTATTCCAACTCAGCCTCGCTTTTCACCAAACGCAGTCGGCTGACCACATCCGAGGCATCGACCAAAGTGCAAAAGCCATCCATCGCCGCCTCGACCTTACGACCATTCGCCGCAGTCAGCCCGTAAGCATCGTACTCAACCCCCAACCGTTTTCCCTGACAGCCATATTCCACCAAAATATCTTTCAGTTCCACAGCTGGTGTAGCGTCTGGCCCATCCACCCAAATCCGAATGTCATCGATGATGGAGGTGTGCCGCGCCTGTCGGAGGTCGGGGGCACGCGTAATCAGGGTCATGCGGCCATCGTTGTGCAGATATAGGCATTGGAAGAAAACATACCCAAAGGTGTCGTAGCCACTCAAGTAATACATACTCTCCTGGCGAAACATCAACAGACCATCAAGTTCCCGCTCGGCCAACATGGCCAAGGTCTGTTGCTTTCGTGCCTCAAATTCTTCTTTGGTGAAATGAATTGCCATTGGAAAAACCCTCTTTGGATTTACGGGATGTTAGGCATTGTTTGCTTCAAGCTGGGCGAGTAAGTTGAGAACATCGCCCATATTGGTGAACACTTTAGCACCCGCTTGAGTCAACAATTCGGCTGGGGTACGACCCGCGTAGCTGAGGACGGTCATCCCCGCAGCTTTGGCGGCCTGAACACCGACTGGGGTATCTTCGATGACGACACAATTGGCTGGAGAAAAGCCCATTGTCCGAGCCGCATGTAAGTAGACGTCTGGCTCAGGCTTCCAGCGTTGGACATCGTAGCTGCTGAATAGCTTGCCTTCAAAAAATGGGAGCAACCCCGTTACAGTCAAGTTGAGTGTCATCTTGGAAACGGGGCCATTTGAGGCGACGCAAATAGGATAAGGCAGATTAGTAACAACCGCTTCAATACCAGGTACTGCTTTTAGTCGCTCCCGAAAGGCGACGGCACTGCGCTGTCGATATTGGGCCTCAAAATCATCAGGAAGTGGTTGCTGGGTATGTTCGGCAATGTAGGGAAAAATCACGTCGAGCGAAGCCCCAGTCAATCTAGCCAAGCCCTCAGACAAATCAGGTGCCCCCAACTCAGACGCCAGTTCAACAAAGACTCCATTGATGAGGGGTTCGCTATCAACCAACACCCCATCACAATCAAAGATTACAAGATCAATATTCATTGGCGTTTCGATTCGGAGACCTATAAAATCTTTTTACTGCGTGTTAAATCGAATTGGAGACTAGAACTAGGATTTCAAACAACCTCCAATCTCTAGTCTCCAATCTCCTAATCTTCTAGTGACCGTTCTTCCATTTGATGTTACAGCCCATACTTGGCTTTTGCATCTCAGCAACAGGTTGACCCGCTAAAATGTTATTAAGGGCAGCTCGAATATCTTGCCCTGTTACTGGAACGTCGTTGCCAGGGCGGGAATCATCTAATTGACCACGATAAACCAGCTTCAGATCACCATCGAAAATGAAAAAGTCAGGGGTGCAGGCGGCTTGATAGGCTTGGGCCACTTCTTGAGTTTCATCGTATAGGTAAGGGAAGTTGAAACCTTGCTCGGCGGCCACTACCTTCATTGCTTCTGGACCATCGTCAGGGTATTGTGCCACATCATTAGCGCTAATCGCCACGATTGAAACACCTTGGGGCTGATAATCGGTGCCTAATTGGGCCAGTTGGCTGTTCACGTGTTTTACAAATGGACAGTGATTACAGATAAACATTATCAATGTCGCTTTATCCGATTTCAAATCAGCCAAACTTTTCATCTCACCCGAAACGGTATCCGGCAAGGTAAAATCTGGGGCTGTTGTGCCTAAATAAATCATAGTTGAGAGAGTTTGTGCCATTGTAGGTCTCCTTTGAATAAAATTGGTTAATTTAGAGGCGGGTAGTATAGCATATATGTTGGAAGGCTGGAAGGCTGGAAGGTTGGAAGGTTGAAATCGTAACTACCGTAGAATTAGGTCATTTTGAATACTATATTGTTATATTTTTGGACAGGATTGACACGATTTTCAGGATTGAATAATAAAAAATCTTATCAATCTTATCAATCTTGTTAATCGTGCCAATTGTTATACAAAGCTTTTAACTCAATTTTGAGGATTTAAACGCCATCAATCTCAACTTCGGCCTCGATCTCGACTGGGAAATCAAACGGTAATTCAGCCATTCCGACAGCTGAACGGGCGTGTTGGCCTCGCTCTTGGCCGTACAGCGCCAAAATCAGATCGGAACAGCCATTGATCACTTGGGGTTGCTGGTTAAAGCCAGGCGCCGAATTCACCATTCCAAAAATTCGTAGCCACGCTGTGACCCGATCCAAATCACCCAAGGCTCGTTTCAAATCGCCCAGCATTGACAGGGCGGTTAATCGGGCTGATTCGTAGGCCTGCTCGACGGTCACGTCAGCCCCAACTTTGCCAAACGGACCGGCCAGTGAGCCATCTGGATTTTGGGCAGCATGCCCCGAAACATAAACGCGATTGCCTCGCACGCGAACCCAAGAAAATGGTAGTTCTACACCCGGCGGGGCTTGAAATGGTTCAGGCAAAGTTAGACCCATTTCAGCTAATTTTTGTTCAATTTCGGACATCGTTTTGGTCTCCTCTCAAAATAGCATATAGCAAAAATCAAATTTTTTGGACACGGAACTTACGGAAAGCACGGAGAAATTATTAGAAGATTACGTGTTATTCCACGTTTTCCGTGTCCCATCAAACTTGTCGATTAGCGTTACTGGTGTTTAGTAAAATATCCATTCCATTAACGCCGTAGAACACGTTGCAACACAGCCATTAATTCTTCTAGTCTAAAAATATAGGCCAACGCACCATAAATCAGCCCACCCAACGCCAGCACCAGAAGATCCGAAAGCCAGATGGGATCAAAGCCAAAATACGGCAAGGTAAATTGTAACATTGCCCCCATTATCAAGGTAATCAATAACATTTTGCTTACAGCAACGAGTAAGCCCGTATCAGCCAGCCCATCCATTCGCGGTTTGAGCAAGTAGAGCAGTACAACCATCTCAAGAAGAACAGCTACGGAGTTGGCTAAGGCTAATCCCCCCAGGGGCGACCAACCGATTGATTCGAAAAGCTGCATAAACCAGAGGCTAAAAATGACATTGATGATCATCGTCAGCACAGCGATAATGACGGGGGTTTTGGTATCTTTGAGGGCGTAGAAGGCGCGGGTGGCAATTTCGACCACGGCGTGCCCTACCAAGCCGATCGCAAAGAAGCCCAAGGCCCACGCAGTCAATTGGGTCGATTGGGCAGTGAATTCCCCTCGTTCGAGTAGTAAACGCACGATTGGTTCACGTAAAATCAAGAGGCCTATTGCTGCTGGGAGGGTCAGGAAGAGTAAATTTCGTAAGGTGAGGCCAAAAATGCGACGCATCTCGGCGACATCATCTTTAGCGGCCAAAGCGGCGAGCGTGGGAAACAGAGCAGTCGCCACCGACTGGGCAATAATTCCTTGAGGAAGCAACATGATGATCCAAGCATATTGCAGGGCCGTGATACTACCGACCGCTAAACTGGCCGCCAAAAAGGTCGTCACCACAAAATTGATTTGTACTGCGGCCAAACCGAGCACCCGTGGGGCCATCAACCGCCCCACCTCACGGAGGTAAGGATCGGTGTAATTCAAGTTCGGGCGAAAACGCATTTGGTGTTGAATCAAGCCCGGAATTTGGACCAGCAAGTGTCCAACCGCCCCGATGACCACCCCGGCGGTCAGGCCACGAACACCCCAAATTGGGCCGAGAAATAACGCCCCAAAAATGATGGAGAGGTTATAAATGATGGGGGCTAGGCCAGGAAGCAAAAAATGTTGGCGAGCATTCAATATCCCCATCAACACCCCACTCACCCCAAAAATCACTGTCGAAATCAACATCCAGCGCATTAATTCGGCCGTGAGAGCTTGCTGGTCAGGTGTAAAATCGGGGAGGAAAAGCGTGACCAAAGCGGGGGCAAAGATAGCCGCGATCCCTGACAAAATGGTCAGGATCAGGGTGATCCAACTGATTACCCCAGAGGCCAATCGCCACGCTCCGGGTAAATCCTCGCGGGCGAGATAGCCGGTGAAAACGGGAATAAAGGCCGATCCCAAGGCTCCCCCTGCAACGACATAAAAAAGAAAATCGGGCAGGCGAAAGGCAGCCCAGTAGGCATCAATTTCAGCCGTCGTGCCGAATTGGCGGGCAATGATAATTTGTCGTAGCAATCCCAAGGCTCGGCTCATAATGAAGAGTACCATCATGAGTGAAGCTGCTCGGGCTACTCGGCCTAGATGAGATTGTGACGTTGTTGTCGCTTGAGTCATAGAGAGTTCAAGTGTTATTTAGGATTGACGATTTTTGATTTACGAGACAAGTTCATCGTGTTACCATTCGTCAATCGTAAATCCGAAATCGCAAATTTCCTTTAAGATCCTGTATCCTGCTTCAATTCCCGATCAAAAAACTCAGTTACTCGCTGCATAAAGAGATCCCAGCTTGCGCCTTGAAAGGCGTGTCCTTGTCCTTCATACACATAGTATTCAACCTCACGCTCGGCGGCAATGAAAGCGTCATTCAGATCGGCTGACCAGCGAGGTGGGGTGCTATTATCTTCTGTGCCAATATGAATTTGGACGGGAGCAATGACTTTATCGAGGTGATAGATGGGCGAGGTCTTTTGCAAGAAGTCGGGTGAAAAAACAGCGTTGGCATAGGCCTCAACCAGAACGGGGTCCATATCCCGAGGGACAAACACCCCCCACCGCGAAAATATCTCAGCATCGTAGCCACTGACCGAGGCATAGAGCACGCCCGCCTTGATACGCGGATCGATGGTAACGGCTTTGGTCGTCAAACCGCCGCCCATACTGTGCCCCCACATTCCGATGCGGTCTAAATCCGCCTCGGGAATCGAGGGCAAGGAGCTAACGAGATTTAAAGCATCAATCAGGATACCTGTGCGGAAAAAATTATCTCCCTCATCCGATTGTCCCCAACCTCGAAAATCGGATGAAACGGTCAAATAGCCTTGGGCATTGAGATATTCTGCTGCCTTCCACGTATCTGCCCCCGACCAATAACGGGCTGGGGCAATCCAGCCGTGATTGAGAACGACCACGGGGAAAGGTGGTTCGCCCTGCGGAATCTGCAAGATACCCGTAATCGTTAGATCGTCGCTTGGGTAGTCGATGTAGTAACGGGTAAACGTATCAGTGGTGGTCAGCACTGACCGAATTTGGATGGTGCCCCCAGGGAATTCACGCTGTCGCAAGCCATCGATGGTATATGGCTCCATCGGATGGGGGGTGGGCGTGGGAGTATTGCTCGGCGTCGGTGTAATCGTCGGCGTTGAGGTTTCGGTTGGCGTATTTGTCGGAGTTGGGGTTGAAGTCGCCGTAGAGGTTGATGTGAGTGTTGGGGTATTTGTTGGTGTTTCGGTTGGAGTTGATGTTAATGTCACTGTATTCGTCGGAGCCTGAACAATCTCAGTGGGGGTCTCTGTTACCCCACATCCCACAATGATCAGAACACCCATTATTATCATCAAAAATTTCATAAATCTCTCTTTTCCATAAATGACCAATTATCGTATAAATCTTTCCGTTGCGGTAGAAGAACTCGGACATGGTACTCAGTGGCCCATCAACCGACAAATGCGTGGATCAGCTAAAGATTTCTACAGAAGTTACACACTTGACACTCGGACAGGTCATTTCGATGCCGCTTATGCTTACCGAGAAATCTGACTTTTTTGTGTCATACCCGACAACTTCATTCGGGTATCCACTCACTGGGAGCAACGAGTCATGGATTCTCGCCAAAATCACGCGGGAATGACATGGCCAAAAGTTTCTTTCTTGTAGAAGGCCAGCAGTCGGGCTTCTCCGTTATTAGAAATAGCATTTAAAGAAATCGTTGCACAGTTCCTATTTTATTTGAATTCATATCTATTTTGGACTATACTGGGCGGATGTTAGCGTGAGGCTGACAGGGAACCATTATGGCAAATTTGGAACATGTGGAATTAGCCCATCGCTACGCGAACGGCGAGCGAGGGCGACGCTTGGAAATGCTCGATTTATCAGGGGCGGATTTAAGCGGTCTCGACTTTTCAGATGCGTGGCTGCGTGACACCAATCTGACTGAAGCTCAGTTGCAAGGCTGCCGTTTTGTGGGCGCCCCGATGCCGGGAGTCAATTTGACCGGAGCCAATTTAACGGGAGCCGATTTGCACGGCGCAATTGCCGCCGGGGCCATCTTCAATCAAGCCATGTTAGCCCAAACTAACATGCGCTCCATCGATCTGTATGGGGCCAGTTTGATTGAGGCTGATCTGCAAGCGGCTGACTTAATGCAGGCCGACTTGTCCTTGGCTCAAGCCAATCGGGCTAATTTCTATCAGGCTAAATTAACGCGAGCCATCTTGTTCAAAACCAATCTGACAGCGGCTGATTTACGCGAGACGGATTTAGAAACGGCTGAAAATGTGAGTAGTGCGCAGTTTGATGAGGCACTTTTGCCACCACATTATGTTCCCAAGAACAATCCGCGCCGTTCCCGGTTTGCCCGTGGCTTTTTTGAGCCGAAACGACGATGGTGGGGTGGGTCGAAGTAGTATGTATATACCCACCTCATTAAGAATAAATTGTGATAAGGTCTAGCTATGAGCCAGATTGAGACAAAATATCATGAAGGTTATTGCCGAGTTGAATCAGGTATATTTCTAAGCAATGATCAGACTTATCGAATATACTTTGCCCCCAAACGAGGTTACTACGCAGATAACGAAGAGCCTTTATCAGCTTTGGTAGCCGAAAATGGTGAACAATGGTGGTTCGAGACAGAAGCACGGAATAAAATTAAAGTGGGAGATCTCAATGCTATTGTTGGTGGGGGGCCGTATGAAGGAGAGGGATTTGTCGCTTTAACTAAAAGAGGAAAACTACAGTGGATTATACACTTCGAAAGTAGCGAAGTTTTTACTGAAGTGGAAATCGCAAATGATTTCGTGATTGCCCGTGCTAATGATTATCCTCACAAAAATACTCTTACTGTGCGCATCGAATCGCCAAAGGAGTTTACTTTTAGTGAGAGGATAACCTTATAACAAGGCGATAGAACAGAATAAACTTAACAAGATAAAAAATTAATTATTTTTAGGATAAAACTTATGGCTGGACCAGTTGATTTTCCAACGGTGCAATGGGCCCGCAAGATGGGGACTATGACCGAACAATTGAAGGGCTTGTCGCCGGATGATTTGCGCAAGCTGGCTAATTTTGCCGAAAAGTTAGCTGAGTTACGCGAAAATGAGGGTGAGCTAACCCCGCAACAAACACAGGTATTGCTACAGTGTCTCCATATCCGAGATGAGATTGTGCAGTTGGAAGTGCGGAAGGGTGGCGTCTATGCTGAGTTTACGGGTGGGGGTCTGGAGTACGAGCGGTTCTTACTTCGGGCCGATGGTAAGGTGCCCAATAGTCGCTATGAAACGAAGAAAGCCTCGTGAACGATAACGATATTCATGACGTCATCGCGATTCTGCGGGAAAGCTCAAAGGAATGGCAATCCGCTTTGATCGATGATATGGCCCAAGAGGAGCGTCATCCTTACAAAGTGTTGATCGCGACCATTTTGAGCCTGCGGACAAAAGATACGTTGACAGCTAAAATTGCGCCGAAACTGTTTGCCATTGCTGATAATCCCTACGATATGGTTCGGCACTCAGCGGAAACCATCGAAAAAACGATTTATCCGGTTGGTTTTTATCGCAACAAGGCGAAAAGCATCCTCGCGATTTCGCAACAACTCATTGATGAGCACGGGGGTGAGGTGCCAGATGATTTGGATGTGTTGCTCGAATTACCAGGGGTGGGTCGTAAAACGGCCAATTTGGTTTTGACAGCTGGCTTTAACAAACCCGCCATCTGTGTTGATATTCACGTGCATCGCATCTCAAATCGGTGGGGCTATCTCAGTACCAAAAACCCTGATAAAACCGAGTTTGCGCTCCGTGATAAATTGCCCAAAGAATATTGGATTGAGTATAATGCGTTGCTGGTGAGTATGGGGCAGACAATTTGTCACCCAACCTCGCCCTGGTGTAGTAAATGCCCAGTCACGGCCTATTGCGACCGAGTCGGGGTAACACGAAGTCGATAGGTTGTTTGTGACACGCACTCAACAAACAGCGCTCATCATCGGGCTTTGTGCCTGGTTGATGTTAGGCTGTGGAACATTAATAAATCAATTTTCACCGACACGGCAAGTACGCTCTGTCCCAGAAACACGGATTGCGGCCATCAACCACAATCAAAAGCTGGCAGAAGCGGCTTACCTAAACTTGGCTACGTTGCCAGGTTATCAAATAGAACGACGTCACGTTCTAGCGGACGAGTATGGGCATACGATTACGTACACTGTTCATAGTCTCTATGATGATGCCGGCAACAGCCACACGAAAATTGAGGTGAGTGATGGGCAAACTGGCGAAATTTACGGGATCGCGGGTCACCAGTACACCTATCACAAAATCCACCAAGGCTGGGTCGATTTAACAAAGTTGACAGACACAGACAAAACTCGAGGTTATGTCTCACTTGGCCGCTTAGGGCTATCAGAAAACCCAGCCCAGCTACTAACCCAATTTGGCACGGTGCCAATCAACCCCAATCCTGACCAATTACACAATCGGGCCACAACACGATACGAACTGCAGCCCATTATTACCCAAGTGTCCGAGGCATTGGATCAGACCCCGACCGATACCTTTCTAAATTTGGAGGGCCTGTTATGGGTTGATAATGAAACAAACGCCCTTCTCCGCTCAGAAGTCACAATCAGTGATCGCCAAACAGGACAACTACTTCAGTATCACGATTTAAATATTCGGGATATTGGCCAAATCGAGGCTATCTCTCTGCCTGGCCCCATTATTGATCCCAAGGCGATTCGAGCTGCTACGGCTACAGCACAAGTATGGACGATCCTTGAGGGCGTAATGAATTATCGCGGCACGCCCATCACTTTCGAGGTCATCCCGCTTGAAGTTCGGGCCGTCCCAGATGCTGTGCCCCCCAACGCGTCGGTGGAAATGATGATTCGGAATTTGCCCGATCATATGTGGCAGGGCGAAAATATTGAAGCATTTTTAGGACAACTTCGTCAACAACTCACTTTTAGTATTCCTGAAGAGAATCTCATTCTAACCAGTAGTGGCTTAAATTTAACGTATCAAGATGTTGATACCAAGGAAGTTTGGGTAAATTATCGGTTTAACGCTGATCTAACAGATGTTGAGCGAGTCGAAATTATTTTGGCTGGGGCGGGTAATCCCCAATTTGCTCCGGTTCCTGTGGCTAAGTAAACCGGAAAAAGTTTGCGAAAATGTGAGATTGAAGCATAGTGAAAATTAGTCTTTACCGAATCAACAAATCGGTTTACTTATTAATAATTCACCAAATTATGTTTAGGTTACGACCTATTTGAACCAAACGCTAAGCTCTTATTTTTTGATTATTTTTTGCGAATTACTGAAACCATAAGGCGAACATAATGAATAAAAAAACAATTCAAGATATTGATGTTAACGGAAAGCGTGCGTTGGTACGCGTGGACTTCAACGTTCCAATGGAAGATGGCCAAGTCACTGATGACCGGCGTATTCGGGCGGCTTTGCCAACCATTCAATATTTGTTGGAGCAAGGGGCCGCTGTCATTTTGATGAGCCACTTGGGCCGCCCCAAAGATGGCCCCGATCCAAAATTTGCAATGGACCCAGTCGGTGAAAAATTGGCTGAGTTGATAGGTCGTCCTGTTAAAAAGCTGGATGATTGTGTTGGCCCCGATGTAGAGCAAGCTGTTTCAGCCATGCAGCCGGGTGAGGTCATTTTGCTAGAAAATACGCGCTTCCACAAGGCCGAAAAGAAAAACGAGCCTGAATTCGCGGCTCAACTGGCCACGCTTGGCGAGGTCTATGTCAACGACGCTTTTGGCAGCGCCCATCGCGCCCACGCTTCAACGGCAGGGGTCACTGACACCTTGCGACCCGCCGTAGCGGGCTTCTTGTTGGAAAAAGAGCTTGAGTATCTTGGGGATGCGCTAGCCAACCCCACGCCTCCTTTTTTAGCGATTATGGGTGGGGCCAAAATTTCCGACAAGATTGCGGTTATCGAACATCTTCTGGATCAGGTCGATGCCCTGTTGATTGGGGGCGGAATGGCCAACACCTTCTTTGTGGCCCAAGGATTTGATGTGGCGGCATCTCTAGTTGAGGCCGATGCTATTCCTGTGGCGAAAAAACTGTTAGACAAACACGCGGATAAGCTCATTTTACCTGTGGATTGTGTTGTCGCCGCCGAATTCAAGGCAGATGCTGAAGCCAAGGTGGTTCCAGTGGATGAGGTGCCAGAGGGTTGGATGATTTTAGACATCGGACCAGCTACCATCGCTCATTTCGCTAATCGATTAGCCGCAGCCCAAACCGTCGTCTGGAATGGGCCGATGGGTGTGTTTGAAATGCCCCGTTTCGCTGAAGGCACGTTTGCCGTCGCCAAGGCTTTGGCAACATTAGGCGATGCGACTACAATCATTGGTGGTGGAGACAGTGCGGCTGCGGCAGAAAAGTCTGGTCTAGCTGATAAAATGAGCCACATTTCAACCGGCGGTGGGGCCAGTTTAGAGTTTTTAGAAGGTAAAATTTTACCCGGTGTCGCTGCACTGGATGACAGATAATTATTAGGTAATAAGAAAATAAGGTATTTCCACGATGAAAGATCAGAAAAGTTTACGGGTTGTAATTGTAGATGACGAGGCTGTCATTCGAATGGGCTTAAAATCTATGGTAACAACCTTGGGATATCAAGTGATAGGCACAGCAGCGAATGGTAATGAGGCACTAGAAAAGGTCAAAACCTTAAAACCAGACCTGCTATTGCTTGATATCAAAATGCCAGAGCGTGATGGATTAGAGGTGGCCGAGATTTTGGCAAAGGATATGGTCCTACCAATCATTATGCTCACGGCTTACACCGAAAAATCGCTGATCGAGCGAGCGGCCAATGCTTCGGTGATGGGCTATTTGGTTAAACCGATTAGCGAAAGCAAATTGGGACCAACAATTGAGATTGCACTTGAACGCTTCAAAGCAATGAAAAAAGCCGCCCAAGATGCCTATCAACTACGTGATAAATTAGAGTCGCGTGAATTGATTGATGCGGCCAAGCGTATTTTGATTACGACAGGCCTCTCGGAAGACGAAGCATATCATCGCTTGCAAATCACCGCCCGCGAGAAAAGACGCACAATGCGTGAGGTGGCTGAAGCGATTATTGCGGTGGGTGAAAAATTGGCAGCTTAAGCCCAAACCTTAAAATGTGACTTTAGTACTTGACAAATAGAAAAATCTTTGTTATATTTTTCACCATTGTAAAAAACAGCCCCCAATTTGGGGTAAATCATAGAAAAAAAGCCAAGAAGCCTTCCAAATTTCCAAAAATTTGAAGGCTTCTTTTTTTCAAAACATAAATTTGACACAAAATAAAAGATTACTATAATCGGGGAAGTTGTACCAAAAAACCCAAAAATTCATTTTGCGGCCGAGAAGCCCTCAACACACCAAAATTGTGTTTGAGGGCTTTTTTATTTCAATATTTTATATCCATAAGGAGGATATCATGAAACTATCTTATTTGTATCGGGCATTGCCCCTAGCTATCTTATTTTGTATCCTTGGTACGAAAGCAGCCTTCGCTCAAGATGAAGTTCCATCTGCAGAATTGGCTTACTACGCGATTGACAACATGATTTTGTTCATCGCCGCTGTATTAGTTATCTTTATGCAGGCTGGCTTTGGGATGGTTGAAGCAGGTTTCAACGCTGGGAAGAATACAGTTAACATCTTATTCAAAAACTTGATGGATTTGAGCATCGGGGCCATCTTATACTTCCTGATTGGTTACGGCATTATGTATCCTGGTGACTTCAATGGCTGGATTGGTTTCGCTCAAGTTGGTATTGGTGAAGCAGGTGCCCCTGGCCCAGGTGTTCTCCATCCACAAAATGACTGGTTGTTCCAGGTTGCTTTTGCCGCCACAGCCGCGACCATCGTCTCTGGGGCCGTTGCTGGTCGGATGCAGTTCCGTGCCTACCTAATCTATAGTGCAGTCTTAACTGGTATCATTTACCCCATCAGCGGTTCTTGGAAGTGGGGCGGTGGCTGGCTTGACGCAATGGGCTTCTACGACTTTGCTGGTTCATTGGTTGTACACGCCGTCGGTGGTTTCGCTGGTTTAGCTGGGGCAATGGTTCTCGGTGCTCGGATTGGTCGCTTCAATAAAGACGGTAGTAGTAACCCGATGCCAGGTCACAACATTACTGCAGCTACCTTGGGTGTATTCATTCTGTTGATTGGTTGGTTCGGATTTAACCCCGGCAGTCAGCTCGCCTTCGCGGGTTCAGCTAACACAGATGCCGTTGTATTGATTGCTGTAAATACCCTTCTCGCAGCCTGTGCTGGTGCGGTTCTGGCAATGGTCTCTTCTATCTTCATCTCAGGAAAGCCTGATCTGTCCTTCTCACTCAACGGAATGTTAGCCGGTTTGGTAGCCATCACAGCAAACTGTGACTCAGTTACAAATGTTGAAGCCCTTATCATTGGTGCGGTTGGCGGAGTTCTCGTTGTTATCGGGATGATGTTGCTGGAAGCCTTGAAAATTGATGACCCTGTTGGGGCTTGGCCCGTACACGGTTTTGTGGGTATCTGGGGTGGGATTGCCACGGGTATCTTTGGGGGGCACCCAATTGTCGCCCAGATCGTTGGTTCAATCGCCATTCCGTTGTGGGCTTTCGTTACAATGTACGGTGTCTTCTACGCAATGAAAATGGCTGGTATCCTCCGAGTGTCAATGGAAGAGGAAATTGAAGGTCTTGATATCACTGAACACGGTACAATCAACTACCCAGAATTTGTGGGTGGGTCAGCCACAGCTAGACCAGTTGATGAAAGCATTGTTCCTGCATCTCGCTAGAATAATTATTAAACCTAATTAGTCAATGGGGTTGGGCAAATTGCCCAACCCCAAATTTTGCTGTAGAAAAAGATTAAACGCATAATGGGGGGCGCAAAAAGATTGCGCTCAAAAATATTCAATGAAGATCACACTCCGCGAAAATTTAGGCGAAAACCGCAATAACATCCCTTATTTTGCCGACGTATATATCAAAAGCATCAGTATTGATGCAGGTCACACCTTCAATGTTCCTATCTATCAGCGTGAAAAAAATGGTGAAACATACTATGTTTCTAGTGTGTGTGGGTTTCAGGCTGAAGCTGATGGGCAACCAGAAGTTGTGGTCGCACTCTTAAATCGCCTCATTCCCATGTTGGTCAATGCTAGCCGTTTCCCAACTTATATGTTTATCGCCCGCCGCTCGCACAAAATGTATCCCGTTTACACCCTTAATGATGAAGTATTTGCCACCGCTAGAAATAGCCCTGTCTTCAAACATGTGGAATTGGCCAAAGTACGGGAATATTTGATGGATTATTTGCATATGACTGGCGAACTGGGTGTGCCAGGCAAGAGTGAAAAGCTGCACGTTCGAGGCGTACGTCGTTCAAATTTATCTTTAATCCGTCCTATTTTTTATCTAAAGAAACGCCCCCAAGCCCAGGATGATAATGAATTTTGGGCACCAGTCTTTATGACAGATAATGAGAGTGGCATCTACACGTATGCCGCGAGTGGGCGACGGCAAGTTGACATAGATAATGGTAAGGAAATTTTACAGTTACGATCTCAGGTAGCTCAGGCTCTCATTGCTGATGAACGTCTGAAAGATGCTTACGGGCTACGAGTTGATCGCTTATTACCCGATTATTGGGCAAAAATCAAATTAACAATGCAGCCAACCTCTAAAAAACTCGCATTTAATGATGTCACATTCGATATTTTCCAAGAGGGTCGCTATCTAGTTGCGGTTGAGCATCGTCAGGCAGAAGATCGTTATAGTTTTTATATTGGTGAAGGTGAGGCTGATCTTCGTGAACGTACTGCGGAAGATCTCGTTCGCCGCAAATTAATTACGGACAGAGCAGCAGTTCAGATCAAGGAATAACAATCACGTTTAGTAATCGAGTCACAAAGGCATAGAGGGTAAAAATCTAATTATTCTTTATGCCTTTGTGGTGCGTTTCCATAAAAAATTAAAATTTTATTTAGGAGTAACAAAATGACCGAAACAGCACAAGATGTACTCAAGCTCATTCAAGAGCGCGAGCTAAAAATGGTCGATTTCCGCTTTATCGATCCATTTGGTACTTGGCAGCACTTCAGTGTTTCTGCCCGAGAGGTATCTGAGGATACTTTTGAAGAAGGCTTAGGCTTTGACGGCTCTTCTATCCGTGGTTTCCAGGCAATTAACGAGTCAGATATGATTTTAATCCCAGATACCACAACTGCCTTTGTTGATCCAATCTTCGAAGTGCCTACCTTGGTTATCATTTGTGACATTTACGATCCAATCACTCGCCAGCCATACAACAAAGATCCACGCCGTGTGGCTCGAAATGCAGAGGCCTACCTGCAACAAACAGGTATTGCTGACATTGCTTTCTTTGGCCCAGAAGCTGAGTTCTTCTTGTTTGATCATGTACGCTACGGCAGCAGCGCCAACTCTGGTTTCTACTTCCTTGACAGTGGCGAAGGCTGGTGGAACACTGGTATGGATGGACACAACCTTGGTGGCCAAGTTCAGGCGAAATCAGGCTATTTCCCCGTCCCCCCCGCCGACACATTGCAAGATGTTCGTAGCCGAATGGTTTTGGCTATGGAAGAAGTTGGGATGGAAGTCGAAGTTCATCACCACGAAGTTGGTACAGCGGGTCAGTGTGAGATCGATCTTCGCTTCGACAGCTTGCTCCGTATGGCAGATAAGTTGATCACCTACAAATACATTGTTAAGAACATTGCTCGTCAGCACGGCTTAAGCGCTACATTTATGCCAAAACCACTCTTTGAAGATAACGGAAGTGGGATGCACTGTCACCAAAGTTTGTGGAAAGGTGGCGACACCTTGATGTACGATGAGAATGGTTATGCCGGTTTGTCTGAAACTGCTCGTTATTACATCGGTGGTTTGTTGAAGCACGCCCCAACCATCTTGGCCTTCGCTGCGCCCAGTACCAACTCTTACAAGCGTTTGGTGCCTGGCTACGAAGCACCCATCAACTTGGTTTACTCACAGCGAAACCGCTCAGCGATCTGCCGTATCCCAATGTACTCTGGCAGCCCTAAAGCCAAGCGTGTTGAATTCCGCGCTCCCGATCCAAGTGCCAACCCATACTTGGCCTTCCCGGCAATGTTGATGGCTGGCCTAGATGGTATTCTCAACAAAATCGATCCGGGCGAGCCTACAAACAAAGATATGTACGACCTCCCACCGGAAGAAGCAGCCCAAATCCAAAACACGCCAACGTCACTCGACGCAGTAATTGATGCGCTTGAAAATGATCATGAATTCTTGCTGAAGGGCGATGTATTCTCTAAAGATCTGATCGAGTCATACATTGAGTACAAGCGTGAAGAGGAAATCGCACCGTTGGCCTTGCGCCCACACCCACACGAATTCACAATGTACTTCGATATCTAGACTCTTTCTATTACGTAGAAAAGGTGGAGCCAAGCAATTTGGTTCCACCTTTTTGTTTTCAATTAAATTGCGAACAATTCAAATGTGTGGCTATAATCCATCCTAATCCATTCGTAGTTCTAGTCGTAACAGTTGCCTCCCTTTTTGGTCAGGCTGATAGTTAAGCGAATTGAGCGAGTTAAAGGCTCATCACCAATGAAACCAGGGAGGCAGCAACTGAAGAAACATCCGCAGTTACAATTGAGGATAATAAAGCTATAATTGGAGCAGTTGAATGGACGACACAATCACTCAACCACCAAAAATCAAATCGCTCCATCACGTCGCAATCGTGGTTCAAGATTTGTTACAAGCCATTGATTTTTACGCTAATAAGCTTGGCTTCAAAGAAATCACAGCCCCACCAACGGCCATTGAACAAGGTATTCGTTGGTTTGACTTAGGCGATGGGCGGGCGTTACATTTAGTTGAGAATGAGGCCACGTTCCCGCTCTTACCCGCTCACTTTGCCATTGAGGTCGACGATGTGGCTGCCTGGCGAGCATATATCGGCCAAACGGACCTGACCATTCTTGAACCCACTGTGGATTTGTACAACGCCGACCGCTTCTTTTTGCGTGATCCTTCTGGCAATCGCTTAGAGCTCGTACAGTGGCTGGATTGAGCAGAGAATGATATACTAATCTAAAAATTTTGAGTATAATGGCTCAACCAATCTCAAAGGTGATGATGGGGCCAACTTTATTGTTGGTCTCATTTTTATGTTTAAGTGTTTGGCGGTTTACTTTTATAGACATTTCCGCGGAATAAGACGCCAAACCTTTAAGTGTCACAGTTTCTTTTCTCTAATTTTAAACTGTGACACACTTAAGACGAGGTAAGACGATGTCCGAAAATTTAGAAAAATCCTATGAACGCTGGCAGAAAGAACGACTAGAGCCAGCTCTCAATCGTTTCCCTGAACGCCAAGAAATGTTTTCCACTAGCTCTGATATTGAGGTCGACCGATTTGGTTTACCCGCTGATGAAACAGCGAACGGTTACCTGGATCAGCTCGGTTTTCCAGGCGAGTATCCCTTCACCCGAGGCATCCAGCCTGGCATGTATCGCAGTCGCTTCTGGACAATGCGCCAGTACGCTGGTTTTGGCAGCGCCCAAGAGACCAATGAACGCTTCAAGTATTTGTTGGCCCAAGGCCAAACAGGCTTGAGCACTGCCTTTGATTTGCCCACCCAAATTGGCTACGATGCTGACGACTCGATTGCCATTGGCGAGGTCGGTAAAGTTGGGGTATCGATTTCCTCGCTCGAAGATATGGAAACGTTACTTGATGGTATCCCCCTCGATAAAGTCTCGACAAGTATGACCATCAACGCCCCAGCGGCAGTACTACTGGCGATGTACATTGCGGTCGGCAAAAAACAGGGGGTTACCCCAGACAAATTGCGGGGCACCATTCAAAACGACATTTTGAAAGAATATATTGCTCGTGGCACCTACATCTTCCCCCCTGCTCCTTCGATGCGTCTCATCACCGATATTATGGCCTACTGTAAACAGGACGTGCCCCGCTGGAATACGATTTCGGTCAGTGGTTATCACATTCGCGAGGCAGGCAGCACCGCCGCCCAAGAAATCGCTTTCACTCTGGCCAATGGCATTGCCTATCTCCAAGCGGCGATTGATGCAGGCCTCTCGGTGGATGATGTGGCTGGGCAGATGTCCTTTTTCTTCAACGCCCACAACAATTTGTTGGAAGAGGTTGCCAAGTATCGCGCAGCCCGGCGGCTGTGGGCCAGAATCGTGCGAAATCGGTTCAAAGCGCAAAAAGAACGCTCCTGGATGCTACGCTTCCACACCCAAACGGGTGGCAGTACCTTGACCGCCCAACAGCCGATGAATAACATTGTTCGGGTTGCGATGCAGGCGCTCGCGGCAGTTCTTGGGGGCACGCAATCCCTGCACACAAACTCAATGGACGAGGCGCTGGCCTTGCCCACCGAGCAAGCCGTACAGGTTGCCCTCCGCACCCAACAGATTATTGCCAATGAAAGTGGCGTGGCCGATACAATCGACCCGCTGGCAGGCAGTTATTTTGTCGAAAACCTGACCGATCAATTGGAAGCGAAAGCCGTTGAGTACATTGCCAAAATTGATGAGATGGGTGGGGCCTTGATAGCGATTGAGCAGGGGTATGTCCAGGGCGAAATTCAGGAAGCGGCTTATCAGTATCAACTGGCCGTCGAGCGAAATGAGCAAACGATTGTTGGGGTCAATGAGTTCACCGTAGCTGAAGAGATCGCGCCCGATCTCATGCGCATCGATGAGCGGGTGGGTCAGCAGCAGAATGAGCGATTGGCCGCTCTGCGCAATCGTCGGGATCAGGCTGCTGTTGATGAGGCATTAAGTCAACTTAGCAATGCTGCCCAAGGATCGCAAAATGTGATGCCCCTGATCCTGACCGCAGTAGAAGCTTACGCCACAACAGGCGAAATTTGCCACACATTACGTAAAGTTTGGGGCGAGTACCAAGCGCCTGAGTTAATTTAAAGAATCCAGTAATTAGTAAGTAGTAATTGGCTACATGTCATTTTTGAAAATAATCATCCTGAGGCGAAGCCGAAGAATCACTGTGAACTAACTGTATTTTAGCCTTGTTTGTAGGCTATCGAAAGAGATGTTTTACTTGATTCAGAATGACACTTGAACACCTCAAAACCTGAGTTAATCAGATTAACAATCAATTACCATTTACCAATTACTAATTACCAAATAAGAGGTTTTATGAGCACGAAAGTCAATCACATTGCGATTGTTGTCGAAGATATAGAAAAAGCGTTGGGTGTTTATCGGGATACAATTGGATTGCCCTTGGAACATATTGGTGAAGAGGCGGCTGAAGCCGTAAAAATTGCTTTTCTCCCCACCCCAACGGGTGAAATTGAGTTGATTCAACCTACCACCAATGACTCAGGAGTCGCTCGCTTTTTGGATAAACGAGGCGAAGGCCTGCACCACATCTGTCTTGAAGTTGATAGTATCGAAGAAACGGTTCAAGAGATGGAAGCCCGAGGCTTAGAGGTTTTGGGTGAGCCACGTCGCAACGAGCGCGGTGACAAATACATCTTCATTCACCCCAAATCAGCCCACGGCGTACTCCTTGAGCTATACGAAAAAGGAACGGGCAATTAATAGCTCGTAAGGAATCATCTTGTATAACATTCTAAGTGCATTCAGGCGGTTTAGCCGTTTTTGGCGCAAGCCAGCCGATGTCCCTCGCCACTGTATCTTTGATAAGCGCTACGGCTGCATTATCCCTGAGCCAATTCCCACCCAAAGTCTAGGCACCAGCTTCGATCTCCAAGCGATGGCGGCCAACTGCGGCTATCGCGGCGGGAAGGGGCATTGGTGGCACATCCATCACTCAGCCCCAGCTTTCTACGGTGGAATGGCCCAAAGCTGCCCCCACGGTTATAAACCAGGGCGTGAGGCAGAAGCAAAGCCGTGTAAATGTGAAAAAATGGAATTTTGGCAGGAGGCCCTTCAAGAGCATGCTGAACGTTGATGAACGACAATTGGAATTAGGCTATGCCCCAATCGCCTGTGGTCTACAGGTGATGGTCGTCGGCTGCGCCCTCTCCTCAATCTTGGCCGCAATCTGGTACTTCTTCTTCCGCTAAAATGATTTTTAGAGCATCACTCTTGCAAAATTTTAGCGGAAATAACTGAATCTTTTTACGCACTACGCCCTACCGTAGCCTTCATTTTTCCGCTACCTCTGGCATCCTCGGTACCCCCTCATTCAACACTTCCTCATTAATCACCCCATCCAACAAATGAATGGTTCGATCGGCAAATTCAGACATCCGAGGATCGTGCGTAACAAAAATCACAGTTTTTGTCTGCTCCCGATTGAGTCGCCGAATGAGGCCCATCACCTCAAAACCAGTCTTCGAGTCGAGGTCACCCGTAATCTCATCCCCGATGATGATCGGTGGATCATTGGATAGGGCCCGAGCAATGGCCACCCGCTGTTGCTGACCACCAGATAGTTCGCTAGGATAATGATCCATTCGATCGCCCAGACCGACTTGCTCCAGCAACATTTTGGCCCGAGCTTTACGCTCTCGTCGTTTAAACTTCTTAGCCAACACCATCGGCGCTTCTACATTTTCATAGGCCGTGAAGTTGGCTAGTAGGTTGAAGGTTTGGAAGATAAAACCTAGCTTGTTGAGCCGCATTTTGGCAATTTGTCCTTCGCGCATCGAGACGACATTATCTTGATCAATTTCGATGTGACCTCGGCCTGGCACATCCAAGCCGCCTAACAAATTGAGCAGAGTGGTCTTCCCCGACCCACTCGGTCCCATCAAGCACAACATCTCGCCCCGCAGCACCTTAATCGATACCCCGCGCAAGGCGGGCACGGCCTCTTTTCCCATCAAATAGCTTTTGTGTACGTTGTCTACATTAATAATGTAATCCGACATTTGTCTCGCTCACCTCAGATAAAACATAACCCCTAGAATAAAAATGGCTACAACCAAGATAATAAGATTATGCCTACGAGGCGGACGTTCGGAAAATTTCATTACATTAACCTTAATGTGCCAGACTTTGCTGGGCGAGGCGATGATTGCGACGAGCTGTCCCCGGTGATACACCGATAAAGCGTTTGAAGGCCCGACTGAAGGCAGCTTCTGACTGATACCCCAGCCGCTCAGCGAGATCACCCAAGGCAATATCCTCCTCCTTGAGCCAGGTTAAAGCCACATTCATCCGCCACCGAGTGAGATATTGCATCGGCGACTCCTCAACCAGTGCTTTGAAACGGGCCGCAAAGGCCGAACGTGACATCGCCACCTCATCGGCCAGCGAGGCTACTGTCCAGGCTCGGGCTGGGTCACGTTGGATCAACAGAATCGCCCGTCCAATCTGCTTATCTTGCAAGGCTCCCAACCACCCCATTTGGGCCGAAGGGTCTTCGGCCATCCAGGAACGAATGGCCTGAATAACTAAAATGTCAGCTAAGCGGGTAATGATGGTTTCGCCGCCAGGGCGTAATTCGCTAGCTTCGGTCGCCATCAACCGCAGTGTACTCTGAATCCATTCCATATGGGGTGACCGCCAGGCCTCAATCAACATCAGTTTTGGCAGTAATTGGATTAGATTTTGAGCCGCTGGATGATCGAACCGAACCGCGCCACAGATCAGGCTGGTCGCCTCCCCCCCGTGACCATAACGGAGCAGTTCATACCGCTCACTGATCTGCTCCCGAGGCAGATCAAACAGATCAATTGCCAACACATCAGGGGCGCTCAAAAGCTGATGGCCCTCGCCGTGAGGCACCAAGGCAAAATCACCCGGTTGCAACAGACAAAGCTCTGTGCCGTCAACCGTGAGCCAACATCGGCCTGAGGTGACCACATGAAACATCAAACAGTCGGGCATCGGCGGCAGATCCATCCCCCACGGGGCTGACAACTCTGAACGAGTGTAAAAAACCCCACTCATATGCAAAAAGTGTAACGCTTCCCCCAACGGGTCCACTGGAGTCCAAACCTCTCCAGAATAACCAGAATGTGTCCTTAAGTCGTTCATAACAATGACTATACCATTTCAATTCTCTACCGTCAAGCTCGTACTTCTGGACGATTGAACAAAAAACATAGATCAACAAGCATTCACAATCCACGATAATCCTACTATACTGGATGAAAAGCAGGTCAAACATATTTCAAAACACCTAAGGAGATAAAAAATGAAGGTAGCAATTTTTGGAGCAACAGGAACCATTGGTCGTCAGCTTGTGGCGCAGGCTTTAGAGAATGGGCATATCGTAACAGCCTTTGTCCGCACCCCAGCGAAATTGGAGATTACTCACAACAATCTGAAATTTGTGCAGGGTGACGTCTTAGATCCAATGGCTGTCGAAAAAGCGGTACAAGGTCAGGATGCGGTGATGTGTGTGCTCGGGGCTGGCTTGAAGGGGACAGTCCGGTCCGAAGGGACGCGTAACATCATCCAAGCGATGGAAAAGAGTGGTGTTCAAAGATTGATCTGCCAATCAACCCTAGGCGTGGGCGATAGCTGGCACAACCTCAATTTCTATTGGAAGTACATTATGTTCAAAGGATTGTTGCGACAAGCCTTTGCTGACCACGAACGTCAGGAGGCATACGTGAGGCAAAGTCAGTTGGATTGGACCATCGTTCGACCCGGCGCGTTTACCGATGGCGACCTGACTGGTCACTATCGCCACGGGTTTTCGGGCAATGATAAAACCACGCAACTCAAAATCTCCCGAGCGGATGTGGCTGATTATATGCTCAAGCAATTGACAGATTTGGCGTATTTGCATAAGACGCCGGGGTTGTCTTATTGAGGCTGAAACTGGATGTATTTTGATTGAACCATTGTGAGGGTGGAAGGATGGAAGGGTGAGATGCAGCAAGTCCCGCCGTCCTTCCCCTAACATTATAAAAAAGGAATTCTACAATGATTGAAACAACATTTTTTAACTTAACGCTACTGGCTGCCATTGGTTCCGGACTGATGGCGGGTATATTCTTTATCTTTTCAAACACAGTGATGAGCGCGTTGGATCAGATGCCAGCCTCTCAAAGCGTCACAGCAATGCAGGCCATTAATCGAGTTATTCTCAATCCGCTCTTCTTTATCGCTTTTATGGGCACAGCCTTGGTTTCATTAGTTCTAGCCGTTTCCCTTCTATGGCGATGGCCTGAGGTGAACGGAACGTATCTTCTCGTTGGAAGCCTGTTTTATCTCATTGGGAATATACTGGTAACAATCATTTTTAATGTACCCATGAATGAGGCCCTCGACCTCGTTAAACCGGAAAGCGGAGAAGCGTCCCAACGTTGGGCCAAGTATCTGACCAACTGGACCGCCTGGAATCATGTAAGAACGGTCACGGCTATTTTGGCGACAGCTTCATTTATTCTTGCACTCGGGTAGTATCATTCACAAACACGAATCTTTTTTTGACACGGAATTCTCGGCTCCTAGAAAAATAATCCCGAGAATTCCGTGTCTTCCACGTTTTCCGTGCCCCAACATATCTGTCTATTTACCTCAATCCACTTCTCCCTTTTAGCAATCTCCTTTGCCACTTTATCGATTTACAGTTAATCTTGTCGAGTAACTTCTCAAACTATCGGAGATTTCATGACCTTACTCTTCCTTAATGGATTACCACCACGCACCTCAAATGGGGCAATTTTACGGTTGCTGATTGAAGCGGGTGGTATCGCTCGCGATCAAGTCGGAAAAATCGACATCAAGGGCCGCCAAGCTACCGTCGAGGTGCCAACGGAGTGGGGTACTCGTCTGATGCAAGCCCTCGATGGGGTCGAATTCAACCATCGCAATCTACAGGCGTGGCAGCAAGATGGCGTACAGGCAGGCAGCGTCGATGATGATCATCACTTCGGGCATCTATTACGCTTGATGCAAATCGAAGCGCAGGCTGAAGCCCAACAAATGCGTGAACGGCGGCAACGGTTTAGTGGAGCCGATGCCGAACAGACTGGGCAAACGCTCGTGGGGCTGGTTAGTCGTGGCGAAGATGCAGGCTTGGGGGGCCGCGTCTTGCTCACTTTGGGCAAACGTAATCGCACCCAACCCCTGCCTTGGACCCGCTTACGGGTGGGCACCCCAGTGCTGCTGAACGAAGAGGACGTGACAGATGGGCCGAGTTGGCGCGGCGTGGTGAGCCAACAACGAGCCGATTCCATTCAAGTAGCCTTTGAAAAATGGCCAGAGCTGAGTGATGACAAAGCTACCCTACGACTCGATGTCGCCAACGATGAAATCGCCCATCGCCGAGAACGCGCCGCCCTGCAGCAGGTGCAGGCGGCCAAAGGCAATCGACTAGCAGAACTCCGAAAAATTTTGTTGGGACAACAAGAGCCGCTGTTTCGAGCTACCGAGGATTTTACACCACTGGCTACTACGCTCAACGAGGCTCAATTAGCCGCCGTCCAATTGACGTTACAGGCTGAAGATGTTTCCATCATCCACGGGCCACCTGGCACGGGCAAAACGACCACAGTGGTCGAAGTCATTCGGCAGGCGGTGCGTCGCGGTGAAAAGGTGTTAGCTTGTGCCCCCAGCAATATGGCGGTCGACAACATCTTTGAGCGTCTCTTGGCGGCTGGTGAAAATGTGCTACGTTTAGGACACCCCGCCCGAGTTTTGCCTGAGCTACGCGCCTACACTCTCGATGAGCAGGTTGAACGTGATCCTGATGTGCGCAACGCTCGTAAACTGGTGCGTGAGGCCTATCAACTCCGGGATAAGGCGAGTCGATTCACCCGCGCCAAGCCTGAAAAGGGAGCCAAACAGGAGATGCGACAGGAGGCAAAACAGATGTTGGCTGATGCCCGCCGCATGGAAGCGCAGGCCGTGGCTCGTATCATCGATGGGGTTGACATTATCTGTGCCACTACCACAGGCCTCAATAGCGAATTATTGGGTCAACGCCAATTCGATCTCGGTGTGATTGACGAAGCGGCCCAAAGCACCGAGCCAGGCAGTTGGATTCCAATTCTACGCAGCCAGCGGCTAGTGTTGGCCGGTGATCATTGCCAGCTTCCCCCAACCATCGTTTCCCCTGAGGCTGAAAAACAGGGGCTCGGCCTTAGTCTGATGGAACGGCTAATGACACAAAACGATGCCACCATCTCACACCAACTGACCCGACAATATCGTATGCACCGCGATATCATGCGCTTTTCTTCGACTGAATTTTATGATGAAACACTTCAGGCGGATACCAGCGTTGAGGCTCATCGGCTGTCCGACCTGCCCGATATCCAAAGCAATGATTTGACCGATACAGCAGTGACTTTTATCGATACCGCCGGGGCCAGTTTTGATGAGGAAGTAGACCCGAACGGGGAAAGTCGCCTCAATCCTCAAGAAGCCCAGCTGGCGGGGCAAAAGGTAAACCAATTGCTTGAAGCGGGCGTTTCTGCTGAAGCCATCGCTGTAATCACCCCCTATGCTGCCCAGGCTCGCTTGATGCAGGAGCAGATCAACATATCTGGCCTGGAAATCGATAGTGTCGATGGCTTTCAAGGGCGTGAGAAGGAGGTTGTGATCATCTCCTTGGTCCGTTCAAATGAGGCTGGTGACATCGGCTTTTTAGCCGATACCCGTCGCCTGAACGTGGCCCTGACCCGCGCCCGTCGCAAGTTATTGGTCATCGGCGACAGTGCCACCATCACCACTGATCCTTTTTATCAGCGTTTGGTTGATTACTTTGAGCAAATCCAAGCTTATCGCTCAGTTTGGGAAGAGATGGAGTGGTAGCAATTTTGTAAAACCAGAACATTTGTGCTAAAATCGGAATATAAAATTTTAGATTGACAAAATTTCACTTAAATGATAGAAATGAATTGGATCAACCAATCCTAATATTTCTATTCACTCACTTGGCTGTTCAATGATGGAGCTTTGCCTCGATGAAATTGATTAAGCAAACTACCCTCCACTTCAAACAAGGAAAATCAGATAAAATCTACGAGGTTGATTTGTTAGAAGTTGAAGCCAATCAATTTCTGGTCAATTTCCGCTATGGCCGACATGGCACCACCCTACGCGAAGGCACAAAAACAGCCAAGCCTGTTCCCCGCGCCAAAGCTGATACCGTTTTCGACAAATTAGTCACCTCAAAGACAAGCAAAGGCTACAAAGATGTCTCATCCTCACCAACACCAAAAGCCCCTCGAGAGATTGATGCGGCAGCTCGCGAAAAAGCGATCCTGCATCGTCTCACTCAAGCCGTTCAGGGTGAATATGACGAAGATCAAGAGACACACTGGCCGCTAAAACGGGTTATCTGGCGCGCAGGTGAGCTAAAAATAAAAACAGCCACCCCCTTAATGCTGGATCTCTTGGGCAGCAACGATGTCCTCCGTGACTATTGTTTGGTATGGGCTTTGGGCCGATGTGGTGATGAAACCGCGATTCCAAAGCTAGAACAGATCTATCGTTCGGGAGCCACACCCGATTTGGTGCAACGCATTGCTGCCGAGGCTCTGCTCAAGCTCTGGGATGAGATGAGCCGCGATATTTTCCGCACCGATTTGATCAACGGTCTACCCGATCCCCTCCGCGAATTGGTTCATACTGGGCCAAGCAATGCCTTTGCCGCTGCTCTGATGAGTCATTTAGAGCTTGATCAAAACGCCATTTCGATTTTGGAAACGTTGTATCTCATCGATAATGAAATCGTTCGTCCGGCGCTGCTACTCATCTTGGAAACTGCGCCGCTTCGTCCGAATCATTTTAGATCGATCCGGCACATCTTTAAGGCTGCCGAGTATCGTTATGACGCTGAAGTTTATGGGCGTTTGGCCTATCGTTTTGCCACAACCAAAGCAATGTTTACCAACTCATACTATGGCTTTGCAGGCGATGAAGATTGGTGGTCAGGCATCTACACGGATGCATACGGCTGGATTCGCGACGGGCGCAAGGAAATCAGAAAACCGGATTCGCGGATTGCCTATGGCAGCCGCACCCGAAACTATTTTCGACAGCGTGTGTGGCGAACCTTGCGCGAGTTGGGTCAAGCCAACGACCCCACCTACATCGATTTGGCCGTAGGGATGCTGTTACCCTTCACCGACTCGGATGCCAAATCAACGGGTCGATCAAGCTATTATAATTGGGATCAAAGAAGTTATGTTTATACCCATTGGGATCAGTATGCTGGCTATTGGGTGTTGAACAACATCCTTTACACAAACAGCCCTCGTTACACGGCCCATAAAAAATCGCTGGCCTGGAGTTGTGTCTCTCCTTACACACCTGGTGAACTAGGCCCCGATGTGCGGGAGGAAGCCTTTCCAACCCTATGGGAACAGAACCCGACTGCCTTACTTCGCCTCATCTTAGAAAGCCGTTGTTTTCCGGTGCAAGAGTTCGCGGTCCGGGCCATGCGAGCGTGTCAGGATTTTTGGGCTGACCTTGAGGTTGATACGGTGATTCAGATTTTACAGGCACCCTATGATCTCACCGCCCAATTTGGCTTTGAATTGGCTCAAAGTCATTATCAGCCTGCTCAGCCTCAAGCTGACTTGGTATTAGCGGTAGCTACCTGTGCATTTGCTGAAGCCCGAACGCAGGGCCAACAATGGATAGAGACCAATCGCGCCCACTTTTTACAAGATACGCCCTTTGTCACAGCCTTGGTGACCAATCAGTATCAAGATGTACGCCACTTTGCTCGAAACTGGCTGGTTGCCGACCCTATCCCCGATGCGAGCGCGCAAGCCTTATTCAATCAACTGCTTGAAACGGTACTTACCGCTGAAAATGCTGATGCTTCGTGGCTTACCGATGTGATCGAAACGCTGCAAACCTGCTTCGCCCAACAGGGCCGATCGTTGCCACTGAAACGTGTGCTCGATTTAATCATGTATCCTCGGGTCGAAATCCAGACGTTGGGCGGCAATATTCTCCTAACACACGATGTGCAGACGGATGACTTACCCGATGACGTTATCTCGGCCCTGATCGACTCGCCCTATGAAGCCATTCGCCGCATCGGGGTGACACTGTTTGGACAGCTGTCAGATGAGACGCTGTACAAGCAGGAAGCTGTGTTGATCGCCTTTAGCACCCACGAGCATTCCGATATTCGGGAAACCATCCGCCCCGTTATCCAACGTCTGGCCCAACAGGGTCAAGCCTTTGCCGGACGAGTATCAGCCTTGTTTGTGCAAATGTTGCTGCGCCCAGAAACACACGAAGGGCTTCACAACAGTCTGGTTAAAATGTTGCACGAGGATCTGGGGCAAGGCTGGATGCGAGATGTAACGCCTGATTTGATCTCCGATTTGATTCAAGCCAACTCAACCGCAGCCCAGGAAATGGCTGGACATCTGATTACATTCAAGATTGAGGATGACTCCCAGTGGGCCAACCAAGTTGAGACAACCTTAATGGTTGATTTGGCTAATCAAGAGGTTCAAGCGCTACGCCAAGCTGCCCAAACCCTTTTTGTCAGCAACGCCAATCGTTTTCAGGCGATCACCCCCAATCATTTGGATGCTTTGGCCGAGGCTGTGCGGCTTCTAGATGCAACCTGGGATGACTCACGCGACTTTGGCTTTGACTTTTTCCAAACACACCTCACCGCCGATGATTTTACACCCGCTATTTTGGTCAGCATCTGCGATAGTGTGCGACCCGAGGTGCAACAATTTGGCCGCAAGCTGATCACTACCTATTTTGAAACAGAGGCAGGACCAGAATATCTGCTAAAACTCAGCGAGCATCCCACCGCCGAGATGCAACGCTTCGCTACGACCTATTTAGAGGATTTTGCCGCCGGTCGGCTTGAGCGATTGCAGCAACTGAAACCATACTTTATTTCAATTTTGTCACGGGTGAATAAAGCCCGCGTCGCAAAACAGCGGGTGCTGGAATTTTTAGTAAATGAGAGCGAAAAAAGTGAGGCCGTTGCCGAGCTAGTGATCGATATTTTTGCCCGGCAATCAGCCACGATGGCCATTGGTGATAGAGCGGCAATGATCGAAGCTCTCTTGCAAATTCAGCAACGTTACCCCCATCTATCAACGCCGATTCGGGTGCGAGAACCGGAGGTGCGTCATGCAGTTTGATTTTGCTTACTCGGGCAACACCACGGTCACTAGCAGCAGCCAGCAAACCCAGATGTGGTTTGCCCCCGATGTTAGTCGTGAACCAACCTACTTTGTCGGCGATTTGGGCAAGTCGGTCGAATTCCGCGAGGCCATCAGTGCTCTGCACGATGTCGTCATCTCTGACTTACGTTATCAGCCAAAAGATCGCACCGAATATATGGCCTGGATCGCCCGCCAAGAGGAAATTGATTGGCAAAAAATCGCCGCCGAGCGTAGTGAACTGATGGGTAGAATCAAACCGTTACAGGATGAATTGGATGCCCTAAATCAACGTAATGCGGCGCGGATGAAGCCCTTTTATCAGGCCCGCCGTCGTTATTTTGACTACCTTTACAAGAAAGATCGAGATACCTGGTTTGTCCTCGATCCCGTTATCACCGTCCACCCAGATGAGATATTTTTTGAATGTTTTAGTCAGGATGAGTCGAGCTATGGGCGGCTGGGGGCCAGCTACGAGGTCTTTAATGAAATTAACGAGTTTGCCCACGGCACCACCAACATCGACTACTCGGATGCGCTTTACAACGAATTCCAGAAAATTCGCAGTTATAAAAGCACCAAACTTGAGGTTGATCCATCCGGCTTTGAGGTCAAGACCAGTGGCGAGCCAGCTTATAAAGAGCTAAAAATTGATTTACCCGATAGTTGGGTGCGAGGCTTCTTGCAGGTTAGCTCGGCAATGTCTTTGCCCACCACATCCTTTGACTTACACCCAATGGATATTCACAATTTGTGTTTTGTCCTGCGGCGTCACAAAGAAACACACGGTCCTCGCGGGATGCGTTACCATTTGACACCCGACGAGCCGATCAAAGTAGTTTTTGAGCCGTGGGATATCGAGGTAGTTTGTGGCCGGTCAGTGTATCAAGGGGCAGAGCCAACCGTCATTCGAGTGTGGGGCCGTCGGCGGATTCATATCCTGGAACGCCTGATCCCCATCGCCAAAAAATTTACCGTTCATCTGCTGGGCACGGGCTTGCCCTCCTTCTATATCGCTGATTTAGGGCACATGTCCTTCACGCTCGGCCTATCGGGCTGGACTGCCAACGACTGGTCAAAGGCGGGCAATTTTGACTTGATGGCCCCTCGCACCACGGTTGATGAGTTTACAACGCAGGTTGTTTTCAAAGCCTTGAAAGAGGATTGGCTGAACACCCCAACAGCCTTGGCAGAACGACTGGGGTTGGACCGGGGTGCCGTCTTGGGAGCATTGGGCGCTTACACGCAGGCTGGGCGCGCGATTTATGATTTGAATAAACAAGTTTATCGCGCTCGTGAGTTGAGCCGTGATCCGTTGCCGATGGAGCAGCTCCGGTTTGCCAATCCGCGCGAGGCTCGGGCAAACCGATTTTTGGACAACAATCAAGTTAAAATCACGGCAACTGATGTTAAAGCAGATGAGTATCTCACCTTAAAAGGAACGGTTCGAGATAAGAAAAAGACACTAACGCCGTCTTTAACTCTCGATCAGGATGCCCGAATGATTCAAGCCGATTGCACTTGCAATTGGCATCAGCAAAACAAGTTGTATCAAGGGCCCTGCGAGCATATTTTAGCCTTGCGAATGGCCCATAATCGCCGATAAGGCAATTAGTGGTACGTTAACAGCTATAGCCAACGATCAAAGTGGGTGACCTTGCAATCTGGGTGGTGGATCGCCATCCTTGTGGTCAGTTTAACCATGCTTCACTGGTTCACTCGTTACTTTGCGAGTCTGACCCTACTAGTGCTATTCCGGATTGGCTTCTGAGAAGCGAATAAGCACTAGTAGGGTCGACTCGCTTGAGTTGAGTGCCCCAGTCCTGAGGGTTGACGAAGGGGAACAGCTTTGATCGTTGGCTATGACTGTTAGCGAAGTTTGGTAATTAGTGATTGGTAATTAGTAATTAGCTCAAGTTTTGAGGTGTTCAAGTGTCATTCTTCACTACATTTCACTCCCTGAAGAATCTCCGATGATCGCTTGAAAATGAATGTTTTTTGGAGATTCTTCGCTCCTTGTTGAAATTTACTATTTACTAATTACCAATTACAACAAAGTCAATTGCAAAAATAATCAACTCTCATTTTGAGAAAGTGCGAGCCGATGTCTGAACAACCCAGAACACGCGAAGAATTATACGAACGGATTCGGGCTACTTCACGGGAAGAGTTCATCTTGGAGGAGATGATTCGGCTTGGCTTCTGGCCAGAAGCGGGCGAAATTCCTGAAGACCCCGCCGATGAAATTCGGCGGCGGGCTGAGCTTCGGAAGGAATTGGCCAAACTGCGGGCGGAAAATCGCAAGCTGCACAATGAAGAAGCCCTCATCAAGGCAGCGCGCAAACAGCGATTAGCTGAGTCTCGGCGAAAGCGGAAAGAAAACAAAGAACGACGTATCCGTGAACGACAAGAGCGGGCTGAGGCGTGGCAGCGTAAAAAAGAGCAAGAGATTGGCTACTTGGGGACTGAGGTCTCGGGGGGGCTAAACCAGATCGAGTCTGATACGACTCGCCTTACCGAAAATGACTTACCCATTTACAACAGCGCCTTAGAGATTGCCACAGCGATGGGCATTACCGTGGGCGAGTTGAGGTTTCTAGCTTTCGCTCGGCAAACCTCAAAAACATCGCACTATGTTCGCTTCACCATTCCAAAAAAGCGAGGCGGCCATCGTCTAATTTCGGTGCCGATGCCTCGGCTCAAAACGGCCCAATATTGGATTTTGGAAAATATCCTCAATAAAATCACCCTATCTGATGCCGCACACGGCTTTCGACCAGGGCATTCAATTGTGACCAATGCCCAACCGCATTTGGGCGCTGAGGTGGTCATCAACCTTGATCTGAAAGATTTCTTCCCCACGATCAGTTACAAACGGGTCAAAGGGTTGTTTCAATCCTTGGGATATGCCGAAGCGGTCGCCACGATTTTTGGCTTACTGTGTACCGAGCCAGAGGTGACCGAACTGGAGTTGGATGGCGAGGTTTACTTTGTGGCTACCAGTGAACGTCACTTGCCCCAAGGTGCCCCCACCAGTCCAGCGATCAGCAACATCATCTGTCGCCGCTTGGATCGCCGTTTGACCAAAATGGCCGCGGAGGCAGGCTTTATTTACACCCGCTATGCTGACGACCTAACCTTCTCCGCCTCGGGTGAGGCCCTGCAAAATATCTGCAACATCTTCCGCCGTAGCGAGAGCATCATCACCCACGAGGGCTTTGCTATTCACCCAGACAAAACGCGTGTACTCCGTCCATCCAGCCAACAAGAAGTCACCGGGCTGGTGGTCAACGATCAACTTAACATCCCCCGCAAAACCCTCAAACGCTTCCGCGCCACCCTCTATCAAATCGAGATGGACGGCCCTGAAGGCAAACGCTGGGGTCCCTCCCCCGATGTCATTGCCTCCATTCTTGGCTTTGCCAACTTTGTCTACATGGTCAATCCCGAAAAAGGGGCCAAGTATCAAGCCCAAGTCAGCCGCATTATTGAGAAGTATGGCTGGCAACCACCTAAAGTTGAGTACCGCTCAGCCACACCCTCAGCTACCGATGATGTCTCGCCCGATTTACCAGAATCGGACAAGAAGAAGTGGTGGAAGTTCTGGTAACCATTTGCCAGCAACATCCATTGGACACTCCCCACCCTAACACTGTATACTGAGCCATCTATACTCAAAGCGAGGACTTGATGGAACAAGATCATACACAACGCCCCAACATCATCGTCATTCTGGTCGATGATATGGGCTTTTCTGATTTGGGCTGTTTTGGCTCGGAGATTGAAACGCCGAATTTGGATCGGCTGGCAGCGAATGGGGTGCGGCTGACCTCAATGTACAACTGTGCGCGATGTTGTCCGACCCGAGCCTCGCTGTTGACGGGGCTGTATCCGCATCAGGCCGGGGTGGGCCAAATGATTGGTCATCTTGGTTCACCCGCCTACCAAGGGTTCCTGCGGGACGACTGTGTGACCATTGCAGAGGTACTTCAGCAAGCGGGCTATCGCACCCTGATGTCAGGCAAATGGCACGTTGGTGGGGATTACGACTCGCGGAATGCCGACGACTGGACGCCAGGGGATGGAACCCACCCGACGCCCCGCCAGCGTGGCTTTGATCGTTTCTACGGCATCTTAGATGGGGCAGGTAGTTTCTTTCACCCTCACTACTTGATGGAGGATGACCAGCGGGTCTATCCTGAAGCCGATGATTACTACTTGACCGATGCCATCACGGATAAGGCCATCGAGATGATCGAAGAGGCGGTGACCGATGAGCACCCCTTCTTTTTGTACGTCGCTCACACAGCTCCGCACTGGCCGTTACACGCTCGGCCCGATGATATTGCCAAATATGAGGGGTGGTATCGCCGAGGGGGCTGGGATGCGACTCGTACGGCGCGACACGAAATGATGCTGGGAATGGGGCTGCTGGATCGGCAGTGGGCCATCTCACCCCGAGACACCGGGGCTCCAGCTTGGGGCGATGTCCCAGATCAAGATTGGGAAGATATGCGAATGGCTGTTTATGCCGCTCAAGTCGATCGGATGGATCAGGGAGTGGGGCAGATTATGGCGACGCTGGACCGTCTAAACGTTGAGGACAACACCCTAGTGATGTTTCTGTCCGACAATGGCGGTTGCGCCGAGTTTTTGGCCGAGGATGGCTGGGCTAGATTTTACCCGAATCGAACCCCAACCGGTGAACAAATCCATCTCGGCAATCTACCTGACTTGCGCCCCGGCAGCGCCACCACCTTCATGAGTTACGATTTACCGTGGGCCAATGTCTCCAACGCCCCCTTTCGACAATACAAACGTTGGGTTCATGAGGGTGGCATCTCCACCCCAATGATCGCCTATTGGCCTGATCGGATCAAGCACGCGGCCATCAACCACACATCTTGTCACGTTGTAGACTTAATGCCCACGTGTCTGGCTGCCGTCAGGGTCGCCTATCCAACTGAGTTTAATGACCAAACCATCCAACCCCTTGAGGGCGAAAGTTTGCTCCCCTTGTTTGAGCAGACCGACTGGCAACGGGAGGCCCCTATCTTCTTTGAACACGAGGGCAATTGCGCAGTCCGCTGGGGGGAATGGAAACTGGTACGAGGCTTTAACGAGCCTTGGGAGTTGTACAATATGAACCTGGATCGGACCGAGCTGAATGATTTAAGTGCACTAAACCAACCTCAAGTTGAGCATCTCCAATGGTTGTATGGTGAATGGGCCGAACGATGTGGGGTGATTGATTGGAATTTGCTGCAAAAGAAATTTAGCACGCTGTATGGTGGGGAGCCGTTGAAGTAAAAAGGACAAAGTGTAAAATAGTCATATCCGCCTCAGTGTTCCTACCTATCCAAACAGGCTAGAAGCCTGTTCTACCTTATCATTTTCGGTAAGCTAAATGGTCTTGACAATCAAAATCAGGAATCCGAAAGTGCACTTTCGGATTCCTGATTAAAAGGTATTTCCAAAGGAGAAGACTCGTGCAGCCAAAAAATATGCTCTATATCATTTCTGATGAACACGCTCGTTCAGCGATGGGCTGTTATGGACATCCGCAGGTAAAGACACCAAATCTGGATCGGCTGGCGGCGCAGGGAACCCGCTTTACCAACGCCTACACCCCCTCGCCGACCTGTGTTCCAGCGCGGGCGAGCTTGGCGACAGGGCAGTGGGTCCACCAAATCGGCACGTGGTGCAGTGCCCAACCGTATGAAGGGCAAGCACAAAGTTGGATGGGACGATTGCGGGCGGACGGGCATCAGGTAGCCTCGATTGGTAAGTTGCACTTTCGGGATTCGCACAAACGAAATGGTTTTAGCGAGGAAATTCTTCCCCTGCACATCGTCAATGGACGTGGCTGGGTCAAGGGTTTGATGCGAGATCCATTGCCTTCCTATGAACGCGAGGCACAAGAGTTCGCTGAGCAAGTTGGGCCAGGTGAGTCGAGCTACACGATGTATGATCGGCACGTGACCACAGCGGCCTGCGAATGGCTGCAACAGCGAGCGGCTCAACCGGAGGAGAAGCCGTGGGTGCTCTTTCTCTCTTTAGTTTGTCCCCACTACCCGCTGCTGGCACCTCAGGAATTTTTTGATATGTATGACCCTGGCACGGTCGATTTACCATTTGCGGCTGAGCCAAGTGAGTGGCCGCAAAATCCAGCGATGCAGGCCTTTTATCAGTTCTACAATTACGACCCATTTTTTGATGAAGAACGCATCCGTCTCGCCCGGGCCTCTTATTACGCCCTCTGTACATTCCTTGACCACAACATTGGCCAAGTGCTACAAACGCTGGAAGCTGAGGGGCTGACTGATGATACCCGCATCATCTATACCAGTGACCACGGTGAGATGCTCGGTAATCACGGGCAATGGACCAAGATGTGTATGTACGAGGATTCAGCGGCGATCCCCTTTATTATGAGCGGTCCTAATATTCCACAGAGCAAAGTCGTGGACACTGCTATTTCTTTGGTCGACAGCTATCAGACCATCGTCGAGTGTGTTGGGGAAACATTGACCGAGATTGAACAAAATCTAGCTGGCGACTCGCTCTTTGATATTATCGCTGGAGAGAATAAAGGACGGGTGGGCTTTAGCGAGTATCACGATGGAGCCACAAATCACGGCTTTTTTATGCTACGATTGGATGATTGGAAATACATTTACTTTGTCAACCACCCGCCCCAGCTATTCAATTTGAAAGACGACCCGTTGGAGTTGAATGATTTGGGCATTCATCCTGGCTATGCCAACGTGCGGGCGCATTGCGAAGCTGAACTCCGCAAGATTGTCGATCCCGAGGCTGCGGATGCTCAAGCGCAGGCCTCACAAGCCGCTCGACTAGAAGAACTTGGCGGGATGGAGGCGGTTCTTAGTCTACCCAACGCTGATTTCGGTTTCACACCGATGAAGGATGTGGGATTGGATATGGGAGATCTGCTGTAGATAGTAAATAGTAATTGGTAATTAAATGCTGGCCCAAAATCCAACAGCCTATCAATTACTATTTACCAATTACTCATATGATTTTCTAATGCAAAATCTTACTGAGGAACAACTTGGTTCGCTCGTGCTGGGGATTATCGAAGAGTCCCGTCGGCGTGGTGTCCTCTACGACCTGGCCCTCATCCATAAAGATGACCCGATCAGCAGCGTTGCGGGCAAAACCCATTTCGTGGGTGACGCAAACCATCGTCATCCCCCCCTTGGCCAAATCCAACATTACATCCAGCACCTCCTTAATCATTTCGGGATCTAGGGCGCTGGTTGGCTCATCAAAGAGCATAATTTTGGGGTTCATCGCTAAAGCGCGAGCAATGGCAACACGCTGCTGTTGCCCACCGGAAAGTTGGCCGGGATAGACATTTTCTTTTTCAGGAATACCCACCCGCTTGAGTTGTTGCCGGGCGATTTCAATCGCTTCATCATTTTTTCGTTTACGCACCACTTTTTGAGCGACGGTAATATTTTCTAGCGCGGTCAAATGAGGAAACAGATTGAATTGCTGAAAGACCATCCCAATTTCTCGACGCATCGCGTTGATACTCTTAGCCTTCTTTGTCCACTGCTGACCATCGACCCAGATATCCCCGGCCGTGGGCACCTCAAGATAGTTGATGCAACGCAGCAAGGTTGATTTACCGGAGCCACTCGGCCCGACGATAACAACAACCTCACCTTTCTTAATCGTCAAAGTGATATCGCTGACAGCCTTAACTGCGCCAAAATGTTTGTAAAGATTTTTAATTTCAATGATATTATCTTGATCAGTCATCTGTCTTTAACCTCGTTTCCATTGCCTTGACCAGCAGCGAAAGTACAATCGTCATTGTCAGATACATAAAGGCGACAATGTTGTATGTTTTCAGATATTGGAAGGAGCTGGCCGAATAGAGCCGCCCCAATTGAGTGATGTCTTGTACGCCCAAGGCCGAAACAAGGGCTGATTCTTTCAATAGTGCGATAAAGTCATTCCCCAAGGGCGGCAAGACTCGCCGCACAGCCTGCGGCAGGATGATGTAACGCATCGCTTCGACATAGCTCATTCCCAAGGAGCGGGCGGCCTCCATCTGCCCCCGACCAATCGACTCAATCCCCGCCCGGAAAATCTCAGCTGAGAAAGCCCCGTAACTAAAGGCCAAGGCAATAATCGCCCGAACCTCAAAACTGACCTCTAACCCCGCCCGTCGATTACCTAACATTGCCAAGACGTTTTCTTCACCGAGCAGTCCAATTGTGGCCAAATATTCGCCAAACGTATTGATTTGGATCAGGATTAAGGGAATGACTACAAAGGCCACATACAAAAGCGTGACCAGAATCGGTAGGCCCCGCATAATCTGAACATAAAGCGTAGCAATGTTGTAAATGAACGGGTTTTTAGAAACACGGCCCAATCCCGCCAAAAGGCCAAGATTGATGGCAATGATATAAGAAATAATTGTCACCCGAATAGTAACAATCACCCCTTCCCTAACAAAGTTGAAGACTTCATTGTAGGTTTCGTCATTAAAGAAGGAGTAAAGCAGAATAATACCACCGAGAATAATGATCAGCAGCCACCAGGGTAATTTTGCTAAGGTGTCGGTAAAATTACCTTGGGCAGATGAGTGTTGCGGCGGTGCAGTTGGAGCGCTCATATAATTTTGTCTCAGCTGTAGGATTTCATAAATGCAAAATGTGCAACGGAGTCTTTCTTACACATCGCAATGATTCTACATATTTTAGTAGAAATTGCTGGCTTTGGCTAAATCGCTGTTGAAGCGAGAGTTTTACAAAAAAGAAGGGATGTTACGAGACATCCCTTCGCTGTAATCATAATTTATATTGATCCTTATGGATACAACTGCCCAGAACTCACGCGTGACTCGCCATCAACAAGAATCCCATAAGATTGGCCCGCTTGAATATCAAACTGTACATTGGCAGCTCCAGCTCCAGGTAAACTTAGACCAGGGTTATAACTACCAGGCGCAAGATCATGAAAGAAGTTTTCAGCACCCGGCGGAACCTGTATCGATCCACTCCCATCACCAAAATCAATATTATATTCAGCGGAGTATTCGTTGAACAAAAAGACACGAGCAACACCTTCAGGTGGGATAAAAGGATTTGCGGCTGGTGCAGGGGTGGGGGGAAGCGGCGTTGCTGTTGGAGCAGCAGGCACTGTCGTGGCGGTTGGGTCCGGTTCGGCTTCAGGCCGAGTCGCAATTACTGCATCAGGATCGATCAAGTAGGTGCCGACCACTTCAAACCAAGTCGCCTGTAAGGCCTCATAATCACTGGACAAGAAGGCGATTACAAAAATTACTTCTTCAGTTGGGATAATCAACTGATCAATGATCCCTTCCCCAATATCTGGAGAAGAGAAGGTGCTCGTGTACCAAATGCTGCCGTCGTCAAATGTTTCCTGCTCAACAATTTCATACTCTGGCACCGCATTGCTCAAAAATCCTTCAGCCATCAAGTCTGCCGTGGTCTCAAATGTCTCCTGGTCTAAAACTTGTCCCATATCAATAAAGAAGGCTGTTACCGCACTCGTATCGGTCTCATTCCCATATACAACTGAAAATTCATCTTCCTGGCTCTGGATCCAGCCCTCAGGTGGGTTGAGGCTAAATGATTGGCTGGGGTGAACGTAAGCCTCTTCCGACAGAGGCAGCACTTCAACGGCATAAGCACCATCGCCAATATCATCGTAGGTTACATCAAAAGAGTCGGAGAAGTATTGACCATTAAGTTCAGCCAAGAACCCATCTTCCTGCATTGATTGAATAGCCAAATTAACAGGCTCGACTAAATCAGAGCCTTTTGGGAAAATGAAGCCTAGTTGATCACTGGACAATGACTCACCCACCAAGGTCAATTGATCAGCATTGACTCCGATGTATCCTTGACCCGCTGTTTCATCAATAATGACGGCATCAACATCGCCAGCCAAAAGGGCTTGAACGGACAGACCAAAATCATCAAACGGGGTAACTCGGTCCATACCAACTAACTCAAGAGCGGTATCATAATTTGTTGTACCAAGTTGGGTACCAATTAACAACCCATCATCATCCACAAATTCGTCAATTGAGGCAAAGCGATCTTCACCGAGTTGAACAAGCAATCGCTGTTCAATATCAATGTAGCCATTGGAAAAATCAACAATCTCGGCTCGCTCTTCGGTAATTGTGATCCCGTCTGCTGCCATATCGAACTGACCTTCGCTGACGGCGACAATCATTCCATCCCAGCGGGTTTCAATATAATCCGGCACACAATTTAGCCGATCACACATTTCAGCGATAAAGTCATAATCCCAGCCAGCGGCTTCACCAGTTTCAAGATCGATATAGTTGAACGGCAAGTAGGCATTTTCAACCGCAATTGTTATCGTTGCTCCCTCTAAATCAGGCAATGCTGCTGGTTCTTCAGTGGGCGTTGCGGTTGGCTCTGGGGTCGGCTCTTCTGTGGGTGTTGCGGTTGGCTCTGGGGTTGGTTCCTCAGTGGGTGTTTCTGTGGGTTCCGGTTCCGGTGTAGACGTTGGTTCGGTTGCTGCCTCGGTAGCAGCAGGTTCTGAGGCTGCTTCTTCCGTGGCGGGTGCTTCACCGCCTCCACATGCAACAAAAAACATCAAGATCATAAAAATGACGAATAAACGAAAAGGCTTAAACATTATACATCTTTCTCCTCAAATAATTAATGAATTGACCTGGGTACAGATTTTCAATATCCGGTTACTATAGATATCAACTAATCTCCTTTCTCAACATAAGCCAATCTTCAAGATTTCACTCAAAGACGCAAAATCCGTATATAGAACTTAGCTGGGTCCTGTGCAGGAATGTTTGTCAGACGCAACAAGGGTCAAGCTAGTTCCCACGACTTTCTATATTTCAATACATTGACAAATAAAAAAGACCTCGTCTATAGTTATATTAACACTCTTAACCATTGATTGAGGTGATGATGGAATGAACATCAATAAGATCAAATCTTTCTTACCTTATATAGTACCAACTGTGATTGTACTCGTTGCCAGTCTTCAATTTTATTTGGTCAATACCTACAGTTTGGTCCAATGGAAAGGTGGCGGATTTGGGATGTTTTCGACTGTGGACTCGCAAAGAAGTCGCTTTCTCAAATTCTATCTTATCACAGATGAAGGTGAATTTCCTGCCGAGATTCCAAATGATCTTGATAGGCTATATGTCGAGGCCAGTTTTTTCCCTGCCTCTGGGCGTTTATCACGATTGGCCACAATTCTAGCCCAGTCCACTTGGGTTCCTTATGATTATCAAGGCTTTGTTCAAGAAAATCGAAAAACAGATCCCCCACAGTATCGAATAAAGAGGTCACGCGAACCAGATCCTCAAGGCGATGATGTCGTAAACCTGCGAGCTGTTCGTTTGGAAGCTTGGAGTTTTGGACTGAATCTAGAAAACAAAGCGCTTGAAGCCTATATGATTGCCGATTTTACCCTAGACGTAACACGCTAATCATCTTCAAAACTGCAACTGACTGGAGCAATATTGATGACTTTACCTAGCTCACCTAGATCACAGCCCCTGTTAAGCCGCATTGATAATCTGTTCACCCCATTTCACAAACTGATCGATGAATGGAGCGCGTTTGATGTTGCCATAACGATGACGCTATTTCTATTTATCTTACATTTGGGCGGTGGTTATCTTACCTTGCCCATCATCCTGTTAGCGCTTGCTGCCTTTTTCTTCAGATCTTGGCGAACCAACAAGTTTTTTTGGCTTGTTGTCTGTGTCATTTTGATTGGTTCGAACCTTCGAAACTGGTATCGGATTGATAATCATATCTTCTTAATCAGTTATTGGACCCTAGCTATTTTTACATCTCTCTTTACGGTCAAGCCAGATAAGTCACTGGCTGAGAGCGCAAGGTGGATCATCGGTATCGTTTTCCTCTTTGCCACCTTTTGGAAAGTCATTAGCGGCGACTATATAAATAGCTCGTTTTTCCACTACGAGCTCCTACTCGATGATCGATTTAGGGTCGTTGCGGTCCTCCTGGGCGGTGTAACCGATCGTTTGGTTGAATTCAATAGCCAAGCTCAAGATCAATTAATGGCTTACAACAATACCCTCCTAACCGTCCAATTACAAGATACTGTGCGTGTGGCCTGGATCGCTCAATTTCTAACTTGGTGGACAATAATTATCGAGGGGATTGTCGCTTTGGTATTTTTATGGCCAAAAGATAGATTTATCTCCAAATGGCGCGATGCCACTTTGCTCATCTTTTTAGCTTCAACTTACTCAGTTGCCCCAGTCATCGGTTTTGGCTGGACTCTCACCGCAATGGGCATGGCACAAGCCTCACCGAATCGATACATTCGTTTTCTTTATGTCGGGGCATTTTTACTATTGAAGTTCTATCATTTCATTATGTTAGAACGCCCTATTTTCGGGTGATAGTTCTAACAGGTTCAATATTCGTCTTAAGTATATGGCAGAAGTAATCATAAAAGCCGAAAACAACTTCAAATATGACCCATTTCGTACCGAATCTATAAGAAAAGGGCTAAATTGATCTTGCTTTAAACAAAAACTGCCAATGAATATTCATCGATTTTTCTAAGCTTTTCTCCATTTACTTAACATATATTAAAGTCTGTAAGAAATCGACGACGACCAATTGACACAGAATTCGAGCGATGATAGCATTAAATTGCTTACCTGATCTCTACTTCACATAGCTGGACCCTGGAGTCCCCCTCTGATGGCAAATACAGAAGAAACCATTCTGGTCATTGATGATACCCCACTCAATCTAAGTATCTTGTTCGAGGCTCTAGAAGCTGCCGGATTTCGCGTGCGGGTAGCAACCAATGGTGAGACTGCCCTGATAAGTTGTAATCATCTCCCACCTGATCTGATTCTGCTCGATATCGTAATGCCTGAAATGGATGGCTTTGAAACCTGCCGTCGCTTAAAATCTAATGACGTTACCAAGGATATCCCCGTTATTTTTATCACTGCGTTGACTGAAAGTATTGATGAAATTAAGGCCTTCGAACTTGGAGCCGTCGACTTTATCTCAAAGCCGATTCAGGTCGAAACAGTTCTCGCTCGGGTAAAAACACAGCTTGCCCTGCGCCGTTATCAATTAAGTTTAACTGAAAAGAATCGGCAATTACAACAAGAGATCGATGAGCGAAAAAAAGTGGAGCAGCGGCTAAAGCTGACTCAATTCTCAGTTGATGAGGCGGCTGATGCTATTTTTTGGGTTAATGATCAGGGCCAAATTTATTATGTAAATAAAATGGCTTGCCACTTATTAGGCTACACGTCTGAGGAGTTAAATAACTTAAGCCTTTTTGAGATTGACACCAACTATTCAACCAGCAATTGGATTGATAACTGGCAACGACTTAAAGTGCACCCCATGACCGTCGAATCGGAATTTCAGGGCAAGGACCATCGACCAGTACCTGTTGAAGTCACATTTACTTACGTCGAATTTGGGGATCAAGCCTATTGTCTTTTATTTGCCCGCGACATTACCCTGCGCCGTTGGGCGACCAATGAGTTTTTAAGGTTAGAGGGACGTTACCAAAGTCTCTTTGAAAATGCCCCAATGTCTTTGTGGGAGGAAGATTGGAGTGGTGTCAAACAAATTCTTGATGAATTAAAAGAAGTCGGTGTTACAGATTTTTTGACCTACTTCGAAGAAAATCCTGATGTCATTTACTACTGTATGGAAGCCGTCAATATTACGGATGTGAATCAAGCCACACTACAATTGCATTCTGCTAACAGCAAAGAACAACTTATTTCAGGCTTAACCCAAGTATTTGGGCCTGAAACAGAAAAAACCTTTAAACGCCAGCTTTTGGCGATCACTCAGGATCAGCTTTATTTTGAAAGTGAAGTCGTCAATTACACTTTGACAGGGGCGAAAAAAGATTTGGTTCTAAAGCAGTTTGTGGCCCCCGGATACGAACACAGTCGTGGCAAGGTGTTGACTGCTCTGGTTGATATTACCGAACAAAAACAAGTCGAAGTCGCCCTACGCGAAAGTGAAACCCGCTACCGGTTGCTTGCCGAAAATTCACTTGATTTGATTGCACTCTTAGATTTGCAAGGAAATATTTTGTATGCCTCCCCCTCGCACTATCAGGTGTTAGGGTATGACAATGATACTCTCAGTCACGGCAATGTCTTTCAGTTAATCCACACTGATAACCATGCCCAAGTCATGGATGCCGTTCAGAATTTACAATCCGCCGAAACAAATCAAGTAGTCGAGGTGAGTCTGGCGAAACAGGATGGAGAATGGATCACAGTTGAGGCCATTTTATCGACGGTTTATAGTGATAATCAGAAAGTTGATCAAATTCTACTCTCCGCCCGCGACATTACCCAACGCAAACAAACCGAACAAGCCTTACGCCAAGCGAACACCGAACTTGATGCTTTTGCTCGCACTGTCGCCCATGATTTAAAGACGCCACTGGGAATCATTATTGGATATGCAGAATATCTATATGAAGTTGCTCCAAACAGCCCGATTGACGAAATTATGGAATTGATCACACGAGTCATTGAAGGGGGACATCAAGGAGCGAACATTGTTAACGAGCTTCTCCTTCTAGCTGGGGTACGTAAACAACAAGTTCCAATTCGAGCGCTGGATATGGGGCAAGTCATAAGCCAAGCTCGACAACAATTGACATTTCTCATTAATGAGTATCAAAGTGAAATCCATTTCCCAGACACCTGGCCAAAGGTTATGGGTTACGGACCGTGGATTAGAGAGGTTTGGGTCAATTATTTGAGTAACGGTCTCAAATATGGAGGCAAACCACCCCGGCTTGAGCTCGGGGCGGTGCCTCAGCCAGATGACATGATTCGGTTTTGGATCAAGGATAATGGCCCTGGTATACCGCCAGACAGTCAAAGTAGGCTTTTCACTGAATTCACTCGATTGGAAGAAGTGCGAGCTGATGGACATGGGCTTGGTCTCTCCATCGTCCGCCGAATTATCGATAAGTTAGGCGGTGAAGTTGGCGTTAATAGTAAATTGGGGGAAGGAAGTACCTTCTACTTCACCCTGCCTGCCGCACCGTCTAAATCAACCAAAAGTGACACATAGGTATATCGACAAGTTATAAGTAACTATCAATGCAACTTCCTAACAAATCACTAGCCCTAATTCTTCTTATTCTCATTTCAATTGGCATCACTCTGCCAAAATTGATGGTAGCCCAAAACCAGCGGGCCCCGAGCCTCATTCTCGCCGACAATCAAGAACGATATCCGCTGGGTCTTCACCTTGATATTCTAGAAGATCCAACGGGTAAGTTAACTATCACAGATGTAACATCTTCCCGATACAGCCAACAATTTCGTCCTAGCCAAGATGAAACACCCAATTTTGGTTTGACGCAATCAGTCTACTGGATTCGATTACAACTTAAAAATACAGCAGTGAAAACGAATGAATGGCGGCTTGAGATGAGTTTGCCAGGAATGAGTTTTATTGAACTATACCGTCCCGAAGCAACTACTGAGACAGGTTTTTCAAAAAAACGAGTTGGCTATCTCTTGCCATTTTCGACCCGTGAAGTACCACATCATCACTTTATTTTTGAACTGCCTTTACCCAAAAATCAAGAGCAGACGATTTACATGCGCTTCGAAACTGATGGTGCAATGCTTTTACCATTGACCATCTGGACAACTTCAGCACTGGCCCAACGAGATTTAGTTGTCCAATTTATCATCGGTCTCTTTTATGGCACCATCTTGATTATGATTGGCTACAACGCCTTTCTTTTTCTGGCGTTACGCGACCAAAGTTATCTCTACTTGGTCATATGGATTGCATTACGCCTCTTGTTAATTGCAGCTATCGATGGTCGGGCCAGCCAATTTTTGTGGCCTAATTTAGGAGCAGGTAATATTCTAATGAGTTTACTTCTCCTAGATTTGGTCTTTATTTTTCTACTACAATTTGCCACCACATTTTTGCAAACTAAACAATATCTCCCAAAGTGGCATCCTTTGCTAAATGGGCTGATGGTTGGATTTGGGATATTAATTATCCCTATCCTTCTATTTACGACTCGCCCTTTATTGATTCTACTTTTACTTACAGTCATTCCCCTCAACATCCTTATCTTGATTGTCGCAATTTTGGTCTGGCGGCGGGGATATACACCTGCCCGTTACTTCATATTGAGTGTGCTGACCCTCAATGTTGCTAATGCTATTGAAATACTCATCCGCATTGATGTTGTACCTGTCGACACCTTTTTTGGCCTCAATGAACCCTTTGCGGTCACGATAAATGTGCTACTGCTATCACTAGCTTTGGCCGACCGGATCAACCTCTTGCGTACAGAAACTGAGCAGGCCAATCACAACCTACAGGAAAGCGAAACCCGTTTAACTCAATTTTTAGATGCAATGCCGGTCGGTGTGGCCGTTTACAATACCGAGGCAAAACTAGAGTATACAAATTTAAAGACTTTACAAATCTTTGGCATATCGGAATGGCGAACAACGGCTGCTAATTCACCCAAATTGAGTGAAACTATGGCCCGTTATCCATTCTTTATCACCGGAACCTCAACTCCCTATCCATTAGACAAAATACCTTTGGTCCAATCATTGCAAGGCCAGAATGCAACGATTGATGATCTTGAAACAGAGATTTCTGGAGAGAGGGTTTCGCTTGAAATTTGGGCACATCCAATTTTTGATGAGCAAGGACAGGTTAAATATGCGGTTTCTGCCTTTCAGGACATCACAGATCGCAAAAAAATTGAAGCTGAAATTTATCGTTATCGGACTGAACTTGAAACGTTAGTAACAGAGCGAACGACGGAATTAGCAGAGGTCAATGAGCTACTAGCTCACGATATTCTGGAACGAGAACGTATAGAAGAAGCCTTGCGTTTCCAAATGACCTTACTCGAAGCCCAAAATGAAGCAACACTTGACGGTGTACTCGTCGTTTCACTAGACCGAGAATGGCTATTTGTGAATCAGCAGTTTATAGAAATGTGGGATCTTCCAGATGAGATTGTGCAAAGTAAATCAAGTAAATTAGCATTAGAGCATTCTAAAAGCAAAACACTGAGTCCTGAGCAATTTATGGCTGCTGTAGAACATCTATATCAATACCCCGAAGCTGAAATTCATGATGAACTTGTCTTAAAAGATGGGCGAATTTTTGATCGTTATAGCGCACCGATCAGAAGTCAGGCGGGGCAGCATTACGGACGGGCCTGGTATTATCGTGATGTTACTGAAAAACGACAAGCAGATCAAGCCCTTCAGGTGGCTAAAGAAGCAGCTGAGGCAGCCAACAAAGCCAAAAGCCAATTTTTAGCTAATATGAGTCACGAATTGCGAACACCGTTGAGTGGGATTTTAGGCTATGCCCAGATTTTACGACGAGACCCAACTTTAAACGCTTATCATCAGGAGCGCCTTACGATTATTCAACAAAGCGGCGAGCATTTATTGAGCTTAATCAACGATCTACTGGACATTGCCAAAATTGAGGCTGGCAAACTGGAGCTCATGCCGACATCGTTTCATCTACCCCGAATGCTTGAGCGTATTATGAATATGGTTCGTTTACGGGCCGAGCACAAAGAACTTGAATTTCGATTCGAAGCCGTGAATTTCACAAAAAATAAAGCGTCATATCATTTACCAGATATTGTTTATGGGGATGCTAAACGATTGCGACAGGTGCTTATCAATCTGTTGGGCAATGCGATCAAATTTACAGATGCAGGGCACGTAACCTTCCGGGTAGGGTTAGTCGAAAATGAGCGATATGAAGTTCCGAAGCAAGTAACAGAGGGGCTTCAACCAGCATCCTACACTTGGTTGCGATTCGAAATTGAGGATAGTGGGGCAGGTATTCCAACTGACCAGCTCAAAGCTATTTTAGAGCCATTTCATCAGGCTCATAATACGCCTCATCAGTGGGAAGGAACCGGCTTAGGTCTTACAATCTGCCATTCCCTGATCCACGCGATGGGCAGTCGGCTACAAATTGAAAGCTTACCTGGACAGGGCAGCCGTTTCTGGTTCGACATCTTTCTCCCGATTCTTGAAGACCAGCCTAACCCTGAGAGGAAAAACAAAATCAAGGCGTTAGTCATTGATCAGGTTATCACCCATCGAGATACTTTGAGTGTGCTATTGGCCCCGCTGGGTTTTGACATTATAGAAACAGACAATGGGCAGGATGGTCTAGCAAAAGCAAAAAAACACATACCCGAAGTTATTATCTTTGATTTAATGATGGCCAAAATGGATGGATTCGAATTTGTACAACAGCTACGCCAGTTACCTAGATTTGAGAATACGACCATTTTAGCCACCTCAGCTAATGTCTTTGCTGAAAATCACCAACGGAGTCTAGCTGCAGGTTGCAATGACTTCCTTCCCAAGCCTATTCAGCCCGAGCAGCTTTTTGCTACACTGCAACACCACTTAAACATCTTTTTATCCCCCGCTTCTAAAATCACATCTTTACCCAAACAAGGTATTTCAGGCTCAAGCCTAATCTACCCCTCCCAAGAAAAGCTAGTCATTTTACAGGAGGCGGCATTACTCGGCGATATCCAAGGTATTCGCCGCTATTTGCAAGAACTAGAGGAAGGTGATGTTCAACTAAAGCCTTTTGTTCAATTGATTCGACAACTCACCAAAGAATTCCAAACCAGCAAAATTCAACAACTAATAGAAAAACGCCTTAATAGGGCTAAATAGTTTATCTGCCTTCCTTGTCTTGCTGAAAACCCGCAATTTAGGCATACTAGTCGAAAATTTTATACAATATCCAGAAAGTTGAGGTGAATTTATATGTTTCGCCTAGGCGAAAAATCACAGGAATTTTATAATCGAGCTAAGCAAGTGATGCCGAATGGGGTTAGTTCGAACTATCGCTATTATGGTGAGGAAGAAGGCATTATGGTAGCTCGGGCTGAAGGCGGCTACCTTTACGACTTTGATGGAAAACGATACATCGATTATCGTCTCGGTTGGGGACCTGTCATTTTGGGGCACGCTGATCCTTTTGTAAATGGTCGCGTTAAAAATGCCATCGACATGGGCCTCAGTTTTGCTGGTACGCACAAATATGAGGTCAAGGTTGCCGAACGAATTATCGACTTGTGCCCTGGGGTGGAGTTGGTTCGCTTAGCTAATACTGGCTCCGAATGTACAATGCACGCCATCCGACTGGCCCGTGGGTACACTGGTCGCGATTTGATCCTGAAATTTGAGGGAACCTACCACGGTGCACACGACAGTGTCTTGTGGACCACGAGTGGGGGCGACATCACTCAAGTCGGTGAACGGAACCACCCGACAGCCCTCAAACAGAGTTTAGGGATTCCCGAAATACTGCGCCAATTAACAGTCATGTGCCCTTGGAACGATGTCGAAGTGCTTGGTGAGACCTTGCGCAAACAAGGCAATGAAATTGCGGCCATCATCGTAGAGCCGATGTTGGGCAACGGCAATGGTCTAATGCCGCATCCTGACTATCTCAAATTTTTACGTGAGCAATGCGACGAGTACGGTATCGTCCTAATTTTTGATGAGGTTAAAACGGGCTTCCGAATGGCTCCGGGCGGGGCACGTGAGTATTTTGGGGTTATTCCCGATATTTCAACATACGCCAAAGCAATGGGCAATGGTTATCCCATCGCGGCGATTGGTGGCAAGAAAGACATTATTTCCAGCTTTACCTCCGGGAAGGTCTTTATGGGGGGCACGTACACCGGAAACGTCGTTTCGACCGCCGCTGCCGATGCCACCCTTGAGCAGATTCAAAGTGGTCAGGTCTTTGAGCAAATTAATAAAATTGGCAACAAAATGATGACAGGGCTGGCCGAAATTTTGAATCGACACAGCGTCCCCCACGTCATCAACGGTGTACCAGGGATGTTTGGTGTTGCCTTTACCAAACAACGCCCACAGGATTGGCGAGAGTTGCAGCTCAATTGTGATTGGGAATTTGCGGAGCTGGTCAATGGACACATGATTGAAAACGGGGTGATGCCTGAAGGTGATGGATTTGAGCCATTCTTCCTCTGTGCGGCCCACTCTGAAGCTGATGCCGATGAAACCTTGCAAAAATTCGAAGATGGGCTTAAATATGCCCTAACTCAAAAGAAGCCTTTAGAAGATTTGTCGTAAATTTCAGACGACCAAAATGATTGCAATTCGAGAGATTAAAGGTTGGCAATTATGTCGCTGTTTTCAACCAATCGCCAATTTTCCAATCGCTAATCTCTCAAAACCGTTAATCAGACTTTATCTAAAAATTAGGAGTTTATCATGTCAGCTTACATCATTGCCCGAATTGAAGTCACAGATATGGAGCAGTACAAAAAATATATTGCCTTAACCCCTGATATCATCGCCCAATTTGGGGGCAAATTTATTGCCCGAGGCGGCCAAACCGCCACATTAGAAGGACCAGAGGAGTCAGGGCGTGTTGTGATTGTCGAATTCCCCACCTATGACCAAGCCGTCGCGTTCTACAATTCTGATGAATACCAAGCCGCCATCAAAGTGCGCGAGAATGCAGCTACGGCTTCGTTTGTAGTCGTTGGTGGAGCATAGAATAGAATCTATCTTTAAATCCCTTTCTAGAATTAAATGAAATAAAAAGACAGTCTCTAAATTATGATACGGGGGCTGTTTTTTCTTCAGTAGCTACTGTAATCATTTCCGATAGGACATAGGTAAACTATGGCGGTCAGGCGTTTTGGTGTAGAATAGAATAGATTGACGACACCCCTCAAATACGTTGGTTGGGGAGGGAGCCAAAACGATGACACACAATCAGCCTTTTGACGATGCCGATGAGATCATGTTTGCTGCTGAAGATGAAACAGATGTGCTTGCCTTTGCCGATGAGGTCGATGAAGCACCAAATCTTCTAGGGCAATGGAAGGTAATGATTGTGGATGATGAAGAAGAAATCCACACCGTCACAAAATTGGCACTAGACAGTTTTGTATTTGAGAATAAAGGCCTTACCTTTCTGAGTGCGTACTCGGGTGAGGAAGCAAAAACCCTCATTCAAGAACATCCTGACACCGCGCTGATATTGCTGGATGTAGTCATGGAGACTGATCATGCTGGGTTGGTATTGGCCAAATTTATTCGTGAACACATAGCCAATCAAACTGTACGGATTGTCTTACGAACCGGTCAACCTGGCCAAGCCCCTGAAGAAACAGTCATCATTGATTATGATATCAACGATTACAAAGCCAAGACAGAATTAACCACCCAAAAACTGTTCACAACAGTGGTCTCAGCCTTACGATCATTCCGCGACGTGACCAGTCTAGATCGTCTAGCCCAGGCCACCTCTAAGTTTGTCCCCACCGAATTTTTGGATATCCTCAAAAAAGAAAGCGTCGCTGATGTCAAACTGGGTGATCAAATCCAGCGAGAAATGACAATCATGTTTTCGGATATCCGAGACTTTACCGCGCTGTCTGAAGCAATGTCTCCGCAAGAGAATTTTGACTTTATCAACGCCTATCTCAGCCGAGTTTCTCCGCATATTCGGGCTCATCGTGGTATTATCGACAAATATATTGGTGATGCGATTATGGCTCTATTTCCGGACTCCCCAGACAGTGCCATCCACGCCGCGATGGATATGCAACGAGAGGTACGTCGGTACAATGAAATCCGCCAAAGTCGAGACCTGCTCGGCATACAGATTGGCCTCGGTTTACACACCGGAAAGGTGATGCTCGGAACCATTGGTGAAGCGGAACGAATGGAAGGCACCGTAATTTCGGACGCTGTCAATTTAGCCTCCCGAATCGAGGGCTTGACCAAATTGTATGCGGCCTCAATTCTTGTCAGCGAACGAACACTTTTTAGTTTAGACAATCCAACTGGCTATCATTTTCGCTTTCTGGATAAAGTCAAAGTAAAAGGGAAAAAAGAACCCGTCTCCGTCTTTGAAATTTTTGATGGCAATCCCCCCGATATCTTCGACCTCAAGCTGCAAACCCGTACCGATTTTGAAAAAGGCTTGTTACACTACTACAGTCACGAATTGGACGAAGCCCAAACCTTTTTCACTCAAGTTTTAGATACTCATCCCAATGATAAAGCCGCCCAACTCTATCAACAACGAGTCGAATATCTGCTCCAACATGGTATTCCTGATGACTGGGATGGAATTGAGTCCTTGACTGATAAATAGATGAGCGGCGTGTGCAGTCAGGGTCAACGCCACGTATTTCGTATTGAAGTGCTTGTCTCCTATGCAATAATGACTTACATTCTAATTCAGATAGCCTACTTTTCTCAGCCCTACTCCCCTAATAAACAGAATGGTGATTAAATAATGGATCAACGTCAGAAACAGCTTGCCTACTTTGAGACGCTGCATGAAACAACATTGGCAGTTATCAATCGCCTTGAACTCACCGAGTTGCTTGAAACCATTGTCACCCGAGCTGCCACCTTGTTGGATACAGAAAATGGAGCGATTTTTCTAACAGACCATTTTCTCGAATTTGATCAGGTGTCTGGCACATCCCCACAAAAAATTGAACAGAAAGTCGGCATTGGTACCCTGGCTCAATTGCAAGAGATACAGCTAGACCGTGGTGAAGGGGTTGCGGGCCAGGTTTGGGAAACGGGTCAAGCTGTACTTGTCAATGATTATGACCAATGGCCCCACCGCTCCACCGAGATAGCGCAAAACATTTTGGGAGCGATGTTGGGCTTTCCCTTAACCTCAGAATCGCAAGTCATCGGTGTCATTAGCCTAGCCCACAACGCCACATCGGATCAAACGTTTGATCAAAGTGATGTTGATTTGTTATCACGGTTTGCCGAGTTGGCTTCTGTGGCGTTGGATAATGCTCGCTTATATCAAGCCGCCCAACAAACGCAATCACAATTAGCCAAGCGGGTCGCTATACGAACAAGCGAGCTTGAAACCGTAAACGCATCACTCCAGCAGCAGATACAGGAGCGGGAGCAAGCGGAAACAGTACTTTCTGAGGTCGAAGATCAGCATCGCTTAATTGTGGAAACCGCACTTGATGCGGTGGTGTCCATTAATGAGACCGGCCACATAATCGGCTGGAATGGTAAAGCCGCAACGGTCTTTGGCTGGTCAGAAGAGGAAGCGATGGGGGCGTTATTGTCAGATTTAATTATCCCCCATCAATATCGTGAGGCCCATAAAAAGGGAATGGTCCGCTTTTTAGCCACGGGAACTGGCCCCCTGGTCAATACCCGCGTTGAGACAACGGCCCTCCACAAAGACGGTCAAGAATTCCCCGTTGAATTAGCGATTTGCCCATCCCGCATTCGTGACAAAATCATCTTTAACTCCTTTATCCGCGACATCACCGACCGAAAACAGACCCAACAGCTACTGGAAGATTATAACCGCACTTTGGAAGCCGATGTGGAGGCCCGAACAAAAGAACTATCTGAAGCCTTGGACAATTTGAAGCAAACCCAAAATCAACTCGTTGAAGCGCAAAAGATGGCAGCTCTGGGCGGGTTGGTGGCTGGAGTGGCTCACGAAATCAATACGCCGATTGGGATAGGGGTGACCTCCGCCTCCTTGCTCACGCAAAAAACGGATGAGTTACAATCGCTTTATCAGCAAGGTAAAATGAAACGTTCGGACTTGGATAAGTATTTGTCCACGGCTGTCCAAAGTAGTGACCTCGTCCTGACGAACCTGAATCGAGCGGCGCAACTGATCAAGAGCTTTAAGCAAGTGGCCATCGACCAATCGGTGGAGGAGAGCCGTGTTTTCACCGTCAAGCCCTACTTGGCCGACGTTTTGCACAGTTTAGAACCCAAGCTCAATGAGACCTCGCATACCATCAATCTGGAAGGGGACCCTGGCTTAGAACTGGATAGCTATCCCGGTATATTCTCCCAAATTATCACCAATCTCATTATGAATTCGCTGATGCACGCCTACACCCCCGAAGCCCAAGGCATGATGACCATCCACTTTTCCCAGGAAGCAGACCAATTTCAACTCACTTATCAAGATGATGGGAACGGCATTCCCCCAGATCACGTGAGCAAAATATTTGACCCCTTTTTTACCACCAAACGTGGCCGAGGGGGTAGCGGTCTGGGCTTACACATCATCTACAATTTGGTCACCCAAAAGCTCGGCGGCACCATCACCTGCGAAAGTACGGTTGATGTCGGCACAACCTTCTTCATTAACATTCCCATTCAGCGGTAGCTAACACCCCCGCAATTTCAGGTTTACCCCTCCTCAGCCAACTTCATTCATCAAACTAATCATACCTACAAATCTTGGGCAATTATTTCACGTATTTCAAGACGGATTAATTTGTTAATCACAAATGTGACGGTTTTGTGACGTTTTTTAAACGTAAATGTGACGGTTAAATGGTAGGATGAGTCAATACTTGATCTAATAAAAATACCAGCAGCTAACAATGGCGACATCCAATGCCGCAACCCCGCGTAGAGGGCGTGAGCTTGTCCGGGGCAATGGCCCGGCTTGGGGTGAAGCCTACATCACGATCACTGACGTTTTACGTCATATCGGCGGTTCCTCATCGAAATAGAGGCGTATGGCTCATAGTACGTATTTTGTGAGCACTCTTATTTATACTATGGAAGCATCTTGTATTTTAAGTTCGGGAATAATGCTTTCTAATTGTTAGATTTACACTTAATACTCAAAGGAGAATCAAATGCTATTCGCTTTTCATGGTGACAATCAATTTACGGAGAATTCAGGCGTAACCCTCCAACCTACCCTGAACTTGACGAACCTGGTAGATGGTGAGGTGATCAGAGTCACAGTAAATCTTATGTTTTTTGCTGAAGGTGAAGATGCCAGTCTTTGCTTCAATATTACACCTAGTAACTCACAACTGGTGACCTGTATTACTGATGATAGTTTCAGGACATCGCAGTCTTACTCTTCCAGCACTGATAGAGGAAACGGGGCACTAGCAACTCTCATATCTCTGTGGAAGGTAAATCTTCCTGCATCAGAGGGACCGACCACTGATCTTTCATTTAGTTTGGTAACAAATGTTGCAACTCAAGGAAAAGGTAACATTAATAATTTGTACATCGAAGGTGACGCAGTTAGCCTGACTGGGGTTTAGCACCACCATACTAAACTTAGACCTACTTGATTTATGTCAAGCCAAATTGTGTCCTTAAATGGGTTGCAACGTGATATTAAGATGAGCATATCATTTTGCAAGCCTTGCTTCACGAATAAAGTGGACTGATAGGATTATGGCTAGGTGGCTATCTAGCCATAATCCTATCATTTTGTTTTGAGAAAATGCAGGTTGGTTTGAATGATAAAGAAATAAGCTTCGTGCCTCAATTTGTTGGGTTTCGCCGTCGATTTCTCCTCACCTATAGCGAATAAACCCCAACAATCTACTCCATTTGGGTCCCGTTCCCAACTCTTCCCAACTCCCCAGCCTACTTCGAAAACTCTGTCTTTATGTAATTTACATTACCCGCTTATCGATTAAGCCTAACGTAAAAACAGTCTCTATATCGTAATATAGAGACTGTTTTATTTCTTACCTCTCAATATCTACGACAAAATGTTTACCAAATTACAAATGTGACGGTTTTGTGACGTTTTTTAAACGAAAATGTGACGCTTAAGGAGTAGAATGCAGAAAATGCTTAGTGTATTTTGATAAAAATATCAAGCTATTTATAGAAAGGTAAAGAAAATGAGTTCTAATACTAAATTATCAGAAGGTTACTTAAATGATGCATACGATCATTATAACATTCTAAGAAATACATTTGAACTACTATTTAAATATAATGATAAACATAATAAAGGTAAATCTGTAGACGCTCAGCCATATTGGCGTTTGGGCTGTGTATTTAATAGCATGATCGACTTTCTAAATTTAGCAGTACCAGCAAACATTGTTTCTCTATCGGAAGCACAAGCGTTCTTATGTAATGCAACCCAGTATTATCTTGACAATCACTTTGAAGGCGGTTGGTACGATGACTGGAGTTGGTGGTGTACTGCTACTGCGAAAATTTTTGATACGAAGAAGTATGGGACTCTTTTTGGTACCGAAGAGGAATATCGAGATTTGCATACAAATTTCAAAAGGATTTACACCGAAACCTTTAATTTTGTGACAACAGGTCAGGCACCTTCCGGGCAATCTCCAGATTACATGACAGGAACATTTGAGGCATATAATTATGTGATTGACCAAGCAAAAAACAAAAAGATTTCTAAATCTGCTCAAAATGACTGGAAGGATCTTAGGGATCATTATGGCCCAGTGTGGAATCTGGGATGTTGGGACGGGCCAATCGTACCTGGGAAAAGTGACCCTAGATCTATGCAGGCACCTGGTATTCAAGATACGCTTATGAGTGCTCTAGTTTACATTTTTACTCTGCGTACATTGGGAAACGAAGATGAAACCACTAAACAACTTCCGGGTCACATTGATAGCGTAGAGAAGTTCTTCCAACATTGGATGAGTTCATCACCACCACCTGATGAGTCACAAATGAAGTGGGACCAACAAAAAATATTTAATTGGCTCATCGTTGATGAAGCTGGATTGTTTAGGGAGAGGGTAGGACGCTTCAATGATCCAAACTCTAGGGTACTAGCATTTGACTCAACTCTGGCTTGGGCCGGAGACCAAGGGCTGATGCTCGAGGCATTAACGCTACTACATAAATCCCAAAGAGAACAGACACTATTTGATGGCAAAGATCCATTGAAGATAATAGAGGCTGTTGTAAATGGGATATTCAATCATAGTTTAGTAAATTATAGGGGCTATCCAAATGTAATTATGTCTTGGTGGCATATTGATGATAAAGAGATAGAGGTAGGATTCGCCCCTGCTAATAATAATTCTGGTGACTTTTATTCCGGGACTGGCGTATTAATGCGTGGCTTATTGGAAGCGATGAGTATTTCTGATAAAGTGAAAAAGACTGTTAAAGATAACATTAAGGTATTACAATCAACCATCAAGATGTATACCCATATGTCATCAGACCCTAATACTTCAGACCCTGAAGTAGCATATGCCAATATGTTTTATGAATTTAATATATTGGCCACTTATTTGGTAGCGAGCCAAGCAGTCAAACCAGATTAGAACTCGACTTGAAGTAGGACCAAGCTAAGTGTTGTGATTTGAGCATCAACTGGAGCGGGGTTACGTATCCTCGGACGAGGTCCGAAAAGAGCTTCCCCAGGCATCTTAGAATGTTCTACCTGCCCTAGAGGTAGAGCGATCATATTTCAATCATTCAATATAAATTCCTCTAAAGAAAGGACAAAAAATGAGTTCTAATCCTAAAACGCTTCCTTTATCATCAGAAGAATATTTAAAGAACGCACATGATCATTATAAAAACCTAATACCATATTTTTATCTCGATCCCAATAACCCTAATAATCATCATAAATACACGAATTATCAATACTGGGGTACCGGATGTGTTTTAAGTGGTATGATCGACTTTCTAAAGCTAGCAGTGAAAGCAGGAAAGGTTGATATATCGGAGGCCCAAAATTTTTTATGTAAAGCAGCAGATGGTTTCCTAGATGAAAAGAATCCTGATGAAAAGAACCGCAATAGCAACAAGGGCTGGTGGTACGATGATTGGGCTTGGTGGTGTATCGCTACTGCCAAAGTTTTTGATCCGAATTATAGTGAACTTTTTGATCCACCGGATAGAAAACCTGTTGATTGCAACGAAGATCTATGTAAAAAATTCATTGACATTTGCACCAATACTTTTAACATTGTGATGTATGGTGTAAACGGATCGACAGATATAAAGCCTAATCAATCCATCTCCTCCAAATATTATCAATATTTTACAGGAACAATGGATGCATATAATGATGTACGTGAACAGGCGAAAAGAGAAATGAGTTCTCAATCTACTCAAGACGATTGGAATAAGCTTAGGGATGATTGTAGACCCGTATGGAATTTGGGATGTTGGGACGGGCCAATGAGACCTGGACATGATCCTATTATAACTATGGACCCTAGACTTGTTCAGGCACCCGGTATTCAAGATACACTTATGAGTGCCCTAGTTTACATTTTTACTCAACGCATATTATTGAATGAAGATGAAGAAGAGAGAACTGAAAATAATAAGTTTTGGACATACAAAGAACTCCGTTGTACAGTTAGTTGTATAACGGAGTTCTTTCAAAACTGGATGGGTTCATCACCCGACAGTGATGAATTATGGAGCCAGCACAAAATATTTAATGAGCTTACTGATAACTCTGATGGTCCTGGGTTGTTTAGAGAGCGAGTAGGACGCTTCAAGAATCTAAACACGGAGGTACTGGCCTTTCATCCTGAACTTGCTTGGGCTGGAGACCAAGGACTAATGCTACAGGCATTAACGCTATTGTACAATTCTCCGAAAAATTCTGGTACACTATTTGATGGCAAAAGTCCACTAGAGATAATGGAAGCCGTTATAAATGGCGTATTTGGGCATGGTTTAGCAACGATTGATACTCATAACGATGTGATTATGCCTTGGTGTCATGTTGGATCGGATCCGAAGGAGCAGCCAGGGCTAGCTCCTACATATGACAAGAAACTATATGACAAGAAGGTACAGTATGCGAAAAGCCACGATTTGCCTATCCCCCCTAAAGGCGATCCCAATGACTTTTTCTCGGGGACTGGCGTATTCATGACTGGTCTATTGGAAGCGATGAACATTTTTAAGGATAAAGAAGGGAATGACATAATAAAAAGTATCGTTAATGAAAACATTAATGTCTTACAGTCGACCATCGCCGCGTTAAAAGACAATGAATATACAGTGCGTGCGGGGGTAAATTTAGGTAATCCCACGGTTTCCATGTTTAACGAGTATAATAAAATGGCCACTTATTTGGTGGCAAGCCAGTGGGCGTTACTAGATGAAGACAAAGAACCGGCTTGAGGTAGAACCAGACCAAGTTGTTGTGGTTAGATATCGTTACATCCAAAAAACTGCAATCATGGTAATCGCAATACTTGCCACAATCAGATTGACAAAGATACCCGTTCGGGTGTAATCAGCGAAGCGATAGCCCCCAGCGGCCATCACCATCAGGTTGGTTTGGTAGCCGATAGGGGTAAGGAAACTGGCGGAGGCAGCAATAGCAATGGCGATGGCAAACGTTTCGGGAGGTAAGCTCAAATCCTGTGCCGTCGCCAACCCGATGGTCAACATCAAAGCCGCAGCCGCATTGTTGGTCACAAATTCAGTCAGGATACTGGTGGCAAAATAGATAGCGACTAGGACACCAACTGGGCCAAACGGTGAAGCGGTGCTGATAATCGTCGTGGCAATGGCATCGGCCAAACCTGTGCTTTCAATCGCCTTACCAATGCCCAACGCCGCCGCGATGACAATCAGCACGGAGAAGTCCACCGATTGTCGGGCTTCCCAGCCGCGAATACAGCGGGTGACAATCATCGCTAACGCTCCAGCAAAGGCTGTGGTCACAATCGGAGCAATACCTAAAGCAGCCAGGACAACTACCCCAACCAAAATCAAAAGCGCAATTGGCGCTTTTTTTGTTTGAGGACCAACTACTTCCGGGCGACGCGGGGCCACCAAATAAAATTCGCTACGGCGACCGCTCCAGCGTTTAGCAAATTCTGGCCGGGCTTCGATCAGCAACAAATCTCCAGCCTTGATGGGCACGTTGCCCAATGGCCCTTCGAGAAACATATCACGACGTTGAATTCCCAACACCACGCCCCGGAATTGCTGCCGGAAGTTTGCCTCTCGCAATGTTCGATTGATCAATCGAGAAGAGGGAGCCACAACAGCCTCAAATAAGGGCAATTTGCGGGTTCGATCATCTTGGAGTCCCGTAACAGCCCGCTCAAAGCCAGGCCGTTCCAACAATTTATCCAAAGCCGAAATATTTCCGACAAAACCCAGCACATCATCAGCGCGTAAGACAATGTGGGGCGAGGAAGGAACAAGCTCATCCTGGCGATCAATGTGAATCAGGTAAGCGTCACCCAAATGCCGTAACCCAGCATCCTCCACAGTTTGGCCTACTAAAGGCGAATCTGCTGTTAGACGTATCTCAAACTGATATGACTCGAGTCCACTTTCAATTTCACCCTCGCGCTTGCTACGATCAGGCAAAAAGCGATGACCTATAAACGTCAGGTAGAGAATTGCCCCCAAAGCGGCTGGAACGCCAACCCAACTTAGATCAAATAAGTCCAGCCCTTCATAACCAGAGGCTTCCATCAAACCGGAAATAAGGAGGTTGGTTGAAGTTCCAATCAACGTAGTCATTCCGCCAACGATAGCCGCGTAAGATAAGGGGATGAGCACTTTTGAGACGGGCACTCCACTTTCCTCACTCCACGCTTGAATACGGGGGATCAGCATGGCCACAATCGGGGTATTGTTCAAAAAAGCTGATAACGCAGCCGTTGTGACCATCACCCGAGCCAGAACACCGGTCAGGCTGGCTGATTTGGCAAACAATAATCGATCAATGAAGCTTAGTGCGCCCGTATTCTGCACCCCAGCCGCAACCACAAAGAGGGCCCCAACCGCGAGGACTGCCGTATTGGAGAGGCCCTGAAACGCATCCTCTGGGGTCAGAATGCCAAAAACCAACAACAGCCCCAAGCTGCCTAGAAAAATCAAATCTGGTCGCGCAATCTCACGAATCAGGGCAACCATCATTACAAACACCACGCCCAAGGTTAGCCAAGCCTGCCAATCAAGATTAGCCCACATTTGTGTCTATTCTCCTAAAATGGTGTCTAATGTAGTTAAGGAAATGTCACTCATTTTATCATAACGCCATAGGTCCAGAAAAGCTATAAGAACAATGGATTTATTCTCTGGCAACTTTGATTGTCGTGACTTCATAATGGTTGACAAATCCTGAAAATAGATTACGCTATGGTCGGTGAATTTTCAAACAGACCACCTACCATCCACTATTGCACAAGTAAGCCAATAATTATCTATGGGAGGATGTATCAATGGCTCAACAACTCAGTCGGGGACAACTACCAGACCCGGCCATCATTCAACAAACCTTAAGTGCGGTTGTTCAAGTTGTCGCATTAAAAAAAGGATTTTTGGGTAGCGTTTCATCGGCTTGGACCGGATCCGGAACGATCGTAGACCCCAAAGGGATTATCCTGACAAATTGTCACGTCGCGAATCCTCGGGCAATGGGGATGCCTAGCCCGAATGCGGATGGTTTGGCTATTGCTATTACCCGTCGCTCCGATGAGCCACCCGCTCTTACTTATATGGCTGACATTGTCGCCCAATCGCCAGAATTGGATTTGGCCGTTCTTAAAATTGTGGGTGAGCTCGATGGAAAACGAACCCGTGGCCTTAATCTGCCCTATGTGCCTGTTGGCGATTCCGACCAATTAAATTTGGGGGATATCATGGCCATTTTCGGCTATCCTGGCATTGGCGGGGATACGGTTACCTTCACCAGTGGTAGTGTGGCTGGGTTCACGCAGGAAACGAGCGTCAATGCCAAACGAGGGTGGATCAAAACGGATGCAACCATTGCTGGGGGAAACAGTGGTGGGACGGCAGTTAATCACGATGGCCAATTAGTGGGTATTCCTACGCAGGCGGCAGCCGGTGATAATATTTCTCCGGTCGACGCTCGCCCTGTTGTTGATACCAACCAAGATGGCCGAATCGACCAGAGAGATACCCCAATGGCGATTGGAGGCTTTATCAACGGCCTACGCCCTGTCAATCTAGCCAAACCGCTGTTGCGCAAAGCGGGGGTCAAGGTAACTGGAGCCGGGTCACGCGCCAGAATTCCAACGACCCCGCCACCAGAGCCACAAGATAAACGCAAGAAAGCGGCCCGGGCTGGGGCCAAGGCAGCTAAGGCAGCTTCAGTTGGTGTAACTAACATCTCAGGCAAAGCAAAGGGGGGAAGCACAAAAAAGGTTCAACCTACAATTTCAACCTTGGTCTTTAGCCAACGCGTGACCCGTGACGGCCGTCCAATCAACCCAACTGATGTCCTTCCGGCTGGAGTCAAGGAAATTCACGCCACCTTCGATTATCAAGGCTTGCGAAAAGGGGCTGCCTGGGGTCAAGTGTGGGCCTTAAACGGCGAAACCATTCTTGATGAGAAAGGCAAGTGGGAAGACGCCTCCAAAGGGCGTAAAACGCTGGTCATCTCAAATGATGCAGGCCTGCCAGCGGGTGAATATCGGGTGGCGATCACAGTCCGCAAAGAAATTGTAGCCGAAGGCGCTGTGGTTGTTGGTAAACGTACCGAGGATACAGATACCGAAATTTCAGGCAGCGTGGTTAATCAAAATACGGGGCAAGGCGTGGCCAATGCCCTCGTGATTGCAATCAAACCTGGCATCCGGGTGATGGATTTTGTCCGACATCAGAGCAAGCAGATGGCCTTCACCTCAACAAAAACTAACAGCCGTGGCCAATTTACCTTCCCCAATCAGCTACCAAAGGGGCAAGCTTATGGCTTGGTTGTTGTGGCAGCTGGATACAATGATTTAGCGGTTGAGGGGGCTTTGCGAGTCAACTCAATGGCTCCAGAACGGGCGGAAATGAGCCCAATTCCATTGCAGCCTGAATAGTACATAATATATTGAACAACGTAGGGGGAAATTGAGCCTCCTGTCTCATTTTTATCTCTACGTTGTTCTTAGTTCGCACCTGTCATTCCTATTTACGATTCCCACTATTTTTTGTTCTAAGCAGACAAATTGCAGTATGAGATACAAAAATAATTCCCGAAATTTGCTCCGACCTAATTCTTCCCCACAAATGGCCTGTATATCGGGACAATTACGCCGAACTCATAGACACCAATATCATAACTATCATATCTGGGACGGAATTTATCATCCTTATCTATCGTGACCCCGACGTCTACCCTATTGTTCTTCACATCGGGTGCTTCCAACAAAGTATAATCCTCGCGCGCAGTACCGTCACCTTGACCGATGCTGGTAATGTTGTTCGTTAATCGCGTCAGACTCAAGATCGAGGCCAATAATAGTTTTGGAACCCAAAATGAATTGTTTTGTTGAGACATAAGATTTTCTTCCTTCCCCACATAACCCAGCTTGCGCGTTGGTTTAGCATTTCGTCAAAGGGTGCCATCGGAAAGCCCTGCTCGCGCCATAACTGACGGGACCGCTCAAGCAACTGTCGGCCAGCTTCATTACGATCCAGCTCGATAAAATACCAAACCAGACGTTCATCATCCTGAAGATCAACGTAAGCTTCGGCCCACTCTTTGTAAGCATATAAGAATGTGTGTTGTGTCGTGTCTATCATTGATCGCCTCCTAAATTTCTGTCTGTTAAATTAAAGATTCAATACTGTCTCTGAGTGCCTAAACTAACCTCAACCAGCCTTGGTGTAAAGCAAGCATAACAGCACCCAAGCGGGTTTGGACTTCTAACTTTTCAAAAATGTTCCGTAAATGAACCTTGACCGTGTTAGAACTGATGACCAGTTCTTGTGCAATCTGAAGATTGCTATACTCCTGAGCGACCAGGCTCAGGATTTGCCACTCTCGGCTGGATAGGGGAGCGGTTTGAGTAGGTTCAAAGGCGATTTTCAGTTGCATAGTTATCCTCCTCAGACGATTGCTTTGACCACAATCATCTTGATCGATTAACGTTACTTGGTAATCGTATGTTTTGTAAACTATATCTATCATAACAAATTGATGGTGGTTTGTCTGTCGTAACATTAGGACAATCCTTGTCATGAAATTAGGGCAAAGTGGGGTTTGAATTAGATTGCCGACGCTATCAATCATGAAAAAACGGGACTTACTGTTAAAGGTAAGTCCCGTTTTTCCAACCCATCCGTCATTACATACTGCACATAGAATTAAGTAAAATCAGGCCTCAATCCAGACCTGAGCATTAGTTTACCTCACAACAATTGGCAGGTAAAGGCAGGCTTCACCACAGAGGGTAAACATCCAGACTTCAAATTGGCCGTCACCAATGCCCTGACCTAAAAAATCAGAGTCACTGTGGAAGGCCACAACCGTACCATCGGCATTGAGGCTAGGGGTAACACTAGCTCTGGTTGTGCTGTCTGAACTACTCGTGACTCGGGTATAGGTCATCGTGGTGGTGTTGTAGAGCCAGATTTCGGTTTGATTTTCAGCAATACCTTGCCTAAAAAAATCAGAGTCGCTCTCAAAGACTACAATCGTACCGTCTTCGTTGATGTTGGGATCATCGCTTGTCCGATTGGTGCCATCTGAAGAGGGTGTGATCCGGGTATAGGTCATTGTAGTGGTATTGTAGAGCCAAACTTCGGTTTGGCCATCAGGAATACCTTGGCCCAAAAAATCAGAATCGCTTTCAAATACGACAATCTTACCATCACCACTCAGGCTAGGGTCAACACTATCTCGATTGGAATGAGAGGCACTGGTAATCCGAGTGTAGGTCATCGTGGTGGTGTTGTAGAGCCAGATTTCAGTTATGCCAGAAGGACGGCCTTCTCCTAAAAAATCCGAGTTGCTCCTAAAAGCCACGATGGTGCCATCCGCACTGAGGCTGGGTATTCGACTACCTCTGAAGGGATGCGAGGCGCTAGTGATCCGGGTATAGGTCATTGTCTTTGTGTTGTATAACCAGATTTCGGTATGAGTCCCAATATTGCCCGTTCCAAAAAAATCGGAGCCACTCTCAAAGGCAACGATTGTGCCGTCGGCATTGATGCTGGGGTCCTCGCTATCCCTCGTTGCCCCAGGTGAGGCACTGGTGATACGGGTATAGGTCATTGTCTCTGTGTGATACAACCAGATCTCCCTAAAATTATCAGCGATACCGCCTTGTCCCAAAAGATCCGCATCACTCTCAAAGGCTACAACGGTGCCATCTGCATTTAGACTGACATCTTCGCTTCTTCTTGTCGCTGGGTCTGACGAGGTGGTCACTCGCGTCAGGGTGTTGGTTGTGGTGTTGTAGAGCCAAACTTCGGTTTGTGAGGTAATCACGCCTTGCCCCAAAAGGTCGATGTCGCTCTCAAAGGCTATGGTCGTCCCATCAGCACTGAGGCTAACTTCAATGGCGCGTCTCCCAACACCGTAGGGGGAGGTCGTCACCCGGAGCATTCCCGTAATCTGAGCAGCCAGCGTCAAGCCACCGCTTAGCAGTAGGATTATGGCCAGGGCTAAACTACTGCTATACATTAATAATCGGCGATGTCGTTCTAACATTTTGTATCTCCTCTTACCTGCTTTAATTTTAAAAAATAATCGAGAGGACGGGCAAGACCTATCTACTTGGCAATTCTGTGCTATCAAAATCTGAGCCATTCCCTGCGTGATCCGATCTGTTTTGGTCTGAAGCCCCTGTAACATTGATGACCCCAGAAATGTTGTTGTCCTCATTCGCCTCCTGGACATTGCCGAAGCTAAAGGGACCAAATGAGTCGACCAAGCCCTGAACCATAATATCGGCTGATGTCGGGGCGCTTCCCCCAGCCCAATAGGGGCTAGAAAGCGACAGGGTCACTTCCGCTCCCGGCGCAATCGGAATACCGCCGTTGGCTCCGCTCAAGCCCCACCACACCTGGCCAGCGGTGTTGAGCGCGGGCGTCTGGTTAAAATAGACATCGACCCAGAAGGCATCGGTCACAGTTGCTGTCCCGTTATTTTTTATCGTAACGATGACATCATCATTGGCTGTGGCCTGAATGTCCGTAATAATCAGATCGGGCAATTGGACAGAATCGACAAAGATGAGGGGCAAGTAGACTTGACTAATGGTTGTGAGTGTAAAGTTGGCTACCGGGGCGACGTAATCACTATCGCTATTAGCGATATCCTGCGCTTTGATCGTCCAGGTGTAGTCTCCCTCGACTAAGTCGGTTGAGGGCGTGTAGCTCGTTTCGGTAGTAGTCACAGTAGTGGTTATGCCATGACTATCGGTAAGTAGCAGGGTATAGCTCACCCCCCCACCGCTATCACTAGCCGGGACCCAAGTGAAAGTGGGCCGGGTGTTGTTAATGGTACCAATCGGGCTAACGAGTGTCACTGCCGAAATGTCAGGGGCTTCATCATCAAACTCAACCGCCCCAATATCAAATGCCGTCCCCACAGGCCGGGTCACTCCACGCTGATCGGTGGACGGGCCGCTGGAGAGCGCATCAATGGCGGGACTACTGCTGACCAGATTGTGGGTGGCAGTATCTCCCCCGTTGTTTTGCAAAGTGGGATCAAGAATGCTGGTCAGGGCTGTTGGCGTCGACCCATCGCTGGTGGCGGTGATGTCAGTGGAAGTGGTTGGGGTAAAGTTAGCAAATGCCTGAGCATTGGTCAAACCGCTGTGCCCAAGCAGGTTATAGTTGTTTGCGACGATTACAGTTGTAGTACTACTGTGTTTGAAGATTTCTTTACCACCACCGGCCTGGTTACCGGACACCAAACTACCGTTTAAAGTGAGGGTGGATGGCACATTATAGCCATAGATATACACGCCACCCCCCCTGTCATTCGCCGAATTGCCCGAGATGGTGCTGTTGTTGAGGGTTACTGGAGCCGGAGCATCATAGCCATAGTTAAATATCCCGCCACCGTTGTCGTTGGCTCTATTACCGGAGATGGTACTGTTATTAAAGATGAGCGAGGTCGGGCCGTAGTAGGCATAATTATATACCCCACCACCGTCATCCGTCGCCTTGTTGCCGGAGATGGTACTATTGTTGAGGATCAGGGTGGCCACGTCCGAGCCCTCGTACGCAACGTTATATACGCCACCACCATCTTTGGCCGAATTGTCAGTAATGGTGCTGTTGTTGAGGGTTACCGTGGCCGGGCCATACTCGGCGTAATTGTACACCCCTCCGCCCCTACCAAAAATGCCGTCGGCTGAATTGCCGGAGATCGTACTGTTGTTGAGGGTTACCGTGGCCGCAGCATTGATCGCCCGGTTAAACACGCCACCCCCTCTAGCACGAGAGTTGTTGACTGAATTGCCGGAGATGGTACTGTTGTTGATCGTTAGAACGGCTGGCGCGCTGGCGGCTCTGTTGTACACGCCACCGCCTCTACCAAAAGTGCCAGTAGCCGAATTATTGGAGATTGTGCTGTTATTGATCGTCAGCGTGGCCGTAGTGATGTTGCCACGGCTATATACCCCACCCCCTGCCCCAAAACCAGATGTTGCATTTCCGGAAATAATGCTACGGCTGATAAGCATGGTACCACCATTCCACACAGCACCACCGTCACTGCTACCTGAGGTTTTGCCATTGCTCAACGTGACATCGTTGAGCGTCAGGTTGCCACTACTGTTCACCGACATAATGCGGAAGGAGGGGGCAACGTCGCTGCGCTGGATGATCGCCCCATTACCAGCAATGGTAATGGTACTGCTGATAACCGGCAGGCCATTATCACCAAGGTAGCTGCTATTGACCTCGGTTAGATTGATGGTGCTATTGGCGGGCAGTTCAATGGTGTCTGCCCCTCCTACCGTGCCGCTGATGGTGCAGCCGCCGGTGTTAGTGTCAGTATTGGCTGTGGTAATCGCATCAATCAGGGTACAGGTGGTGTTGTCCACCGTGATTGTCCCGGCCAGCACTGGTAGCCCCGAGGCCAGCATCAGAGCCGTCCCCAGCAGTCCCCCAGCCACGCCGCGCATCAGCCGCCGTTGCCAGGCGCGAGGCAGTCTCTTGAGTTGCTGATAAATCTCAAGCACCCGCTGCCAAAATCGTCGCATCCGTTTGAGCAGGAGACTGGCCAGCCACGGTTTTGCTTTGGCCACCTGTAGCTGTATCTGCCAGATGCGTGAAAGCTCATTTTTAGCTTGTTTTAGCACTTTGTCTTTTAAGGTCATCGTCTACCCTCCTCATTGATTTACAATAGAACTTACTTAAGTAGTTGGCAGAAAATTTCAGGAAATAAAAGATGACTCAAAAACCAAAAATAGCCCTATATATCTTTCATTTCGCGCCATACTTTATGGTAAATGAAATTTACCCGTAAACAGGCAAAATTTGGCAAATTTTTAGGCTGTTTGAACCCAACGTTAAAATCTATTTCCCAAAAGTTCTTGCCGTTTACTTAACGATCACGGGCAAGAAAAGCTGGTAAATAAATTCAAAGGCACCGATGTCCCCGTGCGCCCCCTGTGGCCGGGAGATTCCCCGCTGGTCGGTGGCTGGGCTGCTGCCGTCAGTGACCGCATCGATGGCTGGGCTGCCGCTGATCAGCGCGTGGGTAGCGGTATCACCACCGTTATTTTGCAACGTCGTATCAAGAATGCTGGTCAGAGCTGTCGGGGTTGAGCTATCGCTGGTGGCAGTGATATCGGTTGGGGTAGTAGGGGTGAAATTGGCAAAGGCTTGTAGATTGGTTTGACCGTTGTGGCCAAATAGATTGAAGTTGTTGGCCGTAATCGTGCCGGGTGTACCTGTGGTTTCGTTATATATTTCCTGGCCGCTAGTAGCGCTGTTGCCCGACACTAGGCTGCGATTGAAGTCGACCGTAGCCATACTAGAGGAGACATAGTTGTATACACCACCGCCATTGTTAGTAGCCATATTACCAGAAAGTGTACTATTATTTAAGGCAATTGTAGCTTGGGCGTCTCTGGCAAGGTTGGATATGCCACCGCCCCTGTTGGTGGCTATATTCCCGGAGATCGTACTGTTATTCAAGGTAGTTGTAGCCTGACCATATCTGGCCTGATTAAATAGGCCACCTCCCTCATCAGCCGTCGCATTGTTGGAAATGGTACTGTTGGTGATCATCAACGTGGTTGTGACATTTCTACCTGAGTGATACACTCCGCCACCATCATTACCAGCCATATTGCCAGAAATTACGCTGTTAGTGACCGTCCCTGTAGTTGAATCGTACCAGGAGTTGATATTTATACCACCCCCATTACCACCACTACCGATCGCTGTATTGCTGATAATAGTGCTGTTGGTGATAGTCAGCATTGCAGCGGCATTTCTACCTGAGTGATACACCCCACCGCCGTCATCTCCGGCTTGATTTCCGGTGATAGCACTATTGGTGATGGTGACGTTAGTCGGCTGGTTCTCGGCCCGACTAAATACGCCTGCCCCATCACCGCCATCACCAGTAGCCATATTGCTAATGATAGTACTGTTGCTAATGGTTAGGGTTGTAGGAGCATTTAAGGCAAAGTTATGCACCCCACCACCATCATCGATAGCCATATTGCCAGAGATCGTGCTGTTGTTGAAGGTAACTATAGCTGGAGTGCTTATTGCGTAGTTTGACACCCCACCACCATCGTCATTAGCCGAATTGCCTGAGATCGTGCTGTCGTTAATAATCGTCGTGCCAGTGTTTAGTAGGCCCCCACCATCGGTATCGGTTAGAACTTGACCATTCGTTAAAGTGACATCATTGAGGGTCAGGTTACCACTACTGTTGACTGCCATAATCCGAAAGGGCGTGGTGATGCTGTTGCTACGCTGGATCGTTGATTCGTTGCCTGCAATCGTGACCGTGCTACTGATTACCGGCAAGCCGTTATCACCGAGGTAGCTGTTGTTGACCTCGGTCAGATTGATGATACTGTTGGCGGGTAGCTCGATGGTGTCTGCCCCACCGACTGTGCCACTAATCGTGCAGCCCCCAATGTTAGTGTCGGTGTTGGCCGTGGTAATGGCATCGATCAGGGTGCAGGTGGTACTGTCCACTGTAATCGTCCCGGCCAGGATGGGCGCCCCGGTCAGAGCCAACATCAGGGCAGCCCCGGCCAGGCTAGTCCCCAGTTTAGCCCCGCGGCGGGTGAGTAAACGTCGTAGCCGACGGGGTAGGGTTTGCAACTGTTTATAAAAGGTAGCAAATCGTTGAAAAACTTGTTGACCTCGACGCAGCAGTAAAGACGCCAGCCACGGTTTGTTAGAGGCTTCACTTAACTGCCCCTGCCAAGCCTTCAATACAGATGCTTCGGCCCGAATGAGCGTAGATTTTGTTTGAGAGTTTGAGTCTGGGTACATTTTACGATCCTTCCCCGTGAACCTTGGCGTGTAAAGTTCACACTAATCTTGGCTAATCTCTGAATGATAAAAGCATAACAAAATGGATAAGCTTTGTCTGTCGTAACATTAGGACAATCTTTGTCATGAAATTAGGGCAAAGTGGGGGGTTCAAAAAAGTGAAACCAAACACAGTAGGAATCACCGCGTACCCTACAGATAAGGAAAAATGGATTTATCCTGCCAGCGACTAATGGTTTTCTTTAAGCCACACATCTAAGGGTTTATTGATAAACATTGCATTTCTCCTGACTAGAAGATTTATCAAAATCAATTGATCCCGATTTTCACAATCTGATTAGATTCTGTCGGCAAGAAAAAATTTTCACTGATCAATCCACCTAGACCATCAACCTCTGGGCTGACGACCCAACGAAATGGCCCCGTGCCAAAATCTTTGGCGGCCACCCACCACCGTCGCTGGCCTTGCTGATCCAGCCAGCCACCCCAGCCTTCAACCGACTGCCAGTTGCCATTACTGTCTTGCCACTCGATCTGGCTCCATTGGCCGGCCAAGGTGGGCTGGGCGGCGAGTTCAATATAAGCCCCAACAGGTGCCCTATCATCATCATCGTCATCATCATTAGTCTCATCAACCTGGACTGGAAGAGGGTCTCGTGGAGGCAAGGTCGAGTCGGCTTGGGCGGGCCAGACAAAGAGCACCCAGATTAAAATGAAGCCCATAATCAGCCCGACCAAAAAAGCGGTTCGTTGTTGATAATGTTTAAACATGGGTTACATCCTTTCCATTTCATTGATAAATGTTTTTTGTGGGACGGAACAGGCCGTTTCAACGATGTCGCTGATCCGTTTGATATGTTGATTCAGCCTCATCAAATCCGCGGCAAGTGGGTGCGTTTGCTCAATGTCAGTGAGTAATAACTCACTTAAACATAAGGCAACGGTGAGGGGCTGTTTTAGGTCGCCCAACCTGGTATCAATCATCCGTAGTTCCATCTCTGCCTTATTTACACGCGCCTCGACAACGGCCAGCATCTCCCTCACCCCCTCTACTGACAGGGTTTGTTGTGCCCCACCTCTATCTGATAAAGTTAATGAGTTTTCCATAGTTTCTCTCTTTCTAAATACCTTTTAGGCATTGCTTCACGTTTCAATACCTATGGTAACAAAATCGAATCGAGTTGTCTGTCGCAACATTAGGACGATCTTTGTCATGAAATTAGGGCAACGTGGAGGCTGGAGCGAGAAAGATAAAAACAGCCGCAGTGATGATCACGACGGCTGTCATACAAATTATTGCAAGATTAATAAAACGTCAGGCTACTTTACCACGAATGGTAGATAAATCTTATGATTATTTTCATCCTCATCGACCTGCTCACTCGTGAAGATACAGACAATGTTTTCACCCGCACCTATCGCAACCGTAAGCGTTTCACCAGCAACGGTTTCAGCTTCGTGATTACCCAGACAATTGATGCTGTTCAACTGCCAGCCATCGGGCAGGATTTCGGTGATGTCATAATTCCCTGGCACCAAGTCATTGAAGGTGATAATTTGGTTGATACCATCATTATCATCCGGGACGGCCTTATCCAAGGTGAAGGTGTTTAGGGTATCGTTTTGAACAAACTTCTGGACGCGGTCGTGACCTGTATCAGCCACATAGAGATTGCCACTGCTATCCACCGCCACACCTCGTGGATTGAAAAATTCGCCACCTTGCGTGCCGCTACTGCTCCCAGCTTGACAATCAGCCGCTATCGTACAGATTTCTGGGCCACTCCCCCCATTCACCCCACTACCGATCATCCACTCAAAGCTCCCGCTGCTGTTGAACTTCTGGATACGGTTATGGTCTATCTCAGTCACATAGAGGTTGCCATTGCTATCCACTGCCAGACTGCCTGGACTGAAAAATTCGCCGCCTTGCGTGCCACTACTGCCCCCAGCTTGACAATCAGCCGCCACCGTACAGATTTCTGGGCCACTCCCCCCATTCACCCCACTGCCGATCATCCACTCAAAGCTCCCGCTGCTGTTGAACTTCTGGAGGCGATGTTTAAGGGTATCGGCCACATAGACATTGCCGCTACCATCCACGGCCACACCAATTGGACCGAAAAATTCGCCGCCTTGCGTGCCGATAAAGTCTCCAGCTTGACAGTTGGCCGCCACCGTACAGATTTCTGGACCACTCCCCCCATTCACCCCACTGCCAATCATCCATTCAAAGCTCCCACTGCTGGTAAACTTCTGGACGCGATGTTTGGGGGCATCGGCCACATAAAGATTACCACTGCTATCCACCGCCACGTTGTGTAGCAGACCAAATTCACCACCTTGCGGGCCACTGCCCCCGGCTTGACAGTTAGACGCTATCGTACAGATCTCCGGCCCACTCCCCCCATTGACCCCACTGCCGATCATCCACTCAAAGCTCCCGCTGCTGTTGAACTTCTGGACACGATGGTGCTCTGCTTCGGCCACATAGACATTACCGCCACCATCCACGGCCACACCAATTGGACCGAAAAATTCGCTGCCTTGCGTGCCGATAAAGCCCCCAGCTTGACAGTTGGCCGCCACCGTACAGATTTCTGGCCCACTCCCCCCATTGACCCCACTACCGATCATCCACTCAAAGCTGCCACTGCTGGTAAACTTCTGGAGGCGGTTGTGGCCTGCATCGGCCACATAAAGATTACCATTACTATCCACCGCTACATTGCTTGTGAAATAAAATTCGCCGCCTTTTGTGCCGCTATTGACCCCAGCCTGACAATCAGCCGCCACCGTACAGGTTTCTGGGCCGTTGCCGCCATTCACCCCGCTACCCATCATCAGACTAAAGCTCATGGGGGGAGCTAAGTTGAGGACGGTGCTGGTAAACTCAAAGTCGGTGCCGTCTGCGGGGGTGGCTTCTTTGATGATGGTTAAACTACCCGTGAACTGGGCCGCTGATGCAGCATTCGTCAAGTTAATGGTGAAGACTGTCAGCAATAAGAGTAAGACCGTAATTTTTTTAATCTGAAACATTTTGATGCTCCTTTCAGATACTGACCCGGACATAAAAAAACTAAACAAAATTTCTTGACCCATGAACCATCTTAAAAATTTAGAAAGTTACGTCTGGGTCAGTAACTATCTGCTATCAGCATATCAAATTTCGATACGCCTGTCTGTCGCAACATTAGGACAATCTTTGTCATGAAATTAGGACAAGTTGGGGTTGGGGCGAGGAACAAAAACAGCCACAGGGATAGTCACTGCGGCTGTAATACAAATATTAATAAGATTATAAAAACGTTGGGCTACTTTACTACGAATGGCAGATAAATCTTATGATTATTTTCATCCTCATCAACCTGTTCACTGATAAACGTGCAGATGATATCTTCGCCCACACCCAGCGTAACCGTGAGCGTTTCACCAACGACCGTTTCAGTCGCATTATTGCCCTCACAACTGATGCTGCTCAATTGCCAGCCATCGAGCAGGGCTTCGGTGACGTCATAAGCACCTGGCACCAAATCATTAAAGGTGATACTTTGGCTGATGCCATCATTATCATCTGAGTCGGCTTGATCCAAGGTGAAGGTATTCATCACATCGTTTTGAACAAATTTCTGGACGCGGTGGTTGAAGATATCAGTCACATAGAGATTGCCACTGCCATCCACCGCTACACCGCGTGGACCGAGAAATTCGCCGCCTTGCGTGCCACTAAAGCCTCCAGCTTGACAGTTGGCCGCTACCGTGCAGATTTCTGGGCCACTGCCCCCATTCACCCCGCTACCCATCATCCACTCAAAGCTGCCACTGCTGTTGAACTTCTGGAGGCGATTGTGGTCAAATTCGGCGACATAGAGATTACCACTGCCATCCACCGCCACGCCGCTTGGGGCGTCAAATTCGCCGCCTTTCGAACCACTATCTATCCCATCTTTACAGTTGGCCGCCCCTGTACAGATTTCTGGGCCATTGCCCCCATTCACCCCGCCGCCAATCATCCATTCAAAGCTGCCGTTGCTGTTGAACTTCTGAATGCGGTTTTTACCTGCATCGGCCACATAGAGATTACCATTGCTATCCACCGTCACGTCACTAGGAACATGAAATTCGCCGCCTTGCGTGCCGAGACTGATCCCAGCTTGACAGTCAGCCGCTACCGTACAGATTTCTGGGCCGCTGCCCCCATTCACGCTACCGCCAATCATCCACTCAAAGCTCCCACTGTTGGTGAACTTCTGGACACGGTTGTGGCCGGCATCGGCCACATAGAGATTACTATTGCTATCCACCACCACGTTGTTTGGCAGGCCAAATTCGCCACCTTGCGTGCCGGTATAGTCCCCAGCTTGACAGTTGGCCGCTACCGTGCAGATTTCTGGACCACTACCCCCATTCACCCCGCTCCCCATCATCCATTCAAAGCTGCCACTATTGTTGAACTTCTGGACGCGGTTGTGGTCTACTTCAACCACATAGAGGTTACCACTGCTATCCACGGCCACGCCGCTTGGGTTGTTAAATTCGCCGCCTTGCGTGCCAGTATTGCCCCCATCTTGACAGTTGGCCGCTACCGTACAGATTTCCGGCCCACTGCCCCCATTCACCCCACTGCCGATCATCCACTCAAAGCTACCACCGCTGTTGAACTTCTGGACGCGATGTTTAGCTGCATCGACCACATAGAAATTACCATTGCCATCCACCGCCACGTTAGCTGGGGTATTAAATTCGCCCCCTTGTGTGCCGGTATTGCCCCCAGCTTGACAGTCAGCCGCCACCGTACAAATTTCTGGGCCGTTGCCCCCATTCACCCCACTGCCCATCATCAGGCTAAAACTGAGGGGAGGGGCTGCGTTGAGCGTGGTGCTGGTAAATTCAAAGTCGGTGCCGTCCGCGGGGGTGGCTTCTTTGATAATGGTTAAACTCCCCGTGAATTGGGCCGCTGATGCGGCATTCGTCAAGTTAAGGGCTAAGGCCGTTAGCAATAAGAATAAGATCGTAATTTTTTTCATCTGAAACATTTTGATGCTCCTTTCAGATAACTATTTGCTATCAGGATACCAAAATCTGATACTGCTGTCTGTCGCAACATTAGGACAATCCTTGTCATGAAATTGGGGCAAGTTGGGGGCTGGGGCGAGGAATAAAAACAGCCGCAGTGACCATCACTGTGGCTGTAATAAAAAGTTGTGAAGCTTCTTTGAAATACTTATCAAGCACCGAACTTAATCGCTTCAGGTTGTCTTGTGTCTTCGGTTTGGTTGATGATATCCGGTTTTTCGAGTTGCTTCGTCAACCAGATAAAGCCAGGGATCAGGAGGAGATTGAACAGGGCCAAGCCTTGAAATAGAGTGCTGAAGCTGATGCTTTCGGTCAGGGTGGTCGAAATCCACTCGCCGGAGACGACCCCGACGTTTGAGACCATTTGAAAGACAGCCAACATCGAAGCGGCAACCCGCAAATCGGTAATACCCATAGAGTAGGTGATGTAGGCTGTACGTTGGAAGCCAGTCACAATCCCCAAGACCACCCCCAGCAAAAGCAGAGAATTCAAACTGGTTGTAAAGCTCATCCATACGCCCCCAACAGTTATCAAAGCAATCGTGGTTAAGACAGCTTGATTGCGGCCAAATCGCCGGGCAATCAGATGCCACACCACCGCCCCAATCACCACCCCAACTCCTTTGATGGTGCCAAAGATGCCCAACATTTGTTCACCAACCCCTAAATCACGGCTGAGATAATAGGTGGCCAGACCATCGATGCCTTGGAAGGTAAAAAAGGCCAGAATCAAAAAGGTAATATACAACAGATATTTGGGGCGGAAGATCACCCCGAGGGCACGCCAATTGAAGGCGGGTCGTTCAGCATAAATGGGCGTTGTTCTGATGAGCGGGAGGACAAGTAATGGTAAACAGGCTGACGCTGCTAACAAAAGAAAAATCATAGTATAGCCAAAATGATCGGCCATATAGCCCGCTAGAAAGGAGAGACCGATGAGGCCAATCCCCCGCCCGACCGTAAAGATACTGCGGACCTTACTATGATCCTCAAGGGGGGCAACTTCCATTCCATAGGCGGTCGCTGCAGTATCCGCCAGAGTTAGGGCACTCATCGCCACCAGCATTAATGCGGTGAACAGACCAAAATAGAGATTGGGTTCGACCCAAAAGGCCGCCAATGTTGCCAGTCCGTAGATCACCAGACCAAAAATCATGTACGCCATTCGGTGCCCATAACCGAACAGACTAAAACGATCAACCCAGAGGCCAAAAAGTACTTTCACCGACAGAGGCACAAACAGGAGGGCTGCGGTCAAGGCGATTCGTCCCACCGGGATTTCTTGACTAGCCAGATGGGGTTTCAAAAAGTTGAGCAAGTAGGAGCCGAAGCCCCCTTGTACCAACGCCATCAAACCAAAAAACCACAAGATGTAGCGAGTATTGTTAGACTTAGATTGCCCAGCTTGTACATTCATTGTCTCTCTCCTTGAAGTAATCATCATCTACCTAAATTACGCCCTCTTAAACCAATTTTGAAAATTTAGCTTTAAGATCATTTTGCCAAGTTTTGATACCACAATTTGATCAGCGGTGCCCATAATTTATAAAGACCCTGAGCCACATCCATCTCGTTCATTATCATCTGGAAGGGCTGGATTTTAGCGCCATGTTTTTCGAAATAACCGGAGCGGCGGGTGCGGTGGGCGAGGTGCTTATCTGTAGGCGGTAACTGAGACAAAATGTGAGCGGGAATAAAGTTACGAAATGAGCGTAGCAGCCCTAAGGGAGCACACCCTAGCCAAGTTTGAACATTGTTCTGTAACGAATAAACGTAAGCGATACGCACCAGCCCAAAGCCAGCGATTCTTGCCTCGCATCGCCGTCCACTGCAAATCGCAAACTTGCCAATATCCACAACCTGCTCCCGATTTTGGGCAAGGACAATGTTGAAGTAATCCTCAGTATTTGAACTGTCAGCCAAAGGTGTTAATCGCAGAGTACCGATGGGCTGGTCGTGATGATAGGCTAAAAAGATGGCAGACATTTCATCATATTTATCGGTGAGTTGCACCTTATCCTCATCATTGGTAGAGAGATATTCCGCTTCATCATAAACCTGATAACGCACTTGATAGGCTTGTTGTTTTTCAGCCTCGGTCGTAGCCAAAACAAATTTGTAGCCATTCAAGGTCGCGTGCAGATCCATCAGCTTGATGGCCATAAGGTTGGCGAGTGACTTGATTGCCTGCGATATCCGCCAACGATTAAGTATCTTCTGACCACTGAATGCTCCTGATAGTGTATATTGAGTCTTGCTGCGAATACTGATCATCACTGATCTCCCTTCTTGTCTTGGTCAATGTCTGTTATCAGCATACCAAAATCCGACAGGGCTGTCTGTCGCAACATTAGGACAATCCTTGTCATGAAATTAGGGCAACTTGGGGATTGAGCGGCGGAAAACAAAACAGCCACAGTGATAGTCACCGTGGCTGTGGGATGAAGGTATAAAGTCTTTAAATCTAATCGTCTTATTCGACCAGATTATGATCCAACGCAAATTTGGTTAGGCTGATTGTATCATGGAGATCCAGCTTATCCTTGATCCGCCGACTGTAGGTATACACCGAAGAAATTGTAAGATGAAGTAGCTGGCTAATCTCACCGCTGGATTTACCTTGGACTAACAATCGTAAGACCTCCCGCTCCCGTTCGGAGAGCTTAATCAGCGGATTTTCAGTCAGGTCCTGCTCCTCGGGGGTTGGCTGGGGTAGATCGAGGGTGACTTGAGCCATATATGAGGCCATTTGGTCTAGGACCTGGGCCGTGCTGGTTAGATGCTCCGCTACAACATCAAGATTATCCGCACTTAATAGCTGTTGAATGAGAGTCACATTGGCTTGAGCCCACTCAATCTTTTGAGAAATTTCCTGATGTAAATTAGCCGCCAGCCCTTGTCGTTCGGATTGTTGGGTTTGAATAAATAGGCTGGTCAGGTTGCGAAGGTGTTCGCTTTGCTGGCTAACCACCTCAAACAGATGATCTTTTTCTTGTTGGTGCTGAGTCCGTTTCTCAATCTCTGCTTCAAGATCGGCGTTTGATTTGGCCAGAGCCTCGGTTCTACGCTGCACCTTTTCTTCTAGTGTTTCATTGGCCGCTTGCAGTTCCTGTTGGAGCTGTTGCAGCCTAATGTGGGTGTGCACTCGGGCCAACATCTCTTCCGTTTGAAACGGTTTGGTAATGTAATCCACGCCGCCAATCGAAAAGGCGGTCATTTTATCAAAAACCTCGTTGAGGGCACTCAAAAAAATGACGGGGATCTGCTCAGTTTGTGGATCTGCTTTCAACTGGCGGCACACCTCATACCCATCCAGGTCCGGCATCTTGATATCAAGCAGAATGAGATCGGGCTGGGCCAATTTGGCCCGTTCCAGCCCATCCTGTCCACTGCGGGCCATCAAGACCGCATAATCGTGGGATCGCAGGGTATCGATCGCCACTTTTAAATTGGTAACATTATCATCAATGATCAGAATACGTTGAGTCATGCTGTCTCAAAATATGTTTCTAATAAAGCCACAATCTTTTTATCTTCAAGCTGATCGGCCAAGGTAGAGAGGGTGTGGGCAAAAGGACGATAGGATGCGGACAAATTTTCCAGATAATGCGCCCGCTCTTGAATACCATCCATATCTCCTATGCGAGCCAATTCATATAAAACTTCCAACTCAGTTTGGGGTGGAGGGATGATATCTGAAGTGTCGAGCTTTGCGGGATCAGACTGTGGAGCGTCTTGAGGCGGTTTGTCGTCATAAACCCAGATTAGGTCGAGATAGTGTTGTAGTACACCATATAATTTATCAGCCTCAACCGGTTTCGCCAAATAATCATCACACCCAATCTGTCGGCTTTGCGTCTGGTTCATATACAACGCACTGGCTGAGACGGCAATAATGGGCACATCAGCCAATTGGGGCGTTTGCCTCAAGATCGTGATCGCCTCAAAACCCATCATCACCGGCATCACCAAGTCCATTAAAATCAGGTCGGGCTGAATCCCATTAGCCCGATCAAGACCCTCCTGCCCATTTTCAGCCAAGACCACCTCAAAGCCCAACGGCTCCAACAAGTTGAGCAGTACCAACCGGTTATCAGCTTTATCATCCACCACCAATATCTTCCGCCGAGGCCCTTCATAGCCCATAATTATCTGGGCTGGAGCCTCGGACGACTCAATAGATTCAGCTAAGGAGAATTGGGCCTCAAACCAAAAGCGGGTGCCGGGGTTTTTACTCCTCCCCTTTGCAGGGGGAGGCTGGGAGGGGGTAGCGTCGCCGTTCCCACTCAAAGGCCGCCCTATGTCTACTGCCTTCTCTGAGGGGACAATTGGACTCGCCACCTCAATCTTGCCGCCCATCAATTCAACAAGCTGCTGACTGATGACCAGCCCCAAACCGGTACCCTGCCCCCGTTGCTGGCTGTCGCCTGCCTGTTCAAAAGGCTGGAAGATTTTATCCTGTTGGGCCGTAGGGATACCGGGGCCAGTATCTTCAACTGCAAATTGGAGACTAGTGCTACGCTTGGGAGATGGGAGATTATCATTGTTTTCTGATGTCCCCCTCTTACTATCCCCTATCCTAACGCTGAAAACAACGTGGCCTTGTTCGGTAAACTTCACAGCATTGCCCAACAGATTGAGGAGCACCTGCCGCAGACGCTTTTCATCGGCCTCAATGAAGGCGGGTAGGCTGGGGTCCGGTTGATAGATAAATTGCAATCCTTTTTGGCGAGCGGCCATACTCATGAGAGCCACAATATCATCCAGGAAAGCCGATAGATTGAGTGGGGCTAATTCTAGCTCTAATTTATCAGCCTCAACTTTGGCCAAGTCCAACACATCATTGATCAGGGTAAGGAGATGCTGCCCGCTATTGTAAATGATACCCAGACCATCTTTTTGGCCCGTGTTCAGATTGGGATCTCGGTTGAGGATTTGGGCATACCCCAAAATACCATTTAGTGGGGTCCGAAGCTCGTGGCTCATGTTGGCTAAAAAGGTGCTTTTGGCCTGATTGGCAATCTCTGCTTTTTCTTTAGCCACCGCCAGTTCCTGGTTCGACTCGGCCAATTGGCTTGATCTTTCAGCCAATTCTTGGGTTCGGGCTGCTACTTGGGTCTCAAGGTCCCGATTTCGTTGCTCAATACTCCGCACCCGCAAACGATAGGCGGCAAAGGCCAAGCCCAGCAAAGCGACGACCACACCGCCTCGGAACCAAGTAGTTTGCCACCACGGGGGCAAGACCGAAATAGGCAAAGCAACTTCATTTTCGCTCCACAAACCGCTATTGTTACTGCCTTGGATTCGTAAGGTGTAGTCGCCGGGAGGCAAGCTGGTGTAGGTGGCTAAACGACGTTCACTGTTGACATTATTCCAGTGGTTCTCCAGGCCTTCTAACGTGTAACGATATTTGTTTTTGTGCGGTGCCGCATAGCTCAGGACCGCAAAATCAAAGGAGATAATATTTTGATCGTGAGTTAGGGTTAGGCTATCGCTGTTGAAGCCAGTCCAAATCGGCTGGGAGAGCAGCGACTCTGCCCCTGGCTCCACAGGTTGGTTGAAAAGGCGGAATTCGGTCAGAGCCAGTGGGGGCTGGTACTGATTGGTTTGAACTTGCTCCGGGAAAAAGGAGATCATCACCCCATCGCCCCCAAAAAATAACTCTCCTGCAACAGTTTGGTATGCACTGGAACGCAGCACATCATTGGTGCCCAATCCATCAGCCACATCATAGGTATAAAAGGACTGCGAATCGAATTTGGTAATACCAGGGCTGGTACCAAGCCAGAGATACCCCTGCTGATCGATCTGAATATTGTTGATGTTGTTGTTTGGTAGGCCGTCAGTGGTGGTGTAGTGCCTGACGATGACCTCATCAACGGGATCAAAATTGTAAAGACCTAAGGGCGTAGCCAGCCACAAAGTTCCATCTGTGGCTTCCCGAATCTCATCAACCTTTAATGATGGATCCGTATCCGCCAAGTAACGGGTAAACGTTTCGTTTTGCGAGTCAAAGCGATTGAAGCCCTGTTCAGTACCCAGCCATAGATTACCTTTGGAGTCCTCGAAAATGGAAAAGATACCATTGTGACTCAATGATTGTGGATCGTCAGGGTTATGTTGGTAATTGTGGAACTGCTGTGTAGCTGCGTCAAAACGGTTCAACCCATCTGAACGGGTTGACATCCACAGCGTACCGTGGCGATCAAAAAGGCAGCGGTGCGTAAAATTATCAAGCAGGCCACTATCAGGGGAGGCCCGATAGGCAGTAAACTGCTCAGTGGTGGGGTCAAAGCGATCCATTCCGCCCCGGGTCATAATCCACAGAATGTCAGCTTCATCAATACATAGGTCAAAAATATCACGGTGGCTCAGGCTATTGGGGTTGTCTGGGTCGGCTCGATAGTGAGTCCACTCTTGATTTTGCCGATCAAAGCGGCTCAGCCCGTTATTTCTACCAATCCAGAAGATCCCCTTAGAGTCTTGCTGAATGGATCGAATTCCACCCCGGCCTAGGCTGTTGGGGTTGTCTGGCTGGTGTAGATAATTGGTAAATTGTCGATGAGCCGGGTTGAGGATATTGGCTCCATCTCGGGTGCCGACCCATAACAATCCTTCCCGATCCTCATAGATGGACTCAACGGCATCCCCCAATAAAGCGCCAGGTTGGGATGGGTTTTCTGGATAATAAGTAAACTCCTCGGTCGAGGGATCAAACTGATACAGGCCATCCCCCCAGGTGCCGAGCCAAATCTTACCAGAAGAATCTCGAAAAAGGGTAAGAATTATATTTTCGGTTAATCCTTTTGGCTGATTCTGATAGTGGGTAAATATTTCAGTGGCTGGATCAAACTGGATCAATCCTTGGGGCGTTCCTAGCCAAACCAGTCCGGTTGGATCAACAAATACCCGGCTCGTTTCTGGCGTTTGCCCCACTAATTCTGGATCGAATAAAAAGCGGGTGACCGTTCCAGTGGTTGGGTCCAGACGATCCACACCACCGCTGGTTCCCAACCAGACCAGCGAATTCTGCTGACCCGCGTCATTGGGTCCCAACGTCAGACTCCACGAGCGACCGGGAGTCAAGCCAGTGGGATCATTCTCAGCATTGTCGTGGCGCGTGAAGGTTTCGCTGATTGGGTCGAACTCATCGACAGCTTTATCATTGCCCAGCCACAGTTTGCCATTAGCGTCTAAGGCCAAGGCCCGAATGCGATTGTCACTGGGGGAGTTGGGATTATCGGGATCGTGTTGATAGCGGGTAAAATCACCACTAAAGGGGTTGAATTTGTTAAGCCCGCCTCGCTCAGTACCAAACCACAACATACCTTGCCCATCCTCGACAATAGCCCGAACATCCCCATCACTCAAGCTATTCGGATTGCCGGGCTCGGGACGATACGTCTGAACATAGTAGCCATCATATCGAGCCAACCCGTTGCGGGTACCAATCCAGACAAAACCCCGGCTGTCATGCAGTATGGCATAGGCCGAATCATCGGGCAGGCCATCATCGGGTGTGAGGTGGGTGAATTGGAGCGTTCCCTGCTGGACAGCATCCCCACCTTGAGCATAGACTGGCTGAAGCAGAATCATAAAAATAAAGATGACAAACCATAAAGATTGTTTCTTCATGACACCCTCCTCTTGGAAGCCAGTCAAATTGTGATCATTTTTGGTCACGGTCAGTGTAGTAGATTTTTTTAAAAAGTCAATGCATTGTAAAAATGGGCTGTATCAAAAAATTAGGCGAGATTTGCTATCGATCTCTGCCAAGGACTAAAGCCCCTGGCTATCTTAAGTTGAAGCCAGCCAAGCAGACTCAATTAGGGGGCTTTAGCCTCCTTTTACCTATGATAGCGTGGCGGCTTCAGTCCCACGCAAAGGTCGGGCAAAGGGCTTCCTGTAATTTGGGCCAGTCCCTAAAAACGGATTCGCTTAAAGTCAAACGAGTGTCTGGCCCCTCGACCAGACACTCGTTCTTATCAAAAACGTCAATCTACTTTGCTACAAACGGCAGATAAATCTTATGAGCTGTATCATCACCTTCATTTTGATTAACCCGCTCATTATGGAACGTACATCTTAAATCCTGTTCCGCTGCCAGCGGAATCTCGACACCAAAGGTATCATTGCTTTCAGTAACCGTTGGATAGAAGGGACCAATGTTTTCACCTTCACAGCTTACGTACAACAACCCCCAGAAGTCATCCAGGAAGGAGGCTTTTGTCTCAAAGATGGTGTAGCTTCCGGCCCCAAGATTTTCTTGGCTAAAACTGCCGCCATCATCAAGGGTGAAGTCGCCCAAATCGCCGCCAAAAGCAAAACCTGTCGCCCCACTGGGGTTAGTCTGTTTGACGATGGTCAGGGACCCAGTCCCAAACTCATCCTTGACATTGGTGAAGGTGCAGATGATATCCTCACCTGCCGGGAGATGGATCGTTACGCCATCTGTGATGACAGAATAATTTGTCGCCTCGGTCTCACACACCACGCTATCCAAACGCCAGCCATCGGGTACAACCTCAGTCACATTGTAATCACCTGCGACTAAATCATTAACTGTATCACTCTCATTGTGTCCTAGATCAGCAATCACTACATCACCACTAAAGCTGAACGTTTCTTGGCTATCGGCAGGCTCCGTAACCTTCTTGATCGTAATTGAGCCAGTTTCAGGCAGCTTTGAATTGGTGAAAGTACAAACCACATTCTCACCTGTACCGACCACGATTGACAGGGTTTCACCACTCAGGCTGCCATTGTCGCTACCCCCCGTACAAGTGGCATTGTCCAGTTGCCAGCCATCCGGCAACAGTTCAGTGATTGCATAACTGCCAATTGCGAGATCGCCAAACGTGACGGTCTGACTAATGTTATCGGTTTGGGTCGCTTCATCATCCAGCATGAAGTTGGTCGCGGATGTAAACTTTTGGATGCGATTGTTGGTTCTTTCTGCCACATAGACATTACCGATATGATCCACCGCCACGTCGTAGGGCGTATCAAACTGACCATTGTCGCTACCACTACTGCCCCAAGTGGTAATGAAACTGCCCACATTGTCAAACTTCTGGAGACGATCATTATCAGTATCGACCACATAGACATTACCGATATGATCCACCGCCACGTCGTAGGGCGTATCAAACTGACCATTGTCGCTGCCTTTAGTACCCCAAGTGGTAATGAAACTGCCCACATTGTTAAACTTTTGGATACGGTCATTATTAGCATCGACCACATAGACATTACCATCGCTATCCACCGTTATACCCCTCGGCTCATCAAACTGGCCATTGTCGCTACCACTGCTGCCCCAGGTGGCGATGAAGTTACCAGCACTGTCGAACTTCTGGATACGGTCGTTATTACTATCCACCACATAGACATTACTATCGTCATCGACCGCTACACCCCTTGGATCATAAAACTGACCGTTGTCGCTGCCTCCACTACCCCAGGTAGTGATGAAGTTGCCCATATAGTCGAATTTCTGGATACGGTTATTGCGACTATCCGTCACATAGACATTACCATCGCTATCCACCGCTATACCCGTGGGATTATCAAACTGGCCATTGCCGCTGCCTTGACTACCCCAGGTGGTAATAAAGTTACCAAAACCATCAAATTTCTGGATACGATGATTGCCCAGTTCGGCCACATAGACATTGCCATCGTTGTCAACCGCTACATCGTAGGGAACACTGAACTGACCGTTGTCACTGCTTCGGGTCCCGCCCCACTGGAGCGCGAAGAAGGGGGGGCTGCTGGCAAGGATGCTTGGCCCATTCGCTGTAAAGGCAAAGTCTGTACCATCTTCGGGAGTGGCTTCCTTAACAATGGTCAGAGACCCTGTCTCAGGCGCTGCCTTGATGTTGGTAAAGGTACAGATAATATCTTCACCCGCCGGGAGATGGATCGTTACACCGTCTGTGATGGCTGTATAGTTTGTCGCCTCGGTCTCACATAGCACGCTGTCTAAACGCCAGCCATCAGGGATCACCTCAGTCACGGTATAATCACCAGCGGGCAGGTCACGGTCTGTATCACTCTCATTATGGCCTAGATTAGCAATTGGTAGATCACCACTGAAGCTAAACGTTTCTTGGCTATCGGTTGGCTCTGTCACTTTCTTGATCATGATCAAACCCGTTTCAGCGGGGATTGAATTGGTGAAGGTACAGGTGATATCTTCGCCTAAACCAACCACGACCGAGAGCGTTTCATTTGTCAAGCTACCACTGTCACTGCCTCCGATACAGGTCGCACTGTCCAACACCCAGCCATCAGCCAGGGTTTCGGTGATGTCATAAGTACCCAGGCTCAAATTACTGAAGGTGATGCTTTGCGCAACACTGTCATTGGGCTGGGTGGGTTCATCATCCAGGGTAAAGACGTCAATGGGGGCAAACTTCTGGACGCGATGGTTGTTAAAATCGGTTACATACACATTGCCCTTGTCATCGACAGCGACACCATAGGTGTTCTGAAATTGTCCAGCGCCCGTGCCATTGGTGCCCCATTGGGCGAGATAGGTGCCACTGCTGTCAAACTTCTGAATGCGATGGTTGTTAAAATCGGTTACATAAACATTGCCTTTGCCATCAATACCCAAGTGAAATGGTATATCAAACTGGCCATCGCCCGTGCCATTGGTGCCCCATTGCGTCACATAGCTGCCGTCACTGTCAAACTTCTGAATGCGGTGGTTGAATGTATCCGCGACATAAACATTGTCATCATTATCAATAGCCACCCCAAAAGGTTGCTCAAACTGGCCATCGCCCGTGCCATTGGTGCCCCATTGGGCGAGATACACACCATCGCTGTCAAACTTTTGGATGCGGTGATTGTTCCGGTCCGTGACATAGACATTGCCACTGCTATCGACAGCCACACCATAGGGTTGATTAAACTGTCCGTCACTAGAGCCAGTGGTGCCCCATTGGGTAAGATAGATACCGTTGCTATCAAACTTCTGGATGCGATCATTGCTTGTATCCACGACATAGATATTATCATTATGATCAATGGCTATATCTCTCGGAGACCTAAACTGCCCATCGCTGGTGCCGAAGGTGCCCCATTGGCTAAGATAGATGCCGCTGCTGTCAAACTTCTGAATGCGGTCATTATTTCCATCCACAACATAGACATTACCACTGGCATCCACGGCAACCCCATAGGAATTCTGAAACTGGCCAGCGCCCGTACCATTGGTGCCCCATTGGGTTTCGAAGACGGGTGGGGCTAAGAAGCTCGGCCCACTGGCGGTAAAGGAGAAATCGGTGCCATCTTCCGGCGTGGCTTCTTTGATGATGGTCAAGCTACCTAGCTTATCATTGTTGAAGGTACAAGTTACCTGCTCATCTGGACTGATCGTCACGAACAACGTCTCATCGGTTACGGTACCACTATCGCTACCACCCGTACAGGTAACATTGCTTAATTGCCAACCATCTGGGACGATCTCGCTGATTTGATACGTAGCGGCAGGAATATCAGCAAAGGTGGCACTTTGATTAACACCATCACTATCATTGGGGTTGGCGTCATCAAGGCTGAAATTATTTGTCGCTAAAGGTATCTTACGAATACGTTGCCCATTAAATTCAGCCACAAAAATATTAGTGTCACTATCAATCGCAATGTCTTGTGGGACGTTTAATGCAGTATTGGTCGCCAGTCCGCCATCACCGCCACTGCCGCCGCCAGCTACGGTACTGATCAGGCTGGTTACAGCGTCGATTCTGCGAATACGGCCGTTTGTCACAATAAAGACATTGCCGAACTCATCAACCGCAACACTATCGGGTTCAGGCAAAAGGGCAGTCACAGCCGGACCACCATCACTACCAACGCCAGCCCCAGCAATCGTGCTGATGATGCCAGTAGCCCCATCCACTTTGCGGATCAGTTCATTCCCCGTATCAGCAATAAAGAGGTTGCCTGCCTCATCAATGGCCAGATCAGAAGGGCTGTCGAGGCGTGCGTTGACCGCTGCTTCCCCGTCACCCCCGAATCCGGCAGCACCGGTACCCGCGACAGTGCTGATGATCTTTGTCGTCGCATCAACTTTACGAATACGATGTTCGGTCGTAAGGTAAAGGTTCCCCATATCATCTACAATTACACTATCCGGATTGTCGATAGTAGCATCGGTAGCTAGACTGCCATCATAACCACTCCCGCCGCCAACGACCGTCGTAATGATCCCTGTTGCGCCATCAACCTTGCGGATACGGGCATTGTTCAAGTCGGCAATGAACAGGTTGCCTGCACTATCTACAGCAACGCGCTTGGGGAAATTGAGCATCGCATCGACAGCTAGCCCCCCATCGCCGCTAAAACCAGCGGTGCCATTTCCAGCCACAGTACTAATGACACCTGTCGCCGCATCAACTTTTCGAATACGGTGGTTGTTTCGATCGGCAATGAAGATATTGCCGTCACCATCAACCGCGACCCCTTGAGGTTGGCTTAAATTTGCATTGATCGCCAGCCCCGCATCGCCGCTAAAGCCTCCCGTGCCATTTCCAGCCACGGTTGTAATGATCCCAAAATCATCACTAGCCGGAATGCTACTGATGAAGTCAAAGTCAGTACCATCTTCCGGCGTGGCCTCTTTGATAATGGTCAAAGAACCAAGCTCAGGGTCCACCTTGACATTGTTGAAGGTACAGACCACATCCTCACCCGCTCCGACGGCGACTGATAATGTCTCACCGCCCAAGCTGCCACTGTCGCTACCGCCCGTGCACGTGGCATCCGTCAAACTCCAATCGCTGGGCAGAATTTCGGTGATGTTGTAGCTGTCTGGTGTCAAGTTATTGAAAATGGTGCCTTGTTTAACACCATCCGTTTGACTTGGCTCATCATCCAAAGTGAAGTCACCAAAATCACTGGTGAAGGCAAAGTCTGTGCCATCCTCGGGCGTGGCTTCTTTGATGATCGTCAGCGTACCAGTCTCCGGTTCGTCCGCAACATTGGTAAAGGTACAGACCACGTCCTCGCCTGCGCCGACGGCAACAGACAAGGTCCCGCCATTCAAACTACCACTGTCGCTACCGCCTGTGCAAGTGGCATCGGTCAAATTCCAACCGCGTGACAGGAGTTCGGTGATGTTGTAGCTACCTGGCGTCAAGTCATAGAAAGCGGTGCTTTGTTTAATGCTATCGGTTTGGCTTGGTTCATCATCCAAGGTGAAATCACCAAAGTCACTGGTGAAGGCAAAATTAGTGCCATCTTCGGGCGTGGCTTCTTTGATGATCGTCAAAGAGCCAGGCTCAGGTCCATCCGCAACATTGGTAAAGGTACAGGTGATATCCTCACCGGCGGGAAGATGGATCGTCACGCCGTCTGTGATGGCGGTATAGTTTGTCGCCTCGGTCTCACACACCACGTAATCTAATCGCCAACCATCGGGAACCACCTCAGTCACGGTATAATCACCCGCCACCAGATCGCTGACCGTATCACTCTGATTGTCTCTCAAATCGCTGATTGACAGGTCACCACTAAAGCTGAACATTTCTCGGCTACCCGCTGGATCTGTCACTTTTTTGATCGTAATTGAACCTGTTTGAGGGACACTTGAATTGGTGAAGGTACAGACCACGTTTTCACCCGCACCGATGGCGACCGACAATGTCTCGCCATTTAAAGTGCCGCTACCGCTACCGTCAATACAGGCGGCGGTGTCTAGCTGCCAATCGGCGGGTAGCGTTTCGGTGATAGCGTAGGTGCCTGGCGTCAAGTCATTGAAGGTGATGGTCTGGCTAACGCTATCGGTTTGGCTCGGCTCATCATCCAGGCTGAAGGTGGTTCCACCAAGAATATCGGACATAAACGTGAAATCGGTACCATCTTCAGGATCGGCTTCTTTAATGATGGTGAGATGGCCAACAGTTTCAAACTCAAAAGCCCCAACATCGCAACTTGTTCCCTGCGCTCGGCTGACACCACGCTGATCTAGCCCTTTGATTGGACCAGCCGTACATTTAGCATCATCACCTGTATCAATGGCATCGCTGCCGAGTAGAAGGGCGTGGGTTTCCGTGGGTCCGCCATTGTCTTGGAGCGGCCCAAGATTGATGTTGGCTGCTGTCGTGGCATCGGCACAAGTGCCATCCGTATCAAGATTGATGGCGTCCATTGTAAGGGTGCTGAACGCTTCGACGCTACAATCTCCGCCATTTACACTATCGGCAACAATAGTGTTATGCACCGTTGTGGTACTATCTCCCTCAACCAAAATTCCGCTGCCATCGGGGGCTGAATTACTAGAGAAGGTACTGCTGCGCACCGTTGCCACGCCCCCCTCGGTCGTAAGCAGCCCAGCCCCGCGAACATCAGCCGAATTGCCGGAGATGGTGCTGTTATTCACCTTGACGAAAGCCCCTAAATTGTAAATCCCGCCACCAGATTCAGCCGAATTGTTAGAGAAGGTGCTGTTGTTCACCGTGATTGGAGCACTATTGTCGTAAATCCCGCCACCAAATCTGGCCGAATTGCCAGAGAAGGTGCTGTTGTTCACCGTTGTCTTGCCACCAATTGCGTAAATTCCACCACCCGTGTTGCTGGCTGAATTGCCAGAAAGGATGCTATCATTCACGGTCACGACCGCGTCAGAATTAACGTAAATTCCACCGCCACGAGAGGCCGATCCATTTTGTAGGATGAGGCTCTCAAAGGTCACTGCGCTGTCGTCCGCTCTGAAGAGGCGATAGCTGTTCGCCCCATCGATTACATGATTGTTTCCGTTGATCAAGAGCTTTATGTTCGATGTTGCATTATCGATAGTGGTCGTTGAGGCCGTCAAATTGATGTCTGCGGCCACATCGATCGTATTGCTCCCACCGGACGTCAGGTCGTTGTAGCAACCAATGGCAAAATTTAGCTCAGACTCATTCGTAACCGTCATAGGAAAGGCTGGACAAGTTTGGGTGTTGCTGAAGGTACAGACCACATCCTCACCCAGACCAACGCTTACTGATAAGGTCTCATCGCTCAAACTGCCACTGTCACTGCCGCCGGTACAGGTGGCAGCGGTTAGGTGCCAATCACTTGGCAGGATTTCGGTGATGGCGTAGGTACCTGGGGTTAAGTCATCAAAGGTAATGGTCTGATTAACGCTATCTGTTTGACTCGGCTCATCATCCAGACTAAAACTTTCGCCACCTGGAATGTTAGAGGTGAAGGCAAAATCGATGCTGTCTTTGGGGCTGGCTTCTTTGATGATCGTCAGGCTTGTCGGTTTCAAACTATTCTCAAACGTACAAACGACCGCCTCATTGATATCAACCGTGATCGACAAAGTCTCGTCATTCAAGCTGCCACTATCACTGCCCCCAGTACAACTGACGCTGTCCAATTGCCAGCCAGCGGGCAAGGTTTCGGTGATGTCATAGCTATTCAAAAAGAGATCTGTGAAGGTAATGCTTTGTTCGGTGCTATCGGTTTGGCTGGCCTCATCATCCAAGCTGAAGTCGCCCAAATCACCGGTGAAGGCAAAATCCGTGCCATCTTCGGGGGTGGCTTCTTTGATGATGGTCAAACTGTTAAAGGCAGTCGCCTCAAAGGCCCCAATGTCGCAGTCGCCAATGAACAGACGGGAAACACCACGTTGGTCGACGCCGTCAATCGGTGCGGCATCACAGAGGGTATTGCCCGCTACATTGATCGCATCGCTGCCAGGGAGGGGGGCCATCGTTAAGGTTGGGCCGCCATTATTTTGCAGCGGGCCAAGGTTAGCATTACCGTTCTCGGTATCGCCGAGGAAATCACAAGAGTCATCACTGGTCAGGTTGAGGCCGTTGGAGATAGGCACATCTCGCACACAATCACCCCCGTCTTGCTGATCAGCAATGATCGAACCAGCTACGGTAAAATCACCTTCTGTATTGAATATTCCTCCACCGGAATTTTTGCTAATTGTGCTGTGAATCAACCTAAAGGTGCTACTTCTACTCGCTATACCACCCCCAAATTCGGCTGAATTTTCAGCGATTGTGCTGTTGCTGACCGTGGCGATTTTGTTTGAACCTAGCGCAATCCAGTTTGATAGGCCACCACCTTCGTTCGAAACAGTATTGCCACTGATCGTGCTTTTGTCCACGGTCAGGGTTCCTTCGTTATAAATACCTCCGCCGCTTCCATTGTTATGGGTCAGCGAATTATTGCTGATGGTGCTGTTGGCTACGGTCAAAGTGCCTTCCTCATGGTTGAATATTCCGCCCCCAAGGTTTACGGCCTGATTGTCAGTCACGGTGCTATATTGAATGATTAAGGTTCCTTCATTGCGGATACCGCCGCCATCATTCGTAACATTGCCCCCCATGATTGTCATATTTTGTACGGTCACATCTGTATTTTGTTCGACGTCCAAGGGGCGTACGCCGCTAATGTTTTGCCCATCAAGGGTAAAGTCGGCGCCATTGAGGGTCAATTCAACGCCGGAGGTGCTGTTGTCAATCGTGGTGGTTGAAGCGGTCAGGTCGATGTCTGCGCTCAGATTAATCGCGTAGTTTCCTGCCCCCGTCAATTCATTGTAGCAGCCAATGCCGAAGTTTAGCTCGGCCTCATCAGCAACCGTTATGGGAAAGGCCGGACAGGTTTGGGTATTGCTGAAGATACAGACCACATCCTCACTCGCACCGATGGCAACAGACAAAGTCTCGCCACTTAAACTGCCACTGTCGCTACCGCCCGTGCAGGTAGCGCTGGTCAGGTTCCAGTCACTGGGTAGGGATTCGCTGATGTTGTAGGTATCTGGCGTCACGTTATTGAAGGTAATACTTTGATTCACGCTATCAGTTTGGCTTAACTCATCATCCAGACTAAAACTTTCGCCACCCGGAATGTCACTGCTAAAGGCAAAATCAGTGCCATCTGTCGGGTTGGCTTCCTTAATGATGGTTACAGAGCCGAATTGTGCAGCGTGTGTGTAAGTACAAGTGACAGTTTCCCCCGCGGCAAGATCAATCGCGGCATTGCCACCGATTGTCAACGTTCCGCCACTGGGGTCATCACAATCGACACTCGTATCGTAGCCAGCAACGGCATCCACCGAGAGATTGTAATCGCCCGCAGCAATACCATTGAAGGTTTGGGTCTTGGCTGACGTCGCCGTTTCGCCATCATCATCAAGGCTAAAGGTGCTCGGTGACAGCCCGCCATCAATGGTGTAACTAAAGTCTTGAGCATCATCAGGCACGGTTTCGTTAATCACAACAAGTTTGCTTGGCTTCAGAACGTTGGTGAAGATACAAAGAACCTTCTCATTAAAGGCGAGATCAATCGTGGCTGTATTGTCAGCGGTACTGGAGTTGTTAGAAGGATCAATGCAATTCACCGTGGTGGTATAACCTGAATCGGCAAGTTCGGTCACGGTGTATTCACCTGGGAACACATTGTCAAAGGTTTGGGTATTCGTGGAATCGCTGCCGTCGTCGGTCAGGTCGAAGGTGAACGGATCTAGACCGCCGTTGGTTGAAAACGTGAACGTGTCATTTGTATCAGGAACCGTATCTTTAACAATCCGAACCGATCCCAACTTGGTGCTAGTGAAGGTACAGGTGACCGTTTCGTTACTCTCGACCAAAAAGCTAGCCGTCCCATCGATAATGGCTGCACTCGTATTCTCGCAGAAGATCGTCGTGTGATAGCCTTCAACCGGTGTTTGGGACAGGGTGTAACTCCCAACCGGAACATTGTTGTAGGTTCGAGTGTTAGACAGGTTGTTATTTGTATCATCATCAAGCTGAAAGTTTGCTGGAGATAACCCGGGACTGATAGAGAATTGAAAATTCTGCCCTGCGTTGGGGATTGTGTCTTGAATAATGACAATCGTGCTTGTGGACTGAGCCGCAGCCGGCGTAGCATTGGTCAAGCTAAATACTAGGACCGGGAGCAGTAAGAATAAAATTGTTAATTTTTTGACATAAAGCATGATGATCCTCCCTAAAAACAGTGATTAGTGGTTAGTAATCAGTAAAAGTCTAAAATGAATATCCGTCTAAATTTATAATTGACGATTGGTCTGAGGCTGACGATCAAAGGTCTAGTAAAGCCCTTACGGTGTATATGAGCCTTGGTTATCGCCAGTCTAACAAGACCGAGTTTGAATTAAGTTTGTAAAATCGCTCACATTCTAAACGTTCTCTAAACATTTTTTATCCGTATTCGATCGTTGCTAGTTACAAAACTAGAGTTTTGGCACCAGCACCCCACTAGGCGGGATACTCGCATTTTTAGGATGCGTCAGATTTGGGCACAAACCGATAGCCACGCCGATACTCCGTCTGAAAATATCCTTGTATTTCAGCAGTACGCTCCAATTTGCGCCGTAGACGCGAGATATAGACGTGAACATACTGGGGATTGCCATCGGTGTAAGGTCCCCAAACCGCCGCCAAAATCTGCTCAAATGAACAAAGTTGATTAGGCCGACGTACCAAGTAGGCCAACAACGCAAACTCTTGTTTGGAGAGCGTGACAGCTTGTTCCGTTACGCTAACAGATCGTTTTTTGAGATCGATGTTGAGATACTTATCCTGGTAGGTATCCGGCAGCATCGTGGCCGCAGGTAAAGCCGCCCGACGCAGCAGGGCTTCTATCCGAGCCAGCAAGACCTCAAGATTGACCGGCTTGGTCAGATAATCATCAGCCCCATAAGCTAGCCCTTTGATCATATCGTGATCCTCACTAAGATCGGTCAGCATCATCATCGGTACGAATGAATATTGCCGAATATGCTGACAAACCTGCCATCCGGTCAGATCGGGCAAGGTCACGTCTAAAATGACCAAGTCGGGGGCCGCCTCAGCCATCAGGCCTAACCCCTCAGCCCCAGTTTGCGCTAGATATACCCTGGCCCCAGCCTCCTGAAGAAATAGGCTGATCACGCTTGATGTTTCAGGATCACTATCGATTAAAAGAATTCGTCGATCTTCCATAAAAATAGGCCATACCGTGAGATATGACCTATCGTAACAAAATGGAGGAGCTTTGTCTGTCGCAACATTAGGACAAATCTTGTCATGGAATTAGGGCATTTTGCAGAGGGTGGGGATTGGTCTACTTATTCTATCGGCCAGCTCGCTGACAATCGACTGGGTAAAGATAGGTAGAGATTGTTTTATTTTACCAATCCGAGGTAAGATTGCTAGGAAAGAGGATTTTGTTGCATCTCATACTACTTGCAGTATACTTCGGTCACCAATTTTGATGATGCAAGGTACATAAATGAGCGAAAAAATTATTTTTTCAATGATGCGAGTGGGTAAAATTCACCCACCAAATAAGCAGGTATTACGCGATATTTCCCTCTCCTTTTTCTACGGGGCGAAAATCGGTGTTTTGGGTTTGAACGGGGCTGGGAAAAGTACCCTGCTTCGGATTATCGCTGGTGTTGATGACGATTATCAGGGCGAAATTGTTCGCTTACCGGAGTATAGTTTTGGCTATCTGGAACAAGAACCACAGCTTGATGAAAGTAAAACCGTACGCGACATCGTCGAACAGGGGGCGCAGGAAGCGGTCGACGCTCTAAAGGAGTTTGAAGAGATCAATCTCAAATTCGCTGAGGAGATGACGCCAGATGAGATGGAGCAATTGATTGAGCGGCAGGGTGAAGTCCAGGAGAAGTTGGATTTGCTCAATGCCTGGGATCTGGATAGTCGGCTGGATTTGGCGATGGATGCCCTGCGCTGTCCGCCAGGGGAAACCTCAATCTCGGTCCTATCAGGTGGGGAACGGCGTCGGGTGGCGCTTTGTCGTTTACTGCTTCAGGAGCCAGGCGTATTGTTGCTGGATGAGCCGACCAACCACCTAGATGCAGAATCGGTGGCTTGGCTAGAACGGCATCTACAAGAGTATGAAGGTACCGTCATTGCTATCACGCACGACCGCTACTTCCTTGACAACGTCGCCGGTTGGATTCTGGAATTGGATCGGGGTCACGGCATTCCCTGGAAGGGAAACTACTCCTCCTGGTTACGACAAAAAGAGGATCGCCTGGCTCAAGAAGAGAAGGCGGATGATCTGCGCCAAAAAACCCTGCAACGCGAGTTGGAGTGGATTCAGATGACGGCCAAGACTAAAAGTACCCGTAACAAGGCTCGCTTGAAAGCCTATGAGCAAATGCTAGAGCAGGACAGTGAAAAGGCCAGCGCAGACCTGGAAATTTTTATTCCGCCCGGCCCGCGTCTGGGTGACATCGTCATTCAAGCCAATGAAGTGGCTAAAGGATTTGATGATCAATTGTTGTATGAATCGCTTAATTTTGATCTTCCACCTGGGGGCATCGTCGGCATCATCGGGGCCAATGGGGCGGGTAAAACAACTCTCTTCCGTATGATCGTTGGCGAGGAAAACCCCGATGCGGGAACACTGAATATCGGGAGTACGGTCAAGCTTGGTTATGTTGACCAGTCACGAGATGACCTAGACCCCGCCAAAACTGTTTGGGAGGAGATTTCTGAAGGCGAAGATTTTATTCAATTGGGCGATCGCAGTGTGAACTCACGAGCCTACGTCGCACGGTTCAACTTCACGGGAGCAGATCAGCAAAAACGAATCGGGTCGATTTCTGGGGGAGAACGAAATCGGGTACATCTGGCCAAAATTCTCAAATCCGAAGCCAATGTACTGCTGCTGGATGAGCCGACTAACGATTTAGATGTAAATACCTTACGGGCCTTGGAAGAGGCTTTGCAACATTTTGCCGGATGCGCCGTAATTATATCACACGATCGTTGGTTTTTAGATCGGGTTGCAACCCACATCTTGGCCTTTGAAGGCGACAGCCAAGTGGTCTGGTATCCAGGCAATTACAGCGATTACGCCGAGGATTATCGGCAGCGAGTCGGCGTTAGCGCCGATCGGCCCAGTCGGATTACCTATCGTAAAATTCGACGAGATTAAGATATTCGGGGATATGCCGTGTTTAAAGACAAGCCGTGCGAATATTGCAATACTATGGTGCCTGCATTTGAAATCTGCAAGTGCCACGTCAATCTTGAGCTGCGAGGCCATCCCCAATCGGTAAAAGCAATGTTAGATCGCCTGGAGCGGCTTTTTGAGATTATCAAGGTCATCGAAGCACCAGGCTACAGTCGCACACCTGAAGTCAATGTTTTAGTCATCATCAAAAATTCACCTGACTCTTCGGATATTCCAAATGCATTTATTGAGGCGGATTGGGATTAGGGTACATCAATTTATTATTAATCTTATAGACGAAGCAGTTAAAACCCGTAAAATCGATTTATGTCATCCCCGCGTGGTTTTAGCGGGGATCCATCGTTCGCTGCCCCCCGGCCAGTGGATGCCCGACAAAAGCATTCGGGCAGGA
>JANQQF010000068.1 GCA_028285035.1 Phycisphaerae bacterium
CAAATATGCGCCCCAGACCACCGGGGTTGATATCGAGTCCGATATCGCCGACTGACCGGTGAATAATCCCAATTCGCATCGTTATCACAGTACCGACAACACCACACCGTAAAATTATCCATCTGTCCATATGCAATTGACCAGTCCAAATGCAACACCTAAAAGAGGATTCTCAATCAGTCACCACAGGATTCAAACGTCCAAAATACATTCGACCTAATCTGCGATTCCCAAATACGGGTACATCAGGAAAAGCCTTGGTGCGTCTACGATAATCGACTAGCCTAATCTCATAGTGATTGCAAGGGTCCAAACATTGCCAATACCAGAACCAATGCACTTGACCTCCCTGTAATATGGCATGCATGATCTAAACAAAATGATGACCGTAAGTCACACAAAAAGGTCGACCTTCTATGCGCATTTCTAGACACAACGTTCGCAACCAACCAGGGCGTAAGGGGCACCACACGTGTTTATGAAAGCCATCATCATGTATGTAGATACATACATCATGTCTCGTTAGGACCTAAAAAAAGAGAGGCTTCCATCACCGTCATAAAACATGGTCGTCGCCTAGTAACTTGATAATGGACTTCCGAATAACTGTGAGGATGATCTAAATGAGCTCGATGCACACTATAGCGTCCACCGCAGGGATACGTATGAAGTGGGTTCCGCCCTCTGTCCACTTGTAAACAAAATGTACAAAGGCTAGTATAATATTGACAACATCCCCAAACATTGTCTACCCAGGCATGACAACGGAACCAGGTCGATCGTGCTTCACTCAACCAAACCCATAATACCTATTATATACAAAAACCCTATCAGTAGGATAGCGGCTACTAGTCCACAAATAATTACAATGTAAGCATCATAGTTATATCTTTGGACATGGTGTGCCACTATATCCGGTAGACTCACCGTATCATGAACTGGACAGCGAGGTAATAAGCCAAACTCCTCATGCACCGCAGCCCATCCCATCTTACGACGATCCCCAATGACCGCCCAAGCCGCTAAATGAGCAATGTGTTCCCGGCTGTACTCATCTAAGACATCCAAATAGGAACAATCAGCAGGTGATTGGTTACTACGAATCAGAGCAGATTGCCATAGTTTACATTTCTCATGAGGGTCACAACGAGCGTCTGATGGAACTTGACTGCTTCGATCCACAAGAGTCTCTGCTTCATTCACCCATTGCCAGCGCATACGATCCACACGTCGCCACATATTGAAAGTTAAATGTCCAAGTGGGTAGGACCTTTTTATAGGAGCCTACCCACCCCTAAGGACCCCCCTCAAACCCAGGGGGGATACCCCCCCATCCCCCCTCTCCTCTAGCCTGATGGGAAGGTTACCACCCTATAAAATG
>JANQQF010000092.1 GCA_028285035.1 Phycisphaerae bacterium
TATGTCGCCCTCGCTGAATTCAAACGTAATCTTAAATCTGTCAATCCTCCCTTCATCGCTTCTTTAGTTGTCCGCACCTTTTGACCTCATGAGCCTACAGATAAATACAGATAAAATCAAAAAAACAGAAAAAACAGAAAAAATCTGTGAGAATTCGTGAGCTATTACCCTGGACCACTGAACGTGCAGGGCGACTAGAATGAGCCCCACCAGCCCATCGTAAATCGTAAATCAACAATCGTAAATCGGAGGTATTTATGCTTGTCATGTTTCTCGAAAAGGTGCCACCCTCATTACGTGGTGAACTCACACGTTGGTTGATCGAACCTCAGCCTGGGGTTTTTGTTGGTCATGTTTCGGCGTTAGTTCGTGATCGGCTGTGGGAAAAGTGTATCAAAGAACGCAAGGGAGAAGGAGGAATCATCCAAGTTTGGTCAACCAACAGTGAACAGCGCTTTGATATCCGGACTTGGGGACAAACTAACCGTCAAATGGTCAACTTTGATGGGATCTGGCTTGTCCAAAAGCAACGGAAAAAACAAAGCAAGGTCACCCCCCAAGCCCCTTCATCGGGTCAATCAGCCGATTGAATTATTTTTGGTGAATCGACTGATTGTCTGTCATAATTTGGTTAATTTTTTGGAATACCACAAATTTTTTAAGCGAACGGGGTCTTGCTGTTCTTTAGTGTTTTCCCCACAGGCGTGGGGGTGAACCGGCGCGGCGGTGTCGGCGGCTTTACTCCTCCACGTTTTCCCCACAGGCGTGGGGGTGAACCGTCTTGCGCGGCTGTGGCCGCTACCTGTTCAAAGTTTTCCCCACAGGCGTGGGGGTGAACCGAGCTCTTCTACTTTGAGCGCGTGACTGCCCCAGTTTTCCCCACAGGCGTGGGGGTGAACCGTTTATTCATAACAAACCTTCTTCCTTTAATCGTTTTCCCCACAGGCGTGGGGGTGAACCGCAAAAGGTTGGGATTGGCTAACTCCCCGAATGGTTTTCCCCACAGGCGTGGGGGTGAACCGTCGTTGCCATGAGTAGTCGGGTATTCTCATATCGTTTTCCCCACAGGCGTGGGGGTGAACCGTAGTTCGGTGCCCAACGCATAGCATCCAAAATGCTTTCCCCACAGGCGTGGGGGTGAACCGGCCACTGCGACTCAGATGGGCGACCCGACTCATATTTTCCCTACGTTTGTGGGGTGAAGGCTGATTTTATCAATTGGGCAACTTAATGGTATGAATGTCGTATAACAGGGTAGAAAAAGAATTAATTTGAAACTGACAACCATAAGGAGATAAAAATGGCAAACTTGACCACGGCCCAGGTGTGGGCAGAAATTGAGAACCAGATGTTTGGTATCGTGGGAATGGTCTCGGCGAAAAACGAGGCTCGTACCGCAGGGATTGTCTACATTGTTCGAGATCACAAGCTGTATTTTGGTACTGCCAAGGCAGAGTGGAAAACGCGCCATATTGCGCAAAATCAAAATGTGTCGATGACCATTCCAATTGCCAAGCGCATTCCCTTTATGCCTTGGATCAAAATTCCCCAAGCCACAATTACCTTCGCTGGTGTGGCGAATGTGATGGGGTCTGATGAGGCTCCAGCCGAGATTGTACAAACACTCCACGCTGATATTTCCGGCGTTGATCATGAGACCACAATCATCGAGATTACCCCAGTTAAAGAGTTTGTTACCTATGGCGTTGGCGTATCCCTACAAACAATGCGAGATACCGTCAAGGCCCGAGGGCGGGTAGCTGTGGCTTAGAAACCCGTACGCGTAGGTGAATGTAATCGTCCCAAATTGTCACTTGGCAGGCGCCCCAAGCACGTGTTTCGTAATGTGTGATATGTATAAAAGCGGTTTCGCATCACGCATTACGTGGCTTTAAATGTGTGCATATATTTTTTCTGAAGCGGTTTGCGGTTCATTTTTGAGGAATTTTAGCGGAATAAATCGCCAAACCTGAAGGTCTCACAGTTTCTTTCTCTAATTTTAGACTGTGACACACTTAATGTTATACTGGTGTCCACATTTAAAAAATTGTCTCAGGAGATGATGATGTCTACCAATGGAACGGCTGAAAAAACAGCCCTCAATAAATATAGTGCGACCATTACCCAGCCCAAACGGCAGGGGGCCTCACAGGCCATGCTCTATGCTACAGGGATGACCGAAGAGGATATGAACAAGCCACAGGTCGGTATTGCCAGTGTTTGGTATGAAGGCAACCCTTGTAATATGCACCTAATGGCGTTGGGCAATCGAACCAAACAGAGTGTGACCGAGGCGGGACTAGTGGGCATGCGTTTCAACACCATCGGGGTCAGTGATGGTATTTCGATGGGTACTGATGGGATGAGCTACTCGCTTCAGTCCCGCGATTTGATTGCCGACTCGATTGAAACCTTGATGGGTGCCCAGTGGTATGACGCCCTGATTACTTTGCCCGGTTGTGACAAAAATATGCCTGGTTGTGTTATGGCGATGGCCCGACTGGATCGCCCCGCGATTATGATTTATGGGGGGACGATTCGTCCCGGTAAATTGGATGGAGAAACGCTCGATATCGTCTCGGCCTTCCAGAGCTATGGCGAATTTTTGGCAGGACGAATCAGCGAAGAACAACGGCAAGCGATTGTTCGAAATAGCATCCCTGGGGCAGGCGCTTGTGGGGGAATGTATACCGCCAATACGATGGCTAGCGCTATTGAAGCGCTTGGCATGAGTTTGCCCTACTCAGCGACCATCCCAGCGGAAGAAAAAGACAGCGAGCTACGTAGTGCGGGTGAAGCGATCAAGTATCTGATGGAACATAACATCAAACCTAGCCACATTATGACCCGTGACGCCTTTGAAAACGCAATGGTCGTAGTGATGGCCCTCGGTGGTTCAACTAACGCCGTCCTCCACCTGATTGCGATGGGTCGTGCAGTGGGTCTCGATTTGAAACTTCAGGATTTCCAGGCCGTCAGTGACCGCGTCCCCTTCTTGGCCGATTTGAAGCCTTCGGGCAAGTTCGTTCAGGAAGATTTACATCGCGTCGGCGGTACACCGGGCGTGATGAAATATCTCCTCAGCCAAGGCTTGTTGAATGGCGATTGCCTGACCGTGACCGGCAAAACGTTGGCTGAGAATTTGGCCGACTTGCCCGATCTCGATGCGGATCAGGAAGTCATTCGTCCCATAGACAACCCCATCAAGAAAAGTGGGCACATCCAGATTTTATTTGGTAATCTCGCCCCTGAAGGTGCAGTTGCCAAGATCACGGGTAAAGAGGGCGAAGTCTTTACTGGCCCGGCCAACTGTTTTGACTCTGAAGAGGATATGTTAACTGCGCTTGAAGAAAATCATATCAACAAAGGTGATGTTGTGGTTATTCGCTATGAAGGGCCAAAAGGCGGCCCAGGAATGCCCGAAATGTTGACCCCGACCAGTGCGATTATGGGGGCGGGCTTGGGCAACGACGTGGCGATGCTGACCGACGGTCGCTTCTCTGGTGGCTCCCACGGCTTCATCGTCGGCCACATCACCCCTGAAGCGCAAGAAGGTGGCCCGCTCGGTTTGTTGCAAAATGGTGATACAGTGACAGTTGACGCGATCAACAACACCCTTAGCGTTGACTTGAGTGATGGAGTCTTGGCCGAACGTCGGGCTTCTTGGCAGATGCCGCCCTACAAAGCTACTCGTGGCACGCTGTACAAGTACATCAAGAACGTTAAGTCGGCGTCTGAAGGGTGTGTGACAGACGAGTAAAAATGGAGCATTGGTAGCGGGTGCTGACAGAATGAATTCCGTTACTAGCAAAGGAAATAGGCTTGAAGCCTGTTTGATCCTCTAGTAGTAGATTTCAATCTACCCAAACTCAACTAGTCAAACTCTCGCATTTAGAGTCCCCCTCCCAAACTGGGAGGGGGTGCCCGCAAAGCGGGTGGGGGAGGGCCATTCAACCTCAACTGTGATCTCCTCGGACTCTATATTGAGCCTTTTCCTAATCCCTATCTCTTCAGGAAGAACGTTATGACCCAATCCCCAACCGAATTTCCAAACTTACTGTCCCCTCTAAAAATCGGTCCGAAGACCATTCGCAATCGAGTGCTCATCTCAGGCCATCAACCTTCGATGGCTGAGAAGGGCTTGCCCACCCCGCAGTATCTGGCCTACCAAGCGGCCCGAGCTAAAGGAGGTGCAGGCTTGCAGATTACTGGAGCGACAGGGGTTCATCCCACCGGCACGTATGAGTCGGAGGGCCTACACAACATCGATGATCGCATCATCCCCGGCTATCAACAGCTCGCCAAGGCGGTACAATCGCACGGTGGACATATTTTAGCCCAACTTGCGCACGGCGGGGCCACCATTCCCTCGCACGGGGCAGGCCGTCCTTTGTGGGCACCCTCGCCGGTGGCTTCGGAGTTGGTCCAAGAGGTGCCTCACGAGATGACTGCGGCTGAGATTGATCAGGTCGTCAAGGCTTTTGGCGCTGCGGCGTATCGAGTTCGTCAGGGGAAGCTAGATGGTGTTGAAATTTTAGGGGCATTTGGCCTGTTGATTGCCGCCTTCTTGTCGCCCTATGCAAACAAACGAACCGATGCTTATGGGGGTTCGCTGGAAAATCGGCTACGATTTTGTTTGAATGTGGTGCAGGCTGTTCGTGAGAATGCTGGACCTGATTTGATTGTGGGTATCCGTATTCCAGGCGCAGAGATGGTCAATGGTGGGCTTGAATTGGCCGAGATGCAGGAGATCGCTCAGATTTTGGAAGCGACCGGACATCTTGATTACTTCAATGTGATCGCTGGGACAAATTTAGACCGCCAGCAACGGGCCGCCCATTGGCCCCCAACCCCCTCAAAGCACGGCTTGTTTGTGCATCTCGCTTCAGATATCAAATCCGTGGTCAATCTGCCCGTTTTCACCGTCGGTCGCATTGTTGACCCCCGTCACGCGGAGCAGATTCTGCGAGAGGGACACGCCGATATGGTCGGAATGACCCGCGCTCACATTGCAGACCCAGATTTGGTGACCAAGGCCCGAGAAGGCCGGGTGGATGATATTCGCCCCTGTGTGGGAGCCAATGTTTGTATCCGTAACGCAATGAATGGCCACCCCATCACCTGCATTCATAATCCAGAAGTGGGCCGCGAGGGTGAGTGGGGGCCGTTAACGCCGGCTACAACAGCAAAACGAGTGGTTGTCGTGGGCGGTGGCCCGGCTGGTTTGGAGGCGGCGCGTATTTCGGCGCTGCGTGGGCATCGGGTTGAGCTGTTTGAGAAAGAAGCAGCCTTGGGTGGACAGCTTCGGCTCTGGGGGCAAATGACGGGAGCCGCCGAATATAAAAAAATTGTTGATTGGCAGATTCAGCAGCTGCAAAAATTGGATGTGACTGTGCATTTGGGCGAAAGTTTGACAGCAGATATGTTACAACAACGAGACGCTGATGTTATCATTTTAGCGACTGGGGCACGTCCGCAGCAAGATGCTCTGCCGGGCCAAGATAAGGCCAACATTCGGGTGATGTCACCCCACCAACTCGCTACCGAAACCCTCAGTGGGGTGCAGCGAGCGATGGTGTGGGATCAGGCTGGTGGCCAAGCCGCCTTGAGCGCGACGGAAACCTTACTTGGGACTGGCGTAGTTGTCGAAATTGTAACCCCAGGCTTTGCTGTCGGTGACGATGTCCCGCTGATCATCAAAATTCCGTTTTACAAACGCCTTCTATCAGCCGGAGCGGTGTTTACCCCAAATTGTAACATTATCGCGCTTGATGATACTCAGGTGACCTTACAGAATGTTTACAGCCAGCAAACAGAGACTCGCTCGGACATTGATTTGATTGTGGCTTGGTCCGGCAATCGTGTGGTAGATGATCTGTCCGAGGCCGTACGTCAGACTGGAACAGAGTTCTATATGATTGGTGATTGTGTTGCCCCACGGGCTGTAGATGTTGCGATGGCTGAGGCCGCTGAGATCGCCCGTAAGATTTAGAGTGAAAATGTCCTCAATTATCGATGTCCAAAATCTGACAAAAAAATATAAGAATGCAGAAACCAATGCGGTGGATGATATTTCATTCGAAGTGTCACCGGGGCAGTTGTTTACCCTGTTGGGTCCCAACGGGGCAGGCAAAACCACCACAATCTCCATTTTAACCACAACCTTATCCCCCACCGCTGGAACAGCCATCATTGCGGGTTACGATGTGGTCGAGCAGCCGAGTGCGGTGCGACAAAATATCGGGATTATCTTCCAGAAGCCGAGCCTGGATTTGAATCTGACGGCTGAGGAAAATGTGCGATTTCACGCCGTGTTATACGGCCTCTATCCTTTTCGACCCACTTATTGGCTGATGCCAAAAAATTATCGCAATCAGATTGAGGAGTTGTCCGAAATTCTTGGAATTTCTGAAGATATCTTCAGGCCGATTAAGACCTTTTCTGGGGGGATGAAACGGAAGCTGGAAATTTTGCGGAGCCTGATGCATAAACCACGCATTCTCTTTTTGGATGAGCCAACCGTAGGGCTTGATCCAGCCAGCCGACGTAATTTATGGGAGTACATCCGCCAAGTTCGGGGTGAAAGTGGTACCACCGTTTTTCTGACCACCCACTATCTTGAGGAGGCGGAAGAGTCTGACACAATTTGCATCATCAATCGCGGCAAAATTGTCTCGATGGGCACCCCTCGGGAGGTCAAGGCCGCTTTATTAGAGGCCTATTTGTTGATTGATGCCGCGAATCGGGACCAGCTGCGTGATGAACTGCGGTCTCGGGATATCGCATTTGTCGAAATGCCTCAATTTCGCATCGAGATTGAAGGTCAGAATATTCATCAGTTGTTAAAAGTAATTGATACCCCTCTGAGCCTGGTGCAGACCCATACCCCAACCTTGGAAGATGCTTACCTCAAAATTGTGGAGCAAGTATGAACCAACTCAATGCCATCATCGCCATTTCTTACCGCGATCTGATCAAATTTCTCCGAGACCCCATTCGCATCGTCTCTACCCTGATTTTTCCGATAGTATTTGTGGGGATTTTGGGCGGGAGTTTTCAGGCCAGTTTAGGCGAAGACCTGAATTACAATTTCCTGACCTTTGTTTTTACTGGCGTCTTTGCCCAAACGTTGTTTCAATCAGCCGCGCTGGGCTTGATCTCGCTGATCGAGGATCGAGAGAATGATTTTAGCCAGGAGATGTTTGTTTCCCCGGTCTCGCGCTATGCCATCATTTTTGGCAAGATTAATGGTGAAACCCTGGTCGCTTTAGTCCAGGCCATTGTGGTGTTGATTTTTGGGGTTGTAATTGGGGTACCGATGACCCTAACCCAGCTAATTGCCCTGATCCCTGTGGCGATTGTGGCTTGTTTATTTGGCGGTGCCTTTGGGGTCGTTATTATGGCTAACATCTCCACCCAACGGGCGGCCAACCAAATTTTCCCTTTTATTATGCTGCCCCAATTTTTCTTGGCCGGTGTGTTTACGCCAATCGATAATCTGCCTTTTGTCCTCGACATCTTCTCGAAAATTTCTCCAATGCGTTATCCTGTCGATTTAACGCGAGGTGTTTTTTATGTGGGCCTGCCTGAATATGACGTTGTCGTGCTGCAACCCCCCATTTTTAACCTATTTTTGATGGGCGGTCTGTTTTTCCTCTTTATGGTTATTGGTACGCGGATTTTTGTGCGCAACGAGCGCAATCGATAAACTACTTCTTCTGAAATTCTTGCAACGCCCGCAAGGCCGCTCTGGCTTTCTCCTGCTGAACAAAAATATGATCGTGGTAGAATGCAGCGATAACGTTGGCACTGATGTTGTGCTCGGTTAATTTGGTTGCTACAGCAGCGGTGAGTCCCACAGCATCAAGACTGGAATGGACGGTCAGAGTGATGGCTTGGAAAACACCCTCATAGCTGAGATTCTCATTATCTGCCTGATTTTTTGGTACGACCAAGGTCAGCCCTTCTTGTTCTTGATACGAAGCGATTGGGTTGAGATCCGCATAATCACCATATTGAGCGTCGGGTATTGTGCAAAAAACATACTCAGTCTCGTTGAGCATCGGTGACATTGATTGTAGTAAGGTATTGAGGTCTTTGATCCCTGACATTATTACTTCCTCACCGTCGCCCGAATGTGCCCTGGCCGAAGTAAGCCCTGATCCACAACACTTTTCTTCAGGCTTGAACTTTTTAACCGTCGTTTGGCAAAATCCTCACCTTGTTCTGCTACCAAGGCTGCAAAATTTTCTCCTTGAAGGGTAGCTAACTCGTCTAAAATATTTTGGGCATACCAAGCATTACGGTCGTTGGTGTCAATCCTTTCAAAGCCCAGAACCTGTAACATTGCCGCTGCTGCCTCAAGGGTGCCCATCTCTAGCGTAATCCCGATGACCTCCATCCATTCTTGGTATTCCGGTGTTTTGGGGTAATCGGAGCCAAACCAGTCGCTGATGGCCATCTGCCCGCCAGAGTTGAGGACACGATGAATTTCGGTGTAGATGGCTGCTTTATCAGGGATGTGAATCATCGCGTCCTTGCTGAAGACGAGATCGAAGCTATTGTCATCAAAGGGGAGGGGCCCTGGTGCAACCAATTGACAAGTGATTTGATCAGATAGTCCGGCGGCGGCTACCATTTTTGCGGCCCGCTCAATCAACGGGGCTTCGACGTCGATACCGGTAACGTGCGCGGCCCCATGTTTCTGCACCAGCAAAATATCGATCCCAGCGATGCCACAGCCGATATCCAGCACACGTTTTCCCTCAATCTCCACCCCCTGCAAAATTTCTGCTACCTCGGCTGGTCCACCCGGCGACATAAACCCCTCGCCCCACATCCACTCTAAGCCAGCCACAAACTGATCATCATACTCATTGTGATGCTCTGTCATAGATTTTCTCCTTCAAAGAAGTTGCTCTATTTTAGGTAAACGGCAAAAAGTAATCAAAAAATGACCAATACCAAATACCAACTTTAGTTCAAAACGAGCTCAATTTGGCCGTTTACTTTTAGATTTGGCTTAAAATTTGCAATAGAGTTGTTCCTGAATAAGTAATCATATCAGACTACCCTGATTTAACAGCAAATTGAGGGATGGATCGAATGAAAATCTTTGGTAAATCCTCAAATTC
>JANQQF010000115.1 GCA_028285035.1 Phycisphaerae bacterium
AACGAATAATATCCTTTTCAGACAATGTTTTGGTAGTAGCGGTCAAGATACGGATATCATATCTACAAAACCATCTTTCTCGAATAGATGGACGACCAAAATGGCGTATACGCCACGGATAAGTCTTAGGACAGGTACGCGCATGAGCCGTCCTCAGTCCAAAATCGGTCAAATTGAATCGACAATGACAATACGGACAAGCCACCACACTTTCGCAAGAGGAACCCATACTCTTATCTCGACACTGATACCAGCATTTAATTTCCAAATGTTGCTCCGTAGCTTGACCCGTTAAATAATGTGTGGTGGACCAAAAAGTCCAAGTGGTACCAAACCATTTCATCTAAAAGGAAAAAACAATGTCAGTGGACAAGTCGCCGTACAGCATACTCATGCAATTGAGTCGTATAGCCATGACAATACAAGCGTATGCCCGCCTTGGTGTACCATTTCCAACGTATCTGTTGAGAGAGGTGTCTCCGCTTATTATCATACACACCCGTACACTTGTCTACTCCGTGATATTTAGCATAACAACGCGTGCATGCCGACACCATCTGTAAACAGGAACCATGCAAACACTCCCATTGGCCCACGATACTATCGTCAGCAAATATCTGTAGATTTTTCCAAGGATAACTAAACAAAGTAGTCAACTGCAAATAAAAAACAGTCAAATTTGTCGACAGTAACCGCGCCTAATCTCTAGACTTGCATGACGTCCCACTATGGTAAAAGCACAAGGGGGATCGACACGACAACTCCACTCCTGACACCCCAAAACAGTACCCTCTTTTTTCATTATCTATAAATAACAAGTACAGAAATCAGACGGTAAGCGACTTGTCGAATACACATTAAATCGCACTTCCAAAGACTTGTGACAACTATGACAAATATGGGCCCCAGACCACCGAGGTTGATATCGAGTCCGATATCGCCGACTGACCGGTGAATAATCCCAATTCGCATCGTTATCGCAATACCGCCAACACCACACCGTAAAATTATCCATCTGTCCATAGGCAATTGACCAGTCCAAATGCAACACCTAAAAGAGGATTCTCAATCAGTTACCACTGGATTCAAACGTCCAAAATACATTCGACCTAATCTGCGATTCCCAAACACGGGGACATCAGGAAAAGCCTTGGTGCGTCTACGATAATCGACTAGCCTAATCTCATAGTGATTGCTAGGGTCCAGACATTGCCAATACCAGAACCAATGCACTTGACCTCCCTGTAATATGGCATGCATGATCTAAACAAAATGATGACCGTAAGTCACACAAAA
>JANQQF010000116.1 GCA_028285035.1 Phycisphaerae bacterium
CCAGCGGCGGTAGTTCTCGAGCAGACATCACCATTGGTCGAGATGAGTCTTGGCTGTTCCAGCTCAATGAGGGACGCCAGCTGATAAAAACACTTGTTGAAGAAGAGTTAGATGTTGCAAACGAAATTGAGGCAAGTGAGGCGACCATTACCTTGATCAATAATTTTGATGAACTCTTGTTCATCGAGGTTGAGGGTAGCATCATTTCTGTTCCGGCGGGGAATCAAGAGATTGTGGATGTTGACTCTGGAACGCTCGGCTATAGTGTGTCAGCCCCAACAGGCAAAGTCGAAGGAGAATTTGATCTCGCAGTCGGCGATGCTGCTGAACTTATTATCGATGCCAACGGAGAAGTGACACAAACCCCATAACGTGTATTCGATAATAAAATCTCATCTAAAACGAGGGGCAAATTTTGTCCCTCGTTTTAATTTTTAAAGCTCCATGTCTTCCGCGTTTTCCGCATCCGATCAACCACTTCAGCTAAAGTACACCTTTATTGCGGAAATAGCCATTGTCACCCCCTCTTGGATGTGCTAAAATCCCCAAACTTTTAATGGAGGGACAGTTAAAATGCAATTTTCGAGTTTCGGTGAAAAATTTACCAGTCAAGCCGGGATCATTCAATTGATGGATGATTTAGGGAAAGCGATGGCGGGGGATGAGAAAAAGTTGATGCTGGGCGGCGGCAACCCAGCGACCATCCCGCAGGTCCAACAATATTTTCGAGGGCGAATGCAGAAGCTGTTGGATGACGGCACCCAATTCGAGCGAATGATCGGTAACTACGACTCACCTCGGGGAGAGCAACGCTTTATCGAAGCACTAGCCGAGCTTTTCCAAAAGCTATATGGCTGGGATATTCATCCAGAAAACATTGCCTTGACCGCTGGTAGTCAGATCAGTTTCTTCTTCCTTTTTAATTTGCTGGGCGGCACCTTTCCTGATGGGAGCCACAAGAAAATTTTGTTGCCGTTGACCCCAGAATATATCGGCTATACCGATGCAGGGATTAGCGAAGACCTCTTTACTGCCCAACGACCTGAGATCGAATTTATCGATGATCACACCTTCAAATACCACGTTGATTTCGAGACCCTGAGCATCACCGAGGAGATTGGAGCGCTCTGCGTTTCACGACCGACCAATCCCACCGGCAATGTCTTGACCAATGATGAGATCCAAAAGTTGTCCGACTTGGCTCAACAACACAACATTCCCTTTATCATCGACAATGCCTATGGCACCCCATTTCCCAACATCATCTTTACCGAAGCCATTCCCCAATGGGATGAGCACATCATTATGTGCATGAGCCTCTCCAAGCTTGGCCTCCCTGGTGTGCGGACGGGGATTGTCATTGCCCATGAAAAAATTACCAAAGCAATAACCAGCCTGAACGCCATCACCAGTTTGGCCCCCAGCAGCTTTGGAGCGACTCTGGCGCTTGATTTAGTGCGTAGTGGGGAAATTATCGGCCTCAGTCAACAGGTCATTCAACCGTTTTATCAACAACGTTCGGCTTGGGCTGTTCAGCAATTATCCAAGACCCTGACTGGAACTGATTTTTACATTCACAAATCTGAGGGGGCTATCTTTCTGTGGTTATGGTGCAAAGATCTGCCCATCACCAGCCAAGAACTTTATCATCGTCTCCAAGCACGGGGGGTTGTGGTCGTCCCTGGTCATCACTTTTATCCAGGTCTGGATCAGGATCATTGGCAACACAAACAGGAGTGCCTGCGCATCAATTACGGCCAGGAAAGCGAGGCTGTGGTCGCCGAAGGACTCGGGATCATTGGCGAGATTGTTAAGGTCGCCTACACCGAATCCCAACATTGTCCTACACAAGACCATCATATTGTCCCTTGATTCAACCCAATTATCATAGTACAATCCAATTGCTCTGATAAAAACAGTCATCAACATAGGACAATCCAGTGTCATTGTCACTCAAAATTGATCGAGATAAAAAGCGGTCGCTTTATCAACAAATTGCAGATCAAATCAAGAGCCAGATTCAACAGGGGCATTTGCCGACGGGCACCCGCTTGCCAACCGTCCGACAATTGGCCCAGCAGTTGAAAGTGACTCGCCTGACGGTACATAACGCTTACACCGAACTTCAGGCTGATGGTTGGATTGAGTCGGTGGTTGGCCGAGGCACATTTGTCGCTGAAACGCAACCCGATTTCGCCAATATGGCCGACATAAGTCGGCACGACACCTTTGATGGTTTTTTGACCGATATGGTGCCGCTCAGTCGAACCCCAGGATTACGCTCGCTTGCCTTTGCCTATCCTGATGAAAACTTGCTGCCTCTTGACGATTTTTGGGAGGGCCTCAATCGGGTCCGAGCCGATGGGACAGAATTGATGCAGTATGGTCTCCCGCAAGGTGATCCACATTTACGAGTTGAGCTAACCAAGCTCCTGGAAGAGCGAGGCCTGACGGTTACGCCTAATGATGTGATGATCACCTCAGGGACAACGCAAGGGCTCTCTATGGTAGCTCAGAAATTGGCCAAGCCGGGTGATACGGTGCTGGTGGAGTTACCGACTTATCACGGCTTCTCAACAATTCTTAGTGCGCTGGGGATACAGCCTCTAGGAGTCCCGCGAACGGAAGAAGGTGTCCGTTTGGATATAGTAGAGCGTTTGATTGTGCAACGGCGCCCGCGCTTCTTCTACTTGATCCCAAACTTTCATAATCCAACGGGTGGGTTGATGTCTGAGAAAAACCGGAAAGCCCTTCTGGAGATGGCTAAACATTATGGTCTCCTCTTGATTGAGGATGATGTTTATGGGCGATTGTCCTATCAAGATACCGTCCCTCTACCGCTAAAGGCTTTAGACACCTCCGATTTGGTTGTTTATATTGGTGGCTTCTCCAAAGATTTATTGCCGGCAGTGCGGATCGGCTATGTTGTTGCTCCGTCACCTCTACGAGAACAGCTCCCCGTGTTACGTGGGGCACATGACCTGTTTGGAGCAACCCTATTTCAGCGGGTCGTAGCAGATTACTTGCGACGCAAAAAATTCAAGCCTCACCTGCAACGGACTCGGCCTATTTATAAAGAAAGACGTGATACCTTGCTGAAGACGCTGGTAGAGTGGATGCCTGACTACGTCACCTGGACACGACCTGAGGGTGGGTTTACCTGCTGGCTAAACTTCCCTGATGATCGTCGTTTTGATGATTTGTATCACGCCGCCTTGAGTCGAGGGGTTGGATATTCGCCCGGATCTGTCTTTATGGCTCAGCCAGATGGGCAACAGCACATGCGTCTCTGTTTTGGTAATCAGCCGTCAGACGTGATCGCCGAAGGTATTGCGACCTTAAGTGAACTTATTCGTGAACGAATGACGGATCGCCCTAGGTCACGACGACAGCCCGACTTTAATCAAATGCCGTTGGTTTAATCAGTGCGTAGGGTTTGTAGAGTTCATAGGGTTTATAGGGTTTTTATACCTCAACTCTACAAACTCTATAAACTCAAAAGGATTTAAAGATGAGTGTAACCATAACTCAAGTTGATGCCTTTACAAATGAAGCCTTTGCGGGCAATCCCGCAGCTGTGTGTGTTTTGCCAGAAATGCCCAACAACGCCTGGATGCAAAATGTGGCGAAAGAGATGAACTTGTCGGAAACGGCCTTTTTGGTGAAACAAGAGGATGGCTTTCAGTTGCGCTGGTTTACGCCAGCGGTCGAGGTTGAATTGTGTGGACACGCGACATTGGCCAGTGCGCATGCCTTGTGGGAACGAGGTCTATTGGCCGAAGAGGAAGAGGCTCGATTTCACACCTTGAGCGGCTTACTAACTGCCCGGCGTGATGGGGAGTGGATTGAACTAGATTTTCCGGCAAAGCCAGTAATATCTACTGAAACACCCGTCAATCTGATTGAGGCCTTAGATGTAACCCCAATCTATGTCGGCAAAAATAAATTTGATTACCTGGTAGAGATTGAGTCAGCGGAGGTCATTCGCAATTTGCAGCCCAATTTTAGTCTACTGGCCACGGTTGAGTGTCGTGGGGTGATGGTGACAGCTCGCTCCGACTCTGATGAGTATGATTTTATTTCCCGTTTCTTTGGGCCGGCTGTTGGTATTCCCGAAGATCCTGTCACAGGCTCGGCCCATTGCTGCTTGGGGCCCTATTGGGCGAAGAAGCTGGGTAAACCAAATTTAATGGCCCATCAATCGTCGCCACGCGGGGGGGTGATTCGGGTTCAGGTTGTGGGTGATCGGGTGAAGTTGGGCGGACAGGCGATTACAGTGCTACGAGGCGAGTTGCTGTAATCCATTCGGTTCGGCCAACAAAAGCTCTCGGGCAACGGACATAAACGCTTGTAGTGTTGGGGAGAGCCATTTGTCCTTGTGCCAAACGAGTTGGGTGACCACTTCAAAATCACGACCCGCCCAATTTAAGGCCACTAGTCTACCTTGTTCAATCTCTTTCTTCACAGCAATTTCGGGGAGAAAGGTGTAACCGAGGCCAGCCATCGCACATTGTTTAATGGCCTCAACACTGTGAAATTCCATGGGGCTAACAATGGGCACCCCAGCCATATTCATTGCTTGCTCGAACATGCGACGATAGATGCACCAATTTTCCACGAGCAGGGCTGGCTCGTTTCGTAAATCAGTCGGATGAACCGATGACGATTGGGTTAGATGATGTTCGGGATAAGTTACCAGAAGCAATGGCTCTGGCACCAATGGTTCAATGATTAAGCTAGGGGCATTTAGATGCTCAACCATGATGAAGGCAATATCAGCCTCGTTATCTCGCAAGCGATTTTGTAAGTCAGCAATATTTTCATCAGGTAGAAAGGTTAACTGAATTTGAGGAAATCGCGCTCTAAATTCTTGCAAAACTTTAGGCAGACGATAGGTACACAATGTTTCTGGCGCACTTATCGTCAACGCCCCAACCATCAAATCCTCATCGGACACCGCTGTCCGGGCTTGATCGGCTAGATTTAGCATCTTATCGGCATAACTCAACAGCCGCTGTCCCGCCTCCGTCAAAACCACTCGTTTTCCCAACCGGTCAAATAAAATCACCCCCAGTTCATCTTCCAGCGCTTGGATCTGGGCTGATACTGTCGATTGAGCATAGTTGAGCGTTAAAGCCGCCCGCGAAAAGCTGGTGGTTTGGGCAATCGTTTGAAATGTAATGAGTTGACGTAGTTCCATGAGCTGTTCTCTTTCCTATCGAAAAAATCGATAATAACCATCTAAAACATTCGCTTGACGTGATAGTACCATAATGATAGGATGAGATCAAGTTGATAAAGTTTGTAGGATTTATAGGGTTCTTAGAGTTTTTAGAGTTGAGGGGGAATATCTACCTAATCACCCCCCACTAATTACTACCTGTCAGACATCAATGGATCGTGTGAAAATGAAAGAACATTAACAAACAAATAAGCATCAATGGATCGTGTGAAACACTCGGTTTGCAAATCGG
>JANQQF010000157.1 GCA_028285035.1 Phycisphaerae bacterium
CCCGCTAAAACCACGCGGGGATGACATAAATCGATTTTACGGGTTTTAACTGCTTCATCTATAAGGAAAATTATAATGAGCATATCTACAGACCGTGAGGATGATTTTAAGACCATCGCTCAAGCAGAAGGCAAACTTGCCGAGGCGCATGTTCAACTCGATTTGCGAACCATCGATCACCTATTGCACCCCGACTATGTCATCGTTCAACCTGGAGGCAAAACCGAAACAAAAGCAGAGGTGTTAGCATCCTATAACACAGGCACACGACATTGGGATATGGCTCAGGCGGACCAGCTTGATATTCGTCTTTCTGGTGATACAGCGATTGTTGTTGGTCGCTGGCGAGCTTCAGGGCAGAACGGGGCAGAACGTTTTGATTATGCAGCTCGCTTTCTCTCAATTTGGATGAAGCAAGATGGATGTTGGCTGAATATAGCCTACCAGGCGACGGAAATTGAGAGCCAGTGAAAGTGGTGCAAACAAAGCAACCTTGTATAAAATTCAGCATATATCTACCCGCACAGAGATAATTCTAGCCAATTTTAATGTAGAGGTAATCAGGGCGGTCAAAAATATTAAGAGTAACATTGATCAAATGGGAGGTTAAATATGGCATCCATAGAAGTATTAGCAGCTTTTATGACCGCTACAATAACGTATGCCACCGTTCCTGGACCGGGAACCATCTACATTGCTGCACAAGCAATGGCCCACGATACCAAGGCGGCCTTGAGGGCAGTGCTGGGCCTGCACATCGGCGGTTATGTCATTGTGGTAAGTGCGGCGGCTGGACTGACAGCCTTATTTGCCGCCGTTCCGACTCTATACCAAGGAATGAGGTTATTCGGGGCCTTGTATCTCATTTGGTTAGGCGTACGAATAATCGTCTTTCAAATGGACATTAACACAGCCAAACAACATCTCCAGTCTCGAAACAAGCAACCAACAACATTTCTACAAAGTGTATTCGTAGAAATTCTTAATCCTACGACTGCCGTATTCTATATGGCATTTCTCCCTCAATTTGTCGTGCCTACTGGTACCTGGCCAGTTTGGCTTCAGTTCATAATTCTTGGTGTGGTTGTTAACCTGACATTTACGCTTCCTGACTTTGTCGCAATACTCCTCGCAGCAAAAATGAGGAAAGCGGTTACAATCAGTACCCGTGGTCGACGAATATTTCAATGGATTGGAGGCAGTGTCCTTATTGGCCTAGGGGTTCGAATGGTAACCCAGCGAAATTGAGCCAATCATTTACCTTGTCCAAATGAAAAACCCTATTTCACTCATCGAACAATCAATACAAGACGCTACTGAGAAAGGCGACCCAAACGCTGAACTCTTATTCCTAGCGACATCTAACGTGGACGCTCAGCCGAGTGTACGCACGCTTTTACTACGCGCAGTCACTGGCCGGAGTATCTTTATTCTGTTCAGCCGATTTCATCAGAAATGGCAAGATTTACAAGAAACGGGTAATTATGAAGTCCTGCTTTGGTATCCCTCTATTGGACATCAGTATCGGATACGGGGCACCTTCAGAGAGCTTTCTCCAGCCGAAATCGAAGCAAGGTGGCGAGACCTCCCTGATATGATTAAAGCCGTTGATCTTGCCTATGACGCGGACCTCAAACCGGGCATACCCATCGATTCACCAGACATATTTCGAAATCGGGTGAACGCCTTAAAAGAAGATGTCTCGGCCTCACCTCCTCCATCACATTTGATTGGGGCTTGGCTCGATGTAACCTTCGTCGAATTTTTAGGCGCATCGATGGATCGGCTGCATGACCGAACACAATTTCATTGGCAGGATGGTCAATGGCTTGAGCAGGATGTGATTCCGTGACAATAAAAATTTATAATCGGCTTGTTAGTATAAAACCTGTTGGATTTCTCATATAGTAGCAAAAGGATGACTAAGAAATAGGAGGAGACTTATGGAACCAATTTATGATGATATCGGTGTTAATTATTCGGTCACTCGCCAGACTGACCCCAAAATCGCAGTACAGCTTTATGCTGAACTTGAAGGGGCGACACGGATTGTGAATATCGGGGCGGGGACAGGGTCGTATGAACCCGAGGGTGTCGATTTAGTGGCAGTAGAGCCATCAGCGGAGATGATTTCGCAGCGGAAAGCTGGTGCTTATCCCGTCGAGAAGGCATTTGCGGAAAAGCTTCCTTTTGATGATAGCAGCTTTTCACACGCAATGACGGTGCTATCGATGCATCATTGGACAGATAAATCGGGTGCCTTCAGGGAGATCAATCGGGTGGCCACGGAAAAGTTTGTGGCGATTACCTGGGATCCAAACTCTGAGCCATTTTGGCTGACCAGAGATTACTTTCCCGAAATCCATGAAATGGATCGAGCTATTTTCCCTGAGATGGAAATGTTTCATGACTATTTTGATGAGGTGAAGGTAAGTAAGCTACAAATACCGAGCGATTGTCAAGACGGTTTTTTTGCAGCCTTTTGGAAACGACCAGCCGCCTATCTGAAGCCTGAGGTCCGACAAGCGACATCCCCTTTTTCAAAGGTAACAAACCTAGCGGAGGGCATCCAAAAGTTAAAGGCTGATCTCGCCAGCGGGGCTTGGGTCCAAAAGAATGAGGACATCTTGAGTTTATCATCTTTTGATGCCGGGTACAGATTAATCACGGCTAAGGTGAGACAAAGCTAAATTTCGCGACACTATCTAGGTTGGGTTAGGTTGTGGACCTACAATCGATTATTTCATTCCTTAACACAACAATAAGGAATAAGCGGTGGAGATTGAATACAAAATAACCTGTACAATAACCCAGCCATAAAAATTAAGATTTCTTTGAAGTTTTAGCCCACGCCTAATATAATAACATTAGAGAGATAGTTGGGGAGCTATTGATTTATGAAACAGGTGGGGCGCTACGAACTCCAGGATTTGCTGGGGGAAGGGGGAATGGGCCGCGTGTATCGGGCCTATGATCCCGACCTTGACCGAGATGTGGTCTTAAAAATTATCAAATTGCCAGATATGGATGACAGCAGGCAGTGGCGGGAGCGATTCAAACGAGAGGTGCAAGCGGCCGCTCGGCTAAATGACCACCCGCACATCGTCACCATCCACGATGTTGGGCTTGAACACGATCCTCCTTATGTGGTGATGGAGTTATTAAAGGGGGGCACACTAAAGGAAAAGTTCGGCCAAGCGCCGCTCCCTTGGCACGAGGCGATGACCCTACTCCGCCCACTGGTAGCCGCCTTAGCCCACGCTCATCAAGCTGGAATTGTGCACCGGGATGTCAAGCCCTCAAATGTCATGTTCACCACGATCGGGTCAAAGCAAAACAACGGATCAACGGACAGATTAAAGCTGGTGGATTTTGGCTTGGCCCGGCCCCAAACGGAAGATGCGGAACAACTGACCCAGACCGGTAGCATCCTAGGCACACCCGCCTACATGTCCCCCGAACAAGCGATGGGCTTGGAGGTTGATGGCCGGGCCGATATTTTTGCCATCGGGGTGATTCTGGTCGAGGCCATCACCGGCAACAATCCACTGGCCAAAAGTTCTTTAGCCCTCACCATTCGTGAGGTCACCTCAAACAAGCCGGTTGATATCTCGCAAGTCAGCCAAAATACACCGCCCCAAGTCACCAGCTTAATCCAACGGATGGTCGCTCGCGATCCTGAGCAACGCTACCCCTCTTGTGAAGCCCTACTCCAAGATTGGGACCTATGCTTAAATAAACATGATACCCTGACCCTAACCCAACGGTCTATTCCCCGCCCAACAATCACAGATGAGCCAAAACCCCAGCAAAAATGGCCGATAGGTAAAATTTTAGTTGGCCTCGTGGGCCTGATTGTGGTAGGCGGATTAGGGTGGGCGGGCATGAGTTACTTCGCGGCAGAGGAGGCCCCCCCACCGCCCCAGTCTGCGCTGATTGCTTCAATTGCTCGCCTTGAACCCAAACCCGCCCCAGCCGTTGAAGTGCGACGATGGAATAACACGGATTTAATTCCTGCCACATTTGGAATGCTCCTACACGAGCAGGATATCGTAAATACCTATGCGAACTCGGTTGCTGGAATCTTATGCAACAATGGAAATACCTTTCAGTTACCTGAAAATCGAAATTTTACCATCGCCTGTGAGGATACTGACAACGAGCACTTTGCCGGGATCTTGAGCGGCTCATTGACCGGTCAACTGCTCACCTCCTCAGAGGCAACAACCTTTACTTTGGAAATCGAAAGCACGCGTTCCCAACGCAGTGACATAGCCCTTATCCCCTTGCTCCTTAGCCCCCGAAACACTTTTATCAGAGACAGCCAGCCCACCTTTGCCTGGCAAGCCGTCGAGGGGGCCAGCGGTTATCGCCTGACGGTGAATTCTGGGGCGAGCACTTGGGAGATTGAGACTGAAGAAACGCAGTTGACCTACCCTGACGATGTCCCCCCGCTAACGCCGGGCAGTGTGAATACCATCAGAGTGACCACGTTGGATGATGAAACCATTGTCGATGTCAGCCTGTTGCGCATCTTGGATGAAGCGACCTTAATGCAGTTGGACGAATCCACGAATGCCATAACTGCGTTAGAGCTTGATGACGCAGCCAAAGGGTATCTTTTGGCCCAACTCTATCAACAGCATGAGTTGTGGGCAGATACCATTGACCAATTAGAACAGGTGACCGACCAAGCTGCGCCCGACCCAAACCTTACGCTCCAATTGGCCGACCTCTATGCCGAAATCGGCTTGTACGTTCTGGCTGAAGAACATTATCAAATAGTTTTGATAATGGCTGAACAGCAAAATGACAAACAAACACAGGCTCAGGCACTGACCGGCCTGGGCCAAATCGCGGCGACGTTTGCTGAACCAGAACAGGCCGACCAATATTTAACGACCGCCGAAACCATTTACCGCGACATCGAACAAAATGATTTGGCCAATATCATAGTGATCGAACGAGACAAGTTGACGGAATAGTTTGGATCTTATTTGTAATCCCATCCGTTTTCACCAATAACAGGAGCCGATTGTGCGAATTCGAACTGACTTCTCTCTAGGATTACCATCAAAAAACCACTTTAAAGATGGATTTGGGATTGAATTAGACCAGTGTTCAGCCCCCTCAATCCCCCATAGGGGGAAGAAAATGATTTCTGTACGATGCGACATTCCCTCCTCTGGGGGGCGATTTTATACCCTCTCAAAATTGTCCTCAACACTCACCCTAGTGCTTCTTAGTTTATCGACACTCTTTCTGGCGCCCCCAGCAGCAGCACAAAACACAAATGACTGTGTAGCCTTGCAGCAAACTGGCAACGATTTGCTCTTTGACCAGGATCACCCTGCCGAGGCATTGGAGCAGTATGAAGCGGCGTTGACTTGCTATCGCGAGGGGGGCGGCGATCTTCAGCGGGAAGGCTTGACGTTGTTGGTTACAGGGCTGGCCCATGACAACTTGACCCAGTATCAACAGGCGGCTACGGCTTATCAGGAGTCGTTAGCTATCCAACGCGAACTTGGTCAGGCGGATCGAGAAGGGTTGACCCTGTATCTGTTGGGTTCAGCCTACAGCAACCTGGACGATACAGATCAGGCCCTGAGCAATTATCTGGCGGCTTTGCCGTTCTATCGCCAGGATGATGATCAGGAGACCGAAGCAAGTCTACTGGTTCAAATCGGTTATGCCTATCAACAGCAGGAAAGCTACGAAGATGCGGCAACCTATTACCAGCAAGCCCTTGATCTGCAACGATCTTTGGAAGATCAGGCAGGGGAAGCAGATACGCTGATCACCCTTGGCTTTATGTATTATAGCCAAGACGCCTACGAGGACGCCTTGGCGACCTTTGAGCAAATGTTGACCATTCGTCAGACGCTTGATGATCGCTCTGGGGAGGCGTACGCTTACTATGCCCTCGGCCTCGTTTATGATCGGCAAGACGACTACGAGGCAGCCCAAAATAGCTATGAGCAAGCCTTAACTATTTATCGAGAGTTGGAAGACCGCGAGAATGAGGCCCTCATCCTCTACAGTTTAGCCCTCATCTACTATTATCAAGACCGTTATCCCGAAGCGATTGAGCTAAATGAGCAAGCGCTCGTTATTCGGCAAGATTTGGAGATTTTGGATGGAGCAGCCGCAGTTTTGCAAAATTTGGGGCTGATTTATGAAAAGCAGGCGCGTTATGAAGAGACGATCGAGATCTATGAGCAAGCCCTGACCATCTATCGAGCGTTGGGACAAACTGACAGCGAGGCCGGAACCTTGAGCAATCTGGGTGATGCCTACCGCAATCAGGCCCTTTACGAACAAGCCCTGGAAACCTATGAGCAGGCCCTAGCTATCTCTCACGAGATGGACAATCCAGAGTTTCAAGCCAGTATCCTCTCCAAAATTGGGGATGTATATGGGGATCAAGGGGAATATGAGGCAGCCGTTGAACAGTATGAACAGACGTTGCTGATTTATCAAGATACAGGCAATCAAGAGGGCAGGGTGATTACCCTAAACAACCTTGGCTTTTTGTATGAAGACCAGGAACAATATAGCGAAGCCCTACAACATTTTGAGCAAGCCCTCGCCATCAACCGTGAATTGGGCAATACCTTTGGCGAGGCCCTGACCCTGGACTATATCGGCAATGTTTATCGTAGCCAGGCCAACTACAACGAGGCCTTGGCCGCCTATGATCAGGCCTTGGCCATTCATCTCGCTGAAGAAAACAAGGTCAGTGAAGCTATTATGTTAAGCCGCATTGGCGAGGTCTTTCGTAATCAATATCGGTATGACGAGGCTGAGACACACTATCAGCTCGCTTTGGAGATTCAGCGGGAGCTACAAAATCGCTCTGGCGAGCGGCTGGCGTTGGGCTATTTAGGCGGTGTATACGAGGAGCAAGCTCGCTACGCCGAAGCATTGCAGGTTTATCAACAGTCATTGTTGTTAAACCAAGAGCTCGGTGACCAGAGCGATGAAGCCATCACCCTGATGAACATTGGGTCGGTGTATGAGCAGCAGGGTCGTTACGACGTGGCATTTGAGGCTTATGAGCAAGCGTTAGAGATTCGTCAGGCCGAAGGCGAACAACGCAGTGAAGCCTTCACCTTACGGGATATGGCCAGTGTCTTGGCCAAACAAAACCGATTCGAAGAGGCCCTTGGGTTTTATCAACAGGCCTTAGAGGTTAATCAAGCGATTGAAAATCGGCGTGAGGAAGCGGCCATTCTGAACCGAATTGGCGAGCTCTATCGCCAACAAATGCGTTATGAAGAATCACTAGAGCTATACGAAGAAGCATTAGCTAACTATCAAGCTGTCGAGGATCGGGATGGAGAACGAGCCACGCTGCGATACATCGGCCAACTCTATGCCGAGCAGGATCAATATGATGAGGCCTTATCGTTTCAAGAGCAAGACCTAGCCATAGCCCTTGAACTTGAGGACATATTTGACCAAAGTTTTGCCCTGCGCAATATGGCCGATGTGTATGCTAAACAGGGTGAGTTTGATCAAGCCTTCGATTTATACAACCAAGCCCTCACGCTCCAACAAACGGTCGGACGCCGACTATCTCAAATGCATACCCTGCGGAAAATGGGCCAAGCCTATGAAGCCCAAGGTGATGGGGAGCAAGCGAGTACAGCCTATCAACAAGCCTTGGATATTTTGGAGGAGATACGAGCCACAGCGGGAAGCGAAGAAGGCCGAGCAGACTTCATCAACCAGTATGCCAGTCTCTATGGGGCAACGGTGACACTTGCGCATCGCGAAGGTGACGGTGAAGAGGCCTTTTTGCTCAGTGAACGCAGTCGAGCCCGAGCCTTCTTGGATACGCTAGCCACGGGACAGGTCGTCCTGTCTGACAATGAGGCTGCCGATTTATTGCTGGAGGAACAAGCTATTTTCAATCGCCAGCAGGCGGTTCAGGATGATTTGGCTCGGGCCAGATTGGCTAATCCTGCCAATCCTGAGTTAGTCGCTAATTTGGAAACGACCTTGGCTGAAACACAGCAGGCTTATTCCGACATTCAAGCCGCCATTGCCGATTATAGCGACCAGTTGGCCTTGACGTTTGGCCGTGACGAGCAGAATCTGTTGGATGTGGCCGGAGTACAAGCGCAGCTCAACGAACAGACCACGCTCATCTCCTACTATGTTTTAGAGGAACAAACGTTGGCTTTTGTGATCACCAGCAATGCGTTCACGGTGATTGAGCTAACCCTAACCGCCGAGCAACTGACCAGCCAAGTGGCCCAGTTTCGCGATATCATCAACCTGAACCAACCTGAGGTGCTCAACCAGGTAGCCCAGAGCTTGTATCAACAAATCATTGAGCCGCTTACCCCGCAACTGAACACCCCCCGTTTACTCATCGCGCCCCACAGCAGCCTCCACTATCTACCGTTCACAGCTCTGTACGACGCGGCCAACGAACAATATCTAATCGAGCGGCACGAAGTCGTGGTGATCCCTAGTGCCAGTGCCTTACCTTTTATTCAACAGAATGCTGAGGACCAGGGCCAGACCGAGGCAGATCGACTGCCCGCCTTGGTGGTGGGCAATCCCACCACCGGGGATTATGATGCTACTGCATCGTTGGCCACCCAACGCGAGGGGTTGGGATCATTACCGTTTGCTGAGAAAGAGGCCGAAGCTATCGCTAGCCTATACGGGGTCGAGCCGCTGGTGGGGCAGGATGCCACCGAAGGCGCGGTGCGTGAGCAGGTGTCTATCGCAAACATCCTGCATCTGGCCGCACACGGGGCCTACAATCCGGTGAGCCCGTTAAGCTCGCTAGTAGCCTTGGCCCCGGATGATACCTATGACGGCTGGCTAACAGTGGGTGAAATCTACGGGCTGGATTTGCAACAGACCGAGTTGGTGGTGTTGAGTGCTTGCCAAACCCAGCTTGGTGAGCTGAGCGCGGGCGACGAGTTAGTTGGTCTGACTCGGGCCTTTATGTTCGCCGGAACGCCCAATGTCATCGCTACCCTATGGAATGTTGATGATACGGCCACTGGGGATTTGATGGAAAAGTTCTACAACCATTTGCAGGCGGGACAGGATAAAGCCACGGCCCTTCGGCAGGCCCAGCTTGATTTGATTACCGAGGGCACTTATGCTGATCCCTACTACTGGTCGGCCTTTGTCCTTTCCGGTGATGGTGGCGAGGTCGGGGCCACGTCACCACAACCGCAAGTCGGCGTCACGGGGGTCACTGGGGCGATCGTTGATCCTGAAATCGAGCCAGACACAAGCCCAGTTGAAGCCACCCCAGCTATAGCCCAAATCGAGGGCATTGCCGGGGCGAGCGAGCGTGAAAGTGAGTCAACGTCAGAGCCGACCGCAGGTATCCCTTGGGGCACATTGGGTATGGTTGGCGGGCTTGTCATTGGTGGCCTCATCGCTGTCGGGGTTGCCGGATCGGTATGGTGGAGACGGCGGGCGAGTTCGTTGTAGATGCATGTCAATCTCATACAACCCAAGCTATTCAGTTGCGAACTTGATTAGACCCTTGTGTTTCGGTTATCATTGTAGTATCTATTGCAACAGATCAACCAAAACAAGGAGCCTAACAAATGGAAGAGGAAGTCCGTCATCTTTTAAAGAACAAACAAAAAATCAATGCGGTCAAGCTGGTGAGAGAGCGCACTGGAGTTGGCTTGAAAGAGGCCAAAGAGTATGTTGACGCTGTGGAAAAGGGGTTAAGGCCACCTGATCTACAGACTTCATCCCACGGCGATTCATCATATGACTCAATGTACTCATATGACTCAACGTCCTCCGATATACGCGGCGAGGTGCAATATCTGTTGGGGCAAGGCAAAAAAATCGAGGCAGTGAAGTTTGTGCGCGAGCGAACGGGTATGGGCTTGAAAGAGGCGAAGGAGTACGTAGATTCTTTGGGGTAGTCTTTCAACATCCCAGCCCCTACCCTAATGCTTGCCTGACATTGTATCAAGGACAAATGAATGAAACCCTCTCCTATTAAAGAAACAATCGCATTTGAGGAATTTGAGAAACTTGATGTAAGAGTCGGTACAATCATCGACGTTGCAGATGTAGAAAAATCCAACAAACTCATGAAATTGACGGTCGACTTTGGTGATCACACTCGATCAATTTTGGCAGGTATCAAACAGGAACGTGAGAACCCAAAAGAAATTGAAGGCAAGCAAGCTCTGTTCGTATTAAATTTACCGGAAAAGAAAATGGCTGGCGAGCTTTCGCAAGGGATGTTGTTTGATATCGGTTACGCTGACGGGATTGTACCCGTTTTGGCGACACCAGAAAAGCCCGTTCCAAATGGTTCGAGGGCAGGATAATACTCATTTAGCAAAGCCAATCGTGCAAATTTGTAGGAAAAGGGATTTTTAAGTCTGACTGAGATAGAAATGGCATCATTGGCCACACAAATTGGGGCATGAATAAAGGACCATTAAAAATGTATGCAGCCTAAATTAACCATCATCAACAATGTTTTTATAAGACAACGTCTTATGACTGCAGCGCAAGGTGCAATTTGGTTTATTCACGCGTTTGGTGAGTCTGGGTTATCCTACAAAAACCTGCTTACCTCAAAGCTCGGTGACCATTTCAACCTCTATGTACCAGACTTTCCTGGCTTTGGAGGAAGCCCACTACAGCCAGATCGAACTTCGTTAGAGGATGCAGCCCAGATCCTCATCGAGCTCATCAACATTGCATCGCCGACGGATGATTTATTTCTGGTCGCTCATTCCGTCGCCGGTATTATCGGAACCCGCGTGGCCCGTGCATTAGGGCCACGGGTGAAGGGCTACTTCAATATTGAAGGCAATCTGACCGCTCAAGATGCCTATTTTTCGGGGCAAGCCACGAAGTACACATCGGGGCAACAGTTTAAGCAAGATTTCTCGCAGCAGATATACAAAATGGCCCAGGATAATGTCGCATTAAAACGATTCTTCGCCAGTGTCAGTTTTGCCCACCCAGATGCATTAATGGGATGGGGACAATCTTCGGTGCAGCACAGTCCACTATCCGGCGAAGAATTTGCAGCGTTAGCCTGCCCAAAACTCTACTACTGGGGCAAGAACACAACCTCAGAAGCCGCCCAACACTTTATTGCTTCAACATCTCTCCCTAACAAACAATTCACCAACAGCGGGCATTGGCCAATGATTAATCAACCCAATCAATGTGCTGATGACATCCTAACGTTTTTTATGAGCAATACCAACACTTGATGGCTATGTGGCGTCAATTTGAAACAATGAACAAGTAGTGTGACTATGCTTCAAGGTGACTTCATTCCGATCGGGGCGACGCCAGCGAGCACAGGGTCCATTATTTTCAGCGGCAGTATGTGCAAGCAATGGAGGTTCACGAAACAATAGAGTGATCGAGATTAAAAATAAATTGGCAATGTAGGATGGACCACGTTAAGGGGTATCAATGAAATACCAGCTCAACCACGACCAAACCGAATTTTCTTTTGAAACCGCAGACCTACAAGGAAAATTTGTCGTTGATAGCGAGGCATATAGTCCGAGTCATCGCCATCAGATCAGAGGATTATTACACAAACCGACTGATGTCTATGTGACGCCGACAAAAGAGGCTCAAAAGGCACATTCGGGGTTATGCAATTTTTTCCGGGCCTACGCGCGGAATAGCTGGTTAACTGAACTGCGAGCCTTACCTGCTGACGTTACCCTACTAGCACAAGGCGTTCAATTAAGCTGGTCTCCCAGCCTACAACATCAAGCCAAACTTGTCGCTACATACACCATCAAAGAACCCAACATCATAGATATCGACCTTGCGATCGAAGGGTACGGTTACTATCCCGATTATGAATTGGTGTTTAGCAATTACCACTCACCTCATTTAGCAGGCGGTACGTTTGTCAAAAAGGACAGTCCACAGGGAGCCGATGTTGAAGAAATTATGGTGATGGACAACGATGTGTTTCACGGGCTGTACCCATTTTTTCCCCGAGATTTAGCCGCTGTGCAGATGCTCAACGATGGGCGGAGTCAAAAAGGGCGGTGGTATTATCAGCCCGTTTGTGGTCGCTTGTACGGCTATCCCCTCGGCTTTGCCACCAATGACACGACCGAGCTGTTGGTGATGGGTCGACCAGAGGATGTGGCCGCTGTGGGAGTCACGTATGTGGCCGAGGATGAACGATACGATGATGTGGCCCAACATCATGCCTTGTATCTTTCGCTGTTTGGCCGGGATTTACATCCAGGCGATGGGTGGCGAACCCAAATTCGGGTGATGGTGAGGGAGGCGGGCGATACTGGGCAGCGAGTTCAGAGCTATCGCTCGTTTCTGGACACTGTTCAGGAGATTGATCGAAGGTTCGAGATTGATCCGAAATCGTTCTCGAAAACTGGCTGATTGTAATACCCAACACGATTAAACCATCGTCAAACACTCAAGTGCTTTAAACGATTGAGAAAGAATGGTATCATTCTCTATGATCAGGTCTCCTGTCCTGTTTGCCAACCTTTTCTCAATGTCAACCTTCTTGTAACGTTCAGCCTAAAAACGTATGAAACTCTTCCTCACACACTTTCTCCTTTTCACAATCATCAGTTGGCTGTTCGGCGCAGTTGGGTATATGTTAGTGTTTCATATTCAAGGTTATGATGTATTTGGCGCGGTATTTCTTGTTAGAATTCCTCTTTATTACAATCAATATCCCTATCAATATATTTTTATTGTGGCTGTGACTTATGGTCTTGTTGCTACCCTGTGGGTACGTTCTCGTGGTCACTTGCGTGGTTGGCGACGAGTTACCAGTATCGGTGCGGCCATCTTTATTGTAATAGTTGTGGCGTCTATCCCCGGCGGGATACTTTGGGCGGTGCATGATATCCAAGCCGGCTTTGTCCCCCCATTTGATACTCTGGTTAATCATCTTTTTTCTATTGGTATGGCTGGTCCCATTTTTATCTGGAGCATCCTTATCACATCCTCAATGTCCTATATTCTTTTTGGTTACCTGATTGGCTATTTTTTGATGGATTTTGGTCAAAGAATATTGCAAAAACAAATTGCCGCTAACAACAGCCCTGAGCCTCATTATCTATTCGGAGAGTGACAATGACCGAGCTTGAAATCGCCGAAGCAAAAATCAAAGAAGCCGCCCAAACAGATGCGACGAGCCTTGACCTTCAAGGTAACTTCAGGGTACTTCCCCCAGAAATCGGCAACCTATCAGCCGTACGGCATCTTAAGATATACGTACAGTTAGAGGTGTTGCCATCAGAAATTGGCCAACTGAGCGCTCTTGAAACCCTCAATGTTTATGGAGATTTTCTCACGCAGGTGCCTCCCGAAATTGGCAATTTAACAAATTTGAAAGAATTGAGGCTAGAGGGTCAGTTCGACGCTCTCCCTTCTGAAATTGGCAATTTGGCCGCCCTAGAAATTCTCTATCTTCGCGGAATAGGAGAGAATTTACATACGCTCCCCGCCGAAATTGGCAGCTTAACTCAACTCAAAGAAGTCATCATAGAACAAGCAAATTTACAAAGTCTACCCGCTGAGATTGGCCAGTGGCGCAAGTTAGAGTATTTACGGTTGGATCGGTGTCAGTTAAACAGCCTACCAAGCACCATTGGCAATTTAGAAGTACTCGAAGTAATTGATGTATCAAACAATGAGATACAGGGTTTACCCCCCGAAATTGGCCGTTTGCCGACGCTGCAAACCTTGATTTTAGACGGCAACCCCCTCTCGATACTGCCTCCCGAAATTGGCCACTTAACCACTCTGCAACATCTTGATATTGATGCAAATCTGGAGGTTCTACCATCAGAAATCGGCAAGCTAACTACGCTTGAAACCCTCAAAATTGGTGGACACTTGGCTCTCCTACCTCCCGAAATCGGCAGCTTGACGCAGCTAAAGATGTTGGTGATAAATGGAGGTAATTTCGAGAGCTTACCTCCTGAAATTGGTAACTTAACGGCCTTGGAAAGCCTCGAAATTAGCTCACGAGATGTTCTACACACCTTACCACCCGAGATTGGCAATTTGAGTCAACTAAAAAAGATCACAATAGAGCAGGCAAATTTACAAAGTTTACCCACTGAGATTGGTAATTTGAGTAAGTTGGAGCATCTACAGTTGAATGGGTGTCATTTAAGCCGTCTGCCAGACACGATTGGTAAATTAAAGGCCCTGCGATGGCTTGACTTGCAAATCAATCAATTAAAGACCTTACCTGCGGAAATTGGGAAATGTATTGCACTACAGAGTTTGAAGCTCGCCAATAATGATTTGCGAGAATTACCGACCACAATCAGGGCTTTAGAGAATTTACAAGACTTAGACGTCTATAAAAATCCAGAATTAGCAGCCCTGCCAGAGGGGTTGCAACCAACAGGGAGGGTAAACGTTGAAGGAACAAAGATTAAGCGGTTGCCAGCCTCCTATCGTCACGCCTTTGTACGCCCCAGGGTCATCAAATTTGAGAGCGAACCCGAAGATAAAGAGGGACATTGGCTGCTTAAGGATGGTGTCGTAGCGCTTGAGGGTGAAATACCGGCTGATTTTCTGGAAGCCTTACCACGCATTGGTCACAAAATCCGTGAATTAACGATGGGTGAATTATACAATATCGAGACATTGCCCATTGATCTGGGGTACCTTGAGGATCTGAAAAAGCTTATTTTAGGAAGAATTGAGCCTGTCGGCGAACCGCCATTCACCTTACCGTCAACAATCCGTAGCCTCAAAAAACTCAAAGTCTTGGAATTTCTGAGCAGTTGGCTCGCCTTACCCCCAGAAATAGGGTATCTGGAGGCGTTAGAAGAAATCCAGCTCGAAAGCGCCCGTATTGTCTGGCCTGAAAAATTGGTTGGGGGCAACCTGCCCAACCTGCGGGAGGTCGCCACTGGTCTAGAGTGTCATATGAATGACCTGCCAGATTGGTTAGGGGGGTGTCCAGCTCTGCAGGTTGTCTCTTTATCCGAGTGCTCTGGGGTGACGCATCTGCCTGACTCTTTTACCCACCATTATCTAATCCGCCTGGCTTTTCACCGGTGTCGCGACCTAACAACCTTGCCCACAGGACTATCCGTGACACGCCTCCAAATCTTACCTGGAACGAAACTCGACCGTTTGCCGGATAACCTAACGATTACTGGTTATGTGGATATTCAAGGGTTAGTCAACATCCAAATTCCCAACAACTTTACCCACCTCCCGCTTTCGCAGCACCTCTACGTTGATTTAGACCAGGTGACCCGTGACGGGATATTAGGCGAACCAAAGGTAGAAATCCAGCGGGGTATGATTCAAGCCTTAGGTTTTGAACGCTTTATGGCCTTAGCCAACCCGGAAATTATTGATGAGGATGTTGTCGACGGAAAAACACGGCACTTGTTACAGGTGCCATCTGGTGAGCAGGAGCCTTTGACTCTGCTCATCACAACATCAAATGAGGAAATGCTCATTCGACAGGTGGCAACCAATATCAAAACTTGTGAGGAAGCAGATAATTAGTCTTCTGGGTTTTGATCTTTTGGGTGCGATTGAGGCAGGTGTGGCATACACCCTACATTTCAAGAAAACCTCTGTTACGTTCGTCGAGAATCTGACCCAGGTTTTTTGTTGGGGGTGGGGGTTGGTGATGGAAATGCCATCATCAATGTAGTAAATGAGTTTATTTCTTCACAATAGACATTGTGGTCTGGATTAACTTTTCGTGCGCCGTAGAGGTATTCAGGCCGGCTTTTTCCATCCCCAACAACACGCCTCCCACGACCGGTGGTACCGTCAGACGGACAAATTGCGCGCTGGGAGCAACCTCCCAAACGGTCTGTTTCATCGTCTCAACCAGCACAGGGCTACCGTCATATAGACTCCCAATCAGCACAACCTTAAAGGACTGCGATTCAAGCTCCAACTGACGGATAACGCCAGTAGCCAGGCTACCCAAACCGCGACCAGCCCATTTAATCAATTCTACGGCAACGGGATCGCCTTTGTCAGCGACCTTAAATATGATCGGTGCGGCGGAAGCATCGATATCATAGTAGTTTAGCGTAAGCCCCTCCAACAAGTCCGCTGCATTTTGTGCTCCAACCAAATTGGCAAAGCGTTCCGTAAGCAGGGTTGGGGGGCCGCGCCGAGTCCACGCCAGGGCAATGGCCTCAACCGCTTTATCAACCAGTTCAACCGCCCCAGCCACCTCCCCCATTCGAGCCCCAAGCCCAGTCATTCGGCCAACTCGATGATGTCGGTCCCAGCCCCAACAATTACACCGTGTCCCGGCAATAACACCCAGTCCCCACCCTTCCGGTGCCCCAGCTAGAATACCAATAATCGCATCGTTAACGACTTCAAATGGGGTCTCCGCTAATCCAATGGTTTGGATAGCGGCAAGCGTCGGTTTCAATTGAGATGGCCAGTCATAACCGGCCACACCAAAACCAGCCCCGCTGATTTGGCTTTTTGATATGTCGGCGGTCAGGAGAGCTTCCTGGGTGATATCATTGAGCGTTTCGGTCAACCCCTCGTAACCCACGTCTTCGTGATTGCCCGGCCCACCCTCAGCGAATCCGACGACCTGCCCTGTCGCATCGGCGATCAGCACGTGGCTTTTCGTTCCGCCAATATCAATACCAAGAAAATAATCAGTCATGATGCTTCCTCGTTGTAGACATCCATAACAGACTCTGAAATGATTGAGGTCTAAATAGTCATCTTGCAATTATGTTATTCGACACCAAAAATGTCAACATCCATCCACTCAATTGCGAAAAATATTGATTTTCGAGCAAGAATATGACAATTTTTGTTGACAAGTTATCAAAAATATGATAAGTAATAATTCATTCAAGCATATTCGCTGATTTTTTAGAGAGTCTTTACTTCAAAAAATTACCAGACAGGAAAAAATGCCAACACAACGCCAAATACAAATTATGCAACATTTAATCGAGCATGGCAGCAGTAAAGTTGCAGAATTGAGTGACGTGTTAAAGGTTTCCCCCTCAACGATCCATCGTGAACTACAGATCATGGAGAATGAGGGGCTAGTTTTACGGTCGCACGGTGCGGCCCAGCTTCCGATTCCCATTCAATACAAAGATATTTTTGAACACAGGGCAGCGCAACAATTTGAAGCAAAGAAACAAATTGCGACAGCGGCAAAACATCTGGTTAAATCTGGACAAGTGATTGGCTTGTCGGGCGGAACAACGAGCACGGAACTTGCTCGTCAATTGCGGGCTGTCCCCAATATTACGATCGTTACGAATGCCATCAATGTCGCCTTCGAGTTACAAGGATACAGTAATCAGATCATTGTAACGGGGGGCAAACTGAATCAAAATTCATACGAGTTAGTCGGTGATTTACAGACGCAAGCGCTGCGGAATATGCACCTCGATCTTTGCTTTCTTAGTGTGAGTGGAATTGACGTACAATTTGGTTTCTCGGTCCTTGATGAACCTGAGGCCGTGGCAAGCAGGGCATTTAAGGCCGCCTCAAAGCAGACCATTATTATGGCCGATCACACAAAAATTGATAAGGCGACCTTTGCCCGCTTTTGTGCGCTGAATGAAGTCGATTTACTGATCACGGATCGTGGTATCTCGGATCAGCAGCGGATTGAACTCAAAGAAGTAGGGTTAAAGGTAGAGGTTGCTGTAAGTTAGGAAATACCGTTAATGTTGAATACAGTTAGCGTCATTCGTTTCTCGCCACGAATATGACTGGGTGTTGACACGTGATGCGTAGAACAAGCCACCATTACGCATCACGGATCACGTATCAACAAGATAAGCTGATATAGGGACGAAAACATTGAGACATTAACCAATCTGTCAGTTTGGACAGAAAGAAAGGAAAGAAAAAAATGATGACGAAACTTGCCCTTTTAGGGGGTTCCCCCAGCATCACCTTGCCATCGGAACAGTTCCCCCGCTTCTCTCAGGAAGCCATCACCCGTGTTGCTCAAATTTTGGAGCAGGGCATCAGCGTCGGTTTAAACAAAACTGATCCAGAAATCGAGGAGGCCGAGGCAGCAATTGCCCAGTGGCAGGGGGTTGAGTACTGCTTGGGCACTTCCTCCGGCCACGCCGCCCTTCAATCCGCTCTGATGGGTCTGGAAATTTCATCAGGGGATGAGGTGATCACCACCCCCTATAGTTGGGGGGCCTCAATCTCCTGCATCCTCCACAACAACGCCATTCCGGTCTTTACCGATGTTGACCCTGACACTGGCTTGATGGACCCAACCACCATCGAAGATAAAATTACAGCCAGGACCAAAGCAATCCTGGTCGTGCATATTTATGGTCAACCTGCCAATATGACCGCGATCAGAGAGATTGCTGATCGGCATAATTTATACCTGATTGAGGATGGCAGCCAGGCCCACGGGGCAAAACATCAGGGTCGAAAAGTCGGTCAATTTGGCGATGCCGCAGGCTTCTCCTGTATGGGCCGTAAATTGCTGGCCTCCACCGAAGCGGGCTATATGATCACCCCGCATGAAGAAGTATACTGGAAGGGGGCGATGGGTGGACATCATATCGGCCGCTCACCTGAACCTGGTTTTCCAAATGAACTGCTTCCTTACGTCGATTCGCTGGTGTATACCTACCGCCTGAGCACGGTCAATGCGGTTCTCCTGGTGGAGCAACTCAAAAAGATCGATGCTGAAAACGAGGCCCGTCAGAAGAATGTGGGTATCCTCCGGCACGCCTTGGAAGGGGTGGAAAGCGTCTCCTTGCCGATTTACCCCGAAACGGATGAGCCTGTCTATCATCTCCTTTCACTCAACTTCAACCCGGAGCAAGCTGGTGTCACCCGCGATACCTACCTCAAAGCCCTAAATGCCGAGGGTTTAAAACTGACACCCTATGTCCCCGCCCCTATTCCCGCCTGGCAACGGCTGCATTGGCAAAATTATGATGGCCCCAAGGTGATGTGGTTGGAAAATCTTGAGCGATATGGGGTTGATTACGCCCAGGTCGAGGTGCCGAATTGTGAAATGAAAGTGGCCCGCTCAATGGAGATGAAGTGGAACTATGTTGAGATAGATGAGCCACGCATTCAAGAGATTGCCTCGGCCTTCCATAAGGTCGAAGAGAATCTTGAGATACTCCGTGATTTTGAATCATCGGAAATGTAACCGTGATTGAATCGCTAACGGTGAGATGATATCGCCACCCTCCAAGGAAGGATAGTTTCGGTGCATTTGGCCCGGGTTTTGGCCTGATGGGAACGATTAAGAGGCGTGGAATACGCCCGACATTTCGAAGAACCTGCGTTAAGTTCGCCGAGAGCCTATGTAGGTTTTTTGTTAGGTTTGGGGTGGGGTAGACAATTTAATGAGGCGTGCATATAATGGACACGGCTTGTTAACAAGGTTGTTAAACACCGTTTTCAAGGTCACCAAGGATTACCTTCCCGCTAGGCTTGTTGTGTATGGTTCAGCACTCTTGATCCGCAGGCGTTTTTCTCAAAGAGGTAATTATCGAAACATTCTATCGGAACAGATAAAGGGCTATACGATGCAATTCAAAGAAGGTATTCAGGGAACGCATTCTCAAGGGCTTAAAGCAATAAAGCAAGTGGAAGGGCCGGAAATCCCGCAATTACTAGCATCAAGCACCGGACTGGGCTGGCAGGGTATTGAAGCCCATACGTTCCAGTTACCCTACAACATGGCTTTCTGCGCTGAATCGCACACCACAGATATTAATCTGATCGCCTTTACACAGGGCAGGTTGTGGATGGATGAGCATCAACGTCTTTCCTGCAAAGGTTATGAGATTCATTGCGGTGATTTGTTTTTGAGACCGTTACACACAGCCACCCCCGAGGCACGCTGGCGCGGCATCAGCCCAGAGCCGGTGCATTCGCTACACATACATCTTGATCCTCCGCTTTTCGATCGGACTGTCGAAGAACTGACGGATCGTGACCCTGCCAGAATTACACTGATGGAACATGCTGGATTCAGCGATCCGCTGCTTTGGCAAATTGGTCTGACATTAGGGAATGAACTCAAGAACCCATCTACAATGAGTGCGCTTTATGCACAAACAACTGCGCAGATGGTGGTCGTGCATTTGCTGCGTCATTACGCAACCAATCAGGTTGTGGTAAAAGAACATAAACAGGGTTTAACGATGAAGCAGATGCAGCGCGTTAAAGAGTACATTCAGGTGAACCTAACCAAAGATTTGACACTAGAGGACTTAGCAGAACAGACAGGATACAGCCCCTACCACTTCGCTCGCTTGTTCCGTCAGGCGACAGGAGACACGCCGCACCAATTTGTGATACGCCACCGAATCAAAGAGGCCCAACACCTGCTGCGAAATACAGATTTACCGATTGCACAAATTGCGATAGAGACAGGCTTTACCCATCAAAGTCATCTAACACGCGTATTCAAGCGATTTGTGTCTACCACGCCAAAAGCCTTCCGCCACGATATCTAAACTTTCCGCAAAGTGAACCCACGAACTTTGTAAATGAATATTATTTACGTTTTCATTTTGTGCCGCACATAAACAGCGCAAGTTTGTGCAAATTTCGCCACGAATTTGCAAGACTCTCCGCCACTAACTCGCTAAAATATACAACAAATGTTGAGAAATAGGTCTGGCTCTCATTATTATGATGTGTGCTTATGTCCGCTAATAGTTATTCAAGGAGCACAATGAACAAATCAAAACAGATTGGAGGACTTGTTGGGCCAACAATGGTGGCAACGATCATCTCCGAGTTTCCACTGGTACAACCGAATCTTTATGACGCGCAAATTCCGCCTGTTGTCTATTTATCGGGGACATTGATGTTTATCGGTGGCCTCGCAATCGTCCGAGCGCATAACCACTGGGGGCGTAATTGGACTGTACTGTTGACGCTCTCAGGGTGGTTTTTCATGATTCTTGGTCTTTTCCGAATGTTTGCAGCAGCAGCCTATTTAAAGGGGTCAGCAAACACCAGCACGACCGTCTTCATAATCATTGAAGCTGTTCTGCTAATCATTGGACTAATTATCACCTTCAAGTCATACACAGGTGGCAAAGCGTGACAGATAAAAATATTGTTCAAAGCACCTACCAGATATGATGCTGTATTGGTACCCCGGCTCAAAAGCCTTTATTTAGTGCCCAACATCCCCGCCCGTTTAATCATCTTCTGTAACAATTCAATCCGCTTCTCTAACTGAGCCTCGGTGCATTCGGCCTGGGTTTTGACCTTTTGGGTCTGATTGAGATGCGTGTGGATGGTGTGGTAGGGTTGGCTCGTCAAGTGGTGGTAGTGGGCGACCAGGGTGCTGATCGTTTCGGTCAGGGCAGCCTTGCGCTCGCTTTTGGTCTGGGCCTCGACTCGTTCGGTCACTTTCTGCTCGACCACCTGCTTCATTTTGGCGGCGGGCGGGGTCAAGGCCGGGTCATTCCACATTGTCAGTTGGCCGCCGTTGACGATGATCGACTCGACGCCGCTGTTGTAGGAGCTGAGGGCCTGCCACATCGGTTTGGGGTCTTTCTCATCGGCTTCCACCTCATCCAACCCATCCTCGATGCGCTCCACTTTGGGGGCAAGGTAGTGGCGTTGCTCCTTCTCCACCTGCTGGGCCAAAATTTTGAGCCGCACATCCGAGGGCAGGTAGCAGTAGGCCACCTGCACCCCGGCTGGGACTGGGGTCACCCGCACAATTCGCCCCAGAAACTGACGAAAGTACATCTTGGTGGTCACGGTCGTGGCGTACACCCCCACTCGCATGCGGGGAATATCCACCCCCTCACTGACCATATTACAGGCCACCAGCCACTCCTCTCGATTAGCCGCAAATCTCTTAATTTTCCGCGAGGCGGTGTTGTCATCCGAGAGCACAACTGTAGGGCGGGTGTGGCTGACCTCGGCCAAAAGCTGGGCTAAATCACGGGCGTGGTTTTGATCAGCGGCGACGAGGAGGCCTCCTGCTTCAGGGTGCTCTTGCCTGGTTTCTAGCAGCATTTTGTGGGCATCAGCCAGCATCTGTTGCATCCAGCCGCTGGCAGGGTCGAGCGCCGCCCGCAGTCGGCGTGAGGCCAGCCCCTGAGCAATCTCATCCAAAAAGCTGGCCTGAATGACCTCGTCATCCTCCTGCCAAGCCACTTCCCCACCATAGGTGAAGAAGGCCACCGAGCGACACACGCCTTCCTCGATGGCTCGACCATAGCCGTAAATGTAGTCGGGTTGGCTGGCATCCTCTTCGTAGCGGACAAACGGGATGGTGTTGTTATCGCTGCGGAAGGCTGTGCCGGAGAGGGAAAGGACAAAACCCGCTGGTGTAAAGGCCCGACGGAGCGAGTCGCCCCACAACAGGCCATCGGCGGCGTGGTGTATCTCATCGAGAATGACCACCGCCCCTTTACACATTTTGGCAAAAAATTCGGGGCGATTGGCGACCTGGTGATAGGTAATGGCCACACCGTGGTAATCACTGGCCAAACGACGTTTGTTACCAAAGTTGCTGTCGAGGTGCAGACCAAAGCGGTCAGCAACCTTCGACCATTGCAATCGCAGATGGGCGGTCGGCACGACAACAATCAGGCGGGAGCGTTTGACAACCCGAAATTGATGTAGGGCCACCTGCAAGGCAGCCGTTGTTTTCCCCGAGCCAGGGGTCGCTTCCCACAATAATGTATCAACACCTTTGGCAATTTGTTCGTGATAGGTGGCCAAGGCTTCTTGTTGCCAAGCCCGAAGTTTGATGGTCATTTTACCTTTGTCCAGGTACATAAAAAGTGTCGGTCCAGGCCGACAATGATGGGATAAAAAATAGAGATTGGAGATTAGTTATTGGAGATTAGGGTTGAAACATCAATCTCTAATCTCCCAATCTTTAGTCTCGAACAATGATATTTCGGGCAACGTTGACACCGAATTTTTATTGATTTGGGATGAAATGACTACTGAAGAAATGAGAGCTTGGTGATTATAGTCAGGGGGAAAAAAATGACAAACTGACCAATAATTTTAGAACATCTGAGTTATATTATACCAAGCCAAGATAGTTGGTGTGATACTCTACGTCACACCCCTCGAACCAACGCAGAACATTGGCCCGAGACCCTAAGTGCGTAAATCCTATTACATTACATCAATCCAATAACCTGAAAGTGCTTGTCAGCCCCCATCACAGCAATGACAGACGACAAAGCAATATCCGGCTGATGAGGTAGACGACCATAATTGCCGTGCCAGTTTCCATCGTAATCCTGATAAATTAAATAAGGTTGGCTATCCTCTGCTCCCAGGCCAATCACCTGTAATTTACCATCCGCACCGAGAGCAGCCGTCAGGGTAGAGAATGACACCCCGCGATCATTGGGTAAACGGCCATAGCCACCGTGCCAATGACCGCCTTGATCTTGATAAATCAGATAGGGTTGGCCATCCTGTTCACCTAGACCAATCACTTGTAACTTTCCATCCGCACCTATCACAGCGGTCAGCGAGGAAAATGATACGCCACTGTCATTGGGTAAACGGCCATAGCCACCGTGCCAGTGTCCACCTTGGTCTTGATAAATCAGATAGGGTTGACCATCCTCTTCCCCCAGGCCAATCACCTGTAATTTTCCATCCGCACCCAGAGCAGCCGTCAGCGAGGAAAATGCCACGCCACTATCATTGGGTAAACGGCCATAGCCACCGTGCCAGTGCCCCCCTTGATCTTGATAGATCAAATAAGGTTGACCGTCCTGTTCGCCGAGACCAATCACCTGCAACTTGCCATCCGCTCCCAGGGCGGCTGTCAGGGTGGAGAATGACACCCCACTATCATTGGGCAAGCGACCATAGCCACCGTGCCAGCGCCCCCCTTGATCTTGATAGATCAAATAAGGTTGGCCATCCTCCGTACCCAAGCCAATGACCTGTAACTTGCCATCTGCTCCCAGGGCGGCAGTTAACATGGAAAATGACACACCCCTGTTATTCGGTAGACGACCATAGTTGCCATGCCAATTTCCATCGTAGTCCTGATAAATTAAATAAGGTTGGCCATCTTGTTCATTTAAGCCAACCACCTGCAGCTTGCCATCACCACCTAACGAGGCTGTCAGCGTCAAAAACTGTGCCTCACGATCATTAGGCAAGTTGCCATAGTTGTGCCACCCGCCACGTTTGTCTTGCCAGACAAGATGGAGTTGATCTGAGGTTTGGCCGCTGACTACCTCAAAGGAGACAGCGGTAATATCTTGTTGGCCAAAGTTGGGATGATAGAGCCGTAAGTCATACGTCCCTAGATTGGATGGGGTATCAAAGGTCAAGACACCTTCACTCCGTCTATCAAGGCGACGGGTAGACAACATGGCATTCGCCTCAGACTCTGATGACACTAAGATGACTGCTCCTTCATCAGCCAAGTTCTCGGCGACGGTAAACTCAGCCACAATCTGTTCACCCACCTTGAATTTATCTTTTTTAAGACGCAGGCTGGCCGATGAGGCCATCGGTTGTTGGGGAAGAGGTAAGGGTCCGCCACAATTGCTGCAATTGGATTGGAAGTTGAGATAGGATGTATTACACCAGGGACAGGTTATCATGTCGAACTCCTATATGATTGATGCATAAATGATGAATAGCTACTTAAATTATACCTTGAATTTTATTTGGCTGGAAGCTATTTTTGGTGATCCATTGGTACTTTCAAGACGATTTTCTAAATCCAAAAGTTTCTGCAAAACTCATGTCGAAATCATTGATCGTCACACGACATGAATGCAAACACCCAAAAATATAGGTGTTTACTGACCCAGACGTCACTTGATAAACTATTCAAGACGGTTCATGAAATGAGAATTTTTGTTTAGTTTTTTATGTCCGGGTTAGTATTATCAAATTTAGTCACAAAGGAGACGATCAAATGTTATTATCATCAAAAAATGTTCTAGCATTTACAGCGACTGGCGGAATTGGCAGCGGTGTTACTCGTAAATTTGCGCAGGAAAGGACGAACTTGTCGGGCGGGCTGCAGCGCTGGCGAACGCTCAGGGGGGCGAGGCTGGAATGGCTGCTAGCGCAGCTATTCCAGCTAAATCAATTCAAACCTACCATATTGGGCCCTCAAAGCCCATCTTTTTAAGAAAACCGAGCAGATGGATTTGGCCAGACAAGCCAGTGATCTTGCCATCGGTTTGACCGAAGAAGCGACTGTGTGTGAGTTTTTACAAAAGCAAGCAGCGGATTGCTGCTGAGCAGGATCAATTTATTGCAAAATCTGTGCCTCAAAGTAGGCGCTATCTGGGGGTTCAACCATCATCGGAAATAGCTTTTGCCCATTTTGTTTGAAGTAGTCTGAATTTTTGTACGCCTCAAAATTCGCTTGGGATTGCCACTCCTCATAAAGCAGAAATGTATTCTCATCGGCAATGTCACGATAAAGATTAAATCTTTCACAGCCCGTAAATTGCTGTTTGACCTCAATCATCTCTTGCTGGATGTGGTTGACAAAATTGGCTGCTTCTTCAGGTTTGATTTTTACGGCAACGCGGATAACCATCATAATTTAACTCCTCTTAGCACTTGTGATATAATAAAGCTACTTGACCAATATAGTAAGGTAGCTTGACTAAATTGTCAAGGGGTAATATGAAAAATATTGATTCAAAAGAGCTTGTCGCCCTGCGACAGGGGAATATAGGAAGAATATTTCAACGAGCGGCCCGAAGTTACAGTGATCTGGCCCTGACAAAGCTTCGTGATTATGGGCACGACGGCCTCACCCTGTTTCATACCGCGCTGATTTCAAATTTGGATCTTGAGGGAACCCGCACGACCGTACTGGCGCAACGAGCCGGCGTCAGCAAACAAGCAATGAGCCAGCTTGTGGTTGAGCTTGAGCAGCGCGGTTATATTGAACGTGTTCCCGACCCAAATGATGGGCGGGCTTCGTTAGTGAAATTCACCGAGCAGGGCTGGCAACTCCTGCAAGATGCCTATCAGGTGAAAAAAGAAATCGAAGCGGAGTACACAGCTATCCTCGGCGAGATGGGGATAAAGGAGTTGTGGAGGTTGTTAGAAACCCTTATTAAGAATGACAAGTTATGAGAAAGATATAATCCCGTGACACGAATAGAAACGACTGTATTGCTTCAAAAAAACCTCCTCGATCACGCCGAAGCACTCGCCCAGCAGCTCAATATCTCGCAAAATCAGCTATTTGAGCAAGCCCTCGAAAGCTTTATCAACAATCACAAAACTCATTCCCAACCCGCAGAGTTAGCTCTAGCCAAAATCAATCAAGGTGACATCTACTGGGCTAACGTAACTGCCCCAGATGGACGCCCCTCAGCCGCTGCTCATCCCCAGGTCGTCATACAGGACAATCTTCTCAATCACAGCCGAATCAACAGTGTTGTAGTGTGCGCCTTAACCTCTAATCGGCAACGCGCCACGGAACCAGGTAATATTTTACTTGAGGCTGACGAGGGCAACCTTACCAAACAGAGCGTGGTTGTCGTTTCACAAATATCGGTCATTGAAAAAACGGCGTTGGGAGCCTACATTGGTTCATTAAGCCAGAGCCGAGTCGAGCAAATATTGGCTGGTATCCGATTTCAGCAGCGATCATTTCTCACACGATAGTGAAAACAGCTATCATTTGGTAGGATAATTGTTAGATACTAAACCTTACTTCCATAAAAACAGTAGCTATAATTTTACCTAAAACAGGTGTCTTGTAATGAAACAAAACCCAAACATTGTATTTATTTTAATTGATGATCTGGGCTGGACAGATTTAAGCTGTTATGGCAGTACATTTTATGAAACGCCAAATATTGATAAACTATTTCGGGAGGGAATGCATTTTACAAATGCCTATGCGGCGTGTCCTGTTTGCTCCCCCACCCGAGCCAGTATTCTAACGGGTAAGTACCCCGCCAACATTGGATTGACCAATTTCATTGGCGGGCATACAAAAGGTATTTTGATTGATGCTCCCTATATTGATCATTTACCCACCTCAGAAATCTCGCTAGCCAGAACCTTAAATGATCACGGCTATGCCACTTGGCACGTTGGTAAGTGGCATCTTGGGGGTGAACCCTTTTATCCTGAAAAGCACGGCTTTGAGGTAAATATCGGTGGATGCCATAGAGGAATGCCCCATCAAGGATATTTTAGCCCCTGGGGACTTGACACGTTAGAGGACAAACAAGATGGCGAATATTTGACAGATAGATTAACGGATGAGGCGATCCATTTAATCGAACACGGTGGTGAAACACCATTTTTCCTAAATATGTGGTATTACAGTGTTCATACGCCCGTCGAAGCAAAACCCCAAAAAATTGAAAAATACAAGCAAAAAGCTCAAGAACTGGGGCTTGATACAAAGCAGGCCTTTGTGGAGGGTGAGTTTTTCCCCTGTGAACACAAAAGGGATCAAAGAGTAACCCGAAGGGTGATCCAATCTGACCCTGTGTATGCGGCCATGATCGAATCCTTGGATGAAAATATTGGTCGATTGGTGCAGGCGATTGAAAACAAGGGTGAACTTGAAGAAACAATCATCTTTTTTACCTCAGATAATGGCGGGCTAAGTACATCTGAAGGGTCACCGACCTGTAATTTTCCATTATCTGAAGGAAAAGGTTGGATGTATGAAGGGGGCACACGAGAACCTTTAATTATTAGCTACCCCAAACTGATTGAACCCAGCAGTGTTTGCCATGTTCCTGTCACCAGTACCGATTTCTATCCTACGATTCTGGACGTCGTTGGTATTGATTTAATACCGCAACAGCATCAAGATGGGGTTTCTATCTACCCTTTACTAAAGAATGAAGACAACTTTGAAAGGGATACAATTTATTGGCACTTCCCCCATTATGGAAACCAAGGGGGAACACCTGGCTGTTCAGTTCGAAAGGGCAACTACAAGTTGATTGAGTTCTTTGAGGATAATCGACTGGAGCTATATGATTTAGAAAATGATGTTGGTGAAAAAAATAATTTATCTAAAAAATATCCTAATATAACCCAAGACTTACATCATCAATTAATCGAATGGCGTGAGTCAGTCCACGCCAAAATACCAGAGCCAAATCCTGATTGGAACGAGTTAGAATAAAATCATCGATATTGTAAACAAAAAGGGGATGACATTCTTAGCAACCTTCATAACATTGTTTCATTAGAGGGCCTTCTCGCACACCTTGAGACGAAGCACAACATACAGCCCAATGGCGATGAGCAAAAGGCCAACACCCCTGACATACGGGTTAGTTACGGCAAAAATCACTGAATATCCGCCAAACAGAAGGATTGATGAGACAGCTACGATTTTGGCTGAGGCAGCAATACATTTTTTTTCGTTCCAATCCTTAATAATAGGGCCAAAAATACGATTGGAGAGCAACCAACGATGCCACCTCTCAGATGAACGGGCAAAACAGGCGGCTGCTAGCAACAAGGGTCCCGTTGTAGGTATCAGGGGCAGAAACAGGCCGAGGATAGCCAAGCCCACAAAGAAAAAGCCCAACATCTTATAAAATAGCTTCACTGAGGAAACCGCCTCTTTACTTGATTTAAAGTTAGGATGAAGTACGACAAACCGAATTGTACATCGTTTTGGGCTTAAATCAATTGAGCTAGGAAGGCAGTGGCAGGGATGAGGCTACGGCTCAAAAACACCGTCATGAAATAATCGGTCCATCTTTCGATTGAATTCGGCTTGGCTATTTGCCCGAGGGAAGGGAGTGTCGGGGATAGGTTTGTCGAGAAAGTAACATAGTGGCTCCCAGCCCTGCTTCACTTCAAAAATAAGTAGCTGATTGGCTGGCACACGTTGCTTCACCTGCTCAATGTGGTCATTGTACACCTGGATCGCCCAGGCTTTATCCTCAAATTTGGACTGGAATTGCCCCCGCCAAATTAGTTTATCGTTGTACATAAACACCGGGGCCAAGCGCCGCATATCCGACGACGTTAGGAGTCCCTTAATTAGTCTGACCACATCGCCAACCCCTTTTGGTTTACCACGATATACCGTATTAAGCACACTCTGATACCATTGCTCTGGATCACGAAGGGTCAAAATAACTTTTGCAGTTGGGTTCTGCTTTAGCAAGGTCTCGTAGTACAAACAGGCGGGGTAATCAACCGCTGCTTGATATCCTTGAAAAACAGCATCCCAGTCGGAGGAGCCAGACGCAAGCTTTGGGTCCAAAAACTTGAGTCTTTGTGGGTTCTTAAGCAGTTCAACGATGTGAAAGCATTGATGGTATCCCAGCGTTTCTAGGGCCATTTTGAGAGACATTGTGCCAGTGCGAGCCAATCCTGCCCCAATCACCTGAATTCCCATTTCTTGACTTACCCTCTCACCATACTCATCATCCGACGCCAAAACCATACAATGCCAACCCCGGCCCGCATTTCAAATTCTTCAAAGTGAAAATGAGATCGACGTAAACCACGTTTGACCAACCCGTGACGCAAGATTTCGCGCATTTTTTCCGGGCCACAAAAGTAGACATGGGCGTCTCGAATACCTTGGCTTTCTGATAGTTCTTCAACAATTTGCTCGGCAGAAAGACGTTTGCCTTCTTTTGAGACGATGAGGGTAAAGTCAAAGTTCTCAACGCGACTGGCGATCTGCTCAAACTCGTTGACGAGCAAGGCATCCTCTGGTGAACGAACACAGTAGTACAGTCGGGTGGGTGTGGGCCAGTCTGGGGTGAGGGTGTTAGCCCAAGCCATAAAGGGGGTGATACCGATACCACCGCCAACCCAAACCTGTGGGCCATTCGTCGGTTTGAGCGAAAAATGGCCAAAGGCGCTCGACACACGGGCCTTGGTGCCTGGCTCAAGGGCTGTACCAAGTTTTTTGGTGTATCTACCTAACCCTTTGATCATAAAGCGCAGCTCGCCATTCTCCTTAGGGGCACTACTAATGGTAAAGGGATGTGCCTCTTGTAACATCAATGGATTAAAATTGAGAAAGGTAAATTGGCCTGCTTTGTGATTGATTCCCTTACCTTGTGGTTTGAGGTTAACTTCAGTCCCACCGGGATGGTTTGTGACATTGGTCACTTCATAGGCTAGTGAATTGTGACCAACCATTCGAGGAATGAGCAAGTATAAATAGGCCAAAATCCCAATCGCACAGAAGGCTGTGATATAAATTCCTTGTAGATCAAAGGCACTGTAGGGTTTCTCGATCAAAATGTAGTGGAAAGCAGCCAAGGCGAAGAAAAGCCCGATCAATCGATGAGACCATTTCCAAAGGTTATAGGGGATAATTGTAATTAAAGAGACGATGACTAAAAAGATGAACCCGTTCTGGGCAAACTCGCCCATTTCCTCAGCCGTATCACCGAGGCGAGCAATAAGCTCTATCCCATCGATTTCAGCATCAATCTCGCTATGAAGATAGCCAGCGGCCACAGCCACGATAGCCAACCATTTGTGCAAAATATAGACCCGGTCCATACTGCCAAAGATGGCCTCAATCCCTGTGATGCGGGTAGCCATTAATTGGGTTATCCCCATCAAAATGATGGCCACAGCGCCGAGATATTGGCTAAAGACGGCTCTCGTACTGAATTGTGATGCCATTGGACCAAACCAGATTACGGGAATGAGGACGGCGAGTGCAATCAGGGCTAAACCTCGAAGTTTCATTGTTTTTCCTTAGTGTGATGTAATTTTTGCGATGTCAGGTTTTGGAAAAGTTAACTGATACCACCCACAATTCTACATAAGTATTACGACAAATACTAGAGACAAAATTAGGACATTTTTGGGACAGTCTTATTAAGTCAACACCCTGCAGTAACTAAAATTATTAACGGGTGCATTTCTGTTTGGGGGCACGCCTGCTCCCAACCTTCACGTGGGACTAAAGCCGTCACGCTATCATAGGTAAAAGGAGACTAAAGTCCCCTCTC
>JANQQF010000186.1 GCA_028285035.1 Phycisphaerae bacterium
TGAGAGGTGGTCATAAATAGGAGGAAGAAAATCCGTGTAGTTTTGAAGCTACACGGAACCTCCATAATATTGAGTTACCAGACAAAACATCAGGAGATAACTCAATGGTACAAGCCGACCCACTTCTCGTCATCTTTGTCAAAATGGTTGACAGGATTCCTTTTCCCGCACAATCGACGGAACGTAAACGGGGCAGACCCAACGTTTACTCGACAAAACTCATGGTCAAAGCCTTGATCATCATGGTGGTCAAGCGGCTCTATTCAGCCTACAGCCTGCTGGCTTACTTGGAACAAGAAACAGCCGTTACCCAAGCGTTGAAAAAACTGTTGCATGAAAACGACAGATTTCCAACACGACGCACTTGGGAGCGACGGTTAGCCCAACTGCCGCAAACCTTGCCCGCCCTCATCGGTGCCTTGGGACGAGAGCTTGTCCAACTTCTCAAGCCGTGGGCAACCAGTGGGCGAGCGGTGGCTGTTGATAGTACGGCGTTGCGAGCCAAAGGGGGCATCTGGCATAAGAAAGACCGTGAAGCTGGGCGGATTCCGCATACGTCCATTGATACTGAGGCGCACTGGGGAAAGTCAGATTATCACGGTTGGTATTATGGCTGGAAGCTCCATTTGGGTTTGACGGTTGCCGCCCTTTGGATTCCGCTGACAGCTCGCCTCACGCCAGCCAATGAGTACGATGGCAATCAGGCTATCTTCCTACTAGAAGAAATTCCCGTCGCTGCCCGTTTTGTTCTGGGAGACAATCATTACAAAACACCAGAGATTGAGGACTATTGTCAGATGAATAATCGCATCTTGGTCGCCTCGGGTCGTGCCCCTTATCCCCATGATGATTTTGGTGTTAAAGTGCGGCAGACCTTTCATCTGCTTCGCTCAAAGTCAATTGAACCCTTCAACCAACTGTTCAAGAACATTTTTCACTGGCAAGACAAGCTCCCTGTGAGAGGCCAAACAAAGGTTTCGTTGCTAGTCCTGGGGGCTGTCTTGCTCTATCAAATCGTTTTGCTTTATCAATTTGAAAATGATTTACCTGTTGGCCGTGGTATCAAGCCTCTTCTGGCTGCCGCTTGATTTAT
>JANQQF010000003.1 GCA_028285035.1 Phycisphaerae bacterium
CGTACTGGGTGGTCGCTCTGGTCCATCACCCGCCATTCGCCGCTTGATTGTTGAGGCATATAGCCGGGTCCTCGATGATGGTGCGAGTCCCCAAGAAGCGCTAGACGAAGCCGCTGCCAAAGCCAATGAAGAGTTAGAAAACTACAACGCTTTCTTTGGTGACGAAGGTGCAGGGGCCGCCCCTGTCGTTGAGGAAGAAGAAGCGATGGCTTCTGGCGAAGCCGTTGAGCTTGAATTCTGGCACGCGATGGGTGGTGAGCTCGGTGAACTGGTTGATGAACTTGTCGCTCGCTTCAATAGCAGTCAAGGCAACATCGTCGTTAACGCGACCTTCCAAGGTAGCTACGATGACACCTACAACGCCCTACTAGCCGCCTTCGATTCTGGATCTGAGCCAAACATTACCCAAAACTTTGATTTGGCCTCTCAAACCATGATCGACACCGGGCGACTGGTACCAGCTTATGAGTTGATGGCAGCCGATGGGTATGATCCCAACACCTTCCTACCCGCCGTTCGTGACTACTACTCCAATGAAAATGGAATGGTCGCAATGGCCTTCAACAGTAGTACACCTTTGATCTACTACAATGCCGATATGTTTGAAGCGGCTGGGATTGACCCACCTGATCCAGAGTGGACCTTTAGCGACTTCAAGGCCACGTGTGACGCTTTGGAAGGTCAAGCCCAATTCTGTTTCACCTATGGTCAAGTGGGTTGGTTCTTCGAACAAATCCTAGCCAACAGTGGTGGTTTGTACTTCAACAATGACAACGGTCGTACTGCCCGCCCCACCGAAGCGGTCTTTAACCAAGGTCAAGGTGTGGAAGTCTTCACCTTCCTGACCGATATGATCAAAGAAGGTTACAGCCCGAACCTGGGTAGCACCTGGACCGAAACGGACAGCACCTTCACCACGGGTCAAGCGGCCATTATGATCGACTCCACTTCGGATGTTTCGATTATTGAGAACAGTGATTTCAATGTGGGTACCGCCTTCATTCCGCACAGCGACAGCAGTGACCGCAATGGGGTCATCATCGGTGGAGCCGCCTTGTGGCTAATCGACTCTGGTGATGAAGCCACAAATGCCGCAGCCTGGGAATTCATGAAGTTTATGGCTGAGGCCGATCAGCAAGTCACCTGGCACACTGGCTCTGGCTACTTCCCCGTCCGTGTTGATTTGCAAGACAATGCGGAACTGAACAGCTTCTGGGATGAGAATCCGAACTTCCGAACCGCGATTGAGCAGTTAGCGACAACAAATACGACTCTGGATGATGGTAGTCCAAACTATGCCGTATTGGGTGGTCGCTCTGGTCCATCACCCGCCATCCGCCGCTTGATTGTTGAAGCATACAGTCGAGTGTTAGATGACGGGGTGAGTCCGCAAGAAGCCCTCGACGAAGCCGCAGCCAAGGCCAATGATGAGCTAGAAAACTATAACGCTTTCTTCGAGTAGGCCGATCGCTGCTTGAGCAGTAAATTCAGTTGAAGTGTATTAAAATAGACCGGTTGCCATTAGGCAGCCGGCCTATTTATTGTAATCGGAATGTAGAAATACGTGATGCGCAGTATGGAGTGTGCACGTATCACGTATCAGGTGTCAACACCAAGGGAGAATACGTGGTTCTAAGACTAAATATATGAAATGGCATCTTCTCTTTCTTTTCATAATGAGTTTCACTTTTCAGGCCTGCGCAACCGACCCAGCCTCACCTCCGCCAACGACGACCCCAACCCCAAGTCCTGAACCCCAAATACAAGTCATTGCGGAAGGTTTGTTAGGGCCAATCGGTTTGGCTATTTTGCCAGATGGCGGGCTTTTAGTGGCCGAGGCAGGGACAGGTGATCGGGATGAAAGTGCCGGAGTCAGTTTGATTACAGCCGATGGTAAGGTTAGCCGACTGATTTCTGGCCTACCTAGCAGTCGTGATGCGGGTGATCTAGCTGGGGTTAATCTGGTCGCCTTGTCGCCTGATCAAGATAAAATTTACTTGGGGAATTTTGGGCAAGGCCACTTGTGGGTCTTACAGCTTACTGCCGAGCAACAGACGAACGGGTTGCAACACCCAACAACCCCACTTACCATTGATGACCTAACCCCAGCAATGGTTCGTTTGAACAATGTTCTGCTCACAAATCCATTTGATCTGGCCTTTGATACGAATGATAGACCCGTCGTGACCGATGCCAGTGGGAACGGGGTCGCGACGGAGAATGAAAATGGCACGACCCGTTTTCTCCATCGCTTTGATCCTCTGCCAGATCCTTCGTCTGATAGTGACAGAGTCACGATTGACCCGGTTCCAACGGGGATTACACGCGTGCAGGATGAGTATTATGTTACCTTAACCGGAGGATGTCCATATCCTGCTAAAAGTGGTCGACTGGTGGCCATTGATGAGCAGCGAAATCAACGAACCATTAGAGATGATCTAAATATGCCGATTGATGTTGCCCTTGGCCCTGATGGCACAATTTGGGTTTTGGAGTTTGCCCAATTCACCCCCGGTGCCTCCTGCTTCAGCGGCGAAGGCTATCAGCCTAACTCTGGTCGTCTGAGCCAATTACAAGCAGATGGCCAACTCGAGCCGATGCTGAGTAATCTTAATTTTCCGGGAGCTGTATTACCCATTAATAACAAATCTGTTTATCTTAGCGAGGTATTTACTGGCCGAATCTTACAAATCACATTCCCATAGAACAAGTTAGCAACTTGTTCACAGCCAAATCCGGTAACATAATCATTCATTTATACAGATCTAAAAATGTCCCATGAGTAACAATTTATCCTACAAACCGTTCTACCGTCGCCACCTCCCCCATATTCAACCACCCGGAGCAACCATATTTGTCACATTTCGGCTTGTGAACTCAATTCCAGCGCACGTCATGCATCATTTACTGACAGAGGCTAAGGAGACTGACATTATCGTGGGCCAAATCAGAAATTTGGAAGAACGTAAACAACGGGCGTACCTGGAACAACGACGCTTGTTTGGTAAATGGGATAAAGCCCTCCATACGCCCGAAGCAGGACCAACCTGGTTGCAGCATAGCGAAGTCGCCGCTTTGGTTGCAGCGAGCATTCATTTTCGCGACAGCAAAAGTTACGAGTTAGAGGCGTTTTGTATTATGCCTAACCATTTACATTTGGTTTTCACCCCCCTTCGCAAAGATGATGGCACCTATCACGCCTTATCAACCATCATGCACTCACTCAAGCTCTACACAGGTCGTCAGGCGAATGACATATTAAAACGAGAAGGCCAGTTTTGGCAGCACGAGAGTTACGATCATGTCATTCGTGATGAGGCAGAACGAAAACGAATTATCAATTATACTATAAACAATCCGGTCAAAGCTGGACTAGTTGACCATTGGGAGGAATGGCCTTGGACCCATTGCAAATACTTGTAGGACAAGTTGCTAACTTGTCCATTGTCCGACGAGACAAGTTGCTAACTTGTCCTACTACAGCTTTAATCTTAATATTTTTCATTTTAACAGCCTGTGCCCCATCACCACCTGCACCCACACCCATCCCTACACCGTTACCCACAATCACACCAATTTCAGCGATAACATTAGAGCCGAACGCGACAGCTACTTTGGAGCAACCTGAAACATCAACGCCTGAACCAATCCCACAAGCCACCGCTACGCAACTTCCTGCATCATCTGAGACGATTACCCTTAAAAATGTTGCAGCAGAGATTGGTTTAGACTTTGAGCATGGGGCCTTTAAAACCTCTTTGGCCAAAGACCCAATTGGGATGATGGGGGGCGGTCTTTGCTGGCTCGATGTGGACAATGATGGCTGGCTGGATTTGTATGTGGTAAACAGTCACGCCCTGCACGAGGTATCTGATTGGGAAGCCCAAGGCGGGCTACCCCATAATGCCCTCTTTCATAATCAAGGCGATGGCACCTTTCAGGATATCAGTCAAGCCAGCCAAACCGACTTAGCCCTGCGAGGGAACGGTTGTGTCGCGGCTGACTTTAATCAAGATGGGTGGTGGGATTTGTATATAACCGCTGACGGTCCAAATGCCCTGTTATGGAATAATGGGGATGGAACCTTTTCGGAAGGGGCGGTCCAAGCGGGGGTTGCCGCTGATGAATGGAATAGTGCGGCAGCGGTTGGTGATTTAAATGATGATGGCTGGCCCGATCTTTTTGTCGCCGCCTACATTGATCTAGCCAACCAAATCCCAAAACCCAGCGGCGCGTTTCCCCAAGACTTCTATGGTCTGCCTGATCATCTGTATCTGAGCAATGGCCCCGAGACATCAGGTGGGCCGGTGACATTCCGAGAGATCACAAGCGTGGCCGGTTTAGATAAAGAGGACCGCGGGCTGGGGGCCTTATTTAGCGATATTGATCAGGATGGCGATCTGGATTTGTATATCGCGAATGATGGTCATCCTAATCGTCTATATATCAATGAACCGCAAGCAAACGACCCAGAAGGGCTGGGTTTCCGACTGATTGATATGACCGTATCGGCGGATGTCGGTGACTCAGGTAGTGGGATGGGGATTGCTGGAGGGGATTATGACGGAGATGGCTTGGTTGATCTCTTTGTCACCAACTGGCAGGTTGAACTCAATGCGTTGTATCGTAATGAAACAAGTCAAGCCAACAACCCCGCCTTCCAATACAGCACCTATCGCATCGGCATCAGCGGGCTGGGCAACAACAAAACAGGGTGGGGCACCGCTTGGGTCGATCTTGATCATGATACAGATTTAGATTTGTTGATTGCCAACGGGCGCGTACCCATGACTGATATGGAAGCAGATGCACAGCTCATTCGTCTCTATCGTAATCGCACCATTCAACCGAATGGAGATGGTCGTCCCGGCCAATTTATCGAGTGGACCCAGCAGATTGGGTTAACTGATGTAGGCCCACTGATGGCCCGAGGGAGTGCGGTAGCGGATTATGACAATGACGGCGATTTGGATATTGCCATTAATACGATTGCAAACCCACTGGTGTTGTTGCAAAACAGTGGGCCACAGAACAATTGGCTTCAGGTGCAGTTTGATGGCTTCTTTCCCGGTGCGATGGTCAAGGCTGAGCTACCAGACGGGCGTCAGCTCACCCGAGAATTGTACGCTGGCAGCAGCTACCTCTCTTCTGAAGACCCTCGGCTTCATTTTGGCTTGGGAGAGGCTAAGCGTGTTGTCAGTCTTGACGTTTACTGGCCAGATGGCTTTCAAACAACGCTGTCAGATGTTCCAGCAAACCAGCTTGTTCAAATCACTTTAACGGATGAGGAAAAAGGAATGATGCAAAATCGTTGTAAAACTCTAAACATTGCCCATCGCGGAGCACGCAGCTTGGCTCCAGAGAACACGATACTAGCTGCCCAAAAGGGGCTAGAGACCGGGGCCGATATGTGGGAGCTTGATGTGGCAATGACAGCAGATGGTGTTCTCTATCTGGTCCATGATGACACCTTGGAACGAACCTCAAATGTGACAGAGATCTTTCCTGACCGCGCGCCCTGGAATACCCACGACTTTACATTTGCAGAGATCCAACAACTTGATTTTGGGAGTTGGTTTAATCAAACAGATCCGTTTGGGCAAATCGCCGCAGGTCAAGTCTCTGAGGCGGATCAGGCCAGCTTTGTCGGTCTGTCTGCGCCCACCTTGGAGGAGGCCTTGGCCTTCACCCGCGATCATAATTGGCGAGTGAATGTAGAAATCAAAGATTCAAGTGGAACATCTGGTGATGTCGATATAGTTGAAAAAGTAGTAGCTTTGATTGAAATGATGGGGATGGTTGATCAGGTTGTGATCTCATCATTCAATCATTCTTATGTGCAGCGTGCCCAAGCGGCGAATCCTGATATTGAGTTGGCAGCTCTATTTTATCGGTCAGTTCCCAATACGATTGCTGCATTGGAGCGTTTAGGGGTGCAGGCATACAATCCAAGCGATAATATCATTGAGCCAGAAGCCATTCCAAATCTACGATCTGAAGGCATTGAGGTCAACATCTACACGGTCAACGATGAGGCCAGAATGCGAGCGCTTGTTGAGGCACTGGCGAGTGGTATCTTTACTGATTTTCCTCAAACCCTGACACAAGTTTTGCAGGATTGTAAGTAGAGTGTGAAGGTGACATTCATTGACAAATTTAAGGCTTGATACACTTGAACAGGCGGTAAAACCACACGATAAATATCAAATTGAGATAAAATTGGATTATGAACTGTTTGAGGCCAAACAAACCCGTTACCGGATTTCGACCTACATTTTTGTCCCTCGAAATTTAGGGATATCACAAGATAATTATCGAAAAAGTGATTTCTATCGAGATGTTCAAAGCTATATCCGATTGAAAACACCACCGCTTAACTTACGAGATTTTACAGAGAACCCCATATCGCCTTTGATGAGGCTTAAAAAGTTAACATCAACTGACAACTGGGTTAATGATGCAACGATCAACGAACGAATCGTTGTTAACTTTAAGCTCTTGAGTGCGATGCTAAAAAGCTCAATTCGTGATCACCTGGCCCTAATTCAGCAACGTATCTTTGAGGCTGCGCCAAATAGCAAAATTCATCTCTTGATTCACAATCTTGTTGAAGAGTTTTTGACCGAGAGCAAAAAAATAACAACACAATATCGCTCATTCTATGCTATTTTCAATTTACCCCATGTCCCAGAAGCAGCATTCACTGCCTATCAACTAACTGATGAGTCGCTGAGCATCTTAATTGAAGAGAATGCAGTAGACCTGTTTCAAGTTGTTGAAGCGTATATCAAGAAAAGTGAACGTCCCAACTTCAAACAACGTCTAAGCGAGTTGGTAAAACAAGAAACAAAACATCGTCTGGCTCATGGATATGAATCTATTTTGAGTAGAAGTAGCGATAACGAGACTTATATCTTTAGAAGCTCGGTCTTAAAAAAATATGCGGCCAGTGTGCTTTATTTATCTACGGCCATAAAGTCAGAGGGGTGGGGCTTGGAGCAAATATTGTTTTCAATTGCTGCTGGCATATCAATGATTTTTGCGACAATTGTTGCTTTTTACTTCCAGTATCGATATGGCAACTTTACGCTCCCTTTTTTTATGGCCTTAGTGGTGGGATACATGTTCAAGGATCGTATCAAAGAGGCGGGTCGAGCCATATTTGCTCGATTTCTACAAGATAGACTATACGACCGACGGACTGTAATTAGAACCCAAAATGGAAAGCATAAATTAGGCTGGTTAAAAGAGAAAATGGCCTTTGTTCAGGAAGAGGATGTTCCGAAGCCAGTCCTTCAGGGGCGCAACAAAGATTTAATGACAGCTTTGGATAATGATGGTTTAACCGAGAATATTATCTGTTATACTAAAGAGGTTGTTCTTTATACAAAGGTCTTTCAAAAGGTATTTCCTGACCTACCACAAATTACAGGTCTCAATAACATCATTCGTTACGATATCCGAGCTTATCTACGTAAAATGGCCGAACCTATTCAAACACGCTACTATTTGCAGGACGAAGAACTTCAAATAATTCCTGGTCATAAAGTATATCACTTAAATTTTATCTCTCGATACCGTACCCTAAAACCGGAAAAGGTTAAACTCCACAAACGTATCCGCTTGATCTTAAATCAAGAGGGAATTAAACGGGTTGAGCATCTCGAAGTGTGAATATTAAATTGCATTGTGTCGATCTTGTATAGACAAGCAGTAAATTGAAGCCTACTCCTGTGGGATCAAACAGGCTTCCGTTCTGTTTTCCAATATGATCATAACAAAATTTATTCTGTAGGTCCTAGGCCATTGTTGCTGACGGCAAAATCCCAAAATGACGCTTGTACTCCCGGCTAAACTGGGCCAAATTATTGTAGCCGACCAAATAGCTGGCTTCAGTCACACTCTTGCCATCCATAATATAGGTTTGCGCCCGATTGAGCTTAATCGATTTGGCGTATTGTAACGGCGAGAGGTGCATCACCTCTTTGAATTTCTTGTGGAAACCGGAGCTGCTCATATTGACGATGTCAGCCATGGTGTCGACCGAGATGGGCTTGTCCAGATTTTGATGGACATACTCGACTGCCTTGGAAATCTGCTGGATTTGTCCCCGTTGCTGAAGCAGATACTTGAGCTTACCGCCTTGCTCCTCGCTCAAAATGCGGAAATAGATCTCATCAATCATCCCCTCGCCTAAAACGGCCGCCTCACTAGGATTATCAAGACTACGCAGCAGTCGGAGGGTGGCCTCCAGCATGTTGTCTGTGATTGAGGCCGAGAAGATCGCGGCCATATTGCCGTTATCGGGTTTGGGGGCCGGCCGTTCAAATCGCTCCATTTTGAGCAGCATGTTGGTCACTCGGTTCAAGTCGAGAGCAATGCCCGCCGCCAGCAGCGGTTTTTCCGGGCTGGCCTCCACCACCTGACATTCGACCGCCATTGGCACGAATAAAGCCATCATACTCCCGGCCCCATACTCATACCGCTTGCCTTCCAAATAAACCACCTTTCGCCCTTGCGCTCCGATGATAAGGCCGGGGGGATAGACTTGTGGGTGCCGCTGATCCAGCTCGGTCCCCCGAAAAACAAAAAAATTATCAATACTGGTTTGCAGAAAACCTGTCGGTGGAGCGTATCGCTCCAACAGGCTAAGAAATTCTGCCATTTTTTGTGTTCGATTTTCCATAATTCACCTCCAATCGATAAGCCCAGTATATCAGAAAACCATCCAAAAAATCAAACATTTTTATTCATTTTTAGAGTTTTGTGTAAATATTAGGTCGATTTGTGTATTCAAATTTGCAGATTGCTCCGGTATACTAACAACAGATTTGAGAAAATTGATTTTAATCCAAAAGGGAGAACAAAATGAGTACAAATCGCAGCGCCTTCGGGGCACAGACAACAACAGATGAAGTACTGGAGGGGATTGATTTGAGTGGGAAACTGGCTTTGGTAACGGGTGGCTCTAGCGGCCTCGGCGCGGAAACCGCTCGGGCCCTGGCCTCAAAAGGAGCGAAGGTGATTTTGACGGCTCGGAATCTCGAGAAAGGAGAAGGTGTGGCGCAGGGTATTCGCACCTCGACCGGAAATGACGCCGTTGAAGTGATGGATGTTGAGCTCAGCTCATTCAACAGCATCCGTGCCTTTGCCGAGAAATTCCTGGCCAAATATGACGCCTTGGACCTGTTGATCAATAACGCGGGGGTGATGGCCTCACCGTTTGGTAAGACGACAGATGGCTTTGAGACCCAGTTTGGTACTAACCACCTCGGCCATTTCCTGTTGACGGCCCTTCTCACGCCAGCCTTGCTCAAAGCGGCTCCATCTCGCGTGGTCAATCTCAGCTCGGCGGGACACCGCATGTCGCCAGTTATTTTTGATGACATCAACTACAGAGAACGTGAATATAACAAATGGATGTCATATGGTCAATCCAAAACGGCCAACATCTTGCACGCCGTCGAGCTAGACCGACGCCTCGCTGATAGCGGTGTCCGCGCCTACGCCGTTCATCCCGGCGTCATTCAAACTGAATTATCACGTCATATGGATCAGGCAGATTGGGATATGATGCAGGGTCGCCTTGATGAAGGCGGCTTCATCCTAAAAACGACCGAATCTGGGGCGGCCACCTCAGTCTATGCTGCCACGGCTCCCGAGCTTGAAGGGCAAGGCGGAGTCTATCTCGAAGATTGTCACGTCGCCGAAATTAATGACGATCAGGAAGCCTCGAAAGGGGTCCAGTCCTACGCCTTGGATGCGGAATCGGCTAAAAAATTGTGGGCGATGTCCGAAGAGATGGTTGGACAGAGTTTTTAGGTTTGACCAAGGACGTAGCCGAGCTTTCGAATCTCGACAATTAATCACCTAACCGGGACGAGCCAGAACAAAATTAGGAAGATCCACTCCTTTCGACTTCTTGCTTATTGTGCAAGAAAATGATCGGTTAGGCACTAATCTATCCCAAAGATACAGCAGCCTGTTTACCAAGAGCTGCTGTATCTGGTTTTACTCCAATAATGTAGGGGGAATGCCTTGTGCTTACCCGAGCTTGGGCACCCATAAAAGATACCCTTACAAATTTATTTTCGCTGAAAAAGAAAGTGACATCACATGTCTAACTCAGAACGTTCAATCACGCTGGCCATCTACGCGATGGCCTTTGGCAATTTTGCGGCTGGGATGAGTACCTTGGTGATTGCGGGCGTTTTAACCGAAATTGCCACAGACATCGGGGTCAGCACCGGCCAGGCAGGCCAACTGATTTCAATCTACTCCTTTGCCTACGCTATCGGTGCTCCCGTTATCATGGCTTTGACTAGTCGATTTGATCGGCGACTGATGTTGGCCGCCGGAATGGCCTTGGTCCTCGCCGGAAATGGGCTAGTCGCCTTGATGTCCGATTTTACGTTGCTCATCATCGCCCGAATAATCACAGCGATAGGGGCGGCGGCGTACGTTCCTCTATCAGCCGCTGTGGCCATCGCCCTAGCCAAACCGGAAGAACGGGGCCGGGTCTCAGCCATCGTCTTTAGCGGGTTTACCTTAGCCACCGCACTGGGCCTACCGATTGGTACTTATATCGGTCTAAACCTAGGTTGGCGATACACTGTGGCTTTAGTCGCTGTATTGGCCTTGATTGCTGGCACCCTGATTTGGCGCGAAGTGCCCAGTCGTATTGAAACCCCACCCGTCAATCTGGCCGTTTTCCGGCAAGTTTTCCGGAATGGCTTATTGATCGTAGTCTTATCAGTCACGGTCCTCCAATTTGCGGGGCAAATGGCCATCTTCGCCTTTATTGCCCCCTGGTTACAGGCCTTTACCTCGCTCGGTGCCACAGGCATCACCCTAATGCTGTTGCTGGTCGGGATTGGCGGTATTGTGGGTAACTACATCGCGGGTCTCAGTACTGATCGCTTTGGGGCCAGAGCAACCCAACTAGTCTTGCTCATCATCTTGATCGCGACTCTGGGTTCACTCCCCGTGATTGCCCAAAGTCTGATCCTGGGCGGCATCTTGATGTTCGTCTGGGGCTTTGTCGGCCAAGGTTTTATCTCACCCCAACTCGTGCGAATTGTGGGGGTTAATCCTACTTTATCCACGGCCTCACTCAGCCTCAATTCCTCCTTCATCAACATCGGTCTCTCCCTAGGCGCGGTTGCCGGCGGGGTGGCCTTAGATCAGTTTGGAGCCGTTTCGCTCACCTGGCTCGGCGTAGGTGGTACCGTCCTGTCGCTCTTTGTCTTCTGGCTATCGTGGGTGATGGAGAACTCACGAGGGTCAACGACGCTGGCCGAAGGGGCGGTTTAGGGGATAGGATTTGTCTGAAATAGCGAATGGCTTTTATGATGATGTAGGGGCGCACCCTTGTGGTCGCCCTATCTTGTAGACACCCGAACCTGGGCAAGCACAAGGCGTTGCCCCTACAAATACCATCAAAACCGATTAACAACGAAGAAACGAAAAACCTATGTTATGGTTGACCACACTTTTACAAAAAACAATTAACCCGATTGTACGGAAATTAACCCGCTCCAGCTTAGGTATCACGCTCATCCCGATTGTAATTTTAGTTGGGGTTGGCACGGTGGCCTATGCTTTGTTAGAAGGCTGGTCCTATGCCGACTCACTCTACGCCACGATCATCACTATCACCACGGTGGGCTATGGTGACTTCTCGCCCCAGACCTTTGGCGGGCGAGTCTTTGCCATCTTCTTCACCCTCAGTGCCATCGGACTGGCCAGCTATGCCATTTCGACGCTGGCAGCGGTAGTCATTGAGTGGGAGCAGGAACGAGCAGAACGTTATACTCTGGAGGAACGTATGGAACAAATTGCAAAACTACGAGATCACGTCATCATCTGCGGCGTCAGTTCGGTGGGTCGCAAAGCGGCCTTCTTCTTCAAACGGGCCAATCAGCCCTTCATTTTAATTGAGCAAGATGAGGACACCCTGCGCAAGGCCCTGCTGTATCTCAATGAGGAGTATCTGGAGAAACGGTTTGGTCATTATCTGGACATCACCCAGGCCGTTGATGTGACCGAGGATGAGCAACTGACGCTGGACGAGCTGACCGAGCGGGTCGATGTGCCCTACCTACTGGCCGATCCGACCGACGACAGCACCCTGATTGCGGCGGGTATCGCCAACGCCCGTGGCGTGACCGCCACCCTGCCGAACGACGAGCGAAACCTTTTCGCCGTGGTCAGTGCCCGCGCCTTGGCCACTCGTCTAGACAATGCGAGCCTACGAATTCTGTCATTGGTACACGATGACAAAAACGGCCCCAAGCTTCAGATCGCCGGGGCCGACCAGCTCATCTTCCCCGAAAAAGGCAGCGGGATGCAGATGCAAAATTGGATGATGAACCCCTTGATCAGCGACTTCTGGTGGCAGACCACGCTCAAGGCCGAATCCCCCCACGACTTCCTAGAACTCGCCGTGGCCGATCACCCCACCTGGGCTGGCCACACCGTCACCCAGCTTCGTGATAACCACAAAGTCATTGTCCTCGCCATCTGGCGCGATGATCAATTTGAGTTTACGCCCGCCGCAAATGAAACGGTTCAGGCGACGGACAAGTTGATTGCGTTTGCGCCAAAATCTAGCTAATATCGATTTTGGCCCCATCTTCCTTCTCATTTATAATCCGCCAGCGATCAACTACTTTGGGAGGCAGAATGAGAATCGAACCACAACCGTTGGCTATTGTTGGGATGGGCTGTCGGTTTCCTGGTAGCGTGATGGATGTCGCCTCCTATTGGGCGTTGCTTATTAATCGTCGCTCTGGCATTACAGAGATACCGCCTGACCGTTGGGACTGGTCCAAATATTATCATCTCAATTCCGATATTCCGGGCCGAATGGTGACAAAGTGGGGGGGATTCGTTGATGCTCACGATCAGTTTGACGCTCATTTTTTTGGTATTTCCCCCCGTGAAGCCTCGTACATGGACCCCCAACAACGCTGGCTACTGGAGATGAGTTGGCAAGCCTTTGAGGATGGAGGCATAGCCCCGCGTACTTGGCGGGGGCGGCGGGTCGGCGTTTTTTTTGGCATCTCATCCCACGACTATATTGATATCCAGGAGGGGGATCGCACCCTCATCGATATCCACACAGCCACGGGGAGTGCCTTAAGTATCACAGCCAATCGCATCTCACACTTTTTTGATCTTAAAGGCCCTAGTCTCGCCATTGATACTGCCTGTTCTTCGGCCTTGGTTGCCACCCACTTGGCTTGTCAAAGCATTTGGTCTGGCGAATGTACGATGGCCATAGCTGGGGGAGCCAATGCGCTGCTCAATCCAAATTTGTCCATCGGGTTTAGCAAAGCGTCGATGCTATCCCCCGATGGTCAATGCTTTGCCTTTGATGCCCGGGCCAACGGCTATGTTCGCGGCGAAGGGGCAGGGGTCATCATCATCAAGCCGTTGCAACAAGCCCTAGCCGATGGGGATCGTATTTACGCCTCAATCCGATCGACCGTGGTCAATCAGGATGGTCACACCTCTTCGCTGACCGTGCCGGGAATTGCGGCCCAACAAGAGATGCTACGTGAGGCTTATCGCCGGGCTAATATTGCCCCGCAACGTGTGGCTTATGTTGAAGCACACGGCACGGGGACGCCGGTCGGCGATCCAATTGAGGCGTGTGCTTTGGGGCAGGTGCTGGGGCAAAACCGAGCCACTGACTCAGCCTGTTTAATCGGCTCGGTAAAAACAAATATTGGTCATCTAGAGGCAGCCTCTGGCATCGCGGGGTTGATCAAAGGTGCCCTAATCCTCCATCACGATTTTATTCCCCCGCAGCTTAACTTTGCCAGTCCAAGTCCCAATATCTCCCTAGGTGAGTTAGGATTGCAGGTTGTGACAGAAGGGCAACACCTGCCCCATTCTGACGGGCAGCCACCGTTGGTCGGCATCAACTCATTTGGCTTTGGCGGCACAAATGCCCATATTGTCTTGGAACAGGCTCCTCCCGTGGCTCAGGCTCAATCTGACGTTGCGCAAACGAAGACTGATCGACTCTACGCGTTGCCGATTTCGGGGAGAACGGAACCGGCCTTGCAAGCTCTGGTCACACCGTATCAACACGCTTTGGCTGAGCAAGGTTCCTCGCTGGCAGACCTAACCACTACCGCTGGGCAACGTCGAGAGCATCTGGAGCACCGCTTGATTGTGCTTGGGCGTGATACAAATCAGCTTCGCGAGCAACTACATAGGTATCAAAATGACGCAGCACATCAGCCAATGATTTTTACTGGTCAGCCCGCGGTCGACCCCACCCCTCCAGTGTTTGTCTTTACAGGGCAAGGGGCGCAATGGGCGGGGATGGGGCAACAGCTATTTGAGCGTGAACCACTGGTTCGGCAAACGATTGAAGCCATCGATGGCTTACTCGCCCCCCTCACCAGCTGGTCGCTACTCACCGAAATGACCCAGTCAGTTGAGACTTCGCAAATTGATCGCACCGACATTGCCCAACCTGCCATTTTTGCTTTACAGGTGGCTTTGGTTGAGCTTTGGCGGTCGTGGGGCATTTTTCCGACCAAAGTGATCGGACATTCGGTGGGGGAAGTGGCCGCAGCTTATGCCGCCAGTGTTTACTCGCTGGAGGATGCTGTCAAGATCATCTACCACCGTAGTCGTCTCCAGCACACCACCGCCGGGCAAGGGAGAATGATGGCGGTCGGGGTATCGATGACTGAAGCGCAACAACTGATTAGTCGTTATAACGGCACAGTTCAGATTGCTGCTGATAATAGCCCTCGCTTGGTCACGCTAACTGGTGCAGCCGCCTCACTGGAGGCCATTGCGAGCGATTTGGCCGCAGCAGGCACTTTTCTCCACCACCTGCCCATCAATTATGCCTTTCACTCGCCTCAAATGGACCCAATTCAAGATGACTTACTGGCTGCTTTAGCTGATATCCACCCTCAACCAACCCGGACTCCATTTGTCTCCACCGTCACTGGAGAGGTTGCATCCGGGACAACGATGGATGCGAATTACTGGTGGGATAATGTCCGAAAGCCCGTGCGCTTTGCCCCAGCAATCAGGTGCCTGGTCAATGAAGGACACACGAGCTTTTTAGAGGTTGGGCCTCATCCCGCGCTGCAACACTCAATCCGCGATTGTTTGAGCGAACAGAACCAGAGCGGCCAGATTTTTCATTCGCTCCGGCGAGACACTGACGAGTCGGTGGAAATGTTGAGTAATCTAGCCGCCCTCCATATTTATGGGCTGGAGATCAACTGGTCGGCAGTGAACCAAGGGACAGGACACTTTGTCGAGTTACCAAAATATGTCTGGCAGCGGCAGACATATTGGTTGGAGGTGGAAGACAAACGTCGTGAACTTCGAGAGCCATTTGTCCATCCACTGCTTGGGGTACGTCAGTCTGCCGCCACCCCCACCTGGCAATTTCAGCTTGACCCGAGAGTATTAGGGTATCTAGATGATCACCGTCTCTGGGATAGCATTATTTTCCCGGCGGCAGGTTACGGGGAGATGGGCCTAGCTCTGGCGCATCATCTCTACCCTGACGGGTCTTATGCCGTTGAAAACTTAAAGATCAACAAGGCCTTGTTTGTCTCCTTGGATCATTTGCCCACCATCCAGATTGTCTTTGAGGCATCAGGCAAAACCTTCACCATCTATAGCGCATCGGAGGATAAGACTGAGTGGCGGCAACACGCTCAGGGCCAGCTACACCCCCTCGCCTCACACCCACGTCCTTCAGCCAATCTATCCGATCTTCAGGCAAATATGACCTTTTTTGCCGATCATGAAAACTATTATGGGGCTTATGAAGAAATGGGTTATAAATTTGGCCCGAACTTCCAACAAATCCAAAATATCTGGCGTGGCCCTGACCAAGCGCTAGCCGAGATCAAGTCAACTGAATTGGTGGCAGAACAACTAGATGATTACCAATTCCACCCAGCTTTACTTGATGCCTGTTTCCAGGCCGTCAGCGCGGCTGCGGCTATCATCGATAAAGCCCAAACCGATGATATTCCCTACCTCCCCGCCGCCTTGGGTCGCATCCAGTTGTTTGGTCCATTGCCCGCCTATTTGTGGGTTAAAGCGACGGTCACTGATCATCAGCAGACAACAATTACCGCTGACTTTCAGGTTTTTGATAAAACGGGGCGTTTGGTGGCCGAGATATTGCAAGCACAATTTGATCGGGTCAAACCGACAGGTCGCAATGCAGCACAGACAGCAAATCATTTATACCAATTTCAATGGGAGCCAAAACGTCTCAAAACGCGCAAAATGTCGGCACCAGCCCAGTTTGCTGATAGCGATGACTTGCTTACGGCGATGACCGAAATTGTGCCAACACTTCGAGAGACATATCAATTAAAATCCTTTTATGAGATGTTTATCCCCCAATTTGAAACCGTTACCCAACAAATTTTCCAGAATTGTTTGATCGAATTGGGCTGGGATTTCTCAGTGGATGACATTGTTTCGTTAGATGGTTTGATGAAACAGTTGAACATTCAAGCCCGTTATCGTCCGCTGGTTCAGGCTGAACTCAATGCATTGGCACAGGGTGGCTGGCTACACGCAATCCATCCAAATGAATGGCAGGTTGTCCAGCCTGTCACTCAGACAAATATCTTAGCCGCTCTGGAAAGCTTGGCCCAAGCCCACCCTCAGGCAGCTCCCGATGTGGCCCTGATGCAAGTCATTGCCCCGAATCTTGCTGAGGTTTTGCAGGGCAAGATCGATCCTTTGACGCTACTTTTTCCAGAAGGCTCTGCTGCGTTATTAACCACATTTTATCGCGAGAGCCGTGACCAAGCCGCCAGCTACCACCTAATCCAAACGGCTGTGACCCAAGCGATTACCAAGTTACCCCCGCATCGTCCCCTACGCATCCTGGAGTTGGGGGCAGGGACAGGGGGGCTAACCGAGGTGCTGCTATCGATTTTGCCTGCTGATCAAACCGAATACACCTTTACTGACATTAGCCCAAAATTTCTGAATGAAGCAAAGCAAAAATTTTCTAACTATGCTTTTGTTGAATATCGCCTATTTGATTTGGGGCAACCGCCATCAGCCCAAGATATTGAGCAGCACGGTTATGACCTCATTGTGGCAGCCAATGTGATTCACGCGACACCTGATAAACAGCAAGCGTTGCACCACATCGCCGACTGTCTAGCCCAAGATGGTTTACTCATATTCTTGGAATTTACGAGCCGCTATATTGCCTATGACACGATTTTTGGCCTGTTTGAGGCGTGGTGGCAGACTGATGACTCCAACGCTGAGGCGAAATGCGCCCTACTTGATCATTCTGAGTGGGAGCAACTATTAACAGAGTCCGGCTTTCGGTCGGTCCACAGTTTTGCCAGCAGCCCACAGGCCGATGTTTACCCCCTATCTACCTTGATTGCGGTGGCCCCAGAAATAGCGGAGCCTGATCTGGAACCGACGCACGCTCAGGCCACCTACCTATTTTTTGCCGATGAGCAAGACGTTGCCACGACACTGGCTAGGAGGTTGACTCAAACTGAGGCACGTGTACTAACCGTCACCCCTGGTCCAATATTTCAAGCTCACGACAAGCAGCACTACACGATTGATCCGACCTCTAAGGCCGACCTAAGCGAACTCTTGGCTGAGGCCCAGCGTGATAAAGCCTTCCCTTTGGCGGGAATCGTTCACGCCTGGAGCTTGGATCAGCCCCTCGTCGACAATCTTTCTCCCGCCGAACTCACCGCAGCCCAAGAGACGACCGTGCTCCACCTGCTGCATTTAGCCCAGGTACTAGCCGAGACCCATTTCAGCTCGCCTCAAGTAACCGTTGTGGGGCGGGGCATTCAGGCTGTCGTTGAGGGTGACGACTGTTCAGGATTGGCCCAAGCGCCACTTGTTGGCTTTTTGCGGGTGGCGCATAATGAGTATCCGGCCTTCAAATGGCGGCTGATTGATTTTGACTCGTCGCGGCCTGAATCTGAGATTGAGACGCTGCTTCAAGAGCTACGCTGGGCTGACGACGAGCGGGAGATTGCCTATCGACAGCATCGTCGCTATGCTAATCGATTGCGACAAATTAAGGCGGACCACCTACGCCCCCTGCAAAGAAATGCACGCCAAGCCAATGGAGAGATCCACCCCTATCGTCTTCAATTTAATCAGCCGGGTCAGCTTACAAATTTGAGCCTTAATGAAACCATACGACGTCCATTAGGGCCGCACGAAATCGAAGTACAGGTGCGAGCTGGGGGACTCAATTTCCGTGATGTGATGAAGGCGCTCGGGATGCATCCCGGTACCCCGGTGGACCTGACCTGGTTGGGGGATGATTTTAGCGGCGTAGTCGTCGCCGTTGGAGAGCAAGTCACAGACCTAAAACCGGGCGATGCCGTAGTCGGTCTGGCCCCTTACGCCTTTCGCTCTCATCTAACAGTTAAGGCCGAGGTTGTTTTCAGAAAACCTTTTCATCTGAGTTTTGCCGAAGCCGCCACCCTGCCGACCGTGTTTCTCACGGCTTATTATGCCTTAGTTCATCTAGCCCAAATGCAGCCAGGGGAGCGGGTTTTGATCCACGCTGGAGCGGGAGGCGTTGGGCAGGCCGCCATTCAAGTGGCTCACGATTTAGGCCTTGAAATTTTTGCGACAGCAGGGACCCCTGAAAAACGGGCCCTACTAAAGTCGCAGGGTGTCCCCCACGTTTTCGACTCCCGTTCTTTGCATTTTGCCGATGAGATCAGGCGCGTCACACAGGGCCAAGGGGTTGATGCGGTACTCAATTCATTGGCGGGTGATTTTATTCCCAAGAATTTTTCGGTCCTCGCCCCATTTGGCCGTTATCTAGAGATTGGCAAGGTTGATGTTTACAACGATAGTAAGATTGGCCTCGAAGCTTTGCGTAACAACATTTCGGTCTTCATCATCGATTTGGCTCAACTGATGGCGCACAAGCCTGCCCTTTTTAGGCGTATGCTTGAGACCTTGTCCCAAAAATTCGAACAGAAACAGTATCGTCCGCTGCCCCATAAAGTCTTTCCCGTGACTGAAGCCGTAGATGCGTTTCGCTATATGGCGATGGGCAAGCACATTGGCAAAAACGTGTTATCCTTTGACGTGGCTGATGTTCCAATCGGCAGGATCACGGAGGCAGGATATCTATTCCGGCCCGATGTCAGCTATCTGATCACAGGTGGGGCGGGTGGTTTTGGCCTGGCGGTGGCCAAGTGGCTGGCCCAACAGGGAGCCCGTCATTTGGTCTTGATGAGCCGCAGTGGCCCGCCCGATGAAGCCAGCCAAGCGGATATTGACCAACTACGGGCCGACGGCATTGTGGTGGTTGACGCCAGAGGCGATGTAACCTGCCGCGACGATGTGAAACAGGTGCTTCAAGTGATCCAAAATGGACCTGCGCCGTTGGGTGGCGCCATTCACAGTGCCATGGTGCTCCACGACGAACTAATCATTAATTTGAACGAGGCCACGTTTAATCAAGCCCTGCATCCCAAGCTATTGGGCGCCTGGAATTTGCACCAAGCGACACTTGATCTGCCGCTGGAACATTTTATCTGCTTCTCCTCCTTGACCAGCCTGGTGGGGACGATAAAGCAGGCCAACTATAGCGCAGGTAATGCTTTTCTGGATAGCTTAGCCCACTATCGTCGCGCCCGAGGCTTGCCCGCCTTGACCCTTAACTGGGGTGCTCTGTCAGGGGCGGGCTTTGTTGCTCGCAACCAAGCAGTGGAGCAATATCTTTCAACACTTGGCCTAAAACCACTTGCCACAACCCAAGCCTTACAAATGTTGGGTGACATCTTTCCTTTGGATGCTACCCAAATCGGCGTAGCTGAGGTCAATTGGGGCGATTTGAGTCGATATCTGCCTGGGGTAGCTCAGTCTTCAATGTTTGGTGATTTGATCCAACAGGAAATCGCCAGGAGCCTTGATAGTTCGCTGATCACCCACATTATCGCGGCCTCGCCAGATGACAGGTTATCGCTCGTTGAAGCGTTTTTAGGCCAAAGTGTCGCCGAGGTGTTAAATGCAGAAGTGTCCCAGATTGGGCTTGATACCCCCTTACCTCAACTTGGGTTTGACTCGCTGCTGTCCATCGAGTTGATCAATTCGATGAATACCCAACTCAATCTCAACTTAGCGGTGAGTGATGTTTTGGGACGAACCACCATTCAGGACATTGCGGTGATTTTGCTAGACAAAATTCTGGCGACGACGGCAGGAGACCAATCTACCGAAACAGCAAATGGTCAATGGCTTGGTGTTTTGGAGCAGACTGACACAACGGTCGATTTGCTGGCTGAGGCTCAACTCAATCCAACGATTTATCCTGACAAAACGGCCAGTACCGCAACCAGACCACCTCAATCGATTCTCTTGACTGGGGCCACAGGCTTTTTGGGGGCCTTTCTGCTGGCGGACCTACTCCAACAAACCGAAGCCGATATCTATTGTCTGGTTCGCGCCGAAAATGAGTCAATGGCTTGGCAACGGCTCCAAGATAATCTGACCCATTACGATCTGTGGGAAGAGCAAAACCGAGACCGACTCAAGCCCGTCGTTGGTGACTTAGCCCAGCCCCACCTTGGCTTAAGCACCACCCAGTTTCAGCACCTCGCCGCCCAAATCGATGTCATCTATCACAATGGGGCCGTGCTGAATTTGGTTCAGCCTTATCAGGTGTTGAAACCGACCAATGTTTTGAGTGTGCAAGCCATTTTACAGCTCGCCAGCCAAACAAAGCTAAAACCCGTTCATTACATTTCAACGATTGCGGTCTTTTTTGCCGCCAATCGTAATCGACAAGGTGTGATCTACGAAAGCGACTGGCCCAATCCTCAGGCCCTGCACGGGGGCTACATGCAGAGCAAGTGGGTGGCTGAGCAGTTGATCCGACAGGCCCAAGCCCGGGCCATTCCCTGTACCATCTATCGACCTGGGATCATTACTGGGCATAGTCAATCCGGCATGACCAACACCCACGACATCGCCAGCCGTTTGATGAAGGGGAGCTATCAACTGGGGTTGTACCCAGATGGTCAGCAGGAGATCAATATTGTGCCCGTCGATTATGTCAGTCGAGCGATTGTGCATCTGTCGCAACAGCCGGAAACGGCGGGACAGGTATTTCATTTAACCAACCCTCACGCCACCCAACTCAACAATATAATTCGCTGGATGAGCCTAGGGGGAGCAACTTTACAGGCGGTGCCTTATCACACCTGGCGAAACACCCTGATTAAACAGGCTGAGCAAAAGATCGAAAACGAAATCTTGCCGCTCTTACCTTTCTTCTCCAGCGACAGACCAGAACAGATTGAGCAGCAGGTTGATTGCCAAAACACCTTGTCTTTCTTGGCTGGCAGCGGTATTGAATGCCCACCGATCAACCATGAATTGATAGAAACCTACGTGGCCTATTTAAGACGCGTTGATTTTCTTTAGGCGCTCAAGAAAAATTATCGACAAAAAAGTATCGATCTTGAAAAACAAATGGTTATCATTTAATTGAGAGGTGGTCATAAATAGGATTTGGCTGCAAATTGTAGTCGGCCTGTCATTTCGAGTGGAGTGGAGCGAAGTGAAACGCAGAGAGAAATCTTCTAATTTGTTGCTTGAAATGCCTCCATACTAGAAGATTTCTCCTCCTTCGTCGTCGAAATGACATGTTTGAGGGTTAAATGTCTAACTGCTATTTTTGTCGAACTCAGGTTACAAAAAATCATGATAATCATTCTAACATTATATATTGCCGTTCTGTGTGGTTTGACCCTCTACTTATCGCGGTTATTTTGGTTATCGCTCTTTGCCCGAGCCAGCCAGCAAGAGGAACTACCACTACCTGTCACTGAAGCTGATCTGCCCTCGGTGACGGTGCAGCTTCCTATGTACAATGAAAAATCTGTGGCAGTTCGTCTGATTGAGGCTGCCTGCGCCCTAGATTATCCCCCTGATCGACTGCAAATCCAGGTGCTGGATGACTCGACAGATGACACCACGACCCTCATTGCCCAGGCCGTAGCGCAGGAACAACAAAGAGGGCTAAACATTGCCCATGTGCGCCGCCCTGATCGAGCTGGTCATAAGGCAGGTAATCTGGCGAATGCCCTACCTCAGGCAACCGGCGAATTTATTGCTATTTTTGACGCCGATTTCTTACCGGAGCCAATTTGGTTACGTCACACCGTGGCTCATTTTTTTCAGGCTGGGGGTGAGCGATTGGGGGTAATGCAAACGGGCTGGACGCATCTGAATGCCACTGAGTCAACTTTAACCGTGGCCCAAACCCTAACCTTGGAGGAGTTTGGCTTGGCTCAGGCCACCCGCGCCCGGCTTGGGTTGTGGTCGGCATTTCTTGGCTCGGCGGGAATGTGGCGACGCATTTGTATTGAGGAGGCGGGGGGCTGGGCGACTGATACACTGGGCGAAGATCTTGACCTGGCTTATCGAGCCCAACTGGCTGGCTGGCAGATTGGGTATGATGACACCCGATTAGCATCGGCGGAATTACCCAACCAAATGTTGGCCTATAAGCAGCAGCAATACCGATGGGCCAAAGCCGGCACTCAGGTCACGCGAAAAACCATCAGAGCCATTCTGGCCGCAGCCCTGTCCCCCCTACAAAAAATGGACGTTTTACTTTTTGTCAGTTGGCCATTGCTCCACGGGCTACTGGTCTGTTTACTCCTCCTTAAGCTTCCTCAGCTCCTGTGGCCCCCGCCATTTGCCATCTATCTAGATGCCCTGACTGCGTTTGGCTTAACGGCTTTGATGCTGCCCGCTCTGGTCAATGGATTGCAGGGTAAAAATAATCTACCCGTGCATTTGGGGTTGCAGATTGGCATGACCTTGAATAATACCTTAGCCATGGTGGCTGGGCTTTTTGGGTCGCAAGGCACAACATTCTTTAGTACAACCCCTAAATCCGGCGGGGCAGATCAACCGAGCCCCCATCAAATTGCGCCTGATTGGAGTCTGATGGGGGACGTGTTGCTGTTACTGTTGGCTGGGGGCGGAGTGGGAATCGCTATCTGGCAACAACAATGGCTGGCCCTGCCTCTGCTCCTGCTCTATTTCGTTGGATTTGGTTGGGTGGGCGGTCAATCGGTATGGGAGGCGTGGCAATGGTATGTTCATCGTCAGCCTGAAAAAAGGAGCATCCTAGGTTAAAACATATAAATGACATCTCAATCCTCTTCAGACGCAACAGAATCAAAATCGCAACCGCCCCATTGGTCGGCTGCTTTAAGGCAAATGTATGCAAATTTGAGCCAAGCGCTTGGTTTGATTTGGACAGCCAGCCCACGTGACTCGATCATCATGCTGGGGTTAGCTATCCTCGGCGGGGGAGTCATGCCTGGGGTGGCCTGGATCAAAAAGCTAATGATCGATCAGGTGGTTGAATTTGTCTCGCAGGGACTTGATCCCTGGACGAGTCTTTGGGCAATGGTCCCTCTGCTGTTGTCGATACTGGGGTTGTTGCTGTTTAACAACATTATTGTACAAAGTCGGGCGTTGACCGAGAAAAGCCTGCAAGCAAAACTGAGTCTGCACATCAATTCGTTGATTATCAATAAAGCCTTAACCCTTGATCTTGGTCATTTTGAGCAGGCTGAATTTTACGACAAGTTGCAAAATGCGCGCCAGGAAGCTGACCGGCGAGCCTTGGACATTGTGGTGCAGGGCTTTAATGTCCTGCAAAATTCGGTGACCTTCATTCTGCTGGCCTTGCTTTTGATGCGTTTTAGTCCTTGGCTCGTGGTCATTTTGTTGGGAGCTACCCTGCCCAGCTTTGGCCTGCAAAGCAAATATGGTCAATTCACCTTTCGCTTACTCAGCGGGCAAGCCCCGGAACGCCGTCAAATGAAATATTTGGAGGAGCTGCTGACAGTAGACCGCTACGTCAAGGAGATCAAACTGTTTGGCTTGGGGCAGCTTCTGTTACGCCGCTATGTCAACCTGTTCTGGCGACTATTTGAGACGGACATGGCCTTGGCCTGGCGGCGGAGTATGGTTAGCCTGGTGTGGGGGGCGATTGCGCTGGTGGGTTATTTCGGGGCCATCGCCTGGATTATGTTCCGGGCCATTGCCCAAACGATCACCTTTGGAGATGCGGTGCTCTATCTGGAAGTTTTTGAACGGAGTCACTACTTGGGGCAAGATGTTTTAATCAGCCTGATCCGGCTCTATGAAAATAGTTTGTTCATCAGCAATGTCTTTACATTTCTGGCACTGGAATCCGCTTTAGCGACACCAACCGTTGCCAAAGCCCTGCCTGAGCCGGGGCAACATCGTCTGGAATTTAAGGCGGTGTCCTTTAAGTATCCGGGCCAAACTGATTGGGCGTTGCAAGATATCAATTTGACCCTCGAGCCTGGTGAAAAATTGGCGTTGGTTGGCCTCAATGGGGCGGGGAAAACCACGCTGATCAAACTTCTGACTCGGATGTATGAGCCAACGGCAGGCGAGATTTTATTGGCAGGTGTGCCCTTAAATCAGTACACGCCGGCGGACTGGCACAAAAAAATCGGGGTCATTTTTCAAGATTTTGTGCAATATCAATTTACGGCTGGCGAAAATATTGGGGTCGGACAGATTGAGGCTATCGCTGATCAAACCCGAATTGTGGCAGCGGCCCAAAAAGGGGGAGCACATCCCTTTCTGGCTAATTTACCGGCAGGGTACGAGACGATGCTGGGGAAATGGTTTGCCAATGGTCATGATTTGAGTCTGGGTCAATGGCAAAAAGTGGCGTTGAGTCGAGCCTTTATGCGACAGGCCGACATCCTAATTCTGGATGAACCGACTGCAGCCTTGGATGCGGAACAAGAGTATCAAATTTTTCAACAGTTTCGGGCCTTGACCGCTGGAAAGACAGCCATCCTAATCTCACACCGTTTCAGTACAGTGCGTATGGTCGATCGCATTGCGGTCATTGAAGCGGGGCGGATTAGTGAGCTGGGTAGCCACGATGACCTGATCACCCAAAATGGCCTATATGCCCACCTCTTCAACCGTCAAGCTCAGGGATATCGATGAATTTTCCTCAATTTATCCTGCATAGTGTGAAAAACGGAATTGATTTAGCCAGTCGGGACTTCCCAAATTTTGTCCAACTCCTCCTTAAGTGGAGCCGGAAATATACGTTGGACCCATTTCATCGTCAGGGCGCTGGACCGCAAGGTGATGGGCCGCCAGCACCGAGCTTTGTGATCATTTGCCGCGCTCGAACTGGCTCCAATTTTTTGACGTGGTTACTGGACTCGCACCCCAATATATGGCCCTTGGCAGAGCCCTTTGGGCCGTATGAATTACAAAAAACGTGGGTTCAAAAGCAGCTTATCCAACACGGCCTTCTGACGTATCTCGATCATCAACTACACCCCAAAGCGGGCAACCTGATGGCAGGAATCAAGATATTATACAAACAGCTTGAACCCGGCTATGCCCAGGAATGGGCCTTGGCAGAGTTATCTGACGTGATTCCCTTTTTTCAAACCCGACAGAATCTCAAAATTATTCACCTAAAACGAAGAAATAGATTGAGATCATTCATCTCGACCAAGATTGTAAATTTGAATCAAACCTTTATTTTGTTTGACCCGAAGAAACGGGACAACGACATTGTTCTTGAATTGACAGTCGATGAATGTGAAACCGCGTTTCGTCAGATTGAGCAACTGGAAGCGTATTATGACCAATGCTTTGCCGAACATCAGGTGCTGGAACTCTTTTACGAAGAATTAACCACAAATACGGTCGCGGAAGGCAAACGGATCTTAGCGTTTTTAGCGCTTGATGATCGACCCTTAAAGGCCATGACGGTTAAGCAAAATACCCGTCCGTTAAACCAAATCGTGACAAATTATGCGATGCTCAAGCAGCACTTTGCCGATACCCCTTGGAGCTGTTATTTTGATGAGTAGTTCAGTTGAAGCCGATATTTTCCCTCTACCGCTCACTGCATTTGAGCAGGCTTTGCTGGTCGATGATCGGCCTGCGTATCCGATGACGGTGTTTTGTCGGCTACGATTTACAGGCTTCCTGAAGCCTGCCGCCTTTCAAGCCGCGCTACAAACCATCATACAGCGACACCCCTTGTTGCAGGCCGTCATCCGCCGCAATTGGCTGGGGCAATGGGTCTGGGTGCCTCACCCTCACGCGTCGCCAACGATTCAGTGGCAAGCCCAGTCAACCGCCGATACGATGCCGCAAATGACCTATCTCGATCCCAGACAAGAGCCAGGGCTACGCTGCTGGGTTTTAGAGCGGGCGGACGGGCATGATGTGGTGCTCCAAGCTCACCACTGCTGTGCCGATGGGTTGGGCCTACATCAGGTGATCGAAGATTTACTGGTGAGCTATGCCTCGCACCAGAGCGGCCAGATGATTGAGTTACCGCCGCTCGATGTACAGCGATTGAGGCGGCGGGGTGCCCCAAAATTATCGTTTGGCACAGACCTGAATGACACGTTAAAGCAATTGCGGGGATTGATCGGCGTGTATGAGTTTTTCGGGCGTTCTCCTGCGCCCCTCCTTGGCCAATATTCGACCCCCAACCAAGCCCCAACAGCCCCGGCCTCCTTTCCCGCCATATTGAGCCACCAATTTGATGTGAATGAGACAAAGAAAATCGGGGAAGCCGCCAAAGCGGCCAAGGTCAGCTTGAACACCCTGTTGTTGCGTGACCTATTCTTGGCGATTGCTGCTTGGCGTCAGAGGCAGGGGATTGGGAATGATGACGATTGGTTACGGCTGGCCGTGCCCATCAATCTACGGGGAGCGGCTGACAAGACGATGCCGCTGTCTAATTCCAGCAGCCTGATCTTTCTGGACCGACGCAGGGCCGATTTTGCTGATGAGACCCACCTCCTAAAAAGTATCTATGAGCAGTTGTGGCTCATTAAACGGTCTCAATTGCAATACACCATGATCTTATCCCTCGGCCTGGCCCGTCTGGTCCCCGGATTGATGCCACTGGTCATGCGGGCCGATCAATGCCAAGCCACCACCTACTTGTCCTACCCTGGCGTTATTTCGACCCAAACCCCGCTCCCCCGCCAAAATGGCCGACTGGTCTGTGGCAATATTGTCCTTGAGTCAGTCGATCCCGGTGCAGTGTTACGCCCTCATACCAACGCCGGGTTTATGGCCCATCACTATGCAGGCCAACTCCGACTGACCCTTCAGTATGACTCGCAGGTGATGACGGTTGAGCAAGCTGAGGGCTTGTTGGGGATGGTGGTGTGGAGGATGGGTGGGGCGGGATGATATATGAGATCATTTAAAATCGAAGGCTATTAGGTTAATTTACGGTTTTGCAGTAATATTTAAGATGAATTTTAACGCAATTCTTTTTATGGGGGTGAAGAAATGCTTCCCGATTTTCCAGTTCAAAAAGCTAAATTAATGGAAACTATATCATCATACTTTCAGCAAAAGTATGATGAGTATCTAGGTTTTTTTTCAACAATACCGTCATACAGAAATCATGAAGGCGATCTTTGGAACATGGGAAGTAGTGATGAGACGGTTAACGAGACAGGCTATCAGGATATCAAATCTGGTTTATCAATACATTATGATGAGGTCCCTACATTAACTATTGAGAAGATTATGGATAAAATTGATGTGATGGCTGAGGATATGGCCAAACAAACAAGTCAGGGTATCATCGCAGATATTAACCAAGCTATAGAAGAAGGTGGAACAACAATAAATGCAGAAGGCGAGCCTTTTAGCAAAGAAATGTTTCTTGAAATGTTAGACTCAATTGAGTTGTATTTTGATAAAACTGGTGAGTTAGATCCACCAGCTATTTTGATGCACCCAAAAATGTGGGATAAAATCAAAGACGATGTAGCAAGTTGGGAACAAGATCCAGCGCTGGATGCACGTCACAACGAAATCATTGCTCGTAAAAAGGAGGCGTGGCGTGATAGAGAGAGTCGTCGAAAATTGGTTGACTAAAGTAAATGAACGCTCTTTTGAAGTGCCTTTTTGCCAACTCTTGGCAGGTGAGGGGTATCAAATTGTACACCTTAGTCGACATGGTCCATTTGAAGAAGGGAAAGATATTCTAGCAATTGCACCTGATGGGACCCCTTGTGCATTTCAATTGAAAGGTACTCCAGGAGGGAAAATCACACAGAAAGCTTGGGAGGAACATTTACCCCAAATTACTAGATTAGTTGAAATTCCTATTAATCACCCATCTATTGATCCAAGCGTACCTAGACGTGTATATCTTGTAACTAATGGGGAATTGGACGAAGAAGTAAGACTTGAGATTCAGAATAGAAACCCAGATTGGTTACGTCGTGGGCACCCCCAGTTAGAGACAATTGTAAAAGGACAACTACTTTCACGTTTCAAATCTATTCACACAAACTTCTGGCCTGTACAACTGTCCTTTGAGAAATCACTTTTAGAATTTTTTCTTACAGATGGAAGTGATTGTTTGCCTAAAGACAAATTTGTGAAATTTCTTCTCTCATTGATACCTATTTTTGAAGTTCGATTGAACAAGGCTGAATGTAGCCGTGCTTTAGCAAGTGCGGCTATCCTGAATGCTTATGCCCTTTCTGCATATACGGAAAAATCAAATCACATTGCATTGATAGAGGGATGGACAATTTATCTTGCTTGTCTAGTGGCTTTAGTTGAAAAACATAATTTAAAGGATAAATATTGGAAAGACTCATTGACCATTTGTAAATTCGCAATTGAGCAATCATTTTCTGACTTGAAGGATGAGTTAGAGTCTAGAGAACATCTAGTAGAAGGTAATGGTTTAGTAGATGGTGCATTTTATCGCGGACGTGTAACTTGGCTGGCTGGTTTGATGTCAACCTTTGTTTTATGGAAACGACTTAGTGATCCAAATTGGCTAATTGATGACTGGTACAAAAAATTCATTAGCTCCCATCAGAAAGATCTGATTTTGTGGGGAGAAGCTGCAGTCCCCCAGTTTTTAATGATCTTTTGGTTTTTTCGACAAATTACAGCCACCATAGAACCAGAAGCCTTATTAGTAAATTTGATCGAGGGTATATGTAGTGTCAACGAAGATAATACTTCAAATGGGCTTGCTGATCCATATCACGATTTAACCGAAGTTATGGAGGAAAAGCTGGGGCTTGCAAATAACCGTCAGCCAGAGAATTACAGGGGAAGGTCATTTGTCTTAGAGCCATTGGTTCACTTGTTTGCAAGGCGGGGTTGGCGGCAGAGGTTAAGATTTATGTGGTCTAAAATTACACGAATACACTTTGCCGAATTTAACCCTCCGTCACGCTGGCAATTTTGCTTGTGGGAAGTTGAAGAGGGAAGGTTGAATACTGTTCAACCCAAAATGCCACAGAGTTGGGCTGAGTTAAGGAATCTGTCAAGGAGTGTGGACACTTCAATGATTCCAGAATTGTTCCAAAAAAATCCAGAATTACTTCTTGTTTTTATTGTCGTTTACCCGCACAGACTCACAAAAGATGTAGCAAAATTTTTAGATGATCTTGTTGGATACAAAATTTAGGATCACACAAACTTTGCTAGGCTGTAACTGTCAGAATGGTTACAATTTTTTAGTGCTTACAATTGCTCAAAAACTATCTATATTTACCTCATCTCCTACCCCCGCAACCGAAACAAATACCCCAACAACCGAAAAAACCGAGGTAAATCCAGTAGGAAATATATCAGGGCAGGCCAGCGCTTACGCCGTAATCCGATTGCGGTCAACTCCCAACTAGCCGCTGATCCATACACCAAATTCATCCCCCCACCCGCTTGAGCATTCTGCCTCGCTTCCAGGCCGACCACGCTGGCGACCCCGCCGCCATTGAGGTGGGCGTAATCGTGGTTTTGATGGCCTGCGGTCAGGACTGGGGTGGCATCAATGACGGGGATCTTTTGACGATGGGCCTGGGCCACCATCCAGCTGTCCCAATTCCCCCGGCCCACGGCAAAATCTGGGATCGTTGTGTAGAGTGGCTTGGGAAATATAAAGTAATCCTTGCATACCACAGCGGCCAGTGTCCCTTCTGCGGCAATATGGTGCCGTAAGGTCACCTCCCAATCGACACGGTCAAAATCAATACATTCGGTCATATCAAAATTGGTGCGTTGCCCAATGATTAAAAACTGCTCAAAGTCAGCCGCTTGGACCTGCTTGATGGTCGCTATCACATCATTAAACAGAATGATGTCCGCGTTGGCATAGAGCAGAATATCGTGCTCGGCCAATTGGTGGGCTTGGTGAAAGGCATCACTCAGCAGCGGTGTCCCATTTCCATTGCACTGTAAGGTAGGGATGTGTTGCAGCTTAAGTTGAGCCGCCATTTGGGCTGTACCGGGTTCATCACCAAATATAATGATTTGGGGACGCGGCTGGAGTAAGGTCCAGCTTTTTAGGGCGTTGTATTGAATGATCTGACTGTGCCCCGAAAAGGGTTTAGGAATGGTGAAAATTGTTAGCATAGGTTTAGGGTTGTGTATTGGGTTTTTGGGTGAATTTAAGGCTAACTTGCCATTGTTATTACAGCATTTATATTAAACAGGCCACTCTACCCCCCTCAATCCCCCCTGCAAGGGTGGAAGCAGCTCCCCTCCTTGCAGGAGGGGCTGGGGGAGGTAGAAATCTTCGGTACAAAATCCAAACCGTTACTTTTCCCAATCTTTTTAACTCAAAAAAAACCTCCCCAATGCCTCAATCGCCCTCCCAATCCCATCTTCAGCCCGAATCCTCTCCCCCAAAGCAGCCGCTCGTCGTTGCATCGCCTTATCCCCAACAACAACCTCAATAGCCTGAGCCAACCGCTGCACCGATAACTTCTGGTAAGGAATCGGTTTCGGCCCCACGCCCAATGTCGCCACACGCTGCCCCCAAAACGGTTGATCCAAGAAAAAGGGGATGAGGATAGAGGGCACGCCAGCGCGTAATCCGGCGGCGGTGGTGCCTGCCCCGCCGTGGTGGACAACAGCGGAAACTTGGGGAAAGAGCCAGTCGTGGGGGATGTTGTCGACAACAAACACATCTTCGGTCAGAGGTTGGTTGACAACGTCCGTTTCTAAGCCGCCCCAGCCTGTGGCCAAAATGCCACGCTGGCCCGTTTTTTTGAGGGCAGCCACGGTCATCTCCACCAAGTCGCGGCTACGATTGCCGCTGATGCTGCCAAAGCCAATATACACAGGCGGGGGACCACTGCTCAGAAAATCGACCAGGGCGGGCGGTGGGACCCAGGCGGGGGCGCGATCCAGAAACCAGTAGCCGGTGACCACAAATCGGTCCGGCCAATCGGCGGGTTTGGGCACGACGTGGGGGCTGTAGGCGTACAGCACCGGGATATTTCGCTGGTAAAAATAAGAAAACAGTCCACCCCAAGGCAAGGGGGGTAAATCAAGTCGACGACGCCACATCGTACAAGTCTGTTTGAACATTTGATGGGTGATTTGCTCATAGAGGCTGAAGTATAGGGGATTTGTCCAGCGCGTTTGGGGTAACCAGGCTGGAGTCGTCATCGGGGCGAACGCTTGGGTCCGGGTCAACGGATAAATCCAGGCCGCACAAGCGGGGAGATTGAGCTTTTCGGCCAGAAAGCAGCCCACCCAGCAAAATTGATTAAATATAATGGCCTCTGTATCCTGGCAGGCTTGCTGGGTGGCAACCAAGGTTTGCTCGGCATACGAGTTCCCTAATCGAGTCAGGGTCTGAGCCAGTCGGATGATATTGTGTCCACTCATCATCATCGCCCGTCCGGTGGGACTGGTCATCAGTTGTTTGAAATCAGGCGCGATGGTGACAAATTCCAGGCCGTATTGCTGAGCGACGGAGGTAAAATTGGCGGGGGCACCCAACCGGACCGCATACCCTGCTTGTTGCAAGCCGTGACCAAGGGCGATGTAGGGTTGGACATCGCCGCGAGAGCCAACAGCCAGAATGGTGATGTGTTTGCGCTGTTTACTCATACGTCAAGGTTTCGCGGATAATCAACCGGGAGGCACTGCGGGCTGGAATGATGCTGGCCAGAATGGCTAGCACGAGGATAAAGAGAAGCCACATGGCCAAGCCCTGCCACGGGAACACGTGGGTCAGTGGGACATTGAGCATGGTATTCCCTAAGGCAATACCCATTAGCCTACTCACAGGAAAGGCCAGCAGCGATCCGATGAGCCAACTCAACAGCCCAACCACCACACTTTCAATGATCACAATTTGGGTGATCACTTTACCGATTCCCCCCACCACCCGAATGATGCCAATCTCTTGGGTTCGCTCCAAGACGTTCAAGCTCATCATACTCATCAAGCCCAAGCCCCCTACCACGGCAAATAAAAAGCTCATCAATTGCACCAAATTGATAATAATGGCAAAGGAGTTGCTGAGCGACTGGCGGACATCCGTATTGAGTAAGCTAACGACAACGCGCATATTGGCTTTATCCAAGCCTTCTTCCAGTAGGGCGACTTTCGATTCATCAGAAACAGAATTGGCCTGTTGAAATGCGACCAGGAGTCGATTGGCCATCCCTAACTGGCCCACCGCTTCCGCCAATTGCGAATAGTTGGCATAGGCGATGGGCGCCTTTAAAAGTTCACCGCCACCAATCACCTGACTGGAGACAATGCCAACAACCTGCCACGTTGTTTCGCGCTCCTCAGTTCGGAAGGTGACCTCATCACCGATGGTTACATCAGGCTCCAGGTCGACAAAATCAACATTGATCACGATACTGCGCTCATCATCAGGCCGTAACCAGCGACCCTCGACCAAGGTCGGTTTGATAAATGGGGAATTTGGCTCCAGCCCAAACAACTTGATTTGTTGGGTTGACTCGCGCCCATCAGGCCGAATGCGGAAGCCGTCGTAGATGAGACGGCCCTCAATCGCGGCAATACTGGCCTGTTGGTCGGCGAATCGCTGGAGCTTGTTGAGGCGATGAGGACGATAGAAGACGAGGCGCAAATCCTCTTGCCAGTAGGTGGCAATTTCGTCAATGGTCACAATCAGTGAGGCCCTGACACTAATCACCGAGATAAACACGGCTCCGGCGACGCTGAGGGTGAGGGTGGCCAGCGCGAGCCGGACCTTCCGTCTAAAAATATTACGAAAGGCATATAGCACGATCGGGGGCAATCCCCTTACTTTATTGAGCCATTCCTCAAATCCACCCACCCCAAATTGAACGGATTGCATCCCAGATTGTTGGATGGCCTCACGAACGGTAATGCGTGCCCCATTGATGATGGGATACAGAGCGGCTAAACAGGGGAGCAAGATACCCGTGGCAATTTCCAAGGCGTAAATTTGAGGGGGGATCGTGTAATTCGTGATATCGAAATTGATAAATTCTGCGACAAAAACAGCCGTAAATCGCGATACGATAATGCCCAAGGGGACAGCGGTCACCATAGCCAGAACCCCGAAGATGACGATGGTTTTTAGATACATCGTCGCAATACCACGGCTACGTCCCCCCACCGCTTTGATAACCCCAATCTGCTCGATCTGCTGGGCTAATAACGCTGAAACGATATTGATTTCCAGAAAGATGCCTAAAAAAATCGCCATTAAGGTCAGGATAATCATCAACTGCAAAACGGATTGGATAATATCATCAAGCTGATGGACGCCGGGATTTGGAATATCTTTGTTGATGACCACCAGCCCAACGGCTTCCATTCGATCAACGACCGTCTCAACGACATCTTGAATATGGCGTTTGTCAAGGGGTTGATCCGCCACGATGATATCTAAATTGTTATAGTTGTTTGCGCCATTGAGTTTGGTCAGGGTGCGCTCGGTGATGTACCCATAAGCAATATAGGTGAAGTCGGTTGGGGTTTGGGTGAGGTCGTGGACAACTCCCGCCACCTCTATCTTGGTCAACTTCCCATTGGGCAACTCAATCGTGGCAAGATCGCCAATCCCGAGCTGGGTCAAATCCTGTGAGGATCGCTCTAGAAGCATGCTTTGCCGGGGTGGGGGCCACTGCCCCGCTTTGGTTTGAATTTGATCAAGGCTCAAATTATCATAATCTGCCCGCACGATAAGCCGTAGCAAACGCCATCGATCCGCTCCCACCCTAACCCTGACGGTCACTCCGTTCCGCCCCTCCGCCTGAGCAATTTCTGGCATCCGCCGGACACCCTCAATAAACGTGTTATCAAAGGTGTTGACGGTCGTAATTGTCGCGCTGGCGGGGGCAACATCTAGGTAGTTATCGGTTAAATTGGTGGATAAAATGACCCAGGTTCTGGAGATCGTGCCAACGGCATAAACGCCAAGAGCAATAGTGAGGATAACTAAGATCGTTCGGGATTTATTGACCCACAAATCGCGAATGATTTTTCGGGTTTGCAGGTCTTTGATAATTTCGATGCTAGGTTTCATTCCTGATCCGGCACTCGTCGTTTTCGCCGCATAAACTGGCCTTCGGGAGCGTCAGGGTCGCCAATCCCAAATTGAGCCAATTTGTTAGCCAGCCGCCGACGGGTGACAATCCGCTGAAATTGCGGATCGGTTTCTTCGGTCATAATCCGAATTTGCTCAAAGGCATCTCGATTGACAACGAGCACTTCTGTATCCGTCTCCTGCTGCTGGTTCACCCGCACGGTAGCTTCTCGGGGCCTATTTGTAATGAGACCAATTTCACCAAAAAATTGCCCGCTGCCCAAACGCTGGACAATGACTTCAGCATCATCAACTGGCTGGACAACTTCCACCTCACCTTTCTCGATAAAATAAAAGGTATCGCTGGGATCGCCTTTGCTAAAGATGGTCTCACCTGGCTTAAAGACAAGACGTTCCAGTTGAAAACCGAGGTTGGTTAAGTTATCTGAGTCTAAATTCTCCAAAGCGGCCAACATTTGATCGGCGACGAGACGTTGGCGCATCAAGCTAGCGATCATCTCATAGGTGAGCTTGGAGTCGATCATTAATTGGCTAAAGGTGTTTTTATCGAGGCCCATCAACACGGCCTCTTCCTCAGCCGAAACCCGAACCGTGGCCGTTCGATTTTTGTTTTCGAGGAGGCCGATTTCACCAAAAAATTGCCCGCTGCCGAGTCTAGCCCCAATCACCTCCCGGCCAGAGATGTGCTCAATGATAATTTCAACCTGTCCTCGAATGATAATGTAGAATTTATCAGCCAGGTCACCCTGTTTGAATATGGTCGTACCCGGCTTATATGTCACCGGATCGAGTTGCGCGGACACTTTGACCATTTGGGCTGGGTCAAGCCCTGATAGCGCCTTGGAGATGTATTGGTCTGTGATTTCACCATCAGCAATTTGGATCACCCGTGAAACACGGCTGGCCAAGTCACGATCATGGGTCACCATCAAGATGGTGCGACCCTGACTGACAAAATCTTCAAACAGTTGGAAGATTGAGTCGGATGTTTTGGAGTCCAAGCTCCCCGTTGGCTCATCCGCGACCAGCACTTTGGGATCATTTGCCAAAGCCCGGGCGATGGCCGCCCGCTGCTTTTGCCCCCCAGAAACAGCCGAGGGGAATTTATAGGCTTGGTCAGCCATATCGACCATTTCGAGCAAGTGTAACGCCCGTTCGGCTTGAATATCTGCTGGATAGGTATTGGAGAGCTGCATGGGGAGCATCACGTTTTCAACAAGGGTCAAGGTGGGGAGGAGTTGAAAGAATTGAAAAATAACCCCCAAATGTTTCCCTCGCCAAGTGGCCATATCATCCTCATTCAGGCGATGGATGGGGATTTGGTCAATGACAATTTCGCCCAAGGTTGGACGATCGATACCAGTGACCATATTGATCAAGGTCGATTTACCGCTACCAGATTTACCAATGACTGCCGCAAATTCACCTGCTTTTACTTGTAGATTGATATTTTTTAGGGCGGTAAAGGGGCCAGCCGGGGTTTCATAGGTCTTGATGACCTCTTGTAATTCAATGAGGATTTCACTGTTGGCCGTCGCCTGAGAGGGGGTTGATATGGCGTTGGGTCGCGTCCCACGAATTTTATCAACAATATTTTTATAATTCAAAGTGACTCTATGCCCTCAACGCACAAATAGATTTGATAAAGGTCTATGTGTATTCTAAAGCACCTACATCTCTATTTCACTATACACGTTATTGAGGTTTACAACAAAAAAATGGTGAATAGGGGAAATTGTAATGACGAGACAGGCATGGTCCTAGCTACGCCCCCCATAAATCCGGCAGTTGGGGAATGAGAGAGAGAAGCCAAACCAGCGAGCAAAAATTTGGCGGGGATGTTCAGGGGTGATGATGCTGCCAGATGAGTCATAGACCAATCCATCGCGGATGGTCCAGCCATTACTCAAACGGAACTGCTCACCACGCACAATATCGACCACCTCGGCATCGGTGTAAATCGCACGGGGAAAGCCGGGATTGCCGCTGATGAAGATGGCGATGCGTCGTCCAGCCAGCGTGTCAAACAGGATATTTTGGTGATCGTGCAGGGTATGCGTTGGATAAAAACAGGGGTCATTATCCGCCCAAACGCCAAGCCCCAAGTTCATCCGAGACAATCGCTCATCTTCCTGCAAGATCGACGGGGCTAAATACTCGTCCCACCCACTTGGATTATCACCACTAAACACGGCACGGTCCTCTTCAAGCCAAGCGGTTTGTTCTTCATCCAAAGGTTGAGACACCAGCTTGGCCTCGGGGTCAATTTGCAAAGCCTGCCCAAAGGTGGTCGTCATCGCCGTGCCATATGACTCAAGTTGTGTCCCTTCTAGAGGGCCGTGCAGACAAACACCGGTAATATGATGCCATATTGAGCCGGTTTCCTCATCTTTCAGGATGGTCATACTGTCATACAAACCGGCTGCGTAGAAATGATGGTAAACGCCATCAATTACCGGCGAAAAACAAGCGCCACCATTACAAACCAGACAGTGGGTCAACATCAAAGGGGGTTCGCCTTTGATTTGGGCCACGTGATAGTAAATCATTTCATCAAGGCCAAACACATAGGTTGCTTCATTAAATTGAAAGAGTTGGGCTGCGCCGTTCGAGTTAACCAAGCCACGCTGCAACGCATCTTTGAGCGAAGTCGGTTCCGATACATACAATGGCTCGTAAAGGTCATCCGCCTCAGGCAAAATGGCCCGTTGAATATCAAACTTGATGTCATCCAATGGAGGGTCTCCCGATTGTGAAATCTACAAGGTAGTACGTTTTTAAGACGAAATGATTTCAAATGATCTTACTCATCGGGCCATAAAACCAAAATTTTAGAGGATTGTGCAAGCATTGCAGAGATATATGTATGTATTTCTACGATTTTTGTAGGATAATTGAGATTGTTAAGTAAACAGCAAGAAGTTTTGAGAAATAAGATTTTAACTTTGGGTTCAAACAGCTTGAAAATTGAATGGACTCTAGATGGGTCTAACTTTTGGAGAAAAGGAGAAAATTGATGCACCTAAGATTTCAGTGTAATGTATTATTTTTTGTGGCACTTTCAATCAGCACTGTTCTGCTGGTCGCCTGTGGTCCGGCCGCAGCGCCGAAAAATCTGGAAAGCCCAAGTGTCGCGCTTCACCAAGTCGACACCAGTGCACCCAGCCCGCAGGCGGCTGAGGTCGAGGCGTTTGAGACGGTGATGACTGTCTTGACCAGCCCTCGCTGTAGCAATTGTCATCCGACCGGGGACCGCCCCCGCCAACGAGATGAACAAATTATCCACATCCTCAATGTCACCCGCGGTGAGGATAATCACGGTGGCCCGGTCCAAACTTGCGAGACTTGTCACCACGAGGAAAATAACTCCTACAGCCTTGTACCCGGCGCACCTCACTGGGGTCTAGCCCCCAAGAGTATGGGCTGGTATGGCCTCAGCCACGCCGAAATCGCTGAAGCTTTACTTAATCCGGAAACAAATGGGGGTCGTTCTCACGAAGATTTGATCCACCATATGAGTGAAGATCCGCTTGTTTTGTGGGCTTGGGACCCCGGCGGTGACCGAACGCCGCCCCCTGTACCCCACGATGAATTTGTCGCAGCCCTGGAAATCTGGCTTGAGGCGGGTGCGCCAATTCCAGCAGAGTAATTTGGTAATTAGTAATTGGTAACTGGTAATTGTGCAAGCATAGCGACAATTACTATTTACTATTTACCCATTACCGACTGTAACCTGAGATATTTTTGGATAGCTGTATTGTTTTATCCAAACGATTTTAGAAAGGACCAAAAGATGGAATTCAACTTTACGATAAATGGTGACCCTGTAACCGTCGATGTAGAGCCGATGATGCCGTTGCTCTGGGTGGTGCGGGATGTGTTAGGTTTGAAGGGAACGAAGTATGGCTGTGGCCGAGCGATGTGTGGGGCCTGTTCATTGCATGTGGACGGCGATCTCTTTCGCTCGTGCACCTATCCAGTGAAGTATGCCGAAGGCAAGGATGTGACCACGCTCGAAGGACTGTCCGAGAGCGAGGACAACCTTCACCCCGTCCAACAAGCCTGGATGGAAGAGATGGTGCCCCAATGTGGCTACTGCCAGCCTGGCTTTATGATGGCAGCGGCAAAACTGATCGCCGAAATCCCCAACCCAACCGATGACGACATCAAGCAGAATATCAGCAACATCTGTCGCTGTGGCACCCATCCGCGCATCATCAAGGCGATTCATCGAGCCGCAGAACTCAATCAGAAAGGTTAGGAGGAAACGATGGCCAAGAAAAATCAAGCGCAAGAACAGACAACAATTGAGCCAACAAAAAAGCGCCGCATTTTTACGCGACGCCGTTTTCTCCAGGCTGGTGCAATTATGCTCGGGGGAGCGGTCGCGGGTATATATTTTGGGCGTACCCCTTTCCGCCGCTGGGTTGCCCACTCCTTGGTCGAGCTTGATGTCGGGCACGGAACCAGTAATTTTGAACCCGACATCGTCTTTGAGATGCAAGCTGACAACACTTTGCAGGTCAATGTGGTCAAAGCCGAAATGGGTCAGGGGATCTTCACTGGAATTGCCATGTTGGTGATGGAAGAGATTGATATGCCGTTTGAGAACATCAATGTCGTACCAACTACCACGGGCACTGGCCTTGTTGACCTTGGCACTGGCGGCAGCAACACCACCAGCAGCTTTTACACCCCGATGCGCGAACTCGCAGCCACCTTCCGCGAGATGCTCAAGATGGCTGCGGCCAGGCAGTGGTCGGTTGATGTCGCCGAGGTAAGCACCGCCGATGGATTTGTTATCACCAGTGACCAGCGCATCAGTTATATCGACGTAGTCAATAGCACCACTGAGTGGGAGATGCCTGAGGAAGCACCAGCTCTGCGCCCCCGGTCCGAGTTCAAAGTGATCGGCACCGAAATTCCGCGCGTCGATCTCAAGCCTAAGGTGATGGGAGAATCGATCTTTGGAATTGATATTGAGTTACCCGGAATGCTTTACGCCAACATCTTGAAATGCCCCTTTATTGAGGGGACATTAAAAAGTATTGATGTCGCTTCGGCAAAGGCTTTTCCCGGCGTGGTCGACGTGGTCGAGCTTGAGGATTTGGTGGCTGTCGTAGCTGACAATCGCTACGCCGCCGAGATGGGTAAACGCGCCCTCAATGCTGAGTGGGATGTGCCAAAAATTTGGCAGCAGGAAGAGCTGGATGAAATGCTGACCGTCGGAACTACCTCACCTGTGAATTTGCAACAGGAGGGTAATGCTCCCGGGCGGATCAACGATAACGAGGGCACTTTGGTCACCGCAGAGTATCGCGTTCCAATCGGTGTGCATGCTCACATGGAACCCAACGGGGCCATCGCTGATGTGCAGGGTGATAAGGCATTGGTCATCACGGCTACCCAAGCACCGGGCGTCGTCCGCACGGAGGTCGCTGATGCATTGGGAATTGATGCCGAGAATATCCAAGTGCAGACCGTCTATCTGGGCGGTGGTTTTGGCCGCCGCTATTGGCTCAGCCCCGGCCCCGATGCTGCCCGCATTTCCCAGGCGGTCGGTCGCCCCATTCACCTGTTGTGGGATCGTGAAACTGAATTTTTGTGCGGCGTAGTCCGCCCCGCCACCCACCATGTCTTTCGGGCAAAATTGAGTGGCTCAGGCGCACTAGACGCCCTCGAACATAACGTTGCCTCAGGTGATCAGGGCTTGGGCCTGTTCCCAATCCCCATTCTTAAGCCGATTTTTGGGGCGGACTTGCTCTCGGCCTCACACGGTGCGCCATTTTTGTACGAGGTAGAGAACCGTGAAACCAACATCTGGCACGTTGACACGCCATTTATGACCGGAATTTGGCGGGCGGTGGGGATGTATCCAAATGGTTTTGCCGTCGAAAGTTTCATCGACGAGGTGGCTCACGCTGCTGGTCAAGATCCGTTCGATTTACGTCTAGCCCATCTAATGAGTGATGATGAAAGTGCGGTGCGCATGCGCAATGTACTTCTAAGTCTACGCGAAGCTAGTGGCTGGGATACCCCGAAGCCGGAGGGTGTAGGGCGCGGCTTGGCCATCGTCGAAGACCGCCGCACAGTCGCTGCCACGGTCATCGAGGCCAAAGTCGAAGACGGCCAAATTCGGGTGACCAAAGCAACATCGGCTATCGACCCTGGTGTGGTCATCAACCCTGAAGGCGTTCGCGCCCAGGTCGAAGGATGTGTGATGATGGGCATCAGTGCTGCCCTCTATGAGGAAACCGTCGTTAAGGATGGCCAATTCACCGCCAGCAACTATCACAAATATCCGATGGCGATGTTGTCTGATACCCCGCCAGAGGTCAGCGTGATTTTTGTGGAAGGCTCGGAGCGTCCGTCAGGTGTCGGCGAGCCACCGCTCGGCCCAATTGCTCCAGCCATAGCCAATGCTATCTTTGATGCCACCGGGCAACGTTTACGCCAACTGCCGTTGCAGAAGGCGTTGGTGGTTTAGGAGTTAAAGGTAGCTTCTCTACATCGTAAAAAAATACACCCAGGGTTAGATAACTCAACTCTGGGTGTATTTTTATTTAGCTCAGTGATATACCTCACTTCCCATTGACAATATAACTCTCTTCCATTACCATATATTTTAGTAATATCCAACCATCCTAAATAAACCATTTAGACGAATTTAATCATCACACCGGCAAGGAGGCCTCAAGTATGTTCAAGAATCTCCTATCTCTTACTTTTACGATTTGTATATTACTGCTTAGTGGTTGTACTGGAAGTGTGGTATCAGCCCCCCCTTCTCTAGCCGAGTCAGAGCCTGAGCAAGATTCATTATTGACTGGCACCCTTGTTTTAGGTGACGTTGATGATGAACCTACTAAAAAAATCCCCCGTTTTCAGCGTATGGCTGATTATCTTGTTCCCCAACTCGCTGAGTATGGCATTGGTCAAGGCAAAGTTAAAATTGCGCCTGATTTAGAAACAATGACTGAATGGATTGCTAATGGTGAGGTTGATGTCTACTTTGATAGTCCTTTTCCCGCATTGTCCATCAGCGCTGAAACTGGAGCAAAACCTATTCTGCGTCGCTGGAAAGGGGATGTGGCCCAGTACAATACGGCCTTTTTTGCTCGAGCTGACAGTGGCTTGACCTCGCTGGCTGACTTGGAAGGAAAGATGGTGGCCTTTCAGGATAACTACTCCACCTCAGGGTATATGCTGCCCGCTGTGCATATTATTGAAGGCGGCTTCAATCTAGTCGAGAAAGAGACACCAGAAGATGTTGTGATGCCCGATGAAGTTGGTTTTGTTTTTAGCGATGCCGATCCAAATACTATCCAGTGGGTTATCAATGGTCGGGTTGCAGCTGGAGCAACGGACACTCAAAATTTAGCTGAATTACCCGAAGAAACGCAAGCCGATTTAATTGTGTTGGCCGAAACCGAACCAGCCCCGCGACAGGTGGTTATTGTCCGTAAGGATCTAGAGCCGGCTTTGGTTGAAACAATCAAAATACTACTAATCGAAATGAATGAAAGTGAGGAGGGCTTGGCTGTCTTAGAAGAATTCAAGACGAGCCAATTTGATGAGTTTCCCGAGGGGGCAGATGTAGCTTTAGCCCGCATGCGGGAGATGTATGAAGTGACGACCAGTCGATAAGACAAATCAATTTAATTTAATACGACCGATATCTAGATAATTCTAACTGGAGCTTCAATAATGATCAAGAATTCTGTTATCACTATCTTTCTGATTGGTCTTCTATTTGTTACAATGAGTTGCAATTTTGTGGCAACTGCCTCAGAACCTACTGTAGAGCCTGTCCCCTTAGCCAACTCTGGCGTTATTGTCCTAGGAGATGTATCTGATGAGCCTACTAAGAAAATAGAGCGCTTTCAGCCTTTGGCCGACTATCTAGCCGTCAATCTCAATGCTTATGGCATTGGGCAGGGTGAGGTAAAAATCGCGCCAGACTTGGAAACCATGACTCAATGGATGCGTACTGGTGAGGTTGATCTTTACTTTGACAGCTCTTTTCCAGCCATGATTGTTAGTGATGGTTCCGGTGCCCAGCCAATCCTTCGCCGTTGGAAGGGGGGCGATGCTGAATATTATAGTATCATTTTTGCGAGGACAGACAGTGGCCTGTCTTCGCTGGAACAGTTACAAGGACAAATAGTTGCTTTTGAGGACGCTCGTTCAACATCTGGTTTTATGCTACCGTTAGCCCATCTGATTGAAGTAGGTTTGACACCGGTTGAGGCAAAGGGGATCGAAGCGGTGGTTAATAAAGATGAAATCGGTTATGTCTTTAGTGACGAAGATATCAATACCATTCAATGGGTCCTTAGTGAACGTGTCGTGGCTGGGGCCATAGACAGTGGTACCTTGTTAGAACTTCCAGAAGAAACCCGAACAGGCCTAATCATTTTGGCCGAAACCAAACCGGTCGCTCGACAAGTCGTTATTGCTCGCCCTGATATGCCTCCAGATCAATTGGAGACCATTAAAACACTCCTTATCAATTTGACGGATAGTGATGAGGGCAAAACGATACTAGAGAAGAATGTCACCACTAGATATGATGAATTTCCAGAGGGAGCAGGCGCGGCTTTTGCCCATATGCGTGAATTATACGAGTTCACCCAAAATCAGTAGCTACCTTTACCCCAAGAAGTAGGTTTATGCGTATCCTTAGGCGATTATCGCCCAAAAATTGGTCCTTAGCAGTTAAATTAACCCTAGCCATGACAATCTTGACAGCCGTCGCTGTGACAAGCGTCACACTTCTGTCGATTCGTCGAGAAACGCGCACGTTTCAAACTGAACTTCGTGAGCAAGCTGATCTCTTGCTAGCCACTTTAACTGCCGCTGCGGCTGATCCGCTTTACTTAGGGAATGTAGATGATTTGTCGGATTTGGTTGAAGGTATGGGTAGAAATGCGTTAAGTGCAGACCGACAAATTCTGTCTTCGGGTCGCATTTATGATGCGACTGGGCGAATCGTGGGTGATGCTTATGACAAATTGATCGTTTACAATTTGGAGCCTGATCCTTTTGGACAGCAGTTAATCGAGAGTAATGTAACAATTTACAACTGGGAAAATGATCAACTCGTTGCGGGTCGACCTGTTCTAATTGGGCAACAACGACTGGGAGCTGTCAGCGTCGGACTTTCTACGTTACCTCTTGAGACTAAGGTCGTTGCTGTCCAAAATCAAGGTTTAGTCGTAGCCATTGTGACAATTATTGTCGGGCTACTATTGGCCTTAACCTTGAGTCGCTCGATCACAAACCCTTTACGGGCATTAGTCGGTCTAACCCAACGGATTGGTGAAGGGGATTTGAGCCACCAGATCCGTCTCAACGGAAACGATGAAGTTGCCGTCCTAGGGCTGGCAATGGAGCAGATGCGAGTTGAGCTGAGACGGCTTTATGGCGGACTGGAAGAGCAGGTCGAACAACGCACTAGCGAACTTACCAAAACAAATGAACAACTGCTTCAAGCCCGTGATCAAGCACTGGAAGCGAGCCGCCTTAAGACTGAATTGTTGGCTAAAGTGAGCCATGAACTAAGGACACCCTTAGGAGCGGTGTTAGGTTATGCGGAAATGTTGAAGGAAGGGCTGTATGGTGAAATCTCCACACAACAGCATGAGCCAGCCGACAACATTATCGAGAGTGCTCACTACCTTAACAACATCGTCAATGAGTTATTAGATCAAGCTAAGTTGGATGCTGGGATATTGGAACTGAATATTGATAACTTTATTCTCCCTGATGTTGTTTATCAAGTTCAGGCTCAAATGAAAGTTTTAGCTAAGGCAAAAGGGCTCGATCTCATTACAGAAATTACTGATGATATGCCTACTATAATTGAGGGTGATGTCGCTCGTTTGCAACAAATTCTGGTCAACCTGATCGGTAATGCCATCAAGTTCACAAAATTTGGCTCCGTAAAATTGACTATCTGTCGGTTCAATGAAGCGCATTGGATGATGCAAGTTAATGATACGGGTATCGGCATTCCATCTATTTTGCAGGAAGTTATTTTTGAACCGTTCCGCCAAGTAGACGGTTCAGCGACACGAGAACAAGGCGGGTCCGGCTTAGGTCTATCAATCGTGAAGCAGTTAGTTGAATTGATGGAAGGCCAGATTTTCGTTGAAAGTAAAGAAGGGCAAGGCAGTACCTTTACAATTCAATTACCAATATTTACAAATGGGTTGAACCCAGAAAATGATAATGCTGACCGTTGAGCTTTGTTGTTTATAATAGCTTTTGTCTAACTTGAAAGGGCTGATTGCGTGATCAGCCCTTTCTGACTTTAAATATTTACGTTTGTTTGGCTTCGCTGAAACAAAATCAACGAGGCAATGCTCACGATGAGCATCAGTGACACTGGCACAATATTTCGAATGGCCAGTGGGTCTGCTCCATCAGCAACAAGGCTGATAACACGACCGATAATCGACAAGATAAAGAAAAGGATAGAAAACCGTAACGCGCCTGTTTCCTGATTGATAACCGTGTGCATCACCAACAAGATGCCGAAGGTCAGGAACCCACCCCCGATGAAGGCCCGAACCGTAGCCAATCCCAGGACGTTGGCCGCCTCAAGCCCCGATGAAACCATCGCCCCATCAGGGGCAACCATAAATCGTAACCCAAATCCTAGAAATAGTAAGGCAATAATCCCTGCAAGAACTCTGGCTGTAATTCTCATTTTGAAAATCTCCTTATTGAATGATTGATTTTGATTGAATAACTAAGACTGCTGAGTTTCAACATAAGTTTTGAGGTTTTTAATCAACCCGGCTGGACCGGCTTCTGAAGTTTGAAAGCGACGTTGCATCACTGGGCTAATGATGTTGAAGGGGCGGGCAAACCCCATCTCGATGTCGAACGTGACCTTGCTACGTCCACTATCCAGTTCTGTCACCCGAGTGGTGTTGATCGCGTGCGTAACAATGGGTGGCAAACCGGCGGTATCAAAGGTAAAGGTTTTGTCATCCTCCGAGTACATAATGAGGATTTCGGTTAGGTCTCCCAATGGATTTGGCGTCACCCGACCAGGGACTGGGGCTTCAGGAGCCACGATACACTCAGGTGGAACTTCATCAAGGGTGATGGCTCGTGATGTCTCGATATTGGGTGCCCATTCACCTACTTCGGCAAAACGATGAGCCACAACACCCCAAACCTTGTCTGCAGAGGCTTCAACGTCTTCTTCTAAATGGATGTTAAATGTGGTTGGCATGGCTGCTGATAGTAAGGTGATGATGACGATGAGGCCACCAAGACCCCAGAGTAATATTTTTCTAATTTTTTTCATGATATTCTCCTAAAAAAGTACTCAGTATTCAGTATTTGGTGATCAGTGTTTAATGGTTAGCTGCAAATTGTGCTGCAACCGCGCTATCTTTTTCAGCTTGGGTTGTCAGATACAAAAGGCTAACCCCAACCGGGATCAAGAAGGCACCGATTCCTAAAATAACTTTACCGATTTCGGGCAGGGCCGCGACGGCGGGGATGAGACCCATAATGGGAATGTTGTAGCCGTAGATGCCAAGCAGGGCGATGTCGAGCACCGACATTGTGATAAAGATGCTGTACATTACAGTCAGAATTTTTACATCCTTCCGAATGAGGCCGTAGAGCAAGGGAAAGGCAAAGGCAATGTGTCTGATGGCAAAGAACTGGGTGGGGAAGACTCCGCCTTCACCCCCATCGGGAAACGGTATGCTTGGAAACAAGAGGCTGGTGAGGCCGAATACAAATAGGTTTGAGAAAAAGAATAGTATGGTTAGGGCGGTGAACCACATTGGGAATTTGATTGTGTTTGTCATGATAATCTCCTAAAATAATTGTTTTTCTTGGGTTAATAATTGACCGCCAAAACGATGGATCAGTGTATTCAAGGCGGCTTTCATGCTCTGCTCCAACTGCTCACGCATCGCTGGAACGTTGTTGTGCTCAAAATATTGCAGCCACAGAAAATGGCAGCCCCTTTCCTGCCGATTGAATGAGAGAACCCCGACGTGACCGCGCATGCCAAATGGGTGGGTGGCCTCAGCCCCTCGGAATACATAGCCATATGGTGGTTGCCAATTGACAATCTCTTCTTCCAAAATAAGGCCGTTTCCCAGATAGCAGGTGCGAATTGCCCCAACACCTTGGGCTTGATCTGTGGTGGGTGGAGCAATCGTCACCCGATCCATCCAGGTAAAGATTTGACACATCGTCTCAGGGTTGCTGAAGGCTTGAAAGAGAACGGACGGTTCTGTCTCAATTGTGGCCGCCAGTGTGATTTGTAATGGGGCTGATGTCCATTGGGTGACGTTAAGTTGCGAGTTGTACATGGGCCTCCTCTTGGTAACTTGATTCTCATTAATGTCATTTCGAGTGACTGAGAAGCCCGACGACTGGGCTTCTACAAAGAGAAAGAAACGGCGGATCATGTCACTCCCGCGTGCTTTTGGCGGGAGTCCATCGCTCGCTACCCCCAACCAGTGGATACCCGACAACTTCATTCGGGTATGACACAAACCCGTCAGTTTCTTAGGAACGGAGCGCAATGAAGTGGAGCGTAGAGAGAAATCCCTGACATGTATGATTGCAAACAGAGTCTGTAGGGATTTCTCGTTAAGCGTAAGCGACATCGAAATGACATATCTTTTTTCCAATCGTCCCTTATGCTGCAACTGCAACCTGTTCCCACACAGGGCTTTCGAGTTGGGTGTACCACTCGGCCAGTTTTTCACCGATAAAGTGCGGGTTATCTTCCTGCACAAAGTGAATGCCAGGCCCCATATCGTAGCTGGTCAAGTTTGAGAAATTTTCCTTAATCCAGGCCACGACCTTGTCATCGATGATTGCGCCGGGTGATGCATAAAAGAGCAGTTTGGGAAGGTCTGTCTCCTGTAGCCACTGACTGTAGGTATTGATGATGTTGTGGATATCGGGGGGCTGACTGTCGATGGGCACCTCAGCGGGCCAGACCCGCAGCGGCTTTCGGCTGGTGATGGTCGGATAGGGGGCAGCGTAATAGGCCATTTCTTCATCAGTCAAGTTGCGGACGACGGCCTTAGGTAGCATCTGCTTGATAAAAACATTCGCTACATTGATCATCAGCCAGCCGATGCCAGGGGTCCGCATTAGCTTAAAGCCTTGCCTGAAATCAGGCGGAAAGTCATCCCAGGTTCGGGTCTTAACGAGCGCTTCCATAAAGGCAATCGCTTTGATACGCTCAGGGTTTTGGGCGGCGAAGTTAAAGCCGAGACTGGAGCCCCAATCGTGAAGCACCAAGGTGATGTTCTGCAAATCGAGAGCGTTGATAAAGCCTTCCAAATATTTGTAGTGATCCTGATAACAGTAGGCTAGATTTGGCTTATCCGACTTGCCCATCCCAATTAAATCGGGAGCGATGGCTCGACCCATTGAGGTGATGTAGGGGATGATGTTGCGCCACAGGTATGATGAGGTCGGGTTGCCGTGAAGAAAGAGGATCGGATCCCCTTCACCTTCATCGATGTAGTGCATTTTTGAGCCGTGTACGGTGATGTACTTTGACTCGAATGGGAATTTTGCTGAAATTGCTTTTGTTGTCATAGTATTCTCCTAACAAAGTGGTAGGGTAGCAAGGTAGCAAAGTCGCAAGTAGATTTTCTGCTACCTTGCGACTTTGCTACCTTGAATATATGACAACAGTTTACGGCTAAACGAAGCCGTTTAGAATGCATAATCGTTTAAACGGTCGTTTACTTGGATATATAGTTGGGGGTAATCGTTTAAATAGGAGGATAGAGAGGGGCTAGGTATAAAGCAGGTTAGGGCTTCATTTACGATTTATGATCGTTGACTTGAACTCTTGTTATCAATCGCAAATTGCGACAAGTTTGGATACCCAATTGCGCCAGAGCCACTTTCATATGGTCGGGTCCAATATCCCCTAGCAATAGCCGGAATTTATAGCCCGGTTATAGGCCGCATTTTGCAGGTGACGATACACCCAAATATCTTGCACTAGGATTGTATGCTGCACACATAAATAACGCACTTGCCAGCTAGGGTGTAATAACTTCCATCGGTTCCGAATGACTCACCAAGCCAGCCCAGTAATGGGTCCAAATTTTCTCCATTATCAAGCCAACCTTGAAAAATTGTCTCACAGAATCCTCCCTCCTTAAAATCTCCTAAAATGATCGTGGCATTCCCAAAATGTGTTGGGCGACATATGAGAGAACGAGGTTCGTCGAGATGGGGGCGATTTGATAGAGGCGGGTTTCACGGAATTTGCGCTCGATGTCATATTCGCGGGCAAAGCCAAAACCGCCGTAGGTCTGCAAGGCAGCGTTCGCCGCCTCCCACGAGGCATCAGCCGCCAGTAGTTTCGCCATGTTGGCCTCAGCTCCACAGGGTTGACCTGCATCAAAGAGCCTCGCCCCTTCATAACGCATTAAGTCAGCGGCCCGAATGTGAACATACGCCTGAGCAATGGGGAATTGAATGCCTTGATTTTCACCAATAGGGCGACCAAACACTTCGCGCTCACTGGCGTATTTTGTGGCCCGATCCGTAAACCAGTAGCCATCGCCGATACATTCCGCCGCAATCAACAGCCGCTCGGCGTTCATCCCATCCAAGATATAACGAAAGCCCATTCCCTCTTCGCCGATCAGACTTTCGGCGGGAATGCGCAAATTATCAAAGTAGACCTGCGTGGTCTGATGGTTGATCATCGTCTCAATCGGATCGATGATGACCCCATTTCCCAAAACACTTTTGAGGTCGATCAAGAAAACAGAGAGACCGTGCGTCCGTTTCTTGACCTCGTCTCTGGGGGTGGTACGGGCCAACAGAAGCATCAAGTCCGAGTACTCGGCCCGCGAGGTCCACACCTTTTGCCCGTTGACAACATACTCACCCCCTTCGCGGACCGCTCGAGTTCGGATACGGGTCGTGTCTGTTCCCGCATCGGGCTCGGTCACGCCAAAGGCTTGTAGACGCAACTCGCCGGAGGCAATCTTGGGGAGATAGTATGATTTCTGCTCCTCCGAGCCGTGTCGGAGCAAGGTGCCCATGATATACATTTGGGCATGACAAGCCGCCGCATTGCCGCCGGAGCGATGCACTTCTTCCAGAATGATCGAAGCCTCGGTCACACCGACCCCGCCGCCGTCATATTCCTCGGGAATAAGCGCAGCTAAATAACCCGCTTGGGTCATCGCTTTGACAAAGTCGGTGGGGTAGGCTTCATCTTTATCAAGCTGTCGCCAGTAATCATCAGGAAAACGAGCGCAAAGTTGTCGGACGCCTACTCGTAAATCATCGTGGAAATCAGTTAAATCAGACATATTGATCATTCCTTCCTGGATAAGTTGGCACCAAACGCATAACCCAAGGGCCATTGCTACCGTGCACTGTATACAATGTAGGCACATGACACAAAAAGTTAAGAGCGGGCTTTGTGCCTGTTCTATGAAATATGTGTAATATAGTTGCTTTGAATGAAGGTTGCAGGGTGGTGCAATCAATTGAAAGAGAGGCGAAAGGGAGGTTTTTATGCCAGTCAACACACATCAGAATTTTCATACACAAATTCGGGCAACAAGTGAAACCATCTTTGAGACATTTGGTGTAACATGGGAGGAGGCCGCTCGATTAGCCAATGACCATACATTAGCAGTACAACGATTTTTATCAACACGCTCACCCCAAGCTAAAGTATTTGAACGGCCTGGCGTTGTTGGTTGTTTATCTGGGATCAAAGTGCCCTTTCTGAATCTGAGCCTCGATGCCTCATATCCCGCTGATATAGGGGAGCAGGAGCTTCTGGCGGAAATTAATGCCTTACGCAATTTTTATAGAGGGCACAATATGCAAAATTGCTGGTATTGGCTGATGAGTCCCTTTGCCACCCCCAAATACTTTCCTAAGCTACTCCTTGAGCAGAGTTTTGGCCGAGAGGAGTATCTCTTACCTTGTCTGATGACTTCTTTGAAGGACACATCTAACTGGCCCTCTATTCCAGGGAATTTAGCAATTTGGGCTGCCCGGGATATTGAGGATTTAAAGATCGCCTCACACATTCGACGAACTGCATTTCAGGAGGGCAATGAGGCCATCTCTTATTTTGAAGATATGGCTGATAGTTGGCTGGCGAATGAGAACGTCCGCATGTTTTTAGGCTGTGTTAAACCGAATAAAATCCCTGTTGCGATGGGGATGTTTATTGTCGCCAATAATGTTCCTGGAATCTACGTTATGGCAACATTGCCCGAATGGGAACATCAGGGTCTAGGGCGAGCCATTATTGCACGCGTTCTGCAAGAAGCCATTGAACGAGGCTATGATAAAGCAGTTTTGACTGCGGGGGCACGAGCCTACTCACTTTATCGGAAATTTGGCTTTCAGCACTTGTTTGAGTATCTGATGCTTACATCCGATGAGTGAGTAGGCATAATTATGTTCTAACCCCTCTGCTAATTACTGACAGCAACTCGATTTCACTTCAATCGCTTCTCCACCCACTGAGCTGGCTAAAAATGCTTCTGTACTCACCAACGGTACAACAGTTTCTTGTCGGGGAGCGGGGGTACAGCAAGACTCAGCGACGGCAGCGGCACTCATTTCATTCGGCTCAATTAAAATCTCTCGTGGCTTACACATTGTTCGTGGCGGAGCCATCTGAACGACAAGCCCATCTTCAGTTGCCACGATGTTGTCAACATGATAGTTTGCGGTCAAGTGTGTACCATCACCATATTCAATGCGCACCTCAGCATCTTGATACAACGCTAGGCGTTCGTCAACAATACTCCAAATTTTCATAAATTTACTAGCTGGCATCCAAGGATCATCAGCTTGAGCCTCTTCTGGCACCCAAAGCTGAACCACAACCTCTTTCCATGTGTGCAAACTATTGCCACAATCAATCGTTTCAAAGCTGGCATTTTTAATTTCGGTGACGTGATAGCCTCCTTGAACAACCTGACTTGTCCCATACTCAAACAACACAGGTAGGTCTGAATGTGACTGGACTTTTTGAAGAAATTCTTTTACTTGCATGTTTATAACCTTTCACTTACATATAGGCAATTGTCTATATGAGTAATTAAAAAAATATTTTGATAAAATTTTGATGTATTGATACCTATTCCGCAAGAATATTTTGAAATAAGCATCACACATATAGAAGTATATCTATATGTATTTATTTTGTCAAGCCCCAAAATAAGCCGAGTCACAAAATCCGTTCTCTGTATGAAAAATGTAATTTCCATAGAAGTAGATCATTGTAGTTAACACCCTGATAATTAAGCCAAAAATAGATTACAAGTGATTGCAATCTATTGACAAACACCTCTTCTCATTCTATAATTTACAATTGTTTGTAATTTATTTTCTTGAAGTTTATACAGATAGGATAAAAATGAAAGTATCTTCGGTAACCCCAAACATCTCGATAAAAAGTCTGTTCTTTCGCTTCAAATGGAAAGTCACCCTCACCTTCGCGCTTGTTCTTTTTGAAACGTTACTCAATCTGCTCTTTCCGTTGTTTATTGGATTAGCAATTAACGGTCTCCTAAATCGGCGCTATGAAAACCTGATGTGGTTGGCGGCTTTAGGCGTATTGACCTTAGTCATTGGCAGTGCAAGAAGGTTTTACGATACAAGAGCATATGCCGGGATGTATCAAATAATCTCGAACGAAATGGTTGTGCGGGAGCAACGCAAGGACAGTCCAATCTCTAGAATTAGTGCCCGGACGACTCTTCTAACTGAGTTTGTAGAGTTTCTGGAGAACTCGGTCCCAATGATTACTGGAAACTTCATAGGCGTGTTTGGGGTATTAATTCTAATTTTCTCCTTAAACAGGAATGTCTTTTGGGCTTGTCTCGCAATATTTGTCTTGATTATTGTTGTTTATGGGCTTAGTGGGAAGAAAAATTTTCAATTGAATGAAAAGTATAACAACCAGCTTGAAAAGCAGGTGGAGGCTTTATCGAGCAAGGATAACAGCACGATACAACAACATTTTAGAAGTCTTATGCGATGGAACATAAAGTTATCTGATCTAGAGACTCTCAATTATTCAGTGATTTGGCTAGGCTTGATTGGATTACTCACCTATGCGCCTGTCGCAGTAATTAATAGTGGTGTTGTCAGCTACGGTCTCATTTTTTCTATATTGATGTATGTCTTCACATATATCGAGAGTGTCGCCACATTACCCTTATTTATTCAACAGATTATTCGATTACAAGAAATCTCAAGCCGACTTAGCTAGAGCTAGTTCATCGAACCTAGGAGAAACGAATGAGCGTTATTTGGTATAAAACGTGGTCAGATTTGTTTGACAATAAAATTCGGACCTTGTTAGCCGTATTGAGCATTACCGCTGGTGTGTTTGCCATCGGGGTAACGTTTGGGATGACTGATCAGTTGCTATCAGGGTTAGATGCTTCTCATCGAGCCAGTGCACCGGCTCATATTTCAATATATCTCACTGATTACATTGACGATGTTATGGTTAACCGCCTAAAAAACATAGATGGTGTGAAAGATATTGAGTTGAGCAACCATCTGTCCCCGATACAATATAAAACTCACCCAGATCAAGCTTGGCAAAATGGAGAGATCATTATCCGAGAGGATTATGAGACGCAAACGTATGATCAGCTCAACCTGCAAAGCGGTGAATGGCCAGACCGACACCAAATTGGCATTGAGCGTCTTTCCGGCGAATTTTATAACATCGCGATTAATGATACGGTTATCTTTAAGGTTGGCGAGCGGACGAGGGAGCGTCAGATCAATGGCAGTATCCAGGACAAGCTTAGTTTACCACCTCTGTTTGGTGGAAGCGCTGTTTTTTTCATGCACAACAAAGACGGCGAAATATTTTATGTGCCCAAAGGTGAGTACAACCAGCTGCTGGTACAGGTCACACCTTATAGCCCTGCTTTGGCTAAACAAGTTGCTTCAACAATTAAAGATCGATTGAGTCAAGAGAAAGCACAGGTGGCTTTCTCAATCTTCAAAGACCCGCAAAAGCATTGGGGGCGTCCGGCGGTGAAAGGGCTTAATCGAGTGTTGCAAATTATGTCCATCGTCTCATTGGCGGCCAGTGTTGTTCTAGTTTTTAATACCGTAACCGCTATCATTACCCAACAAACCAACCAAATCGGCATTCTCAAAGCGATTGGTGGGAGCCAAGGCAAGATTGCCCAGGTGTATCTTGCCCTTATCCTGGCTTACGGAGTGTTAGCGTTACTCATTGCGCTTCCGTTAGGAGCTTGGCTATCTTTTTTTGTGACTCAATACATGCTCAGCCTGTTCAACATTGACTACAACACTTTCCGCTTCTCTGGCACTACATTTTTGTGGCAAGGTGTAGCGGCTTTGACTGTGCCGTTGATGGCAGGCCTTTGGCCAATTTTAAGTGGCACAGCGATTACGGTACGTGAGGCCATCGCCAGTTATGGGTTAGGTGGGAATTCAAAGAATGATTTTTTGGATATGTTTATGGGGTGGTTTGGTCAGAAACTGTTGTCAGGGCCGTATGCCTTAGCACTGGCCAATACCTTTCGGCAGCGACAACGTTTATTATTAACGCAGGGAGTATTAACACTTGCCGGAGTTATGTTTTTAGTGATCCTGAGTTTATCTTCTTCAGTCAATTTCACCTTAGATAATATCTTTTCCAACCATCGTTACGATTTTGTCGCAGGGTTTGGCCAGGAGCGGGTTGAAGCGTTAGTAGCGCTTGCACAACAACATCCTGGGGTGAAATCAGTTGAAGTTTGGGCCTCGTATGAAGGCACTGTCCTCAAAGAAAATCAAGATCGTCGCGAAGCAGGGGTTGGGATAGAACTGGTTGGTATCCCGAACGGGACGGATAGCTTCCGACCATCAAGAATAGTGGCTGGTCGTTGGCTGTCTCCTGAGGATGACACAGGTATTGTTGTAAACAAGGATTTAGCGGATGCCAATGACATTCAGCTTGGTGATTTGCTCACGCTTGATTTATCCCCGCTCAGAGATAGAAAGTGGATTGTGATTGGGCTATATAAAGAGGTGTTCAATGAGGAGGGAGTCACCTCAGAGATTTACGCAAACCTGGACGCTGTCTTTCAGAAAACCAACCAATACAATCAAGGTAATCAAATCCGGGTCTTGACCCAACAACGGAATCAAACATTTGTATCTGAAGTGATGACAGATTTAAGGCAGCGTTATGAACAGCGCAAGATTAAAGTGTATAGCTTGGACTCACTCACCAAAATCAGACAGGATGCAGAGAATCAATTTATCATTGTTCTCCAAATGCTTGGTTTTTTGGCTGCTGTTGTCACCCTCGTGGGTGGCATTGGGCTGATGGGGGCTATTTCAATTAGCGTTATCGAACGGACTCGTGAGATCGGTGTTATGCGAGCGACAGGCGCTCAAACCAGGACGATTATGGGGATGTTTATCCTGGAAGGCGTCGTCCAAGGTCTGCTGAGTTGGTTGATTGCGATCCCAATATCATTTGTCCTCGCCAAACCGTTGGCAAATATGCTTGGCACTGTTATGTTTGAGGCTAACTTGGATTATCAATATAATAGCGGGGCCATTTCGGTGTGGCTTATCATAATTTTGATAATCTCAATTATCGCTACGATTTTACCAGCTCGTCGAGCGACCCAGGTTAGTGTTAGAGAGAGTTTGGCCTATGATTAACCGAGTGTTTTATCAAGCTCGTTAGAGAAGGCAATGACGATTGTGATATCAACGGAGATGACATATGGGGCGTAAAAGTTTAGCCAATGAACGGAGTAACCAAATCCTCGATGCTTTTGAACACTGTATTAGTGAGTACGGGCTTCAGGGGGCGACCTTACAACGTACAGCTGAACAAGCTGAGATAAATATTGGGATGATTCACCACTATATTGGGACACGTGATGATCTCTTGAAGGCAATGGTTAATCGTTTTATTGAAAAAACGCAACAAGAAATCGAAGCCTTTATTGAAGTGACTCCGGCGGATTTACGCCTCCCTTATTTGTTTCACCACTTATTTGAAGAAGATGAAGATATTGAAACAGCTCGCATTATGAATGAGCTATTTATCGCGAGTAATCATAACGAGTTTGTCCGAGGGCTGCTTCAGGAAATCCATCAGTTTTATGAAGATTTTATCGCTACTGAAATCGATCGAACCTACCCACATTTAGGTGCTGCTTCTTGCCAAGACCTTGGCTTTGCCTTGTTGTCATTAGCCTATGGGGCTGGCCTTCTAGGTGAAATCGGTCTTGAGCGTCGGCAAAAATCAATATCACAATTTGCCGATCTACTTCTACAAACTGCTGCCAATCAACCTAAATAAGACCCAATCGCCGCGCTTGTAACGTCGCTTCAGTGCGATTACGCACATTGAGCTTACCGAAGATGTTGTTCGTGTGCCGAGCGACTGTCCCAGTCGCAATAATCATCCGCTCGGCAATTTGAGGGTTGGATAGCCCTTGGCCAATGAGCTGTAGAATTTCGATCTCGCGTTCGGTCAGTGGGTCGATCAGGGGCTGAATGGTCACACCAACAGGCAGGAAGGCAGCCTGAATGCTACCGATAAAGGAGTCAACATCACCCTCACGAGCCAGTTCACGAAGTAAGGGGGCGATGTCAACCGCCTGCTCGACAAAAACTCGTAGATAGCCACCAGGGCGAGCGAGTTCAATGGCGGTACGCAAATAATCAAGTGCTGCCACTGCTTCCCCCAATCGCTGGCTTGCGCTGGTCTGCAAGACTGCCCCAGTGAGACGATGCTCACGCCAACCATTGTCTTTGGCCTCACCCACACAAGTCGCTAATCGGTCGAGAGCCAAAGTGGGGTCACGATGCATCAGCCAACGGGCATAGGTGTGTTGAAAGGTTTGAAGTTGCAGCCGAGATATGTTAGATAGGTCCTCACGTTCGAAATCTGCAACCCAGCCAGCAGCCTCATCAGGCTTACCTTGCAATAGATAAAGGTGAGCGCGAAGACCTGCTGTTTGGAAACGTACCCGTGGGTTAGGATGTCGAGCGACGAGTGCTTCAATTTGATCAAGCAACTCCAAGGCATCTTCCCAAGCCCCCTGAGCCTGACGAATACGGGCCAGCATCTCAAGATCGTGGCGGGTGACACTAACGGCTTTACCAACAGCCCGATTGATGGCGATACTGCGCTGAACATAGTCAAAGGCGTCATTGAGCTGATTGCGCTTAAACTTCAACGATCCATAACTACTCCAGGCAAAATCGAGTAACGGGTTCGAGAGGAATTGCTCTGAGGGCATACTACTCATAATTTCTTGGTAAATACGCTCGGCTGCATAGAGATCCCCCTGGATCATATGCGCTTCAGCTAAATCACCACTAGCATACACCCAAAAGGCTAAATTGGTGTGTGGGCTCAGATACTCCCGCGCTTGCTTCAGCGCTTCGATAGCGATCGTGGCATTTCCCTTAAGCCGATGGGCAAAGCCTTGTACTTGGAGAATCATTCCTTGTATGGCTTGGTTCTCCAAATCCGAAATATTGATCGAAGACAACTTGGTGATGACCTCGTCGAAGTTCCCTCGATAAAGCTCAAGTTCAGCTTCCAAGGCAATCAGCTCACTTCGGATTTCCGAGTCATCCAAATGATCAGCCAGCAGCGGGCGCAGCCTCTGCAAGTACCGATCCAATTCCTCAAAGCCAGCCACATAGGCCGTTACCCACGCCAAAGTTAATGCCGTTTTGGGATAGGCAACTTGAGACTGTTCAGGCAGACGCTGAAACCAGCCAAACAGGCTGGTAGCTCGGCCATAACGCCACATATAATCATTGGCCTGCTCAGCCAGTAGTTGAGCCACCTCATCATATTGTGCTGCTTCAAGACCATGCTCAATGGCCTCATCAATTAGCCCTGCTTTACGAAGCCAATTGAAAGCTCGGATGTGATACCCTCGATATTGTTCAGGCTGATTTGCCGCCAACTGCTGGCGCAAATAGTTAGATAACAAGGCGTGGTAACGATACCAGCCACCCTGGGTGTCGAGAGGAATAATAAACAGATTACGCGATTCTAATTCGTCAAGTAGTCTCTGGCTGTCATCTCGCTCGGCTACCGCGTTACATAGGTTTACATTGAAGCGATCAAGAATCGCCGTTGCCATCAAAAAGGCTTGCAACTCGTCAGATTGTTGTTTGAGCACCTCGTCGGTTAAATACGCAATTAGGTAACGATCTTGACTAGAAAATCGGGCCAGCTTTGTTTCGACATCACCCGGCCCTTGCAAGGATAAGGCCATCAACTGCAAGGCCCCAATCCAGCCCTCAGTTTGGGCGGTCACCCGAACGATGTCCTCGTCTGTCAAGGTCAGCTTTACCCCATCCCGCAAAAATTGTCCCACTTCGGCCACGGTAAATTGCAACGTGGGGGCATCAATCAAATTGAGTTGACCGCGCACCCGCCAACGGGCTATCGGCATCTGCGGTAATTCACGGCTGGTGATGAGGGTGTGAACGTGAGGGGGGACGTGCTCAATCCAGTATTGGACCATACCCCGCACGATATCGTTCTCGATGACGTGCCAATCATCAAGCACTAAAGCGAGTGGGGCGGGCTGTTGGGCTAATTCATTAATCAACTGATTGAGTAGACTGTGAGCCTCGTTTGACTGTAGGCTGATTTGTCCGGCAGCCAAGAGGTCAGACACATCCTGCCCAAAATCTGGATAAATTTGTTGCCAAGCTGCAATGAAATAATTAAGAAAAAGGGCAGGGTCATTGTCATACGCCTCTACGGTGAACCAAGCCACCGCGAAGTTTGAGGATGGCTCTTGCTGGCTAGTCACCCACGCCACCGCCAAGGTCGTTTTTCCATAGCCCGCCGGGGCGTGAATCAGGTTGAGCTTTCCGTGCATCCCCACATCCAATTGATCAAGCAGGCGTTGTCGTACGATGTAGGTATGCGGCAGTCTTGGGGGAACTAATTTTGTTAGTAGCAACGGGGCCATAGGATTAACAAGATAAATTGATCATAAATAGTTGGCGGCTAAGGATAACATGAATGACCCTAAGATGAAAGCACAAAAGGGACGCTGTCTTTCGCTTACAGATGCAGATATTTGTGTTATACTGGCGAGAAGTTTTGCAAGTGCTCTTGGTGAGCGTAAGAGAGAGAAGCATGTCCCAGCATATCCATATGACCACCTTGCAAATTTATCTATTGGGAAAATTTCAAATTCTATCCAATGGCGAGATTATTCCCCCTGATGCCTTTGTGACAAAAAAGGCTATCCTTCTCCTTAAAATTTTGCTGACCCGATATCCCCATCCAACAAACAAAGACCAGTTGCTGGAATGGCTTTGGCCAAATGTCGGGCCAGAGGTTGGCGCAAAGAGCTTACGGGCGGCAACGAGCCGCCTGCGACGCGCTCTGGAACCGAACTTACCCCGTTATGCCTCTTCGAGTTTTATCCATGTCTCTGGAGGTCGTTATCATTTCCAGCCTAGTGTGGAGACTTGGCTTGATGTGGTGGCATTTGAAACCTTAGCCAAAGAAGGGCAAGTCCGCGCCGAGCAAAGCCATTGGCTTGAGGCCATAAAAGCTTTTCAGGCGGCACGTCACCACTATCAAGGGGATTATCTCGCCGAAGATCGCTACATGGATTGGGCCATTGCAGAGCGGGAACGGTTGCGAGAAGTATATCTGAATATCACCAGCCATTTAGCTGACATCTCTGCCCAGCAGCGACAGTATCAAGAGGCAATCACCTTATGCCAAGAGGTTTTAGCCGCCGATCAGCTCCGTGAAAGTGTGTGGCGACAGTTGATGCGTTATCATTTCTATGCGGGCAATCCGGCTCTGGCTTTACAAGCGTATCAGACTTGCAAACAAACCTTGCACCAAGAATTGGCCATAGCGCCAGATACTGAAACCACGAACCTACAGATTGAGATACAGCAATCCCAACAAGGTGAGCAATTCCTGTCCGCCACTCATTTGGGAACATCTCACTTAAACCGTCAGCCAAGGTTGCCTGTGATTCTTGGACGAATGCCCTTTGTTGGCCGCCGAGATGAGTTTGAGTGGCTACATCGTCAGCTTACCGAAGTAGGTCAAGGGCACCCCCGGCTCGTTTTGATTGAGGGGGAAGCGGGGATTGGCAAAACCCGACTAGCTGAAGAGAGTCTAGCCTATGCTCAACAACACGGGTTTACCATTCTGACCAGTCGTGGACGAGAGAGATCTGCGGATCAGCCCTATCAAGCAATTCGAGAAGCTTTGTTAGAGGTCATTACGCCTGACCTTCTAGCGACTAAATCAGTTGATGCCACTTGGTTGGCTGCCGTTGCAGAGATTATTCCTGACCTAAGTCGAAAATCTTCTAACTTGCCCGATTTACCGACCCTCGCTCCAGAGCAGGAAAAGCAACGATTATTCAAAGCCTTGACCCAGATTTTGTTGGCCCAAATTACATCAACGGGGCTTATCCTCCTTTTTGATGACCTTCAGTGGGTCGATAGTGCCACGCTGGAATTTTTGACCTTTTTTATTAACTTGCTCGATCATCAGCCCATTCTTTTCCTTTACACAGTCCGATCAGAAGAGATCAACCCTATCGACTCTGAGCAAAGTCTGGCCCGGTTTCTGTGGGAATTAAAGCGAGTAAATAAATTGCATCGAATAGCTCTCACATCGCTATCTCAGAAGGCAGTGACCACCTTGTGGCAAGCAATGTCAGGTCTGTCGGCCGAAAGTGAACTTGATCAAAAACTGTACCACGAAACGGCTGGACACCCTCTCTATTTGCAAGCGACATTACAGGCCCTTTTTGAGGAAGGGGAGGTAGTGGTCAATGATACAGGAACTTGGCAGCTACAGAGCCAGGGGAGACTAGCTCCTGAGGTCCTTACGCCAAGGACCGTGAAGCAGATGATCGGTCGTAGGCTTGACCGACTCGCTCCAGATTCGCGCCAAGTGTTAGAAACAGCAGCAGTGTTGGGACGCAGTTTTTCCTGGACGATCTTACGTCAAATGCGCCGCCAACGTTGGGATGTCATGTTTGATACTTTAGAACATCTAACTGAGGGACTCTTCATTCAAGAACAGACCCAAGATCAATATAGCTTTAATCACGACAAGATTCAGGAGGTGGTGTATGACACGATCCCTGCGGAACGAAGACGTTGGTTACATCGCAAGGCAGGGGAAGCATTAGAGGGTGACTCGACTGACCAGCTCGATGAGATGTTAGGTACTCTCGCCTATCATTTTTCTAAGGCCGCCGAATACCCAAAGGCATTTAAGTATTGGCGTCAGGCAGGTCGTTACGCGACGCGTATCTATGCCCACACTGAAGCGATGAAAAATTGTCAGGCAGCCTTGGCTCTGGTCGAGCAAAATCAGTTTCAGCCACCAGCCGAGTCTCTGGCTGACCTGTATGAGCAATTAGCTCGGTTGTATGAAGCATTGGGACAATATTCTGAGGCGATGGTCCAAGTTAATCTGGCCCTCCAACACACTCGTCTGCCAGCCGTACAAGTTCGCTTAAAATACAGATTGGTTCATTATCATGATCGTCTTGGGCAGGCTAATCGACGAGAGTTGCTGGAAGAATTGGTGACCGAAATCAATCAATTTGGCACTGATCAAATCGGGCATTTAGAGTCAGCTCGGGTTTATGCACGCTGGGCCATAATTGGGAGTTACTATGGCCCCGAGGTATCAGCTCGTTATGCCGCCCTGACCGAACAAGCTTTGTTAGCGTATCGTCCCACAATATTTTCTGAACCCACCCAACTGGCGTGGGCTGAATTTGATGTGGCCCATACCGCTCTAATCAGCTTGGGGGAAATGTGGCTTTATTGGGGGCGTTTTCCAGAGGCGTTGGATATTCTGGAAAAATCACTGCTACTAGCCAAACGGCAAGAGAATGATTCCGCGATTGGTTTTTCCTGTAATAACACCGGAGATGTTCTATGCGCCCAAGGTAAATTTTCTGAGGCCCGCCCTTGGTATCCTCGGGCAGCGGCAGCTTGGGAGACAGCGGGGCAACAGTGGCTACAAATGGTCGCCCATGGGCAACACGGGCTGAGTTGGGCTGCTGAAGATCAGTGGGCGAATGCTGTAACCAGCCTGCACCAAGCTCGGGCCATTGGCGAGTCGGTTGAGCCAACCCTGTGGTTGGCCAATGTCTATTTGTTCCTCGCTCTGGCTGAAATAAAATTAACGGGCAACCAAATCCAAGCCAAAACGTATCTTGAACAAGCCACCACTACCGCCGAGATTAGCAATCAGCAGTTACCCTCAATTCTCTGGCATTTAGCCCAAAGTGCCCTGTACAATAGCCAAAGCGATTGGCAGACCGCCCAGCAAATATTGACTGAACGCATTGAAACGGGTCGGGTTGGTACGGAATGGAAGCTTTTTTACCCCTGGTTGGTGCCTCAATTTGAACCCAGCAAACTACGAGGCTCAGTGGATTCATAATATCCATCCAATTTGATCTTTCGGAAAATTTGTTCTATATTCCAATCAATTCTTGAAGGGGATTTGCTATGAATCTGGATACATTGCGCGACTACATTTTCAAGAAAAAGGGTGTAACTGAGGAAACACCCTTTGGGCCTCAGACCTTGGTCTTCAAAGTGATGGGTAAGATGTTCGCTCTGGCTGCTTGGGAAGAAACACCCCTTCGGATCAATCTGAAATGTGATCCTGATTTTGCCATTACCCTACGAACGCAATATGAAGCCGTCCAGCCCGGATATCATATGAATAAAACACATTGGAATACAGTTACCCTTGACGGCACCATTCCCCAAGGGGATGTATTAGGAATGATCGACCTCTCCTATGATTTGGTGGTGAAGGGGCTCAAGAAAGCTGACCAGAAAAAACTTGATGCATTATCCGGATAGTAAAGCCCATTAGCTTAGGTTAGCTCCCACTCCCCCATTAAATTTTCTCCCACAACATTTTTCAACATTTTTTCAACATTTATTTGCTAGGCTGCCTCTATCACATTTAGAGGCAGTTCATGATGAAACACGCTGGTTTTGAGCGTCAAACTTTGTCCTTTGTCTTACGCCTTTGGCTTGAAACGGAGACTTCGACCGATCCTGCCTACAGTCGGGGTCAGCTTGAAGTTGTGACGAGTGGCGAGACCATTCATTTCAGCGACTTATCGGAAATTTTGGCCATTCTGACGGAGCGAATAAATCGAGTGCGGGATGAGGCAAATAAGTAGCAGGGGAGAAATAACGTGCGAAAAATGTTAGCTGCTGGAGTAATTGCAGGATTAATCATTACAATAATCGCGATCTTCAAGCCAATCAGTCAGGCGCAAGAGCCATTGCTCGAGCCTGATCAGACCGAAAAAATCACCGTAAAGGGTTCGTCAATACAGGCTATCAAAGGAGGGGAGGAGCTAAGGGTAAATAACGTCACAAACAGCGAAGCGCCTACAGTGACGTGGATTTCACAGCTTGGCTCCCCAGACTATGATGAAGTAAATGACATTGTCATTGATGACAGTGGAAATATCTACATCACAGGTGATACGGATTCATTTGTGGCCGGAGGTCAGGAAGTCTGGGTCGGTCGTCTGGATGGTAATGGTGATGAACAGTGTACCTGGATTTTTGGATCATCTGGTTTGGACGGGGCCAGAGGGATCGCTGTAGACAGTGGGGGCAATGTCTATATGGCCGGGTTTACCCCAGGTCCAGGCATCACCGATGCTTGGCTCGCTAAATATGACGCCAATTGTGATGAGGTTTGGACTAAGCTTATCGACTCTGGGGCCAATGACAGTGCTTTAGATGTAGCCGTGGATTCTAACGACAACATTTATGTGGCGGGTTGGACAAAAGGCGTCTTACACGGCCCAAGTAACGCCGGAGACAATGATGCTTGGTTGGCCAAATATGACACTGCGGGTAACCAAACATGGATTCGTCAATATGGAACAGCCAAGGCAGATGAGGCCCAAAGCATTACGATTGATAGCAACAATAATATCATCTTGGCTGGCAAAACCGCTGGCGGTGATGAAGATGATACTCGAAATGTCTGGTTAGCGAAATACAATGGCAGCGGAACCCAGCTTTGGAGCCACGGGAATTTGGGAACGCCAGAGCGAGAGGAAGGGCACAGTGTGGTGGTTGATAGTGCTGACAATATCTATGTGACTGGTGAAACAGATGGTAATCTTGCTGGAAACAAAGGGGGAACTGATGGCTTTATTGCTAAATTCAACAGCAGCGGTGCTCAACAATGGGTCCGTCAGTTAGGAACCTCTTCCTTCGAAGAAGCATTAGATATTGCGATCAATAGCCTAGATGAGCTTTACATCACTGGTTACACTGATGGTGATCTAGGAGATAATGCCTTTACTGGCGGAATCGACGCTTGGGTAGCCAAGTATGATGTTGATGGCAACGCCCAATGGATACACCAACTGGGTTCATCTGCTGTTGATGAGGCTTATAGTATTGCCGTTGATGGCAATGATGCGGTTTATCTGGCTGGTTATACCAGCGGTGATTGGGGAGGACAACAGGCTGGTGGTGGTGATGCGTTTGTGGTAAAACTTAGCGACTCAACAGTGACACCGCCTCAGCTTACTATTCAGGCTCAAGGCCCGGGTGTGGCAGTGAACAGTGCCCCTTTGTCGCAAGGTGATACGACACCGGTGAATCAAGGGGATCAAGTTGAGCTGACCGGAACTGACTCTAAGGCAAGATTATTATCTCAAACCGACTGTGAAAATCTCCTAATTACAACCTATCTTTTGGACTACGCACTTGGAGAATTAGATGAAAAAACATACTTCAAATACCCTAGCGCGTGGGAGTATGTGATTGAAAAAAGTAATATAATTTCCGCAGCGTGTGATGAGCTATTATCTCGGACTGGCTCACTTTCCTTCACTGCGGAGGCGGATAGTCAACTTGATCTTGAACTCATCGGCGGAAAAACTCGCACCGTCGTGCAACAGGAGGCGTTGACCTTAAATATAAACACCGCTACAGCTAAAGTCAATGTCCAAGGAAAGGCCGATTTTGGGATGGGCTATAACCCCGATACTGGTGAGATGACAGTGACCTGTTATCACGGCACGGTCACCATTGAGCCTGCAAATTCTAATCTACCAACAATTACCTTACAGTCCGGCGAGCAAGTTGAAATTACGGGTGACAGTATTGTACATTTACCCAATGTCGTATTTCAGGTTTACCTGCCTAGCGTGTTCAAAAACTCCAGCACCTCCGGACCAACATCTACACCCATTGCAACATCTACCGCTAAACCAACGTCTACACCAACCGAGACGTCAACATCTACCCCCACTAAAACACCAACTGCGACGCCAACCTTTACCCCAACCCCTACCCCGACCTTCACCCCAACTGTAACCCCAACCACCTCAGTCGACCCAATAGCCAATGGTGACTTTGAAAGTGGCTCTACCGGATGGACAGAGTTCCGCTCTGACAGTGCTATCGCTATCATTCGAGAGCAGAGTAATCTAAATATCGCGCCACACGGCGGTCAGTGGGCGACCTGGCTAGGTGGCACCCTGGCTGTCGATGCCACATCTTATATTGAGCAGGAAGTGATAGTGCCCGTAACAAATGCCACATTAACCTACTGGCATTGGATTGCCTCACAAGAGATCGACTGTGGGTTTGACTTTGCCAGTATAAGGATTGATGGGGTCGAGGTTATCTCATATGATCTTTGCGAGACGAACAATACCAACGCATGGGTACAGAATAACATTGATTTGAGTGCTTATGCAGGGCAGGCGGTCACACTACAATTTCGAGTAGAGACCGATGATCTTTTCAATAGCAATCTTTTTATCGATGATGTGACTTTCCCGTAGGCCAGAATCGATGATAATTATTTGCGATGTCGAAACAATTGCGATCGAGCCAACTACTTAGGCTTTGTGACAAGATAATGAGAGGCTTGGCTGAGGACATATTCAGCTAAGCCTCTCGTATGAAAGCTGCCATTTACGCCATCAAGCACTTTTCTCACTTCTTAGAAACAGGACCAACGACACAACGCTCACCACCAGCATAGCAGAAACGGGCACAAGATTGCGAAGTGTCGTAGGATCAGAGCCATCCGCCACCAGACTAACAATTCGTCCGATAAGCGACAGGAGTAAGAAGAGGATAGCAAATCGTAGGGACCCTGTTTCCTGATTAATCACGGTATGCATCACCAATAGAATACCGAAGGTCAACATACCTGCGCCAATGAAGGCCCGAATAGTAGCCAGCCCCAGCAGGCTCGTCGCTTCAAGCCCAGCTGGAATCATTGCGGCTTCTGGGAAGAACATAAATCGAAAACCAAATGCTAGAAATAATAAGGCGATGATACCTGCCAGTACTCTTGCTGCAATTCTCACTTTAACATTCTCCTTCAGATAATTTTCATAACAAAATTTTGGCCCAACCCAGCCATTGCCAAGTCAGGGCTTAGGGATGAGATCAAGTAACCTTGACCATTCTATTTAATTTTCGTGTCCTAAATAAATTCAGCTTTTACTTTGACTTTACTGTTGTTTGTTGGGATGAGGCCGATCGTTTTCTGCGAAATATTTCAATTCGGGGAGAAGTTTATCAAGACCCTGCCCCAATTGATCTTTAACCATATCTTCCATTGATGGATCAAGCACGGTGGCTCCAAAGGTGAGATGGACGACAGCCTCACCCTCGCTAGCCGCCTCAACCTTCCAGCCGGTGGTGACATCTTTGATGATCGGGGGGAGCGTTGGGCCTTGCACCGTGTAGGCTAGCTCTCGCTGGGCGTCATCAAACAGGTACAACGTCTCGGTTGCCTCGCCGTATTCAACCGTATTAACAACGCGGCCACCTTGCGACCCTAACGAAGTATCTCCTTTTGAACTCAGCATTCGGCTGGCCCATACTTGTATTTCCCCAAAATCTGTACCAAGAATTTTCCACACTTTGTCGGCTGGTGCACCGATACTAATTTGTCTTGTGACTTCCATTTTTATTATCCTTTCTTAATTAACCTAATCCAGTATCAACTGTGTTAGGCATAGAGATATCCTCCAAACTAAATTGGCGTTTTGAAATTTACATTGAATTGAATTTATTTAGGTGTATTTATTAATGAGGGTGTCAACAAACCTAAAAGCCTCATTGACCTTCATCTATTGAAGCAAAGGTAGTGAAGGATTCAACTCCAGTGTCACGGGTAACTGAATTTCACAAACAGTTTCCTCTACACGGTCAGGATGTGGCGGGACGATAAAGACCTCGCGTGCAGGACCAACCAAGCGATAATCATTGGCCTCCACCCAACGACCAAGCTTGGCATAACTCTCATAGCCATTTTCCATTCCCCCCACCCGCACAGCGCAGGCAGCCATTTCTATTCTAGGCAAAACCCGCATGGTCAGGGCGTGACCACTGCTCAGTTCAAGCGTCTCATCGACGGCATCATTGAGGAGAAAACCCATTTGGATATCGACATCTTCTGTGGCAAACGCATCTCCGTGAAAGACAGCGGTAAAGTGGCCCAGCTTCTTTTCCGGAATGCGACTGGGGAGCAGCTTGCTCATCTCCATCAGGAGTGGGACGGCATGTTTCAAATCAGGCAGCGTATCCCGAAAACTGTAAAATGGTTGGGCTGGTATCTCCTTGATGACCACATCATCCTCTGACAAACCGCCTTCTTCCTCTACCTGGCGTAAACGAGCTTCGATATGATGGATCCGCTCGATGGTGGCGTGTAGTTCCTGTTCGGCTTGGGCTTTCTTCAAAGCCAGCATCCCGCGTAGCTCCTCCGCTGAAACGTTCTCCGCCACGAGCCGTTGAATTTGCTCAAGGGTCAACCCAAGCTCTTTCATCGCCAAGATGCGATTGAGATCGGGCAATTGGGAGGCCCGATAGTAGCGATAACCTGTGAATGGGTCTGTATGCTCTGGCTGAAATAACCCAATTCGGTCATAGTATCGTAAGTGGGTGATGGCGGTTTGAGAAATTTTGCTAAATTCACCTATTCTGAACATTTTTTATCCTCAGCAGTCATTTTCTACTTCGCCCTTACTATAAACCCTAGAGCGAGTGGAGAGTCAACCCCTAATTTTGAATTTCATGAAAATTGCTGAAAATACATGATCAGCTATAACCGCGATTAAAGGGGCCACTAAGAGGAAATTGGTGATAACGAATAATAAAAAATTAGAAGTCCCAAAGTGCACTTTGGGACTTCTAATTGAACGCCGTCTGTTTGGGCCTGATAATTAATTTTTAGGGCAAGGGCATCACTCATTCTCATTCCAATCAGCCACGGTATCGCCAGGATCAGCACAAGGAGCCATCATCCGCGAAGGCGACAACTTTTCGATAGCATCGGCCGCAATTTGCTTGGCCTCGGCTGCGTCATCCGCATTGTGGATACGGCATAAGGCATCAACAGCCAATTTCAAAGCCATTTTGGCTTCTTGAAAATCAGTGGGGTTTTTGTAATCAAGCGATTGAGACATCAGTTATTCTCCTTTTTATTGAGGGCACTCGAGAATTAAATTTGTAATACCTATGATTATATGGCACTCTCAATAAATTCCAATTGCCCAAACTGACTTCAGTTTTGTAAATAAAATGTCTCTTTTTCATTCACAATTCACCATCCAAAATTCATTATTAACAATGATCCCCCCCTTGCCTTACCTCGAAATTCTCGTAAAATGTCACTATGTGGTTAATCACGCTTGCCTTGCTTTTATTCGCTTTGGCCCTGTGGTTGGGGTTATATCTCATCGCTCGAAACAGCGCGAACCCACGTTTGCGTTATGCAGGCTTGGGGGTCATCACTTATGCGTTGGCCATCGGAACTGAGTTGCTCGCGACTGAGGCCACAGACCCTGAGCTTGCCCTGACTCTGACCCGATTGCACTGGGCTTTATTATTTTTACCAGCGTTCTTCTGGTTTGTCACGACCCTTTATCTTCTCCCCCAAGACTCGCCCTGGCAACAGCGCCTCAATGGGTTATGGCCCCATGGATTGTGGTTATTCGCTACCCCGTTTTATTTAGTCACCGCCGGAACCGATCTCATCTTCGACTTCTCTAGCACACCACCACAAGCCGGACCAGCCTATTTGATTTTTGCTGGGGCCATTTTGCTGCCGATGTTGTTGACCGTCATATTGACCGCTCAGGTATTTCGATCTACCGAAACGACAAAACGGTCATTGGGGTTACTCTTGGTTGCGGCCATCTTTTTTGGTCTGTCGGCAGGCTTATTGAGTTTTCCCCTAGCTTGGCTACCACGCAGTTGGCTACTGTTGGGCCTCAGCGTCGATCTTGTATTCTTGGGCATCATCATTGCCTGGCTTGATGCCTTTGAGGAGGGGGAAACACTCTTGCCGGACCTGTTACGCTCATTTGACTCGGCTGTATTCATGGCCCTGATTTTTGGCTTGCCAGTCCTCCTAACCAGTTGGCTAAGCACCGGGCTAACCTTTCCGATGCTCGTATTACTAATGAGTACCCTTTCTCTGGCGATCATCACCCAAACTTTCGCCGACCCGCTACAAACCTTGGTTGATCGCCTAACTTTTGCTGCCTTCCCACGTCTACGCGAAGAGCGAGCAAATTTACGAGCGGTAGCCAATGCCTTGCCGCGTACCCAGGAAGTGCTCGACCCTGAGCTACTTGATCCCACCAAATTCGCCAAGCTTACCCGTCGAGCCTTGAGCCATCTGGGCGACTTATCCCGCTTGGCTACCAGCCCCTTGACCCGTTTACCCCTGATCGACAATCGTCTTACCCAACGTAAGGCCCATGACGATACATTGGAGCGGGCGGCTGAACTCAAAAGCCTGCTGACCGATAGCATTCTTCGCCTCAAGCCCCGCGACAAAGGCGACTTCGGCACCACCGAGGAGTGGCGCTACTACAACGCCCTCTACTTCCCCTACGTGGCCGGCCTCAAACCCTATAGCCGCCGCGCTGAATATTTCGATGGTGACCTCGACTCGATCGAACGCGAGGCCCTCGATTGGTTCCGTACCTATGTGCCCGAGCGCACTCTCTACAACTGGCAAAACGCCGCCGCTAAACTCATCGCCCAAGATTTGCAAGAGCGCTTAGAAACGTAAAGCTACCCCTACAAATTGCAATGTTATACAAACTGTATTTTCCGGCTCGCGCCCCAAGGTGTATAGTGCGTCTAGTGCAGTTGAGCAAAGCCAACTACGCAGCAACGCCCAACTGTTTAAGTATTTCGCCTCAAGTTTCTATTGTCCTATTTGTATAGCGAAATACTCATCTACCACTGAGGGAGTAGAACCAAGATGTTCAATTTGATTTTGGTGATTATTGTTGGATTGTTTGGGGGGATCGCGGCGAGCTTACAGGGCCCATTTAATGGGATTATGGGCCAACGACTTGGTAATTTGGAGAGTGTGTTTATTACATATGTTGGTGGCGGCATACTAATTGCGGTGATTACTGTATTTATGGGCGGGGGGAATCTATCAGGTTGGCGATCATTACCGTGGTATGTTTTTCTGGCTGGGCCGCTCGGGTTAGTAATCATCGGCTCACTGAGCTACACCGTGCCACGGCTTGGGATTGGCGCAGCAAACGCCGTCTTTATCGCCACCCTATTCATTATTGGCGCCATCTTCGACCATTTTGGTTGGTTTGGCGTTGATCGCCGCCCTCTAGAGTGGACCCGCATCTTGGGAGTCATTACCCTGATGATTGGGACTTGGCTCATGTTACGTGAATAAGAAAGGAGATGTCACAATGCAAATGACACGTGTATCTGTGCCGATTGGGGCCATTTTGGGCTTGGTCAGTGCTTTGAATATTGATGGCTCAAGCCTATCCATCCTGGTCGGCACGTTGTTAGGTGGGGTAGTTGGGGGCATTATCGGTTTGCTGATGAGTCGAATGCAACAAAGTGACTCATCAGACTCAGAAGAGACTTAAAGAGCCACTTAAAAGATTGATTCAGTCTTGAAATTTAGGAAGCCAAAATTTAGGCAACACATTAGTCACAGACTGAATCAATCTAAGATGTCAAACCGTCAAAACAGCCTCCAAGTCCAACTATTAAAGCCGAATCCAAAAGACTTGCCGATAGTATTTTTCTACACCATTGCCAAAGACAATTAAATTTTGATAGAAATATTTGTTGGTCTAGAGCTAGTATTTCGCAGGTCTAAGCTGCGACAGGTGAAATTCTGCTTTTTGCGGCCAGAATTGTAATCGAACGGATCAATCGTTCAATATCTAAGGATGGGGCTCTCTGCTGGTCAATGACCATACGACCAGCTTCGGGCACGCGGGTGCTGACATCGATAATGGGAATGCCACTCAAGCTGGCATCATTTTTAATTTGGCGAAAGAGACTCCAGCCCTTTGCCTCTGGATCAGTCAAATCCAAGAGGACAACATCAGGTTTGTGCTTACGCATCAATGCAATGCCTTGGTCGTCAGATGAAATTCCTCTGATATTATATCCAGCGGACTTCAATAGATTCTTGATGATTTCGAGGGTTTGGCAGTTGTCTTTCAAATAGAGAATGTAGTTTTGGTTCTTCATGGCGACCTCCTTGTCTATAAATTTGAGCATTCTTAAAAAAGTCTTGTATTTCTTAATGACCATAGTATAGCAAAGTTGTGTTTGAATTTCGTTTGAAATTTCACAAGCAACAAAATTCGTTATTTAAATTTTGAGTTGCGTAAGTCGCGTAGGTCAAATGTCGTAGATAAGTCAAGAACAAGGTTCCCTTTTTGCTATCAATAAAGTAGCGGCTTAGCGGGTCACAATTGCCTTGAAATTTGTTACAATAGGATTGTAATAAATACTAAAGGGGGTTGTGAACAAATGGCACAGTTAAAATCAGCAATGATAGGCGCAATATTTACTCTTATACTCTTACTAACAATTGTTCTTGGTTTGGTTTTAGCCCAAGAGGTTGTTGCGGCAGAAATCCCACAACCAGTGATCGTTAACGAAATTGAAGTGGCTCAACAATTCGCCCCATTAACCGATGCGGTCGTCGTTCGCGACATTAGTGAGCAACAGTTTGCCCCATCGGTTGGTCAATAAATTATCTAATCACAAATAAAAAAGACCCTCTGAAATTAGCAGAGGGTCTTTTTTATTTACAATGAATATCTCATCTAACTTTCAAGTTGCATAGAGACTTCTCGAATAGATCGTAGCAGCCGACTAACATCAAAGGGCTTGGTAATGTAATCCTCAACAGGCGGAAAACCCTCAATAATGTACAGACCATTTTCAGGAACTGTAGCACTAATTACGATAACAGGAATATTCTCGAGAATGTCATCTTGCTTAAGGGCACGATAAATGTCCCAACCATTGGTTTCAGGCATCGTTAAATCAAGCAAAATGATATCGGGCTTCTTCTCTCGGATAAGAGTCAACCCCTCTGAACCAGATGTAGTACTGAAAATGTGATAATTATAGCCTGACATGTTTAAGATTTGGTCTACCATGTCAATCATCAACTGTTCATCTTCAATATACAAAATATTGGACTTTTCGGTCATGAATTCCACTCCAAACACTCAATAATGAGTTGGTACCTGGAAATAGTATACCCTAAGTTTGTTTGAATTTCGTTAGGATTAAGGTATTTAGGACTATGATCCTATGGACGATTTTGCCTGAAGAAGAGGATTGTCTTGATAAGTTGATCGATCGTATCAACTTGGCGGATACTGTATCGCTGACAAACAATGTCAACATTCCCCTTACGCCAGTAGCCATCTGGACAACAAACAATCAACTTTTGGCTGTGGGCAAAGAGGCCTAATTCTAGCAGAGTAATGGGGGCTTTTGTTTGGGGGTCAAAATACATTGCAATTAAATCGGCTTGTTCTTGGGCTTGTAACTCCCACTCCACCTGTTCTCGAAATTGTGGATTCCCAATGTCCTGCACCCAACTCGAATCCCACTCATCCCGCCGAGGGTTGAGCAAAATAATCGCCTCATCAGCCAAGGCATCTTCAAGTGTTTTCTGCCAATTTTCCGCCGCCCCCATCTCAATGGAGCCAGCCAGAAATACTGTTGGTGTTATAAATGTAGAAGGCAGAGGTGTGGGTGGTTTTATGGTTTGGGCCATTGTCATCCATCCAATCAAGGCATAATCTCGTTCATTGTAATCGACTGTTCCCTTAAAGTTAAATTGATGATCAACGTATCCAAACACAAACACTCTTCGCCTTCTATCAATCACGGATTGAAGTTAAAAAGACTTGCCCCTCATTCAAATCCCATTACAATGCTCCAGCGCGGTGAGATTATGGCTTTAAGTTAATAGGGCTATAACAAACTCTAGCCCGTAGACGCGTAGAGCAGTACCCAATGTCTAGACGCAAATTTTTTTGAGATATCGTCATGCAATCCATTCAAAAATGGTTTCAGCCCTGGCTGCTACTTCTTTTCATCATCATTGTAGCTAGTGCCTATCGCTTTCCTCTTCTAGACACCCTACCCCCTGGCCTAAATTTTGATGAAGGTGGCGAGGGGGTCGCCGCGTTGGATGTGACTCAGGGCAACTTTCAGATTTGGTGGCTGATTGGAGGCGGCAAACAACCATTGATGGCCTATCTCGTACAGCCCCTCTTTTGGATATTTGGGCCAACTCGTTTTGCACTCCGTCTTTACACCGCCTTGATGGGCGTGGGAGCGGTCGCGGCCTGCTATTTTTTTGCCGTGTGGTTGTTTGAGACAAAACGCTTCCCCGGCCCCCCAAAGGGGGGAGGTCAGAGCGATATTTCCTCCGCTGGGGGGGGTGGGCGGATAATCAACATCTATCATCTCCTCCCCGCCTTCGCCGCCCTCGGCCTTGCCACAGCATTTTGGCACGTTTCCTTCAGCCGCATCGCCTTTCGCGCCTTGTCTACGCCTTTTGTCGAAGGACTCGCCTTGGCCCTGTTTTGGCAGGCCTTGCGTCGAGAACGATGGCGGGACTTTCTATGGGCAGGTGGTGTCATCGGGGCGATGATTTACACCTACTTGGCCGGTTGGTTTACCCCCGTCGCACTTGGCCTATTCTTAATGTTGGAAGCGGTGTTTGCACTCTGGCAGCGACAAAGGCCGCTCCTACTGCAACATTGGCAAAAGTGGCTGGGATTGGTTGGCGCTGCAGCAGTGGTGGCTGGCCCCTTGCTGTTGTATTTTGCCCTCAACCCCAATCTCTTTTTTGATCGTGGTCAATCAGTCTCCATATTCAGCACTACGGCAGGTGGAAACGAATTTTGGGCCGTTTTATGGCACACAATCTCAACCACAATCGGAACATTTTTTAGTCTAACAGGTGATCCTAATCCGCTCGCAAATATTCCGGGGCGCCCACTTTTATCACCACTACTTGCCTTTTTCTTCGGCCTCGGTCTCGTCGTCAGCCTCATCAAAACAGCCCAGCTTTTCCAGCGTAAGGCAATAACTGATAAAAACAACGCATCCGAAAGTGCACCTTCAGACTCTTGGTGGCTCGACCAAATCGTACCACTATTTCTGTTATGCGGTTGGGGCGTCATGCTCCTGCCCGCCATCCTCGCCCCAGAAGGTGCGCCCCACCATCTTCGGCTCATCGGCACGACCCCTTTCACCTATACCTTCATCGCCCTTGGGCTTGTCTGGCTCATCCAGGCTGTCACAACCGTCCTCAAGTCTGCCAAGCTGGCCTTACCACTAGGCTGGACCTGTTTGATCGCAGTTTTTGGTTTTGTGGGCTGGCAAACCTATCACGACTATTTTGTGGTTTGGGCTAACGAGATTGATCATTACGATCCTTTCGATGTCTTCGCCGAAGAGTTAGCCCAACAAATCGCGGCAGACGATGATCCGAATACGATCTATTTGATTCCTATGGATCAGCGGGCGGCCCACGAAGCCCGACACTACACTCTCGATTTTCTATATCAGGGGGAAACACCGTATGCCTATATCCCAGTAGATGAACCACTGTTGGCGCAACAACTGAACAGGGTCATCGATGAACAAACGAGCCTGAAGGTTGTCCGTTGGACAAAATTCACCAAGCATAGCGACGCCGATGAGCGTGAGGCCTTCACGTTTGCTTTACATACCAATGGTGCCCAATTAGAGGCAATTACCGAATTCCCAATGTACAACATCGAAAGTTATACACTGCCAGAACAAGACCAGCCATTTATCTTACCCACCATCGAAGCCCCAATTGACATTACCCTTGATGGCCTGATTCAAATTCGGCAGGCCGAAGTGCCCTCCGAAATCACCCCAAATCAAGAAGTGGCCGTCGCTGTCACCGTTGCGCCGATTGCGCCGATTGAGGCTGACTATCGCGCCTCAGTCCGGCTGTTCACCGCCGAAGGGCAGAGTGTGAGTCAAGTCGACCGCACCCTACGACATAACTGGCATCAGCCGACCAGCTTATGGCCACGTGAAGAGGTCAACGAATACTACCTCTTACCCCTTCCGGCTGACACCCCACCCGGCCCATATCAAGTCCGCTTGGTTGTCTATCACCCAGAGACCCTGGCGCCCTTGACCGAAAATGGATTGGTTGAGGTGCCGTTGGGGGAGATCTTTATCAGTGAGACAGCCCTGGCAGCACAACATCGAGAATGAATGGGTTTAGACGCATTTGGTCGTGGATGACACGCCCCATTTGGGAGCTATTTCAACGGGACAGCGTTCTTGGCATCAAACCTGATTTATTGCTACCCGAAAAACATCATCGTATCAAACCTTACTACACTGGCCTCTGTCTGGATTTTGGGGCGGGGTCGGGTGCATTCACCTATTATTTGCAGCAACAGGGCCACACCATCATCCCCGTCGATGTTGTCGCCGAGAGTCGCCACGGGAAGGTTATTCCGACGCTGTATGACGGCTGGACTCTTCCCTTTGCCGATGACACCTTTGATACCGTCATCTGTATGTTCGTGTTGCATCACATCCAGCATCAAGACGAAATCTTGCAGGAGTTGCGCCGAGTTACAAAACATCGCTTGATTGTGGGTGAGGATTTAGAGGAGAGTTGGTTTGATAGATTTCTAACGGGAACACATAATTTCTTATCAGGTTGGGAGGAAGGCCATAACACCTATCGCTCAGATACAGAGTGGGCACATCGCTTTCAGGCATTAGGCGTCCGTCCTGTTCAAAAAATCCCTATTCCACGTTACAAAATTCCAGCCTATCCGGTCCGTCGGATGATTTACGTTTTGGAGAAAGGGCCAGTCTCCTAATGCATACTGGCAATAGCTAACAACCTCGTGTAAATCGCATCAAATCGAGCATCCTTTACCCCAGCCCACTTCCAAACGGAATGTTGTTCGCCTTTATGATTGGTCAGAATAATGGTCGGTGTTGCTTCATCAGGCACACCGGCTCGCATCTCTGGACGAATGGTCAAGAAATGTAGAACCCATATATGACTTTTTTCGTCCTGTCATACCTTTAGAGGTATCTTTAAGTATTGGGCAGAAAGTTTTATGAAATATCAGGTGCGATTTGCAAACTCTCTAACACAGCAAACACCTACTCCTCAAGCGGCAGAATATTCCAGATAATGGTCGGTGGATAGCCTGCATCGGTAAACAGCTGGCCAACCGGACAGCGATCTTCTGACAAAAGTTTCAGCCGCTCGATTTTCTTTTCTGATTCATTGGTCTCAATATCGATAATCAGTTCTGCCCCGATGAAACGCATCACCTTCTCATCACCTTCAACAGCCGCGACGCGATCCGTGGTCGTTGAGGTTTTGATATTGATGGCCCCGTGCTTAAAACGCATCGCTTGGGCGACCTTGACAATCTGCACCGTCTGACAGGCCCCGAGCGACGCCGTCAAATGCATTAAGGGCGAGGCTGCCGTTCCAGTTCCGCCCCGCTCAACAGGCTCATCAATCATAATCGTCTGGTTGTCATTCACCGAGTGCCCTTCGATGAGAACGCCCGACTCACATTTGGTCTCCACTACTCGAACCTGTTTTCCAATAGGTTGCTTTGATCGTATTGCCATCTTTTCCTCCAAAAATTTATATTTAGATATCGCACTCAGTTTAGCGAGAATAACAGGCAAACGCAAAACAAAAAAGTCAGACACAAGCTCTTGTAAATCCGTGTCTGACTTATCAAGGAAGATATGCTTCACCGCTTGTTTACCATCAATTTCGAACTGTCCTAATTCCAGGACAAAACTGCCCTAATTCCATGACAGACAAATCGCTTCAATTTTGATACGATTTACAAATATTTTTGAGAAGTGGAATATAGTGTTTGGCCTTGTAAGCGTAACACACTAAACTATAAGAAATCAATTTATCAACAGCTTGGATCAGTTTCCAGCGACTGACCAAGACAACGAATAGGAAAAAATTTAAAATGAGTCATAAACCCATTAACCATCAAAACTTCACGATAGACCAACTACCGGAAGAGGTTCAGGCCTTCTGGCAAGAGCTGGTGGACCAAGCCATCAAGACATTCCGACTGACCCCTTGGCTTTTACGGCAGATCCAGCGGCTATGGGAACGCTTTGTCAAACTCTATCAATCCCTGCGCAAGCTACCCCGCCCGACTCGCCGCCGCCTACAGCGCAAGTTAGGCAGCTCGCTGGCTGGGGTGGCCTTGGTATTGGCCTTTAACCAAGCATCAGTCATCCAAGCCGCTGGGATTACTGTAACCACTACGGCGGACATCCTGGACGCAGACTGTAGCACCATCACCGTCGCCAATTTGGACAGCCTGGGCGGTGACGACCAGATCAGTCTGCGGGAGGCCATCTGCGCCGCGAACAACACAGCGGGCGACGACGAGATCACCCTACCTGCCGGGACCATCACCCTGGCCCTCAACCCTAATGGCGGCAGTGAGGATACCAATGCCGAGGATGACCTGGACATCCTCAACAATGGCAAGGTTTCCATCACCGGAGACGATGGTGGGAGCATCCTGGATGGGGGCGGCATTGACGGTGTGATCGACGTGCTGTCAGATGCCCAACTCGATCTATCCGCTGTGACCATTCAAAATGGCAATGATAGTGGTTTTGGCGGGGGGATAGCCAGTACTTCCACCAGTACGGTCGCTGTCCGCAACAGTACCATCACTGGCAATACGGCCTCTGCCGGTGGGGGGATCGATGCTTCTGGGTCATTTACCATAAGTAACACAACCATCAGCAGCAATACAGCTACGTTGGGCGGTGGAATCGTTGCCTCCACAGTCACTGTGACCAACAGCACCATCACTGATAATAGTGCTAGCGAGGGTGGTGGCATCTTTACCTCCGGTGGGACAGTAACTCTCTCCAACAGCCTAATAGCAGGCAATACCGCGACCGCTTCAGGCAATGAAATAAGTGCCAATTCTGGAACCTTCAACGTTAATGCTAACAATCTTTTTGGGCACAGCGGTCAAACTGAGGTGGAGGCCTTCTACGGCTTCACGCCTGGAGCCAATGATATTGTGGCTACCAGCGACAACACCTCAACAGCCAGCCATACGCCGACGGCTCTCACCAGTATCCTGACCACTACTTTGGCGGATAATGGTGGTTCTACCCACACTCACGCCTTGGTCGCAGGCAGCCCAGCCATCGACGCCACGTCGACGGGTCCAGCCACCGATCAGCGAGGGATAGCCCGACCACAAGGGGCTAATTTCGATATTGGGGCCTTTGAGTTGATTTCCAACCAAGCCCCGGTTGCCGCCACCGATACCTACACGACCAGCCAGGGCATGCCGCTGACCGTAGCGGCATCGGGCGTGCTGGGCAACGACACCGACGCTGACAGCAGTATGCTGACAGCCATCCTGGTCAGCGGGCCCAATAATGGTATGTTAACCCTTAATAGTGATGGCTCTTTTACCTATACGCCCTCCTCAGGCTTCAACGGTACTGATACCTTTACCTACAAGGCTAACGATGGTAGTGCGGACTCAAACATTGTCACCGTGACGATCACGGTCAATCCGGTCCTCTATTTTCCCATGATTTTCAAATAGGTTCACCTGGATTTACTTTGGTGCGATTTGCTCAAAAAAGCGGCTAAACTCGGTTACAATGGCTTGATTTTCAAAGAGAAGTTGGCTGCGTTGCTTGATTTGACGGCTGATCTCGTGGCGATAGGCTCGATCCATGCCAACCCGACAGGCAACGTCACCAACTTGAGCCAGATCAGGGGCGACACAATCCAGGATCTCCATTTTCTCGTAAAGCGCGACGGTATAGCGGCCTCGCATAAACTCCCCCGGCCAAGTCACAATCGGTGTGTCCACAGCAAAGGTATCATAAGAGATATTCATCCCGCTATAATGGGGTGTATCGAGGCAAACATCGGCCAGGGCCAGCAAGCTGAAATAGTCCCGTTGTGAAGGGGCAGCGATCCAACGAATGCGATTCAACACATCTGGCAAGGTTTCGGCTAAGCGCTGCTGCACCAAAGCAACGTGATGGGCCTTTTTGCGAAGCACCACCACCACCCCCTGTTGATCCTGTCGTAGAATGTCGCCGATAATGGCATCAAAATCAGGGTGGAACTTTAAAGGATTTTGGGCGCAGAGATAGATGTGGTCACGGGCTGTGAAGCCAAAATGCTCGCGGCCTAGAAGTTGGTTGGGCACGTCAGGTCGCTCGAAGTAGGTATGAAGACCATTGAGTCGCACCAACTGCTCGCTATAGTGAGCCTCACCATTTTCCGGCTCCAACTGCGCTGAGGAAATGTAATAATCCATCACGGGTAGACCACTTGTGTAAGGCGTGCCCCAATCCAAACACTGCACTGGGGCCAGCCGATAGAAGGGCAAAAAGTAGTTGAGGGTATCGCTGCCACATTCCCAGTAGCAGAGAATATCACAACCCGCTTGCCGAATAGTGGTGGCCATCGGCTCCAACTCCGGCTGACAGGGCCGGAGCGTGACGGCTGAATTGGTCAAGCGGGCCGCAATCCGGGCTTGACTTGAAATAGCACAAAAGATGTAAAGTTCGAACTGTGTACCCTTAAGTCGATTGATCACTCCCAGACGATCAATCATAAAGGTTCCTTCGTGACCCGGTGTGACCACAAAGCCGATACGTGGACGAGTATTACGCGGTCTGTCGGCTACGGCTTGCTGCTGGATCGAGGCGAAATGTGGTTGAAAGAGGGCGGCCCATTTGGTTAAAATCGGCTCCAGGGGGCGACCGTAATAGCTAAGAAAAAAGGGTGGCCCAGCGTTAGCATCGTACAGTTGGGTGGCGGTTAATGACTGTACCACCTCAGGTTGGCTGGCCACTTCAGCCAGTTTGCGATCCAACTGCTGATGCAACCCCTCAATGTAGGCGTCGATAGCCATCTGGCTGGCCGCAATGGGTGAGCCAAGGGTCTCGACGTGTAGTCGCAGGGCAAAGTTATTTGGGTTATGGGTTAGGATAGGCGCAAAAGCGCGTTGAGCCGCCTTAACTTGCCCCAACGCTTCCTGAGCCAGCCCCAAAATATGATGGGCTGGGAGCCATCCCGGTCGCAGGGCAAGGGCCTGTTCTAGATGGGGGACGGCTTCGGCGTAATGATTTAGTCGGACCAAGGCCAGACCCAGGTTATGGTGGGCTTCCGCGTGGTCCGGGGCCAGAGTCAGAAGCCGTCGATAAACAGCAATTGCCCCCTCCAGGTCCCAACGTTCCAGCAATAAATTGCCCAATTGTAGATATGCTGGCTGATGCTCAGGTTTGTAGCTCAGTGTTGCCTCGAAGTGGCGGCTGGCCCCAGCCAAATCGCCCTGCTGCCGTAAAAGTAAGGCCAGACTGTAGTGTGCTTCAGCGTGGTTAGGGGCCAATTCAAGGGCACGACGATAGGTTGTAAGGGCCGCCTCAACTTGTCCTTGCCGCCGCTGTATCTCACCCAGGATATAGTGGCTGTGCGCCTGACTGGCATCAAGCACTAAGGCCTGCTCCATCCACTGGGCTGCTTCTTGCAAGTATCCAGTTTGATAAGCCTGCATCGCCTTGGCTATCATCTGCTTATGTTCTGACATTTAGTTTTCTTGTCATCCTTTTTCCACAAACAACAAGGCTTCCGGCATTGTACCGCCAGCGTAAAAGCCGTCATCGGTAATTTCAGCCTTGGCGAGGTTGATTTTGATGATGTGACCATCTGCCAAGGCTACATAGGCGTGGGTGTTGTCAGCTGTATAGAGCAGGTGGAAGGGTTCCGCAGGAAGTTCTACCACCTTTTTCTGCAATAAATCTTTGCCATCCAAAATTTCACAGTATCCTTGATCGTTGGCCTCATCATACGTATTCACAACGATGTATTTTCCGTCCTTTGCAGGAAACGGCCAGCCGGGGACCGCCGTTAAGGGGACTGTATGCGTACGCGCCTGCTTCTTTAAATCCACAATATGTAAAAGCGGACGGTGGAAATCACACACGAACAGATGCATACCGTCTGGTGCGCAGGCCAAGCCCTGTGCGCCCACGGGTAGCGAGATTTGACCCGTAATCTGTTTTGTAGCCACATCCACCTCGGTCACGAGCGGGTATTCCTTGTGCGAAAAATACATTTTCTCGCCCATGGGCGAGTTAGGTGGCGATTGAGCAATAAAATGGCCAGGCGCTTTGTACCAGATCGTGCGTTCAATCTCCCAACTGTCAGAGTCAATCACGAGACAAGAATGACTATGCTCCACGGTAACCCAAATCTTATCATCAGAGTCCGTTGTAATACCGTGCGGCCCCTTGTAAAGACCAAGATCAATATGGCCTAAAAGCGTCCACCTCTTCAAATCCACCACAGCAATCTGGTTCCACGGGGTGTTGGAGCCGTAGTCCTTACCCCCATAAAGCGAGATAAAGGCCTTTGATTTATCGTTTGATAAGGTGATCTCGTGCGGTTGGCCCACCTCGGGTACGCCCACGGTAATTTCGTGTACTTTCTCGCCGGTTTCTGGATTAAAGACAGAGAGGCTGACATTCTCCTTGACGGTCACAATGATAAATTGTTTAGACATGCATTCCTCCTGTAGGACGTCTCGCTTTTAATCTATCCTACCAACCACTTTACCTTATATGATCTGCAGCCTGCTTACGTTTGTAGTGCCGACGGGCTTTTTGTCTGTTGCCACATAGTTCCATCGAACACCATCGCCTCCGTCCGTTTTTGCTCTCATCCACAAAAAACCAGCCACAGTTATCACCACCACACATCTTGACCCTACTGATTTCGGCTGGATATGTTAAAACAGAAATTGCTGAAAAGAGCAATATTTGCCTTAGCGAGACCTCTACATCGAAAACCACCGATTGTTTCTGGATATCTAGGGTTGAAACCGGGAGATCATTTGCGATATCATTCAGTACTTTAAGGTTGGCATAATCAAGATTACCCTTTTGAATTACAGATGCAAACAGGTGACGGAGTTCGCCTCTTAATGATTGAATTTTAGCTATTCCTTCATCATCAAATCGCAGATGGACCTGATCAACGCCGACCAAACTACACCACATTTTCAGATCAGCCTCGCTGCTCAGCTTATCCTCAACGATTTTCCCATCCCTATCCCAGTTCGCCGTGTTTAGAAAATCAAGGCAAAGTCGTCCGCCAGTTATTTTTAATTGTTTGTTTTGTATCCCCATGCTTAATATTATAACCGTTGTTATGGTTGACAGTCAACTGTTATCATGATATTCTAACCCTTGTAAGGGTTAGAATAAATGAGCCAAAAAATAAATTGCAAAACCAAGCAAACGGTGGCTTTTTCAATTGATGGTATTCTGTTTGGGCTTAGGCAGATGATCCCAATTGGTATTTTTGTTATTCCCTTCGGTTTAGCATTTGGTGTTGCGGCTATTGAACAGGGACTATCTTCAGCCCAAGCCATCATCATGAGCATCTTGGTGTTTTCCGGTGCAGCCCAATTTGCGGTATTAGAGTTATGGAAAGAACCTTTGTCATTTGTAGCTTTGGCCTTGACTATTTTTGCCGTCAGTTCAAGACACATCTTGTTAGGCGCTGCCCTATCCCCTTGGCTACGTCACCTACCATTTTCTCATCGTTTATTTTCACTATCGCTTTTAAGCGATCCTAATTTTGCATTCAGCAATCGTGCGTTCCAACAAGGCCGGCGTGATGCGGGTATCCTGGTGGGTGGCGGTCTTGTTCTTTGGGGTACGTGGGTGATTGGTACATTCTTGGGGGTTGTGACAGGTAGCAGCCTGGGTTCATTGGATCGATTTGGCATCGATGTCGTCATGGCTGCCTATTTCACATCGCTCTTATTAGGAAATGCGCCAAAGCGTCAGTCGATACTCCCTTATTTGGGAGTTGTGCTTGTCGCGTTTATAGGCTGGTACTATATCCCGCTGGGTTGGAATATCTTATTAGCGGCATTAGTAGGGGGCCTAATCGGAGTTACAACATATGAGCAATAATATGCAGGCTTATATGGCCATTATCCTGATGGCCTCAATAATTTTAATGATAAGGGTGAGTGGGGCTGAATTTATGTCGATTCTTGGCATCACCCCAAGGATTGAAACTTTTCTTGAGGCGATGTCTGGCTCGGTTATTGTAGCAATTGTCGTTAGCCAAGTTGTTAATGGCGGGCCTAGAACTTTAGTTGCCATTATGTTGACTGCGGTTATTATGAAAGTCTCAAAGAGTTCTATGCTAGCAATGTTATGTGGCATTGGGTGTGCGGCAGTGTGGACTTTCCTGGCATCATAGTAGCTGCCAAGCTTTGATTGTCAATTCGATTGAGTTGTTAGATAACTGCCTTCAACTCAATTGCTATTTTGCCACTTTTCAATAGCCTGAGTAATTATATTGCGAATATTACCTTTATTAAGTGCTGCAAGATTAGGATACAACTTCCCATCCATGATGATTTGTAACTGTCCATCATCACTACTCAATATCCTTACCGAGCGGGAGCCTACACCATTTTCTCTCAGCCGACGCTGTACTATCTGGTCGATCTCTTCTACGAATGTATGTGGTGGCCCAGGCACAGAACTCGTCTGCAGAAATGTCTTCCCCATCATTCTACTCGCCTTGGAGACCACATCCTGCCAAAGCGCTAATTGTCGGGCCGCAACCTCCGATTGATAGATCTCCGATTGATTGGACAGATGGGCGATACTTCTTTCAATAATTGTCATCGACTGTCCGTCATTTAGAGACACATAGATTGTCCATTGTCGCTTTGTTCGGTCATATCCGTGTAAAGATGGTTCTTCGGCCTGCTGGTAATCCAAATAGAATCGTCGAATATTATTTGCAGATACTCTCTTCGTTCGCTTTAACAGTAGATATCTTGTAATCAAAAGAATTACTTATTGATTACCATCAAAAATGGTTGTTCGAGATATGGGGCTCAACCACCCCCATACCACGGCTCGCAAGAATATGGGCAACCGAGTGATGCCCCTGATGGATCGGGTCTTGGCCCGCAAACGCTCTTTAATTGAAACCATCAATGATCAACTCAAGAATATTTCTCAGATTGCTCATACCCGGCATCACAGTCCCACCAATTTTTTGGTTAATCTTTTGGCCGGTTTGATTGCTTATTCTTGGCAGCCTATCAAGCCTTCTCTCAATTTTTCTCACTCTGGGCTTGCTCTTCTCCCTTCTCTCTGTTAAATCGAACTCAGGTTGATAGGTTAATTCTAGGCGAAATACTTAAACAGTTGGATGTTGAGCCGTCCGTATTTTGTCACTTACTTATAGAAACTTATGTATATGTACTTAGCAACAAAAAACCGCCAATACTCAGGAGAATTTTTCTAGCCGAGCCACCAGCCGAGGTACAATATCCTCAGCCTCACCGCGTTTGCTTTTGAGAGCAATAGCAGGAGTAACGACCTGTTTCAAAATCGGCATCGAGTGGGCCGGATTGCCTCGGGCAGCGACGGTGTTGTCCATCAAGGCCAGTAAGGCTTGACCAGAAGTCAATTTGCGGGGGTGCCACGTGGCTTCTGGTTGGTATTCGGTGACGATGACCAGCCCCACGGGTAAGGGTTCGGTGCCAATTTGCCCACCGAGCGATTCGACGGGAACTTTGCGGGGATGGCCGTTGTTGCCTCGAATGGAAAGGGGGCGAGGATAGGGGTGAACCAAGCCGTTTTTATCCAAGACGGCAAATTCATCGGAGTAATAGGTGGCACCTGCCTCGACCAGAGCTTTAATCAAAGTAGTTTTGCCCGTCATACTGCGCCCCGGAATAAGCATCGCCCGCCCTTGCCAGCCGACCACCCCAGCGTGAACAAAGAGACAGTCTAAGGCCCGAAAAGCGGTCAGGAGTTCAGTATGCTGGGCCAGGGTCTCAAACAGCGGTGGGAGCTTCAAAGTTCGCGACAACAAGGCCGAGCCACAATACAGCAGGTGATAATTACGCTGTCCTTTGCGCTGGCTGGGGGCCGCCTGCCGCAGCGAATATAAAATATCGACCTCCCCTGCGGGCGTAGCTTGCCAGCCCACGGGCAGGTGGTTTACAGCTTGCTCCAGCAGGACCGGGGTATTACTACGCACCCCAAAACGGATGCCATACGCTACAAAACTTTCTCCAGCCGTCCAGCCTAGACGGTCTATTTTTTCTTGTCAGGTAGTGGTGTGGGGGAGGGAGGGTAATGGGGTCGAGGGCATCTTTAATAACTCCTGCTCTTCATGATGATCAAACTCGTTCCGACGTTCTTACCTCGGAATGCCTGCTGTCCGAATACTATACATTCGCAAAACGCCCTGCGTTCCATTGGATCATCCTGCCAAGTGAGGACACAGAGCGTCCAGGTATGAGTGAGTTCCAAGGTACAAAATGGTCCACTGTTACTGGAACAAGGCTAAATTCTAGGTCGATTGGTTCGTAGGTTGCGTCCCATATTAAACTCAACAATGGTTTACATGTTTTATAGTTGAATAGATAGGCAATTCATAGTAACTCCAGACGGTGCGCCCCCGACTTGTATATCAGTAGCCCCCCACCGCCAATAATCACCTGCCCCCAAAAAACCGCCTGTCACAAGTGCGTTGTAACATTCAGCACAGGTGTTTGACCGCAAAAATGCCCCAGTAGTGCTGCCCAATGCAGCTTTGTCGGCGGCAATACTTGCTTCGGTGGCCGTGTCCATATCGAAAAATCCCATGCCACAGGCCCCAGCCCCCTCACTTTCCAAACGCCAAGTATGAGTTAATACAACCGGAGAGGATTGAGCCGCAAGCGGCCCTGGGGCCACAATGGAGCTGATCACCGGCAGCAAGGCGGCAGCTACCCCCAAGCCTTTCAGCATCTGGCGGCGGGTCATCACCTGGCGGGCGGCAGGTTTAACCACCTCACCTTCCAGCAGTTTGGCCTTTTCCAGCCGGTTCAGGCTCATCCAGACCAGTTCCTCAGCGTGGGGGGTGCCCAACTCGGCTTCGATCTGCTCGGCCATTTGTTCAGGGGTGGTTTGCCCATCAGATAACTCCCATACTTTGGCGGCGGTGGGGTTGAGGTTATGGACCTCCATCCGCTGCCAGTCGTAAATACACAACTCGCCATCCAGCGTTTCCACATGAACAGTTTCAATTTTTTGGGGATGTTTCATCAATTTTCTCCTTAATGAGGTTCCTGCGTAGATTACCATAAAAATCAAAGGATTGGGAATTTAAGTCAACTACTTTCCTCCGCCAACCAAGCCAACTCCTCCGCCGATAACTCAAGCTCTGCCGCCGCGACATTCGCCGCAAACTCGGCGGAGGTTTTGCAGCCGACCAGCGTAAACACATTGAGTGGCTGGTTATGAACATAGGCCAGCGCAATTTGGGGCAGGGTCAAGCCCTTTTCCTCGGCCAATTGATTGGCGCGGTCGAGACGCTGGAAGTTGGCCTCGATACAATAGGATTCGACACAGAGCTTGTCAAAATAGTCCTCAAATTGATCCAGGTTGTCACGGGTGAAGCGACCGGAGAAGAAGCCACCGGCTAAGCTAGACCAAGTGAAAAGCGGCATTTGGGTTTCTTGATACCAAGCCCGGACCTCGGCATTGGCTGGGCCACTGATGCTGATGCAGTCAGGCCAGGGGGGGACGCGCTGTTCAGCGAGACTGAGTTGGGGACTACTGGCGATGAAGCCGGAGAGGCCATTGGCTTCAGCGTAGGTATTGGCAGCTTGAATACGTTCCTTGGACCAATTTGAGCCACCAAACACTTTTATTCGGCCTGCCTGCTGATGCTCATTGAGCACATCGATGATTGGCTCAACCGGCACCGTAGGGTCATCGCGATGGAGCAGGTAGAGGTCGATGTTATCGAATTGAAACCGAGCCAGCGAGTCATAGATGTCGGCGGTGATGTCAAAAGGGGTCACGCGCTTGCGGTCTGCATTGTGATGCGCTCCTTTGCCAATGATGACCACCTCACCTCGCAACCCTCGCTCTCGCACCCAACGCCCCACGGTACGTTCACAATCGCCCGTACCATACTCGTGGGCCGTATCGAAGGTATTACAACCCAATTCATAAATACCATCTAACAACTCAAACCACTCATCAGCTTGGTCAGGAGAGGCCGTGACCGTGCCTTGTACCAACCGTGAGATGGGCTTATCTAATCCAGTGATGTGTCCATATTTCATAAATTGTCTCTTTCTTGTTTTTATCAGTTTTGAATTACCAGTTACTATTACCAATTTACTGCCCTACAGCACCCCAGCCGCCCAGAGCATCCCCCGCCATTGGATTTCGCGTACTTCAGGCACATCGAAATCTTTGGCAACATGACCAAGCGAACTATAAAAGACACGACCTTGCCCCCAACGGCGCTTCCAAACGACGGGCATCACTGTGCCATTGACCCAGGGAGCGACACCGGTTTGAAAGGTGGTTGTCGCCAGCACCTCATTGGAGGGATCGACGTGCATGTAATATTGCTCGGAATGCATCTGGAAATCGGAAATTCCTTGCGTGATGGGGTCGGTGTGATTGGTGATATTGACGGTGTAGTCGATGATGTCACCAGGATGGGCCACCCACTGCCCACCAACCATCCATTGATAGTCAGGATTGTTGCGAAACGAGTCACCCATCCCACCGTGCCAGCCCGCGATGTTCACGCCACCTTTCACGGCCTCAAGCAAGCCCGTTTCCTGTGCTTTGGTGATCGTGCCCATCGTCCAGACAGGCACAATTAAATCGAGGGCTTGAAGCTTGGCTTGGTCCAAATAGACATCCAATGTATCTGAAATCTCAACCGCAAAATCAGCGGCTTCGAGCAGGGGGGCAAAAATATCGATGCACGCTTTGGGTTCGTGACCTTCCCATCCCCCCCAGACCATTAAGGCTTTTTTCATATGAGTTCACCTAGTTTTGATGATTTTAATTGCAAAGGAGCATACGCTTTGTCATCTATTTCGGCAAACCTGATTGGGGGGGAGAATCAGACTCAATCTTAAAAAATTTGACATCTCCAGCGAATGTTATAGTATAGCCAAAGAACGACCGTCACAGATTTGCAATAATAACCAAATCGCTTATCACCCAATGACTAGCCTCGCAGCTACCACCACCTCAGTGATCATAACCAATCGAGATAATCTTCGTAATTGTCTCGCGAAAATTTTTCACCCAATAGCATAAAAAAGGAGTCACTGATGTCTGCTAATGGAACCAAAACTGTTCTTTGTGCCTGCCCCCACGATTGCCCGGATACCTGCTCGATGGTCATCACCATCGAGGATGGCCGAGCCACAAAAGTTGCCGGAAATCCTGAGCACCCCTTCACTCAGGGTGGTCTGTGCGTCAAGGTGAATGACTATCAAGAGCGGGTTTACAGCCAAGATCGGGTGCTGTATCCGCTCAAACGCTCTGGTCCTAAAGGGAGCGGTGAATTTGAGCGCATTAGCTGGGATGAGGCCTTGAACACCATCAAGGCTCGTTGGACTGAAACCATTGAGGCACAAGGCCCCACCGCTATCACTTCCTACAATTATCTAGGTCAAGAGGGTATCCTCAACGGCATGTGGACGGGTGATCCTTTCTTTAACAAGCTCGGGGCCACGATTACAGAGCGGACATTCTGCGACTCAGGCTCAGCCACTGGGCACATCATGACTATCGGCCCTACTGCAGGCATTGATCCAGAAAGTTTTGTGCACTCCAAATATATCATCCTCTGGGCTTGCAACACCATTAGCACCAATCTCCATCACTGGCCCTTCATTGCCGAGGCCCAGAAACGGGGAGCCAAGGTGGTTGTCATTGATCCTGTCAGAACGCGGACGGCGGAGAAGGCAGACTGGCACATTCCCGTACGCCCTGGCACAGATGCGGCCTTGGCTCTGGGGATGATGAATGTGATTATTGCCGAAGATTTGGTTGATCACGATTATGTCGAAAAATACACGGTCGGTTATGATGAATTAAAAGAACGAGCGGCGGAGTATCCACCGGAGAAAGTATCAGAAATCACGGGCGTCTCGGTCGAAGATATTCAAACGTTAGCCCGAGAGTATGCCACGAGCCAACCGGCCGTCATTCGCCTAGGCGTCGCTGTCGAGCGTCACTCTGGTGGTGGGCAGACTGTGCGAGCCTTATGCAGCTTGCCCGCTCTCGTCGGGGCCTGGCGTCAGGTTGGGGGTGGCATTTTGCAGCTTACAGTATGGGCCTTTCCCCTTAACTGGGGTGTTATTCTGCGCCCGGATTTTATTACCCCAGGCACTCGCATCTTAAACCAATGGCGACTTGGCCCCGCTTTAACAGGCGAGATGGAACTTGATCCACCCATTCAATCTCTTTTGGTCTACAACTCTAATCCGGTGGTTGTGGCCCCTGAGCAGGACAAAATCGTGGCGGGTTTGTCACGCGAAGATCTCTTTACGGTAGTTCATGAGCAATTCTTGACCGACACCGCAATGTACGCTGATATCGTGTTGCCAGCCACAACCCAGTTGGAGCAACTTGATTTGATGTACTCCTGGGGCCACTTCTATCTACATCTGAATCCTCCCGCGATTGAGCCTGAGGGTGAAGCTGTTTCAAATACAGAGCTGTTCAGACGGCTGGCCAAAACAATGGGCTTTGATGATCCCTTCTGGCAGCGCAGTGATGAAGAGATGGTGCAGCAATGTCTCGATTGGGACAACCCTGTCTTGGAAGGGATCACGCTGGAGTTACTTCAGGAGCAAGGGTACGCCAAGCTCAATATGGGTGGGGCTGATAACTATGCCCCTCACGCAGAGGGGAACTTCCCCACCCCAAGCGGCAAATGCGAGCTTAAATCATCGCTGGCCGAACAGCTTGGCAATTTTGTGGGTGGCATCTTCCGGCAAGGCTCGGAGGAGTTCCAAAATGATGGCACCCCCATCGACCCCCTGCCGCACTACGTTCCACGGAACGAATCAGCTGCAACCAATCCAGAATTGGCCGCCAAATATCCGCTCAACATCCTCTCCCCCAAAAGCCACGCCTTTATGAATTCCAGTTATGGCAATCAAGCCAAACAGCGCAATCACGCGGGCGAGCAGCATATTATGATCCACAGTCAAGATGCGGGCAGTCGGGGTCTGGCTGAGGGACAAATGGTCAAAGTATTTAATGATCGAGGTTCGTTTGAGGCCGAAGTCAAGATCACGGATACTATGATGCCGGGTGTCGTTTTAGCGCCGATGGGTTACTGGCGCAAATTCAGCCAAGGCGGCTCTACGGTCAATGCCGTCAATTCTGGCAGATATGCCGACCTTGGCCGTGCCCCAACCTTCTCTGATAATCTCGTTGAAGTGGCCCTAATCGAGAGCTAAGTGACTTTATTTGTAAGGAAGGGGATCGAGTCCCCTTCCTTCGTTCAAAAGCGCCATTTACATCCTTAAATTTTTTGCCCCAATTCCCACTCTGTTGTACGATCATTGGCAACTCTGATACTTTGTAAAATTGAATGTCTTCTCAAGAGGAGGATAGATAACATATGGCTGAAGCACGAGATGTTTTATTGGTTGGCAGTCTCCCCTTTGAAAACGAGGAAATTGCGATGCAGCATGCCCTTGAGGTTGTGGGTGGCAATTTGCTGGCATTACCTGACGGTGAAATTGGCGAAAAGTCAGAGAAATATCCATTAGGTAATCGGGCGGCCTGGGTGCAAGCCATCATCGATTTATGCGAGCAAGATAGTGATAATTGGGATGTAGTCACGGCTGGCGAACGCGGCAGTAATGGCTTTCCCACCGGATACGAAACTGGCCCAAAGGTAAAGCCTAAACGCTCGGCCAGTGAGATGCACAAGTATCTCAACTTTCGATGGTTAGAATACTTTCAGCAAAGTTACCCCATATTCAAAAAGCTTCGTGAGGAGCATGGTCAACCTGATCTCAAATTCCAAGTTGGCCTGCCCACGGGGTTGGGTATGACCTTTGGGATGATGAATCCGATCACAGCCCTACGCTACGCTGGAGCATTTAACAAACGAATGGCATATGAAGCCAATGAAATTATAAAAATCGCTACCCCAGGCGATGTTGTCTTTCAGCTTGAGGTGCCTGGTGAGGTGGCAATGGCCTACAAATTGCCCAAATTTATGGTTAATCTAGCCCTGCGGTCAATCATCGATTTGGTCAACCAAATTAATCCCAATGCGCCTATTGGCATCCATCTCTGCTTTGGTGATTTGAACAACGAGGCACTGGTTCGGGCCGATACCTTAGACAAATTGGTTCATTTTACTAATGCCTTGATCGAAAAATGGCCAAAAACGCATAGATTGGATTATATTCATTTCCCTTTGGCTGAAGCTGCTGATCCTCCGCCCTTGGACTCAAGCTACTATAGCCCTCTGAAAGATGTGAATATGCCAGATGGAGTGAAGTTTATCGCCGGGTTCGTTCACGATAAACGAACTGAGGCAGAACACCGGCAAATCCTCAAAGCCATTGAAGATTTGCGCGGCCATTCAGTCGATATCGCCTGCTCTTGTGGCCTAGGGCGTCGCCCCCAGGAGGTTGCGGAGGCGCTGATCGAGATCTCGCAGAAGTTGGCTATCAGTTAAAAGAACCGTTACCTAAAACTTAACTCAAACCGGCTCCGCTTCTTTCTCCGTTTGCAACAGCACAATCCCAAAAGCCACAATCCCTCCACCGAGCAAGGCTAGGGTAATGTTCTCGGGGGGTTGCAGTCCCAAGGCAGGCATGACCGTAGACACCCCTAATTGCATAAGTACGGCAATGAAGGCAAAAGAGATAAAGATGAGGGAGGATTGGGCAGGGCCAATATATTGCACGGCAAAGTTGTAGCTCAGCCAAGCCAAGGCGCGCATCACGCCGATGAGCAGCATCAAGAACAGGGCTACAAAACCAAGTTCAAGGAAGCCAGTGGTCGGGGTAAAGGGAAGCAAGAGAACTCCACCGATCAGCAAGGAAATGCCGGTCACCCAACGGGCATCTTTTTGATCAAGCAGAGGCTTGAAAATGATGATTCCGACGGCAAAGCTCAAGGGGGCCAAAATGGCGTAAAGCGTGCCCCAGCTGGCCTCTAATTGTAGGGAGGTGGGGTCAAAATTGATGAGCAGCGTACCCCCCACGGCCATTGCCCCGGCGATCCAGCGACGCAGGGAGAGGACTTCGCCCAAAAAGATGATGGCGAGCACGACAACGAAGGGTGTTTCGAGCTGACCTAACAGGGCAGTTTTTCCGGCCCCGAGTTGACCAATCGCAGCTAAAGCGAAGACAATGCCAGCTACGTAGAGTAACGAGGCCGCAATAATCAGCCGTACCCACTCAACAGGTCGCCACATCTCCCCAAAACTGACCCGCCCCGACCAAGCCCCAAAAAGCAACAACGCTGCTCCAGAAAAATTGCCAAATAGAATAATCACCAAGGAATCAACCGTGTAGAATCTGAGCAAAATTTCGGTCATGACAATCATCATTCCGGTCAAAAGGGCAGCAGCGAAGGCATAGAGGCCATATTTGAATTGGTTGGTCATTGTATCCTTTTAGGTTTTGGATGATTAGCGATCTACACTTAAAAACAGGGGTATTGGATGTAGACCAAGTAGAAAGGATTAAGGGGTAAGAGTTAGGGGAAGTAATTTTTTCCCTAGCTCCTTACTTTGTGCTACTTAATCCCTACTCCAATCTCCTTCAAATTTGCTAGTCGGTCAATTTTTCCGGTGGGAGTTTCTTTGAACTGTTTGGCAAAATAAAATTCACGGGGAATTTCATAACGGCTCAACGACTTAGCCAGTTCAGTTCGAATTGTCTCAATCATTTGTGAGGACAAAATCTCGCCCTCAATCATCGCGATCACTTTTTGCCCCAAACGCTCATCAGGCACAGGTCCGACAAAAAAGCGGCGGTGGGCTAAACGAGCATCATCAAAGTGAAACAACAGCCGATCCAAGGCCTGCTCAATTGTCTCAATTTGCACCTTCACCCCACCCGAATTGATAGTGTGATCAGCCCGCCCCAACCACTTGAAAGTACCATCGGGTCGCAAATCCGCCAAATCATTCGTCACCAATTTTTCACCATAGGTGACAGGGGCGGCGATGGTTAGACAACCACGCTCATCCAGGCCGAGTTCAATCTCAGGGAAAGGGACAAAGTAATCATTGGCTTGGGGGCCATTCAAGCGTCGCAAGGCAATGTGGGTGACTGTTTCGGTCATCCCATAAGTGTGATAAATCGGTGCAGCCACAGTTTGCAGTTGTTGATGCAATGCCGCACCGACCGGTGCCCCCCCTACTAAAATCCCCTTCATTTTATCCAGAATTGGCCGCTTTTCTGGTGTTTTGGTCAAAACGTTTTGCAATTGGAGCGGGACCACGGCCGTGAAGTCGAAATGAGCGTCAGGGGGAAAATCGGCCAAGGGGTTGCCTGATGGCTCAATCACCGTCAGATGTAAGCTTAACTCAAATCCACGAACCAACATCATCATTCCGGCGATAAAGTGGGTGAAGAGGCAGACCAGGGCTTTATCGCCCGCCTGTAGCCCAATCGCTTGCCCTGTCGCTTGGGCACTGAGCTGCATTTGCTGACGAGTTAAAGTGAAAGATTTGGGCTTTCCTGTCGAGCCAGAGCTGTGGACTACAAACTCGTTTTGCCCAGCGTACCACTTGTGGGCAAAACCCAACACCCCGACTTCATACGGCGTCAAATCCATTGTATCAACTGTTTCTGGGCCTGCTTTGAGGTCGGCTAAACAAAAAGTTCGATCTTTAAAGGTTATCGATGTCATTGATCTGTGAAAAATCCCAAGCGAGAGCTTGGTCGTAAATTAAGGTTGTCCCCTTCAACTGTAGGGGAGATGGAATGTTATTCTCAAATAGCTGACCGGTGCCCATCGCTTGGGTCAGGGTCGGTTTGAGTGTGCTCACCCACTGACAAAGGGCGTTGAGTCCCACATTTGACTCCAACATTGAATTCACCCACCAACCCACGCCAGCGTGTTCAGCCAAGGTAATCCATTCTTCGGCAGATTGGAAACCACCAATCAAGCTAGGCTTGAGGACGAGGTAATGTGGACGGATGGTTTGGAGTAGGGTGTACTTTTCGGTTGAGGTGGAGATGTCAATCAGCTCTTCATCAAGGGCCAGAGGGATAGGGCTATCAGCACACAACGCCGCCATTGCTTCCCATTGTCCCGGCTTCAATGGTTGCTCCAAAGCCGCAATCTCAAATTCAGCCAGCCGCTGCAATCGTACCAAAACATTTTCAAGAGTAAAGGCTCCGTTCGCATCCAAACGCAGTTCGATTTTGTCGGCGGAAAATTCACGCCGAATATCAGTCAACAGGGCACACTCTTCCGCAAATTCAAGGGTACCAATCTTCATCTTGATGCAGGTGAAACCCTGCTCGACCTTACGGCGCACTTGCCCCAGCATATCGGCGCGGTCGCCCATCCAAATCAAGCCGTGGGTGGGAATGGCCTGATCACCGGTAAAAAAAGACGCCGCAAAGAGCCGTCGTTGTCCGCCACCAAACCAATCCAACAGGGCCATCTCCAAGCCAAAGGCCAAGGCTGGGTATCCCGCCAAATCTAAATCGACAGGGGAGAGACCCTCATTGAGTTGTTGACACACCTCAGCCAGCTTATCTTCAAAGCCAGCGCCGCCGTCAACACTCAAACCCGTCAGAGGCGCACACTCGCCCAGACCAAAGCAGGTAGGATCGTCGGGATCAGCCAATTTGAGGAAAAATGTCTCTTTGGTATGCAACGCCCCCCGTGAAGTACCCGCTGGCTTTTTGAAGCGGAGGGTGTAGGCTTGGTAGCTAGCGTGAAATTGTTTCATAGCGTTTTTAGAGTTCACAAAATTCCTAATTAATTTGAATAAAGTGACTGTAAGGCCAGGTCAATTGTGGGATATTTGAATTCAAATCCTTCTTCGGCCAAACGGCTGGAGACGCAATAACGACCATACAGGGCAAGCTCTGGGTCAGTGTTCAACATTAAAGGCGCACCGATTTTAACCATCCACGGCATAGCAGGCAGGCCGATGGATACACCCATCGCTTTTCTTAATTGACGCATAAACTCTGAGTTTGAGACAGGATTCGGAGCAGCCGCAATATAAATCCCTTGCATACTTTCATCTGTAATGGCCCGAATAAAAATTCGATTCATATCAGTTTCATGTACCCAGCTTATCCCTTGTTGACCATGCCCAACGGTGCCTCCTAAACCAAGTTTGGTAACAAAGGCCAGGCGGGGCAAGGCCCCATCCCTTCGCCCCAACACAAAACTGGTGCGCAAAATCACTTGACGCATCTCTGGCAGGACAGCTTCGTTGTAGGCCTTTTCCCAGGCCTGCCCCACAAAGGGAGCCAGCCCATAGCCATACGCAGAGGTTTCCGTGCATACATTTTTAGGGGGATCGCCATAAATGTGAGCTGTGGACATCTGTACCCAGACTGGCGGCGGTTTTTTTATTTGGCGTAGGGCCTGTCCAATAAGCTGGGTTGTTTCAACCCGTGAGCGCAAAATCAGATCACAGTTATCAGGTGTTTTAATACAATCAACAGATTTTCCGGCCAAGTTGACTAATCCATCGGCCCCATCTAATTTATCGACCCACTCGTCCAGTGAACTACCGTCCCAAAGGACGTGCTGCCACACGCCATCGGTTTTTGGCGGATTTCTTGAAATGAGGCAAACGTCATAACCTAGCTCTAACAAGGCTTGGGCTAGATTAACGCCTAAAAACCCTGAACCGCCAGTAATCACAATTTTTCGCTTTGACGTATCCATTTTCCCACCACCTTAAATCCTACTCATTTCAATAATAGATGGATTCTCTGCCGTGCCACTCGTGTTCAATATTTTGCATCAACAGGGCATTATCAAATTGAACTGAGCCAGTTGGAAATAGCTGATCATCATCAAAAAAGCTCGACTCCACCTTGTCCACACTTAATGGTTTGACACTCCAATTGAAGGTTCTCAACTCTAATCCATCATAGGTTCCTGCCTGCCTCGTCGCTGAATACCCTAATGACCCGTTTTCAAAAAAATCAGAAACCTCCTCCAACGCGTTAAAAATTGACTGGTCTGGCAGCTTATCTGACAAATGAGCTTTAACACTGACGTGAGTCTCACCATCCTTACTATCTAAACTGACCTGAAACTGGTCATCATTCTCTTGCACGGTGAAATCAGCCAAAGAATGTACCCCCGGAAATAAATTACCCCCAATCAGGGCATTTAATCTTGATGAAGTATCCCGACGGGGGATATAAACCCCTTCGCGATAACGCCTATTGTCTCGCCATTGAACGGCGATACGATGGGCGGCATTTTCGGAATTCAGCCCGAATTGCGTTGGAATAAATTTTGGCCGAATAGATTTGAGACGAATGAGACAAACGCCAGCAATAGCCACACCCTTGACTAATTTGGGTTCAAAAGGTGAAGGCAAAACCTTACTCAAAACATCTGGCTCAACTTGATAGTTAATGAGAATACGGCGATCAATAATACCTTGGATAACTGGAACTCTCATTTATAAATCCTCTAGCCTATTTTCAGCAGCCCTATCTGCTTCTTAAACTGCTCAAACACTTCAGTATTCACCTCGACATCGGTAAAGATTTCCAGAATGGCTGCACCTTGTTGATTGAAAAAATCAGGCAATTGTGCGTGCAGCTCATCGGCGGTGTTGGCAGTAAAGTACGCAAGATTGTGATCTTGAGCCGTGTTCTTGGCGTTCAGGGATTGAGGAGTGAAAAAGAATTCGTGGAGTTCGTCCTCAGCTAAGTTGTTGGGGCCGTTGATGAGCTTGAAGATACCACCACCACCGTTGTTTAAAAGGACAATACGCAGGTTGGGTGGAACGTGATTGTGCCACAGACCATTGCGATCATAGAAGAAAGCCAGGTCACCGGTAATCAAGGTAGTAATGGCCTCAGTCGTTAAAGCTGCACCGACCGTGGTACTGACCGTACCATCGATGCCGCTGGTACCGCGATTAGAATTCACCCGGATACCTTCTGCCACCGCCTCAGGACCCATCCCGACAAAACTGGCATAACGAATAGGCATACTGTTGCCTAGCTGCAACAAACTGTCAGCGGGTAGGGCTGACATCACCTGCTTGACCGCATGAAACTCGCTGAAGGAAGTTTCTTCAAAAAATTGGGGGAGCAAGGCGGTTGCCTGTTCATCCAATTGGCGCCAGGCGGTTTGATAATCGGTTGGTGTTTCACCACCAGTCACGTGCTGTTGAAGCTGCTTAAAGAACGTGCTGGCCTGAATTGAGATGATCTCGGTTAACGCTTGGAAAGTATCAATGGTTTGCCCACCGGGGTCAAGATACCAGTGGGTCGTCGGACGCTGCGCTCGGAGAAAAAGTTTGAGATATTTCGAAACAACAGGCCCACCAAAACTGACCACCAAATCAGGTGCAAGCGCCTGCCGATCAGTCTCAGACTTTGTACCCAAAATCATATCGGCGTGATGAACCGTTGTACCCCCTTGATGTAGGTTTGAAGCAATATCAGAGATGACAGTCACTGACGGATCTTGCTGGAGTTCATTCAACGCCTCGCTCAAGGCACTGTCGGGGTATGTCAATCCAGCAATCACCAATTTACGCTGGGCTTGTTGCCACGTTTCAGCTAAAGCCTGCCACGCTTCTGGCGCAAGGGTCGCCTCGGTTTTTGTCAGGGTAATCGTCTTGAGCTTTGGATCGGCAGACAATTGCAACGCTGGATCTGGGTACAGCGGCTCCCGAAACGGGGCATTGATATGCACCGGGCCAGGGATGGGCCACTGGGTCTGATTGATCGCTTCGGACATCAACCGTTCGGCGTGCCAACGGGCGGTCGCATCTCGATAGTCGACAGGCAACTCAAAGTTAGCCCGGCTGTGCGAGCCGTAGATGTTGTGCTGGTGGGTGGTTTGATTATCCTGCTGATCAATCCACTCTGGGGGGCGATCCGCCGTGAAAACAAGCAAGGGAATTTGCTGGAAAAAGGCTTCCGTCACCGCCGGTGCATAATTCAACGGGGCGGTGCCGGAGGTGCAAACGAGACCCACAGGACGACCCGTTTGCTGGGCCATCCCCAAGGCGATAAAGCCCGCTGCCCGCTCATCCATCACCACCCGACAGCGCAATTTCGGATGTCGGGCAAAGGCGACCGTCAACGGCGCAGAGCGTGAGCCCGGCGAAACAATGATATGTTCCACGCCCTGCCGAGCACAAATTTCAGCCAAATTGAGTAGGGTTTGATAGCGGTGAATAAAAGCATCATCATCCATTATGACACCACCGTTATTTCAGGCCGCAAAATATCAAGGAGCGTCTTTGACTTTAGCACCGTCTCATACCATTCTGCTGATGGCACTGAGTCCTGCGTAATTCCACCGCCGATGTAGAGAATAGCGCTCTGTCGTCGCAATTGCATACATCTTAAATTGACAAAGAGGCGAGAGGCCTGATTGATATGAACGGGCCCCAGAAATCCACTGTAAAAGGCGCGATTGTAACGCTCGTTCTCTAGGATAAAGGCCAACGCTGCTTCTTTGGGCATCCCACACACCGCTGAGGTTGGATGAAGATCGCGCAGCACTTGATTGGCCAGATATAACAAATCCCGTTTGGGCAGGGACACTTTGAATTCAGTTTGGAGATGGACAATTTTTCCAGCCGAGACCGTTTTAGGGCCGTCCTCTGTAAAATTATCGATGTTGAGATTTCGGAAGAATTCACGAATGTCATCGCTAACCAAGGCCTGTTCCTCAATCTCTTTATCACCCCATGTGACCATATCGAGCGTACGATCCGTTGGTCGGGGCTGTGTGCCCGCCAAAGAAACGGTGCGAAGCTGCTGATCATTGAGTTCTAGCAACACTTCGGGTGTCGCCCCAATCCAGGTACCGACCTCTGGAATGGCAATGAGCGAGATAAAGGCGTTTTGGTAACGTTGGCACAGGCCCTCAAACGTGGTCAAGGGGTCGAAATCTTGGGGCAACTCAGTTTCTGTCGCCCGCGAGGTGACCACTTTGCGGACCCCACTGGCTTTGATAAAGGTGATGGCCTGGTCTACTAAATCGGCATACTCTGTTTCATTGAAAAACTTGTTGGCCGTCCGATCGATTGGGCCAGTCACCCAGGGCGACACTTCTGTTGGATTGGTCAATTGATTTTGATAGTCTCGTAAAAATCGCCGTCGATTTTTGGCGATCAGAAAATTATTTTCATCCGACAGAAAGTCTTGACCAATGGGATCAAGATAAAAGCTGGCTTTGATAAACAGGGGCATCTGCCCTTCATTGGAAACAAACGGGGCAAAGACAAATCCTGCCACTTGTTCCGAAAAATCAATCGTTGTTGGCTGAGCAACGCCGCTAAAATCAACAACGGCCTGTTTGGCTTCATCGTGGGGGTATCGCCACAAGGCTACGGGCAAATGATTAGCCACAGCGGCGTGGTATAAAGCACGTAATTTTTGATTGTGTGTTACCCCCACCATACTATTTGCAGATTGAAATATTATTGAAGAAGGTTGGGCAAGCATCGATTCAACTCACATTTCTTATAATGTTTCAGAATTTATTGAAAATATAATAACTTACACATTTATAGAATGTACTCAAATTATATGATTTGTCAAACTTTATTTTGAATTATAAACTGGAGGGGATTAATGTGCTGAGTGAGCCTTTGTTGGTAGCCATTAATCAAAGATACATTGCCTGAGATAGTGCGTATTACGTAGTGCGTAGAATGAAATTTTGAGTATATCCTATGAAATACGCAATACGCACTAAATTTATCACGATTACAAAGAAGTTGCTCGATAATTCACGCCGTTTCTAAGGAGCGATTACGTGCCATCCCTATTCAACAATCCGACATTGATTCGCTGGGCACCAGCCATTGGCTTCCTGCTACTCTCGCTTATTGTCGCGTGGCTTGGCTACTGGCTCATTCGGCGGACAGCCCATTCCATTCGCCAAAAATCACCCGACGCGCTCCTACCGCCAATCCTGCTCAATATCGCTAGCCCCATTCTGCTCATTATTGTCTTACAAGGTATCTTTCTGGCCCTCGGCACCTTCCCGGGTCTGTCGACATGGCGCGGTTGGTTTATCCAGATCGACACCATTCTCATTCTGATGTTACTTACCCACGCCCTCGCTCAAGCTGGGGCAATTTTTATGGCGTGGTATGGGCGCACAGTCGCTACGCGAACCAAAACCAAGCTAGATGATACCTTCACGCCGATCGTTGGACGTATTTTGGTGTTCGCAATTTACGCGTTCGGCGCGTTAGTTTTGTTAGATACAATCGGCATCACGGTCACACCAATGCTCACGGGGTTAGGCTTGGGTGGTCTCGCGGTTGCGCTAGCCCTACAGCCTACCTTAGCCAGCTTCTTCGCAGGCCTCCAAGTCCTGACTGACCAAATCGTCTCCGAAGGTGATTACATCGAGCTGGAAAATGGCTTTCGGGGTTACGTGGTCTCGGTCGGCTGGCGCAGCACCCGCATCCGCTCCACCTATCAAAATCTGACCGTGATTCCCAATTCCCGCCTTGTCGAAACCATCATCACTAACTACGATCATCCTCACAAAGAAGTTGCCGTGATTGTGGAATGTGGGGTCAGTTACGATAGCGATCTGCACGAGGTTGAACGGATCGCCCGAGAGGTGACCAAGGAGGTCATTGCCGCCCTCCCTGAAGCGGTCAAGGACAAAGAGCCGTGGTTTGGTTTTGATAATTTTGGTGACTCCAACATCAACTTCTGGATATGGCACTACGCCGTCGATTACATCGCCACCTTCCGCTTCAAAAGCGAACTGATCAAACATCTACACAGCCGCTTTGTGGCCGAGGGTATCGAGATCAACTATCCCGTGCGAAAGTTGGTGTATGAGGGGGGTGAAACGGCTGGGGAAGTTGATGCGTTTAGGCCAGGGTTCGAGTAGATTGATGAACATTAAATAGAGTTGTTCCTAAATAAGTAATCATATCAGACTACCCTGATTTAACAGCAAATTGAGGGATGAATCGAATGAAAATCTTTGGTAAATCCTC
>JANQQF010000009.1 GCA_028285035.1 Phycisphaerae bacterium
TGGTAAGTCGCAGCGGATAATAAACAGAATTAGTCGCAGCGGATAGTTTACATTTACAATAGTAAGAGTCGCAGCAGATAGTTTACAGTTCATACTGACACAAAGACTAAGGAGGTCAGTATGAACGAGCCAAAGCAAGATAAAGCCGAGGTGCTGCGAAATGAGGCTATAGACATGTATTTACAAGGCCAGAAAATAACAGAAATATGTCGAAAATTGGGACGAAGTCGCCCCTGGTTTTACAAGACGCTAAACCAATATCGCCAAGGTGGTCGAGCAGGTCTTGAAAGCCAGTCTCGGGCAGCGCATCGGGTGCATAATCGAACCAAGAAAAAGGTAGAGCAAGCGATTGTGCACATTCGAAAGACGATTACAGAAGGTCAAGATCCAGAATTACGATATGCCAACATCGGGGCGGATAGCATTGCGCTGGAATTAAAGCGACTGGAAATCGAACCGCCGCATCGGGCGACGATCAATCGGATCTTGAAACGTCGCGACTTGGTGCAACCGCGCCAGAGAAAGAACAAACCGTCCAAGTTGCCTGCTGATTTCCCGTGGCCTCAAAGCGATCAAGCCAATGCGGTGCATCAACTCGATTTTGTAAGCCGACGCATTGGCGGCAGCGGCGAACGGTTCTATGGTGTTCATTTACTGGACTTGGCCCGACGCTGGCCGCATTTGCGGATCATCACCAGCAAATCAGCCCAGCAAGTCTGCCAATTTTTAGTCGGTGTTTGGCAAGAAGTTGGGCTACCCACCGCCTTACAGATCGACAATGACATCGTCTGGAATGGCGGTGGTCGCGGTCAACGGGTCTTAAGTACGGTGGTTCGCTTATGCTTGGCAGTCGGTGTACAAGTGATCTATATTCCACCTTACACTCCCAGAGCCAACGGCATCATCGAGAGCTTCAATGATTTGTGGAACACCAACTTCTGGGGACGAACCGAATTCAATGATGTTAGGCACGTTGAGGCCGAATTGCCCCTCTTTGAGACCTACTGCCGTCAACGGCGACCCCTCCCTGAATTTGAGGGCCTCACCGCCAATCTAATCAAACCGAACTTCTCACCCTTGCACTTGCCCGCTGGCTTTGATCTTCTTCAGCAAAAGCGGCTGCCTATCACCGCTGGTTTTGTCCATTTCATCCGCTTCGTTTCCAACGCTGGCACTTTCTCTATTCTCAACGAAGCTTGGTCTTTGGACAAAGATCGCTGGGCTGGTGCAACCATTCGCGCCACCATTGACACCCACGCTCAGCAACTGCTGATCTTTCATCATCCTGCCGAACACGATCACTGTCAGCTCATCGCTCATTTCGATTATCCCTTAGCCAATCAGGCTGTTCCCCTTGATCCGGCTTTCACACAAGATCGACCAGCCATTTGGCCTGACTTTATCTCTGACGATCTTAATCTGTAAACTATGCGCTGCGACTTCACCTCCTTCTATCGAGTGTAAACTATGCGCTGCGACTCACCA
>JANQQF010000010.1 GCA_028285035.1 Phycisphaerae bacterium
CATCCACTGGCCGGGGGGCAGCGAACGATGGATCCCCGCTAAAACCACGCGGGGATGACATAAATCGATTTTACGGGTTTTAACTGCTTCGTCTATTAGAAAGTTATGTCTGGATCAGTAACTCCTTAACATACACAACAACTTCAACACAATTTAGTTTCGTATTCCCCTAAAATTGGCAAAAACTTTGTGATGTAGCGGTATTTTAAGGTGTTAAGATATCAATTTTAGCCAAACTTCATTTTAATCGCAGCCTGAATAGTTGTGGTTAATCATTTGTAAAAGTTGAGTTAAAGTTTTTTTACACAATTTGGGATAGTCTAAATTTTGCTCTCACCTCGCGTTTATGCTAAGTTGGATCAATTATCATTCAATTATTTCTGAGGATGCTTTATGTCTTGGTATCAAGCCACCTTCCGCCTACCGCCTTTTCGGCGAGGGTTTCATCTCATTACAAATCTCATTCAGGAGAATACGCCAGACCTGCAAAACATCAATATCGGCATAGCCCATATATTTATCCACCACACCTCGGCGGGTCTCACCCTCAATGAAAATGCCGACCCAACCGTACGTACCGATTTTGAGAGTCACTTCAACGTCATGGTGCCCGAAAATGCCCCTTACTACCGCCATACGTATGAAGGCTCAGATGATATGCCCGCCCACATCAAAGCTTCGCTTCTTGGTAGCTCAGTGACGGTGCCAATCACAAGGGGGCGGCTCAACCTTGGCATGTGGCAAGGGGTGTACCTGTGTGAACACCGGGATCACGCTTCTGGACGACAAATTACTGTAACATTGCAAGGAGAATGAGGTGAATTTATGATTTGTGGTTTTGGTTTTTTGATTGATACACACCCAAAATATTGAACCGCAAATTGACTTTGATGATAAAGCGTATGTTACTCACCATTTTGACCACTATTTTTAGCTTAGGATTATTGCTTTACCTTGGCGTCTGTGTTTTGCTCTATTTTATACAGGAACAGCTCATTTATTATCCAAGCTACCGAATCGAGGCCACACCCGCTGATATCGATTTGGTTTATGAGGATATTCGACTAACAACGAGCGATGAGGTCGAGGTTGCAGGCTGGTTTATCCCGAATGAAAACGCAAACTCAACGGTCCTTTTCTTCCACGGCAATGCAGGCAACATTTCACATCGGCTGCAATCCATTGAGATGTTTCACAATTTTGGTCTGAATGTCTTTATCATTGATTATCGGGGTTATGGTCGAAGCGGGGGTGAAGCCAGTGAGCAAGGCACCTATCTTGATGCCGAAGCCGCTTGGTCCTATCTCACTGATGAGCATGGTATTTCACCGGAAAAAATTATCATTTTTGGTCGATCGCTGGGTGGCGGCGTTGCCACCTGGCTCGCCCAACAAAAATCGCCACAAGCCTTAATTTTGGAGTCGACATTTGCCTCTGTCCCTGATGTCGCGGCCACGCACTACCCATACCTGCCTGTACGCCTTCTGGCACGGATCCATTATAATTCTCTGAGCCGAATGAAAGATATCACCTGCCCGGTCCTCATCATCCATAGCCCTGATGATAAACTAATCCCCTATCGTAATGGCCAACGGCTCTTTGAGGCTGCCAATACACCAAAAGAATTTATCGAGATTAAGGGCGGGCATAATGAAGTATTTATCGCTTCGTTAGAGGTCTATCAAACAGGGGTGCAAGCATTTTTGGAGCGTTATGATTAATCGAAATTTTGACCACAGTTGGGATCTGACCCCCGCCAAAGCGAGCGAGTTGCAGACCAATTTGGCTCAACATGTCATCACTGAAAATCAAGTTGGCGAGGTTAAACTGGTCGCCGGGGTTGATGCAAGCTACAAAAATGGGCTTTCACGAGCAGCCATTGCCATACTACGCTATCCCGAGCTTGATCTCATCGACTATACGATTACTGAACAGCCCACCACTTTTCCTTACGTGCCTGGTTTACTCAGCTTCCGCGAGGGTCCCATCGTTCTGGCCGCCCTAGCCAAGCTCAAGGTATCACCCGACCTCCTCATTTTTGACGGTCAAGGCCTGGCCCACCCGCGCCGCTTTGGTCTCGCCTGTCATATCGGGCTTTTAACTGATATTCCATCCATCGGCTGCGCTAAAACTCGTTTGATTGGCAGCTTCGAGGAAGTTGGCCCGGCAAAAGGCGATTATGTACCGCTGATAGACAAGGAAGAGGTGATTGGGGCGATGGTTCGTACCCGCACCAAAACTAAGCCTGTCTTCGTCTCAATCGGCCACCGCATCGATTTAGCAACTAGTCGCCACTTTGTGCTGTCCTGTTGCACAAAATATCGCCTCCCCGAAACAACCCGTTGGGCCGACAAAATTGCCGGCGGTCTACATCCCCAAATTTCCACCTTAAAATAATTTGTCCTTGGTCTCAAAATCTGTATAATCCTCCGTTTTGAGGAGAAAATTATGGACAAGCAAACTTTATTAGCAGGCCAAGTTGCAGTTGTCACTGGAGCTGGTCGTGGAATTGGGCGAGCCGCCGCGCTCGCCTTATCTAGAGCGGGTGCGGCCGTTATTTTAGCCGCTCGGTCAGCCGATGAGATCATCAGCGTTGCAGATGCGATTAAACATGAAGGGGGCAAAGCATTAGCCATCCCGACTGATGTCAGCGATCTAGCGCAGGTTGATCATTTATTGGTATTAACGATGCGTGCGTATGGCCGCGTTGATATTTTGGTTAACAATGCAGCGGTAGTTCGCCCCATTGGCAAAGTGTGGGAAACTGGGCCGATGGCTTGGGGCAAAACGTTGGCCATCAACGTGCTTGGCCCCTACCTTTGTAGCCGAGCTGTTCTCCCCCATATGATCGAAAGAAACTCAGGCCGGATTATCAATGTCTCGTCCGGGGCCGCAGATCATGATATCGAAGGAGCGAGCGCCTACTGTGCCAGCAAAGCAGCATTGGAGCGATTTGGTAGCACACTGGCGTTAGAGTTAAAAGAGACGAATATTCGAGTCACAACCTTCCGACCGGGCATTGTTGATACTCATATGCAAACAGAGTTACGCGAGACATCGGCCCACCAATTTCCCCGGGTCGGGGATTGGCAAGCGTGGCACAATAAGGGACTACTGCGCTCGATTGATGAGCCGGGGCAAGCAATTTTGTGGTTGGCCAGTCAATTTGTGGAGAAAACAGAACAGCAATTATTTAGTATGGATGATGCGGCGTTCCAACAACAGATAATTGCAGATTTAGGAGAAATTTCCTTCACCAATCGCTAATCGCTCAACGACCGCTTTGCCTATTTCTACATTTAACAGCAAATTGAAGGATGAGTCGAATAAATATCGATAGTGGTCAAGCGTAGATTGCAACAAAACGACAACAACGAATGACTGAAAGTAGCGAATTGTGGTAAGGCTTTATTTGTTGATTTCCGCAATTCGTTGTTGTAATGCCCTCAAAACCAGCTGTACTCTGTCTCTGACCATTACAAAATCACACAAAAATCTTGGTTCAGTTCTCAAATTCGATATTAAATCAGACTCTCTGATCTCTAAGCCTTATTGTGGAACACATCTAACAGTCTTAGTCTTCTTACTTGAACGCGGCAATTGTAGCCTGCCAGCCATCATCTTCCTCACCCGGTACAAATGGCAAGTAATAATTCAGGCGATCAAGCAAGCCAGCATAGCGGGACTTAGCCTGCTGCCCCAATTCAGCCCAGGTTCCCGTAATGGCAAATGCATCCATCATTTCATCGGTAATCAATTTGGGCATCTCCGCCCATTCACCTTGTCGGGCCATCTGCCCCAAGGTATTTGAAACATCCAACCAGCCGTGCATCTCTAAAACTACGCGATAGGCGGGCGTGCTCATATAAAACGAAAGTTGTTCACGAACGTACTTTTCGTATTCAGCCGCTGGTTTTTGGCCATCCTTGGGAATCGCAAATACCGAGCCAACGGCAGTATATTGATCACGAGTCCGTCCCCGCTCCGATAATCCAGCCTCAATGGTGGGTAAGGCAAACTCTTTGAGGTACTTCACCGAATGAAAGGGGTGCAACAAGGCTCCATCACACACTTTCCCCGACAACTTCAACATCATCTCATTAACTGCCGAGATATAAACGGGAGGACGTGGCACATCCAGCGGTTTTCCACTAAAAAATGGGGTCATCAGGCTGAGGTTAAAAAACTCACCCTCATACTTAAGCCGTGTCCCATTTTGAAAACAGTCCCATAAGGCGTGCATCGCCTCGACCGTTTCGCGCATCCGACGAACGGGTTTCTCCCACTTAACCCCCAAACGTCGTTCGTTATGCGCTTTGACCTGGGCACCAAGCCCCATAATAAATCGGCCGTTACTATAGCGGGCCAAGTCCCAGGCAATATGGGCTAGAACGGTCGGTGTGCGTGGAAAAGCAACGGCGATAGAGGTTCCCATATTGATCCGCTCACTATGTTCTGCCGCCAAAGTGAGCGGGAGAAAGGCATCACTGCCCGCCTCGGCCGTCCACAAGCCATCAAAGCCGATAGCCTCAATCTGCCGGGTTAACGTCGGCATATCCGCCAACGTATGTGACAATAACCAGGTATCAAATTTCACAAGATTTCTCCATTGAAAATATTGGTTGGTTCATAAGACATTTTATGAATTTGGTCATACTGGGCAAAAAACAAACCGCCCGGTAGGTTTTTCCGAGCGGTTTATTTATCAATTTTATTTTCAACAAAAGTTGTGGTTATTCGGTAGCCTTAGTTTCCTCTGAGACTTCAGTATCTTCTGAGGCCTCACCTTCCTCTGAGGATTCAAGTAGAGCGGCCTCTTCCGCAACCTGACTAATGATCTGGTTGGTAATATTAATCTCGGCGTTGACGCTACCATCAAGCCACGTCTGTACGACCAAATCGCTGTCTTCAATAGTGATGTTATAAAGACCTGGGCCAAGTCCGGCAAAGTCACAGGCATTCCATCCTTTGCCGCCGGTCAGACATTTGGTTTCGAATCCTCCGGCGTCTGCCTCAAGATGGACCAGATACCCGCCAGCCGGGCCGCGAACCAGCAAGTTTGACCAGGCGCCTAATCTTTCGCCGGACTGGCTTGGATTATGCCACGCCAGCAGCATCCAGCCCCCTGGGGTAGGTTCGGATTGCTCTTCGGTAATTACTTCTTTATCAAAGAGGAGTTCAATGACATAACCTTCAGCAACAGTGGCCTCCATTTTCTTACTAGGCACATAGGGGTCTTCAATCGAAACGGTATACGTATCCGCCGGAATATCACGCAATTGCAACAAAAACATTTTAGCGACTTTATCAAACTCAGTTCGGGCATCAAGCAGATAGCCATTTTCACTGATAATTCTAACGTTTTTGGCCTCATCGCCCGTCGTTTTCACAACAAGCGTTGTTTTCTCAAGTTGCTCAGGCTCATTATAAATCTCTTCGCTAACCCAAACTTGCTCGCCGTTCACAATGACTGTAATCGGTTCCTGATCAACCGGCACCGTTAAAATTGCCTCATCAGCCTCAGCCAAACTTGTTTCGTCGGTTGCTTCAGAAACATCTGCATCAGCGACGTCTGTCTCGGCGGCAATCTCTGTCATTTCCTCGATCTCCACCACAGCAACAGTAACCTCAACATCCTCATCAACATGAACGGTTGTCTCAGAAGTATAAGTTTGAGCCATCGCGGTTTCTTCGGTCCGTGTATACCCTGGTATCTTTAGACGTTGTCCAGCCCAAATAAAATCAGCATCAGAAAGATCATTGATTTCAACCAAATCCCAAAAATCAACGCCATATCGCTCAGAGATGGAGGTCAAGCTTTCCCCGTAAACAACAACGTGGTAATCAGAAGATGTGGTGGTTGATGTTCCTGACGTATCCGAGTAAGCTGCCTCAGCTACACAGAGGGTCTGCCCGACATAAACAAAGTCTTGATTGTACCAGTTATTAAGTTGCATCACTTTTTGGATCGAGACTCCATGATACCAAGCGATCCCCGACAGGGTTTCACCAGTCGAAACAATATGATATTGGGCGCAGGTAGACGCTGGGGTATGAATGATGGAGTCGTCGTCAGATGTATCATCAGGGATCTTAACAAAGGGCATCTGGTGTTGTTTGTGCATCGGGATAATCAGGACCAAGCCCACATAAAGCTGGTAGGCCTGAGTTAGATTATTCTCTTCCAGAATGACCTCAGCCGGTACATCATACAGGTCTGCAATATAGTAAATCGTCTCGCCATAATTGACCCGATGATACTGCATCTCAACCTGAGCCGTTGATTCCGAGACAATAACTGCATTGAGACTAAGAACTAATCCTAAAAGTGCGAAAAAAATGAATAATTTTCGAAGCGTCATAGCCCACTCCTTACAACATCAACATCATTACAAATCAAGATTATGTCAACTTAAATATCCAACAAAACCGCAGAGGTCTATTCTCTGCGGTTTTGAAATTCACATCAATGACTACTTATTCACAGGAAATACGATCACCACTGTTCGGGTCAAAACAAATTCCCAAAAACTTAAATTCAACCTTTGTGACCAAATCGGTTTTCTCAATGTGAGTATAATAGGTCACATCCATCGTATCACCTGGTTCAAGCGAACGTGGGTAAGGTCCACCCAAATTAGGCAGGTTCACCTCAGGCCCTGAGCCAGAGGTCCCATAGTGATTCTGGTAGTGCACACAAGCATACCGTCGTGCGCCGCTCAAGGTATGGAAAATTACATTCTTAGTATCGCCCCAGGCCCCTGGTAACTCATGTTCAGTATTGTTGGTGGCCAACACTTCAACCGTCAATCGCTTCACTGGGCTGCCGTCATCAAACTGATTGGCGACACAATCATCCAAACCATACACTGGTCGACCCCAGTATGTATATGAAACGTTGAGACCAAGCCGGAGATTTAATTCCTTGTAGCGATCTTTTGGCTTTTTGTCATCATCGTCGTCATCATCATCTGGATCAGGTGTTGCTGTTGGCTTGTGCTCGTGCGGATGGTGATGATGTTTTTTAGTAACATTCGTGTGGTGATGGCCTGGAATAAGTAATTTCTGACCGACCCAGATATAAGAGGCATTTGACAGGTTATTAATCTGAACAATGTCCCAATGATTTACACCATAACGCGCAGCAATCGAGGTGATTGTTTCACCGGGCGAAACGATGTGGTAGGAAGCAGGTTGTTGTTGCGGCTGATGATTATGATTGTAGTTGGGACTGTGATGAGTAGGTGTATGATTACTGCCACCACCTGGTACACAAAGTTGTTGCCCCACATAGACAAAATCTTTGTTGTACAAGCTGTTGAGTTGAAGCAAGTTTGGTACCGTTGTGTTGTGGGCCCAAGCAATCCCAGACAATGTGTCACCCGCTCGCACGGTATAATAAGAGCAGCTTTGTGACCAATTTCCAGAGTTGTGATTATATCCTGTGGTTGGGATGACTAAGGCTTGCCCGACATAGATAAAATCAGGGTTGTTGATACCATTCTGCCGCATGATAGCCTCAATTGTAACGCCATGTTGTGTAGCAATACTGTTTAGGCTATCCCCCCAAGTCACGTAATAAACCTTGCCTCCCTGGCCAGCCTGCGCAGAGACAGCTTGGCTTGTGAGGGCCGCAAAAATCAGCAAGGTTATGAGGATAAACACATATTTTCTCATTTCTACCTCCAGTTATCCCCTACATGTTGGGGTTGCACAGGAATTAAACTACTAGATATTGGAAAGATTGCATATCACTAAACATAATACTGGAATTACAAGAATATGTCAAGCTGAGATTTATAATACATAATGGTGCTCTGGCAAGCGGCAGGTTTCGGGGGAATCATTTGGAAACAAGCGGTTTGGAAGGTTATCCCAATGAAATCGTCTTTCGATGTAACGTCTCAGGGATTTCTTGCTATCGCTCGAATTGACATGACGATTTGTCGTAATATTCCCGAATAGAGTCCATTTTTGACAGGAATCAATCGTAACCAAGCCACTTGGACGTCCTAGCATGACACTCAGACCTGACAATCTAAACAATCAACAGAATCAACTTATTTGCTCATTCCCTCGGGATGACTATCTTTATCTCCGATGAAATCTCGATTCAAACACCCTTGGCTTTTACTCATAATTCTGATCGGCTTCGCGCTACGGCTCTATGGCCTCGGCGCCCAAAGTTTATGGTATGACGAAACGGTCAGTGCCTACTTGGCCAGTCAATCGGTGCCAGACCTCGTTGCCCACACAGCCCGAGATATTCACCCGCCCGGTTACTACCTCATCCTCCATTATTGGCGTAGCCTAATCGGCGACAGCGAATTCGCTTTGGCCTACTTCTCGCTGGTCTTTGGTGTCCTGTTGATCGCTTTGACCTACAAACTCAGTCGATTGTTGACGCATCAGGCCACAGTCGGGGTGTGGGCTGCCCTCTTGGTTGCCATTTCCCCCTACAATTTATGGTACTCGCAAGAGGTCCGCATGTACACTTTTGGGGCTTTTCTGGGGGGAGCGGTCTTGTGGGCCACTTGGCGGGTTCAAGAAAAATCAACAGTCCGCCCTCTCCTCTATTGGGCGGGTTATATTCTTATTGCCGCTATCGGCATGTACGTCCTCTACTACTTCGCCTTTCTCCTCATCACGCTCAACCTCTTTTTTATCATTCGCGCCTTATGGCCCAACCCAAATTGGATCACCGTACGTAATCTCATTTTTGCCAATGGCTTGGCCGCGTTGCTGTATACTCCCTGGATTCCCATTGCTTGGCGACAAGCTACTAATCCACCTGTTCCTCCCTGGCGATCAGCGATAAGCCTATGGGATGTTCTTTTAGAAAGTTGGTCCGCCCTTTCATTTGGCCAATCCGTCGAACCGACTACAATTTGGCCTTTACTTCTCTTAACAACAACGCTGTTTATTTTGGGATTGGGTTATACCCAATATAAGAAACAAACCGACACTACTCTTCTCCTCGCTCTCTACACGCTTGGTCCCTTCTATCTCATCCAGCTCTTTTCTCTAATAACCCCTCTCTATCACGTCCGCTACATCTTCACCTACTCCCCCCTCTTCTACATCGCTCTCGCCTGCGGCTTGGCTTGGCTCACCCAACACTTACATCAGGCAGTTGGGTCGCTGGCTGGGGGGCTTATTTTGCTTGGCTCCATCTTCTCGATTGTCGAACTCCACACCAATCCTCGCTATCAAGCCGATGATTTTCGTGCCGCCGTTGATTACATTGAGGCCCAATGGAAGCCAGGGGACATGATCCTAACTAATGCAGGCTACACCTACACGGCCTTCCTTTATTATACCGACTTTCCAAACATCCAGCGTCAACGCTTGATTCCCCATGAAGCTTACGAGAAATCAACACCCCTCCTTTTACAAAGCGGCACCGTCGATGGACCAGACACCTTAGGCTGGGGCGATCCCCGCTCCGATTTCTATGGCATGAGTAAAGATGAGGCGACCACGGCCTTACAGCAGCTGAGTCAGCAACATCATCGGCTGTGGATGCTCCGGGCCTATGACACAGTCACCGATCCGCAGGGATATCTTCGTATGTGGTTTGCCGAAAACACGACAATGCTGGAGGATCAGCCCTTCAGCGGGGAAAGCAATATTCGAGTGCAGGGCTTTCTGTTGGAAAAATCGCCGGAGTTGGCGGGGGAAGCGGTAGACTTTGAGGATGGTGTCACCTTGACGGGCTGGCAAATGCCCACCCAAATTTGGCAAGCGGGGCAATCAGTCCCGATTCAATTGGGCTGGCAAGCGAGGAATGATATTTCGGTCGATTATAAACTGTCCTTAAAACTGTGGTCCGAGACAGGCGAATTAGCCGCCCAAGGCGAGGACACTTGGCCCGGCGGCACCCTCCACCGCGCGACCAACTGGGCGAGCGGTGATCCTATTTACCACCCTGACCATCTGACTCTTCCCCCCGATTTACCTCCCGGCCGCTACTGGCTCAATGTCGAACTGTACCATCCCGACACCGCCCAGCCCCTCCCCCGACTAGATGGCACTGATCCGGTCGTGACGTTAGGATTGGTTGAGGTTGGGGAATGATTGGGTGAGGGATTGGATTATCCATGAACCCCCAAGGCCATTACTCACCGCCGCAGCTAGTTGCCATCAAATCCTATCCAAATAAAAAGTTTGTTGATCTGAATATTACAGGAGCAATTGTAACGACAGGGGGTGGCAAGATGGATGCGGGAAATTGGTAAATCACTATCGAGAACTGTGTTCAATCTATATAGTGAAGGAAAGCAAGGATATCGTTGAGGTGATTCATACCCATTTTGTTAGACCTAGGTCTATTTCAAGTGGTGAGGCATTTGGACAACCAACGATCAAAAAACTATAGGATCCCCCTGTAAGGCCTGTACATACAGGCTTATAGGCCTTACGGGGCTTACAGGCTAAATGGTTGACTTTCCGTGAGGGTGTGATATGGTGGGAGTAGTTCGCATTAAGTGGGAAATTCAGTAATAGGTGAACTTTGGTTCGCTTATTCGTGGCTTTAGGCTTTCCGCTGAATTAATTCGTGGACTGAAATATAGAGTGGACATATATCTTTTTAGAAAGGATCATAACTGTGAGTGAAAGTTGGGATCAATATGCCGTAGGATGGGATACCGATGAGACTGTTATCTTGTATGCTGAGAAGGCATATCAAGCGCTCACTGAAATTGTAAATCCTATCGGGTTGGACATCTTGGATTTTGGATGTGGTACTGGATTGCTTACTGAAAAAATGGCAGTTATAGCCAATCGAGTATTAGCCCTAGACCCATCCATAAAGATGATTGAGGTTCTCAAAAACAAGCGACTTCAAAATGTAGACATGCTATCTATAGACCTCTCTGAAGAAGCGATCAAGACAAATGATCTTCTCCAGACCAAATTCGATTTGATTGTAGCCTCATCTGTATGTGCCTTTGTGCCAGATTACGAAGGCACCTTACAACTATTGAAGTCATTACTAAAGCCCAAAGGTTTATTTGTTCAATGGGATTGGCAGAAAACAGAGGGTGATGCAGATTTTGGATTTACGGAAGCAATGATTGAAAGGGCATTTGTGAATGTTGATTTGGTAGCATTATCTGTTTCAGAATCATTCTCTTTTGCAAGCGATAGGGGAGAAATGCAGGTGTTAATGGGTGTGGGTCAAAAAATTTAAGTATCAACCCACTTAAGATAAGTGGGTCTACGTTCGCCTCAAATATCAGCGTAATAAGCGCATACAAGCGACGCCTAGAGCTTGTTTTTTCATCGAAGTTGCGCCCCGTTACAGGTTATCCGTTTATCGATCTAACGTCCCACGAACCTGATGCTGTGGTGTTAGGAAGACAAATTAAGTAATGCAATACTTCAAACGAAAACTACACGGTTCAAAAACTGTGAAACGGCATCAGGAGTTTTTTCGCATCTTTCTGATTATCTGGGGGTTTAATGACTAAAGGAGTAGATATCTACAATCCACTTTACCCAAATTAACTTTTTAGGAGGAACTATGAATATCATTATCTGGTTAGTTATCGGTGCAATTGCGGGCTGGTTGGCTGGCAATATTATGAAAGGGCAAGGATTTGGTCTCATCGGTAACATTATTGTTGGGATTATTGGAGCGGTTATAGGTGGCTATTTATTTGGCCTGATAGGTATCGCAGCAGGAGGATTGATAGGCTCAATAATCACAGCTGTGGTAGGAGCGGTAGTATTATTATTTGTCATCGGCCTGGTTAGACGGTAAAACAGAAAGGTGTTTGGGGCAATACGGCTGATTTACAGGCGTTCCCCCCACTCCATCTCCAAAAAAAAGCGGCGCGAAGCCGCTTTTTTGATTCCACTTGGTTCGCTTGGTCGACAGGAGCGGTGGGCGATGCGGATGGGTTAGGAATGAGCCTTCGGGGAGCCGGGGCTTTTTTATTAGGGGATTCTCACCCAAAGGATGTGAGGGGTGAGGGGTATAATTTAATAGTTGTGGCTTGTATTGTATATGATTTTGACCGCGAGGCCTTATGAAAAAAAGACGATTATTGATTATACCTTTATTGGCAGTCGCTTTCATCTCATTCCAATATTTCTATTCTGGCAACCCCAATAGAATAAACCCAAAGCATAATTTTGAAGTTATTGCGCACCGAGGAGCACATGTGATGTGGCAACAAGGCGCTTATGATCCAATAACAGGCTGTGAAGCGACCCATATCTATCCACCAACACCACAACAAACGTATATAGAAAATACGCTGGAGTCAATCGAGAAGGCCTTTGCTTCGGGAGCCACAATGGTCGAAATAGATATCAGGCGAAGCAAAGATGATGTTGTGATGGTAAATCACGAAGAAGATTTGGCGTGCAAAACTAATGGAACTGGAAAAATCTATGATTACACGGTAGAAGAACTCAAGAAACTTGATGTAGGCTACGGATTTACTCATAATGGAGGCGAAACCTATCCATACAGAGGTAAGGGGATTGGTAAAATGCCAACACTTCAAGAAGTTTTAGAGAAATTCCCTGATAAGAAATTTCTTATTGACCACAAAGACGCTCAACGGAAAACTGCGGAGATATTGGTAACAGAATTGGAAAAATTACCAGCAGAACACAGAAAGTTGATTTATTATTGGGGGCCGCCAGAAATTGGGGATTATATTGCGAGCAAACTGCCGGAGGTTGAGCAGCTATTCGCAACCAGGAAAGATATAAGAAACTGTCTCGTGCCTTATATTGGGAGTGTCGGTGTTTTAGGATTTGGCCCAGAATGCCGAAACCAGAGGATAGGTATGAATCGAGAATATTCAAGATATATGTGGGGGTGGCCATATAATTTTCTGGGAAAAGCCCAAGATAGCAACAGTGAGGTCTTCTTAATGGTAGATACAATGGAAGATGTTCAATGGGCAAAAGATTTGCCGATAGATGGCATCGTGACAGATTACATTGAAACAATTGGGCCAATATATCAGAACTAACCGCCCCCAACAACTTCACCCCTCCCGAAGCAAAGCGGTCCCACGCCGCTTTTTCGATTCCGTCCCATCTTCGCGTGGTCGGTCCACCAAATTATCAATCGGCTAAATGAGAAGGCGCTGGAGCGGTGAAATCCCCCTGTAAGCCCTGTACATACAAGCTTATAGGCCATATAGGGCTTACAGGTTAAACAAGGTGTTGGGATTAAATGACAATCACTGTTTGTTAGACGATCCAAAGAACGACACCTACCAAAACACAAACCATAGAGAGTTTGACGACCAAAGGGTAGGCGTTTACATGATTTAAGGCCTCTTCGCGGAGTATATAACGTCGCGCTTCGGCTTCTAATTCTTTAATCCGCGCTTTTCCTAAATTGTAATCTGTAACGGGTCCCATCTCGTAATAACCTCCTGTGGGTAACTGCTTCTGTAATCGAAGCAAACAATATGTTAAATTTTGTTAAAGTATAACCGATGGATGTCTCAAGGATGTATGAAAAATGTATAGAAGATGTCTCAAACATAGGGTAAACGTTTAAAGAATGTACAAATTTGGAGAACCGTATAAGAAGATAGTCACCGTTTACTGAGCTAGCATTTCACATTGCTTCATAAATGCTTTCAAGCAATGGAATTCTGTGGTATAAGACGATGATAATCATCAATATCAATCACAGAAGAGGAAAATATGGTTGTCACTCACGAATTTCATTTAACCTGTAATGGCTATTGCGACATCCGCAACATCACGGAGGCAGTGGCGGGAGCGGTGCGGGCGAGTGGGTTGCAGGCTGGCATCGCCACGGTGTTCACGCCGAGCGCCACGAGCGCCATCACAACGGTCGAATATGAAAGCGGGATGCTGGCCGATTTTGAGGCCTTTTTTGAGCGGGTGGCTGCTCAGGCTTGGGATTATAAACACGACGAGCGGTGGCACGATGGCAACGGCTTTTCTCATGTGCGGGCCGCGTTACTGGGCCCTTCAGTGACCGTCCCCTTTACCGAGGGATTGCTTATCTTAGGCACATGGCAGGAAATCGCCTTTTTGGATTTTGACAACAATCAGCGTGCCCGCCGGGTTGTGGTGCAGATGGTTGGGGAGTAGTGTAGCGCCAGAATGAATTCTGCTGCTAACAAAGGAAACAGGCTTGAAGCCTGTTTGACCCCATAGCCGTAGATTTCAATCTATTATTACGCCTCAATGAGTAATTTCCCCAAACAAAAAGGGGCCAGTCTTTTGACCAGCCCCTCAAATTTAATTCACTTGCCTATCAAACTTATCCCTCAGCCGCAGCCTCTTCTGTAGGTTCAGCGGTTGGCTCGGCGGCACCATCTTCAGCGGGTGCTTCCTCGGCAGGGGCTTCCTCAGCCGGAGCTTCTTCCGCAGGAGCCTCTTCAGCCGCAGGCTCGGTTGTTGCTTCAGGGGCCGCTTCCTCAGCGGGGGCTTCGCCTTCAGCCGCTGGCTCGGTGGTGGCTTCTGGAGCCGCTTCAGCCGGAGCAACTTCTTCGGTCGGGGCAGCCTGGACTAAGTTACCCTCAGCCACAGCACAGCGGAAGCCAGTACCATCGGAGCGGGTGTTGGGGGCGTTGTTTTGGCGGAAGGTTGAGCGCATATCCTGGGCGGCGTTGTCCCACGAACCACCACGCACAACGCGGAAGTAATCGCCAAATTCGGAGGCTAACTCATAGTCGTTACCAGGGTAACCTTCATAGAAGCTGGAAGTCCATTCCCACACATTACCGGCCATATCGAGCACGCCGAAGGGACTGGCCCCTTGCGGGAAGCTGCCAACCGGGGCAGTACGCTCGTAACCATCAGACACATTCGGGTCACCTGTTTCCAGCACACAGTTGCTGTCACAGAAGTTGGCAACGGTCGCGACATTGAACTCAGGTAATTGGAAAGCATAGCCCCAGGGGAAAATGCGATCGTTATTCGTACCTTTGGCTGCTTTCTCCCACTCGGCTTCGGTGGGTAATCGCGCCCCAGCCCAACTACAGTAGGCATTTGCATCCTCATAACTGACCTGAACCACGGGATGATCTTGCTTATCATCAATACCAGTCTCAATCCCCTGCGGGTGGAAGAACGTGGCTCCAAAAACCTGCTCGCCATTGCTAAAGCCATATGTCTCAATTTCAGAAATGGTATTGTAGCCAGTCAAAGCCACAAATTGGCTATACTGGGCATTGGTCACTTCCGTTTTATCAATCCAGAAGCCAGCAACCTCAACCTGGAATTGCGGCTTTTCATCACCCCCAGCCAACTTGGGAGGACCACCAGCCCCAACCCGACCTAACTCTTCATCAGTTGCTCCCATCAAGAAAGGACCAGCCGGAACCAAAACCATCTCAGCATTATCAACTGCCCGAATGGCCGTCTGCACTGGCACACCTGGTTGTGGCACAAAAGAACCTGCTGGTGGATTCGGCAAAGCTGTGGCCGCCTCGCCCTCTTGAGCGACAGTTTCCGTCGAAGCATCAGTCGTTCCTTCAGCAGTTGTTTCGGTTGCTACTTCTTCAATTGCTGTTTCAGCGGCGACCTCTGTTTCCTCGGCTGCAGCCTCTTCCGTGACAGCTTCTTCAGTCTCAGCAATCTCAGCATCTGGCTCCTCGGTTGCTTCAGCCGGAGCTTCTTCAGCCGCAGTTTCTTCGGCCGGTTCTTCTACCGCTGCCTCTTCCTCTGGGAAAGGGGTGTAAGTGGGGAAGGGGGTGTAGGTTGGATAAGGGGTAGCTTCAGCCTCAATCTCTGTGGCCAACTCTTCTCCACCCTGAGCATTAATTGTAGCCAAAACTGAGGCCGCAACAGTTTCCTCAACATTAACTGCAGCCGCATCTTCGGCTGGCGGCTCGCTACCAGCACAGGCCGTGGCCACCAAGCTCAACAATACAAACAATAACATTACTCGACGCATCATATCTCCTTCGATTTTTCGCCCGGACGATAAATTCGTCTAAGCTCAAGGGATGTATTTTTTCCTTGAGCTCGTTCCCAACGGGCTTCGTTTCACAAATCCCTGATTTTATACGGGGTGGAATGATTGTCAATTTTCATTAGTACCTCTAAATTTTCACGAAGTCGGCGCATCCTGTTAGGCCATAAAACGGAGCAGGTAAAAACAGGCTCGCAATGTCCAATAAATTCCTCAATTCCATTTGCCCCTATCCAGAGCCGTGGCATAATACCGCCCTATGAAAAAACAACTTGCAATCGTAAGTCTGATATTGCTAACCTTAATTTTGCCAGCGTGCCAACTTGATCCAAACAATCCAGTGGCGTATCTCATTCCTATAACTCCAACTCCCACAGCGACAGAAACCGCCACAACCACACCATCCCCGCCACCGCCGACGGCAACAAACACGCCTCAAGCCACGGCTACATCAACAAACACGCCTATTCCGTCGCCATCAACCACCCCTATGATAACGCTAACCCCAACCGCCACTGAAATTCCCAGCGACCGCTTGGCTGAGGCCCATCAAAGTTATAAAAATGGTGATTATGAGACAGCCCAAATCCTGTTCGCGACTTTAGCTGAAGACGAATCGATTTCGCTTGACGAGCGGATCACCGCCCGTCATTGGCGGGGCCGAAGCGAATTACAGCGACAAGAGTTCAGTGCCGCGATTCTTACTTTCGATAAATTTCTCGCTGATTATCCCGAAAACGACCTCAACCGGGTCACACGATTCAACCTTGGCTTGGCTTACGAAAAAGAGGGGCAATGGGAGAATGCGATCATCGCCTACTTAGGGGCCATCAAGGTCGATGACGTGACGAATGTTTATATTTATGAGCGTATCGGCGACATTGCGCTACAAACGGCCGACTTTGAGCAGGCTATTGAAGCCTATCAAGCGGGGGCAGACAGCACCGAAGCCACAAACCTAAAAGTCCATCTGCTTGAGGGCATTGCCGATGCCTATCTCCGGCAGGACAAACCGACCGAAGCAATTGATCAGTATAAAGCGATTTTGAGCATCGCAGAGATTGATACCTATCGCGCCAAAATTTTGCGATTGATGGGCGATGCTTATCTCCAAGCGGATCAGCCTAATCTGGCCTACACCCAATTCCAAGAGGCCTTTAAAAACTATCCGCAGGCCTATGAGAGCTATGTCAGTTTAACTCGTTTGGTCAAAGCGGATCAACCTGTTGATGAATTCCAACGCGGCGTTGTTGATTACTACGCGCAAGCTTATCAACCTGCCATCGATGCACTTGATCGCTACTTGGCCTCCCCCGAAGCCGGCAGTGATGATCCATCGAAAGTCGGCGATGCCCTGTGGTATCGGGGCAAATCCTACTTGGCGTTGGGACGCTTCAACAGCAGCATCTTCACCTGGGAAGAGTTGATCAAAACCGTGCCAGAACACGAGAATTGGGGGCAAGCCCATCTCGAGATTGGTAAAGCTCGGGTGCGGCAAGACAACATCACCGAGGCAAAGTCGGTTTTCCGGCGATTCGCCAATGCCAACCCCGAAAATCCGCTAGCGGCTGAAGCGCTGTGGCGAGCAGCCCGTTTAGAGCTTGATGGGGATCTCTTGCCCGAATCATTCGATACTCTGACCACCTTGGCTGACAATTATCCCACCAGTAATTTTGCCCCCGACGCCCTTTACTGGGCGGGGCGATCCGCCTTCCTGCAAAATCAGCCCGAACTTGCCTCCAAAACGTGGCAACGATTGCTAGAAGATTATCCGGACAGTACACTAGCCAGTTTTGGCGGCTACTGGCAGTCACGGGCGCTTCGAGCGTTGGGGGATGAGCAAGCCGCTGAAGCTGTGCTAACCGAGGTCGCGCAACGCACTGACGAATATTACGGCTTACGAGCCAGAGACGTTCTGGCTGGAACGCCACCTCAATCTGTACCATTGGTTTTGCCTAGTCCTACACAGCTTGTAGAAGAACGCGCTGATGCTGAGGTCTGGTTGGCTGATTGGCTTGACTTAACGCGAGCCGAGATTGCCGTCTTAAAGCCAGAAGTTCAAAGCAACACCGCTTTTCAAAGAGGTCATACTTTGCTTGAATTCGGTTTGCGTCCCGAGGCATTGGCAGAATTTGAAACCGTGAAGGATGCCTTGCGAGATGATCCGTTGGCCATGTATCAACTGGCCGTTTACTTTTCCGAGCAAGGCCTGGGACGGCTGAGCATCGTCACCGCCACCCGGCTCGTTTTCCTCTCGCCCGCCGATCGCCCCGAGGATGCCCCTATCTACCTGCAACGGCTCTACTATCCTTTTAAGTTTAGTGACCTCATCTTCGCCGAAAGCGAGGCCCAAGGGATTGACCCGGCTTTAGTTCTGGCCATCACTCGGCAAGAGAGCTTGTTTGAACCATCCGCCGAATCATGGGTCGGGGCCAGAGGCTTGATGCAGGTGATGCCTACCACCGGAGAATATGTAGCTGAGCGCAGCGAGTTTGGCGAGTTTCACATCGATCAACTATGGCAGCCCTACATCAGCATCAAATTTGGGGCGTGGTACATTGACCAGCAACTCGGCATTTTCGACGGCAATCAGTTCGCTGCCCTTGCCGCCTACAACGCTGGCCCCGGCAATGTGCTGGAATGGGTCAAAATCTCTGATGATCTTGACTTCTTTGTTGAGGCCATCCCCTTCCGCGAATCGCGTACCTACATTCGCAAAATCTATGTCAATCTCGCCGCCTACCGCCGTATTTACGGCGTGCAATAGTCACCTCCGAAAAAAATTGTAACACAGGCTTCTAGCCTGTCCGTTCTCAGGCAAGGATGCCTCAGATACATCTTCATCCTCAATATCAAAGCCTACCTTCACCACACTCCCCTAATTTACCTTTGACACCCCCTTTCCTTCGTGATAAACTAGCCGCCGTTTCAAGGGTTCAAAGTAGCAAAAAAGTAAGGTGGCAGGGGAGTAAGGAATCTAACACTTTATTTAAATGAACTGGTGAGACGCTCTGCGTCATACCACTCGCACCAACGCAGAGCGTAGGTCCGAGCGAAGTGATGTCTTGAGTCACGCCACCTATCACTAGTCACTAACCACTAATCACTATTTTTAGGGGAGAATTATGCCAAGCGTTGCATTTCAGGGAATCAGTGGGGCTTATTCTGAAAGCGCCATCTATCAATATTTTGGGGCGGACACGAAAACCATTTCGTGCCCATCGTTAGAAGGAATTTTTAAGGCGGTGGAGTCTGGGCAAGCAGACTTAGGTGTTCTCCCGGTGGAAAATGCCTTGAGCGGCTCGGTGCCACGGTCATATGAGTTGTTATTGGAGCGAGATGTTCGCATTCGGGCCGAAATTATTTTACGGGTTCAACACACCTTGATGGCAGCCCCAGGGGTAAAAATGGCCGATCTCAAGAGAGTGCGGTCAACGGTTCAATCGCTCAATCAATGTGAGAAATTCATCAGCCGAATGGGCTTTGCGCGAGAAACGTCATTTGACACGGCCAGCAGCGCTCGTGATCTTGCCGAGAATCCTGAAAAAGATTTAGGGGTCATCGGCAATCGATTAGCGGCTGAAAATTACAAGCTAGACATCTTGGAGCAATCAATTGAAGATGCCCAATTCAACTACACCCGCTTCTTTGTCATCGGCAACGAGGACCCACCCCGCACCCAACGCAGCAAAACCTCGCTTATCTTCACCACCCGACACCTACCTGGTTCACTCTATCACTGTATCGGCGAATTTGCAGAACGAAACATCAACCTAACCAAAATCGAGTCACGCCCTCGCCGCAATCGCCCCTGGCAATATCTATTCTTCCTCGATTTTGAAGGTTACTGGCAAGATCCCATTGCTGAGGCAGCCTTGTTGGGGTTATTACGCCAAGCCGGTTTTGTAAAAATGTTGGGGTCATATCCGATGGCCACCACCCCGCACCCTGATGATGGGGCAAATGTTGTAGAGCGTGACCGCGCTGAGGGAGGAGATAACGAATGATCATCGTAATGCACCAAGACGCCACCAAACAGGAGATTGATAATGTTGTGGCTGAGGTTGAAGGCCAGGGTTGGCAAACCCACATCTCACAAGACTCAGCCGAAACTGTGATAGGCTTACAGGGCCAAGGACAGCCAATTGACAGGTTCCAAATCGGTCAGATGCCCCAGGTTCGCGATGTGCTGGCTGTCACCAAAAAGTTTAAGCTTGGCAGCCGCGCCTTCCGTCCCGAGGACACTGTTTTCAAAATCCGAGACGTTGAGGTCGGCGGCGACAAACTAGCCGTAATTGCTGGGCCGTGTAGCGTAGAAAGCCGTGAACAACTTTTTACCGCAGCCCACGCTGCGAAAGAGGCGGGGGCTAACATGCTTCGCGGTGGCGCCTTCAAGCCGCGCACTTCCCCCTACAGCTTCCAGGGTATGGGCGAAGAGGGGCTAAAATTGCTAGCCGAGGCGCGTGAGGAAACAGGCTTGCCGGTCGTCACTGAAGTGATGTCTCCGAGCAAAGTGCCGATTGTTGCAGTATATGCGGATGTACTGCAAATCGGGGCACGTAATATGCAAAACTACGATTTGTTGAATGCCGTCGGAAAAGCCCATCGGCCAGTTCTACTCAAGCGGGGGATGTCCGCCACGATTGAGGATTTGCTGATGGCGGCGGAGTATGTTCTCTCCCACGGCAATAGTCAGGTGATGTTGTGCGAGCGTGGGATTCGTACCTTCGACAACAAATATGCCCGCAACACCTTTGATATCAACGGGGTGGCTGTTCTAAAAGAATTGACCCACCTGCCCATCATCGCCGACCCCAGCCACGGCATTGGGGTCCGTCGGCATGTGCCAGCGATTACCTTGGCGGGCATCGCTGCCGGGGCCGATGGGATGATCATCGAAATCCATCCCGATCCCGAAAATGCTGTATCTGACGGTCCACAGTCGCTGACCTTGGAACAATTTTCGGAGTTGATGCCTAAAGTCCAGGCAATGGCCGAGGCAGTCGGGCGCACAGCTTGATTAATTGTGAATTGTGAAGTTCAAACAATCAATTGCTTCACAATTCACAGTTATTTAATTTTGCTACTCTTCTTCGCGAGGATTGCGGGCTAGATAATCCTCAACGAGCAACAGATTTGTCTTGCCAGCGCGGCGGACCACGCTTAATAAATCTGACATCGATGATACTTCTTCCAGTTGCTCATCCACGAACCATTGGAGAAAATTGCGGGTTAGATGATCATTTTCTTTGATCGCAATGTCCACCAGATTGTTGATTTGGTTGGTCACGGTCACTTCTTGATTCAAAGCCATCTCAACCACTTCTTCAGCATCTTCAAAGTGATTTTTTGGCTCACGACTCCCAGGCACAATTGGCTGGCCCCCAGCCTCAGAGATGTAGCTCAAAAGCTTCATCGCGTGTTCCCGTTCTTCATCAGCCTGAGCGTGAAAAAACTCGGCCAGTTGGGGTAAGGTTTCACTCTCAAAATAAAAGGCCATGGCTGTGTATTGCGCTGAGGCTGAAAATTCTTCAACGGCTTGTTTATTCAACGAATCTTCAACGGCTTTTCCAATTAATGCTGTCACAATAAATTCTCCATTTAATTAGGATTTTTGCTTCTATGATGACATCTTCCAAATCTTAAGAAAATCATCACAAAACAACTAAATTATGAACAATACCTGTTCAAATATTATAATAAATACTGATATTTTCACGTTTGTCAAATCATCAATCATCACTGCCAAAAACATGGTTTCCTATCTGACCATTCTTGGGTAAAATCTAGATAATGTCCATTAATCTAGGTGAGTTTAACCATGACACGAACTGAAGCCATTATCTTAAGTGCCTTGGTCGGCCTATTTTTCCTGTTGTTGATTGCCTTTTTACTCGTGCTATTTGTGCCAGCCGAGACACTTTTTGGGCCAACCCCAACGGCAACCTCAACCGCTACCCTTGTCCCAACACCAACAGCAACCTTTCCAAATTTTATGCCTACCCCTGGTAGCCCAACGGCCACGGTTCCCCCTAGTGTCACAAACACTCCCCTGCCAACAAGCACCCCACGACCCACAAATACCCAGACCCCAACCCGAACCATTACCCCAACGCCAGAGCCTGCAACGGCAACCTCAACCCTTGCCCCCCAAGTTGAGCCGCCTGGGCCAACATTTGATCCAGCGAGTGCGCCAACCCCAACTGTCTCATTACAATACAACATCCAATTTAGTGCCCGTAATCCTTCAATTCGGGATGGCGATTGCACCTTTTTAGAGTGGCGCGTCGTAGGCTCAAACAATGTCTTTCTGGAGGGTGAAAGCGTCTCTCCTTCGGGGCGAGAGGAGGTCTGCCCGGAACGAAACACCACGTATCAATTGCAGGTGCAGTTGCCAGACGGCATTACATTGTCAGAGAGTACAACGGTTAATGTACGGTAACAAGATGACATAATTGACAAACTTAAAAATTTATACTAAAATCTCAAATTAAGAACATATATTCTCACTATTCCAACGAAAGGGGTTATTGATGTATCAAAAGATTACAATAGTGGGCAACTTGGGAAGAGACCCGGAAATGCGGTATACACCATCGGGTCAGGCAGTTACAAACTTCAGCGTGGCGACAAGCCGCCGCTGGACGGGTGGTGACGGGCAGCAGCAGGAAGAAACCGTTTGGTTTCGAGTATCCGTTTGGGGTAAGCAAGCCGAGATTTGCAACCAATACCTGAGCAAAGGCCGCCAGGTTTTTGTGGAAGGACGAATGACGGTTGATCGTGAAACTGGTGGACCTCGCATTTGGACGGATCAAAATGGCACACCACGGGCCAGCTACGAGATTAGTGCACTCGACGTGAAGTTCCTCGGCAACCGTGATGGCGGTGGCGGAGGTGGTGGAAGCTACGGTGGTGGCGGGGGCGGGGGTGGTATGGCCCCGATGGACGATGGTGGCATTACCGAAGACGAAATTCCCTTCTAAGCCACATGCTTAAATAATTGAACAAAAAACGACAGGCTACAACAATCCTGTCGTTTTTTGATTCCTACAATTGACATTTCCTCATTATTTGGCATAATCCCCATAAAATGTTTCACATTACAATAAAGTATCACGATACGATACAGCCATGAGTATTCAACCCGTTCAGGCCGTTGTTCGAGCCTTCGACATTTTAAGAATAATTGCCAGCCACACCCAAGGTGTTGGTACATCTGAAATTGCCCGCGAGGCAGGGCTACACAAAAGCACCGTGTCTCGACTTTTGGTCACCTTGGAGCACATAGGGGCTATTGAACGGCTTCCCAATAGCAGCGCTGTGCAGGTTTCACCAACGTTTACGGCCGAGTTAGTTCGACAAGCCACGCCAAAGACCTTGATTGCGTTAGCTCGTCCTTTCCTAATTGAACTCAGCAATGCGACTGGTGAAGATGCAGGCCTTGTCATTCCCGATGGGGACCAAGCGGCCTACATCGATCAAGTGTCAGGTAATCAAGTGGTGCAGGTCCGAGACTGGACGGGTAGCCGCTTTCCCCTGCACACCGTCTCAGCTGGCAAGCTCTTTTTGGCCCATCGTCCAGCCGACCAACAGGAAGCCTACCTAAGACAGCCGTTAGCAGCCTACACAAAAAATACGATGATTGATCCGACCGAATTACGCCAATCGTTAGAACAAATCCGACAGAGCGGCGTTTCCTGGATTTTTAATGAATTTGCCAGTGATTTAACCGCCGCCGCCGCCCCGATTTTTAATCGGCAAGGAGAGATGATCGCTGCACTCAGTCTCTATGGCCCCTCCTATCGCTTCCCACCGCCGAACAAACAAGCTGAGATCACAGCGTTGATAAAATCGACGTGTCAGGCATTTTCGGCACAGTTATAGGGTCGATAGAGCTCGTCGAGTTTGTTGAGTTTATAGGGTTAAAATAATTAAGTAAACCAGAATACACAGAGTTTATAACGCACTAGATGTAGTGTGTTTTTATGGCAAATACTATATATTGTGTCAAAGGAGATTGACAATATGAACCACCGTGAACGTTTATTAACTGCTCTCAATGGAGGCATTCCGGACAAAGTCCCTACCTTTGATTGGTTTGATGAGCCGGTCATTTATGGTGTGGCCGAAATTCTAGGTATTCCCATTCCTGACAAAAAAGAGGGGATGACCCGCCACGGTGAAGAAGATGAGGAGTCCTTGCGCCTCATCATCGATGTGATTAATGGATTGGGAATGGATGGGGTTTGGCACAGCTATTCGGTTGAGATGGAGCCGCTTGAGGAAGGCTATGGTCGGGACAAGTATGGCCGTACATACATGTTTAGCGATTTTGGTGAGCCGCTCATCACTGACGCTCCTTTAAAACACACCAACAGCACCAAAGGTTTTGATATGGTCAGCCGCCTGAAAGACACCGACCTTGAAAAGGCGGTGTATGTCAAAGAACAACTACCCAACCACGCCCACGCTCTAGGCATCAGCGGACCATTTCAGGAGACCTGGCGAGTTCGAGGCGGAATGGATATCCTGATGATGGATTTCATCGAGCGCCCCAAATTTGTCCACGAGTTGATGCGCATTACCACCGATTTTAACAAAGCCATCATTGAACTCGCCGCCCGCAATAACTTCGATTTTGTCATGGTCGATGGTGATTTGGCAGGTAACAGCACCTCGCTGATTTCGCTCGATCACTTTGAAGAGTTTTTGATGCCTTATAAAAAAGAAATATGCGACCACGCCCATAGTCTCTGTCTAAAGCTGGTCAAACATTGTGACGGGGTCGTTTGGCCATTGATGAACTTCTTTATCGAGGCCGGTTTTGATGGCTTCCACCCTGTGCAGCCCCAATGTATGGACATCGGCACGACTAAGGCATATCTCAAAGATAAAGTATGTGTCCTCGGCAACATCGATTGCCTCGACTTATTAGTTTTCCAAGAGCCTGAGGATGTCCGCCGCGCTGTTAAAGAGACAATTGAGGTAGCGGCCCCTGGTGGTGGCTACATACTCTGCTCCTCAAACTCACTGCACCCCGGCTGCAAACCCGAAAACGTGGTGGCGATGATGGATGCGGCCCACGAATATGGCTGGTACAAAGACATTCCAGCTGAGGCCCCTCCGGCCAAAGCCCCACCTGAACTCGTCGATGGCGTTCCCCCGCCCCGACAACGCAAATCACGTCGCCGGATGCGTGTGGCAGCATAAGCTAGAGATCTCATAAAAGGCTGGTGTCTATACCAGCCTTTTATTTTTTCAAGGCAATTATCCCCTCAACTCCGCAAGGTCCCGCTAAGAAATTGACAATAATGGCTCGCTAAGGCAGCATGAAGCGAAGCAAATGAACCCACAAGCTAATCACCTTCCACAAAACCCTCACTATACTTTAGGAGTTTTATAATGTCTGAAGATACAGAGAAGAAAAAACCGCGTTTGAGCGTTCAGCTACCAGCAGAATTAGAAGAAATTTATGCTAATCTAGCTCTGATTAGCCACTCCGCGTCAGAAATAATCGTTGATTATGCGAGAGTTATGCCCAACAAAACGACGGCTAAAATTCATTCGCGAATCATTATGACCCCCATGAATGCAAAATTGTTGCATCGGGCCTTGACTGAGAACTTACAAAAGTATGAAGCGAAGTATGGTGAAATTCCGATGTCAGCCCACAATATTTTTATCGACCCTAATCAGGGATTTACCAGCTAATAAAGCAAGGAGGCTTCGTTTGGAAGCACTAAAATCTATTATTGACAATATCAATCAAGCGCTTGAGGCAAAAAACGCTGTTCGAGATACCACCCTCACCCGTTCCCGTGAACTCATTCGGTATTGTGCCAATTCGATTCGCGCTACCCATCGCGGCGATCACGCAGAAGCCGACCAGCTTCTTGAGCAAGCCCGAAATATCTCCTTGGACATGATTACCGAAGCCAAAAAGTATCCTGATATCTACCACGCTGGCTACACGCAAGACTCCCTCAAAGAGTTGGCTGAGGCGCATATCACTCGGGCGGTCATCCTCGACAGCCATATTCCCAGCCCAGAGTCCCTACAGGTTGAATATGCCGCTTATTTGAATGGATTGGCTGAAGCGGCTGGAGAACTTCGCCGAGCGGCCTTAGATGCACTGCGTCAGGGTGATGTGCCTCGTAGTGAGAAGCTCTTAGGCAATATGGACGAAATTTACAGCTTGCTGCTGACGGTCGACTTTCCAGGGGCAATCACTGGCGGTCTTAAACGAAGCACGGATATGGTCCGGGGTGTCCTGGAGCGCACCCGAGGAGATGTGACAACGGCGGTCCGTCAAGAGGCCTTAAAAGCGGCGTTACGAGCAGTCGAAAGTCAGGCTGGTGTGCAGGGCTTATTGAGTGATAATGATGGCGAAACCACCACCCTCGACGAATAATTCCACACCTCCCCTCATTCGGGCCAGCGAGTTGTCCTATTTTGACTTTTGCCAACGGGCTTGGTGGCTGAGCACGGTCAAAAAAATCACACCGGGGAATGCCGCAGATCGAAAACGGGGGCAACGTTTCCACCAACGTCACACGCAGCAGATTGTCCAAGCGCAGCGTTGGCGTGGCCTTGGCAGGATTTTGTTGGGGCTTGGCCTGATCTTGTTTTTTGTGGCTTTGCTGTTAGTGATCACATAAGAGCTATGTGAGATGTGGTTACTTATCTTTGCTCTCATTTTGATCGTTCTGGGTTGGATGACCTTACAACGCGGTCGAACGATCCAGGCTGACACTGGTATCCCAGTGGGACGAGTGATTTACGCTGACAGTGATATGGCCCAGTGGCAAGAAAATTCCACCCCCTTTTATTCCAAAACGCACCATCTGACGGGCAAGCCCGATTATCTCGTCCAAACGGCGGATGGGATCATCCCCGTCGAGGTAAAATCGGCCAATGCCCCTGATGTCCCCTATTTTGGTCACATTTTACAATTGGCCGCCTACTGCCTACTCGTCGAAGAATCGACAGGCCAACCCCCAACTCACGGATTGTTGAAATATGCAGATGCCCTCTTCGAGGTCGACTTTACACCAGAGCTGCGTGAGGAATTGTTAGCAACGATGAAACAAATGCGGGCAGGACATGAAGCCCGAGCGGTGAGGCGCAGCCATCAACAGCCTAGCCGTTGTCGGGCCTGTGGATTTTATGACCGATGTGAGGAAGCACTTTGATTTACGATTTATGATAGAAGTTACAACTAAAATCCAATCTATTGGCTTTCAGTTGTAGCCTCAGTAGAGGTAGTGGCATCGAAAGAGGCTTCGCTGCCACTGGGTAGCGGCGTTTCGGTTGGAACTGGGGTCAATATCGCTGGGTCCTCAACCTTTTCCCAAAGCTGATTCGCCACTTGGCCTTCGCCCCCCATCAGACCACGATTGGTGCCATTGACGACCACTTCAACGCCACCAGCATTCCCTGCCCGAATAGCTACACGGCGCTCGCCCGACCATATCCGCGATTCACCCGCCTGTAAAATTCCCTCAAAATCCTTGACATCATCCACGGAAATTTGCACCCAAGAGGGTTGTCGAATGAGAAGTTCGACGGTTACACCACCGTATACAATTGCCGTGGGTGTAGCTGTCGGAGGGACGGGGGTGGGTGTAGCTGTCGGTGGCGGTGTAATCGTTGGTATGGTCAAGGCAGCATTTTCGGAGATGCCACTTGGCAATGGGGTCTTTGTCGGGGTGGGCAAAATAGCTGCGGTCGATATAAAGTTTTGCCCAAAGAACAAATAGACAAAACCGGCCGCAATTAACGCAAACAACAGAAAGCCAACTATAAGGTCAAAGGTGATAAATGGACGAGGAGCCATCGCCAAATTCATATAACGGGTACCATTAGGTGTGATCTTCTTGCCTTTAACGGGCAAGACACCTTTCCCATCATATTGAGTTAAGGCTTCAACGGGGTCCACCCCTAGAAAAGCAGCGTAATTCTTGATCAACCCGCGCGTCATCACAGGGGAGGGGAACATCTTAAAGTTATTTTCTTCAAGAGCCTCAAGCAGATGATACCGAATGTGCGTTCCAGCCACGGCTTCATCTAAGGTCAAGCCCTTTTCCTCGCGTGCTGTTTTCAACAGCGTCCCTAAGTCGGGCACAATATTTCTCCAAACTATAACAGTAGTTCTACAGTGGCAAAACTACAAGTGTAGCGTTCCTTCCCAAGATCACTACATAATGATAAATCGCAGCTATGTATCTTACCACAGATGGAAGTTTGGGCAAAGTGGGAGGAGGGGTTTGGGAGTATTTGGTAATGGAGATGCGATAAGTAAACAGAAATAATTGGGGACAAGAGCCGCTTTGGAAGGGTAGTTAAATTCAAGATCGTACTCGTCGCCACAGAGTACGCAAATGCGGTAAAGCGGTCACAAATGCCCAATAGAGGGGGCGATTGACAGGGTAATCGAAGGCGCCTAGCCCTTGTAGCACCTGGGGAGCAAACCCTTGCTTAAAACGATAAACGCCCCACATTCGATCAGTTTCAGCAAACTCATCGGATGCCCCCCAAAAATCATAACGCAAGCAGTCACGTGCTTTGGACCGCTGAATGGCCTGCCATTGCAAGAGATGATTGGGCATTAGCTTACGATGCTGCCCCGTCGAGGCCCCATAAAGGTACCAAGCTGTTGAGCCATAAAAGAATAAAATAAGACCAGCGACAATCTCACCATCGACAGTGGCTAATAAGATTTCGGCTTGATCCAGGTTAATGAAATGTTCCCAAACATCACGATAGTACGCTTCCGGTCTAATCAAAAAACCATCTCGTTCAGCTGTTTCGGTATACATTTGATAAAAATCGAGCAAATCAGCAACGGTACCTGTTCGAATAACCACCCCTTTTCGATCTGCTAACCGAATGTTGTATCGCCACTTGCTCTTCATCTGGGCTAGTAAGGTTTCTAGGTCGGGTGAGAGGTCGAGGATCATTGTATTACGAAATTGGATTTGCTCTGGGGAAAAGAGCCAACCTCGCTGCTCAAGACAATCAAGCCAAACACGACCTGTTTCTTCCAGTTCAGGCGAGGCATCAGGTGCGCCGAAGTATCGAGCAACATCAGGGTCAATTTTAATAAAAAGGGCTTTCGATTGGCGGGCGTACGACTCTAATTCGGCCAAAACCGTTTCAAGGTATGTTTGATTATCATAATCCAAAACAGGGCCTTTTGAAATATACAAAAATCGCCAGGGGGTCTGTGGAATCTTGCGGCTGAGAATCTGAGCAGCGGCAATGGGCTGATCATTTTCGCGCCAAAGTAAGCGTTCCGCTTGCCAAGACCACCGGGATTTAAAGTCCCCCCAAGCCCAACTTTGTAACACGTGGGCGTTGGGCAATGCGCCAACAATGTCATCCCACTTGACTTGATCCGTAACAATCTCCCGTTGCCAGCGTTTTTTTTGTGTCGCCATTAACTGATTGCACCCTGCAAGAAACGAGCCAAAGTCACGCCCAGCACGACACCGATCAGCCCAAATATCACATTACCAAACAAATTCATCGCTGCGGCAAACCAACCTTGATTTTCAAATAATAGAAATAAATCAAAGCTAAAGGAGGAAAATGTGGTAAATCCGCCTAAAAAGCCGGTGGCGAAAAAGAGAACAAGTTGCGGTGAAAAACTAGGCCAAGTAGCCACCAGTGTCAGGAAAAAGGCAATCACAAAACTCCCCAGAACATTGGCAATCATCGTACCATAGGGAAAGTTTGCCCCCCATAACCCACTCGCCCAAACCTGGATAAGGTAGCGAGCATTGGCGCCAAGAAAGCCGCCTAATCCGATCCAAAGGTATTGCAAAACTTAGCCTCGAAACCGATTGGTAATCGGTAGTCGTCGATCCTTGCCAAACGACTTGCTTGTCACTTTGGGACCGGGTGGGGCTTGGCGCCGTTTGTACTCATTGATATCAACCAGACGAACAATACGTTGGACGACCGTTTCATCATAGCCAAGCCCGATAATTTCCTCGATACTGTATTCGTCCTCAATGTAGGCCGCCAGAATACCATCAAGAATGTCGTATTCAGGCAAGGAGTCGGTATCTTTTTGATCAGGCCGCAATTCAGCCGAGGGTGGTTTCGTTAAGACATTTTCGGGGACAGCATAACCGATATGCTCATTACGATAACGACACAATTCGTAAACCAAGGTCTTTGGCACATCTTTAATGACAGCGTAGCCTCCCGCCATATCGCCATAAATCGTGGCATACCCTACAGCCATCTCACTTTTGTTACCCGTGGTCAGCACAATCCAGCCAAATTTGTTACTCAAAGCCATCAGCGTGTTGCCCCGAATTCGGCTTTGTAGATTTTCTTCGGCCACATTGGGTTCGGTATTGGCAAAGGCCTCGGCCAACATATCCAAATACCCTTGAAATGCATCCTCGATAGCGATGACATCACAACGAATACCAAGATGGCGGGCCAATTCAGAGGCATCGCTTTTGGAGTGATCGGACGAATAGCGAGAGGGCATTGAGACGCCAATGACATTTTCAGACCCAAGGGCGTCAACCGCAATCACTGCGACCAGTGAGCTATCAATGCCACCAGACAAGCCCATCGTCACTTTACTAAAGCCATTCTTGAGAATGTAATCTCGAGTCCCAAGCACTAAGGCATGATAAACCTCAGCCACCGAATCCAAATAAGGTTCAATCCGCGAAGCAACAGGCACGCGGTTAGGGGGTGGGGGGATGACAGATGATAATTCAACCCGATCAAATTGATCGTTGTACACTTCAGAAAGGCCATCTTTTCGACGACGCGGGTCACGCAGCCGATGCCGAAAAACGTTGCTCACATTCACGTCGGCAACAATAAAATCTTCCTCAAAGGATTTACCGCGAGCCATCACATTCCCACGCTCATCAATCAGCAGACTGCTACCATCAAAAATCAACTCATCTTGCCCACCGACCATATTACAAAACGCGACAATGGCCACATTATCAGCCGCTCGTGTGGCTAACATCCGTTCTCGACTTTGAATTTTGCCATTTTGATAGGGCGAGGCAGAAATATTGAAAAGGAGTTCTGCCCCAACCGCAGCTTGTGCTTCAGGGGGGCCAGCGGGATACCAAATATCTTCACAAACACTCACCCCAAACCAAGCTTGCTGTTGGTTGGTCATCGGGCGTTTGAAAACTAAATTTGTATCGCCTTCCATAAAATAGCGATCTTCATCAAAAACCGCATAATTTGGCAGGAGTGCTTTATGATAAACGCCAACCAATTCACTGTTGTGAAGCACGGCTGCCGCGTTGTACACATCATCCTGCCGATCGACAAAACCCACAATCGCCGTTAGGTTTTTAGTGTAGGGTAATAAATCTAACAAAGCCCGCCGATTTGCCGCAGCAAAGTTTGGTTTTAACAGCAAATCCTCGGGAGGGTACCCAGCCAAGGCCAATTCTGGAAAGAGAACGACATCGACCTGCTGCTCATGGGCGTAATTTAGATACGTTTTAATCTTTTCAGCGTTCCCTTCAATGTCACCAACTGTGACATTAATCTGGGCGAGTGCGATTCTTAGCATCGTTATCAAATCTCCTGGCAACAAAAAACCTGACGGGGATGGTGAAAATTGTAATCCCCGTCAGGTCGCAATCAAATTTGGAACGTCGGAAATTGTCCAACGTCAACTATACATCTACTGCATTCGTGTTTCGTGCGCCAAAATAATGGCTTCAGCCACTTCTTTCATCGGCTTGCGGGTGTTCATACTCATCTTCTGGATTTTTCGGAAGGCTTCCTGCTCATCCATATTTTGGCTGTCCATCAAAATCCCCTTAGCCCGCTCAACGGCCTTTCGAGTTTCCAAAGCATGCTGTAGATCTTGTACTTCCTGATGCACAGCCTCAAACTCTTCAAACCGTGACAGCGCCACTTCGATGGCTGGTAAGAGATCGGCCTCACGGAAAGGCTTGACCAAATAACCAACGACACCGGCCTCCTTGGCCTGCTCCACCAACTCTTTTTGGCTGTGGGCTGTTAGCAAAACAACGGGTGCCACTTGCTCTTCAGTCAAAATCTTTGCTGCCGAAATACCGTCCATATCAGGCATTTTAATGTCCATCAAAACCACATCAGGCTTTAACTCACGCGCCAAATTAACTGCACTTTGACCATCACCGACCTCGCCGATAACGAGGTAGCCCAAGGTTGTCAACATTTCTTTTAAATCAGTACGAACAATTGATTCATCGTCTGCTACGATGATACGAACTCTTTCCATCCTTCCTCACCTTCAAATCCCGCTTTGGGGAATGTAATTGTTACAGCTAGACCTGTATGACCATTTTGTTTAAGATCATACAGTTGTAGTTTACCCTTTAAATCACCTTCCACCAACGTCTTGATGATTTGTAGTCCTAAACTCTTGGTTTTATTCAAATCAAAGTCTTCAGGTAGGCCTTCACCATCATCCGTCACCTTAATCATAACCTCATCTCCGCCATCCTCCAAATCAACTTGAATTGTTCCTGCCTGTTTATTCTCAAAGCCATGTTCAATGGCATTTTGCAGTAATTCATTCAGAATTAGGGAAGAGGCAGTGGCTTGGCGAGCAGGAAGATAAACGGGTTTGCCATTGACCTGAAACCGAACATTTTTCTCGGGGTCTAATACACCTTGTTGAAGTTGGCTAGCAATGCGATTACTTACATCTTTAATATTGATAATGTTGGCGTCTTCATAAGACAAAAATTCATGAATAACCGCGATGCTGAGAATACGACGAAGGGTATCATCCAAGACGTCTCGAGTTTCTTCTGATTTAGTCCGACGGATCTGCATTCGCAACAAACCAGCAATTGTTTGCAAGTTATTTTTAACCCGATGATGAACCTCTTGGATCATCGCATTCTTTGTTCGCAAGGCCTGATCTTGCTGGCGGAATTCTGTATCATCGTGAATAGTAATCAAAACACCATAAAGCTGTTCACGACGTGGCATAGATAGCGTTGACATCCAGCGCCAGCGGGGGGTTGGGTACGATTTTATGGGAATTGCTTTTCGAATAAAAATCCGTTCCCCTTCTTCAGTTTCCCGCTCAAACGCTTGATTTAGTGACATTGCTTCACGCCAAAACTCAGCATCAGCCGTCTCCAGCTTTGAAACATGCTGACCTAAAACCGTCTCTCGATAACCAATGCGCCGGAATAAATTTGAAGCAATACCACTAATATAGCGAATTTGGCCCTCAGCATCGATGAATAGGATACCATCCTGTTCGCCAAACGGCGACAGCTCTTCAACCTCTGTCAACCGGCCATAGAATGCCATGGTTTGTAATTTACCCAACGCCTTTTGGAAAACCTTGCTTCGGAGTTTAAGGCGTTCTGCCTCAATCAAGTTTGTTACGACCACAAGCGCCGCAATTGTTCTTGGCTTCGCCGTAGTCAGATTTTTTTGATCGGAGTCTGGATAAGGGGGCGGATAACAAATGGGAAAGGCCCTTCGGGAGACTGCAGCCCCCTCAGAGATATGGCTTAACGCCTCATATTGTGGTGTACCAAGCGTTAAGGCCCGCCAAACTTCTGGTCTAAAACTGGCCTGGATACGATGTCCCGCCCGATTCATACTATAAACGTGAGCCAGCGAGTGGGGCTGGGCGTGACTTAGTATGATCGATTCGTGATCATTGATGCGTCCATATAGCAAAATATCTGCCCGACTTAAATCAGCCACCAAATTGATTTGTTTGGCGATATGCTTGAGAAAATCGGTTTCAGCATCTGATAAATTGTTGAATTCACGAACTAAATCGTACATTTTTGTTCAAAAAAGCCCTCAAAGCAAGTCCCGCCAAAATCACAACCTCCTAAAAATTGTTTATTGTGATTTTGGGTGGGTATTTCGCAATAGAGGGCTTCAAGGCCTAATGTTTTTCAAGAGAAACATTTTAACGATTTAAGGAGATAATGTCAATTTTACAAAAATTGGTTAATATAAGTTTGTCAAGATTTTGAAAAATTTAGAAGAAGTCGCTATAATATTGGGTCGTAAGAGACTATAAATTCAACCTTTAAGGGTCTCATTCAGAAGCATTCACACAAAATTTCAAAATTTTCACATGGGAGGTACCACTCATATGTCTGAGGAGCAACTTACAGAGGAAACAAACCAAGTTGAATTTCGTGCCGAGATTCAACAACTGCTTGATATTCTGATTCACTCTCTTTATACAGATCGCGAAATTTTTCTACGCGAATTACTATCAAATGCCTCGGATGCACTCAATCGTATCCAGTTTGAGATGTTAACCAATCGTGATGTGTTAGATGAAGATGCTGAGTTAGCTGTATATCTTGAAATGGATGAAGAGCAAGGCATCTTAACCATTCATGATACAGGCATCGGAATGACTCAGGAAGAGATGGTTGAAAATTTAGGTACAATTGCTCGATCTGGGGCCAAAGGCTTCCTAAAAGCAATGGAAGACGCGGGCAAAAAAGGTCAAGGGGTAACAACCGACATTATTGGTCAATTTGGAGTTGGTTTCTATTCGGTCTTTATGGCTGCTGAGGAAGTCACCGTAACCTCACGCTCACACCAAAAAGATGCAGAGGCCGCTTACTGGAAATCTAGCGGTAAGGGCACTTATGAGGTAGGGAAAGCTGAAAAAGAGGATCGCGGCACGATCATTGAGATTAAGCTAAACGAAGAGTCTAAAGAATTTGCCCGTTCCTATCGTGTCAAACAAATTATCAAAACTCACTCTGACTTTGTAGCTTTCCCCATTTACGTCAAAGAAGAAAAGCCCCCAGCTGAAGGCGAAGAAAAAGGCGAAATGGAATTCACCCAAGCCAATGAGCAGACTGCAATTTGGCGGCAATCACCACGTGAGGTGGATGATGAAAAGTACGAATCTTTCTATCGCCAACTGACTATGGATTTTGGCAAGCCTCTACTTCGTATGCACACGTCAGCTGACGCGCCCGTTCAATTTTACACGTTGCTCTTTGTGCCCTCCAAGAAGGATTATCTCATGTTTGGGACCAAAGAAGATCATGGCTTGAAGCTTTACGCTCGAAAGGTCTTGATTCAGGAGAACTTCAAAGAGCTTCTTCCCAATTATCTCCGCTTTATTGAAGGGGTTGTTGACTCGGAAGATATTCCACTCAACGTCTCTCGAGAGATGGTACAAGCCACACCCCTTATTGAAAAAATTAAGAAAATTTTGATCCGTCGCGTGGCGAACGAGTTGAGTGATTTGGCTGATGAGGAGCCAGAAACATACCGAACCTTCTGGCAAGAGTTTGGGGCCTTCATCAAAGAAGGGATTGCCACAGACCCAGACAGTAAAGGCAAATTCACCGGTTTACTACGTTTTCAATCCAGCCGCAGCGAAAATGCCGATGATCTAATTTCTTTGGGCGAATACACTGACCGCCTCAAGTCGGATCAAAATGAAATTTACTACATTTTGGGTGACAGTTTTGAGGTTATCTCACGTAGCCCGCACCTGGAGTATTTCAAAAAGCACGATATCGAAGTACTCTATCTCACTGACCCGCTGGACAGTTTTATGTTGGTCAGCCTGACCGAATATAATGGCAAGTCCCTCAAAAATGTTGATGATGCTGGCCTCGATTTACCTGAAGAAGATAAGACTGAGGAAGATGCTGAAGAAAAAATCTCAAAAGATGATTTTGAAGCATTGATTGGTCGGTTTAAGGAAACACTTGGTGATCGAGTAACTGATGTGCAGGAAAGTAAAATTTTGACTGACAGCCCTTGTCGCTTGGTTAATCCAGCAGATGCTACAAACACCAACATGCAGCGAGTACAGCGCTTTTTAGGAAAAGATTATGAGGTGCCCAAGAAAATCCTTGAGATCAATCGTAATAGCGTACTTGTCCAAAATATCTCTACCCGATTGGAAGCCAACGCTGAAGATGCTCTGATTGATCCGCTCATCGAGCAGTTATTTGAAAATGCCTTGGTCAGTGAGGGGTTACATCCCAACCCGGCAGATATGATAAATCGTATTCAGCAATTGATGGAAGCTGCGGCTAAATTGTAAAAATAATCGATGATTTTACAAACAAAAAATCTCGCTCAGTCAGTTGAACGAGATTTTTTATTTCTTCAATTTTTGCAACATCAAAAGTTTAGTGATGCAAGATTTGGCTCAGGAATAATTTGGTTCGTTCTTCTTCAGGATTAGCAAAGAAGTCGTGAGGTGATTTCTCTTCGACGATATTGCCTTGGTCAAAGAATATGACCCGATCAGCAACATTACGGGCAAAACCCATTTCGTGGGTAACAGCCATAATAGTCATTCCAGACTCGGCCAACTCCTGCATCGCATCCAAAACCTCTTTAATCATCTCAGGGTCAAGGGCCGAGGTTGGCTCATCAAAAAGCATAATCTTGGGCTGCATGGCCAAGGCTCGGGCAATCGCTACCCGCTGTTGCTGACCGCCAGATAACTGCCCAGGGAATTTGTGAGCCTGTTCAGGGATTTTCACCTGTTCCAACTGTTCCATTGCAATTTCTTCAGCCTTTTCACGAGACCACTTCCGCACGTGAATTGGAGCCAAAGTCACATTCTGCAAAACAGTGAGGTGTGGGAAGAGATTAAATTGCTGGAACACCATCCCAACTTCTCGTCGAATTTCCTGAATGTTACGCAAGTCATTATTCAATTCTGTACCATCAACAATAATCTGACCGCGTTGATGCTCTTCTAGACGATTGAGGGTCCGAATCCAGGTTGATTTTCCTGATCCTGAAGGGCCAATAATCACCACCACTTCCCCTTCTTTGACCGAGGTCGTCACACCACGAAGGGCGTGATATTCACCATACCATTTATGAACATCATTACAAATAATAATATCTTCAGCCAAAACGCTTATCCTCCTTTGAAAATAGTGGTTCGTAGCTTATGGCCAGCAAGGTCAAAATCTCTAATATTTACCAACACCCAAGTTCTTCTCAAGACGTTGACTCGCTCTGGACATAGCAAAAGCGAAGATCCAGTAGACAACGGCCACAAAGGCAAAAGTTTCTCGTTGTAACCCCAACCAATCAGGCTGAGCGACAACGACTTTGGAAATTTGTAGCAGATCAAACAAACCTACAATCGAAACAAGGGAGGTATCTTTGAATAAGCCAATACACAGCCCGACAATAGCGGGAATCACCAATCGGAGGGCTTGGGGTAAAATGATAAGCCGCATCGATTGGGCACCATTCAACCCAACGGCCATTGCCGCTTCATATTGTCCTTTAGGCACGGCCTGTAACCCACCCCGAATATTCTCCGCCATGTAGGCTGCACTGAATAAGATGATCCCCACCGTGACCCGCAATACATTATCCAAATTCTTCAAGCTTGGGGGAAGGAAAATTGGTAATAGAATCTGGGCCATGAATAAAACCGTAATCAATGGCACACCCCGCACCACCTCAATAAACAAGATGGAGAAGGTTTTTATCATATTGCCGCCAAAAAAGTGGCCAATAGCCCAGAAAATCCCTCCAACAACAATCAGTTGCATAATAGCATATGCAGTTGGAGGCATCGTAACTACTAAAACTGGTGGATCACGAAAGATAAGCGGAATATTAAAGGTAACAGGCTCAGTAGGAAAGAGTCCGAAGCCCCAGCCAATAAAAACCAGTCCTATACCAGCTAACCACAAGTAGGGGACACCGCGCACTTCGCTACGTCGTCCCAAAGCCAGTAAAATCCCAAGTGGAAATGAGATGACAATCCCAGCGACTGAAAGCACTACCGTCAGTAGGAATCCGCCCCAACGATTTGTACTCACATCCTCTAGAGGGCCGATACCCTGTAACAAGGCCACAATAACAACTGCCGAAGCAAGCCACCCCCAAACAATCGCTCGTTGAAAACGTTTGAGTGGGGCACCGAAGCCCCAAGCAAATGTACTAAGCAGAGACAAGACCAACACGATTCCCAATGAAATCCAAACACGACCGAGGTGCTCTGAGGGATATTGCCCAACTGTAAATAGTTTGATATTTGCGGGAATAATCCCCCAAATCGCACCGGGAGTATCTTCCCGGAGAAGCGCTACTGTTTCTGGGTTAGAGCGAAACTCAGCCCCAAATACACCCCAAGATAGGATACCCCGTATTGCAAACATGATAATCAAAATCATAAAGAGTGTTGTTAAAGCACCAAAGAAGCCAGTAAACAAGCTTTCACTCAGCCAACGCCCTGGTCCAATCCAGCGTCGAGTTGCTTGCCCATAAACAACTAAGGCTAAACCAATCAGCCATAGCCCCAATACAATTGAGGTTAAAAGTCCACCACTTGTCAGGGAGCGAATCAAACTCCCCGTAGCGGTAACTTCCCCATTGGGGGCAAGGTTAAATGATAAGGATACAGGTTCCGCATTGAAACCAGCTCGAATCATCAAAATATTAGCAACGACAAGAACAACGGCAAAAAGTGTTGTCCATATACTGGAAAAAACGTTTTCCCGAAACCAGGTGGCAATATCAAACTGACCTAATCCGGATGGGCCTAAGGTTTCTTTGGTTTGAGTTATTGTTGCCATTAACAAAGACTCCTGTGGTATGATTTTAAGATGTTTGATTTTGGGGCAAAAATCTCACAACTTCGAGGTCGTTTGAGATAGATAATTCTACTAGAGGATTAGCATATGCACAAATACAGCCAGTAGGGCAGGGGATAAGGTTCACTTTAAGCCAGGAGATTGCCTTCTCATTCAGCGTATAGTATGCTTATTTTTTACATTTGCTGAGATTAAAAATGAATCAAAATATTGACACAATACCAACCGCCATTCGCATTTTAAGTCACTTTTGGTTAGAAGAAGTACAGTCCAGTGATATAGATATGTTGTCTGCGATACCCGAGTTACAGCAAACCCTTCCAAGCACCAATCAATCGACTCTGGATGAATTAGCAGTTGCCTATCAAAATCTGTTTGGCTTTAACCTGCCCCCATATGAAAGCATCTTTATCGACCCATCAGCAATGTTGATGGCCCCATCAACAGAACGCGTCCAAAAACTGTATCATCAGGCCAATTGGATCCCGACCACAATGGCTCGTTTTGGGGCCCTCGATCATATCGGCATCGAGCTATTAGCTTGGGCCGATGGCTTAAGTACAAATCATCAAGATTGGAGCAATCAGCTTCATACTGGTCATCTGGCCTTATGGGTTCCAGCCTTTATTTTCACCCTCAAACGCCTCGATCCACCTGAATTTTACATTACCTTGGCAGACTTAACCTTGGAATTGATATTGGCGACATTATCCACAGTTGAGATTGATGAGCCAGCAACGCTCTTCCCCTCGCTCCCCCCGCCTCCTGTTTATCGTGGCACGGATGAGTCATTGATTTCACCAGAACAACTATTGCAAGAGGACCAAGCAAACTCATCGGGTGAGTCACCGCAAAATCTACGTCGAATTATCAAGCATCTGACGACTCCTCGCGAGGCAGGTTTGTTCATTACAAGATCAGATTTAGCTGAAATCAGTCACACTTTAGATTTACCTGTTGTCATGGGCGAGCGATATCGTATGTTAGATGCCTTATTTCGGCAGGCTGGTCAGTATGACTTAATTTCGGATTTACTTAAAAACCTATCTAAACTTCTTCAACATACGTCTCATTCATTTGAGACCCTAGCTGTTTCATTCCCTAATTGGCAGCCCTATGCCACTGCTTGGCAAGAAAAATTGATGACCAGTGACGAGCTTCTCAAGCAACTACAAGAAACACTCACAACCTCATTGAACGATGAATTAAATGATTTGGCAGGTTAGTCACTACCACTTGAGACAAGGTCGATAGATATCTTCAAATTTTAAGGTAACTGGGCTTACAGTTGATCGATTCTATGAGATTGGCTCAGTCTTGCAGGGTCATTTGGTAGATCATTCAGGGTGAATTCAAAGGTTTGATGTCCATAAAACCGACTTTGGAGACTGAGCCAATCTAAATTGCGTAAGTCCTGGATAAGCTTCCGCATAGAAGATGACAAAAAAAGAGATCCATGGTATTTTTAGGGCCACTGGAAAATTGACCACTTTCACTATTTGACCACATTTCACTCTCCATCACTTTTTTCCAAAAGATGACCATTCCACATAATTTCGAGGAGGAAAAGAGCCGTGGAAATGAAGATCATTGGGGATATTGTCAGAGTCACAATACCGGCCGAGATGCTGCCCCAAGCTCCTGCTATTTTACAAGATATTTGGTGTGACGAATATACAGGTAAATCCTATTTCTTTTTAGACCTGACTGAGTCTGTACGTATCTTTTTAGAGGATGCAAAACTAAATCGGCATATTTTAGTTTGTCGATAAGCCTTTTCCATATTTAAGAAAATTTAAAATGGCGCATATAATTTACTAGTATGCGTCAGTTATCCTTGCCACGCCTACGATTGATTTAGACTGTAGGCAATCACCCCAAATTTCTCAATTCCCAATAGCTGGCGTAAAATACGCCCTGAAATGACGCTGTCATATCAACAACAATCACTAACCTTATTATGCCGCCAGACATAGACTCAGCGGCTTTTATTTTGTATAAATTTGGGAAAGATAAGAGACGATGGACGCTTTTGTAATTGAAGGTAACACACCTTTACAAGGAGAAGTTACGCCCAGCGGAAATAAAAATGCAGCATTTCCACTCATCGCCGCCGCGTTGTTAACCGATCAACCTGTTACATTGAACAACCTTCCTGATATCGGTGACGTTCGCACTATGCTCAAAATTGTTCAAGATTTAGGGGTTGAAATCACTTGGCACAGCCCGCATAATGTTACGTTACAAGCCAACAAAATCGACAAAATTAATCCTGATCCCGCTCGGTTTTCAAAAATACGAGGTGCCTTAGTTTTAATGGGGCCTCTGCTGGCTCGCGAGGGTGAAGTTGGCCTACATCAGCCTGGGGGTGATCAAATAGGCCGCCGTCGCGTGGACACCCACATTCAAGCCTTACAAGCCCTAGGTGCGACTTTTGAATACAACGGGAACTTTGGCCTCAAGGTTGTTGATAAGCTTCGAGGCGGTGACATCTTGCTGGAAGAGGCGAGTGTCACCGCCACAGAAAATGCCATCTTGGCTTGCGTTTTAGCCGAGGGTGTGACTATTTTACGTAATGCTGCCTCAGAGCCACACGTTCAAGAATTATGCGACCTGCTTATCCAAATGGGGGCAGATATTCAAGGCATCGGCTCAAATACGTTGACTATTAGAGGCGTTGAGTCCCTCAATGGTGCAGAATTTACCCTGAGTTCCGATTACCTGGAGGTTGGTAGTTTTCTGGCTTTAGGGGCTATAACCGAAGGCGAAATTTTGATCAAAAACGCTTGCCCAGAGCATCTGAGAATGACGTTGATGGTTTACAAGCGCTTGGGTATCGAGCCTGAAATCCGAGGGCAAGATATGTTGATTGGGGACCAGCGGGATATGACCATCTTACCTGATATTGGGAATGCTATTCCCAAAATTGATGACGCCCCCTGGCCTGCTTTTCCCGCCGATATGATGAGTGTGACTCTGGTCGCAGCAACACAAGCCATCGGAACAGTCCTCTTTCACGAAAAAATGTACGAGAGTCGCCTCTATTTTGTGGACAAGCTAATCAGTATGGGGGCACAAATTATTTTGTGTGATCCTCACCGTGCCGTTGTCCAAGGCCCGTGCACCTTACGAGGGGAACCTCAAGGTATCTCCAGCCCTGACATCCGGGCAGGCATCGCCCTCCTTATTGCTGCTTTATGCGCCGAAGGTAAAACTGTGATTCGTAACATTGGGCAAATCGATCGGGGTTATGAGAATATAGAAGGAAAGCTGCAGCAGCTTGGGGCTAAAATTCAAAGAATACAAGATTAGGAATTGACTTCGATTGACGATTAATATGACTGATATCACCGAACAAAAAGAAAGCTATACGGTTGATTTACCCAACTTCGAGGGTCCGCTTGATTTACTGCTTTCACTGATTGAAAAAGAAGAGTTAGACATCACCAAAATCTCCTTGGCCCATGTCACAGATCAATACCTGGCTTATCTTGATATTTTGCGAGAAATTAATCCGGATGAGTTAACTGATTTTCTGGTTATCGCTGCCAAATTAATTTTGATTAAATCTCAAGTTCTACTGCCTCGTCCCCCGCCAAGCATTATTGAAGAAGATGAGGAAGATGTTGGTGATGAGTTAGCCCGGCAGTTAATGATGTATAAGCACTTTAAAGAGGTTGCTGGATATTTACGGGAGAAAGAAACAAAAGGGGAACGAAATTTTATTCGTCTAACTTATACGGCCCCGAAGATGGAGCCAAAACTTGTACCAGGCAGCGTATCTGTTGAAAAATTACTTCAGGCCGCCATTAACGCCCTGACAATCACCGCTCCCGACCCCGATGTTGATGATGTCGTTTCTCGTCAAGTGGTAACAATCGGTCAGCAGATGGCTCATATCCGCGAGGCGTTATCAAGTAATCAGACCGTTTCTTTTGCCAATTTACTATCAAAACAACGCAATCGGGTAGAGATTATCGTGACATTATTGGCTGTTCTGGAGTTAGTCAAGCGGCGGGTAATTCTTGTTGAACAGCAAGATACATTTGGCGAGTTTGTATTGATTGAGAATGAAACTGCGCCAGAACTCAGCGAGAATGAGTGGGAAGAATTGACCGGTTTGACAGATGTCTCCTAATAGGTTGGCTTAGTTTCCTGTAAATATCCACTGCATTGCCATTACCCCACCAACCCCAAACATAGCACACCCAATCAAAGCCACGGCCAAGCAACTCACTACAATATGAAACTGAAACAAGCGCCCAAAAAACCCCTGAGGAGCTGGCGCTACGACAGGCTGATTGGGGACAATGACACCCTGAGGCATCTCTTCAGCCGCAGCCTCAATAAGCTCTGGTGACAGGACGATCTCCGGCAATCGTCCACCTCGGGCCACAGACTGAGTCCGTCGGCTCGCTTTCTTATTCTCAACCTCGCTACGCATCCGGTCAACCGTCGGATAAAATGGCTCAATCGTTTCTAATTTATTGATCAACTTACGGGCTAAATGAAATTTACCATTTGTTAAAGCCGTGGCAATCTGACGATATAAATCATCCGCAATGGCCTCACCGGCCGCGTTTGTTGCCAATTCCCCCTGTAAATGACCAATATGAGTCTGAATTGCTTCCAATTGATCATTTATATCTTCTACAACATCGGTACGGGTTTCTTCAGCCGCTTGGGCCTCCAAAAGAGCAAAGTTAGCTAATAATTGCTCGATTGTCTTTTCTTTATAAGCACGCTGCTCCGGCGTGAGTGGTATCATAAATAATAACTATCCTTTGGGAGATTCGAGGTTAGCGATTTCCTAAATATGGGTAACTCCGTGATCTTTAAAATATCAGCTTCTTTATACGCCAATCCAGCCAAATCCTTCACTAAAGGCCATAAGCGACCTCAACTTCCTCGCTTAGCGTACCCCAGGTAAATTTTTCACGGATACGTTGAGCAGCCGCTTGGCCAATTTGATGGCGTAGCTCCGAGTCTTGTAACAGTTGCACAATCGCTTTACTAAATGCAACATCATTTTCGGCAGGGGGAAGAATACCCGAAACGCCATCTTCCATATATTCTGTATTTTGCCCAACCGCGTCAGCCACAACAGGCACACCCGCCGTGAGCAAATCTATGAGTTTGACCGAGCACTTTGTTTGATTGATAAGGGTGTCGTCGTAGGGATAAACAGCCACATCGGCCGCCTTGAAGTAGAAGGGTGTCTCTTCATAGGGTATCCACCCCGCAAATCGGACATATGACAACAGCCCAGCCTCATCAAGCAAGGTCTCTAGTCGCTTTTCTTCTTCATACAAACCCTGCCCCACAATCAACCAACGGGCTTCTGGAAGGGCTTGACTAATATGCTGCACTTGAGCGACAATCCGCTCCAAACGAAACTCCAGAAACCGAGTATACAACAAAATCAGCGGGGCTTCACCCAACTGCCACTTTTGCCGCAATAATTTAATCGGCTCATTGTGAATCTTAGTTAGGTTAAAAGTTGTCATCGTTTCAGCCGAGCAACCGTTTGGCACATAAAAAAGAGGCGTCTGCCTCAAATATGGTTGTGCTAAATTTTCAATCGCTCGACTGGTCACGATCACAGCGTCAGCGTGTCTCAATCCCCATTTCTCCTGCCAGGTAAACATCCTCTTTTGCAGCAGAGAATAGGGTGATACGTCATTCCAAGCCTGTTCCCAATCATCGCTATCAAGAACCAAACGTATTTGGTGCTGACCTAATTTTCGTAAGCTCCACAAACCAACATGAGCTAATCCAGCATAAGCTTTTGGCTTGAAAAAGTGGATGACATCTGGCTCACGCTTAAGGGCCTCAGCAATGAGGGTGCGGGTCAAGATCATATGAAACAAGCCCGGCACACCTATTGGCAATTCAACATTTATTATCGATACCCCTTCATCTTCCCAACGCTGCCCAGCCCGATCTGGATCATCCCATGGGGGAATGAGCATCGTGACCTGATGCCCTCGGGCAATCAAGGCTTTGCCAAGATGTAACGCTCGAGTCCGCATTGTTGCTTTGGGCTGAAGCCCAAATGGTCCGATAAAGACGATTTTCATTCGTCGATTCTAATGCAGGGGTAAGGGGTTGGCAAATTATTTTGGCTGATACAAAAATGTAGTTAAATGTTGATCAACGCCATACTCGGGAATGTAATCCCCTTTGGCTTTTTCAATAGGCCGCACAATAGAACCACGTTTATTGGTGGCTTCAAGTAAATAGTGATGCCCATTTTGCTCAAAAAAGACCCAAGCGTGTCCGCCGCCATCCTTCATCTTACCTACCACAAATTCAGCCTTAAACCCCAAATTCACTAATTTTCGCCATGCCCATAAAGCGTGATCTTCACAATCCCCTTTCCGAATTTGCTCAAAGGTGACCGGGTGCTGCCAAAACTCAGCCTCCATAAACAAATTTTTATCATAACGATATTCACAGGCCGTTAGCCAATCACAAATCTCGGCAACATTATTGACTTTAACCGAGCTTTCTCCTGTGAAGTACCATTCAAATTCACGATTTGCGTAGGAATTAAATTTTTTGTACGGTATTTTTCGCGCTTGTTTGCGCCAAGGAATGTTTGGCTGGGCTTGAGGATTGTAATTCCATTGTAAAATCTCGATCATTTCGGCAAACGGATAGGCGATATCACCACTTGAGACTCGCAGTTGGTGTCCATTTTTAAAGTTAAATACAGCATTGTACACAGTTCGTGTGCCATTTTTGGTTTTGATCTGCCGGGTTTCTTGATGAACCATTTCAATCTGTTCAGCATCGTATTTACGTCGTTTCAGATAATTTGCCTGAACAATCTCAGTTTTAGTAAAGAGAAAGTATCGTGGTTGGGTTAAAATAACATAGAAAAAAAGTAGGCCAATCCCACCAAATATAGCCCCGATTATTCCACTACCTGGATCACCTGTAAACAGGGCGATCATCCCAGCCACACCAATGGCTGTAAAAACCAACCCCGTGAATAGTAGAATGATAAGGATTGATCGGGAACCAGACACCTTAAAAGGCAGGGGGTGCTGGATGATAGACGACGTCAACATCTCAGGCACACGCTGCTCTAAAATTTTGAGCAATTCACTATATCGATCTAACTTTGAGGGTATGTGAATAGGTCCTTTGAGGGTGATGAGTGTCACGCCAATGCTTGAGGTGGGTTTTGATCGGATATAATAAACATCCTGGTAGGCGACTTGGCGAGAGGAAAGCCAAGTTTTGCGAACAAGGTGTTTCTCGGTAAAGACAATCGTCTGGTAGGCGTAATTTATTGAATTAATAACCCATAACAAGAAAGAAAACCAGATCAGAAAGAAAAAAATGAGCCAACCTGTAGTTTCAATTAAAAAGAGGAATGCACCAGCCAGAATTGTCAGCACAAAAAAGATAATACGGCCTCGTTGTATAGCTTTGGGGAAACGAAAATGGTGGTCCAAAGCAACCTTGTCCCTAAATACGTTAAGTATCAGTTACTTATACCATAACTTAAGCCGCAAAAAAAGTTAGCTTTCGGGGTTAAGTCCCTATTATTCAACTTCTCGAATAAACGGATAAGCGGGCCGGCTTCTGGATTGTTCTTGCATTGTTTTTAGGGGAAGTAAAATCGTGAAGGTACTGCCTGCTCCAACCGTACTATCCAGGGTGATTTTTCCTTTCATCAAGGTTACGAGTTGTTTAACAATGGATAGTCCAAGCCCTGCCCCTTTTTGTTCACGGGTTATTGAGCCATCAACTTGACCGAATGGCTCAAAAATTTGATCGTGATATTGTTCTGGGATACCCGGGCCAGTATCCGCAACATTGATCTGAAAGAAGGTATCATCGACTGTAGAAAATTGAGCAGTGATTCCCCCTTTTTCTGTGAACTTAATGGCGTTTCCAACAAGATTTATCAAAATTTGTTGTAGACGCAAGGCATCACCATACAAAATTTCAGGCACATCAGATGTAGCATTTGTCGTAAAAATCAAACCTTTATTTTGGGCTGATGTCTCCATTTGGCCCTGGATTTGGGTTAAAACATCGTGAGGATGATACGGTTTATTGAGCAAAGTTAACTTGCCGGTCTTTAATTGTGTCTGAACCAATAAATCATTGACCATTGATGTTAAATAATGAGCACTGTCTATAACGTCTAGGAGCGCCTCATTTTGCTCATTAGGCAATTCTCCCATCGCGCCATCTTTTAAGAGTTGTGAATATCCTAAAATGGCCCCAAGTGGGGTGCGTAATTCGTGACTAACTTTGGTCAAGAGTTCATCTTTGACTTTACTCGATTGTTCGGCAACATTCTTTGCCTTCTGGAGTGTTGAGACGAAATAGAGAAAAATGATAAAGGTGATGCTTGAAACAGCGATCAAATTCATTCCAAAAAAGAAATTCTGTATCGACATCGTTATATCTGGACTGCCATAAATAAAGCGAGGGTCCAGCCAAAGTGATAGTAAAATCAGCCCCAAATAAGCGATCAACCACATCACTGCGGCCCGCATCCCTTGAAACATCAGCGCTCCCAACGGAGCCAAAATCGCCCAAATCATCACAACCCCTGAAGCAGCAAAACCACCTAAACTCCACTGCAACAGGAACGGAAGCCATAACATCAAAACAAGTTGAAGAATCAAAAATTGGTAAAATCGCTTTGATACAAAAAAGTAGCTCAAGCTAAAGCCAACCAGTATTGAGTAGGTAATGGGGATCGTAGCTGATAAGTATAGGTCAAGCAAGACATACATTCCAGACCAAATCACCCCAGCCATACAGACAAATAGTGCTGCCATCGTCAAGGTGACTTTACGAAGTTTGTCATCCTCAGTATCATCAGGTTGAGCCGTCTTCTGTCCAACCCATTCACAAAAATCATTAAATTTTTGCTGTATCGAAAAGCGCATCTCTCAGGCCACTTTCCCAGAACTAATCCAGACCCGTAATTTGCAATCGAAATCGGGCAAGTAAGGTGCGTAGTTGAGCAATGTCAACCGGTTTGAGAAGAATTAAGTCCGCATCATGCTGAAGTTTCTCCGCTATAAGTGCGTCAGCGGTAGCCAAAATAACTACTGCATTTTTCAGGCGAGCATCCGCTCGAATCTCCTGTAAAACCTCTTCACCTGAACATTTAGGAAGGTGTAAATCAAGAAGAATCAGATCAGGTATCTGGATTTCGAGACGATCCAATGCGCTTTGACCATCATTCATCACCTCGATCTCAAAATCGACATTTTGTACAGTGATTGAAAAAATTTTCGCAAGTTTCGGGTCATCTTCAATAATAAAAGCGAGTGGCTTGTTCACGTCATATTCTCCTGAGTTTGAATAAGTGGTAATTTGACAGTAAAGATACTGCCCTGCCCAACCTCACTCTCCAATGTAATCTGACCATTCATAAGGGTGACTAATTGGTTAACAATGGACAAGCCCAACCCTGTGCCAGCCTGGGTTCTGGTCATTGTGTTGTCCACTTGTCCAAACGGTTCAAAAATATGAGCTTGATGTTCTGTCGAAATACCGGGACCAGTATCAGATACTTTTATGGCCCAATGCGTTCTGTCAATTGTATATGATTGCAGTGTTACTTCACCTTCCTCGGTAAATTTGATCGCATTCCCAATGAGATTCATAATAATTTGTTGAATGCGAATAGCATCTCCCATCAATGTTTTCGGAAGATCCTCGGCTATTTCAAAATTGAGGTTTAATCTTTTTTCACGAGCCAAAATTTCCATTTTTGACTCAACTTGATGCAGTGTATCTCGTGGCGAAAATGGCTCCGATTTCAAGGCCAATTGGCTGGCATCTAGCTGACTCTGGTCTAACAAATCGTTGACAAGCTCGCTTAAATAGCGAGAGCTATCTATAAGATCTAGAACAGCCTCCTCTTGTGGCTTAGAGAGTGATCCTAACAGCTTTTGTTCCAAAAGCTGGCTATTTCCCAGGATGGCCCCCAAAGGCGTTCGTAATTCGTGGCTCACTCTGGCGAGCAAGGAACTTTTTGCTTGGCTCATCTCTAAGGCTTGATCACGAGCAACTCGTAACTCATATTCAGCTTGCTTCCGTTCAGCAATTTCTACTTCAAGTTGTTCATTTTGTTGTCTAATCGTTCGCCAGCCTCGCCCAACAATGGCTGCTAAACTAACATACAGAATAATAAAGCTCCCCCCAATCATTGCGATTGTCAAGGCACGTAGCGCCTCTATATCTTGCTTCATCATTGGAATAGAATAGGGATCACTATCTTGAATAATGAGAGATTGTGTCGAATTATCAAGCAAATCGGTATCCCCTGTCGTCATCTCGCCTAAGTGCTCCTGCCCCACTGTATGATCCATTTCTTCATTATCTACAGAGGCATGATCGATCGCATGATGCTCAATACTAGCTTCGTGGATCATCCTATCCATTGCCAATCCATGAGCCTCTAGGTTCTGAATATTTCGATTCAGCCTTATCGAAAAGACAATTGAAAGTGTGACCGCAAGGGTTAGAATGATCAAAAAACTGGTGATGGAGAATTGAAGGAGAAGGTTTTCTTTAAATTGCTTCATTACTTTATCCAGCAATGTTATAAATTAGTGTATCAGGTGTTGCGAACAGCCCCAGATTACACCAAACCTTATCATATCTCCTAAACCAATAAAAAGATATGGTATTTTTAACCTGATACTTGTCCAGGTTACCATAAAGCTACACTTGGCAAGCGATTACAAATCATCTTACCAGGAATTTGTATTATGTAGAATAGTTTGATTGAGAAGACCGTCTTTAAGATTAGTCCCAAAAAGAGAGGCTTGTCTAAGGTTAACCCTGTGGTGGCCAGCTTTGTTGAGACAGGCCTAGATTCAATTAGCCTCGCTCAAATCAGCACCACATAGTATATAAATGTATAAACATTACCCAATTATATAAAACTTTGTAACCTCAGGCAATGTATCCAGGCACAAACAACAAATTCTTTTGTTTACTGCTCTTTTTTCAACTCCTGCCGGATAAAAACAGTATAGATAATCAGCAACACAGTCCCAAAGGAAAACCACTGGATGGCATAGCCTAAATGTGGGCCTTCATCAAGGATGATGCCCCCCTGCTGCAGAGGTAATTCATCAGCAGTATCAGACTCAGCGGCCTGTTGCGTAATAAAAATGGGGAGAAGGGGGTACGAGACACGTTTTTGAATATTTTCAATATCAATACGGGACCAAGCTTTGGCAGGCGATTGCCCTTCTTGGGTGTTGGGAGCAAGAAATTCAACAAAGGTGGGGCGAGGCTGGGTACGATAGGCAATACCTTCAATAGTTACCTCTCCCGATACATTGTAGGTAGCCCGCTCTTCTGGTGAGGGATCACGATTGTTTCTGGGAATCCAACCACGATCAATCAGAATCGCTTGATCACTACCGTTGATCCTGAGTGGCGTGAGCAAATGTACCCCCGAAGCCCCATCCACTGTTTTATTGCGAATGATCATCACTTGATCATTATCATACGTCCCTGTTACTTCAACAGGGCGAAAATGATACTCATCAGGATTAACGGTCTCACCTGTAATTTGAGTGGGTGAGGCTAACAGTGCCGCCTCAATATTGGCATTACGCGTTCGTTTTTGATCAAGGCGATCAAGTTGCCAAAAGCCAAAATTGATGAGGATAAAAAAAACCAGAAGAACAAGAGCGTGGCTAATCAGCCAGCGTGGAGTGAACAGTTTTGCTAACATAATTTCATTTACAATTTACGATTAGATTTATGACTCATCTGATGTTGCCAGTAATTAATCACAGAATTCATAGTAATGGCTCAACCAAGGCAATCAGCTGTTGTTCTGTCATCAGCCCAGTGTGAATGTATTGTACTACACCCTCGCGATCGATGATAAAGGTGGTTGGTAAGCCGGGCACCAAGTAACTCTCGATAATTTGGGCCTGATAATCAAGCAAAACAGGGAAACGAAAGCCATTCTCTACAATAAATTGAGCTACAGTCGCTTCATCCTCTTTATCATTGACAGCTAACACCACTACCCCCTCTGAGCGTCTCGCCTCATAAAATGTATTCAACATCGGCATCTCGGCGATGCAGGGGGGGCACCAGGTCGCCCAAGTATTGAGGATAACGACTTGGCCTGCGTAGTCATCAAGGGCCACCGTCCCGCCAGCCAAGGAGGGTAAAATAAAGCCAGGCGCAGGCTCGCCTAATTCAAGGGCTGGGATATCGATTTTTTGAATGGGCGGGGGTTGATTTTGATAAGTGGTGATGAGCAGGGCTGCACCACCAATCAGAAGTACGATGGAAATGGCAATATTGAGATAGAAAAGAAGAGGCCTACGTTTCTGCATTATCATTTTGATCCGAGGCCTTACTTGGAATAGGATCAACTAAATGATCGAAGGCCATAAAAAACGCTTTGGTGTGTCTGGCTGTGATGGTAATGATAAATAGGGTAAAAAGGGAATTAAACAGTAGCAACTGCACAAATGATAGACCGAGTAAATCATCAAACAGAATGAAGCTGACCAGACCAAACACAAAGACAACCTGACAATTCAAAAACCATACTGCAGTTAGAAAGTAGCCTGGTTCACGATAATAATTGTAGCCACACTTATAACAACTAGGTCTCGTGGCGAACCAGTCAAAGATACTTTTGATTTTGTAGTAGGGTAAAAAGATTGATGAAACACCACAAACGGGACACCGCAAGAGAGAGGCGTGCTTGAAATATCGAGCAACCTTACCCCAATAAGATAACTGGCGAGAGGATATCTCATCAGACTGCATCAATGAATGCTTTTGTGAGGATACAGATTCAGCAGGTGAGTCTGTATGTCTCAACAAAGGATTATCATCAATCATTATTCAGGGTCATCAATCGCCAAATCATCAAACGGGACTGCATAGGTTGAAGGGGAGAGAGACCAGTCGCGGGCTAAAAAATCACCAAAGGTAAACACAACTAAGATAAACAAAAAGAAGAAACCACTAGCTGCGAATATAGCCATTAAGCGGCCACTAAAACGAATGTGCATGAAGTATAACACAACTAACGTTGCCTTCGTTGTCGCAATCGCCAAAGCAATCGGTAAGGCCAAATTCCCAAAGTCAATAAAGGCCGCCCCTACCGTTGCAACCATCAATACCATTAACAATCCAAAAACAATTAAATAGGTTCGAACGGGTAAAACGTGATGATCCATAACATTAACTCCGATCGATCAAATAGAGTAGGGGGAATAAGAAAATCCAGACAAGATCAACAAAGTGCCAATAAAGCCCCATCATTTCCACGGGGGCGTAATTTTCAGGTGGAAACTTATAGCGCCACGCCTGAATAATCAGGATGACCAAAACCCCAGCCCCGATGATCATATGCAAGGCGTGGAATCCTGTCATCACAAAGTAGATACCAAAAAAGGTTTCAGCTTCACGTTCATTGATCTCAACAGCCGCATGTTCACCCTCATCACCGTGTGCTTCACCGTGATGTGTACTTTCGTAGGTAAAGTTAGGGCCAGGAATCAGATTTTTCTCATACTCTTCATAATACTCAACCCCCTTTAACCCTAGAAAGACCAAGCACAAAATTAGCGTGACCGAAAGGTAGCCAACCAGTGCATTTCGTTTACCAATTTGGGCCGCACGTACACCCAAGGCAATGGTCAAACTACTGGTTAGCAGAATGACAGTATTTGTGGCACTAATTGTCAAGTTCAAGTGACGGCTAGCATCCTCAAAGGCCTCTGGAAAACGATAGCGATAGAGAATGTAGACCATAAACAGGCCACCAAAAAACATCACCTCGGTGATCAGAAATGCCCACATTCCAATGGTATAAGTATCCCGTTGTTGATCGAGGTCATCAAACTGATGATGCAAGGCCTCGTGATGTTCGGTCGCGTGAATTGCACTCACAATTATCTCCTGATTTGATAATTGGTAAATAAAGATTGGTTATCAGACATTTCTTAAAACCACTATTTACCAATTACTCATAGTTACTTACTGGCTGGAGCCATTGCCCCAGCTGAACCCAATGACGGGTTGGATGTTTCATCTTCATCGGGCATTGTTGGACTTAAGCGAGCTGGATTGTCGTAAGCATAGGCTTCTTCAGTAACAATCGGCGTTGTTACAAAGTTATACTTTAAGGGCGGTGAGAAGGCTTCTTCCCACTCCAAGCCCTTAGCTCGCCACGGATTGGGACCAGCCGCTTTACCCCAGTACAGTGAGGCCAATAAATAGATCACGGGAAGTAAGAAGCCCACCGCCAGAACCGACGCACCCAACGTAGACATCACATTCCATATTTGGAATTCTTCAGGATAAACGTGATATCGACGTGGCATCCCCAGATAGCCCAAAATAAACTGAGGAAAGAAGGTCAAGTTGAAGCCAATAAAAATCGTAATCGCGGAGAAACGGCCCCACCATTCTGAATAGAGGCGTCCAGTGATTTTTGGCCACCAGAAGTGAATTGCAGCTAAATAGGCCATCACCATTCCACCCACCATCACATAATGGAAGTGAGCCACAACGAAGTATGTATCATGCAGATGAACATCCGCCGCCAATGAACCAAGCATTACTCCAGTCACCCCGCCAATCGTGAAGAGACCGATGAAGCCCAACGCATACAGCATTGGCGTTTGTAAGTGAATCCGTCCTTTGTATAACGTTGCGGTCCAGTTAAACACCTTGACGGCTGAAGGGATTGCAACCAAATAGGTAATCAAAGAGAAGACCATTGAGGCATAAATGGACTGACCACTGACATACATGTGGTGCCCCCACACCAGAAAGCCAAGAATCGCAATTGCCATACTGGAGAAGGCGATAAATTTGTAGCCAAAGACCCGCTTACGAGCAAAACAGGCGATAATATCGCTGATGGCTCCCATCCCCGGCAAAATCATAATGTACACCGCTGGATGCGAGTAGAACCAGAAAAGGTGTTGGAACAGCAGTGGGTCACCACCCAAAGCTGGATCGAAAATACCGATGCGAAAGAGGCGTTCGATCCCAACCAGCAAAACAGTAATCGCTAAAACGGGTGTTCCGAGCAAGATGATGATACTAGTAGCGTAGTGTGCCCAGACAAAGAGCGGCAGTCGGAACCAAGTCATTCCAGGTGCACGCATCTTGTGAATGGTCGCGATGATATTGATTGCCGTGAAGATCGATGAGAAACCCGCGATAAAAATACCAACTGCGCTGAGAATGACATATCCATTGGCATAGGTACTGCTGTAAGGTGTGTAAAACGTCCAGCCCGTGTCTACCCCACCAAGCAGAACAACCGCGAAAATCAGGACGCCAGCTATGGTGTAAACGTACCAACTAGCTAAGTTCAAGCGTGGGAATGCCAGATCACGAGCACCGATCATAATCGGGATCAGAAAGTTACCAAAGACAGCGGGGATGGAAGGGATCAGGAATAAGAAGACCATCGTAACGCCATGGGCGGTGAACATCCGATTGTATACGTCGGAACTCATCAAATCAGCCTGTGGTGTCAGCAACTCCAAGCGGAGTAAGGTAGCCATCGCCCCGCCCAACAGAAAGAAGAATGAGATTGAAAGAAGATACATCACCCCGATACGCTTGTGATCTGTTGTCAATAACCACGAGGCAATGTTATATCCATCATTCAAGTAATTGACTTCTGGAATCATCTCCTCGCCACTCAATTTGGGGAGTTGGCGATTTAATTTTCCAGCAATAGGTTGTGATTCGAGCATAATATACTCCTAAGAAATAGGGGTTAGATCTAACATAACCGCTAGTAGCAAACAATTAGTGATTTATAAACACAAGATAATACAAACAGATGATAAGTGACGCACTTAGACAAAGTGTAGGCTAGTCTTTAGCCTGAAAATTTTTGAAGTCGCAGGTTAGTAATTTTATGGATAGACATTTAGTTTGTTGATGGAGCGTCCGTTTCTTCATCTGCTAATGACTCTATATAATCGACCAACATTAACAACTCTTCGCTAGTTAGTTGCTCTTCAAAGGTTGGCATAATTGGTGGAAAACCAGCCACAATCTTAGCCTGTGGATTAATGATGGACTCTCGTATATACTCTTCATCACGGATAAGTACTTCACCTGTTTCCAGTTCCACCTCTTGATTGAAGACCCCAATCAAATTTGGTCCTAAACCATCATCACCATCCAACTGATGACACGATATACAGCCCTTCTGGTTGAATAATGATTCACCATCCACCGAGGCATCAACCAAGCCATCACGGCTACCCTCACGCAGCCACTGTTCATATTCAGAGGGTTCCAACACATACACCCGCCCAATCATAAATGCGTGTTCAGCCCCACAGTATTCGGCACAGAAAAGATGGTATTCGCCCGTTTGGGTCGCCTCAAACCACATTGTAGTAAATCGTCCCGGCAGCACATCTTGTTTGATGCGGAAAGCAGGTATAAAGAAACTGTGAATAACATCTTGTGAGGTCATTGTCAGTTTTACCGGGCGGTTGACCGGAATATGAAGTTCATTCACCTCACGTTGTCCATCAGGATGCTGGATTTTCCACATCCACTGCTTACCAACCACGGACAAATTAATTGTATCAGCCGGTGGGGTGTAAATCTCAAAGTAAACCTGAGCCGACCAAGCAAATACTGTCAATGAGATGACTAACGGAACAAAAGACCAGCTTAGCTCCAACATTGTATTCTCATTCATCGGATTAGAGCGGTCTACATCAGGGTCACTCCAACGATACTTTGCCGCAAAATAGACAATGAGCGCAGCAACAATGATGGAGAAAACGAAACTTAAACCAACCAAGGTGAGCACAAAGCCATCAAGCTTGGCCGCAATTGATGATGCCTGTTCTGGAAAAAATGGAAGATCAATATCAAACATAGTGTCTCTTCACCTTACTCACACCGCTGGATTCATGCGGCGGCTACGATAAATTGTCGTGACTATCGGAATTAAGATTAAACCCACTGTTGTCAACCCCACGATTTGAATAATGTTCATAATTATTGGTGTATATTGTCCCGTTTCAGGGTCGTATTGATAACACATCAGCAAAAGCTGGTCGATGGCCGAGCCAATTTTGTGGGTAGATGCCTCAACAAGCCCCAACCGCAAATCGGTAGAATTGAACTCAATACCAAAGAAGTAACGTGAGATACGCCCTTCGGGGGTTAACACAATCATTCCCGTTGGATGGGCATATTCATCGCTTTTCTCATCATATTGATATCGAAAGCCAATGGTTTCGGTCAGCCGATTGATATTTGTTTCATCTGTGGTTAGAAAGTGCCAACCTTCAGCGGCACCAGGACGACCATAAAATTGAATATAGGTATCCTTTTTCGCCACCGCCATCTCTGGCGTCTCATGTGGGTCGATACTAACCGTGACGACTTCAAATTCGCTACCAATATCAAAATCAAGCTCATCCAGTCCATTCAGCAAGCCATTCAAAACCAAAGTACACAACATTGGGCACTCATAGTAAGCCATTACTAACACAATCGGTTTGTCACCCAAGAAGTCAGCAAATTGAACTGTTTGGCCCGCTTCATTGACAAAGGTTAAATCCGCAGGCACCTGTGCATCCAGCTTTTGATCATAGCCGACACCCTCAAGGAACTGCTGCTCTTTATCAGAAGTCTGTCCCCCGTGGTCAGCTTGGGCCGATAGCGGTAGTGTTAGACTAACGATAAGTATAAAAAGAATTGTTAAAAATCTATGATGTTGCCAAATTCGCATTTCAAACCTTTTTAATCACCTTACATACCAAGCCACGTTACTGTAGGAGTCACCATCAGGCTTTTGACCAGACATAGTGACCTTCATCTCATGATCAGAAACCAATTCTCTCGTGGCAGTCATCACTATCTTGTCATTTTTCTTAGCAATCGATTCTAGTAAATCGCTATTCCTTAATGTTAGACAAATTTCGTCAGCGATTGCTTTAACCGGGTAGTTGTGGAAATTACCATCGCACACTTCTGAATAGTCCATAGCCCGCTCATTCCCTTGACTATCAACCCAATTCATCTTGAAGGTGAGTAGTCGGCCATCAGCCAGAATTTCATAGGTCCCCGACTGGGGTGGTTCGCCAAGATCATACGCAGAGCGATCTGACACTAAGCTCCATTTCCCCAAAAACCGCTGAATATCTTCCATCATTCATTCTCTTCAAGACTACTGATCGTCTCGCACGGGCACCCCTCGTTCCAAAAGCAGGGCTTTAGCATCTTCGATCGGAATGCGAACTTTCCCTTCATCACGATCTATCCAACCATAACTGTTTAGAATGGCTTCATCTGCATCCTGGAGAACTCGTAGGTCACGCTCTGGATTAGCCTGGAGACGCGGCTGCCCCTCTGGAGGTAGCTGTTCTGTATCAACAATGACAGGTGAAAGAGATTGTTGAGTATCCTCCAATTGCGCTTGAAAAACTCCCATCAAACCAATGACAGAGCCAATTGAAATTGCAATCAGGATCAAGATACCAACCGAAAAACCAATCACTGGCCCGATTTTGACATCACGGGTTTCAAACGGCTTGTCGTGCTGTTCATCAGTGTGCGGGGCTGGGCTGGCCATGTACCACCTCCTCAGGCATTGCAGTTCGTTCATCATTCAAAGGAATAATCGACTTTTGTCGTTTAAATTGCCATACAAACGTTGCGACCCAAATGCCACCTACAGCCAAGAGTGTAGCGAAATTCATCCAGGGAATGAACAATGTATCTTTGTAGAAGGCGGGCACAATCAAGTAAATCAGATCAACTGGACGAGCCAACATCATCATCCCTGCGATCCAAATCAAGCGGGATGGGTTACGCTTCATTCCTCGCGGCATCAGCAAGAACAACGGCAGGATAAAATGGAAGATGATCAGGATGTAGGCAATCAACTCCCAACCATGTTGGGTTCGGGTCAGATACCACGGTGTTTCTTCAGCCAAGTTCCCCGACCATTGAATCAGATATTGGCTAAAGGTGAGGTAAGCCCACAACATCGTAACACCCAGCAAAAAGTTACCGTAGTCACTAAAATGGAGCGGGGTCATCAACTTTTTGAAGGGGTCGTGTTTGTGCAGGGCATTCATCATTAGAATGGTAAAGCCCAGAGTCGTCACCCCAGATCCCACAAGAAAATGCACACCATAGGAGCTAGAGAACCAGTGTGACTCCAATGACATCATCCAGTCAAAGGAAGCAAACGTGACCGCGAGCACGAAGAAGAGCAAGCCCGGTCCAGCAATTCCTTTGAGACGATCTCGCAACTTGGGATCACCCGTTTCGTCGAGTTTACGTGATACGCTACTCAGCCAGAAGGTCAGCCCAATCCACAGGGCAAAGTAGAACACCAGACGACCAATGAAAAAAGGCATATTGAGATAGGGTAGTTTGAATTGAACAATTTTATCCACCGCAATGACCTCAGGATCGGCCCATTCATAAATGGTAACACCCCCAATGATCAGCGGGGTGAACAGAACCAACATCAACGGCAGCGTTTTTGCCGCTGACTCCCACACCCGTTGAGCTGCTCCACTCCAACGACCGCCCGCCACGTGGTGGATCATCAGAAAACCCAGGCTACCAATGCCAATTTGGACCCAGTAGACATAACCAACTAGATAAGATTTAAAGAAATCTTCAGGATCGAGCACAGCCCCGATCACAGTAGCAATGATACCAACGACGGCCACAACCAAGGCGATTCGTTGAATTCGGTTGAGTGCGTTTGCCAATGATTCTGACATACTCATCGAGGCACCTCCTCTTCAGATTCAAGTAATTCCAGAGTCTCTGGTGCCAAATCATTAACCGTGGCGTTCTGGCTGAGTTGCAGGGCTCGGATGTAGGCGATTATGGCCCAGCGATCTTCCGGTTTGATGCGGGAACTGTAGCTATACATCCTGCCAAAGCCATCGGTAATGACTGAGTAGTAGTAGCCATTAGCCGACTCAAGCAGCCGATCATCGTGGAAGGAGGAAGGCTGAGGCATCCCGCGCTGGACAATTTTTCCGCGACCATTACCCACGCCATCATGACAGGGTGTACAGAAGATTTCATACTGTTCCTGCCCCTGGTCCAAGACCTCGCTGGTAACAGGGAAGGGGAATGTCTCAACAAAATCGCCATTCTCATCGACCCCTTCATATAAATGGCGATCAATACGCAGATTGCCTCGCGCTACGGTATTGGGTTCAATGGGACGAGCTGAGCGACCATCGTCAAAAAAGTCGCTGCCTTCTAGTGCCTCGTGTCTTGGTTGATCCCGCATATTCATATCACAAGCGGCCAGCACAAAAACACAGAGAGAAAGCCACCAATATTTCCGAACAAAGTGTAAAAGATTGTGCATAGATTGTTACTCCCAATCCTCAGGACCGGCATCCACTTCAGTCAGCGAGGCGGGTTGCAAAGTCTTTAAGAATTCTCTCGTTTCTGTTAAATGAAACTTGGGATCCTCAGCCTCAATACAAAGAAAAAAGCGATCGCTTGAAGCCGTTGTAAAACGAGACGCATTAAACACAGGATGGTAGGGTAAAGGCAACCCATTTAACAAGAACATCCCTAGCACCGCCGCAAAGGCGGCAAACAAGATGGTGGTTTCAAAGCTGGCCACCATAAATGCAGGCCAACTGTTGAACGGGCGCCCGCCAATATTCATCTGATAATCGATAACCGAGAAATAATACTGCATGAAAAAGCCAGCTCCGGCCCCAAATAAGCCCCCCCCCAAAACGAGGTAGGGGAGAATATTGAAGTGGGAACGGGCCGTCGCAACAATGTCCGAGAGTTCTTCAATCGGAAACGGTGAAAAGGCATCCAACTGCTTGTAGCCTTCATCCACTGCTTTGCGGGTGGCCTCAGTTAGATCTTCCGGCGTTTCAAATTCAGCTATCAACCCATAAAGATTTGATATCTCTGTTGTTTCTATCATTTCTGTCATTCTATTACCTACCCTATCCTGCCTAATGATCCTCGTGATGGGATTTGTGGTGGGCTAACTCGCGGATCTCAAAAATGGAGATCATTGGTAAAACCTTCATAAAGATGATCAACATCGTAAAGAACATTCCAATGGTACCAATATATAAGGTGATGTCCCAGAAAGTGGGTATGTAGGTATCCCACGCAGCGGGTAAGAAGTCCTGTGTCAAGCTCATCACCACGATGACAAAACGCTCCAGCCACATTCCAATATTGACAATAATGGAAATGACAAACAAGATGGCCAAGTTAGATCGTATCTGGGGGAACCACAGCAATTGTGGGACCAGCGCATTACAGAAAATTAAGGCCCAGAACGCCCAGGCAAATTCACCCGTCATCCGATTGATAAAAATCAGGTAATATTCATATTGATTAGCACTGTACCAGCCGAAGAAAATCTCCATCGCATACCCATACACCACAAACAGACCTGTTGCCAACATAATCTTGGCCATATTATTGAAGTGGTGCATCGTAATGAAGTCGTGCAAGCCAAAAATTTGACGAACCGGAATGGTCAGGGTCATTACCATTGCAAAACCGGAGAAGACGGCCCCAGCTACGAAGTATGGCGGGAAGACAGTGACGTGCCAGCCAGGAACCACACTCACCGCAAAGTCGAAGCTAACAACGGTGTGTACAGACACAACTAGAGGTGTGGCCAAAGCAGCCAACAACAGGTAGGCTGTATTGTATCGTTTCCAGTGCATCGCTGAACCACGCCAACCGAGCGCAAATACACCATAGATGTACCGAACATAAATGTTCTTGGCTCGGTCACGTAACGTTGCCAAGTCAGGAACAAGACCGACATACCAGAATAAGAGTGATACGGTCGCATAGGTCGAAATCGCAAAAACGTCCCACACCAGCGGACTGCGAAACTGCGGCCAGACCCCAACAGTGTTAGGGTGAGGCAGCAACCACCAGGCCAGCCACGGACGTCCAGTGTGGACGATGGGGAAGATACCGGCACAAGACACCGCAAAAATGGTCATCGCCTCGGCAAAGCGGTTGATCGATGTTCGCCACTCTTGTCGAAACAGCAGCAAAATGGCCGAAATCAATGTTCCGGCGTGTCCAATCCCGATCCACCACACTAAGTTGATGATGGCAAATCCCCAGCCTACAGGATTGTTCACCCCCCAGATGCCAACGCCATAGGCGAAGAGATACCCTAACGAAATCAGGAGAAAGGTCATCAAACCGAGGGCGACACTCAAGGCTAAAAGCCAGCCGATTGAAGGGTTCGCATTCAGCACGATGTTGCTGATTTTTTCCGTGATCGAGGTATACGTCTGCCCCGGCGTCAAAACAGGCGCATTTAGAATTTCGGATGCCTTATTACTCTTTTCGTACTGCATAAATGTCTCCTAAAAGCTAGTGATGAGTGGCTAGTGATTAGAGATGAGCAAAAATCTCCAGATTTTGCACTAGCGACCAGAAAACTAGCGACTATCCACTTATTTCCGGATTAGGATTAGTAATTTTCTCCAAATAAGTTGTGCGAGGCTTGGTATTCAACTCAGGCAACAAACCATAGTTTTCCTGGCGTGCCTTCAACTTAGATACTTGCGAGTTCGGATCATTGATATCACCGAAGACGATGGCATTGGTGGGGCAAGCCTGCTGACAGGCCGTTTGCACTTCACCATCCATAATTGAACGCCCCTCGGTCTTGGCCGTGATGCGAGCCTCGTTGATCCGCTGTACACAATATGTACACTTTTCCATCACCCCGCGTGAACGAACCGTGACATCAGGGTTGTGCATCAACTTCAAAACAGGTGTTTCGGTATCTTGGTATTGATAGAAGTTAAAACGGCGCACTTTGTAGGGGCAATTATTGGCGCAATAACGGGTGCCGATACAACGATTGTAAACCATATCATTCAGCCCTTCATTGCTGTGAACCGTTGCTGCCGCTGGGCAAACTGGCTCACACGGCGCAGTTTCGCACTGCATACAAACGACAGGCTGATTAAGCGCGGCTGGGTTATCCAATTCACCCTCAAAGTAGCGGTCAATACGTATCCAATGCATCTCTCGCCCAATCGCAACTTCATCTTTACCAACGATGGCGATATTGTTCTCCGCCTGACAGGCAGTTACACAAGCGTTACAGCCATTACAGCCACTCAAATCAACCACCATTCCCCAGGCGTAGCCATCATACTCGTGATCCTCACCCGAATAAATGCTAAGGTCACCATATTTACCACCGTGACTGTCAGCTTTACCGTCGTCTTTATCCGCCAGTGATTTCACTCGAATAATGTCGCGCCCTTCCATACTGTGATGATGCTGGGTTGTAGCCAGTTTGTAAGTATCACCGGTTGGGGTTATTTGTAGCCCAGAACCAAACCAAAGGTTATCACTGGTTCGTAAGGCATAGGCATTGAACCCAACCCCCGTCCCAATATGCCCTTCTCTGGAATGACCATACCCTAAATGAATAGTTACACAATCTTCGGCGTGCCCTGGTAAAATCCAAACAGGAGCGTCAACCTGACGATTTTGATAGCTCAACGTGACCATATCACCATTGGACACCCCCTGAGCTTCAGCCAATCGAGGACTCATTATTGCGGCATTATCCCAAGTTAGTTTTGTGAGCGGCTTGGGCAACTCTTCAAGCCAGCCATTGTTGGCATATTGTCCGTCCCAAATGGTTGGATCGGGTTGGAAGTTTAATTCAAGACCAGATACAGTAGCAGGTTCGGGTAGATCTAAATTGGCCTGCAACGAAACCGTTTTGGTAGGCAGGGCTGTGTTCGGCACAACACCGTCGTGAATGGCAGTTTGCCAGGCCGCTTCAAAATCATCGCCATCGAGTTGCGTTTGCCAGTAGGCTTGAACAGCATCATAAGCCTCAGCAGACTCCCCCAGCAATTCGGCCAGAATTTCGTGAGCCGAGTGGTTTTCATATAGATGATCAATCAGAGGCTGCACAATAGTTGCAGTCCCATCCACGGCGCGGACATCACCCCAAGTTTCTAAAAAGTGGGTGATTGGAATATGCCATTGACACAACTCGGCGGTTTCATCAAAGTAGAGCCCCTGATGAACCCGAAGATCCACGTGCTCCAAATGCGTAGCGAAATTCAATTCTACTGGGGCATCGTAGACCGGATTACCATCCAAAATCAACAAAACATTAACCCGGCCGTTCGCCATATCATCCACCAACCGCTGGAGCGATTCGATCTGATTGATCGGGTTGGCTTCAGCCGAGTCGGTGTAGGTCACAGTGGTGCCGACATTCCCCAAAACATCGTTCATGGCGTGGGCCAGCGCGTGAACTGCAGATGATTGGTAATCACCGGGCACCACCAAGCTGCGACCAGAATGGGCTTGTAAGTCAGCCACCAATGTTTCCAGCCACACCTCAAATTCAGCCGTTGAGCCATCGCCCACAGCCACATCAATCCCCAGCGCTGCGGCGAGGTGCCGGGTAAGAGTCTCAATTTTGGAGGGAGCCAAGGCCAAACGATGGTCAGCCATTGTTCCACTTGGGGTAGACATACTCTCCACCGCATAGAAGCGCGTCACTGTTTCGTCACTATCAAGGTTAGCCCGTCGTTTATCAACAAAGTGCCGAGCATAACGAATTGCCCCTGGTGATGAAACAAAAATGTCCGCATCTAAGGACAACACCACATCCGCTTGATCGAAATGGTATTGAGGTTGCACTGGCTCACCAAAGGCCAGCATTGCGCCCTCTCGTGCATTGTCACGAGAAACAGGGTCATATTGGTGCCACTCAGACAGGGGGAAAATTTCACTGATCGCTTCCAACTGATGGGCCATTGTCGGCGAGGTTATAGTTCGGGTTAAAATGCGTAAGCCTGCACCTCGGTTGGACCGTTGTGCTTCCAACACTGATTGGAGATCTTCCGTGAAGGTACTCCAGCTACTGATCCGATTGTCCTTGAACGGGACTTGGGAGCGTTTGGGATCGTACAGGCCCAAAATAGCGGCTTGGTTAATCGCGTTGGTGGCCCCTAAACTGGCAGGATGGTCTGGATTACCTTCAATTTTAGTTGGGCGTCCCAAATGGCTTTCAACGAGTAGCCCGGTAGCAAAACCACCTAATGCCATTGCGGTAGCATAGTACATTGGTTTGCCTGGAACGAGATCTTCTGGTTGTTCAGCGTAGGGAAAAATCTTTTCTTCGGGCTGTCGGGTGAGGGGAGTACAGCCAGTGACTCCGGCCAAGGCCAGAGAGGCGCCCATCAAACGGAGGAAGTTGCGACGACTAATGGAGGGATCGTCAATGTGGGCGGCCCAGTTTGGCATCTCCTGTTTGAGGTGCCGTTCAAATTCCTCTGTTTCAGCCACCTCATCTAAACTCCGCCAATAGCGGCGTCCGTTTTGCTCAGATAATTTTTGGCGAATATCGACTAAATCAATCGGTTGTGAATTTTTTTGATTCATAATCTGTCCAAGTCTGTTTATCGGTGACATACAGAACAGTTTAACAATTGCTCTGTGTTAATGTTATATTCCTCGACAAGCTCCCGGCCTCTTTCCAATTGGTCCGCTGGTGGTCGCCAATTGACGTTGTAAATCTCTTCTACAGGTCGGAGAAACTTCTCTGGGGCACGATGACACTCCAAACACCACTCCATGTGCAAGGTGTTTTCCTTCCAGGTCAGACGCATCTCATCAATCGGGCCGTGACAGGTAGTACATCCCACCCCTTTGGCGACATGGATGCTGTGGTCGAAGTACGTATAATCCGGCAAGTCGTGCACCCGGACCCACTCAATCGGTTCACCCGTTTCAGCACTACGTCGAACCGGTTCAAGCAATGGGGCATCGGACAATATTTGGGAGTGACAGGTCATACAGGTTTGGGTTGGGGGAATACCCGCAAAGGCTGATTCCTCAACAGAGGTGTGACAGTAGCGACAGTCGATACCATTGGCGGCTACGTGGCGATGGTGGCTGAAAGCAACAGGCTGGCTGAGAGGATTGTTCGTTCCTGTATAGTAATCGGCCCGCACAAAACCCGCTAAGGCCAAGCCAAGCCCTACAATAAAAAGAGCACCAAAAATAGTGGTGCCTCGGGCAATTGAATTTGTACTGGGATGAAAAAGTTGGGACATAAGTTGATGACCTTTTTACGACTCTTTGATAAAGGGGGGGATTTGGAGGACAAGCCCTTAAGCTAAAGTAGCTTTGCTGGAGTCTGAAGATTTGGCCTCCGACTATACTTATAAATCCCCAAAGAGATTTTTTCGTTAGATCAAACATTTGATAATGTTCACACTTGTGAACATTATTGATGAAAGGTTACACTAAAAAAGTGTTAGCAGCAAATTTACTCTAATTGAGAAATTTATCACAACTGGTGAGGGAGTATAACAGAACAAAACTTATAGGGCAAACTCATCTGTGAAAAATTTCTCTAACAAAAAACGGCTACACTATTTCTAGTCTAACCGTCTTGGGTGTAAGAGCTATTTATTCAAACACTGGATCTAAGTACTTCGCTAAAAGTAATAGGAATTACCTGCTTGTACCTCATTTTGATAAACAAAGGCCCTTCATTTTGTGAAGCCCCTTCATTTTGTTGAAGGCCCTTTAGCTTTACCCGAGGGCCAAGATCCTGTCGATTTGTTAACTGTAGTTGCATACCTGGGAGCCTCTTTACTCCACCATGCTTTGTTCAAAACAAGATGCGTAACTCCCGATAATTAAAAACGAAGTTTAACATTTAGGCAAATCGTGCCAAATTGAATTAGCCAGCGAGGCCCGATCCAGTTTAATTAATTGCCTGAATATCGCTCCTCTACCGCACCAACCTTGGCCGGATTAAAATCTTCGGGCCAGGCGGTGTCTTCATCATATTTCGCCCGAAACATCAAGGCTTTATCTAACACTGCCCCTTGCAAATTGGCTTCAATCAGGTAGCAGCCCTGCATTTCAGTCCATTCCAAAATAGCATCAGCTAAATTGGCCCCTTGTAAATCGACCCACCCTAAGTTGGCCCCGGTTAAGTTAGCCCCGCGCAGGGTGGCCCAGGTCATATTTGAGAGACCAAGATTTGCTTCAGATAGATTGGCCTCACTCAGGTCACAGCCACTTAAATTAACCTCACCCATTTTTACCCCGGTCATATTGGCGTGGCGAAATGTGGCTAAAAAGAGATTAGCCCCATCAAACCGGGTACTCATTGTAGACATACTGCCTTCTAAAACACCAAGCCGGGCCGGACCCATATCGGCGTGATCAAACTTAACTTTAACCAAATTGGTTTGGGTTAAATCCGCCCCACTTAGCACCGCTTCGGTCATATTGGCGTGGCTCAGATTGGCATCCCGCAAATTGGATAGACGTAAATCAACCGCCCGCAAATCCGTATAACTTAAATCAATACCTTGCAAATCAACCTTGGTCAAATCAGGCGTTTTTTTATCGGCACGGGCTTTGGCAATGGTTTCTAAAACTTGCTGACGACTAAGTTTTCTCAGATTTCGTAGCCGTTGGGAAGTGTCTTCACCACTATCACGTTCTTCAGGTTGAAAATATAGGTGTGATTTTTCTGACGTCAATGGGTCATTACCTTTGTTTACTTGTGCTATGGGGTAGTCGCAATCATCCAAAGTAACCAGCAACCATAGTCTATCGAGTACCTGTTCGTTGTCCCATCATCTCACCACCCTACAGGTGACTTACTCAGCTTGGAGAGAACCATTTCATTGCAATCTATCATCAACAATCAGATGAGTCTGCTTCAAATTTTGCAATAGGTCTAGTCAATCGTTAACGTATGGGGAGCGTTATCGTGTGGCAGTGTAGCAAGATTTTTCATACGTCTAATTTTGACACACGGACTAGCAAAAGTCAATTATTTTTAGCTAAGTAAAGGCCTAGAGTTGTTCATCGTGTCGGCCAATAAACAGTTCATCATCATCGGGTAAATACAAAAATCGATAATCCCCGTGTTCACGAATAGGCCGACCCTTTATTGAGGCTAACTCCTCAATTTCCGGTTGTTCATCTTCTAACTCAGCAATCAACCAGACCGTCGTTTGGTTGGATATTTCCAGCCAATGCTCCTTGGCAATAGCAATGGCAATCTGCATCTCATGATCAGTCATCATCAATAACCTTAGATCTTTCAAACTGATGATACATTAAAGCAGCTTGAGAGCGTAATGTCAAAACATTGTGGGGCGAGAGTCGTCTGTTGGCAATCAATGTGAGAAAAAACATTTTCCCTTTTGAGAACAGTGGAAGGTTGGAAGAATGACAGGCTGGAAGGGTAAGACGCTGCCAAGTAGGGCCACCCTACTCCCTTGTTACTTTACTCCCTTGTACCCTTGCCCTTTGCCCAATCCTCATAAATGACTAGAATTGTGGCGCGAAATTTCGTTTAAGCTAGGGAGAAAACGACGATGACAACTGTCTCGATTATTGCCATCATCATTGGGGTGATTGGTATTGTAATGGCCTTTGTGGCCAGCCGCCAAAACAAAGCCTTGCAGCAGCGGCTGGAGCGGGTCGATGAGCGGGTAACCAGCCTGACCGCCGACGCCAAGTTGCAACAAGACAAAACCGAAAAAGAGAAAGCCAACCTCCAGGCCGAGTTAGAGGCCTTGTCTGGCCAGGAGATCAATTTGGATGGTCCCCCCCCCGTTGAGATGGAGACCGACTCTGGCGGTCCCGCCCCGATCAGCGAGATCACCCCCGAGGAGCTCAAAGCCCGAATGGATCAAGAGGAGGACCTCTTCATCATTGATATGCGTCAACAATTTGAGCACAAAACTGGCCATATTCCCGGCGCGGTCAACATCTTTGTCAACGACATTCCCCTGCGGGTCGAGGAGATTCCCCACGACCAGGACATCGTCCTACAATGTTGGTCTGGCAACACCAGCCTCCAAGCCGCGATGTATCTCATCGAGCAAGGCTGGCCCGCCCAGCAAGTGCACAGCCTCATCGGCGGCATCGGCGGCTGGACCCAAACCTACGGAATGGATGGCTTAGAGAAAGAGGTTTAGACAGGGACGCAAGGGAGCAGAGTGGCAAGAGATTGCATCAATCACCCTTCCAGCCTTCCATCAGAAACAAATTCGATCCCTAACCCAACCACCAACCACTTTGCCTGATCCCCCACCCCAATCCCCTCCGAATTCTATTGCAATTCTAACACGCCTATGCTATATTGCCCTTAACGATACATACCCTGGGGATGAAACGGCTTCGACAGGGAAGTGGATCGGTTGTAGACTGCGGGTCGAGCGGTTCTAACTCGTTAAACTGGAACAAAACATTAATTGCCAAAGTTCCTGCTTTTGGTGGCTCTTCTTACAACACTCTGCCCCTCGCGGCATAGTATTGCGTAGAGCAACTCACTGATCTAAAAAACTAGATCACGTCCGCCGTCCCTCTTGTCCGAGGGGGGGCGGCGGGCGACATATAATTCGGGCCGCTCTACCGTGATGTCGATAAGCGGTAGCTAAGATCATCGGCTGGTCTAGGCGAACTCTGGTGACCGACGAACCCTAGATGACATTGTGCGAGTCACCTACACTCGTAGACGTTTACAACCAGCTTCTTTGGACGCGGGTTCGACTCCCGCCATCTCCACTACACAAAAAGCGATCCAATTGGATCGCTTTTTGTGTTTGGTCCTGTCAGAATAGATTTATAGGTATCCCTACAGTTACTCTCAATTTTCTGAACAAAATCCTCAATCATTATTCCCCATTTAGTTTATCAACCTTCATAAGATGGCTAGAATTTTTAATTTACATAATTCACTTGAAATTAAAAGTGGGGCGCAGGAATGGGACTCAAGATCACTCTAACGGGGGTGGGATAATAAAAAAAGGCGCGGGATCAGCCGCGCCAGAGTGTTATCGAAGTTGCCGCATAGCTGTCGCGTGGCTTACGGCTCAGTGACTGACACAACATCACCGATAAGTACGAAGTTGTTGATTTGCCCTTCGCCGCTCAAATCACCTTTAGTGAACAATACTTCAAAGTCAATATCTTCCGTTGGAGACTGGGTCACCTGTTCTGCCTTAAAAAAACTAGTGAGCGTGACCGATTGCCAGCCATCACTCCCCTGGAAAATGCCTTGGGTCGGGGTCAAGGCGGTAACTTCGGAAGCGTTGACTGCGGCAAGGTCAAAGTAAAAGCCATTGGCCCGGCCCGCCGTATTGGTTCGGGCCGAAAAATTGGCCGTAATCTTAACCACATTCCCCGGCACAAGATTCCGCATTTCCAATAGCGGGGTGCTATTTCGAGACGGGCTACTGCCTACGCTAATATCAACTGTACCACTTTTTGAGACAAAGAAAGTCATAGTGTTCTCCTTATTTGCACTCTACTTTGAATGAGTAAAAAATATCAAGTTGATTAACTTGATAAATATATCTTAACAAATTTCAAGAGCGTTGTCTAGTAAAATCTAGATTTTACTCTATTAAAGTTTATCGATATGGTTCAGATGATCAGGGCAACACTGAAAAGTTAAGTGTTGTCTGATAATTACATTTATGGATGCCTTCTAGCGGCTTCATTGGCGATTTACTTTGTGGGAATTGCCTTGCGCCAAGCGGACAGGAAAAATGGTTGACATTTGGGGTCTCTTTAAAATAGTGCGTAGTGGCTAGTTTGTTAGTGGGTAGTGACATTCCACAGCAAGATTGTTAAAACTCAAGGCCCTCATATAAATGATTGAGCAAGGGAACAACATTGATTAAAGGCTTATCATACGGGTGGATGTCACGGATGACGGCGAGGGCGGCGGGGACGCGGTCGGTGTGGCAGTTGATTTCGACTTTGCACTCGGTGCCTGCATTGATATGGCCGATTTCGCCTTGATGGGGCGTCGCCCCATCGAGCGGACGCCAGTAGCCGCGCACGGTGGTGATGGAGAGGCAGTGGTCATAGTTGCCGATGCGGCCTACGCCCAGCGGATGTAGGGCATCTCGTAGCAGTTCGATGTAGGGTTCGGGAATAAAGATTTCCAGTTTGACAAAGGGAATGATGTCTAAGGTGGTCATTGTTGGGCTCCTAGAAAATAGTGTATTTGTAGCCGAGATTCCCACTCTCGCCAATGAGCGATCAACGAGATTGGAAATCTCGGCTACAGGGTGATGGGGCAACATTGTGAGCTATTTTTCAACCTGCCACGCTTCCAATGATCGTTTGACAATTTTAACATTTTCAATGTAATAGAAGCAATTCACTGGCCAATGGCGTCCACACATAATCAATTGATATACGACTAATTTCAATGGAGGTTGCGGTGACGCTTGATTTATGGCTGACCTTTCTAATTTTGGCCTGTACGATTGGGCTGTTCATTCTTGATAAAATTCGAATGGACATCATTGGTCTGTTGGCTTTGTTGGCCCTGTTTTTAACAGGTATTTTGGAGGCAGAGCAGGTGTTTGCGGGCTTTGCCAACAGCACGGTGATCATCATTGCCGGACTATTTGTGGTGGGGCGCGGGCTGTTTCGAGCCGGGGTGGCAACGTGGCTAGGGCAGCAGTTTCTGCGGCTGGCGGGCACAAACCCGCTCCGCTTGCTCACCGTGCTTATGTTTGGTACGGCAGGGCTGTCAGGGTTTATGAGCAACACCGGCACGGTTGCGGTACTCTTGCCGGCGGTGGTCACGGTGGCCCAACGCCTCAAGCAGTCACCGGCCAAACTGCTGATGCCGCTGGCCGTAGCGGCCAACATCGGCGGGCTTCTAACCTTGATTGGTACTTTACCCAATATTGTGCTGTCCGATGCCTTGGTGGCGGCGGGAGAAAGACCCTTGGGCTTCTTTGAGTTTACCTGGGTGGGGTTCCCCCTGCTGTTGTTGGGAGTCGGCTACATGCTGCTGATCGGCTATCGCTTGTTGCCGGACCGAAAGGGGGAGCAACACAGCGAGGTGGCCGCCTCTTTAGAGGAGATCGTGGCGGATTATCATCTGGCCGAGTTTCTGTTCCATGTGCAGGTACCCGCCTCATCGCCGCTGGTGGGCCAAACGTTGGGGGAGATCAACTTGGGGCGGGCCTACAATGTGAGTGTGATCCACATCGACCGGGTCGCCGATCATCCGTTGATTCCAGGGCATCTGGTTGAGCAATTGGTGGAGCAGGTCCAGCTTGAGAATGGGGGACACCCAGCCACGGCCAGCAGCCGCATTGAGGCTGAGGATAATCTTTTGGTGAAAGGACGCACCGAGAATATCAATCGAATGATTGCCGAGTTTGGGCTTAGCCAGGCTGAGCAGGCAGATGATGAGCTGAATGACAATGCGGTGCTATCGCTAAGTGAGGTGGTCATTCCACCCCGCTCAACCGTGATTGGCCGCACCTTGCAAGAGGCACAACTTGGTCAGAAGTACAATGTCCAGGTCTTGGGGGTGCTGCGGGGGGGGCAGCGGCTCCCCACCTATCGGACCGACAAGATGGCCTTTGGCGATGTCCTTCTTATTAACTGTCGTCCCGAGGATTTAGACCTGATGCGAAATGAGCCACGCAACTTTGTGGTCATCGGCGAGCCGATTAATGCTCAACCACAAGGGTTCACCCCGAGGGCGGCTGTGGCCAGTGGGCTTATGCTGATGATGTTGGTTTTGTTGCTGTTCAGTCTAGTGCCAATGGCTATTGCCGTGACCCTAACCGCCCTACTAATGGTCTTGAGTGGCTGCTTGAGTATGGAGCAGGCCTATCGGGCCATCAATTGGGAAAGTGTGGTCTTGATTGCTGCGATGCTGCCGATGAACACTGCCTTGCAGGTGACCGGTGGGAGTGAATTTATTGTAAACACCTTGTTGGGGGTAGTGGGGAGCAATCCGCTACTGCTGTTGGCGGGGATCTTCCTGCTGACCGCCGCATTTACCCAAGTGACCAGTAATACCGCCACCAGCGTCCTACTCGCCCCCATCGCCATCAGTGCGGCCCAAAATTTGGGCATCTCGCCCTACCCGGTGATTATGATGGTCGCGGTCGGGGCCTCCAGTGCCTTTGTCACCCCGATTGCCTCACCAGTCAATATGTTGGTTCTCAATCCTGGGGGCTACACCTTCGCTGACTTTGGCAAGGTCGGTATTTGGTTGGTGGGGCTATTTTTGTTGGTCGGTTTACTTTTAGTGCCGTGGATTTGGCCGTTATAAGTTATTTTCCCCCAGCCACATCAATAAAACCGCCTGTGGTGTAGGCAGATTCATCGGAGAGCAGCCACAAAATGGCGTTGGCGACCTCTTCAGGGTGCCCGCCTCGTTTGAGAGGAACCACTGCCTTTACCCGATCGACCCGATTGGGCTCGCCGCCATCGGCGTGGATGTCGGTGTAGATAAAGCCGGGGCGCACCGCGTTGACCCGAATGCCTTCCCCGGCCACCTCTTTAGACAGACCGATGGTTAGGGTATCGACGGCCCCTTTTGACGCAGCATAGTCGACGTACTCACCGGGTGAGCCGAGCCGAGAGGCCCCAGAAGAGACATTGACGATGGCTCCTCCTGCGCCACCCTGTTTGGTTGACATCCGTCGCACGGCTTCCCGGGCGCACAAGAAGCAACCAGTGATATTTGTGGCAAAAATACGCTGGAGGCGGGCGGCATCCATCTCGGCCACGGTCATCTGCGTCTCCAGAATACCGGCGTTGTTGACCAACGCGGTCACCGGACCTAGCTGGGCATCGACCGTTTCAAACAAACGCACTACATCTGCTTCCAACGCCACGTCTGCGGCCACAGCGATGGCAGTCCCCCCGTTGCCCTTGATGTAATCCACCACCTGTTGTGCGGCGTCTTTGTTTTGCCGATAGTTGACGCAGACCGCATAGCCACGGTCCGCCGCCAGTTTGGCCGTGGCCGCGCCAATACCTCGACTACCACCCGTCACAATCATAATTTTAGTCATTTTGATCACCTCGCTACCAGAATGAACAGATTTGTCTTATAAGGTAATCATAATCGAATTGCCAATTATAGGCGAACAAAAAATAGTCAGTCTCAAAATTGAGACTGACTATTTCCCCAATAGCGTCTGTCATCATTGGACAATTGCGCCATTATCCAAGCTTACGCTATCAGATTTAGATTTACGAGGAATATCATGCAATCGTCATTTTTCGTAAATCGTAACTCACAAATTTGAGTAACTCTTACTGTAATACGGGGTATCGTTGAACAATTGGCGATTTTGACCAAACGTTGCCAAGCCCCATTGCCGCAGGCTGTAATACGGCGATCCCTATCAGTAGAACGATGTAAACAATGTGCTCGTCAACAATCGGGTTAAATTCACCAGGGAAACGAGAGAGATAAATCAACAGCATCATCAGAGCCCCCGAGTAGCCACCAATACGCATCCCAATCCCTAAAATAAGTGAGAGACCGACACCCAACAAACCAGCCATATACAATACATCAACAAGTGGATTACCCGCAATCCCTTTCATCAGACCAGCAAACGGACCATAGGTAGCGAATTGGAGATAGCCAAAGGTGGGTGAGGCACCCGCCAACAACGATTGGTCGGGTGGAGTATTAAATCCGAGACCAAATACCTTGTCAATGAATCCCCACAAAAAGATAAATCCCAACAAAATTCGTACAGTGGCCAACAACTTTACATGTTTAGCTTCCATAATTTTTTCTCCTAAAAAATTAATTTGATTTGATATGAATGTCGAATGGTCTTGTTTTAGTATCTAATAATTTCGACGGTTAGATCATATCAAGTTTTAATTAGGAGCGGAACCCCCCTCCCATACACAGGTCAGAGAAAACCCATACAAAATCCATACAGGGGTCTATACAGATATAACATCCCTTTTTTATGGAATTTTTTGGCGAAAATGGACAGGTTTAACTGAGTACTGGAGACATTTATGCAAAGAATAAGGGACAGGTCATTTCGATGACGTACGTTACAAAGCAAGCTTTGCCAAAATCTTCCAAGTGGCACTTAAAAAGTAACCGACCTAGAAGGTTTCTCACCCTAATGGTTCGAAATGACATCCCGGCGAGAAAAAAGGTGAAAACTTGGGCTAATTCCCCGCACCTTGCTCCAGATATCGTTCTACCAAAAAGAAGAAGGTGTAGGGATCGACCACTTCATAGTTGGGGTGGATGACTTGACCATTCTCATCGGTAATAGAGCCTTCAGCCTGGTGGGCCTGCATTTGTTCACGAATACCCCAGAGGAGACTGGAGGATTGAAAGGCCGAGCGGAAAGCCAGAAATGGGGGTCGACCTTCTTCAAGCACCACCCGCTTGTAAACGGTATGGACGGCTTGAGCGCCGATTTCGGGGGTACCAAACAGGGCTTCGCTGGCGAGCGTGGTCAGCGGAACGCCCCACTGCAACCGCGGCCAGGGTTCATCGGCCTCAAAATCGGGGACCAAAATCCCTTGCGGCGCGAGTAAGGTATAGGCATCAATCCGCTTTTGAGACATTGCCGCCCCGTTGCCATTGAGCAAAAAGCCCTGGACATCGTAGCCATAGCGGGCAAAGTAGTTGCGGCTGCGCAGCAGCCAGCGGAGTAAGGTCACCTCAGAGGGGCCATCGGGGTTGAGATAGCCCGCTCCACTGTTTGAGGCGACAAAGTAATCATTTTCGGTTTGCGTTTCATACAGATAGGTCATAATTCCAGGGATATCTTCGACCATACCCGGATTAAAGCCCCACGCCAAGGGAATTTCACCACGCTTTTCATCCAGCCACGGCTTGCGGGCATAGTTGGCCATCAAGGTATAGACGGGATGCACTAAATCGTAATCGCCTGCATAAAACAAGACGAAGGTGTAATCAGGGTTAACCTGCCCATCAGTGGTGAGATAGCCTTTTTGGATCAAATCAGCCTCAGTGGGCGGTTTGGGATAGGGGCGGGCTGCAGGGTGGGGGCCAAATTTATGAACGGAGATATTGGCCATCGCCACACCAAACACATCGCCGCCCCCACCTTGCAAATAGCCACCACGTTGCGAGAATTGCCAGGTACTTTCCCATTCACCCTTGACCGCGCTACTTTGGCCGACGATCCCTGTCTCTAAGGACACCGCATACTTCTCATACCAAGGGATGAAGCCCCAAATTTTGATTACCCCCCCGCCAGATTGCGCTTGCGCAGCGGTGATGACAGCTTGAAATGCCGTTGCATCTGCGCCAAGGGGCTGTTCAGGGTCATCATTGGGCAACTCATTAGGCCAGGGAGAAAGGTCAAGGGCAAAGCCCCGCTGTTGAACCACATAATCCCGCTCAAAGGCGTAGACTCCACCCCTGGTCATTTGATCCTGAGAGTAGAGCCAAGCAGGCCAACCATCAAGCAGGTAGGCCAAAAATTGGGCGTTGGCTCGTCCGGTATCGAGATATTTTTCCTTGGCCCACAAGTAAGCATCAGCTTTGGCTGAGCCAGTTGACGGGGTATCGCTGTCCGGCACTGTTGTGGCCCCTGGCTCAAACATTCCCACCAATGAGGTTCGTACTGGGACCTGAGCCGTGATATCAACCTCGATCTCACTTCCTGCCCGAACAACAGGCCAGCCCTCGACTCCAGCGATTGTCGTGGCTACATTTAAGGTGGCCGGGACGTTGGTATCCCACAACACAACACCCGTCAGATCATCGGCGAAAAGTTCAAGCACATCGGTCCAAGCCTCAAGCTCAATAATCTCAGTTTCAGCTAACCAACCGTAAGCCTGGTCGGACATTTGATATTTTTCGAGCCAAAACGCATCGACGCCAAGTTCATCATCCCGCTGATGATCGTGATTGAGATATAGCTGAGGGGTATCACGATTGATGATACCCTGGGTGGTGGTCAAAAAAATAAGAATGTCATACTCACGGAGCAAATCCTGATGGGTTTTGCCTTCTGGCGGTGGGGTTTTAGTATCACAGGCATCCGACGCCCCTGTGAGCGCAAGGCAATGTTCATAATGATTGATATGCAAATCACTCACATCAAGTACGTAGAGTTTGTCTGGAATGGTGGCGGCGGGTGGTACGGAGCCAATGAAGTAGTAATAAGCAACAGCGAGCAATATCACGGCTAAAAAGATGGCGGCGATTGATCGCCAGCGAATAGATTTTAAGATAGACAAAGGTTTGACGCTCCATATTTTATGGTTGTTTATTGTTGCATACAATGATGAAACGGCAAAAAATTGTCCACTTTGAAAATTAGCCGCTCAACGCGCTCGGACCGATGCTCTGCGTTGGTCCAAAGGGCGTGAGGCAGAGCGTCACACCAGCTATCTCACAAAACCGTGTAAATCCAAAGTCGTAAATCAAGACAGATCTTTATTCTGGCATATAGCTGATAAAGAAGTACATAAAGACGCCCCAAACTGCAAAAACGAGGAATGCAAACAATCCTGTCAAAGCCGCACTGGCTGAAAAGACCCAGGTGAGCCAAATGATCGGGCCACCAACCCCAAGGGCAACCAAGCTCATCGGGATAGCCCGAATGAGAAACCAATTTGTTGGGGAAATCTCACCCATTTTTGGCATCAGCCCAATAAAGGTGTACATCGCCGCTCCCCATAGGCCGAAAACAATAATGCTGACCAGGCTGGTGATGAGTGGACTTTGAGTAAAATTCCAGGCCGCCCAGATGGCAGCGCCGCCCCCCCCTAACACAATCAGGGTGGTTGGCACAGCACGGATCAGAAAATGTTGGGTTAGTGAGCCTTCAGATACGTGACCACTTCCCCAGCACACATTGCACAGTTGGGTCTCAACCTCAAACTCTCCGGTGCCGATCTCCCCCCACTGATTGCACTCCTCACAGACGGTGCCGTCAGATAATTTTTTAGTCCCCTCACAGGTTGGGCAATGGACCATAACCTCTTTGCGAATTTCACGCTGGCCCTTACCCTGACACTCTAAACACGTTGGCATTCATGACTCCAGATTATATCAATGAAATATCCTATAAAGTTTAGCATAAAATAGGGCCAGGGAAAAGTGTAGTTTGGCTTTAAAATTTGGAGTCCAAAGTGCATTTTGGACTCCATAGTCTGGGGCATTTTCGAGAGCAAAAGTAAGGAGCACGTGATCAGGCTCGTCAGACTAAGCGTAGACAACAACCCCAGGAGGGATATTTATAATGAAAGCTTATGATGTCATTTGGATTGGAACCGGGCAGGCCACAGGAACCGTGGTCCCCCGTTTAGTTGGAGCTGGAAAATCTGTGGCGATTATCGAGGGCGACCGCATAGGTGGCACTTGTGTGAATTATGGTTGTACGCCAACAAAAACAGTTGTCGCCAGCGCTCGTGCAGCCCATATGGCTCGCCGTGGGGCAGACTTTGGGGTGAATATCAGCGATTTTACCATCGACTTTGCCAAAGTGCGGGAACGATTAAACGGTATTCGCAATGAATTTAGCAATGGAATGGACGGTTGGCTGTCGGGCATGGATGGTGTTGATTTGTATAGGGCGTATGGCCAATTTGAGAGCGCCAATACGATACGAGTTGGGGATGAGGTTATTCAGAGTGAAACCATCGTCCTGAATGTGGGGGCACGCGCCCGGATCATCCCGATTCCAGGTCTGGATGAGGTTCCTTGGCTCGACAACCAGCGCCTCCTCGATTTGGAGGAATTACCCCAACATCTAATTGTCATGGGTGGGAGCTATATTGGGATGGAGTTTGCCCAGGCCTTCCGTCGTTTTGGCAGTGAGGTCACCATTCTAGAAGCCGGCCCCCAACTCATGTTCCGGGAAGATGTGGACATTGCCGAAGCCGCACACGAAGTTTTAACAAACGAAGGTATCAACGTTCGCCTCAACGCCAAGGTGCAACGGGTGGCAAACGCGGAGAATGGTCAAGTTGAAGTCTTTATGGAGCAGGACGGCACAGAAACCTCAGTTAAAGGATCACACTTACTCGTTGCCGTTGGGCGAGTGCCGAATAGCGATAAGTTGAATTTAGAGGCTGTGGGTATCGAAACAAACGAGCGTGGTTACATCAAGGTCAATGAAGTGCTTCAAACCAACATTCCCCACGTCTATGCCGTTGGCGATGTCAATGGTCAAGGGGCCTTCACCCACACCTCAGTCAATGACGGTGAAATCTTCTGGGATCACTATGCCAATGTTGACGGTCGCAAGCTGTCAGATCGGATCACCACCTACGCGATGTATATCGATCCGCCTCTGGGTCGGGTTGGGATGAGTGAGAAAGAAGCCCGCCAAAGTGATCGTAATGTGTTAATGGCGACACGCCCGATGAAGTATATTTCACGGGCCAAAGAGAAAGACGAAACTGCGGGTTTGATTAAAATTCTGGTTGATGCGGACAGTGAGGAAATCCTCGGCGCAAGCATCATCGGCATTGGGGGCGATGAAATCATCAATATGTTCACGCCGTTCATGTACACCAAACAGTCGTACAAACTGTTTCGACGGGCGGTGTTAACCCATCCCACCGTTGCCGAGTTAATTCCTTGGATTTTGGATGATTTGAAGCCGTTGGAGTAGAAGCAGTAAATAGTAATTGGTAATTCGAATTATCGTTTGTCAAAAAGGACTGATAGTTTATAGCCCTATCAGTCCTTTTTGATTACGCCTGCGGATCAACAATCACGCGGCCACGCACTTGGCCTTTCATTATTTGTTCGCCCACCTCGGCCAAGCCTGTTAGAGGGATCACCCGCTCGATGATGGACTCGATCATCTCGGCGGGCAAGACCTCCGTGATACGTTGCCAAGCGGCCTGGCGTTTGGGTTTTGGACACATCACGGAATCGACTCCGAGTAGATTTACCCCACGCAGAATAAACGGATAAACGGTCGCTGGCAAATCACCACTTTGGGCCAAACCACACGCAGCAACACTGCCCTCGTAATGGATCTCGGTGAGTAAGGTGGCCAGGGTATCACCGCCAACCGAGTCAACGCCACCAGCCCATAAGGTTTTACCCAAGGGCCGTTTGGTTGGCTCAAACCGGTCAATGATTTGGCTGGCCCCAAGCTGCTTAAGATAATCCCCTTGAGTTTCACCCCGTCCCGTTGAGGCGGCGACCTCATAACCGAGTTGGGCCAAAATCGCCACAGACATACTGCCTACCCCGCCAGCGGCCCCTGTCACCACGATGGGGCCACTATCTGGGGTCACCCCCTGATTCTGCAAGGCCATCACACACAGCATGGCAGTCAAACCCGCTGTACCGATTGCCATTGACTGCTTGGGGGTCATCCCCTCTGGCAGCCGGACCAGCCAATCGGCCTTGAAACGGGCATACTTAGCATAGCCGCCCCAGTGGGTCTCACCCACGCCCCAGCCAGTCAGGATCACAGCATCGCCGGGCTTGAAATCGGCTGAGGCAGACTCAACCACCATACCTACACTATCCACGCCCAGCACCATCGGAAATTTGCGAACTACTGGCGCAGAATTGGTTATGGCCAAGCCATCCTTGTAATTCACACTAGAGTAGGTTACCTCAATCAGAACCTCACCCTCGGGCAAATCATCTTGAGAGACCGTTTTTATTACAGGGTGAACCCCTTTTTCTTCGATCACCATCGCTTGAAAAGATGTCATTTTTATACCTCAAAGTTGGATAGGCACAGTAAAGCATAGAGGTGAGTTTTTATCAAATATAGTTCTAGCAGGGTAAGGCTTGAGCGGGGCAAATGGAGAAAGCTCCTGAATTTGGGAGTGTTTTTTCAACTCACAAAAAAGATCCTCAAATACAAACCTGCGATTCGAGGATCTTTTTTAATCAAATTTGGAGATGACTAATTGGATCAACCCAAGTAGTAATCACGGGTTTTGTATACGTTATCCAATCTTTCCAGCATTTCGATACAAAGGCTCTCAATCGCTGGGGATATCTCGACCGCTTGCCCTTTACCAACAGAGGAGGGATGGACAATCGAGACGACTTTGTCACCAGGATATTTCTGCCCGAGAAACTTGTAGATATTTGGCACCATTTTAGCGGGTTGGGTGACAAAATGATTATAACGAAAGATCATAACATCTGGATTCTGATCGTATCCAAACTCAAAATAGTATGAATTCCGTACATACCAGAACAATGCAGCCGCATCAATCAGCGGCATATCTTCGTGAAAGTGTTCAACCACGATGTCCCGAATGGGTTCGGGCACATATTCCGAACGCCAGTTATTTGGCTCCCGTTCAACGATGGGCCGCAAATTACGCACGCCTCGGTCCTGGCCAAAGCGTTTCAGATTTGATCGGGCAACGTCTTTATAGTGACGATACATCCACAAGGCCTTAGAACCGGCAAAGTAGTCTAACAATTCTGGCGAGCGCTGGGTCTCGACCAAGGGCTTCATCACAATTAGGGGTGTCGTATCTTTATCAAGCTCCACTTTGACTGTGGGCAGCGGATTGAGACGGATTTTTCGATCTTCATCTTGGGAAGACAAAATACTTCTTTCCGGATAGACCTTGACATCCATATCATTGTTAAAAATATCGAGCATTAGACTGGTACCAGAGCGTTGACAGCCAATGACAAAAGCAATAGTTGGATTTTCCGGGCGCTTCAATGTTTTCTGGTAAAGTTTTTTCCGCTCGGCAAATACCTGATTTGAGACCTTTTCACGAATCTCTTTTATCGATTTCATAAGTTGAGTCCTTACTAAAAGGGTAGAAGTGTCTGTTTGATTTAAATTATATATAACTCAACAGCTTCAAGCAACAAGAAAATTAATTCTGTTTGGGTCATTGCAAAGTCGAGAAAAACGGTGATGCTTGGGTGATTGCAAACTGACTTTACAACAATCTACTTAATTCTACCCCAGCACACTTTGTCTATCTTCGCCCCAACGGCTGCTGCTGAGTGATGCAATGGATGTTGCCCCCACCCATACTAATTTGTCTAGCTCCAGGCACACCGACCACTTTTCGGTCGGGAAAGGCCTTTTGCAAAATTTCGTGGGCCTGCTTATCTTCCGGGGCATTAAAGAGAGGGAAGACCACCCCACCGTTTGCGATGTAGAAATTGATGTACCCGCTCCAGATCGACTCACCCTCGGGTCGGGGATAACTGCTATCCGCCGCTTCAATTGCGTCCGCTTCTTCCGCTGTGATGGGAGGGACTGTGCCTAGAGGGAGCTTGATGATTTCAAAAGAGCGGCCTTTCGCATCAGTGGCGGCTCGTAGTTGTTCATAGGCAATCCGACAATCATCATATTCTGGCGAGTTTTTGTCATCGGTCCAGGAAAGTAACAGCACGCCAGGCCGGACAAAGGCACACACGCCATCTACATGACCGTCCGTTTCATCCAAAGCCAAGGTGTCCAACCAAATTACTTTTTCCACATTTAGATAATCTTGTAGCACCTGTTCAACCTCAGTCTCGGTCAAATCAGGGTTACGATTTTCATTGAGCAGGACTGAGCGAGTGGTAATCAATGTCCCATCACCATCAACGTGAATGGCCCCGCCCTCATTGACAACTGATGTTTTATATCGATCTGCACCAACCAAATCCAACACTTTTTGGGCAATGAGATTATCTTGATCCCAAGGGTGATACAAGCCGCCTTTAAGACCGCCCCAGGCATTAAATTCCCAATCAATGCCCCGAACCTCACCAGTATCATTCACTAAAAAGGTGGGGCCACAATCTCGCATCCACGCATCATTTGAGGACATTTCAACCACCCGTACATTCGTTGGCATTAGCTCGCGGGCCGTCAAATAGCTTTTGGTTGAGGCACAGACGGTGACCGGTTCAAATTGTGAAATCGCCGTCGCCACACCAGTGAAGACTTTTTGAGCCGGTTTCGCCTGAAAACTCCAGACATCAGGCCGCTCTGGAAACAACATCCAACAGCCAGCGTGCGGCTCAAACTCGCCGGGCATTCTAAACCCATCCTGTCGAGGGGTGGTTGTTCTTAAATTTGAAGTCATTGTCACACTCCTTAAAAATTAGCATCAAATATCTCTATCATATCGTCATTTCTAACCTAGACAAACTCCACTAATCGTTTGCGAATATTTTGTTAGCGAGTAGGCTAAGTTTGATTTACAATTTTTGATGTGTGATTTGTGAAGCACTATCGAGGAGAATAATGACCCAAGAACTTTTCTACCAATCTGCCACAAAATTAGCGGAACAAATTCGCACCAAGCAGGTGTCTGCCGTTGAGGTCGTCCAAGCTCATCTAGACCGAATTGAGGCGGTCAACAGTAAGCTCAACGCAGTTGTCCAGCTTGTCCCTGAACGTGCCTTAGCCGAGGCACAGCAAACTGATCAGGCCTTAGCACGGGGCGATGTAATTGGTCCGTTACACGGCGTCCCAATCACCATCAAAGACTCACTGGACACCGCTGACATTATTTCCACCTGGGGCACGGCTGGCCGAGCCAACTTCATTCCCAATGAAGATGCCACGCCTGTGGCTCGGCTGCGTCAAGCTGGGGCCATTGTGCTGGGAAAAACAAACACACCTGAGCTAACACTTGGGGGAGAGATGGACAATGAGGTATATGGACCAACACTCAATCCATATGACCTCTCAAAAACGCCAGGGGGAAGTAGTGGCGGGGCTGGAGCGATTATTGCAGCGGGAGGGTCGCCGCTTGATTTGGGCAGTGACATCGGCGGTAGTATTCGCAGTCCCAGTCACATCTGTGGTATCGCTGGTCTTAAACCGACCTCGCTGCGGGTATCACGAGCGGGGCACGTTAGGATCTGTGGATTCGGTGAAGCAGACAATTTTAACCAGGTTGGGCCAATGGCTCGATATGTTGAGGATTTGGCCTTGTACTTGCCCATCATCGCTGGCCCCGACTGGCGAGACCCACGGATTGTGCCCGCCCCACTCGGCCATCCTGATGATGTCCCGACTAAAGATTTACGTCTGGCCTTTTACATTGATGGTGGTTTATATCCTCCCGTCGATGATTTGGGCCAGACGGTCGAGGCTGTTGCCCAGCATTTTGCCAAGCAAGGGTTCAGCATCAAGTCGGATGCGCCCGCCGCTCTACCACAGGCAGCAACGCTATATCCGCAGATGCTCTTTGCGAACCGAGGCTTGGCCCTGCAACGTGCCCTTGAACAGGCAGGCACCATTAAAGCCGGTCCTCACTTTCAACGGCTACTGGATGAAGCCCAAACCTTTGAGCCGGTCGAGCAGGAAACAGTTTTGGCCAATTTAGATCGATTTCGGCAGGAGATGAGTCGTTTTATGGCCGATTATGACGCTATTATCTGCCCGCCAGAGGTGTATCCAGCCGTCCCGTTGGGGGAAACGCAAACAGATGTCGTAAAACAAGACAAATATCGGATGTGGGCCCATATGAATGCTTACAATATGACGGGATGGCCTGCGGCTGTTGTTCGGGCTGGCACAACTTTCGACGGCTTACCCATTGGTATTCAAATTGTTGCGCGGCCATGGCGAGAGGATGTGGCCTTGGCCCTCGCAGCGTATATCGAGACTGAGTTTGGGGGCTGGCAGAGGTCTACAATCGTGTAAAACATCATATTTTAGTGTTTATTAGAAAGATCAAGCAAATCATCACGAAACACCAATCACACTGGTTAACGGGGGGTGCAGTTCGTGAGCTAAGGCTGAAATCTGTCTAAGTTTTGACTGTGATTGCTCAAGTTGTCGCTTAAGCGCCATAAGCTGATCACTGTTTTCATCGATTTGTAATGGAGAAGGTTTAATTTCAGGTGTTATTTGCTTTGTCCTTGTTTTGCAGTTTGAAGAGCGAACATCAATTTTCAGAGTAATCCAATGTCTCTCGAACCTTTCGGGCCAATTCTTCAGAGGAGAATGGTTTTTCAAGAAGAATCGTTTCGCGTGAAATCAAGTCATACTCAGATAACGCATCATCAGCATACCCGGAAATATAAAGCACTTTTAGCTCGGGATAATGCCCCAGAAGTTGGTCAGCCAATTCACGGCCATTCATATAGGGCATAATGATGTCAGTAAGCAGTAGATCAATCTCATCGTGCCTTTCCTTGCACAATTTCAGAGCTGCTTCGGGATGGCTCGCTTCCAAAACCGTGTAGCCTTGCTTTTGCAAGAAACGGCGGGCAATCATTCGCACAGTGGACTCATCTTCGACCAATAAAATCGTTTCATCGCCCCGCAAGTTGTCTGTAGGCATCGTTTCGGGCACAAAATGATTGGTCCTTGTGTACGCCTCAGCCTGAGGAAAGTAGATATAAATCGTTGTGCCTACATTGATCTCACTATCGATGACAATGTAACCGTTGCTCTGTCGAATAATTCCATAAACCGTGGACAGGCCAAGCCCCGTTCCTTTACCGGGAGCCTTGGTGGTAAAGAAGGGATCAAAAACACGGCGCAGCGTTTCCGCATCCATTCCAGTACCAGTATCAGAGACAGCCAGACGGACATAATCCCCAGCGGGCACAGTGAAATGTGACCGATGATAGGGGCGATCCAAGGTCACATCTTCAGTTTTCACCCGCAATTCACCACCCCCGGGCATTGCATCCCGGGCATTAACAGCCAAGTTCATCAACACCTGATCGACTTGGCCTGGATCGGCTAGAATTGAGGCAAGTTCTGGGGCTAAATCGGTGGTCAATTTAATCTCAGGAGTCAGTAACCGATGTAGCATTCGTTCCAGATTAAGGACCAAATTGTTGAGACTGATCAGTTGCGGGCGTAATGTTTGTTGGCGACTAAAGGCCAGCAGTTGCCGAGTTAATTCGGCAGCCCGACTACTGGCGCTCTTAATCAATTCTACGTCACCCCGAGCGGGATCGTTGGGATCGGGGTATTGTCGCAGCAACAATTCACTGTAGCCAGAAATTACCGTGAGAATATTGTTAAAATCGTGCGCCACCCCACCCGCTAGTCGGCCAATTGCCTCCATTTTTTGAGCCTGCCGGAACTGTTCTTCTAGATTTTTTTGGTCGGTAATATCGCGCACAATACCGATATACATCTTCTTCTCACCAAGCTCGAAAGCGCTAACTGCCAGATCCATTGGAAAGTTGGTTTTATCCTGCCGAATGCCATAAATATCACGGCTTCGCATCGAACGCGTGGCTTTGTGATTTTCGTTTGTAGCCATCAACATACTCTGACCTGGGATTAACAAATCAATGGATTGATGTAAAACATCTCCAGCCGCATAACCAAAAATCTCTTCAGCAGCGGGATTCAACGACTCGATAACAAAATCGGCGTCCGTGGTAATAATGCCATCAACCACATTATTAACGACAGATCGGGTCAAGGCCTCGCTATAACGCAACGCCTCCTCTGCCGCCTCACGCTCCGACACCTCCTGTTGTAACTCTTCTGCATAAGTTGAGGTTTGCCGATAGGCCTGTTCCAATTTACGAACTGTATCATTTAAAGTCACTTCGACCAGTTTACTCTGGGTGATATCTCGGGAAATCACGACCGCGTGAGTGACTATCCCTTGAGCATCTCGATAGGGGTAGTAGGCTACATCGAAATACCGCTGGCCTAAAGTAGCAAAGCCAAACCATTCTTGATAACGTACTTCATTGCCAGCAAAGCACTCCTCTAGATGCATTCGTATCTTTTTCTCATACCGCTTGTCGCCCCACACTTCATTGACCAACTGACCAACCACTTCATCTCGATCAAGTTGATGCGCCTGGCAATAGGCTTCATTCACCGCTTCATACACCAAATCGCGATTGATTAGGGTCATAAACTCACGCGAGGCATTGGCAATGAACTCATATTTACGCCATCTCGCTTCGAAAATTTTCCGATCTGTAATGTCACTCACGACCCCGTAAATGGTGGTGACCCCACGTCTCCGTTCAACACGCCCACTATCACGGACCCAGATAATTTCACCATCAGCCCGAATTAATCGATACTCAACCTCGCTCGCTTCACCTTGGGCCAATCGTTGGGCTTGGGATTGGGCTAACGGGCGATCTTCTGGGTGAATCACCGTTGACGGCCAGAAGTTCCAATCTTCAGCGAAGTATTCGTAGGGATATCCGGTCAAGGTTACGACATGAGGTGACAAATATGAATTGACATAAAGTCCAGTTTCGGTTACATCTGTCACATAAATATGGTCACTAATGGAGGCAATCACTCGCTCCAACAAATCTTCACTTCGTTGCAAGGCCTGTTCAGTCAATTGCCAATCTGTCATATCTCGAACCACAAAGAGTGCTTTCCCTCGACGGTCAGTTTCCGGCCAGGAGAAGTTGATTAAGGGCAGTAATTGCAACTGCAAATCGCGTCCAAGAAGTTTATCTTGCGCATCAAGTTCACTAGGCACGCCTAGTTTGAATTGTTCCCAGGCTTCGGCATAAAATCGTTCAAGATAACAATTTTCATTGAAACAATGGGGGTGTAACAGATCGTGAATTGTCATCCCTTGGATATCAACAACACTCTTGCTAGCCCAACCCCCAACGGTACGGTTGGCCCGCACCACATGACCTGTCTCATCAAGAAGGCAGACCAGTTCTGGGAGGGTATCCACTGTCGCCTCCCACTCTTGCTTAATCTGCTCAAGCTCTTTAAATTGTGACAAAAGTTGTTGATATTGATTGACGAAGTGCCCTAAAAATAGACCAACAACAGTGAGACTTAACAGCAATAATTGTAATTCAACCGGACGGTCAATGATGGTTTGGAAAATAAGTATCGATATCACAACGACAAGCGCCATCGTCAAACTACCGTAAATCGCCCCGCGTATATTATAACGAAGAAGCAACCACAAAAAGGGAGGAACGATTAAATATAGCGGCCACATCGAGAAAGGACTTACAGCAAAAGTCCCAATTATGACAAAACTGATAAGGGCCAAGCTGCCATAAAAATCCCAGCGCACTGTAGACAGGGGCAAATCAGTTGCTACTATTTGCCGAGAAAAGTAACGCCTCATCCCAAATATTAAGCCAAACATCAGCAAAAATGCACTGGTAAAGGAGGCCAATATAGATTGAAATATGGGTAAAGTATTGAGGAACTGAACCGCCAAGATAGCGGCTAGAAAGCCTATCAAAAGGGGTAATACTTGATAAGGTGGAGGAATGCGTTGGATGAGAGGTGTTTTAACGTGTTCAAGTTTATTCTGGTCAGTCATTAAGGTGCTCCATCACCTAGCAAGAGATTTGAAAACAAGATATACAAAGCTTTTGGCAGCCACTTTATGGTGCCTAACGCCCACCTCGCTATCTATAAACCCCCTCTTGCTCTTGTTAACCTGACCAGATCGCAATGATTGGTATATCTCCCTTACACCAATCATGTTTTTAGATTGGATTATTTTACAATAAAAAAAGGTGGCATAACACCACCTTATGGTCCCGATTGGACCTATCTCCTAATTTAATTTCACATTTAATACACGAAGTTTTCAGGCAGACTTTGCTGTCATGTCATCCTCGGCCAGACGTTCTAATTCCTCTTGTAAGGCAGTCTCTACATCAATCATCTTAATAGCCCCATGATAGGTACTGGCGTTCACATTTGTCACACGTTGCAGGACACGTAGGACTGCCGCAATTTTTGTAGCACTGAGCCGACTATTTTTCACAACCTCAATAATTTCAACGATATCAACATGCTCTTTTTCTGCTTGCTCCTCAAGCAGAGACAGTCCGCCCATTAAGGACATCAAATAATTATTCACATAATGAGCCAAAGTCACTGTCGTTTGCCGGACCGTCTCAGTGGCGATGACGCTTCGAGTTAGCTCCTCTTTTTCTAGAGCCAACCGTTTCATTGAAAGCGCGTCATCAATGGCAGCATGTACTTCTTCTGGGGTAAATGGTTTGATTAAATAGTTGCAGACGCCTAAACGAAACGCCTCAACCGCGACGCTCTCTGAGCCGTGTAGAGTCATAAAAATAACTGGGGCTTTACACTCTGTTTCCCGTAGCGCTTCCAACATCTCAATCCCACTCATATTGGGCATGTTCATATCAAGTAGAATCAAGTCAGGATCGGTCGAAGTCGCAGTTAATAACCCTTGTTGCCCATCAGGCGCATACAACACCCGATATCCTCTCGGAAGCAACATATGATCCTTTAAAACGCGAGCAATATCCCGACTATCATCAACGATGAGGATGGTTTCACCACTCATTATGTTTTCCTCAAATTTATAAAGAATGCATCCAGAAACCCAAGGGTGACTTAATTCCTATATTTTTAGTATAACATATTTAGGGTGAAATGTAAGGTATTTCTTAAAAACAAATAGGGGTTTATGAACTTGAGTACTCAGATCAATGCTCTGCGTTGGTTTGGAAGGCGCGATGTAGAGCGTCACACCAGCTATCCGGCAGTATCGCGTAACTCCTAAAAACGTTAAATAATCTTACTCAAATGACAAAACTTCGATTGTAATCGGTTCAGCCTCAAACAGAGTCCCGTCAACAGCCGTTCCAGTTGCTCTAAATGTATAACGGCCTGGCTCCATCTGCCACATCGTCTCCCAATCATCAATTAATGGCCGATTGTTGATGAAAAGGGTCACCTGCTCAAGCGAAACGCCATCGGCGGGGCGGACTTTGAGTAGAAGTTGTTGTTTATCTATCGGAATATTCGGGACGAGCCGAAATACTGATCCTGGATCGGGACTTGTGAAGACAAGGCCCTCGGTCACAAGTGGTTCAGATTGTGAGGCAACTACAGTTGTCGTGTCTAGTTCAAGAGGCTCCTTCGGACAAAGCGGGGAATATTGGGTGGGGATAGGCGAGGCACCTTGTTGTGAGGCCCATTCACGGGCGGCGGCGGGGTATCGGGTAAATGTTTGCAACTTAACGAAATCAAGAGAACACCCTGGCCCAGCTCGCAGGCCATTACGTCGGTCAATGGCTACCGTAGAATGCCAATTATCCTTTTCATGAGGCTCGGTATCAACAATAAACTTTTCCGTTATGGTATGGGGACAGGGCACTGTTGTTTCACTTTGCCGCAATTCATTCGCAGCTTCATCAACCAAGCTCTTACGTAGATTTAGGTGTTCACCATCTACAGGTAACAATCCATTTTCACTGCATACGGTTCTTTCAATAATGCCCTCTGGCACAGGAAATTCTCGAATAGGTCGCCCTTTGTGCAACAACTCCATCACATCGTGCCAGATGGGGGCTGCGCCAGTGACCCCCGAAACATTGCGCATCGGTTCATTATCAGCATTTCCCGCCCAGACCCCTACTAACAATTCTGGTGAGTAACCAATTGTCCAATTATCCCGCCAGTCCTGCGTTGTGCCTGTCTTTGCCGCAGCAGGGCGGCTAAGCTGTAAGGGGCTACCAGGGCCAAATGTGGAACGGCGCGCAAAATCATCACTCATAATGTCTGTGATCAAAAAGGCGGTCCGTGGGTCCAAAACTTGAAGGCCAGGGTTGCTGTCTGAGGGAAGTTCATAGATCAATTGCCCCTTGTGATCGGTAACCCGAGTAATGGTAATCGGTTCAATTTGGCGTCCACCATTGGCCAGCGCCCCATAAGCAGCTGTGATTTCCAGCAATCTTACCTCGCCCCCTCCCAACGTGAGGGCCAAACCAAACTTTTTGTTGTCAAAGGTAGTAATCCCCAAAGATCGCGATACATTTATCAGGGTATCCAAACCAATATGTTCCAAGACTTTCACGGCGATAAGGTTGTAACTTCCGGCCAAGCTGGGGCGCATTAGTACTGGACCTCGCCATGTTCGATCGTAATTTTCTGGAGCGTAGGGTTGCCCCTCTTCGGTTACAAAGGCTGTACGTACATCAACCATCATTGAGGCAGGGGTGAGGGGATCATAGTCATAACTCGCGGCAATTTCAGGGTCAAAGGCGGCAGCAAAGGTGAAGGGTTTGATCGAGGAGCCAGGCTGACGCGTAGCGGTCGTAGCATTGACAGCCCCATCAATATCAGCGTCAAAATAGTTTGGACTGCCTAACATCGTCAAAACTTCGCCAGTGTGAGGATCCATAACAATGACTGCTGCATTGTTCACATTGCGAGCAGGCACGCCATCACGGACCTCGCCTAATTCAGCCAATCGATAGTTGACGATATGACGGGCGCTGTCCTGCATATTCAAATCGAGGGTGGTATGAACCTGTAGCCCCTGGCGATAAATTGCTTCTAAACCAAACTGTCGCTCAAGTTCCGCTCGAATATACATGACAAAGTGAGGGGCTTCAATTGGAAAGGGAATGGCGGCAAAGCCTAATTTCTCTGCCTGAGTAATGGCCGCCTCATCCTCCGTCATATAGCCGTGTTTCACCATCAAGCCTAAAACAATTTCCTGACGTGCTTTGGCGATATCAAGGTTTTCCAACGGATTGTAGTTGGCCGGACTTTGCGGCAAACCAGCCAATAACGAACACTCGGCTGGGTCAAGCTCAATAGCGTGTTTACCGAAATATGTACGACTAGCGGCTTCAATTCCATAAGCGAGGTTACCGTAATAGGTTTCGTTTAAGTAAAGGGTTAGAATTTCATCTTTGCTATAGGTGCGCGCTAGTCGCCAAGCGAGAGTCGCCTCGCGCAGTTTACGAGTGAGGCTAATTTCAACCCGTTCTTCCGGTGAGAGCAACAAATTACGAGCCAGCTGCTGGGTGATTGTGCTCCCCCCACTTAACACCTCGCCTCCTCGAATATTGATATACAAGGCCCGAACAATCGCCCAGAGATCAACACCAGGATTTTGGTAAAATGAGGCATCTTCCGTAGCGATGGTCGCATCTCGGCAGGCTTGGGGAATCTCATCAAGCGCCAGTGGGGTGTGTAATCCCTGATGGGGATCGGTAATTTCATAAAGAAGCGTGCCGTGCCGATCAAAAATCTTGGTGGATGGGGCTGAGGTATGTTGATAGAGTTCCGAGGGATGGGGTAAATCAACCAATAGCCACTGTTGAATAGCAATGATTGACCCAGCAATCATCAGCAACAAAACCAGCAAAATTGTGATGAGGCGTTTATGTTCAGAGAAATAAGCGATGGTTAACATAGGTGTGGTGTGAAGTCTTATTCGATAAAGATGAAAATAGATAACTATATTGTATCATAGCTCATCGATATTTTCGGACGTTTAGGAAATAACTAGCTGATGATTAGCTGACGTTTCGCTAATGATATTGGTTCTGTTCTAGGGGTCACCGCTTAAACGCAAACATAAAAATGACAATCAATCCACCACCCACAAGAGCAAAAATTCCACCAAAGATAATCTCGAAATAAGCGCTACTACGCTCATTGCCAAGATAAGTTTCACGGTCGGCCCCAGCTACAAATTCTGCCGTTAGAGCCACCCCATCTTGGGCCTGAGATACCACCGCTTTAACAAAAATAGGCTTGCCCACCTCAAGCCCTTGATAGCGCATTGTTTCAAAATCAATCAGTTGTTCAGTGGATTGCCAGCTTGTGGGATAGGGGATTTCATAATCTGTATTAATGACCTGGGTTCGACCACCAGGGACATCCAGCCAAATGGAGGGGATCACGCGCTGCTGATGTGTCCAAATTGAGGTGCAGTCCAAATTACCATCGTCGTCGTGACTACAGTCCTCACCGTCGTATCGGTCTTGATAGTAGGCTACAAAGGAACGGAATTGGAGGGTGTTATTTTCGCTAATAGTGCCCTCTAATAAAACTGTTTCATCAAGGGCCGCAGCTTCCAGGGCTTGCAGATTTAGGGTGGGTTGAGTAGATAACTGACGTGCTTCCAGCCACGAAACAGCACCGCCAAAGGCAATGAGTCCACCAATGACAAAAAATACGCCACCAACCAGAATAACAATCCAACCCCCATCTCGAAAGCCCATCGAACCTCCTTTGTAAACAAATGTGACCTACTTGAACATAAAAAACCACACAACCAGCAAAATAGCGCCAACAAAAGCAAAAAATCCACCAAGAATAATTAAACTACTCGCATCACCTTGTTCATTGGCAAAATAGGTTTCGCGGTCAGTCCCAGCCACAAATTCAGCGGTAAGCCCCACGCCCTCTTGGTCGAGAGACACTACCCCTTTAACAAAGACAGGCTTACCGACCTCAAGCCCTTGGTAACGGATAGATTCTTGTTCAATCAACTGCCCGGAGGGTTGCCAGCTTGTCGGATAGTGTATTTCATAATCTTCATTCAGGACACGAACCTGACCATCGAGGAGATCAAGCACAAGTACGGGTGTAATTCGTTCCTCGGTCACCCAAAATAAGGTGCAATCTTTACGGTTACTATTACGGTTGTTACCATCACTATTTTGGGTACAGGTTTGACCATCATATAAATCCTGATTGTAGGCCACAAAAGCGCGAAGCTGGAGGGTGTTTTTTTCACTAATAGTACCCTCTACAAATACATCCTCACCAGGGGAGGTTGCTTTCAGGGCCGATAGGTTAAGCGAGGGATTGGTGGAGACACGGTTGGCCAGCAAGGAGTTGAATATCCCGCTGAGAATTACAAGTACGCCAACAACAACAAATAGACCACCCAGTAGAATAAGGGTCAAGCTGCCAAGATCAAGTTTCCGAAAGAACCGCATCCTCCCCTCCAACCTGCGGATCATTAGGCATATCAGGTGTCACCGCTTGTGCATTGAGCCAATCCAACAGTTGCTCAACCGCCCAGCGATGCTCTGAAGATAGGTCATCCAAGAGATAGTGCTGTCGTTCCCCAGCTAAAATTCTGCGGAGGACACTGCCAAGGGTTCGCACATTTGGGTCGATTGTCTCATCCTCAATCAGCTCTTCCGTAAAGTCCCATAGACGCTGCCAGAGCATCACCTCACCGCTGCAAGCTTCGGCCACTTTCTCGATGAGTTGCTCAAAGGTAATGGCTTCGCGGTCTTCCTCTTCCTCATCTTCTTCAGGCAAGGGGGCCTCGATTTGATCAAGGGTTTCCCAAACGACTTCCGCATACTCCGGGGTAAGTGTTTCCACAAGCGCAACAGGATCACGTTCACCTTGCAAGATGCGAACAAATGCTTTGGCCAATTCACGCGCATCAGGTGGGGCCAATTCACTCTGCGAAATCTGACCAATTGGCAAAGCGACTTGCCCGACCGGCACAATTCCTTTCGCAGCCGAGACTGTCATCGTCATCATCTTTTCAATCTTTTCCTGATCATTATGATGATCCTCGTGATGATGAACAGATTGATTATCCATTTGATGATTTTCAGCTAAGGGTTCCATAGCTCATCATTATAAGCTGGGCAGAAAGGCAAAGCAACTTTAGAATATAGGCAGGGTCAATTATTGATTGCTCAAGTCTAGATTTTGAGTATAATGATAATCACTTCAACCTTAAGTGATTCGCAAAAGATGATTAACAGTAAAATGAGAGAATTTGGTCCAGGCAGACCAAAAATCAAACAAACTTTGGCGAATTATCATAAGTAAACCAAATCGTAAATCCATTTAAGTACATCAGCCACTCTTACAAAATTTTAGTTTCTAATAACTTTCCTTGGTTTACTACAGTAATTCGAAAAAGTTAGGCCCGAGGTTAGCTCAAATTATCAACCTCTCAAATTTTGTCTCATCTTGCTGATATCAGAGGCTAGTTAATATGGACGCAGAAGCGTCACATCGAACAAGTACAGGGAATTATCCAATCGACACAATAAAAACCAGTCGACGTGAAACTCTTCTTTACGCCGCAGCTCAAGTCAGCCGAACCGCTTCATCTATATTGGACCTTGATGAGCTTTTGCCTCGAATTGTAGATATTATCTGCGAAACCTACGAATTTTATTATGCAGGCATTTTTCTCATTGAAACCTTAGATGACGGAAAAGATTGGGCGGTCTTAAAATCGGGACACGGCAAGGCTGGCCAAATTATGATGGAGCATAACCATAAGTTAGAAGTTGGTGGTCGCTCAATGATTGGCGCCTGTACATCCCTCAACGAGGCTCGCATTGCCCTGGATGTGGGTAAGGAAGCCGTTTGGTTTAACAACCCATTTTTGCCGGATACCCGCTCCGAGATGGCCCTCCCCTTAACAATTATGGGAGAAGTGATCGGGGCACTGACCATCCAAAGCACTGAAGAAGCTGCTTTTTCCAACGAGGATATCACCTCATTACAAGCAATGGCTGATCAGTTGGCCTTAGCAATTCACAACGCCAGTTTGTATCAACAGAATACGGACCTCTTCAAAAAAGCAGCCCGGCGGGCCACTTTTCTGCAAGCGGGCGCGAGTGTCAGCAAAAATGTTACCTCCATTCTCGATTTAGATGAACTTCTAACCAGCACGGTCGATCTGATCTGTTACGCCTACGGGTTCTACTATGCGGGCATCTTTCTGGTCGATGAAGAACCAGACGAAGAAGGCCGTATTTGGGCGGTGCTCAAGGCGGGATATGGTGAGCCGGGCCGAAAAATGCTTGATCAAGGGCATAAGTTAGAGGTTGGGGGAAATTCAATGATTGGGGCAGCCGTACAAACTGCAGAGGCCCGAATTGCCCTGGATGTTGATGAAGAAAAGGTGTGGTATCCAAACCCAATCTTGCCTAAAACCCGATCAGAGATGGCCTTACCGTTGATTGTAAAACACGTTGCTATCGGCGCGTTGACCGTGCAAAGTGTTGAGGAGGCTGCCTTCACCGAAGAGGATATTTCCTCCCTACAAATGATGGCAGATCAACTGTCGGTGGCCATCAACAATGCCCGTCTTCTAGATGATTTAGATGCAGCGAACCAAGAATTAGTTCGCACAAAAACGTTTGAGTCAATAGCCACAGCCACGGGGGAAACAATTCATTGGGTTGGCAATAAGGCGGCCCCAATTCCTGGCTGTGTCTCCAGAACTCGGGAGGATATGGCTCGATTTATTTATTTGGCCAGCGAATTTATCAATAATGCCAACGGGGAATTGAAGGAAGATCCTTTTGCTCAGCTTATTACCGAAGCGGCTGAACAGTTAAAGATTAACATCCCTGATTTAGATACCTCGGTCAATAAATTGCGCGGGAAACCTTTAAAGAAATTACGGCGCATGTTGGATGTTGATTCGATTATCGAAGATTTACAAATTATCGAAGAAAGCGCCAACACAATCCTGAAAATTAAAGAGGATTTGATTGGGCCAGCTCGTCGTCAAAAGATGCAAGAAGCCGATATCGTTAGTATCACCAAAGATACGGTAAAATCATTCGCATTGTCCTCCAGCGTTGTCTCATATAGCATTGATGGTATCATTCCCCCCGTTTACGTCGATCCGGTTCAGATGGAACGTGTAATTCTAAACTTAATCAAGAATGCGATGGAGGCGATGGATGAGGGGACATCACCCCATATATTTATCGCAATTCGTCAAGCAACTGAGGAATTTGTCACAGTTGAAATTGCTGACAATGGCAGTGGCATTCCAGAAGATGAAATTGACAAGATTTGGATTACTTTTCATACAAACAAAGCCAAATCTGGAGGAACAGGTCTGGGATTACCAGCCTGCTTGCAGAGTATGGAGCGAATGGGTGGTAAAATCAGTGTTACCAGCCAGGTAGGCCTCGGTTCTACCTTCACCTTGCACGTTCCCGTCTATCAAGATGGGGAGGGCGGGCTATAAATCTATTGTTAGTAGACATTGTATTAGAAATAGATATACTAGAAATCAGTGACCAGACCGCTCTGTTAAGTATTTGGCAGAAAGTTTTAGGAATTAAGGAATGACACAAAAACCGAAAATAGCCTCAAATATCGTCAATTTTGCACCAAATCTAGAAGTAACCAGCCAAATTGATTTCGTTTTGACCAAAAATCGCTAATCGATATTCATCATTTTTTCTTAAAGTTCTTATCGGTTACTTAAAAAGACACGTTTTCTGACAACAAATAGACAGTGATTTTTATAATATTTCATATCATATTATCATAATTTAAGAGAGTTATAAGAGTTTTAAGTTAATATGGTTTATAGAGTTACATGAATTACAAATTGAGTTCTACAAATCTTATAAACTCTAGAAGCTACACATATTAAGTATTGAAAGGTTAAAAAAGATGGACCCAGCCCAAATCGAAGCAAACATTACCCTCGAGCAAGCCCTCCGCCGCGCAAACCTACTCTCTGCAGCTGCTGAAGTCAGCCAGAACCTCACCCAGATCATGGACATCGAAGAGTTACTCCCTCGCACAGTAGATATCATCTGTGATGCCTATGATTTCTACTATGCTGGCGTCTTTTTGATTGACGATGCAGGTGAGTTCGCCGTGTTGCGTGCTGGTCGCGGAGAACCTGGTCGAATTATGATGGAGAACAATCATAAGTTGGCGGTTGGGGGGAACTCAATGATTGGGGCCTGTACCGCCCTCAATGAGGCCCGCATCTCTCTTGATGTTGATACCGAAAAAGTGTGGTATCCAAACCCTGTTCTGCCTGAAACTCGCTCTGAAATGGCGCTACCTTTGGCCATTGGGGAGCGTGTTATCGGTGCAGTTACAGTGCAAAGTGTTGAAAGCGCTGCGTTCTCGGACGAAGATATTGCCTCACTCCAAGCAATGGCGAATCAATTAGCGATCGCTCTTGACAATGCTCGAAAACAAAAAGAGTTAGAGGAAGCTCACAATGAGCTGTTGAGAGCTAGAACATTTGAAGCGATTGCCACAGCGACCGGGGATGCTATTCACTGGATCGGAAATAAAGCCGAGCCAATTGGTGGTTCGATTAAGCGTATTCGTGAGGATGTACAAATTTTGGCCTCAGCAGTGAGTGATTTAGTCAAACAAGGTGATCTGCCAGACTCTATCACTAATCAGCCACTCATTCAGCTTTTACAAAAAGAAACGGCCGCCTTGCAACAAAGTAACCCCGACCTAGTTACAGCAACAAATAAGGTCAGTGCCCTACCGCTCAATCGGTTAGAAAAGCGCTTGAGTTTAGCCTCGATTTTGGATGATTTGAACATCATTGATGAGGCAGGCCGATTAATTATGAAAGTCAAGGAAGACTTGATTGGTCCAGCGCGTGAGCAGGCCCCACGCCCAGTCATGATTGATGATGTAGTCAAAGATGCTGTCACTCTGATGGAAGTCCCGCCTGGGGTTATCTCAGTTGACGTTCAAAAGGATATCTCGCTTGTTCTTGCTGACCCAGTTCAGCTCAATCGCGTGTTTGCTAATTTGATCAATAATGCCTACGAATCAATGGGTGACCAGTCAAAGCCACAAATCAATGTAACCATTCGCCCCGACCGAGTGGGAGAGTCAGTTCTGGTTGATATCACTGATAATGGGGCCGGGATTGCTGAGGCCGACATTGAGAAGATTTGGATTACCTTTCACACCACCAAGGGGCTTAAAGGACACGCTGGCTTAGGACTACCAGCCTGTCGCCTGATTTTGGAGCAAATTGGTGGACATATCTCTGTCACAAGTCAGCCTGGACGTGGCTCAACCTTCACGGTCAGTCTACCAATCTATGACACAAAAGAAAAACTCACCAAAGAGGAGCCAAGCCGAGGCAAAATATTACTCATTGACGATCAGGACAATTGGGCTCAATTTGCGGTGAACACGCTAGAAAACAACGGCTACAAAGTAACGCATGTTGACAAGGCTCCCGTTGATGATTACAAGCAGTATGATTTGGTTTTGATTGATGATGTTCTCAAAATTGAAGATTCCCTAAAAATCATGAAATTGATACGAGATGAAGGGGCCATTGCCAAGACAGTTGCCATCTCTTCAAATCCTCGGGTTGAGCGAACCAAAGAGCGGAAATTGTTGGGACTTTATAATTTAATCTCAAAACCATACACCAGAGCCAGCCTACTCAATGAAGTAAAGCGAACGTTAAGTGCGCTACGCTCATAACTCAAGATAAATCTTCAAACGGAGCTTTTGCTACACGATGGACATTGAACCAAAAATTTTACTTGTTGATGATGAAACGAACCTTCTACGCAGTGTTGCAAAAACACTATTACGTGAAGGATTTGATGTAGAAACGGCTGAAGGCAATTCAGCGGCACTAGAGTTGGTACAAGAGGCTTTGGGTGATGAAGAGCCCTTTGATCTAATTATACTTGACCTCAATATGCCAGACTTTTCAGGGGTGGAGAATAAATACGCGGGACTTGAGCTATTAGAGCGTCTAAAAACTGAAACGCCTGAAACACCCGTCATTATCAATTCGGCCTGGGATGAAACAGAGACCGCCAAAATGTGTATTGAAAAGGGCGCGGCTGATTATTTTGTTAAAGGACGAACAGCCGAAATGATGGAAAAGATTCAAGCTGTCTTAAGCTTGTAGATGGAATAAATGTCAAAAAAGGCCGATTGGTAAGTCGATCGGCCTTTTTATTTTTCGTAACATTGGGCTTTATTGAAGATTGTATCCAGATGGAAGGGTAGCACCAGTCACATCTGTTCGGTCAAAGATTGTGCCATTTAAGTTTGCATTCAGGAGGGTGGCTCCCGTTAAATCTGCCCCAGTGAAATCGACTTGTCGCAAGTCTGCGCTGCGTAAATCTACATATCTTAAATCAGCCCCTTGAAAGTCTACCCCAATTCCAGAGCCTGTAATGTTGGTCAGGATTGCTTGATATAAATTTGCTCGTTCCAATGTTGCCTCGGTCAAATTGACGTCGGTTAAGTTAGCAACCTGCAAACTTACACCACGCATATCAGCCTTCATTGCCTCAGCGTTCATCAAATTTGCCCCATCCAAATTCGCTCCCCGCAAATCGGCCTCGATTAAGATGACATCTGGCAAATAGCTTCCCGACAAGTCTGCATCACGTAGATCAGCAGCCGTCAATGTTGCCCCAGTTAAATCTGCCTGATGTAGATTTGCGGCAACAAAATCAACCTTGGTTAAGTCTGCGCCACTTAAATTAGCTTCAATCAATGTAGCGCCACTCAAATTGGCTGGATCTTCATCCGATGAGCGAAATTTGGCTTGACTGAGATTGGCTTTGGTCAAATTTGCTCCGCGCAAATCAGCCCCACTCAAATCGACCATCTGCAGGTTGGCCTCTTGTAAATTGGTACCGCGCAAATCAACACCTTGCAACACCGCCAAATGAAGATCGGTGCCAGACAAAGACTTGGCCGCTGAGAGATCAGCATCCGTGAAATCGGTCTGGGTGAGATCAGCTTGGTCCAAGTCAGCCCCCTTCAAATTAGCTTCGCGTAAATCAGCACTTCGTAAATTAGTTCGGTGAAGTGTTGCCCCTTCCAAATCTGCTTCGGTCAAGTCGGCCCAGCTCAAATTCAAATCGCTCAAGTTAGCCCCACGAAGGTTACTATGACTTAAATCTGCCCGTTCAAAAGAAATATTATTTGGCACCTGATCATTCACAATTTGCCAAACAAACCACCATTTATCGTCAATCACGGTGGTATCATCAAGCAAAGCGCCTCGAAAGTCCACACCATTTAATTCGGCGCCACTCAAATTGACCCCACGCAGATCGGCCCCATTCAGGAGGCTGTCATTCAGGATCGCACCTTCTAGATTATATTTTCGAAAATCAACGTTGCGGAGGTCAGCCTCACTCAAATTTTGCCCCGCTAAATTTAAATCTGGCTGACCGTCGACCACGCTTGAAACCAATGTCCAGCGAGAATCCACATTCTTCAGAGGTTTATCCACAGTAATGTTACGCAAATTGGCCCACCGTAAATCAGCCTCATGTAAATTCACCGCACTTAAATTGGCCCCACTTAAATCGGCCCCACGTAAATTTGCCTTTGACAAATCAGTATTACTCAAGTCTGTTCTACTTAAATTAGCATCACGTAAATCTGCTTCTGTGAAATCTACGTTTGTTAAATCAACGAGACGAAAGTCAGCCTCATCAAAATCGGTATCACTCAAATTAGCCCCAGACAGGCTGGCTATGTGGTTTGAGGCTCGAATTACGTCCGGTGGATTCGAGGCATGCTCAGGAATATTCTGAGCGATCACCATCTTTTCAGCCCCTTCATTGACCAACTCCCAAACATAACGATCATATGGCGAAATTTTCGTGCTATCATCCAGCTTGGTCTCGTGCCACTGAACCCCCAGCAAGTTTGCCTCTAGTAAATTTGCACCGCGTAGATCGGCTTCGCTCAAATCAGCATAGCTCAAGTCACTTGCCTGAAAATCAACACCACTCAAATCAACACCGCTCAAGTTGGCGAATGTCAAATTTAGATTTGGAATTGTAGCTGGTTTTTGACCGTTAACAATTTCCCACAATATACGATCTTCTGAGTCAAATTCAGTTTTGTAATCAATCGTCACATCACGTAAGTTCGCCCCAGTCAAATCAGCATTGCGTAGGTTAGCTGCGCTCAAGTTGGCCTCACTCAAAGTAACATATTGTAGATTTGCTCCCTGCAATTGGGCCCCGCTCAAATCAGCTTTGTACAAATCGGCCCGGCTAAGATCTGCCCGTTGCAGGTTCACTTGGCTCAGATTTGTATCCCGTTCACGTAAGACAAAACCACTCAGATTAGCTTCACTCAAGTTGGCACCACTTAAATCAACCCCACTTAAATCAGTTCCGTTATTCTCACGATAGGCCACATTTTGATTGAGCAAATGCCACACCAACAACCACTTATCAGCAAACTTTGTGCTATCATCAATAATCGCTGCGTGCAACGCCGTTCCATTCATCTCGGCATCCGTAAAATCAGCCCCACGTAAATCGGCACTGTGAAGATTAGCCTGATCAAGGTTGGCTTCTACCAGCCGCGCCCCTCGCAAATCAACGGCAATCAAGGTTGCTTCTCGAAAATCGGCATTGGTCAGATTTGTTTCGAACAAATTACTGCGACTCAAATCCGTTTTGTAGGCGACCAAATTTGGCAACTCTTTTTCGTGCCAATCTACCCCGATGTGGCTCTGTTCTGCACAGGAAGTCGGACACGATGGCCGTAAAAGCCACCATCCACCAAGCACAATCAAGGCGAAAACAATCGTAACTACTAGAAAAAATCGTAACACATCTGACCGATCTTCTCTCAGCGGATCAATAGGCTGGGGCTGGGTCATCGTTGCCATCGTATTCTTACCTTTCTCTCGTAGGTTATTTCTACTTCATTGCAGGATGTAATTTTTTAACTCAACGCAAGCTGCCGTTTTATTAGGACAAGGAATTAGTTCACTTGTCTTCAACAGAGTACCTTGCATTAATTACATCATACCAATTTTTAATAATGTTAAGTCAGAGATTTAGAAAAGAAATTCCAGAGAAAACACATAAATCCAGGTTAAAAAGAAATCTTTCGGTTTAGGATAACAAACTTTCAAACCAAAGGTTAGACCGCTTTCTGACGAAAGTCTGACGCAGATTGCGTCAAGAAAGCGTTTTACTGGCCCAGACGTAACTTTCTAAACTTTTCAAGATGGTCCATAGAACAAAGAATCTTGTTTAGTTTTCTATATTCGGATCAGTAGTTGCGTACTTTATTGTACGAGTAAAGAAGAGTGATCCTTGTCGTTACCAAGGGTTTTCCAATGGGTGATGATAGGAATGATAAATGGAGATAAAAGGAAATGGTGGACAGGTTTCTATTAGTATAGACTAAGTAACCTTAAAGTAGATTCGTACAAAAGTCGTACGAAATCCGTACAGGACGACTAAAAAGTTCAATTGAGGTACGTTAGAGCTATCTAGGCTAAGGACTTAAACGCTTCCGCCAAACGCCCCCACTCGGTCAGCGTTAGCGTCTCAGCCCGACGGGTGGGGTCGATTTCGGCTTGATTTAAAGCCGAAACAATGTCATCGGAACTGTAGGGGAGTCCCGCTTTGAGGGAATTCTTGAGCTGTTTACGTTTTTTGCCAAAGCCCGCTTTGACGATGCGAAAAAAGTGAGAAATATTGTCTACCGGAATCGGGGGCGCAGGATAAGTATCAATGCGAACGACCGCTGAGTCGACTTTTGGGGGGGGATGAAACGCTCCGGCCGGAACGTGGTGAACAATTTCAGGCTGACCATAAAACTGAACGCTGACAGCCAGCACGCTCATATTCCCCGCCTGCGCAACCATTCGCTGAGCGACCTCTTTTTGTACCATCACCACCAGCCGAGTCGGCTGCGATTGCGACTCCAGCAGGTGACGAATGACGGCCGAGGTGATGTAGTAGGGCAGGTTAGCCACCACTTTGAAGGTATCGACGTCGTCCGGTAACAAATCGGTAATTTTTGTTTTCAGGATATCTGCTTCGACAACAGTCAAATTCTCAAAATCGATATATTCGGTCCGAAGCAGGGTCACCATCTGACTATCCAACTCAACGGCAATAACGCGTCCTGACTGTTCAGCCAAATATTGGGTCAACGTCCCCGGTCCAGGACCAATTTCCAAAACAGTGTCCGCTGAGGTTAATTCGGCAGCTTGTATAATCTGCTCAAGATGATGGACATCGGCCAGGAAGTTTTGCCCCAACCCCTTTCGAGGATATAGATTGTATTTATTGAGCAGGGCTTTTAGAGAGGCACGTGTTACTGTCACATCATCACCGTTGGGGCCACTGAGGCAAAACGTAGCGAATTTGATTGGCAGGAGGCACTGGCGTCAGAATGTAGACATCCATCCACCTGAACAAAGGCGGGATAGTCTGATCATCATCATAGCCCAAATCAACGTGCTTACCCAACACACGCCCACCCGTATCGCCCGCAATGGCTTGTCCATAGTCAGGAACGTACAACTCAGTGAACAATGGAATGACCTTGGGATCAACAGCCACGACACCATACCCTGCTTGCAAACCGCTTCGGGTAACCCCATAGGCGGGGTGATCGGGAGCCTTCCCTGACGTTTTAGCCTGATAGCCTGTGGCTAACATTGAAATTTTACGCCAATATTCAAGTGGCCCATTGGGTGTATCTACTGTTCGAACCACCACATTGGTGCCGTAGGCAATCATCCGATCTTGTGGACTCTGGTCAAGCCACTCATCCTCGATCACACGCCAAATCTCCTCGCCATTCTCATAGCGGACCCGTGATCGGGTCTTAACCACCCCCGAGGCCCCTTCTTGACGAACCTCCTGCCGATCCAATTCTAAAGTGTCATCGCCCACCCAGGTTGTTTCAAATAAGATGATCTCTTGCTGGATCTCCGTCACCTCTCGAACCCGCACCACCTCAAGGGCCAGATTTGGCTCAATTGGTGTATCGGCAGGAGGCTGGACAAAATCCTGTCCCATCAGCGGAACCCCAGCTTCAGCCAAAACCTCACCCACCGTTTCAGCCTGTGTAAACGTATTCAGGATTCGCCCATCCGCAGTAATTTGAATGGGGGTCGCCCGATCTAGATAGATTTGAACCTCGGGGGAAATCTCGGTATCCAGCGTCGGCCAAACCCGATCATTTGGATTTAAGCTAATCCCATACTGTTCAAGGGTTGTACCAACGGTTGGTTGGCTAGTGAAAAATGTATGGGCCAAATGGTCCTCATAGAGTTTTACTGGCATTGCCCGTTGCACGACCATTTCAATTTCTGGGGGGCGTTCCAACCTATCAACCTTTGCGCTTACAGAAAGTTTTGTATCAAAATTAGCTAACTGTCCATCTAGCCAAGCCGAGTCAAATGAATTAAGTTCAACCTCAATTTCCTCTAGCAGTTCTCCAACCGTCGCCGCTTGAGAAAAGTGGACCTTCTGTTGGCCATCAACATTGAGGGACACAGGTTGGGCAAACTGAATGGTGATTTCATCATTGGGTTTAACAGGGGTTTCAATCATCGGTTCAACTACATCTGCTGGCACTAGATTTACATTTAGCCTCTCTAAAGTTGTAGCCACTGTCCAGCTACGTAGTCGAAGTTGATAGGGCTGCTCGTTGATGATCAGGTCAATGGGACGCTCGGTCCAAGTATAAATGCCCCAGCCAAGCAGAAGCACCACTAGTCCGAGCAAAAGATAACGCCATTGTTGGAGCTTCAACAGCATTTGTTGGAAAATAGAGCCTTTAGGCAACGGCGTCATCATCGTTAGATCTCGGACTCGGTCTCACCTGCTTCTCTCTCATCATCCATTGCCTCTAATTTTTTGATGTAACTTCGGGCATCCTTATCTTTTGGGTCCGCTTGAACGGCCTTATTAAACCAGTAGAGGGCCTGCGTTTTATCCTTACGATCTATGTAAATCAGTCCAATGTTGTAGGCCACATTAGGGGCAATGGGGTTGACTTCCAGAGCGCGCTTGAAGGTCTCAATGGCCTTGAGTTGATCTTCATCCTTGGCCAAAACCGGGTTGCCTAAGTAGGCTGCTGCCAAATTTGTCCAAATCATCGCATTAAAGGGGTTCTGGGCACTTAGTGGTTCGAGCAGGGGTACCGCTTGCTTAAATTTTTTGGTTAAAATGTAAGCACTAGCCAGATTGAGCGCAGTATCCTCATGCAGAGGGTCTATGTTATGGGCCTTCCTCAGCAAATCAATCGCCATCGAGACTCGACCTGCCTGCAAGGCACGGGTTCCCTCTTGTAAAAATGTCAGAAAGTCTTGATCTTGCCCAAGGTTTTGTTTGGGCGGTCTTCGTTTTTGTGGTTGATCAGCCATCACTTTTCCTTCGTAGGTTTGTCGAGGATACAGGATAAAATCGACGGCTAATCTTGTCAATTTTGATAGGGTGCCCTCCTACCTTTAAAGGCGAATTGAGCATCAAATTGGTCAGCCATTACCTCTTGAGTCCAGCCAAAGTATGAATGAACCAAAACCCAAGTGAAATCCAAATACTTTGTGACGTTTTTTTAACATTTTTGTGACGTTTTTTAAACGCAAATGTGACGCTTATTTGTTAATATGCATTTAAACTTAGTTAAAAAATATTTAAACTCAATAAAATTATATTTATACTAAAAGCTTATTCATTATAAGTCAATATAAAAAGGACCTTTAAACAAACGAGGGCTAAAAAGGCTCAACGCCTATAAGAGATTGAAAATTGGAAAAAGGATAAAGTTCAAACCAGCGAACGGTAGCAGAAGTTAGAGCATCAAGAGATGGGAAGAACTGGGTTCGGGTGACTTAATGGCGAAAAACGCGCCTATGAGCCGAGGCATTGTCTAGAACAATAAACAAAAAGCGATTGGGATAGGTGTTCATTAACAATTGTAGATGATAGATGAGTTCGTGATGGCGTTTGTGCTAATGGATGGAATAATAAACACCTTCACCGGAAGGGAAAGCCAAACTCCAAACAACACCAACCAATCCTCCTTCCTTCACTCCAGCTAATCCTACTTCGTTGTAGCGGTAGATGTAGCTCCGTACTGGGTGAGCACTAAACCCAAAAATCGTACTTAACTTTGACACACTAAAACCCTAGCCTGATAACTCAATGATTTGCAACCGTCGATACTCATTTTTTTCGTGGCTTTGATCATTTTTTGTAATTCAACTCGTTCCACATCATCTACTTTGGCATAAATCATGACATCTTCTCACATTTTTCCGAAGATTGGCTTAGGGCTTCTTTTTAAAAAGTTATAAACCTTTTTTATAAACACTCATCCCATTTTGCTTACGATAGGTTTATTTTCTCAGTGACTGTCATCACTCAGTATAATCTCTGTGGTCAATTATGAGTTAGATTTCATGATTAAGTCGATGATCATATCCCGTTAATCAATTACCTGAAGAAGTAAAAGATGGGTCGGTTTTGCTAGAAGGGGAGGTAACAGAGAGTCAATTGAGAGTTTTTGTGAAGGTAAAGAACAAACCTATGTGTTAAACTACTACATAAGTTTACTTTGTTTAGTCGTTATTATTTAGATTTATAATATTTGAAACTAGCTTCTAGGGTTGTTCATTAAACTAAATATTAGATTTTACCTAGTTTCAGCCTCTTTTAGATATTAACTCTCAACCTCCATTTGTTTGAACACCTTTTTCATAATGGCTTATGTCAAAAATATCCAACCAGCTTCATCATAAAGTAAAGAAACAAAGGGAGGTCGAAATAAGGAAACCAGATGTAGTGAAAGAATTTATCCCCCTACAATGGCTTTTACTGTGACGCAACCCTGTGGAGAGGGTGTGAGCTTGTCCGGGGCAATGGCACGACATAGTTATGAGCCTACATCACGTTCACTGACGTTCTACGTCATATCGGCGCGTCCTCCGCGAAACAGAGGCGTTTCAATAGACTACACCCCACGATAGAGGGAGGAGACACCTTAAAAATGGTACCGACCACTACCATAACCCCGCATAGAGGGTGTGAGCTTGTCCGCAGCAATGTGACAGGGTGATAAGTGTACATTACAGTTACTGATGTTCTATGTCATCGTCCTCTGTAAGATAGGGACGGGCTGGTCAAAATATCACCATTTATAGTAATAAGATAAGACCAACTTAAACATACACAATCCTCAAGTAGGTTAGATGGTTAAGTGCGTACCAATTAAGCCGTAAAAAATTATTCTATTCAGCAAGGAGAAAGTTATGAGTCAAGAATCAATTCAATCTGAAGCTATAGAAGCAACAAAAAATGAGGCTACACTACCTTTGGTTGAATATCCACTAAGTGCAGGGGTGTTATCATACGAAACACGTGAAACTGTGTGTAGACAGGATGATCGAGTCAAAGTAAGAAATACTACGGTCAGCCCATATTTTTGGGTATGTCAATTAAGTATGACATTTGAGGAAGGAAACTATGTCGGTAGTGGCTGGTTGTGCAGCACCGGAAGCAGTAAATATGATGTAGTGGTTACCAGTGGTCATTGTGTTTATGCAACATCAACTAATAAATTTGCAAAATCAATCACGGTTACTCCAGGACGAAATGGTGGCAATGCACCATACGGATCATATACGGTGAATAGTGACCAACTTAGAGCGTCTGCTAATTGGATGTCTAATGGCTCATCTGATTATGATTATGGTGTAATCCTTGTTCCTAAAACTGGTAAAGTTGGTTCTTGTGGTATGTGGATCGCTTCAGATGCGGAATTACAAAATCGAACAGTTATGAACACAGGTTATCCTGGCGATAAACATCCATATGGTTATAATTGGGAAGATGTAGGCCCCATTACTTCCGTAACAGCACATAAGTTATTATATATGAATGATACCTTTGGAGGTGAAAGTGGCAGTCCTGTTTTCGCTCTTCGTAGTGGGTCAGATTGGGGCAACTATCAGAATGTGTGGAGCGTAGGGATTCATGGATATGGTGGATGCCCTAATAAAGCGGTCCGTATTACACAGTCGGTTTACGACGATATTATGTCTTGGTCCAAGAGTTAGTTAGTAAAATTTACTCAAAAATAAAAGGATAATTAAGTAGATTTTAGAAATCAATCAAAAATCTGAGTTTGAATACTTTTACCTAACCATTTAGTAGTAAAAAACTTAAGTAGCCTTTGGCACCAAACCAAAGGCTACCTAGCAAGAAAAATTCAGACCTTATATAACACTTAATTCTCGATGGGTTGCAAGGAAGTCAAAACTGCAAAAACAAAATCGTTTATGGATAAAACAAAAATTATAAAAATCTACGTTTATCCGTAAACGATTTTTCATCTCCTTACAATCCTTATAAACCTTACAGGTTAGAAAGCATCTAAAAATATAATGATGATAAAAGGAATAATCCTTGAAATTTTAGAAACTTGGCCACTTCAGCTTAGAGTACAAACAGATACGGATATTATTCATATAAACCTCGGCTTAGATGTACCTATCTTTGAAAACGATCTATCAAGCACCATTAATCAAATCCTCCCTGGACATCTCGTTAATATAGATACCCAAAAGCTGGAGACAGGGGGTATGAAGATAAACTCTATTAACATCGTGGGGAAAAAACAATTATCAGGACAAGACCAGAAGCAAACACCTACTAATCAAAATCAAGATAGTTTCGACTTTGACGAACCTCCCCCATCATCTCCACCTCCAGAAAATCAAGGAGAGGCTTGATAACCAAACATCTAAGGTCAATTAAAGTAGAGATTTTTTCAGGTGTCACATTCTACAAAAGATCATTTTATTAGATATCAGATCAAAACCATAGAGTTGGTATAGGTCTCACAGTTTTGACCAACTTTAAGGATGCACAAACAGTGAATTACAAACCACTCCCCACCATCTCAGGAATGGCCAGCAGTTCTCGCGCCTCCGGAATATTGGCCAAGAAATTCTCACGCAACTCAACATCCTCAACTTGAGCGGTCAAATCATTGACAAACTGTTTGCCTTGGGCCAACGCGGCTTGGGCCTTTTCAAGATTACCACTGGCTTGGAAGCTGTAGTATAGGGTCAGATAGGCCATTGCGGGGTGCTCGATGCCTTGAATGCCCTGATGTTCAATGAAATAGAAGACTTGTTGGGCACACGAGTCAGCCATACTAACATCATCTAGTGTAAGGGCGATTCGCCCTAAAATCATCATATCTTCAAGTAATGAGATTTTTTGTTGCGTATCTCGCTCGATTTCAAACGCCTCGGTGATAAAGGCCTGGGCTTCTTCCGCACAATCGGCATCGTGCAAGGTCCAACTATAGTAAATCAGGGCCTTCACTTGCGCCCACCAAGGGGCTTGCAACTCCTTCATCGTCACCAACGACTCTTCCAAATACATCAAGGCCTTATCAACCTCACCAAGCCGATTGTGCAAAAAGCCCAAATCATACATACATTGCACTTCCTGATGTCGGTCACCCACCGTCTGGTAGAAAGTGAGTGCTTCTTCGAATAAGTTCCGCGACTCAATGAAGGCTCCGAGAGAGCGATAGATACGAGCTAGGCCACGTCGGGCTAAAGCCTCTCCCGAACGATCGCCAATCGCCCGATGTAGGTTGAGAGATTGCTCGTAGCAATGTTGGGCGTCACCGTATTGGCCAATATCATAAAATACCTGGCCGAGCTGAGCCAAGCTGTTACCCCAGCCGACTTGATCGCCCAAATCGCCCCACAGGGTGATGGCCGATTGGAAGGCCAATTGGGCATTTTCATAATTTGCTTGATAATAGGAAACCAGCCCCTCATTATGCCGAACCTTAGCTTGCATTTCCTTATCTTGGATACGCTCTGCGATTTCCAAAGCTTGGGCCAAATGTGTATCGGCTTTCTCGTAATAGCCGCGCAAGTAGAGGAGTTTACCCCAGTCATTGTATCCCTGCCCCAATAATTTTTCGTCCCCAATCTTGTGGGCCTGCTCGACAAAACGCTCAACCACCTCAAGGCCAGAGTCATAATCACCACTGGTCTCGTAAAGCATCACCCACTGTTGAGCAGCGATAGCTCGGCGATAATCGTCATCCAGCGCCTCGGCCAAAATCCCCAAGGTTCCCAAGTCTTCGACTTCTTCATCACGCCAGCCCACTAAGTTGTAGAGCCGGGCCCGTTCCATCAGAAAATCCCAATATTCTGGGGATAAGACGGCGTGCTGTTCTTTATTATCAGATAGTTTGATTAAACAACTCAAAATTTCGGTGTAATAACCAATCGCCGCGTGATTGGCGTGTTCCCGACGGGCCCGTTGACTGGCAATCTTTAGATAGTGAAGGGCTTTTGTTGAATTATCAGCCCGTTTGTAGTGAAAGGCGAGTTGCTCAACCTCTTCTTCTGCCTGAGCCTCAAGGGCCTCGGCTACAACCGCGTGAAGCTGTTGCCGTTGGGCCATCAACAACCCCTCATAAATCACTTCTTGAGCGATAACGTTACGGAAAACGTACTCCCACTTCGGAGCAGGCTGCTCTAAACGTAATAGTTTCTCCCGTTCCAATTTTGATAATTGGGCTGGCAACTGATAAACGGCGTTGACCATCGGATGAACTTCTGAGAGCAACAAGCGCTGGAAATTGGTCCCGATGACGGAGGCAATTTTCAGGGTTAACTTCTCATCTTCGGACAGACGATCCACCTTAGCCAGAATGGCATCATGCACTGTCTCAGGCAAATCCAAGCCTTCCAGTAAATCAAAAGTGAGTTTCTCATGAGTACCAATCGCATCGACGATCGCGCCAGTCATCTCCTGCAAGAAAAAGGGATTACCTTGGCCCCGTTTCAGGATTTCAGCTTCAACATCGTCAGGTAAAGAGCGTTTATCGAGCAACATTCGGACCAGAAATAGACTTTCCTCATCCGAAAGTGGCTCTAATTGCATAAAGTGCGTATCAGGCAGCTGGCGTACCTGCTCCACGCCAGCCAAATCAGCCCCAGGGCGATACAGTAGCACGATAAAAACTTGCTGATCCAGCAGGGTCCGAACCAAGTCGGCAATCAAATCAAGGGTAAATGAGTCGGACCACTGGACATCCTCAAATAAAATCAACAGCGGATGCCGAGAGGCCTGCCGTAGAATAATTTCTCGAATAATGTCAAAGGTATTTTGTCGTCGTAAATCCGGAGGAAGCAAGCGAGTTAAGTCATTATCCGCCAGGTCAAGACCAAGTGCATCACCCAGCAGGGGCAGACGATCAACCCAATGAGTCTCTGCTTCACCTTCGGGCACAGGCAGTTCCTTCAAGCCTGTTAACAAATGATCACGCTTTTCTTCAAGCGATAATGATAAGGTCAAGCCAAAAATAGCAATCAAAATTTCACGCCAGCCTTGGTAAGGGATTTCCTGGCCATAGCTCATACATTTGCTACCATAGCCCACCCCGCCAGCCATCATCCACTCGCGCACCATCTCTGCCGCCAAGCGACTTTTCCCTAAGCCCAGCTCACCTTCCATCAGCAGCAGTTGACGTTTTCCGTGACGGACACGGGCCGCCATTCGTCGGATTTGCTCCAGCTCAGATTTACGACCAACCAAGGGGTCGTCTTGTAGGAGGTAGCGGTTCAAAATCTCATCTTGAACGCCTTGTTCGCCCTTGACTACAAAAGCTGAGACGGAACGAGACTTCCCTTTGAGGGCCACTTGCCCTAAATCTTCTGTGATGAACTGTTCGCCCACTTTTTCGCGAACCCGATTATTGACGATAATCGAGCCGCCTCGGCCATACTCCATCAGCCGGGCCGCTAGATTCACATCATCGCCAATCACCGTGTATTCTCGACGGGTGGGGGCACCGACTGGTCCGGCAAAAATGGAACCTTCGGTAATACCAATTGCCATTCGCAATTGACGCTCGCGAGCAACCGTCTGCAAGCTCAAAGCACAAGCAACCGCTCGTTTTGAGTCATCCTCGTGGAAGAAGGGAGGTGCGCCGAAGAGAATGAGCAGGACGGTCCCTTTATCATCAACAGCCACTTTCCCCAGCGACCCTTCGTAGCGATAGACTACCTCTTGCACACCCTGTAAGAAATTTTGCAATGTCTCGCCAGCTTTTTCATCTTCATAATCAAGCCCGCCCACACCGATAAACAAAATGGTGATACGGCGTAATTCCGCCAACCACTCCGCTTGATCATCCAGGCGAGCTTTGATAGCACCAGGGATGTAGCAGCGTAGGGCTTTCTCGGCCTCGGTTCGGGCCACCTCGTCTAGTTTACTCCAATCCAAAGCAACGGAAGGTACGGTTGGCAAGGGGTCCAGCACCTTATCAAGGATGATGTAGTCGGGATGCTTTATGACAAGCGTTCCAGTGAAGAATTTGCGGACTCGAGACCAGGCTTGCTGGCTCAACACAATCTGACCGGGTTTGGCATAATGCTCAGCCGTTGAAATCTGGATAATGGGATCACCCGCCACAACATATTCCCAGCGCCCCAAGGCCCCACCAATACTGCATTCCAAGACCTCGCCAAAACCAATCCCCACTTTCATCAACAATGAGGCACGCCCCTGCGAGGTTTTGATATCAGAGAAGAAGCCCATCTTCGCCTGCATCGCTAAAGCACACTCGCCCGCCCGACGGACGGCAGTTTGGGCTGAAATTTCGGCTTCCATTGGCGTTGCTCCTGCGGGAAACAGCGCTGTCATCGCATCGCCTGAAAATTTAACCACCTGGCCGTGATACGACTCGATGATGCGAATCATTCGGGTGAAGTATTGATTAATGAGATGGGTGAGTTCTTCCGCCCCAGCTGGCCCACTTCGCCCCAACATTTCACTCAATGGGGTAAAACCAGAGATATCCGCAAATAAAACAACGGCGGGGAAACGCCGTGTTTGCGGGCCGGTGAGAGGCCGAGGGTCCTTGTAAATTGCCTGTGCCACAGGCATCGGCACATACGCCGCAAGTTGATCCAATGCTTCCGGAGAATTCATAATGCAAAATTCCTGGCAAAATAATTGATTATGTAGCTTGGTAGGTGGAGTGGGACAGGTCGGAATGTCGCTATTAACAACAACCACTATTATTTCGGATTGTCAAGCTAAAGTCAATAGGTCATTGGGGCGATATTTCTAATGGTGAATGAATTGTGGATGGTGAATGAACTTAGGTTATAAATTTCAGTAGCCGAGGTTTCCAACCTCACAATTAGTAGAGGTGCGAGATTGTAAATCTCGGCTACTTGATGTTGTATGAATAAGTTTTATAGTGGCACCACACCACCATAGCGAATGCCTGTCAGATAAGCCATTTTACGATCGTAGGTGGTTAGATCATCGATGCAGAATTGGTTGAAATGGCTATGGCCACAAGCACGGGCTAGAACTTGCATCAAATGGGTGGTGGCTTCAAAGTAGTTTTTGAGTTGTTCGGCTGACTTTTCGATTACCAAACGCGCTCGTAAATGAGATTTCTGGGTGGCAATACCGACCGGGCAGTTGTTGGTATGGCAAGCTCGCATCCCCAAACAACCGATAGCTTGAATGGCTGAGTTGGAAACAGCGATACCGTCTGCCCCCAAGGCCAACGCTTTAACAAAATCAGACTCAGTACGCAGCCCACCAGTAATAATCAAAGTGACATCCTGTCGGCCTCGTTTATCGAGATGGGTACGAGCCCGGGCCAGCGCCGGAATCGTGGGAACTGAAATATTTTTCTTGAATATGTTTGGGGCAGCCCCCGTTCCACCGCCGCGACCATCAAGAATAATATAATCAACACCGACTGAGAGGGCAAAATCGATATCCTCTTCGATATGCTGGGCAGACAATTTAAAGCCAATGGGAATTCCCCCAGACACTTCGCGTACTTCATCGGCGACACGTTGATAATCCTGAACAGAAACCAAATCTGGGAAAGTGGCCGGGCTGATGGCAGACTCGCCCTCGGGCAACTCACGGACCTCGGCAATTTTGCCTTTGACTTTGTTTCCTGGGAGGTGACCACCTGTTCCTGTTTTAGCACCCTGACCCGCTTTAAAGTGGAACGCTTGCACATCTTTCACTTTGTCTAAACTCCAGCCAAACTTAGCGGAGGCTAATTCGTAGAAGTAGCGTGAATTGGAGGCGTGCTCCTCCGGCAACATTCCACCTTCGCCAGAGCAGATCCCTGTCCCGGCCATCTCAGCCCCTGTCGCCAAGGCGACCTTGGCCTCTTCGCTCAACGCACCAAAGCTCATATCGCTAACAAAAATTGGGATTTCCAGATGAAGCGGTTTTTTGGCATTCGGTCCGATCAACAAATCGGTTCCGACTGCGTCATCATCGAGTAGGGGACGGCGCGCCAATTGGCCTGTGACCACATTGATGTCTTCCCAACGCGGCAACTCGGTCAAAGCCACACCCATTGCCGAAACCTGGCCGTGGTGTCCCCATCGGTTCAAGCCATTTTTGGCCAAATGTTGAATATAGCCGTTAAAGGGTTCCTCCGGCGTACCGTGAATGTCAGCGTACAAGCCCAAGTAAGCATCACGGTTGTAAGGTTGCGGATTGTCAACCGCCCACGCTGCGATCTCACTTTCATCAACATATACAGCATCATCTGCCGTATCAACCCAGGAGGTAAATTTGTGCAACTTTTCGGTGTTATTGTACTCGCTTACTCCGGTGTCATAACGATAGTCCCAGCTATGCACCCCACAAATGATGTTGTCTCCACTGATAAACCCATCAGACATTAAGGCCCCTCGGTGCTGGCAGCGACCGTACAAGACCGAAACCTCATCACCATATCGAACAACAACCAAATCCACATTAGCCACCAAAGCGTACTGCGGCTCTCGATCGGGCAAGGTGCTCCAGGTGGCAACGCTCACCTTTTTAGCTTCTTGCGTTGAAACTGCTGTCATTATTAACGCTCCTCATTGAATTTTACACAAACGATTGGCGTGTCCAATCTTATCGAACACGCCAATCGTACCTTATTCAGATATTTAGTTCAAATTTTCAGGCGCTCTACCCCAAGATTAGCCGTAACGCTCAATAAAAAAGCGAGCGTAATACTTTGACCAATTCGCGCCAGGGGCATCCATTTCTTGCTCACGCACGGCTGTAATCAGCAAATATGTCAAATCACTCGTGGTAAGCGTGGCGTCAAGCATTTCACCCAACGGTGCTTTCAAATGATTGGCATACCAAATTGGCCAATCAGGATCAGCCCCATCGGTTTCGATAAAGGCCTGATGGTGGGCTTGCCCTGTCTCTACGAACAGGGTCGCCATCTTTTCAATTCGTTCTTCATCCATAATCGGTGTTATTCCTTAAATATTTCTTACGTTTGCGTTGGATCCGTCAAAATTTCGATGAGCGCTGGGCCATCTGCTGTTAGTCCCGCCTTCATCGCATCGACCATTTCTTCGGGTTTGCTTACTCGGATACCGAGACCGCCACATAGCTTGGCATATTCCGCAAAGTTCGGATTGTGCAGACTGGTTTGCCAAACGTGGTAGTGAGAAGCACGTTGCTCTTTTGAGATTTTGCCAAGCTCCGAGTTGTTCATCAGAATATGGCAGATGGGCATATTGTATTTGACGGCGGTGGTGAATTCGGCCAGATATTGCCCAAAGCCACCATCCCCTGAAACAGACACCACCTTGCGGGTATCACCAACCGCTGCCCAAGCCCCCATTGCAGCCGAGAAGGCAAACCCAATACTGCCCAGATAGCCGGACATCAAGACATCTTGATTTTCCTTGCACTCAAAGAAACGGCCAAAGCTATAGGTGTTGTTTCCAACATCCACTGGGAGTACGGCATCATCAGGCACCAATTCAGACAGATTTTTGAAGACAAGGGCCGGATGCATTCGACCTTGTTTATCCAAATGACCAACGTGCTTCTCTTTTTCACCCCGCCAGTAGGCCCAGAGTTTTGCGATATCTTCACGTACTTTGGGTCGATCCACCGCCTCAAGTTCAGCACAGAAGTGCTTTAAGGTTGTGCCAATTTCACCCCACAGTGGCACATCCACAGGGTGGAATTTACCCAAGGTCATTCGATCAGTGTCAATTTGGATGATAGGTTTGTAGGTGGCGATGCTAGTGTGATTGGAGAAGGAGGCCCCAAGCACAATGAGTAGGTCGCTGCGGGCCATCGTTGTACTGCCCACGGGTGTACCACTGCGTCCCAACACCCCACACCCGAGTGGATGGTGGTCCGAAATAACCCCTTTACCCTTGAAGGTGGTAATCACAGCCGCATCAATTTGCTCGGCAAACTCGACAACTTCTTTGCGATGGAATCGCGCCCCGTGCCCAACGATGATCGCTGGCCGTTTGGCGTTTTTAATCATTTCAATGGCTTGCCCCAGTTCAGCGTCAGGGGGCGTGATCTCGAGGGTAGATACTCGACCCTGTTTTGGCGTTTCTGGCATCGGGTCGAGGGCAGGGGCGACTTGTACTTCATCGGGCAAAATGAGATGGGTCACGCCTTGCTCAACAACAGCATGCTTGATAGCCAGCGCCATTAAATCACTGGCATTTTTGTTGGTGATCACAGTCTGGCCCCAGACACGGACGGCATCAAAAGCAGAATACAGGTCAACTTCCTGGAAGGTACCAGGGCCGATAACTTGGTTGTTCACCTGCCCACTCAGAGCAAGGACGGGTGCCCGGTCCATTTTGGCATCCCACAAGCCGGTCAGCAGGTTTGTGCTACCGGGGCCAGCAATCCCAAAACAGGCCGCAGGGCGCCCGGTCAATTTGCCATAGGCTGTGGCAGCAAACGAAGCAGCCCCTTCGTGACGGATACCAAAATAGTTTAGCTTACCTTCCTCTTCGGCCCGACGGAGGGCCTCGGCAAAGCCAAGGTTACTGTGCCCAACCATCCCAAAAACTGTATCAACCCCCCAGTCGGTCATCACCTGCACCATCTGATCCGATACTGTGGGCTCGTGTTCCGGTTCATCCACCTGAACGTAGATACCATCTTCACGTATCTCGAGCGGCAGGGCGGTGGCGTAGTCACCAAAGCCCTCGGGGGGATTCCCCGTTTTCGGATCATACTCATAGGCGTGCCAGGGACAGAGCACCCAACGCCCATTCGCATCAAGTTGGCCTTCCCCCAGTGGGCCACCTTGGTGAGGACATCTATTGTCTAATGCCGTGTAACCGTGCTCGGGGGTATTAATCAGACAAACCGCCGTATAACCAGCCAGTGCGGTCGTGACTTGGCCTTCAGGCAAATCGCCTTCTTCTGCAACCTTGTACCACTTCTGTGCCATCGTGTGCTCTCCTTCGCAGCATTTTTATTTGATGAATGGTTGTCTGACCCAGATATAACTTTCTAAACTTTTTGAGATGGTTCATGAGACAAGGATTTTTGTTTAGTTTTCTACGTCCGGGTCAGTAACTGACTTCGTTTGAGGAATAGGATTATCTAAAAACTGAGCGACTTTTTCAATAGACAAATTTGGCTCAGACAACACTTTGCCATTTACCACTACAGCCGGGGTATAGAATATTTGTAGTCGAACAACCTCCTCTGGATACTCCAGAACTGGCATAATAGCTAATGTTGTCGGCGGATGATCATTTGTCCACCCTTGCAAAAACGTTTCTACTTGCTCACAGGTTTCGCATTCAGAACTAACGAAAAATTGAATTTGTCGAATTTCATTTTGATCTGACATATGCTTTCTCCGATTGATTCCATCATCGTCCTACTGATCTTCTGCTAAAAATGAGATTGCAGCCGCACGATGGATGGTCAATCCGCGGCCTCGGCCACTCAAAACTCCTAATCGACGTAACTGCGAAATCAACTCTGAAACTGTACTACGCACAACGCCAATCATATTAGCGATATCTTCGTGGGTAAAATAGGCACCAATGGTGAAGGCCTCTGCCTCCCCGAACCCCAAACGATCAGCCAAATCGAGTAAGGTTAACACCACGCGATGACTGGCTTTGGTATGAAGCAATCTTTCTAAACGGCGCATGTCATCAATATGGTGGGCCGACATATATCGAAATAAGCCGAGACACGTGTTAGGACACCGTTGCATAAACTGCTTGAAGGCGGTCTCGTCCATCAAGCAGACCACAACGTCGTCCATTGCCTGTGCCCACGGCAAGTGCCCATCCATCACCCCCAAAAGGAGGCCACCAAAGGCATCTCCAGGGCAAAAGATATGCATAATTTTCTCCTGGCCTTGCGGCGAGAGGACAAAGGTCTTCACGCGCCCGTGCTGAAGCAGAAAAATGTGGTCGGGCGAGTCATCAGGCCCAAAGAGCATTGAACCCGCTTGATAGCCTTTAATTGAGACAATCTCGAGCAGTTGATCCATCTCTTGGGCTTGTAAATCAGCCCATAATGGAAATTGATGAAGTTGCATACCGTGGATGTGTGACACGAGGCCCTTTCTTTAAAACGTGAGTCAAGTGTGAACGATGAAGTCGACCAGCAATAAGTTACGATGAGAACTGTAGCACACTATCTTTTAGAATTCTGTCGGATTTCCTACAAAATTACTTTTTCAAAACAGATGGCAGATAAATATAAAGTTCACTCAATGATACACCACCCGAGAATGTCGTTGTGATAGAACTCATAGTAATTGATGCAACGTTACTAGCTGAAACATAAGCTGTATTCTCAATTTGACCATCGGTCACGGCACTGTCAACCGTGACAACGAACGTACGAGTTAAGGCAACATCTTGGGCCAAGCTCACGCCAGTATGCCATTGAATGTGCTGCCCAGCCTGAGTGCCACTATACGTTGCGTCGCCACTTAACGACGAAGCGAGTAAGGTTGTGCTCGTCGGCACGGTATCTGTTATCATCACATTGGTCGCGGTGCCTGTTCCGTTGTTTCGAACGACTAAGGTATAGGTCAATAATCCGCCACTCTCGACATTGGTCGCAGCCAATTTCTCAAGGCTCAGACTCGGAGTCGGTATTACTTCAGCGATTAACGTCGTTGTGACAGAACTCGTGGCAATGGTGACGACATTACTGGCCGAAACATAGGCCGTGTTCACAATCTCGCTATTTACAAATGTACGATCAGCTGTCACAACGAAGGTTCGAGTTAATGCGTCAAGTGGATCAAGACTCACACCAGTATTCCATTGGATCGGTTGACCGGCCTCAGCTCCACCATACGTCGCATCACCACTCAAGGATGAAGCCAATAAGGTTGTGCTGGCCGGTACTGTATCTGTTATCATCGCGTTAGTGGCGGTGCCTGTTCCATCGTTTCTAACAACTAGAGTATAAGTTAACAATCCACCACTGGCTACATTCGTGGCTGCTGATTTCTCAATACTCAGACTTGGATTTGATGGAGGCGTAGGAATACCTGTCAAAATACCGGAAGCCACAAGCGCATAGGGCTGCGGGCCAAAGGGTACATTGTGGCCCTCGACTGTCACCGTATACAATCCCGTATTTGGACTTTCTAAATCAATTCCCACCAAGTTGTTAGCACGGTCTTGTTCAGTCGTTTCGTCGGGGGAGGAAACAATCGCATGTAGCAATAAATCACCACTGGCAAATTTATTCCAGCTTCCAGATAACACCCAAGTACGTACATCGGAAGAACCAACATCAAGGTACAGACGGGCATCAGTATCCCCACCGTTATTAAGCGCGATAAAGAAATCACCACCAGTGATCTCAATCCCTAGCCCGGATAGATCAAGCGCGTGCCAACCTTCTCGTTGGGCTGAGATCGTTCCTTGAGCAACTGGCGTACTAGTCGGGCCCGTCGCATCACTTCCGCTGGTGTAGATATACCAGTTGTAGATTTTCGGGTAACTATTTGTACTACTCCTGAGATAAACAACTGTACTTTGTAGATTAACTGGATATGATGTTGGCGTAAACCGAACCGCTACACTTATCGAACTGGTACTAAACAATCCAATAACCCAGTCATCATAGAACAGGTGTTGTAAGCCGCCATGTTTGATTGGGTTATTGGGGTAGACAAATGAGCCATCGGGTTTTTCAAGTTTCAGGTCTAAATCATTAACCAAGCTACCATTGCTGGTCAAAGCGCCAGGATAATCACTCCAATTCAAAGTGATATTGAATGGTTGGTCAGAGCTATCAATGTAGTAGTTGTAAGTATGAGTTTCACTGGTGTCCAGGCCTGTGGTTTCATCAGTATAAGTCATCACCCGAGGGGCAGTTGGAAAAATGCTTTGTTCAATGTCGATCCGCCCCCAGCCTGCCACATTATTCGGACGGGCATCTGGGATTTCTTGGGTAGCCCCGGTGCCATATTGTCCTGGGCTTATATCAACCGTTCCATTAACCAAACTGGCCTTAATCAAGGCAGCAGAGGGCGTAATGTTTTCATTATCCTCAAAATATTGCCGGATGATTGCTGTGCCGCCAGCAGCAATTGGTGTAGCCATACTGGTTCCCCCATTATACATATAGTCATCATCAATGGGGAACCACCCCGTACTGCTGCTCATTGACGACCGGGTAGAGGCAATAAAGGTCCCTGGGGCAACAATATCAGGTTTATAGCGACCATCCAAAGTTGGTCCCCGACTACTAAACGGGGCTAAACCGGCAGGGTTATCTGCGGGAGAATCGGTACCAATTGGACTGACATATCCACTCCAAGAGAATGCATTAAACGCTGACTGATTGTTTTCAGAAGCACCAACCGTAATGGCATTTTTTGCCGTGGCTGGTGCTCCCATTGAGTACAAATCAACGAGACCATCACTGTCTGCATCCACCCCATCATTACCCCCTGCTACTAGAACAGAAAAATCAGGGTTATCCCAGACAAATTGATCCAGTATCATCGAGTCAGAACTATACATCCCCTCCACATTACTGCCCCAACTGTTATTGTGAATTTTTGCGCCAGCATTCGCCGCCTGTGTAAAAAGACCATTCAAATCAGCAAGACCAGATAATTCACCTGTCCCATTATCTTCAACTGCCTGAAACACCAAACTCGCTTCTGGGGCTGCACCGGCGTGGGACGTGTTGGGGTAGGTGTGGGTGCTGGGCGTTGCCCCCGAAAGGTCACCATTCCCTAAAACTGAGCCAGCAACGTGGGTCCCGTGTCCAGTTCTCACATCATTCGCCCCATCACCCACCCGATCAAAAATCTGTAAAACGCGGCTGTTTCCATTGCCGTCTTCAAAATCATCATGCAGGCTGGCGGGTGAGGTTGAGCCTTGGTCCAACCCAGTATCAGCAACACCAATAATCTGCCCTTGACCGTACAGACCATGGGTATCCCACACCTCGCGGGCACCAATGATATCGGTCGCGGGACCGTTGAAAATTTGATATTCAACCACTGGTTCAATCCAACTGATACCTGACATATTTACCAAGGCCGACAGTTGGTTTGGCGCAAGTGAAATCCGCAGCATGCTTTGCCAGGTCGTTTGCTGTTGCTCTAGCACTTGCCCACCCAAGGTTTCAATTTGGTCAATAATTGGAGCAAGCGGCTCGCCGCGAAACACAATCACAACCATCTCAATCGGGTCTTCATTCTTAAAAACAAAACTACCCTCTGGAAGTGTGCCTGGATTGATATCCGAGTTATCAACCGCTTGAGAAAGCAAATCCGGGGCAAGCCGATAGGATGGCTGATAAATACCTACCCAATGGATCTGGGGCAGCCCCTCAATAAGCGTCCGGGTGGCATCATTCATTTTAACAATGTAGGCAAAATCAGCCACATAGTCGAAAATCTCAGCACCAGCTTGGGTTAAGGCCGCTTGATCAGACACAAGAATCGGGCCTGAAAATTGAACCAGATAATAGCCTGTCCCATCATCTGGATAAGCGGATAATGTTAGATGAGAAGGTTCAGGGGCCGAACTCAATTGTATTTGGTTGGGATCAGGGGAAAACTCACCAATCGCCAGACGAAGACGTGGCCCGTTCGAGGTTTGTTGAGGAGGAGTCGCTTGAACAGCGCTTAAAAATAGGATGCTGAGAAAAGAGATAGCCAGAAGCGTTGGTAATATCAGCTTGAAGACGCGATGCATAAGAAGCTCCTATAGGGGACAGTGAATAAAACGTTAAGTCACGTTTTATGGTATCTTTTTCTTAGAATATTACAACTAAAAATAGTTGTTTCTACAATCCCACAAAGAGATCCGTCTCAATCGATTGATTCTCAGCAAAAGGCGGCACGATGCGCGTAAACATCTCTTTACGGCCTAACTGTTTTTGAATAAATTTGGGGAGATTGGGCAGACCACCTAATTGACTAGCGTGACAGCCCGCCGCTTGTTGAGCTTGATTGAAGTAATGACTGACGTCAATCTTGGTAGTGATTGTTTGCTCAACTTCGGCAATCCGCTTGATATTAATATCCTTGTTTCGGCCCAGAGCAGAGGGGTCCTTGCCAAATAGGGGTGCCACTCTGGCCATCATCCGCACAAAGCCACGGGAAAAGGCCAGATAGTATAACTTATCGACTTGGTGAGGGATCAATCCAGCCTCAATTTGAGCCGGAAATTGCGCAGCATCAGCGGCGGCGTGAAAGGCCAGCGTGGCCGCTTTGTGCATATGAATGTGGTCTGGGTGAAAATAGCCACCCGTAGGATCAAAGGCCAGCAGAATTTGGGGTTTGATCTGCCGAATGAGGGCCACCACCTTCTCTGCCACATCCTCCACAGGGGCCTGAACTAAACTATCAGGGTGATCGTTGTCCGGGCTATTCTCCATTCCCGAATCTCGGTAATTGAGAAAATGCAAGCTCGTCAGTCCCAATACCTCAGCCGCACAGCGCATCTCCGCCGTCCGCATCTCCGCCGTCGAGGCATAGTCCTTGACAAATTCTGGATCTGCTGCGCCCACCTCGCCACGGGTGGCACAGGCATAATGAACAGCGACCCCATTTGCGGCGTAATGCAAGATAGTGCCAACCGGCGGCGTACCAAATGACTCATCGTCGGGGTGGGCGAGGGCAATCATAATATGTTTTTCAGCGTTACTTTCTTTGAGGATGATAGACTCGGTGGGTTTGTGGGGCATACAATTCTCCATACTGAAACCTAGATGACAGCAAAATTCTTGGTCATCGTTATTTTGATAATTATCAGAGTGATGTCAAAATCGAACTAAATTTAAACGATGGAGAAAATTATGTCAATGTCACCAGAAGCTGTCGCCAAATTACAAGCGGATACCTATAACGCCCACGATTTAGAGGGTTTTACTGCCACCTTTGCCCCGGATGTTGAGCTGTATCAACTCCCCAATCCTGAGCCGTTTATGACTGGCCTAGACAATCTACGCGAATTTTATGCGAATAACCGCTTCAACATCCCTGAGTTGCACGCCGAAGTGACCAATGAAATGATCTTTGGCAATTTTGTCATTTATGATGAAGATATTGCTGGCTTAGCCAAGCAAATCGTACGAATGATTGCGATTTATCAGGTTGAGAATAGCTTGATTCGACGGGTGTGGTTTATCCGAGAGTGATGGTTAAAAACCAATCTATCCACAGTTATGACAGATTAACACAGATAGTTTGATTTTATCTGTGTGCATCTGTGTTAGGACTTACGCAAAACGTTGATTGAGCCTGTCAAAAGTAACGTTTTGTGGGGCAAAATATCTGGTTTCGATAGGCTCAACCGACATTTCACCTGTATTCTGCGTAAGTCCTGTGTATATCTGTGGACGGTTTTAGACCTAGAAATCAATCCCCAAATTTAGCAATAATTTGATCCACCACACTGTCCATCGTATCCCCCACAATGGTCGGCGCTTCTTGCAATGGACCAAGCACCATTCCTGGACGGGCCACGAAGGCTCCGGCCATTCCAGCGCGCATCGCCCCGGCGATATCCCAATCGTGGGCTGCCACCATACAAATGTCGCTCAACTCTAGGCCAAGGGTCTGAGCGGCATATTGATAAACCTCGGGGGCAGGTTTAAATTTTTGCACCGCATCAACGGATAGAGTCTGCTCAAAGAAGTCGATAATGCCCGCGTTGGTGAGTTGGTCTTTCAGAACGGGAGGCGGTGAGTTTGTCACTGTCGCTAAGCGAAACCCTGCGTTTTTCAAACGGGTCAGGCTTCCACGGACATCGGAGTGCGTGGGGAGCGATCGCACACCTTGGAGCACCGCCATCCGATCTTCTTCGCTCAACGGAACATCATACTTAGCCGCTGTCATCGCCAAGGCATCGCCCGCAATGATGCCAAAGTTATGATATGTAGATGTAATGGTAGCGACCAATGATGAACGTAGCACCAGCCCAAACCACTCGGCCATCACCCGGGTGTCACCAAACAACCGCTCAAAGTGGGTATCCAATGCTCGTAAGTCGAGTAAGGTTTCGTTAACATCAAATAAGATAAGACGAGGCATAAGTATACTCCTAGCGAGAATGAGTTCCGTCAGCGTCATTCGTTCTTCACCACGGATTTACCAGTGGAAATATGTGATGCGTGATAAAGGCTTATATATGTATCAATAAAGATAAGGTGACATAATGACAAAACATGAAGACACTAACGATTTCTTGACTTCATCAAGAGTATACTCGTTCTGGAACGAAACGTCTAAAACTAGGCTTTACAATTTTTGAATGGGTAATTGAAGCTCCAAAATCGCTGGCTCAACTAACTTGCCATTTTGATGAGCACGGCCGGAATGGTGCAATTCACGCAGGGGGCCACAGGAGGTATGATGATTGGTGCCGACCCAGGTCAACAGGGCTAGAATAGCCTCAGTAACACCACGATAAGTTCCTTCATAAATCAGTGCGGCTACCATTTCTTCGGCAGGAAGAATATCAATAGCCAAGTGAGGCTGGTTAATCTCAGCCAAGAGAGCATTCTTATCCACAGCCACCGAAACTTCCATATCGATGTCGGTTTCACGATATTCGCCAGTATGGTAACGAGTGATTTCCGGGTGACCTGGTTCAATGTCAGCCTGCGCCAACTCTTGATACAAACGACGCCCCAAGCTCGCACAATAAAAATCCACTTCGTCAATGGTCGGCACGACCTCTTGTGTTGAGGCCACAGTGATGGGGTCGACTGATTTAATGACCACTTCATAAGGTGAAGGCTCGTCTTCTTGCTCCATTCTTTGCAAACGCGCCTCCACTCGACCCAGCCGTCGCTGATTTTCTTTTAACTCCTGCTCAAGCTCAACCTGCTTTATGAGCAACATCCCTCGCAGCCGTTCAGGAGACACAACATCCTCATCCAGCAGATGCTTAATTTGCTCAAGTGAAAGCCCTAAATCTTTTAGAGCCAAGATACGATTGAGCCGAGGTAATTGATCGATAGTGTAATAACGATAACTGGTAAATCGGTCGATCTCTTGCGGTGTTAGCAAACCCAACTTATCGTAATGCCGCAGCATTCGTACTGATACCTGGCCAATTTTTGAAAAGTCGCCAATTCGAAACATAGTTTGCCCTTACATCATCATGACATTAATCGAACATCGAATTCAGGTTAACAATCGTTACGCTGTTGATACCACGCCACCGTAGCCTTAATAGCGTCTTCGTGCGAGGTTGTCTCTGCCCCAAATTGGGCCTCGTACTGACTATGATCCAGAATGTAAGGGGTTTCCCAGATATACATCATCTCTTTTGTCTCCCGAATCATCGGGTTAAACAAACCTAAGATGGACACCATAAATCGACCTGCTGAGCGAATTTTGATAGGTTGCTCTAACTCTTTTTCAGCAAGTGAAACAAGCTCGCGGATGCTAATCGTTTTTGCGCTGGGCACGTGCCATGCTCGGCCCAAAGCCTCGTCTCGCTCACTCAAGGTGACGAGTGCTTTAGCATAGTCGCCGATGTAAGTAAACGTGTGGGGTAGATCGACATTCCCCAAAGCATTCACGGGTTTACCAGCCAAAACCGCCTCAAAAAACATCTCACCCACAACAGAGTTTCGCACACGCGGTCCATAGAAATCAGCCGCACGGGCAATGGCTACACGCACTTTACCAGCTTGATGCACATCCAGCAACATTTTGGCCATCATCGCCCGGGTTTTGCCTTTATGACCTGTTGCGGCATAGGGCAAATCTTCATGAATCGGCTGCCCGGTTGTTGGGCCGTACATGTACAGATTATCGCCAAAAATCAGCTTGGCATGTGTCCGAGACACACCATCCATAATTCCTTTAGTTAAGGGGGGGAACTTTTCAGGCCAATCAGTATACGGTGGCATAGCGCAGTGAAATACGACCGCCGCATCCTGGCAAATTTCGGCCACCGCATCAGGATTGGTGGCATCTGCCTTGACCACAGTCACACTCGCAGGCAAGGCCTCCGCTACGTCTCCACTGCGATTGACCAAGGTTACGGGACGACCTTTCGCTACTAATTCATCCATCACCCACAAGGCCAGGGGGCCTGTGCCAAAAATTACTTGTTTGTTGTCTGTCATTTGAAGGGCTCCTTTGCGACAGCTGCCCCAGATATCCGGGTCCGTCATTATCTAAGTTGACCTCACTGTACACCCTGACACAGTGTCAGAGTCAAGGGGGAATTTGAGGAAAATGTTAAATAACCCTAAGTCTACCATAAAGCGTTAGTATCCTGAGTAGCGGTGGAACGGAGGGAAATCGCGTATCGAAGGATGCGGGATAGCCCAGAATCGTCGGCTGAACCGCCCCCTTCGATACAATCTCCGCTTCGCTTCGATTACTCAGGATGCTGTTACCTAAATTTCGCAGACAGGTCACAATTTGCGTTAGATAATAAAAATCCACCCAAATGACATCTCTGTCAATGGATGGATTTTTGAATAAAACCTAGGATACTAATTACGTTTAAGCAAACTTTAGAAAGACCATCAACCAGTTTTGCTCAATATCAAAGTTAATACTGGTTGACCTGATCGATTTCCCCGTTACGGTCTCAACCTGTTTAGTCAGCATTGGCAACATCTGATGGGTTAGACCATCGATATATTTTTGCAGCAACATATCATTTTTTTGCTGAGCCAAGACCAACTCAGCTCTTGAAAAGGCGTTCTCGATCAAAACAACAACCCCATTTTGCGAGCTAGTCACTGTGACAACACCCTCTGGTGCCCCGTGGGCTTGTTGCCACATTGCTAATAATTTCTGCCCCAAGTTATCCAATTCGGTTGTATTTTTTACTGCCTCATTTGCTAGATCAGTAATCTGGAATGTATCTAATCCGGTGTTGTCTCTTATCATTTTATTCTCCTTTAAGCTGCACCATAGCAACACTTCAACATAAATATCTTAAACCAACTGCATTGACGCCATTGCCACCCGATCGGGGGCACCCATCACAAATAGCTCATCATTGTTACAAATTTTTGTTTGAGCATTCAAATCTGTGACCAGTTCGGCGTTACGGCGAATAGCCAGAAGGGTCAACCCCATTTTGTTACGAAAATCAAGTTCAGCCAACGACTTACCCGCTAGGGGTGAGTCGTTGGGCACAAAAATAGGCGAAATCTCAAGATCACGTAGATGTAAGTGCAAATCAGATACAGAAAGGCTGGCCGCACCTGACATATTACGGAACATCTGGTAACTATCATCACGAACCTGAGCCACCAAGTGGGCAATTTCATCCTTGGGTACCAAATATTTTGTCAGAACCCGTGTAAAGATTTCCACTGACGTTTCAAACTCTTCAGGAATAACCTCGCTGGCCCCTGCACGATGCAGGGCTTCCATCTCATTAACATAGCGGGTTCGTGCGATAAGATGAGCAGCTGGGTTCATCTGACGGACCAACCCCGTAATCCGCCGTGTCGCGGCAGCTTCGGCAATCACAACAACGACAGTTCGGGCCTGCCCCAGATTAACTTGGTGCAATACCGCCTCCTGGGTGGCATCACCATAGAAAATGGGTTCACCATGTTGTCGTTCAGCGCGCACGGTGTCGGCATTCATTTCAATGATACAGTAAGGAATGCCAGCGTGACGAGCAGCCCGAGCCACATTTCGACCATTGATCCCAAAGCCGATAATGACTACGTGATCTTCCAGATTATCCGTTGGCAGCGGCTCAACTCCTTTGATCGGGTACAATCCTTGCTGGAGTTTGGCTGGAATAGGCAACTTCATAACCAAATCCGCAGCTTTTGGCGCACCTGCAATCAGGAAGCTAGTGCCAGCCATTGTCAGAACAGATACGGCCAAGAACATTTGCTCAGCGGAAGCGGACAGCAAGGCGTAACCACTACCAACCGTTGCCAAAATAAAGGCGAACTCACCCACTTGGCTCAAGGTCAGCCCACTGACAATTGCGGTTCTCAATGGATAGCCCAACAGTAAGCTGGTCACACCCACAATCGTAGTTTTCGCAATCAATACCCCAGCGGTGATAAGCAAGATTAACATCGGCTGCTCTAAAACAAAGCCTAGATCAAGCAACATCCCAATCGAGACAAAGAAGAAGCTGGTGAAGATGTCGCGGAAGGGTCGGATCATCTCAAAGGCTTCGTGGCTATACTCCGACTCGGAGATGGTCAGCCCGGCTAAAAACGCCCCCAGAGCCAGCGACAACTCAGCGGCAACAAAGGCGACTGCAAAACAAATCCCCCCAACAGTAAGCAGGAACAACTCCTGACTGCGAGTACGTACGGCTTGATGGAGGATCGCCGGAACAATGTAGCGTGACCCAAAGAACACAAAGATCAGAAGCAACGCGGATGTGATCGCCAATCGCCATATTGGTGGGCCGCCCTCACCACCTGCCTCACCCGCCAGGAAGGGGGTCAGAATGATGAACAACACGACGATCACATCCTGGAAGATCAAAATGCCCAAAGAAATTCGTCCCTGTGGGGCCTCAATCTCAGCCCGATCCTGGAGCAATTTCAAAACGATGGCCGTACTACTCAGAGAGATGAGGAAACCCATAAACATCGCTTGTCCAAACCCCCAGCCCAAGCCGTAACGGGTCAGCGCATATGTAGCAAAGACGGTCGCCCCGACTTGCAGGGTGCCGCCAATGAGTACAATACCTTTAATTTTGAAGAGTTTCCGCAATGAGAACTCGATACCGATGGTAAAGAGCAGTAAAATAACCCCGATTTTAGCAAGTTGTTCCACCTCTTTCACCGCTGTAATCAATCCCAGCGCGTGTGGGCCGGCTAGTACACCTGTCACTAACAGGCCCACAATCACTGGGAGCTTTAAGCGATGAGAGACATAGACCACGCCCATTGCCAACACAAAAATGATGACCACATCTCTAAGCAGTGGTATTTCCATAATTTTATCTCCTTAGTTTTATGTTCACGGGCACCGCTCGAATTGAGGATTGTCCCGTTGTTGACGGTTTGATATGTTTTTGCTCAACCTGCCCCGATTGATCGTGGTGCTGGCGCAAATGATCAAAGCGAGTCCCGTTCCAGAGTGGTACACCATCTTGATAGGCAGCTCGACCAATGAGGTGTGCTGCAACTGGGGCGGTGAGCAATAAAAAGATGATGACTGCTCCAGCCCGGATAAGTGTCCCAAAGTCTCCGAAGAAAACGGCCGCCCCCAGCATCGTGCAGCCCACTCCCAGCGTTGCGGCTTTGGTCGAGGCCGACATCCTGAGAAAGAGATCTGGCATCCGCACCAATCCCAAACCAGCAACCAAAATAAAGAATGTTCCGATGGTGATGAGTGTTAGACTGATAAATAGTTGCATTATCGCAATCTCCTTACAAAGTTAGTGAGTAGTGGTTAGTGATGAGGAAAAATATCTACTAACCAATCCACCCCCTCACTGTCTTGTCCCTAATTTACTTCGTTGTTCAATGTAGTAGGCAAAGCCGACAGTTCCCAAAAAGACCAGCAGGGCTAACAGCAACGCTACGTCTAGTAGGGCAGCTTGGCTAGTGAATACGGCATAGACGGCCACTAGCCCGATTCCTAAGGTAGCCATCATATCCAGCGCAACCACTCGATCTGGTAGGCTCGGCCCTCGTAACAAACGAGCAAATGTTAGGAGCAAGGCCAAGCTCAACACGGGTAAGATGATCCATAGAATAAAGGTAAGAAAACTCATTCAAACATCTCCTTCACATATCGCTCAAAGCCTTCTTTGATTTCCTTTTGAAATGTCGCTTCATCTTCAACATAAATCGCGTGAACAAAAAGCGTTTTGTTATCAGGTGCCACATCCAAACTCAGCGTGCCTGGGGTTAGGGTAATCAAATTGGCTAACAAGGTTACCGCAGAGGGATTAGTTATATCCAAAGGCACAGCGACAACGGCGGGTCGCATGTGATGCGGTGGGGTGAGAATTTCATAGGTCACCCGTAAATTCGCCACAATTAACTGCCACAAAAAATAGCCTGTAAAGCGAATAACCTGCCACACTTTCTTAAAATAGCTAACTTCACCGATGGCCCGCCACGTTAGCCACAGCAGAACATATCCAACCACAAAGCCAGCCCCAAAATTAACAGGGGTCAGTTGCCCCGTCAGCGCAACCCAGGCCAGAGCCAGGAGAAAATTTAACAAAAGCATTATGACGCATTACCTCCCAACACGGTCTCGATATACATCGTCGGGTTCATCAACTGCTCAGCAGTCAACAGAGATAAGTTAACCAATGGTTCAGCCATCAAGCCCATCGCTAGTAAAATGACAGCCAAGCCCCCGACAGGTAACAGGAGTGATGGTCCGACTTGGTAGGGCATAAAGCTAATGGGTTGAGGATCGACCCCTTCTGGCTGATCTTTCCAAAATACCTCTGCCCAAATTTTGGTCATCGAGAAGAGGGTCAAGATGCTGACACCCAACGACACCGCCACAATCACATACTGCTCGCCAGCCATACCTGCTTGCACCAAGGCAAACTTAGCCCAAAAACCAGATGTCGGTGGAATTCCAGCCAAGGATAAGGCCGGAATTAGGAAAAGCAGAGCCAAGCCAGGATACAGAATGTAGAGACCGCCTAACTTTTTTAAATCGTAGGTTTGCTTCAACTTATAGATGATGCCGCCGACCAAGAAGAGGGCTGACTTAGCCAAAATTACATGAACCAGGAAGTAAACCGTTCCAGCCAAAGCCCCCGTGCTATACAGTCCTAGTCCCATCAATAAGTAGCCAATCTGGCTGACAATGTGAAACGAGAGAAGCTTACGAAACTCAGTTTGAGCGACCGCGCCAAGGACACCTGTAACCATTGTGAAACCTGCAATGACCAAGATCAGAGTGTGAGTAAAGCCTGTCTCCTGGATGAAGAGTAAGGTAAACACGCGAACCAAGGCATAAACACCCACTTTTGTCATCAAGCCCGCAAAAAGGGCCAACAACGCGGCTGGGGCGGTGTGATACGAAGCAGGCAACCAGAAGAAGAGCGGGAAAGCACCCGCTTTGATTCCGAAGGCCACCAGGAAGAGCATCGCTAGGGTTGTGACCAAGCCAGCAGGTAGGGTATCAAGCTGAAGGGCGAGGTCAGCCATGTTGAGCGTTCCGGTCACCCCATACACAATACCAATTGCCGCGAGAAATAACATCGAGCCAAAAAGATTAATGGCCACATACTTGAAGGTGCCTTCTAACTGATCACGTTTGCCGCCTAGCGTTAGCAAGACGAATGAAGTGATGAGCAGCAATTCAAACCAAACATACAAGTTAAACAAATCGCCCGTGAGGAATGCCCCACTCACCCCCATAATCAGCAACTGTAACAATGCTGAATATCCGAGGTGTTCTTCTTGAGCTTTATTTTGAGCCATTCCATAAATGACAACCCCTAAGCCCATTAGCGCGGCCAAAAGCACCATTATTGCACTGAAGAGATCAGCCACCAGGGTAATCCCAAATGGAGCGACCCAGCTACCAACCTGAACAACCTGAACCCCATTACGCCAAACCAAGATCAGGAGTTCAGTAGCGACGATCAGTAGTAGTAACGAGCCGCCCAGACTGATATCCCGTTGGAGACGTCGAGGTCGTTTGAATACAAAAATCGCGACCGCTGTTATCAGTGGGATTAGAATAGGTAACAGAACAAAAATTGTCACGCCCCACCTCCAGTGACTTCGGTTGTTCGCAATTGATCCATATCATCTGTATCAGCAGACTGATAGAGCCGACGAACCAGCACGAGGGCAAAGGCTTGCAGGCCAAAGCCAATCACAATTGCCGTCAACACCAAGGCTTGGGGCAAGGGATCAGCAAAGGGCTCAAGTGGTTGCAGAAGATCTGCTGGCACCAGTGGTGGTTGCCCCGGCGTGAGTCGACCCATGACAAAGATCAACAAATTTGCACCATGTCCAAGTAAAATTAGGCCAATGACTAGTTTGACGATACTACGGCGCAGGATCATGTACACGCCACCAGCAAACAAGCCACTAATCATCAAGGCCAATAAGATTTCCATCACTACTCCTCTAATAGAGCAAAAATAATCGTTAGTGTTACACCAATAACTACCAGAAATACACCTACATCAAACAACAGGGGCGTACCAAGTTTTCCAATGACTGGCACAGCTTGTGTACTCCACAATCCCGTCATAAATTCCGCACCCGTGAACAAGGCGAGCACCCCACTAATCACGGCTGTAAGTAAACCAAAATAAATCAGACTGCGGGGGTCAATCCCCAGGATTTGCTGGGCTGGACGTAGGCCAAGGGCCAAGGCATACAAAGCCAAGGCTGCCGAAGCAACTAACCCTCCCACAAAACCACCGCCAGGTTCATTGTGTCCCCGTAGCAACAAGAAAATCGAAAACATCAGAAGGAGTGGAAGCAGATATCGGGTTGCGGTGGATAAGATCATTGAGTGCATTGATTGTGTCCTTTCATTTTATCCCTTTGAAGGTGGAGAGGCGGGCGGTACTCCCTCGCCTCTCCCAATTTAGGCTCCGAGTTAACCTAGACACCTAACTCGGCCCGCACCTGTAGATAGCTAAAAATGCTATCCCGAGAAAGCAATCCCAAAACTTGATTGTTTTCGATAACCGGCATTTGAGATACCTTGGCCTCATCCATCAACTGTAAGGCTGTGAGCAAATTGGTCGTCGGTTCAACCTTGACCAAGCGATCAAACGGTCTCATCACCTGACGAACCGTTGTCAACGGCCACTTTGGCTCTTGAACCGCTAAAACATCACTCAGCGTCAGCATTCCTCGAATTTCACCATCTTCCTCGACCAAAAAATAACGATGGCCTTGCTGGATGATGCCATCCTCAACCAACTGCTTAAGCGAGGTCAGGCTCGTAATCTTTGGTAATTCCCGTTTCATTGCTTGCGAAACGGTCACATTATTAAGGGCTTGCTGGACCTGGGAATGGGTCAAACTTGAAGAAGCAGCGTTTTGCAAGAACCAGCCAATCAAAACCAACCAGATGCCATCAAAGAAGCTAACACCCAGCCCAACAATGATACCGATGATGATAAAACCATAGGCAATCAGTTGACCGCTGAAACTGGCGATGCGCGTGGCTTTGTTCAAATCTTTCGTTCGCCACCAAACCATCGCTCGCAAAATTCGACCACCATCCAACGGGAAACCAGGGATCAGGTTAAAGACCACCAGCGCCAAGTTGATACGCGCCAGCCAAATGCTTGGCGCAGCCAACATTGGAATGTGTTGATCGAGCAAATACAAACCACCGAACAAGGCAGCCAAGCCCAAGCTTGCTAATGGGCCAGCAATTGCAATCCAAAACTCGGACCTGGCGTTACGTGGTTCTTGTGTCAACTCAGCCACACCACCAAAAATAAAGAGGCTTATGGAGCGGACCGGCACCTTGTGACGTAGGGCCACAAACGCGTGGGCCAGTTCATGAACCAAGACCGAACCAAAGAAGAGAATGCTAGTAATAGCCCCTAAAACCCAGTAAGTAGATGTCGTCAGGCTAGGATACTCTTCAGGAAAGAAACCTGCAGCCAATGACCAAGTGACCAGACCAAAAATCAGAAACCAGCTCAAATGTAAACCGATGGGTATTCCCCAAATCTGTCCAATTTTGATATTTCCGTTCATAATTAAAACCTCCGACAAAGCAGACTTATTCTTACCTAAGTCGTCTCCTCACTTTGCTTATTTTCCTTCCGCTGCTTGAGCAAGGCATAGATACCGATCGCGGCTACAGCCAATACTGTAATTTCACCCAAGGTATCCAAGGCACGGAAGTCAACCAGAATAACGTTTACAATATTGCGCCCTTTGGCCAGAGTAACACTGTTTTCGGCAAAGAAGGGCGTCAAACGTGACTGCATTGGCACCGACAAAGCCGTCAATGTCAAGACAAAGACCAAGCTACCTATAGCCAGCGCTACTAGACCATCTCGAATACGACCTGCCGAACTCGTTAATCGAGCGAACCGAGGCAGATGGTACAAGGTCAGGGCTAAGATAATGACTGTTAATGTTTCGACCGAAAGTTGGGTCATCGCCAAGTCGGGAGCCCCATAGAGGACAAAGAGAACCGACAGGCCATAACCAACCACCCCCAAAGCCGCAATCGTTGCTAGTCGCGAGTTTGACAGTACTGCCGCCAACGTCGCAAACAAAATGATGATCGTCAGCGCAATCTCGTGGATACTGACACCTGACCAGTTTGCCCCAACATTCAAACCATAGCGAGTCAGTAACGGATAGCCGACGAAAGCAACTGTGGTCAAAATGATGACAAGCAAATGGATGCGCAGATAGCCGTGTTGCAATAAACGCGTTTGGATCGCAGCAACTGATTTCAAGCCATCAAGTAGAAATTGATAGCCACGCTCAGGGTTGAGCACAGCCACAGCGTTGAACGGCTGAGCCAGGCGTCGCATCGGATTGAGGGCAACATACATCAAAATGCCTGTTAGCAAGGTGGCCAAACTTAGCCAGAAAATCAGATCGATACCACTCCAAGCGGCCAACTTAACCTGCACCAACTCATCCGCAACAGCTGAGGCTGAGGTCGCCAAAAACGGCTTCAGCAGCCCTTCAGGAATAAATTCGAGAACACCGACCAACAGTAGCCCTAATCCCGCCAGCAAGACTGGCCCCAGCCACAAACTAGGAGGTGCCTCGTGCGCCGATTTGGGGGTTGGAGTAGGCTGACCAAAGAAGGGGCGAACTGCAACCAAGCCAGCAACAACCACGATAAAAACATTGGAGAGAATCGCCACACCAGTCAGCAACCAATCTGCCGACGTCGCGGTGAGCACCGCCTCGTATATGAGTTTCTTGCCGATGTAGCCCATAAAGAGTGGTAACGCCCCTGCCATTGAGAGTGAGGCTAAGGCCACGGCCACAAAAGTGATCGGCATTGCCCGTCGGAGACCGCCTAGTTGGGTGATGTCTCGTGTGCCTGTTTCGTGGTCAATCGCACCAGCGGCCATGAAGAGCGCCCCCTTATAGAGCGAGTGCACAATCAAAAAGACCACGGCAGCTTTGACTGCCACGGGGGTTCCCAGCCCCAGTAACAGCACCAGCGTTCCCAAAGCACTGATCGTTGAATAAGCCAAAATTCGCTTTAAGTCCGTCTGTTGCCAAGCGACGTATGCGCCCAGCAGCATCGTGATCGCCCCCGCTGTGGTCAGGCTGATTTGCCAGGCCAATGTATCGCCCAAGACGGGGTTGAATCGGGCTAATAAGAAGATACCCGCCTTAACCATTGTGGCCGAGTGCAAATAAGAGCTGACCGGAGTCGGAGCGGCCATCGCGTTGGGTAGCCAGATGTGGAAAGGGAATTGCGCTGATTTGGTAAAGGCCCCCAACAAAATAAGGATCAGGATGGGCAGATAGAGCGGATGAGACTGAATGATTGCGCCCTGCTCTAACAATGTGGACATCTGCCAACTACCACCAACCTGCCCCAGTAGGATCAAGCCAGCTAAAAGAGCCAACCCACCCAAGCCTGTAATCAACAAAGCTTGTAACGCAGAAGCTCGTGCTCCAGACTGCCGATGGTTGAAGCCGATCAGGAGATACGAGCTAAGACTGGTTAACTCCCAGAAAATGAAGAGGGTGATGATGTTGCCAGACAAAACCACCCCGAGCATCGCGGTCATGAAGAGAAGCAGGTAAAGATAGAACCGCCCTAATTGAGCGTGTCCCGCCAGATATCCTCCCGCGTAAACCATCACCAAAGTACCGATACCACTGATAAGCAACGCAAAAACCAAGCTCAGCCCATCGATGTAGAAAGCAAGGTTGATACCAAAACTAGGTACCCAAGCGATGCTAGCCGTGATAATCTCGCCTGAAGCGACACGATTGATTAGCCCAGCAAAGTAAATCGTGAGCGCCAGTGGTAATAAGCCAACAAACCAGCCCACATTAGCTTGTTGTATCCACGATTTATCGGTTGTGATTTTTACTTCCGAAACGGTTGTAGCCATTTTTGATCCTAATCGTAAAAATAAAAAGACCGACAACAGAACCACTCAAGTGGTATAACTCCAGGCAAGGGGAGCAATGTTGTCGGCCTACTTTATAACCCGTCAATCTTCCCAAATTTGACGTTTCACTAAATCTGCCAATATTTTATCTACATTTTGTCTATATTAAAGCATAGTTCCTTGTCAATGTCAAGCCTATTTTAACATTCTAATAAAATTCTCATATTCAGATCGGCGATTCATCTAGCTTAATCGGGGTTACAAATTTATCTGGTTTAACGGTTAAGACCGAGGAGTCTACCTGGTTGAGTACGGTCTCCGCCGTATTCCCAATAAAAAAGCCAGCAATTCCCGTCCGGGCTACGGTTCCCATCACGATCAAGTCAATGTCATTTTCTTCGGTCACTGTCGGAATCATGTCTGTTGCCGGTCCTTTAAGTAGATGTATCTTGGTATCCAAATTTTCTAAATCATATCGAATTAACAGCTTGTTGAGTGCAGCCTTGTGCTTCATTTCAACAAAAGTCACCAATTTGTCAGCATCTGAGCGCAGAATTTTAGACCGGCCACTCAACAAGCTAGCCTCGCCAGGCATCAACCAGCTATGAACAATATGGAGTTGGGCGTCGTGAAGCTTGGCTAATGACGTGGCCAAATCCATAATTTTGATATCAAGCCCCTGTTTCTCATCATCTAATGAAGCTAGATCAACCGCTGCCAAAATGCGACTGAAATGACGTGGTTGATTTTGTTTAATGACCCACACTGGACAGGGGCATTTGCGCATCAAGTGCATCGAAGTGCTGCCAAAGAGACGATCCTGCAAACTTCCATCACCATCAGCCGTCATAATCACCAAGTCGTGACTTGAGCGAAGCACTTCTTGGATAATCACTAGAAAAGGAGAACCCGTTAAGATCTTACATTTTACAGGGACACCTTCTTGTTGAATTGGGGCGATAAAACGCTTTAGATCAGTCTCCCGCACATACAGTTCTCGAGTCCGTAACTCGGCTATAACATCTTTCGTGAGCCACGCCTCTGCATCGCTGGACCATTCTTCAACAAAATCAACAACTGTTAGCTGGGCATCATTTCGTTTACACAAGGCCACAGTTTGCTCAAGTGCAGCCTTGCTTTCTATTCTTTTATCAACGACCAAAAGAATATTCTTAAACCGTTGCATGGATACCTCTAGACTAATTGTGGTTGTAGATACTGTTCAGGCAGGAGGTATCGTAACAAACAGCCGACCCCATCAAATTCCAACAAAATCGGGCTATGATTGACCACCTCAATTTGACAACCATTTTGTACCGCTAATCGAGTGAGTTCCTCTCTTAATGAAGGGTTGGCCATCTCCTGAAGCAAAATCAGCGTATCAACCTGGCCTCGCTCCAAAGCCTCTAAACAGGCTTCTGGCCCAACGGTAGCCAGGCCACTCGTACTAATTTCGCGATAGAGGGTATCCACGAGGGCTTGTGACTCTTGCTCTTCTTGTTCAATAAAGTGTGAGAGCGTCGCAACAACCACATCAGAAATATTATCATTTGAACTTGCAACCACACTATCAATCAATTTTTCTTCTAGATGTCGCGGTAAAGCATTTCGCACCCGAGCTGTCATTTGAGGATTACCAGCTAAAATCAGGTGGGTATGTCCTCCAGCTGACATCAGACGTTCCAAAATTTTAATCTTTTCGTTGACAAATTGCTGGGTTCGCTCCCGGCGATGGTTTTGATAATGTTCCTTGGTCCACTCCCGACCAACGCGTTGGCGAAGTTCGGGCCGTTCACGCCACAACTCTTCCGTCACGGATCCAAGATTAACTTCTAAAATCCGAGCACTTTCCTCTGTCGAAATCATCACCACATAACGATGATAGGTATCTTTCAACTCAACCAGATGATAGATATTGGGATTGGCCGTTGCAGCCAACCAATTTGGCACAGGCACATTGAATTGAAGTGGTAGAAAGAAAGGGCCTTCCCCAGCTCGGGCAAAAATAGCCACCCCTTTGGTTTCGGGTCGCAGTTCATTGTTTAGATATTCTTCAATCTGCTTCATCGCCTCGGCAAAGTCAGGTCGAGCACGCCCCCACAGGCTCCAGGATAATATCCGAGCCCGTTCTGCGAGTTCAAGCCGGTTGTTAAACACATTATGCTCGCGATTGAGGTAATAGCTCACCACAGGTGAATTCGTCTCATCCAAAGCCGCCAGAGTACGAATATGTTGACGTAATGTTCCTAAATCCATCAGATTTCCTTTCTACACTGAATTACAAAGACTACATTGCCAAATAATTTTCTATGCTGTTGAGTAATGTTATACTGACCCAGTTACAACTTTTGAAACTTTTGAAGATGACTTCTGGGGCAGGAGTTTTTGTTTTATTTTCTATATATCTAGGTCAGTCATTTTCACGGTATCTATAAGCTGGTCTCTAACCGATGCTGCTTGGGTAATCTATTCGATGTTGGTCAGAGACCAGCTTTAAAGTGCAGTTAAATTAAGGATTGAGGCTGAACCATTATGAAATACCAGGGTAAAGGATTTGACCCGCTACGAAAGTTACGGGGCTTTTCATATGGGCTGAAGGTCGCAATTTTGAGTGATTTTAGCGTCGCGTACAAAGTTGTGCTGTCACTCATCATCTTAGCCATCAGTTTTTGGCTACGTGAATGGTTCGACTTTCTCATCATCCTTACTGTCACCGGAATGGCTCTCATTACCGAAATTTTTAACACTACGATTGAGGCCATTTGTGACTACATTCAGCCTGAGTTTGATCCCAAAATTGGACAAATCAAGGACATTGCCTCAGTTGCGGCTGGGATCAGCACCCTAATTTGGTTCTGCACGTTGTTTTTTGAAATATGGCGAATATGGACACTGCTATTTCAATGAGCTTGACTCGGGGCCAGCTTGACCTCCTCCAAGGCCTCTAAATGATCTCGCAGGATGTACACCTCTTCATCAATGTCATTGAGCAAACGTCGATAATTAGCAACATCTTGTGTTGATTGGCCCGTCAAAATCTGCGAGTACATTGTTCCCAACAAAGAAAGCGTATTTTCGATTTTAACTTCGGCCAGATAGGTATTTTGTTGTAGCTTTTCAAGCATCTCCAACTGTTGTTGCCGATTAGCCAAGGTTCGTTCAAGTTCGGTTTTCAACATCGGATTCGTCTCCCGCCTCAAGCGTGATTCCAGAGTAGCAATTGATTTAGGCACAGCTTTCAAATCATTGTTGATTAATTGATTTTGCCGAAAACTATCGACACGTTGAGCTAAGTGCGTGATGGCATTCGTCCAGGCTTGGACATGCGTAGCCACTTCTCGGACCCGACTTTGGTCATTCCCAGATGTTGTATCTTGTACGAGTCGATCAATTTCAATCTGATAGGCCTCAGCTTGGGCCACGTATGCCCGCAGTGCATTATCCTCACATTTTTTAGGCATGACTGGTTGTCGTAGTTGTGATGACTTAGAGGTGGGTTGTTGCGCAACGGACGTCTTAGTACTTGTTTCGGGTTGATGAAAGCGCGTCCGTGTAAAGTAGCTAAACATTGTAATCAATACACTCAAGATTGGAGCAATTTTTTTCCAATGTAGTTTTTTACGCAGCTTCTTAGGCAGCTTACGTCCAATCGTATCCAATATTTCATCGCTACTATTTTTATATCTGAGATTGGTCTTTGTCAGGGCTTTATCGGTAAATTCCATTACGTTCTCCTGATTGAATTTCGGCCAACAATGTTTGCCGAGTTAATGGATGGTCAAAAGAGCGAGCTAAATGTCTGACGAATGTTCTAATTTCTGGACAATCCGCTAGGCAGTAATGTTGACAGTCGTACCTAATTACACCCTCATCTTTTAATTCCTTGATGTTTTCTTCCATAAGTTGTAAATCACCCAAGTACAACTTTTTTGTAAACCAACGACTCGTTCCTTGCGCCTCAGGATGACGGTCAAAAAATAGTAACAAGTTCAACTTTTGGATGGAGTTTATATTTTTTGAGCGAATAAATTCTGAGACGGTATCATTCATCAAGGGCCTCCTAGCCTAGTACGTTGGAAAATAAAAATGGCCAACAATCACCCACTTGTGTGGGGTTAGATTGTTGGCCTATGTCACAACCCGTTTGCCTCTATTAAGGCCTACGTTTTGATTAATCCGCCGACTGGCTTCTATATTTTGCACATATTATATCGAAGTTTTGTTAAATGTCAATAGATTTTTGAATACTCTCATAAATCATTAATAAATGTGTTGATCAACTCCCAAATTTATCATTCAAATTCACATCAACCGTAATGACAACGACCCGTTCCCCGGTTTTTGTACTCATATCTGTATGCAAGCTAATTGGCTCACAAGCCAATATATCTCGAACCATCGTATCTAATATTGATCTTGAGGTTTCAAATAGTTGACGACGAGTTTCTTTTACCAATGTTTTGCCTTCACGATTTTCTGCCAGTTTCATTTCAGCTGGGGTAAGAATCCCCCGTAGCCGTACCAAAACCATATCTTGAATAAAAAAGGTACGAGCATCCAATGGACCTCGCCCCAAATACTCTTTCTCAAATTTTATGATCGCTTTTGTAAATTCCGCCTCAAGCTGACCACGGCTTTTCTTTGTCATTAATCTTCCGAAATTTATGATTTAAGTACAGGTATTTCACAAGAGGAACTCCAGAAAAGGATTTTAACAAGACTAACAAACTTTGTCAACTGTATTGTTTGTAAAGTTCAGAATACAACCTCAACATTCATATCCTCTAAATTGACAGGGAAAAAGGCGAAAGCTAAACTCCCTACAATGACCTTAAAATATGTTCTCAAAAGCTTGAGCCGGCGTAAAATACGAACAATTCTGATGCTGTTGGCTCTCATCGTGGGGGTGGGGGCATTGGTGGCCCTGAATGCGACCGTTGATATTTTTGAACGGTTTAACATCTCCATCATCAGCAATACTGCGGGTGACTACGATTTGGTCATCCAAAAAAATGAGATCGAGCCAAGCTTGCTCATTGAAAGCCAAAGTCTTATTCCAGTCATCCAGGCCAGTGATCCACAGGTCAAAATTATCGCACCCCGTATTCAGGGAGTCGTTGATGTGGATGCAGTGTCAGATGAAGCGGGCATCATCCACGGCAGTGCCCAGTTTGTTGCGCTCAATCGGGCAGAGGACACGATGGGCGATTTTGAGGTCATCAGCGGCACCCTCAATTTTGCCCCAGGTTACGCAGTCATTTTACAGGAGACAGCCGACACCTTCGACTTGCAACCGGGGGACACCTTTGACATCAGCTATGGCCTACCCACCCCCCGCCAGCGTGGCATCGAAAGCGCCTCCAATGTCAGCGCCCGCCAAGCGCGAACCACCCTCACCGTCAGTGCCATTGCGTTACAACGTGGAGTCACGGGACTGAGCGGCAACGATGGGGTGTTGATTGATTTAGCATATGCCCAAGAATGGCTCAACTTACCAGGATTGGCTGAGCGGATTGTCGTTGGTTTTGATGAAAGCGTCTATGGTGACAATGATCCGCAAGCCGCTGCCTTTCAAGCCCGTGCCCTTTCCGAAAAAGTGCAAACGCTTCTCGGCGAGAGTTACACTTACACCTTACCCCGCGCCAAAATTTTGAGTGACTCCTTTGAGATATTTATCTTCTTTCAGGCCCTCGTTTCGGTCTACGGCATCTTGTCACTGAGTGTGGTTGGGCTTTTAGTGCGAACCATGGTCGGCACCAATGTCCGTGAGCAAACCCGTGAGTTGGCCCTCTTTCGCATCATTGGCGCCCCACGGACCTATCTATTCACCCTTGTTGCCATCGAAATCGGCTTGATGGGCATTATCGGCGGGAGTTTGGGAGCGATTGGGGGACAAACCTTGACCAACACAGTCATCGTCCCCTTCATCGCCCAAGAGGCGAATGTACCTCTGGCCGATATTCCACTCGCCTCGCCCCGAGCTATTATTATTTCGGTGGCCACGGCTGCAGTAATGCTCATTATCAGTGCTTATCCACCAGCCTACCGCGCCTCCAGCACAAAAATCATGTATGCCATCAACCCTGGTGTCGCGGAAGGGTTAGGGCTGGATGATTTAGCAAAAATGAGAGAGCGTAACTTTAGCTACAGCTCATTTTGGAGTGGTCTCGTTGTCATTCTCTTCCCCACCCTAATCTTCTTTATCTTTCCGTTAGCCTTCACCTTCGGCATCATTTGGCTGTGGACGACCCTGATTTTTGGCTCGCTCCTGCTAATGGTTGTGGCGATCTCACTCATTCTATACCCAGCAACGCTGCCGATAGAGCGGGTTCTTATTCGATTAATCGGCTTGGTGGCCCAGCGAGTCGGCTACTTTGCTGAGCGCAATATCGTTCGTGGGCAAAACCGCAATGGCTTAATCGGTCTGATGATTGTGATCAGCGCCACGCTGCCCGTCTTCTTTGCCACAACACTCGCACTTGAAGTGGCAAACACGGAAACCGACACCCGGCTTGGCAATGGAGCCCCACTGATTGTTCGGAAATCTGGTGTGGTTGCCTTTAGTGAGGGGGATGGCCCTCGTTCCGAAAGTGTGCCTGACGAAGTCCGCAATCGCTTTAGTTCTGATCTGTTGGAGGAAATCCGAAGTAACCCATTTTTGGGGCCAAATGTGGCCGTGAGTTATCGATTTGGCACGACTATTCGTGATAATGTTGGGCTACGGGATGTTGGCATTCGGGTCTATGGCCTAGATGGTAATCTTGCCCCTTTGACATATGATGAAGGCGTTGAGTGGATTGCTGGGGGACCACAAAGTTTTGACCAGCTTCTGGCCGATCCATCGGCCGTGATTGTAAGTGAAGGCTTGGCCGAATACTTTGAGCGGGGCGTGGGTGACACCCTTCGGTTAAAAGGGGCAGGGCTAGACCATGAACGTCAAGTTCGCATTGTCGGTATTTTAGGGCGCTTCCCCGGCTTCAACGGCTTCACCTCCAAACGCATCTCGGCCCAGGATGGGCGTACAGATCTATTCATTAATGAAGTCGCCTTCCGCGAACTGACCCGTGATCCGCTCGATGGGCCTTACGATTCTGCTTACCCGATTTTTGAGCGGCTCACTGCTGCACCAGACCGCCGAGCAGGGTTGTTGGGGTTATCGTCGGAGGTGACAAATGAAGCGGTCAGCCAAGTGGCGACCGATCTACGTAAGGAGTATGGTCTCAATGAGGGTGTCTGGGTGCGATCAACACCCGAGGATATTGAAACTGCTCAAACTGGGGCGCAACAGGTGCGGGTGGTGATCTTGGTCCTAACGGCTCTTAGCTTTGTTCTAGCCATTTTTGGGGTATTCGTCGTCACCTACATTTCAGTCTATACCCGCCGCAGTGAAATCGCGATGCTCAAAGCGATGGGGGATTCGAATCAGCATTTGTTTGGGATGTTCTTGAGCGAAGCACTCGTGATGACACTCAGCGCAACCATAACCGGAATTATCGCGGGTGTTTTGTTGGGCTACATCTTCCGCATCTCCGATGGTTTTACCAGTGAAACGCCGACTGTCTTTGCTTTTGATGAGTTGGTCACCCCTTACATTCTAACCTTGATGATTGTTGCAGCGACCGTAAGCACCTTGTTTGCCACCTGGGGCTATCTACGCAAGCAAGCGATTGAGATTTTGCGTATGGTGTGAGGGTGGGAATTGCGTAGTGCAGCGTCAATCACTATTTGCTGTAAACAACCCGAAATCGCTCACAAATCAAAGGCATCCGCTCATCAATCGTGCGGCCTATGCGGTCGCAGGAGCGAGAGAAAAATCGCCAGTGGGCCTCCCGCCAGAAGGCCAAAGACCGATCTCCTTCGCCTTCATCGTAGGCAAACTGGGCATCCACCTCGATGTAGGGCTTGGTCTCAACCTCAATTGTCTCAATAATACAAAGCGGCTCTCCCTTGCCATCCAAAATGATGCTATGCTCGCCCACTTTTGGGAGTGGATCACCATCAAATTCATATTCCCACAATAAAGAGCAGGTTGCTGTTTTTGTGCCTGATTTAACCAACGCCCCCAAATCATTAGCCATTGTAGATGAGTCACCAAAGCCCCAAGCTTCATAACGAGTTGGCATTTCGGCATTGGCTGGAAGCGTGGAAAGGTAGGCTTGCCAGTAGGCCTGAATTTTAAAGTTTGATAGGTCCATTCGTCGATCCAATTTGTAATTTTCTGTTAAGTCACATACATTATAATGCGTTAACCAGAGGGTTAAAAATATCCGTATTTTATTATCTCAGCAAGGAAAAATGTCAACTTTATTCACAAAAGGAGTCTATAGGTTTGACGTGGAGCTTAATATAAAACAGGTAATTAAATCTGTAATACTCATCATATTCGGGCTACTACTAGGCCTCATTACTTTAGAAATAGGCTTACGCTTACTCCCCGAGACAACCATACTACAGTCTATCGCTCGGCGACCTCAGCGATTTATTTTGTACGAAACTACCCCGGATATTGGTTGGCGATTAAAGCCAAATGCGACAATGCGTTATACAGGTGTTGGTGAGTATGATGTTCAAGTACAAATTAATTCAAATGGCTTAAACGATTTAGAGCGATCGTATAAAAAGCCGCAGGACACCTATCGTATCTTAATGTTAGGTGACTCATTTACTGAAGGGATTAGTGTTCCTATCCCACAAGGTTTTCCACAGGTGTTAGAAACTTGTCTTGATAGTCATTACGAGCAATCAATCGAGGTAATCAATAGTGGAACAGCTTATTATGCGACAGCAGAAGAACTCTTTTTTTTAGAAAAGGAAGGGATACATTATGAACCAGATCTAGTGCTGCTTGCCTTTTATATTGGCAACGATATTGATGCTTATGACTCACGCATGAGTGAAGATAAATGGTTTGATGGGTTAGGCGGATATCTGGTCGATTTAGATGAAACGGGGCAAATGATAACGCAATGGATTGATTGGAAAAATCCAAGTCCATATGATGAGGTATCAGATAATGAGCTATTTCTACGCCGATATTCAAAAATATATCTTATCTTAAATCATTCAAACTCAAGAATAAAAGATGCGCTGGGGGAATGGCAAGAAGACTTGAAAAAACGATGGTTTTCAACAGCACCCTCTGACGTAGATACTCTCGAAAATACAGCTGTAAATACTGAGGATTATCAGACAAACTTAGAGCTGATGCGTTTTCATCCTGATTTTCCGTATGGAGAAAGCACCCCACCTCAGCTTAGTAAAGCGTGGGCGATTATAAGTGTTTTATTTTCTAAAATTCAAGAAACCACAACATCCATTGACAGCGATTTGGGCGTACTAATTATTCCTGAAAAAGCACAAGCTAGTTCGCAACATTATCAGCAAGAACAGATCAAATATTCGTCACGTTATGGTATTGATCTGATTAATGTTGATTGGCAATATGATCAACCGAATCAAGCCTTAACCGAATTATTAAACATGAAAAGTATTGCAACATTAGATTTACTCCCGCACTTTCGAAATCATGATGCAACACAGGAACCCCCTCTCTATTTTGAGATCGACTCCCATTTTAACGAAGCGGGTCACAAACTGACTGGTGAGCTAGCCTGCGATTGGATTATTGAGCAAAATTTTATTAACCCTTGAGTTTTCCAGCCCTGACTATGAACACTAGAAAAGGAGTAAGACAGAGGTTGCCTTACTCCTTTTTTTCAAACAAAGCGGGGTCTAGGTGTTAGGTCGTATCAAGAGCTGACAATCAATGAACACCCAGAAACTGAAGTAAAATCCGATTAAACATATCAGGATTTTCCATATTGGGCAAATGGGCCACATTTGGCATTAGATATAATTCTGCTCCAGCAATCTCATTCGCCAATCGTTCAGCCAAGGCAACTTTACTCGGCCAATCTTGATCCCCAACCACAAGACAAGTGGGATTTTGGATTTCACCGAGGCGGGTATTGGCAGGTGGGTTCAAAGCCATTTCCTCACCGGCATCATCTTCTTCGGGAATATCATAGAGGGTTTGTAACATCAATCGTACATTTTCTCGAATCTGAGGATTAACTTGCTCTGGGCGGCGATTCGGCCCATCGACCCACATTTGGATGGTGAGTTCAATGGCCTTGGCAAAATCACCCTCTTCCTCAACTGCGTCGATAGCAGCCCAGCCCGCTTGGATATCAGGGTCAGGTGGTTCGCCCTCCACACTGGCACCAACCAGCATCAACTTTGTAACCATCGCTGGGTATTCCAGAGTAAAGTTAAGGGCAATCTGACCACCATTGGACACGCCCACCAGACTCACCTTATCCAACTCCAAAAATTGGAGCAACGCATACAAATCTTGGTGGTCATAATAGGGACCTGCGGGGGAGATGGTTTGGCCAAAGCCTCGGGCGTCGTAACGCACAACTTGAAAGTGCTTGGCTAACGTGTCTATCTGGGCATCCCACATTCGATGGTCGGCAATGCCCGCATGAATCAGGACAAGGGGATGGCCCGTGCCCCTGGTTTCATAAAAAATGCGCGTACCATTAACAGGTGCGAAGTCAGAAAATGAAGCGTACGCATTCCGTTCAGGTGTCATAACATTTCTCCTTTGTCATAAAACTGATAATTTAGTTTGTTGTAGGCGAGAAATGCTACTAGATCACCGGCTCATCTCCTAAGAAGGGGTCTTTTTTCAGCTAAATTGGTTAAGCCAATTTGGCTAAGATACCAGTCTATCACAAGATGAGAGGGCGGACAATCTTTTTGCTGGTTACAAAGCAATCAGGACAATCGCCACACAGGCCAGCAGCACACCCACCCATTGTTGGGAAAGCAAACGTTCCTTCAAAATGAGCCAAGCCAGAAATACGGTTGAGGCGGGATAGAGCGACGAAAGCACGGCAGCAATATCAAGGCGACCGACTTGAGCCGCGAGAAGAAAGAATACATTTCCACCCGTGTCCAAAATACCTGCCGAGGCAATGATGGGCAGTTGGTTGAGTTGCGGCCATTCAAACTGTCCAATGACGATCACAAAAATCACTAACAAAACAACCGCAGTGCCTCGCGCAGCAACCAACGGCCACAATACAGCCGTTTCAACCTGATCGATTAAGATAAAGAAAAAGCCAAAGCCGAATCCGGCTAGAACTGGATAGGCAAAATCTTGCAATCGAACATTCTCCTGAGCGCCTGTTTGGGACATCAACCACACGGCAATCAAGGCCAACATAAAGCCAAGCAGTTGCAATTGACTGGGCAGTCCTTCCAGCAAAAACGCAGCCGCAATCGGGACGATGCCGGTCACTACTGCGGCCACAGGCGCAACCAGCCCCATTTTGCCCGTCGCCAAGCCACGATACAAGGCCAGCAAACCAATAGCTCCCGCAATCCCAGCGAAACCACCAAACAACATCTCATTCATCGAAGGGATCGGTTCTTGAAAAACAAGGGCAACCATCATCAAGCCCAAGCCCCCAAAAATTTGAGCCACAATGACCACCATATAAACATTGGTCCTTTTAGCGGCCATTCCGCCACTAAAATCGCCAGCTCCCCAAATGACAGCAGACATTAGCCCATAAACAATGCTCAAAACTTGTGGACTCATCAGAACACCTTTCTTGCCAAATCAAAAGGCGAGATGCGGTTAATTCACATCTCGCCTCGGTCTCAATGACATTCAGGATGACGGCAACCGGGTAACTCCGGCCAGGCGTCCCTACGGCACCCAAGAGGTACCACTTAAGGCTGCTTCCGTCAGGACCTGACCTGGTTCGTAGGCTCTTGCCGCGCAGGACCCAACCTTCAACGCCACCCGGTTGCCCTCACCCCGAATTATGACAAATTTGGCGTGATTTGCCATCAAATATTAAGTTGATCAACACTCAACGCCAATTGATATAATTTATTTAAAGGTTGTACTCTCTTTTAAGACACGCAAGGGTTATTCTACCAACAATTAAAGAAGCAGGCAATTTTTAGCACAACCTATACTGTATCATTTTTCTCGTTGAAAAACGCAATCATAAAAAAGATGTTCGCTGCGAGAAACGTTACACCCCCCATCAGACTGAGCCAATCACCGCTACGCCAACTTGCCACAATAAAGAAGATGGAGGAGATAACAAAAAATATCCAACCCGACAGTTGCAGATGGCGATTACGTTTTTCTTTGGTCATTAATCTCGTCTGATATACAACTCTCTTCATTAATTTAGACTGATTGTAGCGTAAACGCCCACATTGACAAGACACAAAATTTAATTTTGCTGAAAGAGTAAAATCTCGTACAATTCAGCAAATTCTCACTAAAAAGTATACAGCGAGGAGGGCTACTTCATGAAGAAGATACATTCTATTTTCTTTATAGGGTTGACAATTATTTTTGTACTGACGCTACCTGTTATGATCAGTGCCAATTCAAATCAAGATGACTTTGTATCTCTGACAACCACAGTAACGAAGAATAGGTCTATCAACGAAACTACTACAATTATAGCCACTGAGGCCACAACTCTGTATCTACCAATAGTCTTAAATAAATACCCTCCTACCCCACCAACGATCTCCAACATTTCTTATATACTAGTTGAAAGAGAGTCGGTCTTTTGTGGCGGCTCGGATGAGTATTGGGTTGACTTTGATTACACTGATCCTGATGGAGATGTAGGATCAGCCATTAAATCTGTTGCAGTTTTTTCACCATCTGGTGATGGGGGAACAGAGTATTCTGTCGTCACTCGTATAGGTCTTTCTAGTGACGGATTTAGTGGAAGAGCCACGTTCACGCCTTGTCTCTATTTCACCGATCCAGATACGCACGTGACAATTACAGTTACTCTTATTGATAGGAGTGGTCTTGAAAGTAATGCGTTACAAATTGTTATTCCCAGGTCTTAATTTTGTTCAATTGTTATAGGTTTCTCCCTTGACAGGAGGCAAAAAAATTGATATAGTGTACAAAACACACTAATTAGACGGTTCAAATATTAGGCCGTCTAATTTTATCAATTCAATTAGTGTACTTTGCACACTATCAAGGAGAAATCAACATGAATTGGAATGCGCCCTCATTGGCAGATCAACAGAGTTTTCCGCCACAAGATATATTTGAAGCTGGGTTACGTCATCATCATATCGCTAACACAGCCTACCCCATCAATCACAACTGGACGATGAAACCATATCGCGTTCGACGTGATAACTTTGAGATTGTCACCGCCGATGCTTGGGCTGACATTGATACAATGGGCTTGTATGTTCACATCCCCTTTTGCCAAGCCCGTTGCAGTTTCTGTGAATATACTGTCATTGATCCGGCTGAAACTGCCCGCTCTGAAGACCGCTATTTTGACCTTCTACTGCAGGAGATGGAACTTTACCGCCGTTTGTTGGATACCCAACAAAAAACATTAACTGGATTCGACATCGGCGGTGGCACCCCGGCCCTCGCTTCAGTTGAGAATATCCAGCGGGTTGTTGAGGCTACGAAAGCAATGTTCGATTGGCAACCAGGGATGGAGATCAGCATTGAGACCACTCCCTTGATTGCTGCCAATGAGCCAAAAAAAATTGCCGCTTTGTACAATCTTGGCATTAATCGGATCAGTATGGGCGTGCAGGTGACGCAGCTCAGTCTCGCCAAGAAAGTAGGGCGACAGTACAAAGGGTTTGATAATTTACAACGAGCCGTGCGCCACATTCGTGAGGCAGGCTTCAAAAAATTCAACATCGATTTGATGTACGGTTTTGCTGGGCAATCCGTCAACGATTGGCGCGATAGCGCAGAAAAAAGCTTGGAGTTGGAGCCAGATTATGTCACATTGTATCGGATGCGTTACAAAGGGACGGGTCTACAAAGTCAGGCTGACCAAGTGACCCGAGCAATGATTGTCGAGATGGGGGCGGTCGCTAAACAATGTTTGTCAAACGCTGGATATTATGCCCCACCTGGCAAAAACACCTACAGTCGTATCCCGAATGATCTCGGCACCAGCGATTATTTAACCAATCGGGTGGTTCAGGGCGAGCCATATTTGGGGCTTGGTTTAGGAGCACAATCGCTGTCCCACAATACCTTGGCCTATAATCGCGGGGCGGGTCCCAAGCAGATTGCGCCGTATGCTAAATTTGTGGAGGCGGGCCGTCTTCCCATTCAAGATTTATACAATATGCCTCACGCCGCCAGCATCGCTAAGATGATTTCGGTCTCATTCTACTTTGGCGAGATCAACCGTCACTATTTCGCCAATAAATTCGGTGTTACCTTGGAGGAATGGTTTCCCAATGAGGTGGATTTCGTTTTGAGCGAAGGCTACATGGAATATCGCGGTGATTGCTTGAGCCTGACTTCGAAGGGGGCAACGGTTTACAATGGGGTGATTGCCTTATTTTATGCCCCAGCGGTCAAGAAACATCTGCTCGAACGTCCAACCAGTCTCAACGAACGTCTCACCACTCAAACCCAACGGGAGTTACGTCGACAGCAGGAGATTGTGTTGAGCTAGAGTAATCAATCGATGATGTGTATTTAAACAAGCATGGTTCAGGTCATATCCATGTGCTTTTGTGCGATGGTTTCCATAGCCAGAATCCATCGTTTACAGCCCAGTGGATGCCCGACAAAACCATTCGGGCATGACATTTTGAAGCCTGATAGGTACTAAGTCACACAAATGATTAATCAGTGAGGTATCAAGATGCCCCAACCATACGACTTTGCTAACATTCTGTTCGCTGGCCCCTGCAATCTACGTTGCCCCTACTGCATCGGCCAACAAATTGATCCAGCCTTGAGTCGGAACAACCTGAATGAGTTTCCGTTACGCAATCTTGATCAGTTCGTGAAGCTACTCAAACACCATCAAGTCAGTCAAATCGTGTTCACAGGCACGACCACAGATCCACAATTGTACAGACATGAGCTTCGGCTTCTTAATTGGCTACGCGAACAATTAGTAGGTAGCGAGGAACGGCCCATTCAATATTCACTGCATACCAATGGGCAACTGGCCTTGCGAAAAATGGATATCTTCAATCAATATGATCGAGTCTGTATCTCATTTCCCTCATTTGAGCCAGAAGCATATCACAAGATGATGGGATCGCCTCGTGTGCCTGATTTGGCCAAAATTGTGTGGCAAAGTGAGATTCCAGTGAAGGTATCGACAGTGGTCAATGAGCACAATGTCGATGAGATCGGCTATATTCTTGAGCGTTGTGCTGCGATTGGCGTTAAGCGATTGGTCCTGCGGCAGCTTTATAAAGATGATCGAACCTGGCCTATCTTGCAGGAATTAGAGCCAACCAGCATATATCGCAACAATCCAGTTTATGACATCAATGGAATGGAAGTGACATACTGGCGCTTTCAGGAAACGACCAGTACGTCACTTAATCTTTTTAGTGATGGGACGATTAGTGCGGAGTATTTGTTAACGAACGCGGATAGAGGAGCATTAGAGGATAAGTTACATTATAACACGTAATGCGTGATACATGGGAATTTCAGGCTAAGTTTTCTCGTATCACGTATCACGTCATCAAACCTCAACAAGCGTCAAGCGGTGCAGCGCAAAATTCTCATCAAAGCCCTTAATACTGGTCTCAAACTTATCGACCTGAACAGCTTCATAAGCCAACATCTGACTAACAGCAGGGTCCAATCGCAAGGCGTCGGAAATGACGATGTCATTACCACGGCTCTGGCCTTCAAGCCGGGCGGCCAGATTCACGGTTGTGCCAAAATAGTCGAGCCGGCCATTGAGATTGACCGCAATACAGGGGCCGTGATGCAAACCTAAACGAATAATCAATGGCTCCTCGTTGGTTGCATTGAAAGCGGCCACTTCTTTTTGAATGGCCAACGCTGCTTGTACTGCACTGGCTGGTTCGGAGAAGGTAGCCATAATCGCATCACCAATGGTTTTTACGATGGCCCCCTCATTTTCACGGACGATGCGGCCTAAGAACGAAAACTGCTTCCGCACCAAGGCATATGATGGGGCATCGCCCCATTTGTTGTACATCGCCGTGGAGCCAACTAGGTCGGAGAAGAGGATGGTCATCCCTTGAATACCAATTTCTTCACCAGGACGGAGTACCTCATCGCTGAATAGTTCACGGAAATGCTGTAAGCTAGTCACGTAAGCGGCTGTCACCGCATTGGTGAACCAATCGGAGCGCTCAAGGTAAATCCGTTGGCGATAGGGCGCATCGTTGCTCAAAACAATCTCAAGTTCATCAGAACTAGCGCCATCTGACATATTCATTGTCACATCAATGGCATTCTCATTGGCCCGAATGGCAAATCCAGCCACACTTTGCTCATCGGCCTCGCTCAAATCAAGCCACTGCTCCACACTTGGCTGCTGCGTTCGCACCCGATAACCACCGGCTAACAAATTCTTGGCCGAAATAGTGCGTGTTTCCCCAGCCTCCAAGATTTGGTGCATCAAAATATGAGGGGTCACCATCGGACCACCAATACAGTAAGAATTATCTGAGATAGATCGGATTTGAGGATGGGGGATGAAGGTGAGTTCAACATTTTCGGAGAAATTGGCATCAAAATCGATGTTGCAGGAAGGGCAGTGCACGCCCTTGACCACTCCATCGAGCGACTCGGAGGTGAACTTTGCGCCTCGACACAACGGGCACATCAAATCCCAGCGCATATTCAGGATACTGAGCTTGGCTGCGGAGAGAAACATTTCCAGAATATCGCGACGAGAGGCCTGCCATTGATCAGCCAAAACATAAGGGCGAATCCGCGTCAAATTCAAGTCGGCTTCGGAGAGTAGCAAATCCCCCAACTTCTGCACCCAGCGGAGTTGGTGTCCCTCTTCAGCCAATTTTCGCGTAAGATCTGCCAGTCGGGTTGTAGCCAGCCGATGGAAGCCCGTTTTCTGCAGGTCAAACGGCTGATCGACCCGTTTTTGCAAAGCAGTGTCAATTTGTCGGAAAACCTTCTCGAAACTACGGCGCATCTCCCAGCCAAACTGATAGGGAATGCCTAAATAGCCAATTAAGTTTGCCGGGGTGACCTCAACATAGTAATTGAGCATCGTGCCAGCTTCATTTGGCTCCAAGGTCAGCTCGGCGTAGGTTCGCGTGACTGGCCCCTGCTCAAACTCCCGGACGTTTGTAAATCGCTGCTCTTGAATCCATTCAAAGGGATGATCTTCATACTTCACCACAATGCCAAACTTGCTAGTCTGAGCGAGTTTACGACTCCCGCCGGTCTCAACTGGCTCCTCTTTAAAGTCAATTGATGGCAACTTTGTGGCTTGATTAAAACGCTCTGTATCCGCCACATACGGCCACAGATCTTCGATCGAACTTTTAAGTTGCCACTGCCATAAATATTTTGTTGGCTGCCAGGCCATCAACTATCTCCTGGTTAATATTTTTAAGGGATGGTCTTAGTATAGCGTCCTCCACCAGAGATAGCTATAGGAAAATCGTGTCCCTTCATTAATACATCCAAAATCACAATTCATACGTCCATCAAAATCACAACGAGTGCCATTCAGTGATAGGGCAAAATTATGGGGGTAGCATCCTGAGTAGGCTAGAGCGTAGCGGCAGCCGTATCGAAGGGGGCGGGTTGGCAAAAAATCCTCGCTTGCCCCTAAACAAAAATACACCCAATCACAACACTGCTTGCATAAATCGCATCCAATTTCGATACATAATGTCCTGAATTGCCTCATCTCCATAGCCACGCGTCGACAAAATGCCCCCAATTTTCTGCAAATCGGCAATCGTATCCAAGTCACTCGGCGACTCCTCTCGGCCAAAGCCCCCATCCAAATCACTGCCAATGCCAACGAGTTCATGCGTTCCCGTCAATTGGCAAATATGATCAATGTGATCACAAACTGTCGCCAGGGTCAGGTGAGCATTGGATGAGCCTTTGTCAAAACACCAGCCCACCTCCAACATCCAGCAATCAAGCACCACCCCAATCACAGCCTTACGCCCGGCAAGTAATTTGATTTGTGCATCGGTTAATTGCCGCTGGTGGGGCACCAATGTTCGACAATTGCTATGACTGGCCAACATTGGACCATCAAATAGATCGAGAGCTTGCTCCAACGCTTGATCCGTCAAATGAGTCACATCTAATGTCATTCCAACCTTTGCCATTTCAGTTAATAACGCCCGACCTATCGCTGTCAAGCCTTTCTCAGTACCCGTCCCACCGGCATAACGACCGGGACCATAATGGGCTGGGCCAACAATCCGAAGCCCCTGCTCAAACCACTGCGGCACATCCTCCGGACGAACGATCGGGTCGGCACTTTCCATCAAAATCACAAAGCCGAGAGGGGGGGTATCCTCAGTTAATTCAGGCTGATTTTGATCCCAAGCCTCCCACTCAGCCATATGTTGATTGAGTTGGTCTGCGGTTGTAATAATCCGGCAATGGTCACCTGCTTCCAAAGCTCGGTAATAAGCCAAATGGGCCTGGGCAACAGCGTAAGCTTGCTCGGGCGAGTCAAAATCGATATGAGCAGCCGGTCGCCCGGTGGAGCGGGCCAGCAATGTCACAAACGACAAAGCCATTCGCCCGCGTCGCATATCCGGCAAGGCGACGGTCCCGTTGCCACTCCATTGAAACGGCTGGCCCGTTTCCGCCGTTCGAATGGAGTGGGCTGTCCACAATAAATTCCGATTACCAAAAACAGCATTTAATCCCAAATCAAGATGTGCATCTGCAATAAGCATACGCTTCCTCCTAAAATTTTGTCCCAGCATAGTGGGCGGTGTGGGAATTGTCAACCTGGGAATTTGGGTGAATGGAAGGATGGAAGATTGGAAGGTTGAAATGACTGAAGAAGGTTCTTGATTTACCAGAAGTCGTGTTACACTAGGGCAAAATTCCTTCACAGTTGACACCAATATGACAGATAATTACACCTTACAAAACCGAGTAGCCATCATCACTGGTGGTGGCAGTGGGATTGGCCTAGCAATTACCGAACGATTGGCTCAAGCTGGGGCACACACTGTCATTTTTTCACTTATTCAAGAAGAAGTGACGCTCCACGCGCAAGAGGTGCGGCATTTTCCACCCTCGGATGAATTGGAAGCGGCTCGACGACAAATCGAAGCGGCTGGACCGGGCGATTGTTTGGCTGTAGCGGGGGATGTTACGCAACTGCCCGACATTGAGCGACTGGTGCATGAAACGCTTGAACGATTTGATCGAATCGACATTCTGGTCAATTGCGCAGCCACCTCGACCGTGCACCCTATTCTCAATCACCCCATCGATAGTTGGCGACGGGTGATTGACGTTAATCTGATTGGGGCCTTTCAATGCATTCAGGTTGCGCTGCCTCATTTGATTGAAAACGGCTGGGGCCGCGTCATCAACATCGGCTCGACCGCTGCCACAATGGGCTTCCCTGATTACAGCGCCTACGCCGCCGCTAAGCACGGCTTGTTGGGCCTAACTCGCACCCTAGCTTTAGAGGTAGCCGATAAAAATATCACCACCAATATGATCAGCCCCTCCGCTGTGGAGACGCCATCCCGCCATCTCTTCGTCCAACATCACGCCGAGCAGCACAACATCACCTTCGATGAAAAGTGGCAGGCGGCCATCGAACATTCACCCCAAAAACGATTGATCCAACCTGAAGAGATTGCCGACTTGGTTTATTATTTGACACAGGAGTCGGCAAGAGGGGTGACTGGCGAGGATTTGCGGATTACGACAGGATCACCGCGTTGATTTAGTAAATGGTAGTCAGTAAATGATTATTAATCCAAAATCACCAATTTACCATTTACTAATTACTTCCAAAGACTAACACGGAGATTGCATAATGATCGAGTGGCAAGACCAAAACATACCCGGCGGAACACGCGACTTAATCGGCTATGGGCCAAATCCGCCCAGGGTGCGCTGGCCTGATGGGGCGCGGGTCGTGGTCAATTTAGTGCTCAACTATGAAGAGGGAGCGGAGTTCACCCTGCCTACTGGCGATCAACGCAATGAGGGATTCACCGAATACAATCTGGAGCCGATGCCAGCCCAATATCGGGATTTGGTGGCCGAGTCGGTTTATGAGTATGGCAGCCGAGCCGGGGTGTGGCGATTACTTCGATTGTTTGATCGATATGATTTAAAGGTGACATTTTTCGCCTGTGCCGTCGCCCTCATTCGCAATCCAGCCGTGGCTGAGTGGTTAGCTACGGCTGGACACGAAGCCTGTGCCCACGGTTGGCGATGGTCGGAGCTTTGGCTAATGAGCCGCAAGGAGGAACGAGAGGAAATTGCCAAGGCCGTGGGCGATATTGAGCGATTGACGGGGCAACGACCGCTTGGCTGGAACAGTCGTTATGGTCCCAGTGTCAACACCCGTGAGTTACTCGTGGAGGAAGGTGGGTTTGTGTACGACTCCGACTCTTATAGCGATGATCTTCCTTACTTTGTTGAGGTCAAAGGCCAGTCGCATTTAGTTATTCCCTACACCAAGCTTTACAATGACACTCGTTTTGTGATGGCCCAAGGCTTTAGTCAACCCAGCGACTTTTTTGAGACCTGTCGCCAAGGGCTAGACTATTTGTGGGAGGAGGGCGAAACCTATCCCAAGATGATGTCCATCGGCCTCCACGCCCGCCTGATGGGTCAACCCGCTCGCGCGGCAGCTCTGCGGGATTTCATCGAGTATGCGCTCAACAAACCGGGCGTCAAGTTTATGCGCCGCATTGATATTGCCCGATGGTGGCTGGAGAATTATCAGTCGTTTGGGTAAAATGTCTTTGGGATTTACGATTTCAGATTTACGATTTACGAAAATCCAAGTTAGACATTCAAGGCAGAGAAAATTGAACAAACAAGATATACCTGACAATACTGGCAAAAATAGGCCTCTTCACAAATATTATCCCTTTTTAAGTGGGGTAAGTTGCACACACCATTTATGATCTATATTCGATGTAATAATGCGATTTCGGACCAAGATTTCATGGAACTGTTTGGATTAACAGACTATCATCAAGCCTCTCCTCCACTTCCATTCCCCAGTCCACATATCGTTTTTGCAAACGATTCCGAATGGACACACATTGCAGATGATTTTGGCTATACCCTTTGGCACAGCTCTAAGACGGCCAAAGCAATTACCGAGTTGAGTAAGCATTATGATATCTTTCGAAATTCAATTGGGGACATCGACGACTCTTTTGAATTTGAATACTATCAATCTGGAGAGCTTGTTAGAAAATTTGATTTTGATGACGATGTATTTAACAAAACTCAGATTGTAACTGCAGATATCGGTCCCAAATTAGCAGGGGAGCCAGAAACATTTAGTGATTTAAAGTCCTCAGCTTTTGAAATGTTTCCCACAATTACTCAGTCTCTGGGAATAGTAAGGGTGACCAATCCTTTACAGAACAGATTCTACTGCAAAAAGCGGAACGCTTAGCAGATAAACGTTCTGATATTTTTGTCATAAATCGTAAATCAACAATCGTAAATCCGATACTATTTTCTAAACAATGCCGACTCCAGCCGCATCGCCAATAGTCGATCACCCTCAACACCAATTTGTCCAAGCATTGTCATTTTCATGGGATCACCTTCGCCATTGATGACGGAAAGGTAGGCCTCATCTGACATCGTGACTGTTACATCCGGATTTGGAACTCGCCCCCCCTCGACCGTAATTCGGCCATTTTCGATATGCAAAATAAATTTTCCACCACCCTGACCTGTCAAAATCATTTGAATGGTCGCGGTTAAATTATCATCGCCATTGAGGCGGGTCTGGCGCAGATTGAGTAAGTGATTGTAAATTGCTTCTGTCGTTTCCATTGTCGTGTCTCCTATCAAACAGTTGTTAATTTTGGTGAAATGAGGGATCAAACTCAATCCCTCATTTTGTGTTAAATTATGATTTAAGGCCCCTTTGGACCACCGCCACCTGGTGCTGGTTGCTGAGCAGGTTGTTGGGCAGGTTGCTGGGCTGGCTGTTGCGCCGGTTGTTGAGCGGGCTGTTGGGCTGGCTGCTGGGCTGGTTGTTGGGCCGGTTGCTGCGCAGGGGCAGGCTGTTGGGCTGGCGCGGGTTGCTGAGCTGGAGCTGGGGCGGGATCAACTTGACTTGGATCAGGGGTTGGTACGACGGTCGCTGCGGTCGTTGCAGCGTCACCCGCTGTTTCCGCAGCTTGGATGACATCCTCTTCATCGATATCGATATCATCGTCATCGTCGTCATCATCTGATGATGCCTCCTCCGAGCTTGATTCGCTAGAGGACGAACTATCGGAAGAAGTGCTTGAGGTTGACGAGCTTTCTTCAGAGGTAGCGGTAGATGACGTTCCGTCGGTTGAAGTTGTTTCTGAGCTTGTTTCCTCTGTTGTAGAGGTCGTGCTAGTATCTTCAGTAGTGGTCGTTTCACCTGAAGTGGCGGTTGTTCCAGAGTTATCGGTTGTGGTGGTTTCACTTTGTGTACTCTCCGTTGAGGTTGTGGTATCAGTTGTATTTGTTTGTTGAGATTGGATCTCGTTAATCGTCGACTCATCGGGCATCGGTACAGGATCACCATCAACACTAATGTTCAGATTACAGGCTAAGACTGGGATAAGCAGCAAGGCTAAGATCAGGTAGAAGCGTATTGATTTTGAATGTTTCATAAGAAGTCCTCCGTTTGTTAGGTAATAAGAGATTGATGTGAGTTATTCAAGAACGGTCATTAGATAATTTAAACGTCTGGGGTATGGTAATTGGTAAATAGTAAATGGTAATTGTCGCTGGCGCTTACGTAATTACCATTTACCAATTACTATTTACCGCCTCCGAATGTTCACCTTTACTATTTTCCGTTCGATCATTGAGGACCATTATGACAAAAAGAGAGGGGTTTGTCTGTCACCAGAGCGGGACAGCTTTGTCACCAGAGCGGGACAAGATGGGGCATTGGGCTAGGATTAGGGGATTTTTAGGGATTGATACAGAAACACATTTCGACATCGAAGCATGAAAATGTATCGTAGGCATCCCTGCCTGCGAACGGACAGGCTAGAAGCCTGTGTTACTCTATTTTCAGAGGAAATTGTGATTATTTATTTAAGGAGGTACTCGTCATTGGTTATGGGTCATTATTAAATAGAGTTGTTCCTAAATAAGTAATCATATCAGACTACCCTGATTTAACAGCAAATTGAGGGATGAATCGAATGAAAATCTTTGGTAAATCCTC
>JANQQF010000012.1 GCA_028285035.1 Phycisphaerae bacterium
TCTGAGTATCTTGAGGGTGTTGGTGATGCTTCTAATGGGGTTATGATCCACGCCGCCTGGCACCCGCTGGCACCGTGGGAAGGAACCATCGCTGGTGAGCCCTTTACCAATCAAGACTTTGTTGCAGCCTACAGCGGCAAATATGGTATTGACCCGGACGAAGACGTGGCTATTCCTTTCGCGTTGTGCCAAGGGATGATCCAGGCTGTTGAAGGCGCTGGCACCACAGACAATGCTGCACTTCGTGATTGGCTGGCGGCGCGAACCGAGACCGATCTGGTTCAAACCATTCTGGGTCCCTTTAGCTGGGATGAGCGCGGCTTGCCGGTGAATAAGCCTTTCTTGATGACCCAATGGCAGGATGGCGAACTCAACTTTGTTTATCCACTTGATGAGTTTGATGGTGTATCTGAACTGGTCCACCCAAAACCCGCTTGGTAAATTTGAGTCTTGAGTGTTGGGAGTTACTGACCCAGATCTATAGCAACCCTAAATAAGCCGTGCGAACCAGGCCTTGTAGGTTTTCAAAATTTACAAGGTCTGCGCACGACCTGCAAGGTATTTCTCCTTGTGGGTCTTACAAATGATTTACTGACCCAGACATAACTTTCTAAACTTTTCAAAATGGTCCATGGAACAAGGATTTTTGTTTAGTTTTCCAGGCCCGGGTCAGTAGGATCGCTATATTTATTCAATATTACTTTGTACGAATGAAGGAAAATCTCTATGACGGTAAAACAATTACTTAATTATGTTGATGGGCAATGGCAACAGCCTACAGCGAATGACTATCTTGATGTCATCAATCCAGCTACCGCTCAGGCGATTAGCCAAGTTCCGCTCACTAAAGGGCAAGATGTTGATGTTGCGGTGGAGATTGGGCAAAAAGCCTTTGTCGAGTGGCGACGAACCCCAGCTCTTGAGCGTATCCAATATCTTTTTAAGCTAAAAGCGTTGCTTGATGAGCAGAAAGATGAATTGGCCCGGATTATCACCAATGAATGCGGCAAAACCTATAAAGAAAGTCTGGGGGAGATACAGCGGGGGATCGAAAACGTTGAGGTTTCTTGTGGCATCCCGACGTTAATGCAGGGGTACAACAATGAAGACATTGCCCGAGGTATCGATGAGCATATGATCCGCCAACCGCTGGGCGTGGTTGCGGCAATTACCCCATTCAACTTTCCGGCCATGATTCCACTCTGGTTTTTACCTTATGCCGTTGCCACTGGCAACTGCTTTATCCTAAAGCCCAGCGAAAAAGTGCCAATGGCCAGCCAAAAACTGTTTGAGTTAATCGAGCAGGCTGGTTTCCCAGCCGGTGTGGTGCAATTGGTCAATGGGGGCAAAGAAACAGTTGATGCTTTGTTAGACCACCCGGCTGTGCGAGCCATCAGCTTTGTCGGCTCAACCCCAGTTGCCAAATACATTTATAGCCGAGCCGCAGCCAACGGCAAACGTGCTCAATGTCAAGGCGGGGCCAAAAATCCGGTCGTGATTATGCCCGACGCTGATATGGAGATGACTACCCGCATCATGGCCGACTCCGCTTTTGGTTGTGCAGGTCAACGTTGTCTGGCTGCTTCTGTCGCAGTTGCCGTTGGTGAGGCCCAGAACAGCTTTATCGAAATGATGGCTGAAACTGCAACCAGTCGCAAGGTTGGTTACGGTCTTGATGACGGGGTTCAGATGGGCCCGGTTATCGGCAAAGATAGCCAAGAACGGATCGAGTCGCTCATTGCTAAAGGTGCAGGTAATGGAGCTGAATTGCTGGTTGATGGGCGCCAAAAAGCTGTGAGTGGCTATGAAGACGGTTACTTTATCCATCCTACCATACTTGATCGAGTGTCACCTCAGAGCGAAATTGCCCACACTGAGATTTTTGGCCCAGTCTTAAGTGTGATGAGAGCCTCAACTGTAGAAGAGGCCATTCAGATGGTCAATGATCGAGCTTATGGCAATATGGCCTGTATTTTTACCAGTAGCGGGGCTACCGCTCGCCAATTCCGATATGAGGCCGATGCGGGCAATGTTGGCATCAATATCGGCGTGGCCGCACCCATGGCCTTTTTCCCCTTCAGTGGATGGAATGAGAGCTTCTTTGGTGATTTACACGGTCAAGGGGCGCACGGGGTTGAGTTCTACACCCAGACAAAAGTTGTTGTTGAACGTTGGCCTAAAGAGTGGAGCCGTCAGTTTTAATTTGTTGATTTTATAACGAAGCGATTGATTGAGATTTATAAATTAATTCGGTAGTGCCCCCCTACCCCCCCAGAGAGGCAGGGCTGTTAAGTTCTAAGTGAGACCGCAGTTTAAAGATAAAATTGAGCTTGAATTATGGCGGGTATTAGCCCTCTCGGTCCCCCAGAGGGGGAAGCAAATCTCTGGATTCCCCCCTTCCTTTGGAAGGGCACCTTTGAGGGGGCTGAGGGGGGCTAATGTTTGATATTCAGTTTTTTTGCTGATCTACCGAACACCGAATATTTTATTTTTAGGAGAGGGATGAATTGTTATGAAACCTCTTTCATTAGGAAAGATACGCTGCTTTCAACAGCTTAGTAATGAGGCTGGCATCTTTACCGTGACAGCCTTTGATCATCGAGATGTGCTGGTTGATACGCTGAGTCAGACCTTAGCGGTTGAAGAAGCAGCCTGGGAAACTGTAGCGGCAGTAAAAATAGAAATTGCTAAGGCGTTAGCTCCTCATGCTAGTGCGGTTCTGCTTGATCCTGAGTATAGTGCTGGACCAGTTATTGCTAGTGGTGTTTTGCCACGGCATGTGGCCTTTGCCGTGGGACGGGAGAAGTCTGGCTACAGCGGTGAGAGTGCTGGTCGGGTCACAACGCTTTTGGCGGACTGGAGTGTGGCGGCTATCAAGCAGATGGGGGGTGCTGCGGTCAAGTTACTCCTCTTTTATCACCCCGATGCACCCACTGCCGCAGATCAGGAGGCGATTGTCTGCCAAATCGCTGAAGAGTGTCGGACCTATGACATTCCACTGATGCTGGAGCCGATTTGCTATCCTCTTGAGCCAAATCTGGAAAAGAATAGCGCGGAGTTTGCGGCAAAAAGGCCGGATATCGTTTTACGGTCGGCCCAACGCTTAATTCCATTGGGCGTCGATCTGCTCAAAGCTGAATTTCCGACGGATGCTAACTTCGAGACGGATACCAGACTTATGGCGGGTTACTGTCGCCAACTGTCCGCGATTAGCGCGGGCATTCCCTGGGTGATCTTGAGTGCTGGAGTCGATTTTACCACATTCCTACAACAGGTTGAGATTGCCTGCCAAAATGGGGCCAGTGGCTTTGTTGCTGGCCGAGCGATTTGGAGAGAAGCGCTGGAAACGGCCGATGAGGTTGTTCGTGACCAGTTTCTAACGCGCACGGCTGTGGAGCGGACGCAACAGTTAACTGAGGCGGCCAACACGTACGCTACGCCCTGGTCAAAACGAGTTGAGACCCGTCTACCTCGTTATCAAGCTGGTTGGTATATTCAATATAATACGGAGGTCAACAGCGTATGAAATTGTCAATTGTCCTATCAACCCACGCCGCCCAGTTTGAGGCGGTGGCCTTCAAAGGTGATTTTGAAAACAATGTAGCCAAGATTGCTGGTTATGGCTATGACGGCGTCGAGTTAGCGATCCGCGATCCCAAACTGGTGGATGTGGATGCGCTTAAAGCGGTGATTGCCCAGCATAACTTGGTGGTTCCGGCGATTGGTACCGGCCAAGCTTGGGGGGAGGAGGGCTTATCATTCACCAGCGACAAGCCTGATATTCGCCGAGCGGCTATTGAGCGCATCAAGAGTCATATTCCGCTAGCCGCTCAACTGGACGCAGTGGTGATTCTGGGGCTCATTCGAGGTATAAGCCCTGCTGGGCAGTCGCACCAACAATCGATGGCCTATTTGGTTGAGGCCTTACAAGAATGTGCTGCGGCTGCAGCCCCTTACGGGGTTCGTTACGCTTTAGAGACGCTGAATCGATACGAAACTGACCTGATCCACACCGTGGCTGATGGTTTAGATCTGATCGAACGGGTCGGTGCGGATAATTTTGGCTTGCTGCTAGATACGTTTCATATGAATATCGAAGAACCCCAAATGGAAGAGAGTATTCGCCGCTGTGGCGACCGTATCTTTCACTTTCACGTGGCCGACTCAAATCGTTGGTATCCGGGAGCAGGTCATCTTGATTTTGCTCGGTTGTTGGAGACACTGTTTGATACGGGCTACAATGGATTTGTGTCTGGTGAGTTTATGCCATTGCCTGATGCCGATACTGGCGCCCGGCGGTCGTTTGAATTTTTAACCTCGCTTAATTGACACGCTTCTTTTGGAAACTGATGCTTGGGTTTTGTCTGGATGAACGGCTATGAAATGGGAAACGATTGGGAAGTTTGCTGAGGTTTGAAACATCTTAATCGTTTCCTGTATTTTTCGATCCATTTCAGTGACCCGTTCATGCTGGCGTAGATGCTGAAGCCAGGAGCCAACCGTGTACGTCTCAATCAAGCGGGTATCGTCTTCAATATCTTTAACCAAATTCCAACGATACGCCCCCTCACGTAAACGCATTGAGCGGAGGTATGGGGTGTTTGCTAAAAATTGTGGTTGTTTGTCAACCGCAATTTTGTATTCAATGGTGATGATCACTGGCCCTTGATCTTGTTTTATTTCCCAGGCAACACTCGGCAACATCCAATGCCCAGAGGGGGTTAAGTCTAATTCGCTACTATCTATCAGTGGGAAACGTATTGCCAGTACGATACCAATGGCGAGACATATTGCTGCCGCAAGAAAGGTGGCAGGTATGCCAACTATATTGGCCGCGATACCCCAAGCCAATGCTCCAAGTGACATACTCCCAAAAAAGATCAGCAGATAGATAGACAACGCCCGTGCTCTCACCCAATTAGGTACAACGGTTTGGGCGGAATAGTTGAGGCTAGATAACACAGTCAACCAGGCCAACCCCACAGGCGGCATGAGTAGAGCGACCCATCCTGACAAATTCAGCATCGATAGCGCTACCATAATACTCGCAAAAATTAAGCTGGCGATAAGAATAAGTCTGTTTGGTTTTAACCGCTGTCGAATTCTGCCAATTATCAAGGCGGTCCCCACAGCCCCGAGGCCGATCAGCCCCAAGAGTCCGCCATAGCCAGAGGCAGATAATCCTAACTGTTGTTTAGCAAACAGTGGCAATAAGCTCCACAAAGCGCTGGCCGGAAAGATAAAGGCAACAGCTCGCGCCAGAACGGCTTTGACTTCTTTCGAGTACACCACATACTGCACCCCCAACCGCATCGCGTCAAAGAAATCCTCAGGCGGAAGTGCCTCCATCAATACCTCGCGTCGCCAACGCCATAATACAACCAAAACTACGGTAAAGGTGATAGTATTGAGGGCAAAGGCTGCCCACGGCCCAGCGGCTGCCACAATTAAACCGCCGATGGCTGGACCAAGGGCCCGTGCGATGTTGATTGACATGCTGTTGAGAGTTACGGCTGAAGATAAGCGCGGCTTAGAAATTACCTCTGGCACAATGGCCTGCCAGGCTGGCATAGTCAGCGTGGTTCCAATACCCAAGGCAAAGGTCAAAATGAGCAGCAGGGGAGCAGTTGTATGCTCGGTCAGACTGATCACGGCCAAGATAAAGGTCATGAGGGCTGACCACCCTTGAGCAAGTAACAGTAACCTGCGTCGATCAATCAGATCGGCTAAGGCACCAGCTGGTAGTGCGAACACAAAGAAAGGGGCCGTGGTTGCGACTTGGACTAAAGCCACCATCAAGGGGGATGGTGCTAGAGACGTCATGAGCCAGGCCGCACCGACTTCATGAATCCAGGTTCCGATATTTGAGATGACTGTCGCAATCCAGAGCCAGCGAAAGGTTGTCTCTTGCAAAGCTGACCAAGTGTGATGGTTTGTCTTATCTATTTTGGTCGACATTTTTACACATAATAACTGTAGTTTGTTCATTATATTGAATAATTCATCTGGAAATTACTATAAATTTGATTATTTGTCAAATTTATGTGGAGTCATTAAAGTTTGATGATGGGCCGAAAAAATAAATTTGAATAATGGTAAAATCAATTGAATTATGATATAATTTGTCTCAATATCAATTTATAATAAAGGTGTATTAACTGTGAGTAATGGTTCAGTTGAAAATCACATAGATGTTGGGCAAAGGCTTAGAACAGAACGAAAAAATCAAAAATTAAGTTTGCAAGCGCTTGCCGATAAAGCTAATCTTAGCGTGAGTTTGTTGAGTAAAATTGAGACTGGCAAGACAAACCCATCTTTTCGCTCCTTGAGCAGTATTGCTAACGCCCTATCATTGCCAATTCAAGACTTCTTTTCGTCGACTGAAGACAAAGTCGAAGCTGCCTCTATTTCTCCTCAAACGCCAGATGTGAACCTTGAGACAATGACTGCTAGTAAGTTGTGGAATGTACAAAGAGGGTCTCGCAATGGTCAACCCCATTTTCCATTTGATCAGGATGAGGCAAACGCTGGGCCGATTATTCGAGCAACCAAACGACCCAAGGTTACCCTACAGGGTGGTGTCAGCCTGGAACGTCTCACCCCTCAGCCTGGTGAAAAGGCCGAGTTTTTGTTTATAAATTATGAAGTTGGCGCACGATCAGGCGACAAAATGTCCCATCACGCAGGGCGTAAATTTATTGTCATTCTTGAGGGTGAGCTTTTTTTGGAGTTAGGCTTTGAAAGTTGTGTCATGTCAGTTGGGGATAGCATTACGTTTGAAGCGAATACACCTCATCGACTGAGCAACGCTGGGCAGACTAAAATGCGAGCCATTCTGGTCGTTTTTAGCTAGGTATTGCATTTTTTCCTTTTGATGTGTTTATGCTCTAACAACCTCTATGATCTTTCAATCATCACCCTGTCTCGGCAAAATTTCGCGCAAATAATGTTGTAGCCCTTTGCTTTGATTCCATTGCCGGGTGTAGCCGAGCGAGACTTCTTCAAATCGAACGCCATCGAAATAATCTGTCGCACGAATGTGTAGATGACCGTGGACAACCACTGAGACGGGGAAGCGGGTGTGCCAATCTTGAGTGCGACGGGTCCCACACCATAACGAAAAACGAGGAATACGAGTCAGCCGGACTAGATTTTCTTGCCGGAGAGGGAAATGGTTGATGAGAATTAACGAACCTTGGTCGGCAATCTCTTTGAGCCGGGCTTCAGTGTAGTTGCATCGAGCGGCACACCAGGCTGAGCGAGAGGGGTATGGATGGGGGTGCAGATAGGCCTCGTCTGCGCACATGATGTTTGTCTCCATTGCCCACTGCAAGGCATTTTCAGCAGACACATGATCAGGCCGGAAACTATAGTCATACAGCAAAAAGAGTGGGGCCAGGATATAGGTTGCTTCGCTCCCCGGCCAGAGAACATACGGGTCTTCCGGAGTTAATACATCATACTCGCGACAGATTTTAACCAACTGTTGGTACTTAGCCGCACCCCGTAATCCATCATCCTTAATCGTCCACAAATCGTGATTGCCTGGCACCCACAACAACTTGGCAAACCGTTGGCCTAACTCTGAAAGCGCGAAATGCAAGTCCGCTTCGGTTTCCCCAACATCACCGGCCACAATCAGCCAATCGTCGGGATATTTTGGTAATGCCTTTAAAGCCTGTCGATTGGCTTTTTGAGCGAGATGTAAGTCGCTGATTGCGTACAATTTCATAGGCGCACTATAATGCAAAAACGTAAAAAATAGCAAGGATAAGGGATGATGCCGTGAGGGGTAAGATGCCCTTATCTCAATTTGATATCTTGCTACGTTAACCCTATTGCTTTCTTATATATCAAGTTTGACTCCAAAAAAATTTTTAATATAATGTGACGACTTTTTATATATAACTGATATATCAATTTTGATTGTATGATATTGGCTTGTTGTACCTTAGTGTAAATTTAAGATATTTTTCTAATTGTTGAGGAAATTAGAGCGTAGAGATTTAAGCTGATTTTTGATGTAATAATCTCCAATCTCCTTAAACGAAGTGGCTCTCTAATCTCCTTAAAAGGGTTGTTTTGGGTATGTTACCGTCAACGTTGATTACCGCTTCACAACAGCGCCGTAGTAAAAGTTCATCTCAAAGTGAAGCCGCTTATCGTATTCTAAAAGAAAAAATTGTTACGCTAGAATTGCCGCCAGCCAGCTTATTAAATGAGTCTGAGTTGATGGCTGAGCTTGGCCTGGGCCGAACTCCTATCCGTGAGGCGCTCCAACGGCTAGCCTTCGAAAATTTGATCGTAATTTTACCCCGCCGGGGCACCATTGTCGCTGATCTCAATATGAGTGATCTCCAGAAGATTTTTGAATTACGTTTGGTTCTGGAGACATCTATGGCTCGACTGGCTGCTGAGCGGGCGACACCAGATCAGATCGTTGAAATGGAAAAGCATTTTGAAGGTGCTGATACTGTGGTTAAGTCAGGCGATTACAGGCAACTCATTCAACTAGACATTGCGGCCCATCGATTGTTGGCCAGGGCCGCACACAATGAATTTTTGGCCGAAACACTAGATCAATTATATACCCATGTCCTCCGTTTATGGCATGTCTCTTTGCACAAAGTTGATCGTTTAGGAGAGTCCCTTAACGAGCATCTTGAGATTATTGAGGCTTTAAAGTCCCGTGATGCTGATCGGGCTGAGGAGATTATGCGATCGCATGTTGTCGGATTCCAGGATGAATTCGTCTCAATGCTGTAATAGATCTGTCCTAATTTTTTATATTTATGATCTGATGGAGAAAAACCGATGAGTACACGAGAGCGTCGTGGTCGCCGCCGCGAACGTCGCGGAGGACGAGAAGCAGCTACCCAGGCTGCCAAGGCCGTTCAGCCCCTAGTCAACAACTTCCCGGTTACTGAAGTGATGACCGAAGCTGGTGCTGAGAAAATTCATCAAGCTTCCATGCGTTTGTTAAAAGACACAGGTATCTTGATCATCGATTACCCCGAAGCCGTCGAAACCTTTCGCCAAAACGGGGCCAAGGTTGATGGGGATATGGTTTGGATCGATGAAGATACCCTAATGCATTTTGTTAAACAAGTGCCTTCAACCTTTACCCAAATTGCTCGAAATTCAGCCAATAATTTGACCATTGGCGGCGATAATATCGTCTTTGCACCCGTGTATGGCCCTCCTTTTGTGGCAGATTTAGATCGTGGGCGACGTGAAGGCACCTTGGAAGATTTCCAAAATTTTGTTCGCCTCATATATATGATCCCTGAGTTGCATTCATCTGGGGGGACCGTCGTTGAACCAAACGATATTCACGTGAATGAGCGTCATTTGGACATGGTGTTGTCCCACATTCTCTACAGCGACAAAGCTTATATGGGCAGTGTTACCTCAGCAGATAACGCTCGTGACACGGTCACGATGTCTGAGATTTTATATGGGGCAGATACCATTCGCCAAAATCCGGCCACGGTCTCCTTGATTAATGTCTCCAGTCCGCTTCGCTATGATGATCGAATGTTAGGGGCTTTACAGGTGTACGCTGAGGCGCGTCAAGCGACCATGATTTCGTCCTTTATTGTGGTTGGGGCGATGTCGCCAAGTACCCTGGCGGCTACGCTGGCGCAACAAAATGCGGAGGTATTGTTTGGCATTTGCTACGCTCAGATGCTGAACGCTGGCGCACCGACAATTTATGGCCAATTTTTGGCTAACATCGATATGAAGAGTGGCGCCCCCTGTTTTGGTACCCCGGAGAATGCCCTGGCCTTGTACGGTGGGGCGCAGATGGCTCGTTATTACAACCTGCCCTTCCGCTCTGGTGGTAATTACACCGCCTCCCGCATTCCCGACGCCCAATCCGGCTATGAGTCAGCCAGCACCATCTGGCCGACTGTTCAAGCCCACACCAATTTTGTCTTGCACTCAGCCGGTTGGCTGGAAGGTGGTTTGGTCAGTGGCTATGAAAAGCTAATCCTCGACTCCGAAATGTTGGGGATGATGGGCAAGTTCGTTAAAGGTATCGGGATGACAGATGAAGACTTTGCTTGGGATGCCTTTGATGAAGTTGGGCCAGGCAACCACTTCCTTGGTGCGGCCCACACCATGCGGCATTATGATACAGCGTTCTACCAGCACAAAGTGTTCAATATGGACAACTATGAAAAGTGGGTCGAAGAAGGTAGCGAGGATACCTACAAAAAAGCCAATACAGTGTGGAAACGGCTGTTGAAGGAGTATGAAGCACCTGCCTTGGATGAAGCGGTTGCTGACGAGCTTAAGGCGTTTGTTGAATATCGTCGTGCTGAAATTCAGGCTGGACAACCACGGACTGAGTGGAAGGGTAATTAGTGAGTGGCTTTACTAAAGTAAATAGTAACTGTCGCTTCGCTTATACAATTACTATTTACGAATTACCATTTACTCCTTCGCAAATGCGGAATTGGGAGATATTATGCTTTTGAGGAGCTTCAGGCTAACCCTGATGTACTGATTATGGCAATTCGTTCGCAACCAGAAATGGTTGATATGCAAGGCTTTCGGCGTCGATCTTGGGAATTTGATTGGGAATCTCAAACCTATCTGCTGCATCAAACCGAAGGCCCCTTGCTCGTCTTAAAAAAGATGCCAGATGCCTCTTGGCAGCCCCTTGAGGCAGAGGTTACCCAAGCCATTATCGCCGCATTTAAGGCTGAACATCAGGCCTCAATGGGTGACTTTGAGTAAAAGTTGAAGAGTAGCAAGGTAGCAGGGTAACAAGGTGACAAAGTCGCAAGGTTGGTACCCTGCTACTCTGCGACATTGCTACCTTGAAACTTGTTTTCAATACAAAATTCTTGACGGCTAAAATGCCGTTTGCAATATAAGGATTATTTTTACAAACATGACAGAACGCAGAAGCCCATTTTACGATTTTCATTTACGCTCCGCCCGCCAATTGGTGAAGGGCGGGGGCGAATATATGTACCCCCTCTCCTACACCTCGCCGGTAGAGGAGCATTTTAACGTTCGGACCAATATGGGCCTACAAGATTTAAGCTCGATGGGTGAGATTGATGTCAAAGGGCCAGGTGCTGAACGCTTATTGAACTATTTGGCCGTGAATGAGCTAAGAGATTTAGAGCCGGGACAAGTTCGTTACACCACCATGTGTAATGAAGATGGTGGTGTGGTCGATGATGTTACGGTTTATAAATTTCACGATGAGCATTTTATGGTGGTGGCCAGCTCTACGCCGCGCAAGAAAACAATGCAGTGGATTTCAGAAAATGCCCGTGGCACCAGCACCTATGTGACGGACATGACCGCTGCGATTGCTTTGCCTGTGGTACAAGGCCCCCGTTCACGCGCCTTTCTCAAAACGGTTATCGAAGAAGGCGAGTTGGACACCCTCAAATTCTTCCGTTTTATTCCGACCCGTATCAATGGAGTCGAGTTGATTTTGTCCCGCTCGGGTTATACCGGCGAGTTGGGCTTTGAACTCTACACCCCAGCGGAAGAATCTTTAGGCTTGTGGGATTACTTGCTCCAGACAGGTGCCCAGCATGGTCTTCAACCCTATGGCGCGAGCGCGATGCAGAGCTTGCGACTTGAGAAGGGGCTGGTTTTGTATGGCAATGACGTGAATGAGAATTATACGCCATTCCACGTGGGTCTTGATCGCTGGATTCGATTTGATAAACGAGAATTTATGGGGCGTGAGGCGCTACTTCGGGTTCAAGCCCAAGGTTTGCAGGAGCGTTGGGTCGGCTTGGTCTTGGATAGCCCGTTGGCCGCCTCGGCGATGAATCGGGTGTACAACGTTACCGACGTGGCCTCATTCCGCGAAAAAATGTTCAGCGGTAGTGAGGCAGATGCCTACAAAGAGACCGTTCAGAGCGGGCAGGAAGTAGGGCATATCACCTTCAGTGCCCGAGGCCATTCGGTTGGCAAAACATTAGCCGTGGCCTATGTGCGGGTTGAGTATTCGTGGCCAGGAGCCAACTTGGTGGTTGACATCAATGGCCGTTTGGTCACTGCGAAGGTGGCTTCTCTGCCGTTCTTTGACCCTTCCGGGTCTCGGATGCGGGCCAAGGCCAAGGATGATGAACTGTTGGCCAAATCTTCTGCATTGCCTAAAGAGCCGGTGATTCCGGCTGGTGCACCGCCGCGTGATCCCGCCGAGGATGCGCCCCCAGCTGATGGCTCCGACAAGCCAGCCTCATCGCGCCGGAAAAAAGGCACGAAGGACGAGGAGTAGGCTATGCACGTTCTTTCAAAACGGTACAACGCTATTGTGGTTGGCGTCGGTGGAATGGGCAGTGCCACCTGCTATGAACTCGCTCGCCGAGGTAAGCGCGTGCTTGGCATCGAACAATTTGATATTCCGCACGATCTCGGCTCCTCACACGGCCACAGCCGAATAATTCGGTTGGCCTATTACGAGCACCCCTCCTATGTCCTTCTCTTGCGACGCGCTTATGAATTGTGGCGTGAGGCTGAGAGCCGGGCTGGTGAGCGACTGTTGCATATCACTGGCTCAATTGATGCTGGCCCCTCTGACAGTTGGGTATTGAAAGGCTCGTGGGAGTCTTGCATTGAGCACAATTTACCCCACGAAGTTTTGACCGGAGAAGAGGTCAACACTCGATTCCCCGGCTATCGCTTGCCTCGTGAGTCGATGGCTGTCTTTCAGCCAGAAGGCGGCTTTTTGGCCCCCGAACGCTGCATCATCGCCTATACAATGATGGCCCAGGCCTTGGGTGCAGAGATTCACGGGCGTGAGCGAGTGATGGAGTGGCAACCTCTTGGGGATGGAGTTCGTGTCATCACCAATCGAGATGTGTACGAGGCTGATCGTTTAATTGTTACGGCTGGCGCGTGGGACTCAGTTCTGATTGACCAGCTGAAAGGCTTGGCTGTACCGGAACGACAGGTGTTGGCTTGGCTGCAACCGATGCGCCCTGAGCTTTTTACAATGAATCGCTTTCCTGTTTTTAATCTTTTGGTCGACCAGGGGCGTTACTACGGCTTTCCGACCTTTAACATTCCAGGCTTTAAGTTTGGTAAGTATCATCATTTTGAGGAAGTGGTTGATCCCGATAATGTGGACCGCGAAGCTTATGACGAGGATGAAGATATGCTGCGGGAATTTGCGGCGCGTTATTTCCCGGATGGCTGTGGCCCAACCCTCTCTCTCAAATCCTGTATGTTCACCAACACCCCTGATGGGCACTTTGTCATTGATACCCACCCGGTTTATCCGCAAGTGAGCTATGCCGCTGGTTTTTCTGGCCACGGCTTTAAGTTTGCCAGTGTCATTGGCGAGGTGATGGCTGATTTGGCCGAACGGGGTGAAAGTCGCTACAACATTGATCTATTTCGGCTCGAACGACTCACTGGACACGGCCCCACCTTTGGGCAACACCAACCTTCAATCCAGGCCCGATCTGCTCATCGAGAATTACAAGATCGCCGTGAATGGGGCCGCAGTCGTGAGCGACTGACCGGTGCAGTTCGGCACGGTCATCGCTATCAACAACCCACCCAAACCCGTCGTCGCCCTTCCACACTATCCCCCCAACGTCAACAGACCGCCCGCCGTTTAAGTGATCGAACCCGTTGGCATCGAAATGACGATTATTACCCCACCCAAGCTGATGATGGGGTCGGCTCAATCAAACCATTTTGGTAAAAATAGTAGATATTACTTGAGTAGATTGTGGCAGACAAAGAAGTTGCTATTTTCAGATTAGAGAGATGCTTTGTATAAGGAGATTGGAGATTATTTTTCGTAATGATGTAATCTCCAATCCCGAATCTCAATTATTAGTAAGCCTTAATTATTAAGGGGAAGAAATTTATGTCCATTAAGTTATTAAGACAAGGCCTAAACGGTCATAAGCCCCTGCCACGCATGTGGCAAGACCGTGAGATGAAGGATCGCTATGATGTGGTCATCGTCGGGGGTGGGGTGCACGGCTTGGCCTGTGCCTATTATTTGGCAAAGCACTATAACATCACCGATGTTGCCGTGCTCGATAAGCGTTACATTGGCTCTGGGGGGAGTGGCCGGAATACAGCAATTGTGCGGTCGAACTACCTGACTCCAGAGGGTGTCTCCTTTTACGATGAGAGCGTCAAGCTGTATGAAGATTTAGCCAACGAGCTGGATTTCAATGTGATGTTCTCCCAGCGTGGACACTTGACATTAGCCCACACAGATGCCTCGTTGCGTACAATGCGTTGGCGAGCTGAGGTCAATCAATTGCGTGGGGTTAACAGCTCAGTAATTACACCGCAGGAGATCAAAGAACTGGTTCCCTTTATGGACATCACAGATCACCCCCGGTTTCCAGTGATGGGGGCGCTCTATCACCCACCAGGTGGAATTATGCGTCACGACGCCGTGGTCTGGGGCTATGCCCGTGGCGCAGATGAGCGTGGCGTCCACATCCATCAGATGACTGAGGTGACGGACATCGAAGTCGAAAATAATAAGGTCGTCGCAGTTCAAACCAACAGAGGCCGCATCAAGACCGGAATGGTCGTGAATGTGACTGCCGGGTGGGCGAGCTTGATTGCTGATATGGCTGGCGTCAAGCTGCCGATTGAAACACGACCCCTGCAAGCTTGTGTCACCGAACCATTTAAGCCATTCCTTAATACCGTAGTAGTTTCCGGAACACTACATTTTTACTTGAGCCAAAGTGGCCGGGGCGAGCTAGTGATGGGGGCCTCGGTTGATCCATTCACCAACTACAACATGGACTCGACCCTTAATTTTGTGGAAGGGTTGTCGGCCCACGTGCTGGAATTATTCCCCTCCCTCAGCAAAATGAAGTTGCTGCGGCAATGGGCGGGGCTATGTGATATGACCCCCGATTACAGCCCGATTATGGGCTTCACCCCGGTCGAGGGCTTTACGGTCGATGTGGGCTGGGGAACTTACGGGTTCAAAGCCGGTCCCGTTTCTGGAAAACGAATGGCTGAACTAATCGCCACTAACGAAACCCCTGATTTGATCGCCCCATTCCGCTACAGTCGTTTCTTTGAAGGCGACCTAGTTGGTGAAAAGGGCGCGGCGTCAGTGGGTCATTAGAGTGGAGGAGAATAAATTATGATCTTATTAACTTGCCCCAACTGCGGGGAAGCCCGAAACGTGGCCGAATTCCGCTTTGGGGGAGAATACATCAGTCGGCCAAATGATCCAGAGTCACCAGAAGCGGATGCGGCCTGGGCTGACTATCTATACTTGAAAGAGAACAAGCTTGGGGTGCAAAAAGAGTGGTGGTATCACCGCGCAGGGTGTGGTACTTGGTTTTTGGCCGAGCGACACACCAAGACCCAAGTGGTTGAACGAACCTATTTGTGGGAGGCCAGCGCATGAGTACGAAAACTATTTCTGATGCGATTTTGAAGGATGCAAAACGGTTACCCTACCATCCATCCTACAAAGTCAATCCCGATAAAACTGTAAACTTTACCTTCAATGGCAAACGCTATACAGCCTTTGAAGGGGACACCATTGCCAGTGCATTGTGGGCCGCAGGGGTTAAAGTGATGAGCCGATCATTTAAGTATCACCGGCCCCGTGGTCCCTTCGCTTTTACCTCAGCTGACTCAAACTCGATGGTGCGGGTTGACGATGCGCCCAATGCGCGAGCCGCAGCAATCCTTGTTGAAGAGGGGATGGCGGTTAAAACGCAAAATGCTTGGCCATCGGTCGATACTGACATTATGTCTTTCACCCAGATGGGTTCTCGCTTTATGCCGGTTGGCTTTTATTACAAAACCTTCATTCGCCCCAGAGCGCTCTGGCCTCGTTATGAGGACTTTTTGCGAAATGCAGCCGGTTTGGGATACGTGACACAGGAGGTGCCGACTACTTACTTTGATAAGAAGTACGAGCATACCGATGTCTTGATTGTTGGTGGTGGACCCGCTGGGATGGCAGCGGCCTTGACGGCGGCTGAAACAGGTGCCCGGGTAATGATGTTGGAAGAAGCGCCTCATTTGGGGGATCATCTGACGTACAGTCGGCAGACGGTTCAGGATCGCACGGGCGGTGAGTTGGCAGCCTATGAATTGGCAGATAAGCTGACCAAGCAAGTCGAAGAACATCCTAACATCAAACTCTATTTGAATACAAGCACGTTTGGGGTTTATGATCATTTATGGGTTGGGGCTTCGCAGAATGACACCCGACTGTTAAAAATCCGAGCCAAATCCCTAATTATTGCTAATGGAGCCTTCGAGCAGCCGCTTCTGTTTGAAAATAGTGATCATCCTGGCATTATGCTCGGCTCAGCCGCTCAGCGTTTGATGCACCTCTACGGCGTCAAGCCTGGCAAACGGGCAGTGGTCCTATCAGCGAACCGAGATGGGCTGCAAGTGGCTCTCGACCTGAAGAATGCTGGCGTTGATGTTGCCTCGGTTATTGAGTTGCGGGCTGAACCAGACTCCGATTTGATGGATAAGTTGGCTCACGATCATATTTCAGTCCGCCAAAACGCCATTGTGACCAAAGCCAATATGGCTCATGGAACGCTTTCAAGCGTTGTGGTGGAAGATGCCGAGATTGGGAGTGGCACGGGTAACATCAAGCTTAGTGGCAACAAAGAGTTGGTCGTCTGTGATTTGTTGGCCGTATCTGTCGGCTGGACACCCGCCACTGGACTGCTCTATCAAGCTCACGCCAAATTGAGCTACAACGAAGATCGACACGAATTTTTACCAACGAATACCCCCGAGAAAGTTTATGCGGCTGGCCGTGTGGCTGGTACACACGATGTGACCACCGAACTGCTGGAAGGTGAGCTGGTCGGAGCACAAGCTGCGACTGATGCAGGTTTTGGCAACGGCGCGGAGGAAGCGCTGGAAGCTCAGGTGGCGCAGCGCAAGGGCACCGAGCCTGTTCGCACCTCTGATTTAGTGTATGTGCCGGGGAAAAAGTCGGCCAAGAAGAGCTTTATCAGCTTTGATGAAGATGTGAGCATCAAGGATTTGCGAGATGCCATTGAGGAGGGTTACGACAGTATGGAACTCCTCAAACGCTATAGCACCTTGAGTATGGGGCCGAGCCAAGGGAAGTATGAGAGTGCTAATACGATGGCCCTCTGTGCAGAGGCTAACCAACAGAGCATCTTCGATACAGGCACAACGACAAGCCGACCGCCATTTACCTCGGTGCCGCTAGGTGTATTGGCTGGTCGAGTAATGGAGCCGGTCAAATACACCCCAATACATGACTGGCATATCGCCAACGGGGCGTCGATGATGAATGCAGGGTTGTGGAAACGCGCTGAGCATTATGGCGACCCTGCCGCAGAGGTAATGGGTACACGCAACAGTCTGGGTATCATCGATGTCAGTACGCTTGGCAAGCTGCAAATCAAAGGAAAGGGCGTCCGTGGTCTGTTGCAGATGCTCTACACCAACAAGTGGATGAAATTGGAGCCGGGCCGGGCGCGTTACGGGATTATGTGTAATGAAGAAGGGATCGTGACCGATGACGGGGTTGCAGCCTGCATCGATGAAGAAAATTGGTACATCACGGCCACATCGGGTGGAATCAATGCCCTGTATGAACTGATTGAATGGAACCTGCAATCTGGCTGGGATTACGACGTACATATCTCAAATATGACCGATAGCTATGCCGCGATGAACTTCACCGGGCCAAAAGCCCGTGAGGTGTTGCAACCGCTGACGGATATCGATTTGAGCAATGACGCCTTCCCGTATATGGGTGTTCGCCAAGGGATGGTCGCTGGTGTACCCGTGACCCTGCTACGCATCGGCTTCACGGGTGAGCTGGGCTACGAAATACATTGCCCGGCTGGCTATGGCCTTTACTTGTGGGAAACCTTGCTCGAGGCTGGAAAACCGCACGATATCACCGCCTTTGGGGTTGAGGCCCAGCGAATTATGCGTCTCGAAAAAGGTCACTTTATCGTCGGGCAGGATACCGATGGCTTGACCGATCCTTTTATGGCTCACTTGGATTGGGCAGTGAAGATGGATAAAGAAGATTTTGTTGGGAAACCGTCATTGGTTCGCATTCTCAAAAAGGGCGTGACTGAACAGTTGGTTGGCTATGAAATGGTCAACCCAAATGTGGTACCTGAGGAAGCCAACCAAATTGTGGTGGAAAATCCGGATTGGCCGATCGGTCTGGAAACAATTGGTCGTATCACCAGCTCGCGCTACAGCCCGACCTTGAAGAAATCAATCGGCTTGTGCTGGGTGCCAAAACATATGGCTGAACCCGGTACAGAGTTCACCGTCCGCATTCGTGGTGAGTTGCATCAAGCTCAAGTCGCCGCCTTGCCATTCTATGATCCCGAAGGAAAGCAGCTAAAGAGCTGAGAAAGAACGAGAGAACGATGACTGAATATAATCCGATTTATCGTAGCCCAGTTGCTATGCCAGCTGTGTCGACTGAAACGGGCTTGCGAGCCAATGATCTCACTGGCATTCAAATCACCCGAACGGCGGGAGACGCAACCGAGGCCTTGAAGAACCAATTTTCTCAAGCCCCAGACAATATTGGTGATATTGTCGATTTTGGGGATGGCTATCTGGCGAAGCTGACGCCCACTGAGTTTTATCTGTTTGGCAAGTCTGTCGAAGCTGATCTCCCCTCAGCCACTGAGTTGGAGGCGAGCTATGCTTCCGCTGGCGCGAATGCCCATACGACAGATGCGACCCACGGCCAAGCCGCTTTGAAGTTGACCGGTGCTGACGCTGCCGAAACGTTGCAAAAAATCTGTGGTCTTGACTTTGATGACTCAGTGTTCCCAAATATGAAGGTGAAACAAACCAGTGCAGCCAAAATCAAGACATTGATTGCCCGCATCGATGAGGATGGGGAACCGACCTATCATTTGCACGTCACCCGTCCGCTGGGACAATACTTTTGGAGCATTTTATGGGATGCAGGCCAAGAGTTTGGTTTGGGGATTGGGTAATTAGTAAATAGTAATTAGTAAATAGTAATTTGTGATTAGCTGTTAAGGGCGAATTACCAATTACTATTTACCGTTAAATTAATGGTTATGATAGAAATGGCTAATTTCGATAAATATTTATTAATCCAAGGGAGGATATAACCTATGAGTAATCCAGATGTCATTATTATTGGATCAGGCATCATTGGTTGTTCGGTCGCTTTCGAGTTGGCGAAAAGAGGCTACAAGACCTTAAATATCGACAAGATGGATGATGCGGGTGCCGGTTCAACCGTCAATTCCTGTGCGATCGTTCGAGCGCACTACTCAACCTACGACGGCGTAGCGTTGGCGTATGAAGGTTTCAAATACTGGCTCAACTTTGATGAGTGGTTGGGTGTGCAGGATGAGCGTGGGATGGCCAAGTATATGAATTGTGGCACCATCCTATTACAAAGTGAAGGCGATCACTGGGACAAAGTCAAAAAATTGTATCAGGAGTTAGGGGTCGAGCACGAAATTTGGAATGCTGATCAAGTAAAAGAGCGAATGCCTATCTTCTCAATGAAATCCTACTGGCCACCCCGCCGCCCCGAGGAAGGTGATATTTTCTATGAGCCGACGGGTGATCTTGGTGGGGCAATTTATACCCCAGGTTCTGGCTATGTCAACGATCCAAAATTAGCCACACACAACATTATGGTTGCCGCGCAGAGCAAGGGTGGCGAATTTATGTTTGCTGAGGAAGTGACCGAAATTCGCCAAGCAAACGGCAGAGTACAGGGGGTTACCCTCGCCAGTGGCAAGTCAATTGATGCCCCGGTCGTGGTCAATGTGGCTGGACCACACTCTTTTGTCATCAACCGAATGGCGGGTGTTGAAGATACGATGAACATCAAAACCCGCGCTCTCCGCCACGAGGTGCATCACGTGCCCTCGCCCGAAGGCTTTAATTACAACGAGCAGGGGGTGCACGGCTCTGACGGTGATAACGCCATCTACTTCCGCCCAGAGGCTGGCAACACCATCTTGGTCGGTAGCGAAGACCCAGAATGTGATCCGCAAGAGTGGATTGAGGATCCAGATGACTACAATCGCAACATCACTGACGCGCAGTGGAAAGCGCAGGTTTACCGACTCGCCAGACGAATTCCTGATCTGCGTATTCCAAATCAGCCCCGTGGGATCGCTGATTTGTACGACGTATCAACCGACTGGTTGCCAATTTATGACAAATCTGATCTCGGCGGTTTCTATATGGCCATCGGCACTAGCGGCCACGAATTCAAGAACGCGCCGCCCGTTGGCTATATGATGGCTGAGCTGATTGACAGAGTCGAAAAAGGCCAGGATCACGACAGCGACCCGGTGAAGTACAACGCTGTCTACACTGGTAACGAGTTGGACATTGGATTCTACTCCCGCAATCGGGAAATTAACCCCAACAGTAGTTTCTCTGTAAATGGCTAGCACTTTGAAAAACAAGGTCGCCCTCGTCACCGGGGCCAGTCGCCAAGCCGGGATTGGGGCGGCCATTGCCCGTGAATTAGCTGAGGCTGGCGCCGATGTGTTTATCACCTACTATCGGCCCTATGACTCTGAAACTGGGGTTCCTGCTGATGGTGGCGAACCCGAAACGCTTCTGACTGAGTTGCAATCATTGGGTGTCCGAGCCGCTGGGCTTGAGTTGGATTTGGGTCAGGCTGGTGCGGCAGCCACCCTATTTGATCGGGTGGAAGCTGAGTTGGGACCTGTCACGATTTTGGTCAACAATGCCACCTACTCGGCCCGCGATGGGATTGGAAACCTGACCGCAGAGATGCTCGATAAACATTATCGGCTCAATTTACGGGGGATGGCCTTGTTGTGCGCCGAGTTTGTCAAACGGTTCAGTGGTGAATCGGGGCGAATCATCAATATGAGTTCGGGGCAAGGGGCTGGTCCGATGCCAGGCGAGTTGGCCTATGCCGCTACGAAAGGGGCCGTCGAAGCCTTTACTGTCAGCCTCAGTGCCGAGGTTGGACAGCAGGGAATTACTGTCAATGCGGTTGACCCCGGCGCCACTGATACGGGCTGGATGACGCCTGAATTGAAGGCTGAATTGGCGGGAATGACATCGCTGGGACGAGTGGCTCAGCCACAAGATGCGGCGCGTTTGATCCGTTTTCTGGCTTCTGCTGAGGCTGGTTATATTACGGGGCAGGTTATTCACTCGCGGGGTGGGTTGTAAGCGAAAATAGTAAATAGTAATTGGTAAGTGGTAATTGTTGTATACTCACGAAATTACCATTTATTAATTACCAATTACTCACTTTAAATCACAATCGTTTGTTCATATCGAACAATTATAATTAATTTTGAAAGGTAATATGATGAGCGAATTGCCCAGTAAAGCAAAAGTTGTGGTTATTGGGGCGGGCATTGTTGGGAACAGTTTGATCTATCATCTGGCCGAACTGGGCTGGACCGATATGGTTATTCTGGACAAAGGCCCATTGCCCAACCCAGGCGGGTCGACGGGCCACGCCTCAAACTTCATTTTCCCGGTGGATCATTCCAAAGAGATGACCCACCTCACCCGTGATAGCATCAACACCTACGATAAATTAGGCACATACACCAGAAGTGGTGGGATTGAGTTGGCGCGTACTGAAGAGCGGATGCAAGAGTTGACTCGCCGAGTCACCTCAGCCAAATCGTGGGGTGAGCACGGTGAGTTGGTGACGCCGGAGCAAATCAAAGAGATGGCCCCGTTTGTCAACACTGATCTCATTTTGGGTGGTTTTTACAGCCGTGATGCCGGGGTAGTTGACCCGCTGCGAGCAGGCACGCTGATGCGAGAGTACGCGATGGAAAAGGGTGCCTTGAGTGTTCACGCGAACATCGAAGTGTCTGATATCGATGTCAAAGATGGCAAGGTATGTGGAGTGCAGACCGACCAAGGTTACATTGAGGCCGAGTATGTCTTGATTGCGGGTGGCGTATGGAGCCCGCTGTTGGCCGAGATGTCTGGCACGCACATTCCGTTGATTCCAATGGTCCACCAATTTATGACCGTTGGTCCGATTTCTTTGTTTGAAGGCACAACGGGTGAGATCAACTATCCACTGATCCGTGACGTTGATAACAATATGTATCAACGCCAAAACGGGAGTGATTTGGAGATTGGCTCATATATTCATCCGCCAATTTGGCACGAACCGGCTGAAATTCCATCAAATGAAGAGGCAACGCTGACCCCGACCGAATTACCGTTTACTCCAGATGATTTCGATGAAAGTATGGAATTTGCCTTAGAATTGATGCCAGAATTGATTGATCGCGAGGATGTGGGGATCCGTCACGCCATCAATGGTTTGATGTCACTTACGCCCGATGGTGGTCCAATTATCGGCGAGGTGCCAGAGGTCAAGAACCTGTGGTCTGTGGCGGCGATTTGGATTAAGGAAGCACCTGGCTTTGGTCGCGCTGTGGCGGAGTGGATGACCCACGGTCAGTCGGAAGTCGATATTACCGCCTCCAATATCGCGCGTTTCTACGACCACTCCAAAACTAAGTTCCACGTCAAGTCGCGCACGGGTGAGTCGTTCAATAAAATGTACGGGATCATCCACCCTGCCGAGCAGTACGAAACCTCTCGAAACTCACGCCTCAGCCCCTTCTACCCCCGTGAGGTCGAACTGGGGGCAACCTTCCACGAGGCGGCGGGTTGGGAGCGTCCCCAGTGGTTTGAGTCGAACAAGCCATTGTTGGAAAAATATGGCGACAAAGTGATGGATCGCCCCGCCGAGTGGGACTCGCGCTGGTGGTCACCCATCATCAATGCCGAGCATTTGGCGCTGCGGGAAACCTGTGGTTTGGTCGATTTGACTGCCTTCTCGATTTTTGATGTCACTGGCCCAGGCGCGCTGGATTACATCCAATATATGACCGTTAACCAAATGGATGTGGCCGTTGGTCGGGCTGTTTACACCCCACTCTTGACCACCCACGGTGGTTTCAAGTCGGACTTGACCATTTTACGTCTCGGTGAAAATTTCTTCCGCGTGGTTACAGGTGGTGGCTATGGTAATGTGGACAAGAAGTGGTTTGCGGATCATCTACCCGCTGACGGCTCGGTGCAATTAGCAGAGCAAACGTCTGCTCTTTGTACCGTTGGTTTGTGGGGACCGAATGCCCGTAAAGTGTTACAATCGCTCACCAAGCAAGATGTGTCTCACGAAGCTTTCCCCTTTGGTACGGTGAAAGAACTTATCATCGATAACATTCGGGTGACTGCCTTCCGCATCTCTTATGTCGGTGAACTCGGCTGGGAGATTTATGCCGCCACTGAGCAAGGCTTGATGTTGTGGGATAAGTTGTGGAAAGCGGGTCAAGCCCATGGGATTATTCCGGTTGGGGCGGGTGTTTATGGTACCACGGCCCGTATCGAGAAAGGCTACCGTGCCTTTGGGGCCGAGTTGGAGAGCGAATATGATCCGGTTGAGGCTGGTTTAGCCCGACCCAAGGTGAAACAAGCGGACTTCATTGGTAAAGAACATTATCTCAAAGCTCGAGAAAATGGATCTGCGGCGATGATGTGTACCTTGACCGTTGATGACCCAACCGAGGCCACCGGTGAACCTCGTTACATGCTAGGCAGTGAGCCGATTTTGACGATGGATGGCGAACCCATCATCGACAGCAAAGGCCGTCGCTCCTATGTCACCAGCGCAGGCACTGGCCCCTCAGTTGGCAAACACCTGCTGATGAGCTACCTGCCGCCGGAATACGCTAGCGAAGGTACCAAACTCAAGGTTGAATATCTAGGCGGGCAATACACCGTGACGGTGGCTGTGGCTGGAAGCACCCCGCTGTTTGATCCAAAGAATGAACGGATGAAAGTGTAAGGATAGGTTTAGGTGTCAGTTAAGAGCTAACAAGCTATAGGTGTTGCGATTTGATACGTGATGCGTAATGCGTGATTTTTATATTACGTATCACGCATTACGCCTAGTTAACCCTTCTGGCATCTAAAACGTATCCTAAAAATAGGCAAATACTATGAACATACTGGCTTGTGTAAAACGTGTCCCGGCGACGGGCGCGAAGATTGTTTTGACAGATGATGAGCGGGCGATTGATGCTCGGCACTTGGGTTTCACTGTCAGCCCGCACGAAGAATGTGGTGTTGAAGAGGGGATTCGGCTCAAAGAGGCGCACGGAGGAACCGTCACGGTGTTGACCCTTGGTCCGGAAGAGTCGATTGAGCAGTTGCGATTTTCTATTGCTCAAGGCGCGGATCGGGCGATTTTGTTGCAAACCGATGGCAGCGATTGGGACCCCGTCGCTACGGCTAATGCGTTGGTTAATGCCATCAAGGCGGATCAGGCCGAAAATGGCGACTATGATGTGCTGATTTTTGGCAATGAGTCCGCCGACTCGGGCGGTTATCAGGTGGGTGTGCGGGTGGCGAATGCCTTAGATGTCCCGTGCGTGACTGGGGTTAAAGCACTGTCCGTTGAGGGTGGCGTGGCCACGGCCAAGAAAGATATTTCTGGTGGTTGGGAAGTGTACGAGGTGTCGACACCCGCCGTGTTTACGGTGAAGGAAGGGATCAACCTACCGCGCTATCCCTCGCTGCCGGGTCGATTACGGGCAAAGAAGGCCAAGATCCCGCAGAATGAGCAAACCCAAACCTCGGGCGGTTTAGATATGACCCGCTTAAGGGTGCCAACCGAGCAGCACGCTGGCGCTGAAATTTTGGGTGAAGGCCCAGATGCCGCGATTAAGGTGGTTGAGATTTTGAAACAGGTGGGGGTAATTTCAGCATGATCTTAGCATTGATTGAACACGATCGCGGTACGATCAACAAAATTTCATATGAGATGCTGACTCTGGCCCGTGGTTTGGCCGAGGACTTGGACCAATCGGTCGAAGCCGTCTTGATCAGTGAGGAAAGCCACGGCGCGGCGGCAGATTTACAAGCCTATGGCGTGTCAAAGGCCTACTTGGTTCAGCACGCTCAACTGGATGATTATGCCCCCGAAGCGTGGGCGCAGAGTTTGGTCCAGTTGATTGGCTCAACCAGCCCAGCCGCTGTTGTGGCCGCTGGCACGGATCGAGGCAATGAAGTGATGGCGCACTTGGCGGCGAAAAGTGGCTCACCGATGGCGGCGAACTGCACCGAGGTCACCCCCGGCGACACCTACAGCGTCACTCGTGTGCGCTGGGGTGGCAGCTTGCTGGAGGAAGCCAGTCTGAGCGGCGATCCCAAATTGCTCACCGTGGCCCCCCACGTGATGGAAGCGGAAGAGGCCCCCGCAGCTAGCTTTGAGACCGTCACCGTCACCCCTGAGTTGAACGACAAAGATTTCCGCGTCAAAGTCACCCGCCGTGATGTTTCGGATAGCGATAAAGTGTCGTTAACCGATGCCCGGATCGTCGTTAGCGGTGGTCGAGGCGTTGGCAGCACTGAAGGCTTTGAAAGTCTGGAGGAGTTGGCGGCCTTGCTGAATGGCGCTATTGGCTGCTCTCGCGCCGTGACCAACGAAGGCTGGCGACCCCACGCCGATCAAGTCGGCCAGACGGGTGCCCGCGTTGCCCCCGACGTTTACCTCGCCTGTGGCATCAGCGGCGCGATCCAGCACTGGGTCGGCTGCAAAGGGGCCAAGAACGTGATCGTCATCAACACTGATCCAGAGGCTCCGATTATTGCCAAGGCCAACTACGCCGTCCTTGGCGATCTGCATGAGGTTTTGCCTGCGATTGCGGAAGAGGTGCGGAAGATTAAGGGGTAGGTTGTTGGGGTAAATTTAGAATAATTTTTGGCAAAGCCAGCTTCGTGATGAGGCTGGCTTTGTTTTTCCTAATTCAACGACATTCCCCATCGCCTCGTGCGGGAAAGGCTGGGTGGGGCAGCGGCGGCGTGGTGGATGACCATACGCCACACCCCATCGACGCGGATGAAGATGTTGGTGGCTACGGCTTGGTTGATTTCGAGGCTGTTGGTGCTTTGGGTGGTGAGGTGTTCGTAGCAGGTGACCCAGGCCATATCGCCTTTTTGACGCACAATCGCATCAGTCGCTTCAACAGGAATGGGGCCTTGATGTTGGAAAATGAGGTCCCAGCTTTCCTGGATCATCGTCCAGCCAATCAAGCGATCCCAACCGGGGTGAATACACTCGGCCTCGGGGCTGTGATGCCACACTTTGGTCATCTTTTCGATGCTCGCCTGGGCGAGGGCTTCGTAAAAACGATTGTTCACCGCGAGAATTTCTTGTTCAATGATATCGTCGGGCATTAGGATGTCCTTTGGGTTGCAAACATTTGAGTGATAGGGAGATTATACAAGGCAAACGGCTTGGTGCAATTGGAAGGGGGGGTGAATTTATCCACAGATAGACACAGATGAACACAGATAAAACCTAAAAAATTGTTTATATCTGTGAACATCAGTGTGCATCTGTGGACTGTTTAGTCTTTTAACCCGACCTTCCACCCCCCTCACTCCGGTACAATGGCAATCCGAAAGCCTAAGTTATTCAAATGTAAATTCGGCTGGCCCGCGTAGCGACTGGCGCAGCGGGCGTACTGGGTGAGGTTGTTGAAGGTAAGGCCGCGGACGACACGGGCCTGTTGAATGTTGGGGTCCTCTCGGCCATCGTCAGGATTGTAGGGGTAGGAGTGAAAACCGCTTTGGGTCCATTCCCAGACGTTGCCAGCCATATCGGAGCAGCCATAGAGGCTGTCGCCGTGGGGAGAAAAGCGGCCGATCGAGACTCGCTCGAAGCTACACAGACGGGTGTTGGGCGGCTGCTGACCCCACGGGTAGAGGCGGCCGTCAAGGCCGCGGGCGGCTTTCTCCCATTGGGCTTCGCTGGGTAAATAAATGGGGAGTTTGGTGTAGTCACGCAGCCATTTGCAGTAGGCGGCGGCCTCGTGCCAGGTCACATCAATGACCGGTTCGCTAAATTGGCCAGAGAGCGCTTCGCTGCCAACAGGCTGATGACGGGTGTATTTGATAAAGGTTTTAAATTGGGTCAGGGTGATCGGAAAACGGCCAATCCAAAAACCCGATAAATTCACCTTATGTTGGGGCAACTCAATATCCTCGGCCAGTTGGTCAGACTTGGGATCACTGCCCATAATAAATTCCCCGGCGGGAATGTGGATCATCGGCTGGCCGACGACGTGGGAAAGATAGGCGGCGGCCCCTTGATGCAGTTTGGATAAGGGCTCCTTGGCCAAGCCGAGCACGCGTTGGTGGACACTCTTGCCCATTTGCACCAATGTTTTCAGCGCAAGTTGGGCTACCTCGCGGTCTGGGTCCACTGCCATAGCAAACAAGGGATCGTGCGTCCAACTTGATGGTTTTTGGGTTGGTTTGGGTGGTGTACTGGGTTGAACTTGAGGGGGTGGCGGTGTCGCTGGTTGCTGGGCTTCTGCGGTCTCAGTGGTTGATGCTGTGGCCGTCGGTTTCGTCGGTTTCTCTTCTGGCTCATCCTCTGCAAAATCAAACGGAATAGCATCTGAGAACAGTTGCTCTAGATAATCCAGATCATCATCCGAAATGGGGTTGGCGATGTCCTGTGCTATGTCTGAGAACAAGCCTGAGAGTTGTTGTTTAAGCTTTTGGTCGGCCATCTTTCAATTAACTCTTTCGTTAAGGTCCGATACTGTTCCGCCCCACGGGTGTCTGGTGCATACTGGGTAATTGGCTGGCCAAACGCCGGACTTTCTTTGATTTTTGTATCAACTTCAATGATTGTGTTGTAAAGAAGCTGCCCTATCTGCCCTTGCATTTCATTCAGGATAAGCTGACAAACCTTATTACGCCGGTCATACATTGTGACCAGCATTTGATAGTTGAGGCACGGGTTGGTTTTGGATTTAATCATTTTGGTGAGTTTGATGATTTGGGGGAGGGATCGGGCGGCATAATATTCGCATTGGACGGGAACGATGAGCAAATCGGCAGCGGTCAGAGCATTGAGGGTGAGGGTGTTGAAATTGGGCGGACAATCGATCAGAATGTACTCATAAAAGTCGTCATCCATTAAGTTGATTCGTTTTGTTAGCAGATGTTCATATCCCGCTTTTTTATAGAGCGGTTTATCAATGTAAGCTAATTTTTGATTGGCGGGAATAATGTCTAAATCAAAGGTAGAACTCTCACGGCTCACCCCCAATAGGCTTTTCCCGCCAAGTAGAACGTCGGCGACCGTTCGATGGACTTTTTTAGGATCGATGCCTAAGGATACGGTCAAATGCGCTTGTGGGTCGAGGTCAATAAGCAGCACAGTATAACCCATTTCGGCCAAACAGGCCCCTAAGGAGAGACACGTTGTTGTTTTGGCCACACCGCCTTTTTGATTATTGATGGCAATGATTTTTGCCACGACCTCATCCTTACTTCGTTGGTAAAGGTTCGAATTATTTGTAGAGTAAGGGAATAAATAGTGTGTAGTTAAAGATTAGTTACTAATTACCCTTACTCAAGGATTGTACATTATTTGGTTCCTATTACCACATGTGGTTAGCAATCTGTGAATGTGACAAATGCTAACTATGTTAAAGGATACCCCCATTTCTTAAGATTTACAACAGCGAAAAAGTCCCAATCTTGATCTTAACGACCAATGCCAACACTGCCCCCAAATATTGCAGACATTTCCTCATAAATTTCATCTATGTTGGCCTCATCACCGAGATAAAAATTGCCTTTGGCCTGCTCTGCCAGATTTTGTAGGACCCCTTCATCCGCATCTGAACCGTAGGCAATGGTGAAAACGGTTGTGTCATTGGCCGCAGCCGCTTCAACTAATTGATTGTTGAATGCAAATCGTTGGCTACCGTTGTTACGGCCATCGGTTAAGACGACCATCACATTGCTGACTTCAGGTGAATTCGTCCGCTCGATGAGAGCGGCGGCATCCCCAATCGCGTCATATAAAGCAGTGCCACCCGTGGCGTCTAAACGATTGATGACAGCCTTTATTTCGGCCCGATTGCCCTCAATTGGTTGATAATTGACCCGCAGAATGGGACTAGTGGAGAAGGACACAATACTGATAAAGTCATCATCTCCCATCTGTTCGACAAATTGACTGGCGGATTGACGAACGTTTTGAATTTTTGTGCCATTCATACTGCCCGAGGTATCGATGAGCATGACCAGGTTCACTGGCTTTCGAGCTGATTGCCATAAATCCTGGGTGGCATAAAGAGTCTCAACAGAGGGCGCTTCAAAGATGACTGCCGGTTGGGCTAAGTCTACGCCATAACTAGGATCTAAGGGCGCTTTGAGTTCGACCTCGGTATCTGTTGGCCGTAAGCCATAGCTCACTGCAAGTTCTTGCGAGGTTTTATTCAGAAGATAATCGCGAAAGAGTTGAGTGGCTTCCTGAACTTCAGGCGAGGCAGTTGTCTCATTTAAACAGGCAGGGTGAGTGGCTAGAAATGTCCCTTCAAAGGGATAAATGGGGACAATATCGGCTGTGCGACGATGATTGATGACTGTACTTTCATACATCACCGCTGCGGCAAGAAACTCAGCCCCTCGGTCGCTCATCGTTTGACCTAGCTCATCCGTTGAGGTGCTAAAGAGTGACACCCCACTCTCAAAAGCCCGAACAGAGGCTTGAACAATAGGCTGTTGAATATCATCCACATTGACGGCCTCTGATTGGGCTTCGGCCGCGTGTACAACCGCGAGCAGGGTGCTGATGCCGCTGTGGGAGAGGCCTGGGTGGGCGTGCCCGATCCGCAGATTAGGGCCAAATTGGTTGCCGCTATAGTAGGCCCAGGCCGATGAGTCTGAGGCTAAACTTCCAATATCCAGCCAACCGAGGGAGCGGCCTGGCCACCCCAAAGCCTCAGCAATAGGCCGCCACATCCCAATGATCAAGGGGCTTTCGACGACACTTTCACAATTGTTAAAGCTTTGTATTCCATTCTCTCGGCCAAACTCAACCCAGACGGGGTGATCGGGAATCCATAAATCAGGTTGGTTCCCATTGGTCATATCCACAACAGCTTGCCCGGCCTCGACAATTTGGAGGCGAATAAAAATGGGACGGTTTTCCAGAGTGGTTTCACTGGTATTAAAGGTTTGGGTGACTTGTTGAATCCAGGGGGTGAGTCCCGAATTAGTCGTTACATCAACAACAATCGCATTTCTAGGAATGCTTTCGCTGGACCCAATAAAATTAAGATTACAGGCCATTGTAACCAACACTAAAACGGTTACCAATCGTAGCGCTTGTTTAACTCCCATCCTATGCCTTCTTTCAATCCTTTCCACGTAAGTGATAATTAGCAATTGTTAGCGACCGACCGTAATTAAGGTCATTTCAACAAACCGATCTTTCGCCTGCTCGGCAGGGTCCTCTGTTTCTTGCCGTTCGATGGGCGGTAAGGTGGCCTCAACGATAAAACGCGTTGGGTCAATGCCCTGTGACACTAAATAATCGACAACGGATTGACCTCGAGCCTCGGCAAACTCCAGGATTTCCTGCTCGGTGAACGTACCCGGTGGGCCAGGCCAAGCGGAGGAGCCTTTAACTCTTAGGAATAACCCGACACTTTGAGATAAGGTCGGGACAACACAGTCATCAAGAATGCGCCGTGACTCAAGGGTCAGTTCGGTGGACTCAGGCACAAATGAGAAGCGGCGACACGGTAACACTGCTAAGGTGGCAGCATCATCTGTATTTACGCTGGATAAGTCCAAGTTCTCAGAGATTGAGAAGCTATCATTTACAGGCGTGCCGCTGGCTTGTAGCGAGGCTTGCGCTGCGGATCGAGCGACAAAGCCCGGATTTACTAGGGTGGTCACTTCATCATTGGGGACATCGGCCCCAGCGGCAGCCCACACTCGGCGAGCGATATCCAGACGATTGATGATCGGGGCGGGGTCTCGCATCACAAACGTGTTGTCTGCTAAATCAGCCTGAGCGACACTTTCAAGCCACAACGTAAAATCTTCGCTCGCACTTTCGGGGTAGACAAAACTCCAGTCGTTATGTCCCCAATCGGCGATTTGCTTGGCCGCTGTATCAAAGTCGTCCGTTTGGGCTTTCAAGGTATCAAACCAGGCATCATGAAACGCTTGCACTAAATCGGCGTCGCTCTCGATGGATTGGCGGGAGGTGACAATCACATCAAGCACAATTCGCATCTGGCTAGAACTGAGCAATGGTATCCCGCCGCTTGCTTCCGCATCATAAATGTCAGGCTCCCAGGCCGAAACAGCATCTGCTTGGCCTTCGTTAAAGGCGGTAATAGCATCGGCGACGCTCGGGTGGGGCACCAAGGTTACATCAAAGCGGGGGTTGAGCCGAGCAATGGATAGAGCGTAGTAGACGAAGTACTCGCCGACGCTGCCCTCTGAGTAAGCAATGCGTTTCCCTTGAAGCTCATTGATTGTTTCAACCTCGCGTGCCCAGAGTTGGTCGGCCCCGGCACTTTCATCAACGATGGTGGTGATAACCCCAGGACTACTTAAAGCTACCGAGTCGAGTGTGGTCAACAAACAGTTCCATTGCCCGCTATTGAGTAACGCGGTTCGTAACTCCTCTGAAACATCATAGGCTGGGTCATCATCTAAAAAGAAGGGGACAATACCTAGATGAAAGCCGTGGGCCACATCCTTTCCAGACATTTGCATCTGTTGGAGGGTAAAGTAACTACCAAAGGCATCAGCTCCACAGATGTAGGTTGGTAACCCATCATTAGGATCATAGGTTGGACTAAAGATTGGCGGTGGGGAGTCCGCTGGGATCGTCTCAACATTGGTTACTTCTGAGACGGTTGCAATTGGAATAGGGGTACCACTCACCGTCTCAAGGGTGGGAGGGGCTGGTTGTAAAACATTAGATTGTAAGACAAAATTGCCAACAATGGCACCACAGACAATCAGTAGGGCCAAGCCAACAATGACAAAGAAAATGACTCTGGTTCTATCCATGCTTATTGTGTCTCCTCAATAATAGTTGGTAATTTGACGGCCAGGTATCACTTTAGTGACCGTGATACACTTCATCCATGGTGTGGCTAATGTCCTCGAGGGCTCGTATTTGTTCGGTCATATCAGCTTGAAGCCGTTGGGCGCGGCCTTTGTCGGCGTCCTTTGAGCCTAATAGTACAATTTTGCTGTAAAAATCTCCCATTGCAGTTAGCGTATCCTCCATTTGCAATTCTGTCTTTTGCATCGCTTGGTTAATTTTTTGTAACGTTTCCCAATGTGCCTGTTTATTGGCGATGGTTTTTTCTAAATCTGCTTGTATCTGGCTATCATGACGTTTTTCATCACGTATTTGTTTTAATTTTTTTAATTCTCGTGGCACAGTCTTCAAATCACGAGCAATTACGGGGTCATGCCAATACGCATCCAGCCCTTTCGCTAGGTGATATAGATGGGTAATCCAATCTTCAAAATTTCTCACCATATCAAGCAGATAATCATCAACGGCGTCTTCTTCCCGCTTGATTTCCTGGATGACTTTGCGGTGATAATATTGAGCCTTACGAATACGTTCTTGCAGCTTCTCGGTTCGTAACTGTTCAATTTCAAACTCATTTTGTTCTTGTAACAACTCGTCAAGGGTGTCCGCATAAAATTTATCATCGCGTAGAGTCGAGAGGATAATCGTTGATTGAGCGACAATGCCAAATAGTAGCCAAATCCACCATTCACCCGGATACCAGGATAAATCCAAAAAGGAGAGGCCCACCATTAAAATTGTAAAGGCTAAAACAGCGGCACTTTCTGGACGATACAAGGCGTATGAGGCGACCGATTTGCGGGCTTTTTCCTTGACTTCTTCACTGATTTTGCGATTTGTCATCAATCTCCCCTAAATTTGATACCCTAAATTGTGTAGAACGTCTGCTGTGGTTTGACCAGGGACCACCTGAAAGTCAGGTTGGCCTTGCTCATTGATGTCAATAATTACCTCGGTCGCTTCAGGCAGGACACAGTGCTTGCTCCCGCGCACACCACCCAACATTTCCTGATAGGCCCCCACACAGAAGAAGCCGAGGTACAAATCGTCGGTCTCAACAGGGAGATACAGCGGAACTTGGCTAGATTTTGGGGGATACACATCGTCACTGTCACAGGTGATGCCACCGAGCTGAACCCGTCGAAATGATTTATCCAAATGATTTAGCGGCAGGACGATAAAATGCTCGTCTAACGCCCAGCTATCCGGAAAAGAACTCATAATCGATCCATCGATGATGTACCAGGGGTAGTCGGACCCATTATCTTTGGCCGCAATAACCTTGAATAAATGCATCCCGTGTTCAGCGGTGGTGTAACGCCCAAACTCTCCCATTACGTCGGGCACGAGTACATGGTGTTCGGCGCAAACGGTTTGAAATGTCGTCAGCAAGTGGCGGGCGAAGGCTTGATAATCAAAGGTGAAATCCAAGGTCAGCTCTGTTGGCATCCCTCCGCCAAAATTGAAGATGCTCAGGGTCGGGTACTGTTTTCGTAAACGGGCGTAAATTTCGATGGCTGGTCGTAAGCGAGCGACAAAACGTGCTGGATCAGTAATTTGGCTGCCGATCATCGCGTGATAAAGTTTGAGACTGAGATTTGAGGCGGTTGCAATTATTTCGGCGGCTTCCTGTACCTGAGCTAGATTCATGCCAAATCGGGAATTCATCTGCTCCATATCACCTTCAGTCACATAATCTCCATAACTTTTCTGGCGTAACCCCATTTCAAATGTTAAGGACGAATTTAGAAAAGGGGTTAGTTCCACCACATCCTCTATAACTGGAATTAAATTTTCATGTTCGTTTTTTAAGGCAAGTAAACTATTCGCGTAGCCAAGATTGTTTGGCTTAAATCCATTCGCCAAAATCATCCGATCATCCGGAATGCGCCCCATCTTTTTCATAAGTCGGGCAATATCCACATCCACTTTGGAGGACATTTCGTGATGGGCACCCGTTCCTAAAGTTGTGCGAATAACCTCCTCGGCTGCATTGGCTTTTGAGGCATAGGCATAATGAAATTGACCCGCGTATCCGATATCAGCAATGACTTGAGCAAAGATTCTTTTGAGCTTTTCAATTTTATGACGAATTTTAGGGAGATAAACGACTTCAAGTGGACTATCTAGTCGAGGTATAGTGCTAACACTATCACGATGCCCCGTATCAAAAAACTCTACTAAGGGTATGTTCTCAAAATATAACTGACCATCCCGGCAGGCAAGAAATTCATTAAATTGATGACCAGAAAGGACAGGGGTTTCCCGTTCCCAGCCAATAATTGGGTGTGGCATATTTGTTGTATCTCCGTGTTGTTTGAGGATATGGTACGAAAATTTGTAAGCGAATCATCGTATCTGGCCTACGATAATTTGTAATTAGTATATCACGGCTGTTTAAGGGATTTCAAGAAATTTATTGAATGAGAATTTGGGAGGTGTATAAAAAAGAAATGGCCCGGTATGACCAGTACCGGGCCAGGAGGTTTGCTCAATGTTGGTTGAGCACTTCCTATTCGTTCGGTATGACCAGTACCGAACATTTGAGGAGGGGAGAGAGGAAGGAACCTTTGTACGTTTCTATCATAGCTGAATATGTTTGAAACGTATATAATAATTGTATATTAATTCTATTAAATTTGTGTTAGAAAAATAACAGGACTTACGCAAGAGACATTTTGATAGAAGGATGTTTGAGCTGTTGAGAAAGATAATCATCTAACAATCCGTGTTTGAGTTGATAAAGAGTTC
>JANQQF010000013.1 GCA_028285035.1 Phycisphaerae bacterium
GATCATTCCTATCTAATAGACGAAACAGTTAAAACCCGTAAAATCGATTTATGTCATCCCCGCGTGGTTTTAGCGGAGATCCATTGTTCGTTGCCCCCGGCCAGTGGATGCCCGACAAAAGCATTCGGGCATGACATTTTTTATCCCGGTTTTTATTTGATTTCTCTATAAGTTGCTACAGATCAACACCAGATTGATTAATCTAGATAGCCAAACAATATCAGGCCACCCATCAGAAACGGCCCAAACGCACCGCCAATAAACACACTGATCTCAACGACAAAGACCACGATTGATTTCCACCAGCGATTACCTCGGCTGATTTCCCAGCTGCCTGTAATGAGACTGTTTGAGATGGTGGCGTTGAGACATCTCCCCAGCCAGCGGGCGAGGCGGGGGCGAAACCAAGAAAATAAAATGAACAGCCAAATAAAATAGGCGACCATACTGATAAGCCCAATGATAATAAGCTCGTCATCTGATAAATTGCTCAAACTACGTTTGATCGCCTCTAGTTGCTTCTCGATTAATTCTTGCGGGTTCATTGATGGTCTTTCTGTAAAACTTTGGTGGACTTCATCAGGGATAGGTCTTGACTGGCCTAACTGGTTGCTATAAAGCTGTCCGATTTTCACTCTATCTAACAAAATGAGTGTGGTTCACATCCTGTTTTGAGCTTTCGTTTGCCATCCTAACAAACCCTCGTGATCTAGTCGTGATACAATCGTGAAAGTCGAAAAAAACTTTAGCCTTGGAACTTTAGCGGAGGATTCACGGTCGAAAGCTAAAATAGATCCGACTCAAGCCATTCGATTTACGATCTTTAGCTCACACCTCAACCTTTTACCCTGAATCCCAAATCGTGAATTGAAATACTGACCTAGTGTTCCGCCAAACATATTTTGCTGGTTAGGACATTCGAGGCGGAACACTTAAGCTGAAGCAAGTTACAAAAACTTACCCCGCAAAAGAAGTTTGCTTCAGCACTAGATATAGAAAACTAAACAAAAATTCTTGTCCCATGAGCCATCATCAAAAGCGTAAAAAGTTATATCTGGGTCAATAAGTTCTAAATGAAAATATTTATGTTTTAGTGATAAGGGGAGATATGCAACACGGGCTACACTTTACCTTCTTTGGTCAAACCAATATCCACCAGGATGATGCACCAGTAACCGAGTTAACCTCTCGGAAATCTCAGGCTCTATTGTATTATTTGGTTGTAACTGGGGTGCCTCATTCACGATCGTCTCTGGCTGGCCTATTGTGGGCAGATATGCCGGAAAATGACGCTCGGATGAACCTGCGGCAAGCCTTGACCACCTTGCGCCGTGTTGTTGGGGATTATTTGATCATTAATCGACAAACGGTAGCCTTTAATCGAAATAGTAATTATCACGTTGATGTTGAGACCTTTGTCGCCAATACAAGCAATTTACTAGAGGCCGATATCAATGTGGTTACCAAAGGAGCCGAGTTGTATCAGGGAGATTTTTTAGCCAATTTCGATATCAAAGGATGCCCATTGTTTGAGACCTGGATGCTTAACCAGAGGGCCTACCTACAGACTTTGGCCTTACAAACCTTGCATCATCTGGCGGGGTATTATGTCGATCATCACGACTACCCTCGGGCCATTGATTATGCTACCCGCTTGTTACACTTGGAGCCGTGGCGGGAAGAGACCCATCGCCAGCTTATGCGGCTTTTGGCTTACAATGGGCAGCGGGGGGCAGCGCTGTCCCAATATGAGCAGTGCCGTCGTATTTTAGCTGAAGAGCTTGATGTTGAGCCTGCTCCAGAGACCACAACCCTGTATGAGCAAATCCGGGATGGGGCCGTAAAGCAGCCGACAGATGAATTTCCTACCTTTGTTAAGATGCCAGACTTTCTGACGAAACCGATCTCGATACCCGTTGTTGATAACTTTGTGGCTCGTGAGGATGAGCTGAGCCAGTTTAAGCAACGGCTTGAACTGGTTGTGTCTGGTGAAGGTCAGATGGTTTTTGTGACGGGTGAGGCAGGAAGCGGTAAGACGGCCCTCGTACATCGGGTCATTCAACAAGCCCGTCGTCAATACCCCACCTTATTATGGGCAAAAGGGAACTGTAATGCTTATGGTGGGGTGGGTGATCCATATCTGCCTTTCCGTGAGGTGCTCGAAATGCTAACGGGTGATATGGAAGCTCAGTGGATGTCGGGCACAATCGATTCGGCCTATGCCCATCGCTTGTGGCAACTGTTGCCTGAAACGACCAAACTCTTAACCAAAACTGGCCCAAATCTGCTCGATATATTTATCGCGGGTACCGCCTTGCTGGAACGCGTTAGTGTGGCTGCTCCCGCCGATGCAACTTGGCTTATAGAGTTGCAAACCCTGATTGAGCAACAGAAGCAGCGGCAAGGGCCCTCCTCGTTACGACAGGGTGATCTATTTGCCCAGTACACCAAAATGATCCACGCGTTGGCCCGTCGGCAGCCGTTGGTGATTGTATTTGATGATTTGCAATGGGCTGATGCTGGCTCGCTCAGCCTGCTGTTCCATTTGGGACGACGCTTGAAAGGATTTCCCATTCTTCTGGTAGGAATTTATCGGCCAGATGAGGTAACATTACGCCCCGATGGGGAACGGCACCCCCTGCTATCGCTTCTTAATGAGTTTCAGCGTGAATTTGGAGAGTTCCAAATCGATTTGCAGCAAACTAAGAACCAGGCATTTGTTGATGCTGTACTTGATTCGGAGTCCCATCGGTTTAGCGCTTCCTTCCGGCAGGCATTGTATCAGCAAACCCAAGGGCACGCCTTGTTTACGGTCGAGGTTCTGCGCAGTATGCAGGCCCGAGGTGATGTTGTTCGGAATGAGGATGGTTACTGGGTTGAAGGTAGAGAAATTGATTGGGAACGTGTGCCAGCTCGGGTTGAAGGGGTTATCCAGGAGCGATTGGGGCGATTACCCGATGATCTTTTGGACGTACTGCGTATAGCCAGCGTTCAAGGTGAAACATTTAATGCCGGGGTCATTGCCGAGATAAAGGGAATTGATGAGCGAAAATTGTTACAGCAGCTTGGTACGATCCTAGACCAACGGTATCATTTGGTGCGAAGCCATGGGAGCAAGCGGCTTGGCTCACGACGGGTGTCATTGTATCGTTTCCAGCATAGCCTATTTCAGAAATATCTTTACAGTAATTTGGACGAGGGGGAGCGGATTTATCTGCATGAAGCTGTGGGGAACTCGTTAGAACAAATTTATGCCAATAATGAGGGAGAAATTGCAGTTCAACTGGCCCTACATTTTCAGGTTGCCGAAATTATTGAGAAGGCGATACGTTATCTGCATCAGGCAGGTCAGCGGGCCTTACGTCTCTCAGCAAACGAGGAGGCGATAACCCATCTTAAGCAGGGAATCGATCTTCTCCAGACAGCGCCAGTCTCCATGATTCGATATGAGCAGGAAATTGGTTTGTATACGACTCTATTACCGGCTTATCAGTCTAGTAAAGGATATGGAGCGCCAGAGGTTAAAGAAACAGGTGATCATATTTTAACGCTTTGCCAACATCTGGGTGAGACACCTCAACTCTTCTCTGTATTTCCCTCATTGTTGATTTTTTATATGATGCGGGGTGAGCACGACACAACCTCAAGTATTGCCGAACAGGCGCTACAATTGGCCCATCGCCTGGAAGATACAGATATATTAGCCAGTGCCCATAATGTTGCTGGGTTGCCTCATCTATTGCAGGGTGAATTCAAGCAGGCCCAGCATCATTTTGAGCAATATTTAGCCTTGGTTAGCCCAGATCGACCCGGATCAGAACTATTCTTGACGGGACACGATCTCACGGCGAATGGTCTAACCCAACTCGCTTTTGCGCTCTGGTCTTTGGGCTATCCAGAACAAGCGGAGCAACGTATTCAAGAGGCCTTGCATCAAGCCGAAACCTTAAATCATCCCTTTACTTTAGCCTATACTTTAGTGTTGAGTGCCCATTTTTATCAATTTTCTGGCCGAGATATCACTGAGGTCTTAACACTGGCTCAAAAGGCCATTACCCTTTCTTGCGAGCATAAGTTTCCGTTCTGGTTTGCAGAGGGGATGCTATTTCAAGGCTGGGTCCTGGTTCACCAAGATCAACCTGAACAAGGGATTGCTGATATGCGTCAGGGCCTCGGAATACGGGATGAGGCAGGTGTTCAGTTTTTGACACCTTACTATCAAGGGCTGTTCGCTGAGGCTTACGGTATTGTTGGGCAGGCCGAGGACGGGGTTGCTCTTGTGAGCGAGGCTATTACCACAATTCACAAGACGGGCGAACGTATTTGGGAGGCTCAGCTTTGGTTGCTGAAAGGTGATCTATTACAAAAACTAGGCCACCCCAGCGAAGAGGTTGAGGCGGCTTATCAGGAAGCGTTAACGCTATCCCAACACCAAGCGATAAAAATGTTTGAGCTTCGGGCCTTGATCCCGCTATCCCAAATTTGGTATCAACAAGGCCAAACCCAAATGGCCCGTGAGCAGTTACAGTCTCTTTACGATTGGTTTGATGAGGGTTTTGAGACGCGCTATTTAAAGCAAGCTAAGACGTTGCTCACGGCTTGGGAACAAACTTGATGCCCTCATATCTAGCAAGAAATCTGACAAAGTGTTTGGATGTCTAGCGTTCGCTTCAAAACAAAAAAGAAGAAGACAAAGTAACAGGATTTACGGTTTTTTCTATTCTATCCGTAAATCCTGTGCAATTGTTTTGCGAAAAAGACCTGACAGGTTTCAAGTAAGTGTAATCTCTAAGAAAAGCTGAATTAACCGGGGGATGCGAAATCAAGGTAAAACCTGTCAGATCTGATCATTCAAAAACTTTGATTGTCCTTAATAAATCAGCAACGGCCACGGCCCATCAATATCAAGTATCACCACGGATACCGAGTCTGGCCACACTCTGATCTCATCGCTGACCTCGCTGCCATCAGGCAAGGTCAAGGTCATGGTAAAGAGGCCAGGTGGCAATTCGACATATTCAAACTCGTCTGGAGATTCGGCATTTGGATTGCTGGGGGGAACGGTTACTGTTTGTCCCTCAATACTCACGGTAATATCACCTTCTTCGAGAATGTTGCCCAGATAGAAACGCCCTTGACCGCTCGTGGGAAGAATGCCATCGGCAGCAGCAGCAGCCTCATCCCGTCGGGCGATCATAAGTTCAGTTTCACCCTCAAAAATCTGCATTGTAGCAAACAAAGTTTCATCTGTCCCTATAATGTCAAAGGCTGCACTCTCCTCATCGACGTCGTAGATGTACAATTCGCTGCCATAATTGGGCAAGTTCTGATCATAAAGCTCGATTATGGTCTCAAAATCTAAGGTCGTGTAAACATTAATGGTTTCACTATAATCGGAGTTGCTAGAGAAAAAGCCAGTGTTATCACTGGGAACGAGAAAGCCCTCCTCCTCAATAAGGGTTAGCTCACCTGACTCGCTAGCCTCAGCCCCTGTCGCCGACCCTGTATCCCACATCAGCCCATAGCCATAAATTACGACGTCAGTTGTTCCTGTGCCGTCGGCAACCATATTGATGGTCACTGATGCGTCATCCTTAGTGAAATCCAAGCTAGCCAAACTGTCATCCATAAAGCTCAAATCTTCATCAGCCGCCCAGCCTAAGCTACTCATTTCTTGTTGATAGAAGGCGGCTAACGTTTCAACATCAGACGTGCTGGCATAGCTGATCTCTTCGATGACATTGTCAAAATCTATTAGTTCAGCATCTGGCGAGATGGGGAGTTCACTGGCCGAGGGGAACCCAAAGGAGTCGGCAATCTCCTCATTGCTGACATCGCCCCAGGTGAGGCCGTAGCCATACACCAAAACCTCAGTTTCACCAGTGTCAAAGTCAAATAGACTGACAGTTACGGATGAATCACCCTGTATGAATTCAAGGCTGGCGATGGACTCTTCGACAAAGGTAAATGTTTCATCAACCTCCCAGCCTTGGGCTGTCATTTCCGATTGGTAAAATTCAACCAACGTTTCAATATCTGAGGGGCTGTTATAGACGATTTCTTCGTTGGCGTTATTAATATCGACATTTTCAGCATCGGGTGCGACGGGCAGGTTGCTGGCCTGGGGTAAATCCCCTGAGCCAACAGTCGCATCACCCCAAACTAAGCCATAGCCATACATATCAACCGTCGTTTCGTCATTAAACCCATCATTAAAAATATCAACGGTTAATCTGGCCTCATCACCTTGCACAAAGTCGAGGCTGGCAAAGTTTTCTTCAATAAAGCTCAAATCTTCGTCGGCCTCCCAGCCCTGAGCTACCATTTCCTGTTGGTAAAACTCGACCAAACTTTCGACATCAGAGAGGCTGGCATAACTAATCTGCTCGGAAAGGGTATCGATGTTGAGATCAACCGCATCACTGGCGACGGGTAGATTAGTTGCGGCAAGATCTGAGTCCATGCCGACGACGTCACTCGTTTCAGTGGTATCTTCCTCACTATCTGTTGTAGCAAGCAACTCGACATCGGGACCCGATCCGATCGAGACCACCTGCTCTCCATCCTCTGAGAGCACAATTAGGATGAGGGTGACATCCTCGGTTGGATGGCTAAAGGTTGCGCCCGTCATCCCCTCGAAGAGATCATCTGCGTTTGTCATTTCCGCCCAGCCTAAATTGGCGAAGCTGTCCCCATAAAATGCAACTAACGTGTCGATGTCAGCCTCACTTGTGTAGGTTAGCTCAGAGAAGTGTTTATCAAATTCCAGGTTCATCGGATTTTCATAAATTGGTATATCGAGTGGTAAGAGGTTGATTGTGTATTGCACGGCTGTTTGATTATCTTGACCAGGCGCGACCCCCACTGAGGCTGACAGTTCCAGTCCATTCTGAATAAACATCAAGTGTTGCGAATCTGGATCATCAGAACTGGCCGTATTCGGCAGCGTAAATTTATGCCATCCCTGAGCCGCAAGCTCTTGACGGGTGAATTCGGCCACGTCACCTACAGCCGAGGGTGAGACATAGCCAAGTGTATTGGGGAAGTTATACAGTAGCTCAGCATCTGCCATCTGGGGCAGGGTGCGGAGATCAAGATTGCCGTGGTTGATAAAACTGAGAGAGAGAAAATCACCAAAATTGCTGACCGAAAAACTCACCGCAAAATTATCTTTGAAGAAGTACCGATTGGCACTGTCGGCACTGGTGTACTCATTGGCCGTGTCATTCTCCCAACCTTGCTCAATAAAGGCACTTTGGAATAACGCGACGGCTCCCTCAACATCGGTGCCGGGCAGTTCCAGGCTAAAATTGCCAGGCTCTTGCTGCCCCATTCCTCGAATTTCCGTGGGCAACGGCAGAGTACGCAGGTCGATGACATCCATTGCCGCCTGCACCGTTGTTGGCTCCCGTACCTCAACTGGAACCTCTTCTATGGTTTCCTCCGCTACTGCTGGCTCCTCAGTCTCGGTTTCGACAACTTCAACTTCTTCATCTGTTTCCTCGGTTGCTTCGGTTGCTTCAGGCTCAGCCGTTGTTTCCTCAGCTTGATCTTCGACAACCGCACTTTCCGTCTGAGCTGATTGATCTTCTTGACTGGCTGGTGCTTCGGTTGCGGCAGGTTCCCCACCACAACCGATCAGGCTCCAACTCATCATAAAAGCAATTACCAACAAAATTACTCGTTTAAGCATAATACCTCCCTAAAGATAATGATTAATAGCAAGCGATGATTTAGATCAGACTTGACACCTGACAACTTAAACTAATCCCGTGAATTTATTGTGATTTTTTGTAGCCTGTCTCGAAAATGGTTCTGATGTCAGAAAGATAGTAAGCGTTGTTTGGATTAATATAGGGGAAGACGATTTCTATTTGTTTTCTGCAGACGAGGGAACATGGCTGGATGTTCCGATCGTTTCTGTTTGTTTCCGGGCTAAACAAGCCATATGGTCACGATCTGTGCCACAACAACCACCCATAATAGAGATATTGAACTGCTCGCGGACAGCCCACATCATCTCGGCAAACGGGGCGGGTGGGGCGGTATCGATCTCAGCTAACCCATCGAGTTTCTCTGGGCTTTTGGCCGAGGTATTAGCTGTGAAGCTGACAATTCGGCTCAATAAACCGCGTTCTTCGATCTGGGCGGCGACCAAGCCCTGTTGGAAATTGGTGGGGTGAACACAGTTGACACCATACCCCAACGGCGGACGTTGTATTGACTCATCAATCGTTTCAATCACCTCAGCCAAGGGCGTGCCGTCCAATAGTGTCCCATTTGGGCGGATCACAAAACTCATCATGTAAGGGAGATGAGTGCGGCTCATTGCGGTGGCAATGCCACGGGCTTCAGGAAAAGCGGGTAATGTCGCTACCTTCAAGAAATCGATGTTTGTTTCGGCTAAGGCTTCAATTTGGAGAATGTGAAAGGCTACGGCTTCTGTTTCATTCGGGGCCTCTTGGGGCAAATAGGCATCGCCTTTGGGGCCGGTAATGCCTCCGACAAAAATGGGCGGCCCATCTGGGCCATAGCTGTCGCGGATATCCATCATAAATCGAACATTATCTTGATTTACCGATAGCCCCTTAAATTTGGAGCGATCGATCCGAGCCTGGCTGGCCCGCCACGTTGAGGTGACAACCATCATCGGGAGTTGATGCTTTTGCCCGATATCGATGTACTCGCGGCAGGCTTCAGTCAATGCCGCTTGATGGTTTTCGTCATAAACAAAGCCAGCGTGTGCGATATATGGATCATACTCGACGTTGGGATCACGGCGCAATCGTTCATAAATCGAACCTTCGGTCAGGATAAAATCCGTTTGCTTCAGAAATGTTTCAAAATTCACTGTGCCCTCTTCTCGTGATCTCAAATTTGTATTACAAACCAAATATCTTAACAGCGATAGTGCCCAGTAAATTTAGGTCAGCCCATAGGCCGAGTATGGCTGTGATACCCAGGATAAAGCGACCAAGCCATAAAATTCGTTTATTATATTCGGGTTCTTTTGCGACTGCGATTTCGGTGAGGGGATAGTGGCTACCCATTTCGTCGATCGTTTTCTTTAAACTCTGAGCGACCGTTCGAGCCGGCTGGCTGTCACTTTCTTGGGCAAACGCGTCAATTGCTTCGAGTAGAGGGGTGGCCAGGTTTGCCAAAGGCGCTAAATCGACTGGGCTATATCTTGTTTCGGAGACTAAATTAGCCATCTCTCGGCTGAGGTGGCTCAATTGCCGTTCGATCTCGATTGCAATGGTCTTGCGACAAGCCTCTATGCCTTGCGCTAACTCATTTGTTGATACGTTTTGGGTTTGATGAATGGTCTTTGTGAGTTGAATCTCGATGTGTTGGGCAATGTTAGGGGCGATGACCTGTTGTTTTGTCATCTGGCCGAGTTGGGCTCTGATCTCGCGTAATTCACCTCGTAACGCTTGAACGCTCTGGATTTCCGTAGGATTTTGGCTCAATTGTTTGTGGGTGTGGTAATGATAAACCGGGGCGTAGAAGATGTCACCTGCGGCGTTCCATTGGTTGACCACATGTTGGCCCCTTTGATCAATATAGGCTTTATGCTTCGCCGCATTCTGCTGGCTCGAAGCTGGATCCTGCGTTGCAACAGCAGCCGCTGCTTCCGCTTTTTCCTTTTGCAGCCGCGCCTCCGCTTCTTTTGCCTCACGTGCACTTTTAGCTTCAGCCCGTTTTCGTTCGATGTCCCGCCGCCACGATTGTGGTTTAACGGCGATCTCGGGGCTAGTGATCTGTTTAGTAGATTTCTCTTGGGTCAGCCTTTCCTCTTTTAGTTGTTCAGCTCGTGTTTCGGGTAACGCATCCATTTTACTAACTTCGGTTAATGGCTGTAGCTGTTTTTTACCAGGAATTGGCCGGCTTGATGCCTGCTCTTGGTGGTGAACCTGACGCTGAACTACCCTTTGCTGTTGAGATTGCGTCGCCATTTCGCCTCCTTTTTTCCTATGCAAACACGGTTAAATGAACATCTATTTTGAAATTATAACACACTTTCTTAAATTTATTAGGAAATGGGTCAATGAAAAAATTATATCAAATACCCTAATAATCCATTCCGCTTTGCTTATGCAACATTTTTTTGATAAGTTACGTCTTGGAGATGACCTTGCTTAAATTTTTAAATGAAAGCATCATTTAAGTAATGAACCAAAATGCAAATTCTAACGGTAACTTAAATTTGACGTTGTTGGGGCGGGCTGAAATCCGATTGGATGGGCAGACCGTGCCGCAACTCAAATCGAAGAAAGCCCAAGCTTTGTTGTTTTATCTGGCCGTGACAGGACATACTCAATCCCGCTCAGTGCTGGCTGGTTTGTTGTGGCCGGAGATGCCTGAGGCCGATGCCCGTATGAATTTACGTCAAGCCCTAACAACCTTGCGGCGGACCATTGGTGATTATTTGATTGCCACGCGTCACGATGTGACCTTTAATCAGGAGCGACCCTATCAACTTGATACCCAAATATTTGATCGTGTGATGGCTGAGGAGGCTCAAGATGTAGACTTGCTTCACCAAGCGATTGAACTTTATCAGGGAGATTTTTTGGACGGCTTTTCGCTACGCCAAACCTTAGAATTTGAAGATTGGATGTTGATGGAGCGAGCCAAATTTCGTCAAATGGCCCTCCAAGCGTTGCAACGTTTGATTGACCATCATAATCAGGCAGGGGATTATCCCTTGGCCATCGACTATGCTAACCAATTGCTGATGTTAGAACCTTGGCACGAGGCCACGCATCGCCAATTGATGAGTTTATTAGCCCGCAATGGTCAGCCCAGTGCGGCGTTGGCTCAATACGAAACCTGTTGCAAAATTTTAGCCGATGAACTAGGCGTGGAGCCACTCCCTGAAACGACCGAACTCTACAATCAATTAAAAGAGCGGCGGGAAACTAGCCCGCATAACTTGCCGGCCCAGATTACACGTTTTGTGGGCCGGCACAGTGAGTTAGCGCATATTACACATTGCTTGGATCAATCTGAATGTCGTTTATTAACCCTAACAGGATCTGGCGGGATAGGTAAAACACGGTTGGCGATTCAGGCGGCGGGGCAGCAGCTAAATGTATTTCAAGATGGTGTGTTTTTTGTACCGCTTGTGGGCGTTACCACAGCCGAGCTTTTGGTGGCAACCATTGCTGATAAACTTGGTTTAGTGCTCAGTGGACCGACTGAACCCCGTGAACAACTGCTAACTTATCTTGCTAACCGTGAAATGCTGATTGTGCTTGATAATTTTGAGCATCTTTTGGCTGAAACGCTGATCTTGACCAATATGCTCAATCGGACGACTCAGTTGAAACTGTTGATCACGTCTCGAGAACGCCTCAATCTTCAGGAGGAGTGGCTTCTTGATCTCAACGGATTACCATATCCTGATGAAGAGCAACTACCTGTGACGGGGGGCACGGAGGACAATGAGTCTTGGGAAGCCTACAGCGCGGTGACACTTTTTGTGCAGCATGTTCAGCGTATTCACCCAACGTTTATTCCTTCCTCTACCAATATGCCATACATTGTCCGGCTTTGTCATTTGCTGGATGGTGTCCCCTTAGGCCTGACGCTGGCTGCCAGTTGGATGCCAATGCTATCTTGTGCTGAGATTGTTGCTGAAATTGAACGAGATTTAGATTTTCTGACCACCACCAGCCGGAATATTCCGGATCGGCATCGTAGTATGCGGGCTGTATTTGAGTCATCCTGGTTGATGTTGTCCGAAACAGATAAGGACGTGCTCAAGAAGTTGTCGGTCTTTCGAGGTGAATTTGACCGAGAGGCAGCTGTGCAGGTGACTGGGGCCTCGCTGCAATTATTGATGACTCTGCTCAATAAATCATTGCTACAACGAAATGAGGCTGGGCAGCTCAATCTTCACGAACTATTGCGGCAATTTGCTGCCGAAAAGTTGATCCAAGACTCTGATGATTTTGAGACCCTCGTAACCCAACTGACCGCCCAAAATAATCATAGTCACTATTATCTGACATATCTTCAAGGATGTGAAACACGTCTAAAAGGCCAGGAGCAATACCAAGCCGTTCAGGATATTAAGCCAGCCTTGGAAAATATCTTAGTCGCTTGGCGTTGGGCCATTGCGCAAGGGCATTTTGTAGAATTAAGACAGGCTAGCCCTAGCCTCTTCTTGTTTTATGAAATGCAAGGTCGGTTGACAGAAGCGGAGGAACTTTTACAAGAGTCACTCCAAACATTACAGGGATACAGTGAACCATTTGATCAACAGCAACATTTGGAGATGCAACAATTAATGGCGCAACTTCTCGCCTATCAGGGACGGTTGGGGTATTTTCGAGGTGGATATCCTGAGGCGCGAGAGGCATTGGATCAAAGCTTGAATCTCGCTCAAACGGAACAGTTTCTTGAGCAACGTGCTCTGGCATTACATAGTCTAGGATTGGTTGTAGTGATGCAAGGCGAGTATGATTTGGCCAAATCAGTGAGTCAACAGAGTTTGAATTTATGTGAACAAATGAATGATGTCTGGGGACAGGCTTGGGCCTTGTATACATTAGGGGTGGCAACTTATTACCTTGGTGAATATGAGGCAGCTGATACTTGGACAAAACAAAGCTTAAGTCTGCATGGGCAGTTAGGTAATCAGCGGGGTGAAGCAAACTGTCTGAATACATTGGGGCTTATTACGTGCGCACTTTATGAGTATACTTTGGATCAACACCCGGAAGCGATCCGTTACTTTGAACGAAATTTTGCCATTCGTCAGGCGATTGGGGATCGTTGGGGTGAAGTGATTGCCTTGCATAATTTGGGCTATGTGAATTGTAAATTGCAGAATTTTAGCCAAGCCCGAAAACGATTTCAAGAAAGCTTGTCGCTCTCTAACAAAATTGGAGCCTTACATCTGTTCGCTGGAACGAGTATGTGGTTGGGCGTTGCCCTGATGGAAGAAGAAGCCTATACCCAAGCCAAGCAACATTTTATCGAGGCACTCCAGATTGCCTACCAAAACGGTGGATTAGTTCGTGTCATGGATATTCTTTTTCGATTAGGCGATTTATTCAGACGTCAACAAGAGGATGCTCGCGCTGTCGAATACCTCAGCTTTGTCCAACACCATCCCGCCACTGATAATCGAGTACGCGACGGGGCCAATATTTATCTTCTTGAACTCAGCACTCAGCTTTCCTCCGAACAAATGGACCTAATCGTTGCCCGCAGTAAAGCACGGGCGTTGGATGATATTGTTTTAGAGGCACTAAATGAAGGACAGGTGGACAATAGAGCCCAGGTATTGATGCCATAGATTAAAATCTATCCGTATTCTTCCTGCTCGTGTTTAGTATTGTGGCAACAAACACTGACAACGCTATTACCATAACCAAGCAGCATCTCTAACGCCCAATCTCTAAGCCACCAAATCCATCCACCAATTCCCCCTCAAATACCGCCTCAACCTCACCCGTCAACATCACCTGCCAATCGGCTGACACCTCAACCTGCATTGTGCCACCGGCCAACTGTACGGTGACTGGACTTTGACAACGGCTCGTTTTAATTGCCGCCCCGGCTGTCGCTGAGGCCGAACTACCGGAGGCCAGAGTGTAACCAGCCCCACGCTCCCAAATTTCGATTTGAATGGTGTGCGGGTCAATGACCTGGACCAACTGCACGTTGGTACGGTTTGGAAACAGGGGGTGAGTTTCGAGCAAAGGGCCGAGTGTTTTTATCTCTTCAACAGATAAGGTATCCCTGAAGATGACGCAATGGGGATTGCCAATGGAGACACCTGTGCATCGGACAAACTCATTTTCAATTTGGATGCTTTCTTCAATGATCTCACGAGGTGGACCAGCGACAGGAATGTCGGCGCTGTTGAACGACAGTGTACCCATTCCGATTTTCAGCCGCTGGGCCGTTTCGTCCAATACCTGTACTTTCACCCGTTCTGGACCGATGCCGATCTCAAAATCCTTGTTTTCACGATCAACATACCCTTGATCCCACACATAACGGGCGAAAATACGTAGGCCATTACCACTTTTTCCTGAAAGGGTGCCATCAGGATTGAAAAAATACATCGTATTAGGGGGGAACGATGGGAGGGGGCCATAACAGATTCCATCAGCCCCCACCCCCAAATGGCGATCACATAACAATCGTACCAAGGCTGGTGTTAGTGGCGGAGTAAATTTTGCGGGGTCAATCACGAGCATGTCGTTGCTCAGGGCGTGGTATTTGTGGAAGAGCATAATTAATCGAGGTTTTAACATGCCACCCACTGGCCATTGGTGTTACTTGACTCAACGACACTATTCACAAACCGAACACCAAGCAGGCCGTCGTAGGCGTTGGGGAAGTGGAGGGCCAGCGGATCGGCTGCCTGTCCCGAACGACGGGCGGCGATGGCCTCAGCAGCGTCGGAGTAGATGTTGGCAAAGCCCTCGTGGAAGCCCTCAGGGTGTCCAGCTACGATCCGACAGGAACGAGCCGCTAACGGGAGCGTGCCTGGTCCATTGGGAGTTCGATTTTGGGATGGCCCTTGTAACGGCTTAAATGTCAGTGTTTGGGGAAATTCCTGCATCCATTCCAGACTGCCCTGCGTCCCACTCACCCGAATTCGTAAACAATTCTCAACACCTGCCGCCGCCTGAGTGACCCAGAAGCTACCCCGTGCCCCATTGTCGAAGCGAAGCAAGGCTCCGGCATAATCATGGATCACCCGATTGGGGACAATGGCCCCAACTTCAGCGGCCACTTCAGTCACCTCAAGCCCGGTGATAAATCGAGCTAGATTGTGGGCGTGGGTGCCGATGTCCCCCATCACCAAAGAAGGGCCGCCTCGAACAGGATCATATCGCCACGGCACATCTCCGGTTGGATCGGGATCATTTTCATTCGCCTTGCCGCCTTGTACATACTCGACCTGCACCAACCGGATGGTCCCAAGCTGCCCCTCATCCACCATCGCTTTGGCCTGACGGACCATCGGATAGCCGGTGTAGTTGTGGGTCAAACAGAAGATCAGGCCCGACTCCTGGACCTTTTCATAGAGTGCTTCAGCCTCGGCCACGGTGTTTGTCATCGGCTTGTCGCAGATGACATCGAAACCTTTGGTAAGGGCGGTGGTGGCGTATTCAAAATGGCTGTCGTTCGGGGTCATAATGGCAATAACATCAGCCCCCTCGGGATGCGCTGCCTCGGCTTCAATCATCTCTAGTCCATCGCCATAAATGCGATCTGGTGCTAGGCCTAGCTCTTGTCCGGCTTGTCTCGCCCTCTCGGGGTTGGAGGATAACACGCCGGAGACTAGCTCATAGCGGTCGTCAATGCGGGCGGCTTGACGATGCATTGCCCCAATAAAGGAGCTAGGCCCACCGCCGATGACGGCCAGCCGCAGCCGCCGACCCAACATAGAAATTACGGGATTTAATGACATTGGTCTTTATCCTTTCTGGTTCAGATAGTGTCGAATGGCCTTGACAACGACCTTGTGGTCCTCTTCTTGGGGTAACCCAGACACCGTGATGGTGCCAATCATCCCCGTCCCTTTGACGATGACCGGGAAGCAGCCCCCGTGTGGGGCGTATTCTTGTTCGGAGAGTAGCCACTTTTGCTCAATCGTGACCCCATTGTGTTTTAAGAGGCGACCTAAATAAAAGGAACTGTGCCCCATACGATAAACCAATCGCACTTTGCGTTTAACCCACTCGTCATTGTCAATCGAGGTGCCAGGGCGGCTGGCGTGGAAGAGTTGATGGCCGGCGCGGGTGATGTCAATTGTAATCGGCAATCTATTTTCCTTCGCGTGCGTGACCAACCAACTGCCAATTTCCCAGGCTGTCTCTTCATTAAAACTGTCGAACTGCAGCTCCGCTTCTTGCTGTAACAGCTCATTCAATAAGTCTTCCATGACAACTCCTTTTCTGTTTTTATTGGACAACGGCCAAATTCTTTGGGAGATTTTGAGTGTTAAGCCAAACATTGTATATGAAATTATTTACTTTTACCATTTTAGGGGAAGAGCGCTTAGAATGGTTATTGATACGTGATACGTGGACAAGCTTTCATCACGCATCACGTATTGTTGTGAGATCACGTCTGTAATGAAAGATGAATGACTATAATGATTACCCCGAGGTGTCAGAATGTTTACATGTTTAATTCGATATGAAGTCGATTTGGAAAAACTGGATGCGTTCAAAGCATATGCTAAAGCCTGGATTGGGCTGATTGAGAAATATGGGGGGACTCATCACGGGTACTTTATCCCCGGTGACTCCTCCGACGAAATGCCTGAGGCAAGCTTTAGCTTTCCGGGATTGGGACGGGTCGGCCCTGCGAATATCGCGGTCGCTTTGTTTAGCTTTCCAACCCTAGAGGCCTATGAGGCCTATCGAAGCCAGGTGGGGCAAGATGAGGCGTGTATTGAAGTCACGGCTCGATTTAATGAGTCAAAATGTTTTCTTAGGTATGAACGTAATTTTTTAAAGCCGATATTTGAATGAGTCAATACATCAGGCTATCTGGAGAAACTTCCTGAACCAATGTGACGTCAAGCAATGGAGGTCCAGTGACAAGCAATGGAGGCCAAGTGAGTCGTATGAGTCGAAAACAACGGATTTTAATCGCAATCATTTTTCTGCTGGGTATCCTGCTGGTTGTTGGGCCAGTCGCCTATTTGATGATCGTCAAGCCCTTTGATAATCTGGTGACTGTCGAGAATCAAGCTGAGGTGCCTATCACAAATCTCACGGTTGTGATTTCAAATAGCGTGGTTGTTTCCGATCAACTACATTTCAACGACCTTGCCCCGAATCGGCAAGTTAGCGCGAGTTATAATCCCCAAGGCGATAGTAGCTTTTATATCTCTGGTACCTTAGCCGATGGCACACCTATTGATGGCAATTTTGGCTACACAACGCATGGTACGTTCGGGGAACGAACCATCATTATTATTCACCATGATGGCGAGATCGACTTTGAACAGTCGTGGAATTAACCCTTGCCTGAATATGAATAGCCGTTACAATAAGAGCTAATATGGATGCTCATTCTGAGGCACGTTACTTTCTATGGCAGGGACAAGCGCTTTACATTGGGCGGGGTGGGGTGGCTAAGTTGCACCAGCACCATATGATCCAAATCGGCATCAGTTTTGATAAGCCGATCAAAATACGCCAAGCAAATAGCGAAAAATATGAACGTTACCAAACGTTTGTCATTAACTCCGATGTCCCTCATCAAACCGTGGCGGCTGGTCGAGTCCCTGTCATTTTTCTCTGGCTTGATCCTGAGAGTAACATCGGGCAACACATACAGAAAACCCACTTCACGGATGCTCAAATTACGACGATCGACCCGCAAAAGATAGAGCCTGTTTTAGCCAATTTATCCGAGATGGCCTTGGGGGCGCATCAATGTGACCAGGCTAGCTTTGTGCTAAAGATGATTTTGCAGATACTTGTGCCAACACTGCCTGGTTCGGTCACCTCCCTAGACCCTCGTATTCAACATATCATTAAATACATCAAAACCCTGATCCAACAAGCAGATAAACTCAGCGTCGAACAGCTAGCAGAAACAGCCCATTTGTCCCCCAGCCGCTTAATGCATTTATTTCGAGATCAACTGGGCTTGCCCATTCGCCGCTACATTTTGTGGCAACGGTTACTGACGGCGTTGCAAGCAATGGCCGAGGGGCAATCATTAACGGAGGCTGCTCACCAAGCCGGTTTCGCTGACTCGGCCCACCTGACCCGCACCTTCCATATGATGTCGGGAATTAAGCCGTCCGAAATGCTTAAGAATAGCAGGTTTGTTCAAGTAATTTCGTGTTATCCCTCTTAAACTTGTAATTAAAGATTACACTTCACTTTGGGGGGTGAAAAACAAGTTTAAAGGAGAAAGTTTATAACATTCTTTTTGAAGAATGTTATGAGACGAAATTAACAATGATCAAAATTCATGCAATTCAAACTGGGCTGGTTCAGATTAAGCAAAATCAGGTGCGGCAGGTAAACAATGCCTACCCCAAACTGATTAATGTTCTGTTTGGGCGAGAATGGAGTGAATGGTTACCCATTTACGCTTGGCTGATTGAGCATCCCGAGGGATTGTTCATTGTTGATACGGGGGAAACGGCAAAAACAGGTCAAAGAGGCTATCTTTCGGCGCATCCTTACTATAAAATGGGCGTACGCTTTGCTGTAAAGCCCGAAGAGGAGATTGGCCCGCAGTTGAAGCAATTGGAGTTTGACCCATCAGCCATCAAGACAGTGATTTTAACCCATTTGCATACCGATCACGCGGGTGGCTTGCATCATTTTCCTGATAGCCAAATATGGGTTGAGCCAACAGAATTTAAGTCGGCCAGTGGCCTAACCGGCCTAATGAGCGGCTATTTGCCTCATCATTGGCCGGAAGAATTTAAGCCGAGATTGATGCGGTTTGAGGATGGGCCGTTCGGGCCGTTTGAGCAATCACAAAATGTCACGTTGGATGGTCGCATTGTGGTTATTCCCACCCCCGGACATGTCTCAACGCATGTTTCGGTGATTGTCAGAGGAGAGGATGTCAACTATTTCCTGGCCGGTGATGCATCATACAACCAGGCTTTGATGATACAAGGGCACCCTGATGGGATCAGTACAAGCCAGGGCAAATTGACCTTGACCAAAATACAGCAATTTGTTAGGGATAATCCAACTGTTTATTTGCCGTCACATGAGGCTGAGGCTGAAAGAAGGTTGAGGGAAAAGGAAATTGTTTGTTAATAGAGAAATCAAATAAACATCGGACAATGAAAACTTTTATGTCATGCCCGAATGGTTTTGTCGGGCATCCACGTGGCCTTGTAACAGTGGATTCTGGCTATGGTCTCCATAGCATAAATGCACGTGGGAATGACAAGAGCCGATTTTACGGGATAAAAATGATTCGTCTATAAGAAATAAACCAAAGGGGGAAGCCAATGTCAGACCAAAGTGAATTTTATGTGACCCAAACAGGGATGGTCATTGATCCAAAACGGATTGATACCTTTGATAAATTTCTGTTCAGACCCTTTGTTGTCAAATCGACCCAACCCTTGGCTCAAGCCTTGGCCAAGCAACAGATCAAAGCTGATCGGGATGTGCTTATGGCCAAGGTGACGGATGGAACGATCATCTTGGACAAACCCCAAATGTCTTATTATCACACAGCCCAGGGTGAGTTTAAGGGGCAGCCGTGGCTGGTTTGTTTCTGAGTGGTTTGTAACAGTGGAGTCAGTCTGACTCCGCTGGTAAACAATCAAGTTTATCACTTTGCTTATGTGGGCTTGTACAACGGCTTGGCTTTGGTGCGCGATGAGGAGACAAATTCCTTCTGGAGCCACTACACAGGCGAATGTGTGCACGGTCAACATCAAGGGGAGCAATTAGCATTGTTGGCCCCGATCCAACATATGACCGCACAACAGGCGTTGCAGCGATACCCAGACGCCGAAATTGCCTTAGCCCAATCTGGCTTCTTCCCCAAACTATTCGCTCGCATTATGGGCCTGACCTCGCTGACTGCCAAAGGATCGATCCCACCGCACTTCTACAAAACGATGGATAAGGCTGATGATCGTCGGCCCAGGCTGGATATGGGCTTGGGGATTTGGGATGATACAATTGCCCGCTACTATCCAATGAACGTGATTAGAGCGAACCCCTTGATTGTCGACTCGCTCAATGAGCGACAAATTGTCATCTATCTAGCGCCAACCGATCAAGCTCCGATCGCATTTTACTCAAATGCGACATCAGGGGAATGGCAAGGGAATGAGCTTCATTTGGGCACAGGCGAGATCGTGCGCGATGGTCAGCTCCATCGCGCAGAGGGAGGCGTAAAGAACTTTGAGCAACCCTTGCAACAATTTACTCGTTGGTATGGCTTTTCCTATACCTTCCCTGGGTGCGAGTTGTTTACAGGTCAATGAGGTGAGATAGCAAATGAAGACGGTTTATGTTTTTATCGGCCCAAAGGGTGGCGGAAAATCATATATGGGTCGGTTGATGGAAAGGGAGTTGGGAATCATGTTTCTGCCCATCGAAGAGATTTTTATGGCGCTACAAGGAAAAGGTGTCTCTACGCCCGATGTCCAAGCAAAGGGGTACAAACTGGTTGAAGATCGAGTCTCTGAAATTTTAGATGATACGCAAGCTGTCAGCTTCGAGATTACGGTTCTAACGCCACATTCAAAAGATCTCCTATCCCGACTCGCGCAATCATTTCAAGTAGAATTGATCCAGGTTTATGCCCCTCTATCATTGTGTCTAGAACGCATAAAAATGAGAGATCAAACAAAACATATTAACATCGCAGAGGATCGAATCACTGAAATTAACACCTTGAGCATCAATCAACAGCTTGATACCAAACTCAAAATTGACACCTCGATGATGAATGATCAAGAGATTCTGGAAAAATTTAAACTGACATATGTCGTATAACATATTCATTCCCACAAAACTATTGCAGCCCTTCATCGAGTGTTACTGGATGCTGCATAGTTCAGTGTCGCAACCGCTTAAGGTGGGGGAACGTATTTTTGTTGATTGCAAGGCCGATCTCATTTTTAATTTTGGCTGTGCCTATCAACGGCAAATGCCAACAATTGCCGGGCAAGGTGAACTGATTACCCGCTCCAATTTTGATGCCCCTCGTGATTATCCCGTGTTGATCGCCCAGCACGGTGAGGTCCATTTGATTGGGGTGCGTTTCAAGCCAGGCGGTATCTCAGCGTTTTCATCAATCCCCGTCAATGAACTAAAAAATCAGGTGATTGATCTGGTTGATATGTTTGATCAACAGGCGGTTGAGTTGGAGGGGCGTCTGTTTGATGCGTTGAGTCACTCAAAAAAACAGATTGCCTTGGTTGAACAATTTCTGCTCCAGCGGCTCTCTTTAACCCAAGAAACCGAACTCGCCTTTCAAGTGGCCCAACGTATTAAATCGGCCAGGAATAAAATAAGCATCAGGGAGTTGAGTCAAGAGTCAGGCTATTCGTCCCGTCACCTCAATCGCATTTATCAACACACTTTGGGCGTATCCCCAAAATTTCACACCCGTGTCACGCGCTTTCATCAGGTCTTAGCGCACCTCATCGCCCAGCCTGATCTTAAACCACTTGATTTTGTTGAACGCGGTGAATATTACGATCAATCCCATTTAGCCAAGGATTTCTTGCAGTTTACTGGCCAAACGATGCGTCAGTATCGAACCTATCTGCTTGAAAAGCGCAACCAACCCGCCCCAAATCTTGTCCGATTTTTACAAGAAAAATGAATTGAGTTGCGTTACACTAGGCTTAACTTTGCAATGAATGGAGATCGATGATGCCGGAAGAGAAAATTATGACCCAACATCCGCAAAATTTACAAGGGGTTAATATCAGTCGCGCTAAATACGATCAGGTACGCGAGGCGATTGTTACAACGCTCGAGGAGACTGGAGCATCAACATTCAAGGATTTATCTCAGGCCGTTGAACAAAAACTCGAAGGCCGATTTGAGGGATCAATCGGCTGGTATTACACCACAGTCAAGCTTGATTTGGAAGCGCGGGGCGTGATTGAATGCGTGCGCCAAAGTAAAGGGAGCCAGCAAATTCGGCTGTTACAGGGATGACTCTGGGTTGATAGATATTAAGATTGAATTATAGAAAAATGCCTCAATTATACAACCCACTCCTGGCTCCAACCAAATTCAACAAAAGCAGGGTTTTGTAGTGTGCACGAGCAATTTGTTAGCGATGGCTTAGTGTAAGCAATAGTATATTCTTACATAGGAGAAAAAATCGTGTATGAGGCAGGAAATAGCCGCAAATAATCTAGCTGTATACCAGAACAATTATCAATGACACTACATTTTTTGCATACTTGAAGATTCACATACTCCTCACCACGAGGGATATTGTCTCGGTTGAATACAGACGCTGACAATAACCTCGAATTTATCTCAGGGGTATTTACTGGAAAAGTATTTGTTTTTCCTAAAATACATAGTGGAATACCGAATGTTTGAACTATCATCCCTTTATTTTGGGCAAAGGTAATGGCTTCCAGCAACCAAAATCTGAGTTTTGGGAATGAAACACAAACATCTCTACCATTATCAAATGCAGCCCCTTCTATTATTGGATATGAAAATCGAATAACTTTGCTTTTTAGCTGAGTATTATCTAGCAATATAACAATTTCTTTTAGGTGTCGGTAATTATCATTGCATATAACAACATTCACAGTCGTCAATACTGACAGTTTTGCAATATTATGTAAGGCTTGTAAGACTTGCTCAAAGCTACCAGAACTGTTGGTAATTTTATCATGAATATTTGAGTTTGGACCATGTAATGATACAAGCATTTTCTGCAGCCCGAGCTCAAATAATTTCTTTAGAAAAGTGTAGTCTGATAATTCTCCTGCATGTGTTTGTAAAGATATTTTGTGAAACCCCAGTTCATTAGCAAATTGGAAAATCTCTATCAAATCTGTTCGAATAGTTGGTTCTCCACCAGTAATAACAATCGAGTCAAGATCAGTTACATTTCTTATTCGTTGTAATGAGTCTTTCACTTCATCGGTTGTCAAATCACGGGAGGATCGAGTCCACTCTGTGTAGCAAAATTTACAATGGCTATTACAGGCTCCACCTAAGTTCACCGATATCCAGGTTGGCTTTGAATAACTTCCAGATAATATTGGCATTGACTTAGACCCTTGGAAATTTTCTAGAAAAGTATTATCAATGAAATCTAAATGAAAATCGAATTAGCTATTACTATCGCGAAATCGTTTGCTAATTCCTGTAATCCCTAATCTGCCTAAAAGATATCCTAATTTCTCATCGGGTACGCTATGCTGATCTAGTATAGAATTAGGTATCTTGTATAGAGTTTGATTCTTTAAATCTCTTAATAGGCTTTTCCTTTCCTGAGCTAACCTGAAAGGAAGAATCAATTCTTCTTTTGATAATTTATATCTCTGTATATCCTTAATATTAAACTCATATACATATCTTGTTTGAATATCTTTTAATAAACGAACATTGCTAACACTTCTATCTTCTTTTTCAAAATCGCGTAACAAATCCATAATTATTTAAAATCCTCTAGGTCAGGAGGAGGACTCGGAGTCCAGATTGGTTCCAAAATATTACCAACAAGTGTCACTACATCACCATCCCTAACACCGGCAGTCTTTAGCGTGTGGTCAGTAGGTAATTCTGATCCTTGAAACTCTAATGTCCACTCATAACGCTCTAATGTTAAATGCGGAAGTAAATTTCTTACTAAATATTCCGCAGCGGTTCCAACTCGCGTTAAGGAAGGCACTATTACAACGAATGATGTTTGTGTCTCTCTCATTACGAGTTCCAGATAAATATATTCTACAGAAATTTCTTGATTCCCTTCCGATGGGGTACTTGGTGATGAGGGGGCAAGAACTGGTGACTGAGCGGGAAGACTCTCAATATCTACCGGAATCTCTATATAATCCGCACCATCCAAAGCTAATTGACGTAGCCCCTCTGGTAAGTTTTCTAGGTGTTCAGGCGACAAATCATTATTTGGTGTAGCAGTTGGGGGTAATGGTGTATCGGTGGGTGTTGAGGTAAATGTTGGAGGTAATGGTGTATTGGTTTTGCCAAAGTCATCGGAAATTGCCGTTGAAATTGCAGCCGGACTGATCGCAGCCTCGGATTGGTTTGCATTCTCCCTAAAAAAAATAGCCCCAATGATTGTTGCAAATGCAGCAACTAACCCAGTAAGCCAGCCATATCTCCAACGTTGTTTAATGACATCTGGCATAGCCTGATTGACCGGGAACTGCTCTCGCCCCCCAAGATTGGATTGTAACTCAGTAAGAGTTTGCTCTATATCTTCAATCTCAATAAGCAACTCGGGCTCAGAATTCAATCCTTTTACAGCTACCTGTTCTTTTAATTTTTGCAAACGACGACTGTGTTTTTCGATTAGTTTCGTTAGATCTTCTGCTTCATTCATTGATACGACTCATATTTGAAGTAATGATGGTTCTTGAATTGCTTAAAATTATAACTATAACAGGACTTACGCAAGAGACATTTTGATAGAAGGATGTTTGAGCTGTTGAGAAAGATAATCATCTAACAATCCGTGTTTGAGTTGATAAAGAGTTC
>JANQQF010000022.1 GCA_028285035.1 Phycisphaerae bacterium
GAAAATCACGGCGGATGAAGATGTCAAAGTGATGATGACCGGCTACGCCAGCACCACCAACTTTGAAATCGAGATGATGGCGGAGATGAAGATGCCTTACCTAATTTCGGCTAATGCTGTTCAGACCCAGGACATCATCTCTCAAGACCCGGACAAGTACAACACGGTTTGGAGCCTCGTCCCCTCCTACGCTGCTTATGAAACCGAGCTGCCTCGTCTGCTTGAGTTGTGGAACGAGCAAGGCAATATTGAACTAAAAAATCGCAAGGTGGCCATTGTCAACTCAGATAATCCCTACAGCGATACTATTGCCAGGGGACTTCAGGCAAACTTTGAAGAGTTAGGCTGGGAAATCACGGTCTTTGAAACTGTGCCGTTTGGTGAAGTTTTGGATTGGCGCACAATTTTGGCCGACATTCGCCAAGATCCACCGGACATCATCATCAACACCGACTACCAAGTGGGCAATGAAGTGTCATTCTTAGAGCAATTTTTAGAGGACCCAACCGACTCGCTCGTCTTCATGCAGTACGGCCCTTCCGTGCCCGAGTTTGTCGAGTTGACCGCCGACAGCTCAACCGGTGTCTTGTACAACCTGCTTGGGGGAATGATCCTTTCACCGAACAATCAACTGGCCTTGGACTTCATTGAAAAGTTTGAAGGGGCCTATGGGGTTCAGCCCGGTACGTATGGCTATGCTCTGTATCAATCGGTCTACATCTACGCGGATGCGCTGGCAGCGGTCGGCAATCCCGACGACACCGAGGCCATCGGTGAAGCCATTGGGGCCACCGAGCGCGACACCGCCACCGGACGCATCGCCTTTGACCCAGAAACGCACCTCGCGATTCAAGGTGATGAGCATGTGCCAATTCAGTTCTATCAGCTTAACGACGGTGAGCGCACCCTGCTCCATCCGCAAAACTTCTCAACCGGCGAGATTCAGCCCTCACCGTGGCAAGGTGAATAGAACATTGTAATTTAAGTTGCTACCGAACCAGACCTGACAGGTTTCCAAACGTGCATAAAACAACCCAAGTTGTCACATTGCTTGTCATTTCCATCGAATTATATGTTCAAAACCTGTCAGGTCTTTCTCTCTAAAAGTAGAAACTTGCCCTATAAACAATGAAGGAATGAGGGTTGGGCAATCACCGTCCAACCCCCACCAGTAAAACAATGACAGATATTCTGATTGTCGACCAAGTAAATAAATCTTTCGGTGCCCTTAAGGCTGTTGCCTCAGTTTCATTTTCAGTGCCCGAACAGGCCATTTATGGCATCGCTGGCCCTAATGGGGCAGGGAAAACGACGCTGTTTAATACCATTAGCGGCATCCCCTTTGGTCCCGACTCCGGCCAAATCCACTTTGCAGGCCAGGCCCTACAAACGATGAAGCCCCATCATATTGTACGATTGGGGGTAGCCCGCACCTTTCAGAAAGAAACGGTATTTCACTCTCTGACCGTGCTGGAGAATGTGTTGCTTGGCGCGGTTTATGGAGGCAACGGCACGAGCAAGCCGGAAGCAGCAGCCCTTGAGACCTTGGAATTGGTTGGCTTGGCGGACAAGGCCCATCAATCGGCTGAAAACCTATCGCTGTTTGATGAGAAACGGCTGATGTTTGCCACGGCCTTGGTCACGAAGCCAAAGCTGCTGCTGCTGGATGAACCAGCGGCGGGGCTGAACCAAGTTGAAATTCAAGAGACCATTAAGTTGGTACGGACCATCAACGAGCAAGGTCTTACCATTTTGTTGATTGAACACGTCCTACCCCTGCTCTTGGCCGTGTCACAACAAATTATGATTTTGAATCACGGGGCAAAATTAACGGAAGGGTCGCCAAAAACGGTAATCAGCGATGAACGAGTCATTGAGGCTTATCTGGGTAAACGAGGGAAGCATGACAAACAAGCTACTTGAGGTCAACAATCTGGATGTGGGATATGGGGGCATTCAAGTGCTGCGTGGTCTCTCGATGTACCTCAATGACAATGAGTGTATCGGTCTCTTCGGGCCAAATGGACACGGCAAAACGACCCTGTTGCGGACGATTTCGGGCTTGCTCAAACCCTGGCAAGGGACTATCACTTTTGAGGGGCAGCAAATTAGCGAAAAAAGTCCTAATCGGATTGTCGATTTGGGGCTTATTCACGTCGCTCAAGGCAGCACTCTTTTCCCCCGAATGACAGTTCAAGAAAATTTGAATATGGGGGCATTCTCTAAGCGAGTTCGCCAGAATCGTGCGCAAAATTTAGAGAAAGTGTTTGAGCTGTTTCCTCGGCTGAAGGAACGCCGTAATCAATTGTGCCGAACATTGAGCGGGGGGGAGCGGCAAATGGTAGCGATTGGCATCGGGCTAATGGGGGATGCCAAAGTGCTGATGCTTGATGAACCGACATTGGGTTTAGCTCCAGTATTGAAAGAGTGGCTGGAGGAGGCAATTCAAAAGGTCGCCGCTAGTAGTATCCCCCTCATTGTCGTTGAGCAGGATGTGGAGTTTCTATTAAATCTGACCGACCGCCTATACCTTATTGAAGAGGGACAAATCGCTCTGGAGCAAACTCAGGAGAGTGGTGCTTTGGAACACGAACAAATTATGGAGATGTATTTTGGCGGGACCGACCGAAATATATTAGCCGAATTGGCCGAGGACGCCCATGACATTAATTGATTTACAAGCCATCTTGTTGACGGGGCTGGTGTTATCCTCACTGTACGCGCTGATGGCTACCGGACTTTCGCTGGTGTGGGGCAGCCTCAATCGTTTCAATTTTGCCCACGGCGTATTGATGACACTGGGGGCCTATATGGCCTGGACTGTTGGCGAAAATTTGGGAACAGGACCAATTATCAGCGCGATATTGGGTATCGCAGCCTTGATGGTTGTGGGCATCTTTTTAGAGCGCGTTTTGATCGCCCCCTTTGCGGATCGCTCCGATGCCGTTTTAATCGCCATCATCACCACCCTAGCTGGCTCGATTTTTTTAGAGAATGCCATCCAAATTATCTGGGGGCCACGCCTAAAACGGCTCGACCCGCTAGTCGAAGGCTCAGTTGATATTTTGGGGACATCCATCTCGATGCAAGAGTTTTTGATTATGATTGCGGCTCCGTTGTTGCTGGGTGCTTTAGCCATTTTCCTCAAGCGCTCCAGACTGGGCACGGCCATCCGTGCGGTCGAGCAAAATCGAGATGCGTCGCTGCTGACCGGGGTCAACTCGCTGGTCATTTATCTGGTCGTCTTTAGCATCTCCGCTGGCTTGGCCGCCGTCGCTGGGATTATGCTGGGGTCCACCCGCTTCATCAACCCCACGATGGGCGATGACCCGCTGCTCAAGGCATTTATCGTTGTGATTTTGGGCGGCTTGGGCAGCCTGAATGGGACCATCGCCAGCGCGTATCTCATCGGCTTTTTAGAGGCCATTGCCATTTCGATATTGGGCTTATACTGGTCCCCAGTACTACTCTTTTCGGTAATGATTTTGGTCTTGATTATTAAACCAACTGGCTTGTTTGGAGTGGAGTAATTATGACCGCAAAAACGTTCTTCACCCAAACCACCCACCCCCTATTTTGGGCTGGGGTCCTGTTGCTGGGCGTCGCGCCTTGGTTTATCAGCAGTCAATATATCATTCACCTGCTTATCCTGTCGCTCCTTTTTGCCATTTTAGCCTCTAATTGGGATTTGGTAATGGGCTATGCGGGCATCTTTAATTTTGCCCACACCACCTTCTTCGCCCTGGGGGCCTACACGGCGGGCGTTTTGAGCAAAACCTTCGACATCTCGCCTTGGCTCAGTTTGGCAGCGGCAGTGGTTGTGGCAGTTTTTGCGGCCTTGATTGTTTGTTTGCCCGTGCTACGGGTGAAGGGGATTTATGTAGTGCTAGTCACATTCGCCTTCGGCCAGTTGAGCCTGCAAACCATCATCAGCCAAAGCGACATCACGGGTGGCACCCAAGGCTTGGTCTTACTCCCCCCGTTGAGCATCGGCGGCTACGAATTCGATGATGGCGGCAAAATGGGCTACTACTACTTTATGTTACTCCTCTTCATCCTATCGACCGTCTATCTCCGCTATCTGGTCAACTCCCATTTTGGGCGCAGCATCGTCGCCTTGCGGGATAACGAGCTATACGCCATTAGTCGCGGCATTCCCATCGCCCGCCAACGGCTGCTCACTTTTATGGCCAGTGCCGTTTTTACCGGAGCCGCTGGAGGCGTATTTGCCTCTTACGTCGGCGTCGTGTCCCCAGAGTTGTTCGGCTTTAGCTACATCGTCACCCTCTTGAGCATCATCCTGCTCGGTGGCATCAGCACCATCTACGGCTCGGTCATCGGCGCCTTCATTCTCACCTTCATATCCGAGTCCCTCGCCGATTTGGGGCCGTGGCGTTTTATCATCATCTCGACCATTATTGTGCTGGTCTTGTTGTTGTATCCCGGTGGATTATTGACGGCATTTAAGTCGAGGAATAAGAGGAGTGGAGATTAAATCAACCGGCGATTTATGATTTTAGATTTTAGATTTACGAAACTGTTGGTAGAAATCTATCGAACAAGTTCCAGTTAAAAATTATTCTTTTCAGAGGGAGCCGTCATAAATAAAACTTTGTTGCAAAACGCAGGTCTCATTTCATTTTGAACGAAATGGAACGAAGTGAAATGAAGCGAGAAATCCCTGAAATATAGCAATAAAACGATTGTCCACGGGATTAAGGCCAAATTAATTCATTTCTATCGAATAGGGCAATATCTCCATTGAAATTTCTCTATTATGCAGCATCTAAGGGATTTCTCGCTTCGCTCGAAATGACATGTGCGGCCTGATTTAGCCCAAGAGGCTATTTATAGACTATCCCTCATTTAATAACCATTTACCAAATTACTAATTACCAAATCTTGCGAGGTATCACTATGACCGATATAGAAAATGTAATAACATCTGTGCTGACCCAAATCGACAATGACCGTGAGTATCTGGTCAACTTGACCCAACAAATGGTGGAATTCAAAAGCATTAATCCAGTTTTTATGCCAGACCCAGAAAACAGTGAAGAAGCCCAATGCCAAGCCTTTATGAATGAGCAGTTGAGGGCATTAGGGTTAGAGATCGAAATGTGGGAGGGCGTGCCCAATCGACCCAACATCGTCGCGAAAAAAGGCGGCTCAGGGCAAGGGCAGAGCCTGATTATCAACGGGCATATCGATGTAGTTCCGACGGGAGAAGAAAGTGCTTGGTCTGTTGACCCATGGGGATCCGATGTCAAAAATGGTAAGATTTATGGGCGGGGAACATTTGACATGAAGGGAGCAGTGGCGGCCTTTATCACCGCGACAAAGGCCCTGCAAGATGTTGGGGTGAATCTAGCGGGCGACCTATTGTTACACGTAGTGGTTGATGAGGAGTCAGGTGGGAGTGCGGGTACTCGGGAAATCATTCGTCAGGGACATCGAGGCGATGCTGTGATTGTCGCTGAGCCAACCACAGGTGATATTCACCACGCCGAAGGGGGCTTGAGCTGGGTCCGCGTGACTATTCCTGGCCGGGCAGACCACGCCGGAGTTCGTTACGCCCAAATTTACCCCCAAAATACACCACCCGCCATCGGGGGTGGCAATGGAGTCAATGCTTTAGAAATAGGGGTCCGCTTTATTCAGGCGGTCCAACAGCTAGAACGAGATTGGAGCCGTCGCTTCCAACATCCCCTTATGCCACCAGGGATTACAACCATTAATCCTGGCGTCATGCACGCCGGTGTTGGTTTAGGTGAAGATGGTCTGCCTATCATACGTAGCAACCCAGCTATGATTCCCGACACCTGTGTTATCGATTTTGACTTCAAATTTCTGGGAGATTTTGAAGACCGTAAGGCAGATTTTGAAGCCTTTGTGGCTGCCTTCTCTCAAATGGATAGTTGGCTACAAGAAAATCCACCCACCATTCAGTGGCACTTGTCCAATGTCAACTTTCCTGCGGTTGATACTCCGCTTGACCATCCATTGGCCGATATGATTCGGGCCAGTCGCTCCAATTTAGGCTTGGAGACGGTCTCAACGGGCTTTCCCGCCGTCACCGATGCTGCGTTTTATGCCGGGGCAGGTATGCCCCCCTTAATTTATGGCCCCGCTGGGGGGGGTGCCCACGGGCTAGATGAATGGGTCGAGATTGATTCGTTGGTCGAAACTGCCAAGGTATACGCGGGAACGATCATTCGTTGGTGTGGTCTGGCTTAATCCCATTTTTGACGTGTGCCAAAACTTAGTTTTGGCACACGATAGAGTTTGGCACGAGACTAAGTGAATATCGAAAATTTCTTGCAAGCACATCTCAATCAATATCTCGATGACTTACGTACCTTAACAGCTATCGACTCCGGGCGCGACCACAAAGCAGGTGGAGATGCCATCAATGACTGGTTGACAGCGCGACTGACCAAGCTAGGCTGTCACATTGAGCGACACCGACAGCCAGACATTGCAGACAATCTCCTAGCCACCTTTCCAGGGCAAGGGTCGGGTCGTTTGCTCCTGCTGGGACACAGTGACACTGTCTTCCCCAAAGGAACCGCCGCCCAACGCCCGATGAGGATTGAGGGGGATAAAATTCTTGGCCCCGGCACGTGTGATATGAAGGCGGGCTTGTTGACAGGGCTTTATGCGCTTGAAGCCTTACATCACATTGGCTTCACCGATTTTGCTGCCATCGACTACCTATGTGTCTCCGATGAAGAGAGCCAGCCCCGTCCCTCCATCCCTCTTATCCGCGAGGTCAGTCGCCGAGCTGATGCTGCGCTGACTATGGAGGCGGCCCGTGAGAATGGCGATATTGTGGTGGCTCGCAAAGGGGTGCAGTGGTACACCATTGAAGCATTTGGGCAGGCGGCTCACGCTGGGGTGGAGCCGGAAAAAGGGCATAATGCCATTCTGGCGTTAGCGAAAGTGCTGGTCAAATTAGATAAACTGAACGGCTGGCAAGATGGGGTTACCCTGAACGTTGGCGTAATTGCTGGGGGCACGCTGCCCAATGTGGTGGCCGATTATGCCCACGCTCGAATTGATGTGCGGGCCTGGACTGATGGCTTGATCACTCAGACCGCCGAAAAAATTGCCGAATGGTTAGTCAAATCATCCATACCAGAGGTGCAGTTCAAAATGACGGTGGAAGACGGGTCAGTTACCCCGGCGATGCCGTTAACGCCTGAGGTCTCACGCCTGGAGTACTTGGCCAAACAAACGGCGCAGACGTTGGGGTTCACGCTCACCGGAGCACACACAGGCGGCGTTTCAGATGCAGCCTTTGCCGCTGTCGAGAGCATCCCCGTACTAGATGGGCTTGGCCCTATTGGGGCTCTGGACCACAGCCCAAATGAGTATATCGAATTGAACAGTATTGTACCCCGCACGGCTTTACTAGCAGAGTTGATGATAAGAATTTTAGAATAGCATTTCGTCTCATCGCCCCTTCAGCCTTAAAGAGAGGCGGTGGCGATGAGCATCATAAAAGGGAGCAAGAACAATGGACAACCAAGCCTTACTTGACCGTCTTGAAGCGGATGGGATCGAACACTTGTGGGTAATATTCCAAGATTACAACGGTCGCTCACAGGCCAAAACCGTGCCAAAAGCGCAGTTCAAAAGTGTGCTCAACAAAGGGATTGTTTTTGCCAGAGCCAACCTCGATTTTACGTTGGAAGATCATCAGGCCGATGGGGCCATCTTTTTAGCCGAGACGGGCGATTTTCTGGCTGTGCCCGACCCACGTAGCTATGCCGTTATGCCCTACTACGAGCGTACCGCCAGAGTGCATACCCATATGTATCGGGAAGATGGTCAAGTTTGGGAGGGCTGTCCACGTGGGCAGATGGAAGCGTTGTTAGCCCAATTTGCAGCGGCAGGGCTAACCGTGCAAACGGCATTTGAGCCGGAATTTAGCCTGTTCAAAAAAGATGAGGTGGGCAGCTTCATCCCGGTTCAAATGGGGACCATGTTTACCGCGCAAGGGCTTGACCAGCAATATCAGCTCATCCAAAGTATTGTTGAGCGATGTGAGCAGATGGGCGTGTCCGTGACCCAAATTGGCAAGGAGTATGGCCCTAGTCAATATGAAGGTGGGGTGTTATACGCCGACCCCGTCACCGCCGTTGACCGTTATCTTATTTACAAAGATGTCGTTCGAACCACCGCTAGAGAACACGGCTTTGTGGCTACCTTTATGCCCAAACCCTTTGATCATCTCCCCGGCAACGGTCTGCACATCCACCTCAGTTTGTGGGATACTGACGGGCAACACGATATGAGCGCGGGCGAGAACGACGACCAGCCACTATCACCCTTGGGTCTGAATTTCTTGGCGGGCTTGCTGCACCATTCCCCAGCGTTGGCTGGAGCAGGCTCACCGACGGTGAACAGCTACAAACGCTTGCAACCAGGCAGTTGGTCACCCGCCCACGCCTGTTGGAGCGTCGGCAACCGAGCTGCCCTTATCCGCATTCCTGGAATGGGCAGTCGCCGTCGTCTTGAGTTTCGTTCCGGCGACAACACCTGTAGCCCTTACATTTTCTTGACCTCATTGTTAGCCGCTGGCTTGGATGGCATCAATCAAAAAATGGAAGCGCCAGAACCTGTTAACGAGGATGTGGGACATTTGACCGATGCCGAAGTGCAGGCGCGAGGGTTGACCTATATCCCACGTACCGTGAGTCAGGCGTTGGATGCCCTAGCCAACAACGAGGTTATCGCCGCCGCTTTAGGAGAAATCATCCACGGCGAATTCATCAAGGTCAAGCGGACTGAACTGTCCAGCTATGATTTGGCGGTACACGAATGGGAACGACAAATGTATTTGGAGAATATTTGATGATTGAAACTGCCCACCTGCCTGTTGTCGATGTCCATTGCCACCCGTTTATCAACCATGGTCAATTTACACTCGAAGATTATATCGATGTTGTCGCTTTTCCTGGAGCGGATGTTAACTTTTTGCTTGAGGGTGGGGTTGAGCTTGAAACCGCCACCGCCCAGGTACAAAATGTTCGCCATCACACAGTCTACTTTCGCTACTTTGTCCAAGAAATGGCAGCCTATTTTGGTTGTGAACCAACGATTGAAGCTGTGGTTGCCGCCCGTAATAACGCATCCCAAAGTTTCACTGCCTATGTCGAGCATCTTTACAAAACTTGCAATCTGACCACAATGGTGGCTGATTTTGGCTATCCCAATCCCCCGCTTGACATGGTCGAATTTCGAGCCACCACACCCATTGAGGTCGTCCCCCTCTATCGCATCGAAACGTTCATCGATAGTTGGCTGGACAAAGATATTGCCTGGGCGGAGTTTAGCCGCCGTTTTGATGAAACGATTAGCGCTGTTTTGGAGGAGAGTGGCTTCAAGGGCTTGAAATCGGTTATTGCCTATCGCACTGGCCTCAACATTTCACCCCTCAGTCGTAATCCCGACCAAGGAATGCAAGCCTGGGCCGCCCTACGCCGTGGCGTGGGGCATCACAAACCCCTCCGCGACCACCTGCTTTGCCGCGCCCTTGAGCTATGCATCGAGTATAATGTACCAATGCAAATTCACACTGGAATGGGCGACCACGAGGTCAACTTGATGGAGTGCCGACCCGCCCTGTTGATGGATTTACTCCGCTTCCCTGCCTTCCGCGCCTGCAAAGTCTTGCTCGTCCACACCGGCTACCCCTACCATGCCGAAGCGGGCTACATGGCCAATATGCTGCCCAACGTCTACTGTGATGTATCCGAAGGGATTCCCTTTGCCGCCCAAGCCGCTCGCCGCATCTACAGCGAGGTGCTAGAGATGGCCCCGCTGACCAAAGTCACTTACGGGGCAGACGGCTATGTGATTCCCGACATTGCTTATGTTGGGGCGATGTTAGGGAAAAAAGCTCTGGCTCAGACCCTTGAGGGGTTGGTGGCCGATGGAATGCTGACCCAGGCGGAAGCTCAAGAGGCAGCCGGTTGGATTTTGGCTGAGAACGCACAGCGGTTGTATGGCCTAAATTAGGCCTTCAATTTTTGCTTGGGGACTGATAGGCGTAATACAATGATGAAAATTTTATTAACCACAAAAAGCCAAATCTTCAATTCCGAGGATAATCGTGTCCCTACTCAAGCACACCCCAAATTTTAGTGAAACCGAAGCAGCCAAGCTGGCTCAAGAAACATATGGAATCGCGGCTGAAGCGAAGACCCTGCCCAGCGAGCGTGACCAAAATTTTCTACTCACTTTGGAAAACGGTGAACGGCGCGTTCTCAAAATTACCAATGCCCTAGAAGACCGGACGTGGTTGGAGGCCGAGAATGCGGCGATGCGACACATCAGCGAACGTGTAGCCGCCTGTCCTCAACTGTATCCAACGTTGGCTGGCGATTTTATCACGGAGGTGACAGCTCCAAATGGTTCTCATCATTTCGTTCGGCTCATCTCCTATTTGTCCGGCGTGCCGATGGGTGATGTCAAACGTCATTCGCCGGAACTACTCACTGACCTAGGGCGGAAAGTTGGGCAGATGAATAACGCCCTGGCGGATTTTGACCATTTGGCCTGCCATCGAGACCTGCATTGGGATTTAGCCAATGTGCAGCGAGAAATCGACAAGCATAAAGCCTTGATTGCCGATCCGGAAATGCAGGCCTTAGTCGACTCACTGGTCGATGATTTTGAACGAGATACCGCCCCTCATCTTGCTGATTTGCGCCGCAGTGTCATCCAAAATGACGCCAACGATTACAACGTCATCGTGGGTGGTGGGGATAATCTGTACAACCGCAATCAGCAGGTAATTGGAGTGATCGATTTTGGCGATATGGTCCACAGTTACACTGTAGCCGATCTCGCCATCGCTACGGCCTATGCCATTCTGGATAAACCCGATCCCCTTGCGGTGGCCGCTAACATTGTCAGTGGCCATCACGCGGAATATCCTCTCACCGAAACCGAATTGTCCGTTCTGTTTGGCCTGATCCGGATGCGATTGTGTGTCAGTGTCTGTATGGCTGCCTATCAACAGCAACAGCGACCCGACGATCCCTATCTCGCTATCAGCCAGCAGCCCATTCGTAATACCTTGCCCAAATTGGCCAAAATTCACCCCCACTTTGCCGGGGCCATCTTCCGACAGGCTTGTGGTTTGTCTCCGTTACCGCAGGCCAATGTCGTCCGCGACTGGCTGGCAGCCCATCAAGATGAGTTTGCCCCGATTCTCGACCAAGATCTACGGATCGAACCGAGTGTGGTCTTTGACCTCAGCCCTGGTAGCCCCCTCATTCATGGTGACCCACAACAGATTTCTGAGCCTGAGTTAACAGCGCGGCTTTTCGGGCAGATGCAAGCAGCCGGAGTCGAGGTCGGCATTGGTCGTTACAATGAACCTCGTTTGATCTACACCGCCCCAATGTTTGCCACAGGCGAAACCCTGACAGACGAACGACGAACTGTTCATTTGGGGCTTGATTTGTTTGCCCCCGCTGGCGTGCCAATCTATGCACCATTAGCCGGAAAAGTGGCATTTTGCACCATCAACGATCAGCCGCAGGATTACGGCGGTCTCATTATACTCAAGCACACCCCCGTAGACGGACCCGAATTCTACACCTTATACGGCCATCTCAGCCACGCCTCGCCGCAGCAATGGCACGTTGGGCAGAGCGTTGCTGCCGGACAACAGCTTGGCGTGTTGGGCATCCCTGCCGAAAATGGCGGCTGGACGCCCCACCTCCATTTCCAAATCATCACTGATTTGCTTGATGAAGGGGATGGTTTTCCAGGCGTGGGCCTGTTTAGCCAGCATGAAGTCTGGCAAGCCCTCTCCCCCGATCCCAATTTGATCATTGGCATCCCCCAAGATCGTTTTCCACCTAATGAACCCAGCAAGGCCGAAACTTTAGCGGCTCGGAAAGTGAACACAGGGGGGAGTTTAAGCATCGGCTACAAAAAGCCACTCAAAATTGTGCGGGGTTGGCAGCAATATCTGTACGATGAAACGGGGAGACGGTATTTGGATGCCTACAACAATGTCCCCCACGTGGGGCACTGCCATCCACGGGTGATCGAGGCGGCGCTGCAACAAATGACGGTCCTGAATACCAACACCCGCTATCTGCACGACAATTTTAATCACTACGCCGAACAGTTAGCGGCCACGATGCCCGACCCGCTCAACGTTTGCTTCTTTCTCAACTCGGCCAGCGAGGCGAATGAGTTGGCACTGCGAATGGCTCGAACTTACACCGGACAGCAGGATTTAATCGTGCTCGAAGGAGCCTACCACGGCCACACCAACGCGCTGATTGACATCAGCCCGTACAAACACGATGGCCCCGGTGGACAGGGTGCGCCAGCCTGGGTGCACACCGCTCCCGTCGCTGATGTTTATCGCGGTCCCTACAAAGCTGATGATCCCCAAGCGGGGCCAAAGTATGCCCAACACGTGGCTGATATCATCGCTCAACTTGCCGAGAAGGGGCTTGGCATTACCGGGTACATCGCCGAGTCCTGCCCCAGCGTGGGCGGACAAATCATCTTCCCGCCGGATTACCTCGCCACAGCTTATCAACATGTCCGGCAAGTGGGTGGCCTGTGTATCGCCGATGAGGTGCAGACTGGCTATGGGCGTACAGGCACCCATTTTTATGCCTTCGAAGCCCAAGGTGTAGTGCCCGACATCGTGGTGCTGGGTAAACCGATTGGGAACGGCCATCCCATCGCGGCAGTGGTGACCACCGCCGAAATCGCGGCAGCGTTTGACAACGGAATGGAGTTTTTCAGCACCTTTGGCGGTAACACTGTCTCCTGTGCCGTCGGGGCAACCGTGCTACAGGTGACACAAGAGGAAAATCTTCAGGCTCATGCACTTGAGGTTGGCACCTATTTGATTGATGGGTTGCGTCCGTTTCAAGATCAATTCGAAATCGTCGGGGATGTGCGGGGTTCGGGCTTGTTTCTGGGGATGGAGTTAGTACATGACCGAGAAACGCTCGAACCAGCCGCCGAGGAAGCATCCTTTATCTCCAACCGAATGCGAGAGCACGGCATTTTAATGGGCACGGATGGCCCCTATCATAATGTGGTTAAAATCCGGCCACCGATGCCCTTCACCAAGGCAAACGCTGATTTTCTGATTGAGACAATGGGCAAGATTTTGGCTGAGGATTTTGGGTAAATCATTATAACGATGGCTAATTCGAAAGAACCACCTTTTCTTAATCTCGGCAAACACGATCCCCAGCAACAAATTTTCATTGGGCGTTTACATCATTTACCGCCTGAATTTAGAGGCCAATTACATCGTCATACCCATTATGAAATCATGTGGTTAGCCTCAGGCACGGCCACATTTTTTAGCGATTTTGTCGATTATCCGCTCACCGATGGCACCCTGATTTTTGTCCGGCCTGGGCAGCTTCACATGTGGCTAGGTCAACTTGAGAATGTGGATTTGGTCGTTGTCAGCTTTAAGCCGGAGTTGTTGACACTCCACAATGATCCGGGCTGGATGATGAACGCCTTGCCCTATTTTGAGCCGGCCACTCAGCCCTATCTGACCCTTGATGAGGCAGCCTACACGCTGATTGCCCCACTGTTTGATGCCTTGTCTGGCCATTACAAAACGTTCGGCGAACAGAACCGCGACTTATTAGCCGCCTATCTACAGGTGATTCTCGTGGAGGCCAAACGGTTGTATCAACCGCTATCACCCACCGATGATATACCCTCTGCCGTTCAACTCACCAAAGCATTTTATCAGGCGGTCGAACAACAGTTTGTTGATCATCGCACCACCCGCCCTTATGCTCAACAGTTAGGTGTAACCGCCAATCATCTCACCCGCCTCATTCGGCAAACAACCGGTATCTCCCCCGGCAAAATTCTACGAGATCGGCTACTCCTTGAAGCTAAACGCCTTCTAGTTCACGCTGATTACACCGTCAGCGAGATTGCTGATCGCCTACAGTTCAACTCCTCGGCCCAATTTAGCAATTGGTTCAAACGAGAGGCAGATGTCTCTCCCTCCCATTTTCGCCAACAATTCCTAGAAGCATAAAAAACGAAACTTTACGCCTGTTTTTGGCATTCACCTGTTGATGAGGATACATTAGACTGCTGAGTATCATTTAATTTTTTCTCAAACAAGCTCGGGAGTCTAAAAAATGGAAATCACTCAAAAGGTACCACCTTACATTTATGTTTATACAATATTGATCACTTTATTTACAGCTTTGATGGTCGGCTTCTCAATCTTTGCGCCGCAAGATTTTTTCGCGGCCTATGGTATCAATGGCGACGCCGCGTTTCAGTATTCTTGGTCATTTCGTTACTTTGTCATTTTAGCGGTGATGGTTTTTGGACTGATCCGACGTAACCCCCAAGCTCTATTTATCACCATCTTCAGTCGATTTTTGATTGACCTGTTCGATGTCATCGGCATCTTCCGCTTCAACACGCCACCATTTAGTGTAGAGTCGATGATATTCCTGTTCGGAGTTTTGCTTCTGCCACAGGTGTGGTGTCTTTATAAGCTCTACCCGCTGCAACGATAGCGTTTGAGCAAAATAAAAAGTGAGGTTTGGGTTATCCTACAACATTTGCTACCATAATTGGCGCACAACATCTTAAATTCAATAAATTTCTATAACCATTTATGAAAAAACTCTCAAGCTTTATTCGTTCTCCCTATGTTCTAGTCAGCGGATCAATCATTATTATTGTTGCGTGCGTCGTCATCATCTATGCATTAGTCCGGGTTCAATCTATGGCCACCCGTTTTGGTCGCATCGGCACGTGGTTTGATGACCCCGCTACCAACAACTCTTGGCACGTCACAGGGGGTGAGCGCTGTGGCGATGCGCCGATGCTCATTCCCTCATCGGGCTTTGTCGGGGTGCGTTGGAATGATGGGCTGGCTCCGCTATATCAGCACTCTGGGCTAGATATCTTTAGCCCAGATGGAGCTGACAACGTCACCCCAATCTATGCCGCTTATGATGGGTACCTTTATCGACAGGAAAATTGGCGAAGTGCCGTCATCATCCGCCACCCCAACTTTGAGCCGCTTCCCGATATTGTTGGGGAGCAACAAATCTGGACGTATTACACGCACATGGCCTCTGCTGACGGGACAGAGTCTTTCATTGCGCCGGAGTTCCCACGGGGCACGTCGGAGGTTTTCGTGGAAGCAGGCACCTTGCTCGGCTATCAAGGCTCTTGGTCAGGCAACCCCACCCGAGAAATGGGCCGTCATCTGCATCTCTCAATTGTTAAATCCGGCCCAGATGGGTCGTTTCTCAACGAAACCGATATCAACAACACCTTTGATCCAGCGCCATTCTTGGGGCTGACCGCCGATGAGCAAGATATTTTGAGATGCAATCAGTAGAGAACTCTCGCCGAGCTAGCATTTCAAATACTTTAAGACTCAATCAGCCGATCTACCACCGCGTTCGCAATCGGGCCAGCGATGATAACCACGGGCGCGGCTACAATGAAGGCGGTCAAGCCAGCTCGCAACCAAGCTCCCAAAAACTGGCCGAGAAGCCTAGATTGAGCCACGTCAAAGCTAAAGACATCACAATTGACATCAACGCCGCCATCACGGTGGCGAACAGTAAAGATCGATACTTTGCTGGTAGTTTCATAATGAATGCCCCAATTCAAAAGTTGGGCAGTCGATGACTGCCCAGTTTTGACACACTAGTTTTTAGAAGTGAGGATGTGGATTTTCGGTTTCTTCAGCAATGGGTTGAGACACGGACCAATGATCAGCAATCTTGCCATTGCCATCAAAGCGGAAGAAATCAAAGGTAGCGGTGGTCATTTCAGGGTGAGCGAAGTGGCTGTGGGTCAAGACGAGGTCACCAGAGCCGATGACGCGTTTCACCTCGTGAGGCACTTTGCCGCCCATCGCATCGAGCCAGCCTGCGACCGCCTCTTGGCCCATCTCGCCTTTTTCATTGTGATGCACAAAGTTGTCGGCTAACAGTTCAGCCAAAAGGCTAGTATCACCGTTGTTAACCACCTCATTCATAAAACGACGAGCGGCCGCTTTGTTAGCAACGACGGTTTCAGCAGGTACATCTTTCAGCCCATCGCCACCACCTGCAATCAGCGAGGCGAGTTGCCCAAAGGGACGGACATCAAGGGCATCCCAGTGCTCAATAATCTGCCCATTCTCAATACGCCACATATCGACACACAGCAATGGGTTACTGGGATCGAGTGGGTTGGTTGAGGTGTACATGCCGTGGTAGGCGACGATGTCATCTTCAACCACCCAGCGGGCTGGCTCCCAAACAAAGGTGAATTGGGTCATCACCAACAGGTGATCCAAACCATCAGCAGAGAAGGGATTGTGCTGAATAAAGCCTTCGCCAAAATATTTACGGGTCAATTCTTCGCTGTGTTGATACAGAATAGCGTCCATACCATCTTTCACCAATTTTTGATTTGCTTTTTCTTGTTCTGACAACATGATGTGCTCCTTAAATTTAATGTGTTTTATGTAAAAATAACATCTCAGCCATTGTCTCTATATTTTCGCCAAAGTGTCACCAAAGATGATATGTGATTCGTGATGCGTAACGAAGGTTTATTCAGGCATCACATATCACAGCTAGTCTCCAAGCAAAAACCGAATGATCCAACGAATTTTGACAACCTTTTGATTATTCCTTAATAGCCATTACCTCCTTTTCGCCAAGATAACAACTAAACTCTAGTCCACCCTTGTCGGTTTTAAGTCGATTGGAGATATATTTGCCGCTGGTGTGGAGGTAGTCGATAAAGGGTTTGGCACTGCGGAAGCCAGCGTTGTCGGTCGCAATAATCGCCCCTACGCGAAAACGCGGCTCCAGCATATCGATGAGCGGCAGGTACAAGTTGTGCCAGCCATCCATAAACAGGAAGTCAATTGGTTCTTCAACATCACGCAGCGTTTCCAGCGCATTCCCGGCCAAAAGCGTCACCACATCAGCCAATCCGGCCGCTGCAATATTCTGACGGGCCGTCTCAATTTTGTTTGGCTCAATTTCGGTGGTGACCACTCGTCCGCCGTTATCACGAGCGGCTGCCCCTAGGTAGATCGCCGAAATCCCAAATGAAGCCCCGAACTCGACAATATTTTTCGCCCCATTGCTACGGGCCAAGCTGTACAGCAATTCCCCCTGCCCTGCCGAAATTGAGATGTAAGCTTGGGCCATATCGCTGGGCTCTAATGGACGCCCAAAGCCACGGATGAAACCTTTGGCGATGCTGGGTAAGTCCCGGTTTGACTCGGCTAGTAGCGGGGTCAGAGTTTTTTGAATTTGGGGATCGCGTAAACTATTCATTATCCTTCGCCTTATTGTCCAATCGCCAAATGTAGAAAATGGTAAATAGGTTTGGGCCTAAAAACATAATGAAGGGCTGAAGAAACCCAACCAAGTCTGGGGAAAGCATTCCAGTTCGGAAGCCAGCCACGGTATCGAAGATGTCCATCATGAGCCGAGCCAGCAAGGCCGTAAGAATTGATTTTGGCGTTCTAAACACCCAAATGCCCAAAATCATCCCAACAGCAATGCCCAAATATCGGGAGGCCGAGGTTTGCAAGATAAATGGCTCAGCCACGGTCGGAATACCAAATGTCTCAAACGCGCCTGCCCCATCAATCACGAACCAGATGGAGAAGACGATACTCCACACGGTCAACAACGCTGGGTAAATGAGAACCCAGAACGGAATTTTGAATCCTTTATCATTTTTGGCTTGCATAAGTTTGCTCCTTAAAAAGTATTTTGATCATCACACCAATTTTTCTTGAATGTTCGTTCAAGAAAAATTGCAAAAAATTAAAACATCCCTGGAAATTCTTGAATGAGTGTTCAAGAATATAGACAAAAAAATTTAATCCAACACAGTCAAAGCGACCGAAACCATATCTTCAAGCTGTTCACGATTTGGGTTAACTTTCGCCATCACGCGCATCCCAACGATGGTGTTGACCAGTGAGCGGGCCAAGGCTTGTACATCTCGATCAGCCGCCAAATCACCCTCCACTTGCGCTTGGGTCAGCAGTTGAATAAACAATGTTTCCGCAATTGCCATATGATGCTTGATCCGATCACCAACAGCCTTATCCTGCAACCCCAACTCCATCGCCGAGTTGACCATCAAACAGCCGCCTCCCGGCACATTGTTCAGGGCTTCGTCAATCTGTTGCTGCATCATCTGGGCAATGAGCGATTTGGCGGGCACGGGCAAATTAGCAGGATCAAGCTCTACATTATCCTTGCTCAAATAGCGATCCAAGGCCAACAGGTAAAGTTGATGCTTATTACCAAAAGTATCATAGATGCTGCCCCGGCCAATCCCCAAATGATCGACCAAATCCTGAATTGAGGTTGCTTCATATCCTTTCAGCCGGAACAAATCCATCGCTTTATCTATGATTTTATCTTGATCAAATTCTTTGTGTCGTGCCATCGTTTACTCAATGTTGGAAACACTATAACATATCTTGAACGATCAGTCAAAAAAACAAAATCGATTCTTGACTGATCGTTACAAATTCCTCATTTACTCTTAAAATCTATCCTATCCTCAGAGATTCGGTCGTAGACCAAATCTCTGAGGAGGGCGGAGGCTTAGCCAAAGGCTCAATTTTTCACTACAAACGGTAGAAATATTTTCTGATCAAAATGATGTGGGCTGAACATATACCCTGGACTAGAAGCCCAGCTCTGGGTTTCGGCGGTGACATCTGAATTAACCGTCGACGTAGCCATTAAGTTAAATGTCTCCAGAAAATTATCTTTGACAGTCACAGTGGGGGTGTAGACGGCCATAATCCGCATCCCCGAACCTGGGGTAACGCTAGGAGGAACTGTAATTTGGTTGCCGACTAGTGGGGTTGGGCTCATACAACTCGTCAAAGCATCACAGGTAAAAAGTTGATACGACCAGTTTTCGGAAGAGTGACTATCGATCTGGAATGTATGGCTTACACTATCACCATTGATCAGACAATGATTGTGGGTCACGGACTCATTTGGAACAATGTCGACAAACAAAGAAGTATTACCACATTGACCAAAGGTAGCTAGTGGATTACCAGTAGCTACATTCTCGAGCACCAATTGGGTGGTGTGTGGCCCAATAAAGTTCGATCCATTGTAAAGTTGATGTTCAACAATGCATCCAGCACAATTTGGCGCATTACCTGCAGGAAATCCAATCATATAGTTATATTGAAATAGATTATCGCTAGCATGCAATTCATAGGGTGGATCAGGCAAAGGAAACTCAGCCCCTGGAGCCAACCACCACACCTCCCAATGAGACTGTCCATCGGTGATGGGAAAGGCAGCATTGACTACAGCCTCATATTCAGGACGGCGGGTTAAAGTCACCGGAACGCTCGTCAATGTCCCATCAGGCACCGTACGATACAGAAAAGTTATGACTGGCGGTCGCAACAGGCTAGGGGTATACGCTGGTGGCGCGTGAGGCACCCGGATAGCCAAATAGCCATCATTTTGTAGCTGAATAACATCGGGTGAATCCCTCACATCCCCAACAATCGTAGCTGTAGCCGATAGAACCCCATCACGCAAGGATACATTCTCCTTCCCAAGTCCAGCGAGCACCACAATTGGCTGGAGTTGGTCTAATGACGCGTCAATTGTAATATACCTATTATCATCTTCAACCTTAGCCGATTGCGTTAGTTCTACCGGAGTTGGGTTGCGATCAAATGGGTCAACTAGGTTTAGAAAGAACCCAATCGCATAACACCCCATCAGTGGTATAACAAGAATAGTCAAGGCTAAAATAACCCAAGGGTTACGAAATCGAAGGGGCTTTTTTGGTTCAGCTGGGGTTGAGATAGATGTGTTCAGTTTTATCATATAGATGTCTCCTAATTTATTTGATAAGCAGGATTAATGTCATCAAAAACACAAGATCTTGAGAGCACTAACCTGGACATAGAAACCTAAATCAAAGTTCTTGCTGTATGAACAATCACAAAAAGTTTAGGGAGCTATCGCTGGCTCAGTAGCTCAAATAAGCCTGTGATCTGAGGTTATCAGAGGCGGGGGTAATCTACTTGATGGGACGTGGTCAATTGAGGGTCAAAATGGGGTCAGAAGAGGATAACTCCAAGACAAGAAGAAATAACAATAGATGATAAAACCATCTAATTTAGAGATTGGGTTTGTCAGGTAAGTCAGGTGGGGTACAATCAACTGCATTCGCTATTGAGAAAGTAGCTGGTAGGTATGAACAAGCCCTTATTTCATCCATTCCCTGATTTGGAAAATCAAACAAACTTCTTTGTCACCTATTCGACAAACTTACCCGCAGATTTTGAGCCTCAACTTCATCGGCACGACTTTTACGAATTGGCCTGGCTCGCTAAAGGTGAGGCTACATTCTTTAGCGACTTCAAGACCTACTCGTTGCAAGCTGGATCACTTATTTTCATTGCCCCAGGTCAAGTCCATACTTTGGATGGGGATTGGCCAACATTGGAGTCATTTGTTCTCAGCTTTAGGCCGGCTGGTCTGACGCTTTATGGCCGAGATCCACAATTCTTGGCAGAGCTTCCCTACTATGCCCCAGCCGCATTACCTGTTCTCCAAATTGACGACGGGATGAAACCGTTCTTTGATAATATCTTTACCACGATCTCCAACAGATTTGTCGAGTTGGGGCAAAGCCAAGAAGAATTGATATTTAGTTATCTTAATGTCTTGCTGGTCGAGGCACGGCGATTATATACCGCCACGAGCAATCAATCCACAATGAATGCCGCCGCCCATTTAACCAAGGCCTTTCATTTGGCCGTTGATCAACATTATCTTGAGCGCAAAAAAATTCACGATTATGCTGATCATTTGGGCGTTACTCCCAATCATCTGGTCAAAACCATTCGTCAGGCCACAGGCTTAACACCCGGTCAAATCGTTCGTGACCGACTTCTGTTGGAAGCCAAACGCCTCTTGGTTCACACCGCCTATTCAAACGCTGAAATAGCGCAAGACCTTGCTTTTAGCAGCCCAGCCCAATTTGGCCATTGGTTCAAAAAAGCAGTAGGCGTCTCCCCTGGTCAGTTCCGTCAACAATTCCACATTGCATAAATCTAACATTGTTTAGCATACGATTATCATTTACCACAGCTCGTCGGGATGATACCCTTTTGTACACTAAGATTAAGTCTTTATGTACAAAGGGAGACCAAACAAATGAAAAAATCAACTTATCTTATTATGCTACTGATACTGTTTTTAACCCCGGCCATAAGCAGGGCCGCACCCCCTAGCCAAGCCCCTGAGGGCCAAACATATGTCATCCAGGCCGATGACTGGCTGAGCAAAATTGCCGAAAAATTTTTGGGCGATGCCTTAGCCTATGATCAAGTTGTTGAAGCAACAAACAGCAAAGCAACCACAGACGAGAGCTTTGTAGTCATAAGTGATCCAGATATCATCGAAATCGGCCAAAAAATTTGGGTGCCTGTGCCCAGCTTGGCGGCACCTGAATTAGTGGGGGAATGGCAAAGTTTAAGCTGTGAAGTGCGACCCGTTCCGGCCCAAAGTGGGGTGGGAGTTGAACCCACCTTTCTCAGGCGTGAGATTACCATCGAGAATGGACAACTTGCGGCAAAATTCCGCTTTTTTGGCGATGCAGATTGTACTTTTCCGGTATGGGATGTGGCTTTTAGCGGGGATATTAACATTGTAGGGGATATGAACATGGTGGCAGATGGGGCCGTTCAAGCCAATCTGATCAATGATCGAGCCTCGGTCACCCCTCAGGCTGATTTCTTTGTCGATTTGCTCAATAGTGGGCAAGCTTGTGGGGCCAACACGTGGGAGGCGGGCATCGAGCAAGCGGTTTTACCAATTGGCTGTGATGTGCTTGGCTTTGCACCCAATTCATTACTGACAGAGTTTGAAACATTGTTGGCAAAAGATGGTCTACTTTATTTTGGGGCACGTCCAGTCGATGGATCATCGCTCTCGTCACCCGATGATCGACCGACCACTTTACAACTACCGCTCAGCCAAGTTAGCACATCAATCAACAGTAATATTATGAATATACCAGGACGTTGGCAAAGCATCGCCAGTTGTGAGCTACGCCCTCAGCCGGACGGACAAGGTGGCGTATTGCCTCAATATCTTACTCGTGACATTCGCTTGACCGACTCGACTATTTCTACCAGCTTCAAATTCTTCAGCGACGCTAGCTGTTCTATTCCCAGTTACAATATCGCCTTTAGTGGGGGGTACGAAATCATTGATGCAGCCACGGATACTGGCTTGATTTCCGCAGATCTCACCATCAATCAAGCCACCCTTACACCACAAGATGAAGGCTTCACTGGTTTTTTGAATAGCTCGAATACTTGTATTGATGCCAATTGGCAGATTGGTGAGGGACGTGAATTGTTTGATGAGGGTTGTCAGCTTTTGGGCGCACTGCCCGGCGGTAGTTTCGCCGAGTTTGAAACATTTTTAGCCTTAGAGAACCAACTTTTCTTCGCCGCACGCCCCGTAGACGGGTCCGGTTTAGACTCGCCGGATAAACGCTGGGGACCGTTACAGATTCCGCTAGAGCGAGCCGAGGAATAAAATTTAGGCTAACTAATATCAAGTTGATCATACCCCTCATCCCATTACCGAACAAGCCCTTTTTCCCTGAGGGAGAAGGTGTCAGACATCAATGGATCGTGTGAAAATGAAAGAACATTAACAAACAAATAAGCATCAATGGATCGTGTGAAACACTCGGTTTGCAAATCGGGCAGT
>JANQQF010000024.1 GCA_028285035.1 Phycisphaerae bacterium
GTTGGGCCAAGTTATCTGTGGCTGACTCAGGGGCTGTCACTGTTTCAACATTGATCCCTGTCGCTGCCTCAAACTCCTCAATCAGTGGCCCAAGCGCCAGATCACGTGGGCCAGGCTCGGCACCGAAGTGGGTGATTGTCACACCTTCGTAGTCTCGGGTTAGGAAATCAGTCGAAGCCATTGATCCCCCTGCGCCACTACTGTCACCTGTTAACGTACCACCTGAGGCTTCTACACTCGCATCTGGGGGTGGACCTGTTTCAAAGCCGGTAATATCGACCAGGTTTTCTTCAAGCTCAAGCATAGCATCTGCGGCAGTTGCTTCGCCAGTTAGAACAGAGTGAACGGCGTTGAAGTACGCAGCACTCACTTCGTTGTACAGCTCACCTGTTACGGTAGAGGGGCGAGCAACCGCGTTATTAAACACGTCAAACAGAGATGCCATGAACGGAGCAGCTTCCAAAACCTCTGCATCAGTATAAAGTTGACCGATAGTCGGTAACATACTGTTGGCGATTGCTCGGGCTTTTTGCCCTTGGCGACCAGCAATATGCTGAACAAACTCAGCGGCAACGTCAGGATGCTCAGAATAAGCAGAAACCATCAACTGCCAACCACCCAGAGTAGCAGCGTTGTTTTCAGCCCCTGTGGGCAATACAGTTGTGTCAAATAAGTCTTTGATGACACTGTCATCGGCGTTACCCAGAGAGTAAGCATAGGGCCAGTTACGCATAAACGCTGCGTTACCTGTTTGCCATACACCACGCGCATCTTCTTCTTGATAGGTAGTTACACCCGGGGGAGAAATTGTACCAACCCAGGCAGCCGCTCGTTCGATCGCAGCGATACAGTTCGGATTGTTAACGGAAATTGTGCCATCTGGCTCGATAATGCGACCACCATTGTGAGAATGTTGCCATTCAAGGGCGTCACAAGTCAAACCTTCATAGTTGTTACCTTGCCAGACAAAGCCCCAGAAGTCATCCATACCTTCGGCACGCTCACCTTCTTGGATTGTGGCAGCCATCTCTTCCAGTTCATCCCAAGTTGCAGGTGGACCAGAGTAACCGTACTTTTCTAGAAGATCGGTACGGTAGTAGAGCAGCCCCGCATCTGTAAACCAGGGGAGACCAACGAGCTTACCATCTACCGTATTGTTTTCAACGATAGCGGGGAAGTATGTATCAAGATCTGATCTTGGAATATATTCATTCAAGTCAGCAGCGTGTGGCGCCATAATCCCAGGCCAAATCACGTCGATCTGATAAACATCAACATCACTTGAACCAGCACCCAAAAACTGCAATTGTTGGGCCAGATTGTCTGTGGCTGACTCAGGGGCGGTTACGGTTTCAACCGTATGCCCAGTCATTTCTTCAAATTCCTCGATCAATGGTGCCAAAGCCAGATCACGCGGACCGGGTTCAGCCCCAAAGAAGGTAATCGTAACACCTTCTGCGGCGGGTTCTTCCATAGCTTCTTCTTCGCCAGATCCTTCTTCCGCTGCTTCTTCTTCAACGGCGGGTTCTTCAGCTGGCTCGTCTGGAGCTTCGCCAGCACAAGCAGCCAAAAACAACGCAAGTGCTAGGAATAATCCAATTAAACGCAATGCATTCTTCTTCATTATCCTGTGTGTCCTCCTTCAGTAAGACATTAGTAAAAGTTTATAAGATATGGTAATTCTGTTTGGCTTTAATGCGTTTTCGGCATCACCTCCCTTCAAAGCATAAAACCTGGTAGAATGTCATTCAAACTGACAAATTAAAAGCTACACCTTATGTAATACAGAACCCACAATACAATTGATATTGTGTATTCTGCACTGCCTAAAGTTGTTAAGGCCTCTCAATGCACCCATATCACTGCCTCGGTGGAGCCGTCGTTTGACGAATAACAAGTTCGGTTGGCATTTTGATACAAACGGGTAGGGTTTGAGGATTTTTGATGGAGTCTAAAAGCAAGTTTATACCGCGTACTCCAGTATCAAATAAGTTTTGGCGAACGGTTGTCAATTGGGCAAAGTGGGCTAACCGAATATCATCATATCCAACCACAGACACATCTCGAGGAATATCCAAGTTCAACTCACGAGCAGCTTCAATCACACCTAAAGCCATTTCATCACTGAAAGCAAAAATAGCAGTGGGGGGATCGGGTAACATTAAAAGCTCTTTTCCCATTTTGCGACCATCTTCAAGACTAATCCAGCCTTGACGATGATAATCTGGATTAATGGGGACACCCGCAGCTTCAAGAGCCTGACTATAGCCCAAATAACGATTGTAATTCAGCATTGTTCCAAAGGGATCATCCAAATAGTCACTAACATAGGCAATTTTACGATGCCCCAACTCAAGCAAATGCTCAACAGCCTGTCGAGAAGCAGTTATGTCATCTAGGGAAATCGTGGACAGACCAGCGTATGTAGACTCTACAAGAACAGTTGGTATGTTACTTTGTTGAATACGGTCAAAATCATTCTCACGGGGTCTCAAAGAGAAAATCAACAATCCATCAACCCGACCTCTTCGAGGCACACGCTGTAAAATTTCATTTCGCTGAGGGACTGTCTCTACGGAGTAAAGGCTGATGTCATATTCGCTTTGGGCGATAACTGACATCACACCACGTAATCTTTCAATTTGTGATGCGAGGGTAAAAAATGGGATAACGACTGCGATGATGTGGGTTTTTCCCATCGACAGACGTCGTCCACTGGGGTTCGGAATAAAATCTAATTCAGCGACAGCATTCAATACTTTTTGACGTGTCGTTTCATTAACGGGACGGCTGTTATTCAAGACACTTGAAACAGTTCCAATCCCCACCCCTGCGTGTTTGGCTACATCATGTATCGTCACAGACACTGTCAGAAAACTCCTTAGTTTTCTAAAAACGAAAACGGAAGCGTTTCCGGGAAACGTTTCCGAATTTTAGTTCAAAAGAATATTCCTGTCAAATTCAGTTTTTAAAACTTAAGAGTTTTGATTTTTTCTAATAAATGGTGAGGATTTGTAAGAAATAAAACGTATTTTTGTCTTATCTTATAGTAAGATACGGATGGAGGTTAATTATGCTTTTAAATAGGATAAAATTTTTCTTGGTTTTTGTAGGTGTATCAATCATCTTAACAGCATGTGGAACAACGGCAACAGAGACACCATTGGAGCTTGAGACTCAGTCTGAGAGTACAACAACACACTCCGTAGTAGAGGCAGCCACGGATGAACCAGCGAGTGAGGTCCATCTTCCAGAACCTGAAGATAACCTATTAGCTGGATCTGAGCCTGTACCCATTGAACGCGATCCCGATGTTCCTGACTTACCATTTGCAGATAATCCTGACCCAGCCCTATGTGGTATTCCTCAACCTTGGAATAGTAATGCTCCAGCTTATTTGAGCGGTATTTATGAGGATGAATTGATTCAACCCATTGTATTTTTGTATGATAGTCATCTCCGCCGCAAAGTTGTAGCCCAAGCACCACACGGGGCTGAGATAAAAATTCTTTTATCTCAAAGTAACCCTGAATTGAATTACTTTTTGGTCAAGATTGTTGGGGCTGATGGCCCCAATGAAGGTTGGGTCCCAGCACCATTTGTCTCTTTTGAGCCGCCCCCAGCCAATCTTTAAGTTTAGGTGACTGTTACAATCTTGAGTGATTGCTTGAAATTATGTTACAATATCGCCCATCATTGAAAAGGGGTGGGGCAGGTGACATATCTCAAAGGGGCGTTGACAGGTATTTTGATAGGTGTGATTATTGGTCCGCTGCTCGGTAGCTTGGCCGAATTTCTTCTCCTCGTGGCTGTCTGGTACATCCAAGGCCTTATTCAGCAGTGGCCTACTGAGGATCTCGCCGAAATTGTCCCTTGGGCAATTGTTTTTGTTGCAGTTGTGGCCCCCGTCACGATATTTGTCGGTGCTGTTGTCGGAACGATTATGGGGGCCTTTGCAAATAAATTTCGCTCCTGGTTGAATGCGGGGAGTTTCGGTGGGGTGGTGGGTTCTGTGATTGGGCTTTTTGTAATTCCCTTACTGATTGGCACTGATAATGAGATTACAGCCATCATTGTATCGATTGTGGTGCTCACCATAACAGGAGTAGGAGTCGCCTTAACAGTCAAACGGGTACAAAACCGATTACAATCATAAGTGTTACTTTGATATAGAATTAAAGACTGTCCCCTGTACATCAACTTTTATTCCGAATTAACCCAAGTTCGTTCTGTACGTTATTATGTCATTCTGACCGACATATGAGAGAAGAATCTCCAAAATCAGGTTATTTCAATCAATTGGCAAGATTCTTCACTTCGCTCTATTCAGAAGCCTCAAAACGCTTACAATCCGGCTTACTTAAAACAAATACAACAAGCGTTTTTTATATTCGCCTCAGAGATGAGATCCCCCTATGATTGATTGGGGATCTAGAATACAAGGATAATTCAACTAAATTCATTGTAACTAAATGGTTATATCGATTGTCATACTCTATAGCTAGGATAATTCGCACAAATTATCAGTCTTGATTTTAGGTACGACAAGCTAGGAAAGCTGTCCGATATGTTCAAACAACAGGTAGATATCACCCTTTTTACTAAATCCGACGTTCAAGGTAGGGAAAAATCAACGATGCCTGCCCACCAATTAAAGGGTGAAATCAACCAATCAACCACAACTACAATCGTGGCAGATTTGTTTGAACAATATCATGAAGCGATTTTTGCCTATCTTTATCGGATGATCGATGATCGAGAGGTAGCCCACGATCTGACTCAAGAGACATTTCTAAAGGTATTCCGTACCCGTAACCAATTGGCCCAGATAGAAAATCAACGGGCCTGGATTTATCGCATTGCCACCAATCTTGCCCTCAATACCATCAAACGCCGCGATCGTTTTGCTTGGCTATCTTGGCAAAAGGTTGATAGTAGTTATCTAAGCGAGCCTGACCCGAGCCATCGGGTGGGGCAAGATTTAATCATTGAACAAGTGTTAAGTCAACTACCACCAAATTATCGTGCCCCACTACTTCTTTATAGTCACGATGGATTTAAGGTAAGTGAAGTAGCTAAAACCCTCGGGTTGAGTGAGGGTGCGGTAAAAACCCGTTTACATCGAGCCCGTGAATTATTTCGCCAACTTTATGATCGGGCTAATGATAGTCGCTGAATTTTATTCCATCTCCAACATTTATCAGAAAGATTGATGACGAAACTTAGTATGTCAGACCATTTAGAAATACAAAAACGCCTGGCAATATACAGAGATTTAACTGAGAATGAGCGTCAACAGGTTGACCACCATATCAAGCACTGCTCTGCCTGTGCAACAAAGTTGACCGAATATGAGACGTTCGATCAAACCCTCTCTCTGATGACCCGATCTCAGCCAAAACCTGGATTTCGACCAGCGTTTTATAACCAGCTCGAGCGACAAGCTACCAAGTCTCATCGAATCCGGTTACTCAAGTCTGTCACTACAGTAGCTGTACCGTTAAGCCAAGTTGCGGTGACATTGCTCCTTGTATATGTGTTATGGGTTGCTATCCAAGGACAACTAAAACCCACCTCATTAAGCCCAGCCTTATTTGCCCCATCACCCCTACCTCCAACCGAACTACATTATCTTTATCCCGAAAATGATAATCTAGCTAGTCAACTTCAGCGCACCACTCTTAAAAAGTTTGAGGTTAAGGAACCGACATTCAGGATTACGGCCCAGTCCTTTAATCCAGATCGGCTTGATCAGACCTTGAACTCTTCTCCTGTCTCAGATATCGTCGCGATTCAACTGGGGGTGAGAACTGATATAATAGTTGAACAAAACCAAGTTTTAGAGATTAGTGATCTTTGGCTGGAGCAGGACTGGACAAACGCTTACTCTAAGCAAGCCCGACAATTAGGTACGGTTAATGGGAAACAATACTTTTTACCTGTGGCCTATACCTGGTTTGGCATCTATTATTACAAACCCACCTTTGAAAAGCATCAACTTACTCCTCCCGAAGATTGGGCAAGTTTTTTAACGACAGCAGAAACCCTAAAGCAGAGTGATGTTATTCCAATTCTACGCCCCAAGCAAAGCATTTGGCCTTCAACAGTGTGGTTTGATTATCTTGATATTCGGCTCAACGGCCCGGCATTTCACCGTCGCTTGATGCAGGGGCAAGAATCTTTTGACACGCCTCAAGTTAAACGTGTTTTCGAAACGTGGCAGATGCTACTCAACCAAGGATATTTTGTAGACTCTCGCGCTTTTTACGATTTTGATGATACACTCAATGCCATGATCGATGGTCAAGTCGGCATGGTATTGATGACCCCATTGGTTATGGAGTCAATTCCTGACGAAATATTGGCCAATTTTGAGTTCTTTCAATTTCCTATTATCAATCCTACTTTACCCGTGGGGGAGGAGTTGTCTACATTGGGGTATTTTATCCCAGCCAACAGTGAACAGCCAGAAGCAGCAAAAACATTTCTGAAGCAACTTGGCTCCGCAGAGAGACAACGTGAGATTATGGCGATCCTCCACCAAGAGACTAGCTATTTGCCAGCCCACAAAAATTTTGACATCAGTCAGCTTTCGTCATCACAACAACAGGGCTTCAGGTTGGTCCAAACGGCTGATGAAGTTATTCACTCCCGACGCTCATTGGATAATAGCTCTCTAAATATGGGACCTTACATTGAGCAATCAATTGATAAATTCTTAAATCAACCAGATAACATTGATGCCATACTAACTGCGTTAGAGGAGGTACGTCGAGCCATTTCAGACCAGTAAGGAGGTCAATCTTGCAACGACGCAAAACGTCAATAGCTTTAATGGTCTTACGCACCATTCTTATATTAATAATCATTTTTTTGGCTTTTAGCGATAAAGTGATGGAAAGGGTTGCCCTTGCCCTACCCCGCCCATCGGCTTTGACAGAAGCTACAGCGGCTTCAGCCAGAGAAAATAGCGAAACACTATATCAAGTGCAGACTGCATTACCCAATTTTGAGTTTGGGTTAGCGCCTCTCTTCTATCTTGATGAAAGTCAAGTCATCATTAACGCCACAGGTCCAGCACCTTATGCCCAATTAACCTATCCTAAACAGCCACGATTTGCCGATGAATGGCCTGGCTTTGATAGTTTTGTTACAGCTTATGCCGTTCGGCATCAACTCCTCAATCAACCAAATGTCCATCAAGTGGCCTTGGGAACTTTTAATGTCTCTGCATCTACCGAAGATTATTTTGATTTTGTCAACCATACAGCAGTATGGGTTACATTTGACGATGGTAGTCAAGCAATAATCGATATGACCCCGTTAGCGACCACCTATGGACCACGACACTTCGCTCGATCCCTAAGCCGGGAGGGTAAGAAAATTGAGCGGCAGTTTACTAAGCAACGGTCTCGCCTCAACTTAAATCACTTACAACCCCTAAAGATTGTTGAGCAGGCAGGGCAACCGTATTATCTCCTCACCAAGGTAATGGTTTATGCAGATCGGTATGAGTTTTATTTGGCAGTCTATCAGGTAAATACTGCAACATCAACTCAGCCAATACAACTCGTCGAGGGAGCGAGAGTTCGAATTACATTGGAGCAATCAACCTTTGATTGGGCGCAAGCACAACTATTAGCTGCAGGTGAAGAGAGTTTCAGCAAAAATCAAACCCTCTTCACCCGGCAAGGGAGCCCTGATCCAACCTTGAATGCTATTTTAGATGACAATCTGACACTAATGTGGCATATAATCATAAAACTAAAACGACAAGTGAATCAGTAACTTTGCCTTCAAAATTCCTGATAAATCGCTCAAAATTAATCCGGCTGACAAAACAAATCCCCTTTTATCTCTTTGTTGGTTTAACTTTAATTTACATTCTCTTCCCCATCTACTGGATGTTTCTCTCTTCATTCCGTAGCCCTTCCTCTTTATTTGAAGTTAGCTATCTACCCACCAATTTAACATCGATCAACTACCGATTTCTTCCCCTCAATCGTGCTTTTTTACAAGGTATCCAAAATTCAATTATTGTGGCTGGGGTGGTTTTGGCTTTGACTCTAGGCTTTGGGGCGTTAGCCGCCTATGCTTTGGGACGGCTTAAGTTTCGAGGGCAACGACTAATTCGGTATGCCGTTTTAGCAATGACGGCCTTCCCCCAAATTGCCATCGTTGGCGGTTTGTACACCATTATTGTTAACCCCTGTGCCATTCTTCGTAGTGATTGCCGAGATTTTGGCCTTTACAACACGCTGACCGCCTTGATTTTATCTTATCTTATCCTCACTTTACCGTTAGTGATTTGGTTTCTGACGACCTACTATAAAAATCTACCTCAAGAACTGGAGGATGCTGCGTATGTCGATGGGGCCACGCCGCTGCAAACCTTCTATTACATTTTTCTTCCCTTAGCCATCCCTGGCCTCATTATTACAGGACTACTCTCCTTCATCGTAGCCTGGAATGAATTTCTATTTGCTCTAACCTTCACCCTAGATGAAAGTTCACGCACTGCCCCAGTCGCCATCTCCTTTTTTGGAACCCGTGGCCAAGGTATCCTATCAACCCTCGCCGCCTCTACAATGGTCACCCTACCAGTCATTCTCCTGGCTATTATTTTTCAACGACAAATCACTGTAGGGTTGACGGGTCTGTCTTTGCCAAAAGAGCCAGCAACAAATCGCTGGTTCAATCAACAGTTATCGCGATTTGGCATCCCACCCCTTGACGTGCCAAGCAAAATTTTGCTAACGATTTCGGCCCTAATTCTAATCGCCTTTGTCCATTATGGCTGGAGTGCCATCACTTTTCCTTACCCCCTTGATTACGCCGAAGGTCCTTTGCTAGACCAATTAGTACGACTGGCTCGTTTTGAAAACATCTATCGGCCTGACATCAGTCAGCCCCCTTACACCATTGCAAACTATCCCCCGCTGTATCTGTTAGTCCAATTGCCATTTATGTGGCTTTTTGGTCCAATGTTTTGGTATGGTCGTGTGATTTCCTGGTTTAGCATTGTCGCCAGTGCTGTTCTTGTCACTTTAATTTTACAAACCCTCACTCAGGACCGACTTGCCGCCCTGATTGGCGGCTTAACCCTTATCGCCATTCCTTACATCTCATTTTGGGCCCCCTTATTTCGCATCGATAGTCTAGCTTTGGCCCTTAGCTTGGCCGCCTTATTAATTATTGTCCGCTGGCCGAATCAGCGATGGAGTTTAATCGCAACTGCTGTTCTCTTAACAGCCGCCGTCTACACCCGGCAATCTTATGGTTTGGCCGCACCCTTTGCTGCCTTTATTTGGCTGCTCAGCCAGCGCCCCCGCCAACGAGCCTTTATCCTAACCCTTTTGGTTGGTACTCTAGGCTTGGGCTTATTTGCTATTCTGAATGGGCTAACCCAAGGTGGCTTTTACTTTAATATTGTGCAAGCTAACATTAATGAGTTTAGCTTTGATTTACTGGAGGAGTTCTTTGCCGAATTTTGGCTCTTTCTACCCTATCTTATCATTGGCAGTGGCATCTTTGTTATTGGGGCGGGGTGGGCACGCCAAAAATCTTGGTGGCTGCTGGCTCCCTACCTCATTGCCGCTGCACTGGCTAGTCTAACCATTGGCAAAGTTGGTTCCAATGTCAACTATTTTTTAGAGCTTTCCGCCGCAATGAGCCTAGTAATCGGGGCACTCATTGCTTGGCAACGCAAGCGTCCTCTTATTCGAGCTACGTTATTGCTCATCTTGGCTCTACAATTCTATCTTATCTTACCAGGGGCACCGAATCATCTCTTCACCCAATTTAGAATGGAACAACCTATAACGCAACGAGACCTATTACAAACTATCGAGACTGCCGATGGCCCCGTGTTGGTTGATGAGTTTATGGGAATGCTGCCGTTGGTCGATCAATCTATTTACATCCAACCGTTTGAGGTCACCCAGCTTTATCAAGCAGGGTTATGGGATCAGGCCCCATTTTTGGATGCCATTAAACAACAAGAGTTTGAGTTGGTTATCATATTTAAGGTGCGTGGGCCAAATGGATGGTTACAAGATGAAAGATGGACCCCAGAAATGCTCAATCACTTTGACACATATTATGAGCCGATCAAGGTCATTGATAATACCATTTTTATTTCACGTCCTAAAGGCGAAGTAGTGAGTACTACCCAGTAATAGGGTAAACATCTTTAATAATAATTGTCCCCTAATTTTCCAAAAAAACTGTATACTCTCTTAAAAACCAATCTTTATGACAAACGTAGGGTTATCGTAAGGTAATAATGGTTGACATCAGGCGAGCAAATTGCTATACTTATGGGAAAGGTCAATGTAGACCGCTGGAGAAATTTATGCAACTCAAATTTTCTATTCAAATTAAAAAAGAGTTTTTAATCTAAACACCTAAACACTTTGTGTGCGGGTGTTTTTTGTTTCTTCAGCAATAAAATTTTTCACCACATTTAGGAGGCTTTTTAATAATGGACTCAGCAATGATCGGAAAAATTGAAAAAGCAATGTTGTACGCTCAAGAGCCAGAGCGAATCACCTTTAACTCATTCAATGTTACTTTTGAAGGCGATCACAAGACACATAACATCAGCTATCAAAATGAACATGGCTGGACCTGTGATTGCACATTTTATCAAACACGTGGCGTTTGCTCCCATATTATGACGTTAGAAAGATTACTTTTTGATGCTGTAAGCCCAGCAGAAGCAGTCCCTGCCCCCGCTTAGACTAAATCCTTAGCTGAAGCTAAGTTTAACAATGAAAGGACGTCGAAGATGACGTCCTTTTTTATTTTCTTTGTTTGCCGAATTTTAGGCCGATGGTAAAATACAATCATGCTTAAAAGTTGGAAATTTTGGGTAGGCGCTGTCATTAGCGCCTTTTTTCTTGGATTTGCCCTGTGGGGACTTGATTTAGGTCAAGTATGGTTAGACCTGCAAGCTGCCAATTATTGGTGGATTGTGCCAGGTGTCTTAGCCTATTCCATCGGCGTTTGGGCCCGAGCTTGGCGTTGGCATTACCTCCTACGCCCAATCAAGCCGATCTCGGTTGGTAAAATGTGGCCAATTGTCGTCATCGGCTATATGGGAAACAACGTTTATCCGTTTCGAGCGGGTGAGTTTATTCGAGCGTACTTGTTAAAAAAGAAAGAAGGGGTGAGCATCGGGGCCAGTCTGGCGACCATTCTTGTTGAGCGCATCTTTGATGGGTTAGTGATGTTACTTTTTGTCTTCATTGCCCTCCCCATAGTCCCAGGTTTGCCAAGTTGGCTACGCCAGATGGTTATCTACGCCAGTCTTGCTTTTTTTGGAGCCTTGCTCGTCTTTTTAGCAATGGCCGCCCTTCCAGATTTAAGCCGTTCCCTTTATCAATGGGGAATTGCCAAATTCACACCTGCCTCATTGCAACCAAAGTTACTCAATTTGGCGGATCGATTCATGGAGGGGTTAAGTAGTTTGACGAACTTCAAAGATGTCCTGATGATTTTTGTCACGTCTATCGTTATTTGGCTTCTCGAAACCGTGAAATACTGGTTTGTGATGTATGCGTTCAACTTTGTGGTCAGTTTCTTTGCCCTGATGTTAATGAATGGGGTTGTCAATTTATTTACAACCATTCCCTCTACCCCTGGACACATCGGTACATTTGATGCGCCTGGTATCGAGGTGCTTCAAGTCTTCGGGGTTGAGCAGAGCGTGGCTACTGCATATACGCTTGTTCTGCACGCCGCATTATGGCTACCGATTACGCTCTTGGGCTTTTGGTATATGGCAAGAGAAGGATTTGGTCTACAAGATTTTAGTAAGGCTGTGAGCGAGTCTCAAGCTGAATTGGATGAGGAACAATCGTCTGATGTTCCAGCTACACCCGCCTCAGAAAATATTTAAATTGGTGCTGTTTCACGTATGAAAATTGCAATTATTGGGGCTGGGATTGCCGGATTGTCAGCCGCATATGATTTAACCAAAGCCGGCCATCAAGTTACAATTTTTGAAAGTAGTTCAAACACCGGAGGATTGGCAGCAGGCTTTAAACCTGAGCGATGGGATTGGTCACTAGAACATTTTTATCACCATTGGTTTACCTCGGATACGGATATCCTTGGGCTGATTGATGAAATTGGAGAAAGTGACAAAGTGTTTTTCCCTCGGCCTCTAACCTCACTTTTTGCTGATGGGGTCGCCTATCCATTCGACAGTCCATTACGAATGTTATTATTTCCCAAACTGCCCCTGATCCCCAAAATTCGATTTGGTCTTGCTGGTCTCTACCTCAAATTCACTAAAAACTGGCAGGTGCTGGAACAAGAGACGGCACAGAGTTGGCTCAAACGAACCGTAGGACAGACGGCCTACAAGCAATTGTGGGAACCTTTACTCGTTGGCAAGTTTGGCGAACATTTTGAAGAGGTCAATATGGCTTGGTTGTGGGCACGAATTTACAAACGCAGCCCCAAGCTCGGCTATTTTATCGGCGGTTTTCAAGCCTTTGTGGATGCCCTCACCAAAACAGTAAAAAAGCAAGGCGCTGAGATTCACCTAAACACGTTCATCAATAATATTCAACACAATGAAACGACAAACACGCTTCAGCTCACCTTTCAGATCCAGTCTGACACAGGCGAAAATGGACACACTGTTGGCACAGTAGACGAAACATTTGATCGTGTATTGGCCACAGTATCGCCACAGTTATTGGGGCAACTTGTGCCCTCACTCCCGGAAACCTATCTAGCGTCAATTAACCAGCTGAAATCAATGGGTGCGGTTGTTTTGATTGTTTCGCTCAAGCAGCAACTGACCGAGGAACACTACTGGATCAATCTCCCCAAATTCGAGGAAAATTTCCCGTATGTTGCGCTTGTTGAGCATACAAACTTTATTGACCGCAAACATTATGATGGCGATCACATCATCTATTGTGGGGACTATGTCTCACCCGACCACGAATACTTTAGCCTGACTAAAGAAGAACTACTTGAACGTTTCCTGCCGCCCTTCAAACGGCTCAATCCAAATTTTGATGAAAGTTGGGTTAAAGAGAGTTGGCTTTATCGAGCAAAATATGCTCAGCCAGTGCCCCCCATCAATCACAGCAACAATATTCCAGATATCAAAACGCCAATTCCTGGACTTTACTGGGCCAGTATGAGCCAAGTCTATCCGTGGGATCGTGGCACGAACTATGCGGTTGAAATTGGGCGAAATACGGCGAAGTTGATACTTGAAGATGCAGCTTAAAGATAGCCTAAATACTTCAAGATTGTTGGTTTGATATCAAGCAGTGAGGATAAGTTTGGCAAAAGCTCCTTAAATCCCTCACCACTCACAAGCGTAAAGGTTGGATTTAACGTATGCTTATTTGTGGTCCAATCCTCAAAATTACCGTGATCACTGATGACTAAAAACAGGGATGTACTCAAGTCAAGTTTATCTAAAATCCCGATCAAAAAGTCATCTAGCGTCGTCAACATTTTTATCGAGTTTGCTTGATCCTGTTTATGCCCCAGTAAATCGGGATACCAAAACTCAAAGTAGGTGAGGGTATAATCCTCAGACAGCGCCACAAGCTGCTGGCCCGCTTCAAAAGCGGTCAATGAGGGAAGATTTACCTCAGGTTCAGGCCAATAATCATTACTCAAAAACGCAGCAATTGCCCGACCTTCAATTAAATCTGTTGCACTCCGCAGTTGTAAGCCACTTTTGACTGCCGCCTGAGCGTTGGCACTCAAGCGTCCTTTGCCTCGGGCTAATCGATCCAAAAATCCAGTTGGATACGCGTTGGCAAAGGCGACTGGCTGATCCACATCCAATAAAAACTTGAAGATATTGTCGCGGGTTAATATTTCTCGCAAGGTGGCGTCTGGATAGGGACCGTAGTGCTTACCAATGGCTTTTGGTGCGTTTTGACCGGTCAGGATAGCCGTTTGGCCCGTGGCAGATTGAGGCAAGCCATCAACGCCAAGCCGAGCATCCAAACCAAGCAGGGCCAATCGATCGGTTACAGTACCAGCCATTTCACGTGTTAGGTACGGAACATCCAACTCAGCCTGAAGCCGAGGCATCCCCCCGTGCATAAAAGGGTTGGCCTCAGGGTCTGCATCCCCGAGGCCAACACCATCTAAAAACAAAACAAGAACTTTTTTTTCTGTCACAATTCACTAACGTCTAGTCAATCGTCTTGACACTGATTTCAAGACCATCACCCAGTTCAATCGTTACACTTTCTAGGTTAGGGTGATTTTGCACATACGTCACATAGTCGGATAATTCATTATCGCTAGCCACAACATCCTCGGCTACGATCATTGAACCGCTACCCATACGCTTGTAAACTACATCAAAATAGGTTTCATATTGATCATGGTCAGCATCGATCAACACAAAATCGACAGCTCCCTCACGGTGACGAAGATTCTCACGAGCATCTCCTACCAAGACCTCTACGTGATCACTCATACCAGCATCGGCCAGAGCAGCACGAGTCAGCTCAGCCTTCGCTTCATCCATTTCACAGGAGATCACTTTGCCCCCTGTAATCGAAGCAGCATAAGCCAGCCACAAAGTGGCGTAGCCAGCCCCACTCCCAATCTCAACAATCCCTTGCGCTTTTTTAGACATCACCAACATTGAGATAAATTTAGCCGACTCAAACTGCAAAATATTGTGCTTTGCCCCTGCCATCTCCAAACGGGTCATCGCATTAAAAAGATTTTGATCCATTTCAATACTCCTGATTTAAAGATAGAGATTAGAGATTGGGAGCTCAGAGGTTATATTCCTTCAGTCTCCACAAGTAAACTAATCTGCAATCTTCTAATTGTAAGATGTTATATTATTTGAAAAAAAAGAGGCCAGAGGATTGCTCCGGCCTCGTGAAAATAAGATTGAAAACAACTATATTTAGAACGACGCAGCCAAGAAGCTATTGGACTGATTAGCAAATTCGATAAAGGGTTGACCATACAGGGCCATCAGTAAGGTTACAACAACGGTCACGGCTACAACTGAGGTCATTACAAAACTTGGGCGAATAGGTGACTCATCTTCGCCTTCGCCAAAGAAAACTTGACGACCAATGTTGAAGTAGTAGTAGACCGAAACAACACTGTTTAGCACCCCGATTAAGGCTAAGATATAAAGACCTTGTTCGATCGCTGCACCAAACACAAAGAGCTTACCCATAAAGCCCCCTGTTGGTGGAATACCAATTAGAGACAGGAAGAAGACTAATAAAGCGATGCTGAGGAATGGTGAGCGGCGAATGAGGCCAGCATAATCAGATATATTAGCCGTGCCAGATTTGTTCTCAAGAATGATTACGACAGCAAAGAGACCTAAGTTTGTAAAGAGGTAAGCAAAGAGATAGAGCATAATCCCGTTGATACCACCAGAAAAATCCAAATTGGAAGGGTCGGTACTCCACGCAGCCAAACCAATGAGCATGTATCCAGCTTGAGCAATACTTGAGTAGGCCAAAAGACGTTTAACATTAGTTTGCCATAAAGCAATCAGGTTCCCGACAGTCATCGTCAAGATCGAAATCAAGACCAAAATACCAGTCCAATTGATATCGTAGGCAGGTAAGGCTACTACTAAAATTCGGATCAATACAGCAAATCCAGCGACTTTCGGTCCAACTGACAAGAAGGCAGTAATCGGGGTTGGTGCTCCCTCATAAGCATCTGGTGACCACTGATGGAAAGGAACCAAAGCAATCTTGAAACCCAACCCAGTCAAGATAAGTACCACAGCTGTAATAATTAGTGGTGTACTCGCTGTATCTTGAATACTTGTCGCGATTGTTGCTAAATCGATACTTCCTGTCGCACCAAAGAGGAATGAGAAGCCGTACAACATCACCCCAGAAGCAACCGCGCCATAAAGTAAGTACTTCACCCCGGCTTCGGTAGAGCGCAAGTCTCGACGGAGGTAGGTGGTCAAGATGTAACTCGTAATTGAAAGAAATTCAATCGATAGGTAAATCATCGCTAAGTTGGTCGCACTTGACATCAACATCAAGCTCAAGCCGGCCAACAAGGTCATTCCGTAAAATTCACCGCGGAACGGCGTATGCTGTTTCACATACTCGACCGAACTCAATCCCACAATCGCTATCGTCAATAATGACAATATCTTGAAGAAGTAGGACATCGGATCTACAGCCAACATAGGCACAGCATCAGCCGCATCTGTGGCAATAAATTCAAGTACGCCAGTTTGCAAAGATATAGTCGCTATGATAGCCGCAATACTTGTCGCAAAGGCTAACCAAGGTATAACCGTAATACTGCGGTCATCCCCTTTCCAAAATATGTCGAGGGTGATGATGACGAAAGCCATCGCTGCGACAATGATTTCGGGCAAGGATAATAATAAATCGTTCAAAGTTCAACCTCCTATGCTGATCAGAAAACCTCTTGCAAAGAAGCTTCTGCCATCCTCTCAAAATTTATTGAAAGGGCGCTAAGATCAGCACGCTTGTGGCATTTATCGTGTTAATCAAGAAAGCAGGTGAGATACCAATGACAATCATTCCAACAACTAGCGGAGCCAGTGCAATCAGTTCAAATGTAGCGATATCTTCACCGGCTGACCAGTGTTCTGCATCAAACAAGTTATTCCATTTTTCCTCATTAAACTCACCCAAGAAAACAAACTGGATAATTTTGTAGAGGATGTAGGCGGCTGTTAGAACAATCCCAATGATCCCAACGATCGCAAACCCAGGAATAATGTGGAAGGCACCACGGAAAACCAAGAACTCGCTAATGAAGCCCGCCAAGCCTGGTAACCCTAACGAGGCAAAAGCTGTGATCATCATCACTGCATAATAGACTGGCAATTTAGCCGACAAACCACCAAAGGCCTTCAGATCTCGTGTATGGGTTCGTTCGTACAATACTCCAACTAAGAAGAAAAGACCGCCGGTGATCAACCCGTGGTTAACCATTTGCAGAACCGCGCCATTTAGGGCAATTGCACGGCTATCAAATACAGCTGCCGGGTCAGCGGCAACTGAACCTGGGAAGTAAGCAACTGCAGCAGCCAGCCCCAGCATAAAGTAGCCCATGTGGCTCACAGATGAGTAAGCGATCAAACGCTTCAAATCCCATTGAGCCAGACTAACCAGTGCTCCGTAGATCATACTGATAATCCCCAAAGTGGCGATGATGTAGGCCATATTTTGGAAAACGTTCGGGAAGAAGGGAATCAACATGCGGATCATTCCGTAACCACCGAGCTTCAACAGAACTCCAGCCAGAATGACCGAGCCAGCGGTTGGGGCGGCGGTGTGAGCATCAGGGAGCCACGTGTGGAAGGGCCACAACGGAACTTTAATGGCAAAGGCGACAAAAATAGCCCAGAAGGCAGCTGTCGCTAATGGTAAATTACCAGCCACAGTGTCATCAAGGAAGCTTCCACTCAAGGCTGCCGGGATTTCTGTAACATCCCAAGTCCCAGTAGCGATATAAATGGCAATGAAAGCCAGCAGCATTGCGACAGAGCCAACCAAAGTATACATGAAGAACTTAACCGCAGAGTACTGTGGGCGGTCTTTTGCTTGTCCCCAAATACCAATTAGGAGGAACATCGGCACCAAGCCAATTTCCCAGAAGAAATAAAAGAGGATCAAATCTAAGGCGAGGAACACACCAAGCATCCCAACCTCAAGCATCAAGAACAAAGCGAAGAACTCCTTAACGCGATGGTTGATAACACGCGCTGAGTACCAGAGACATAAGGTAGTCAAGAGCGTTGTCAAAACAACCAGTGGAAGACTCAAGCCGTCAATGCCCATATGGTATTGGGCACCAATCGATGGGATCCACGTGAACTTTTCAGTCAAACTGCCGACAAACTCACCAGAGTCATCATATTGAACCCAAATGACAATTGAGATGATGAGAGAAGGTAAGCTTGCCAAAATCGCAAAGGTTTTAATCAACCTTTCGTTTGACTTGGGCATAAACATCACGATGATAGCCGCAAGTAAGGGAATAAACGTCATTGCACTTAACATTAGGATCAATTCTCCTCTACTACGATGTATGGGTATAAAGACGACCACGCGTCTTAAACATTTCTAAAATCATCAAACAAAGCTACTGTACTGCAGCAATTCCTGCAACTTGACCTGAGGTGACGAATAGATAGAGAGCTACAATTAGAAGAACCCCAATAACCAAAATCAACAAATAGTTTTGAGCCCGACCGGATTGTAGGGTACGAAGCTGTCCCCCAACCCAACGGAAGGCCCCCGGAATACCATTAACCAAGATACCATCAAGGGCGTGTTTATCATACAACGCCGTACCATCGGCAACGACACGGGTAAAGTTACCAAAGAAGTCAACAATACGATTGATGACCCAATCATAATCAAACTTACCACAGAAATCTGCCAGCCACATCATTGGGAAGATGATGACACCACGATAAATTTCATCGATGTAGTATTTGTTACTGAGGATGGCAAACAGTGGACGGCCAATAACTGGGAAGGTTTGAACAGGGTCAGCCGCTTCAGGATTTCGGACACGAGAGTAACGCCAGACCCCAAGCAGGAAGAAGAATAAACCAATAATGGTAGAAGTGATGGCTACAAGCCAGTTAAAGTCAAGGGCTTTCAAAACCATTGCTGGAGCAGCTTCGTGGGCGAAAGCGTGAACTTCACCAGCGAAGCCGTGGAACCAAGCATTCCCCCCAATGCTTTCGGGAATGTTAATGAAACCAACAAATGCTGCAAAAATTGCTAGAACCACCAAAGGTGCAGTCATTCGCCAGCCAGGCTCGTGAGCGTGTTCAGCGAGAGCCGTGCGTGGTTTACCAAAGAAAACCAAACCAATTTGACGGCCCATATAAAGAGCGGTGAAAGCAGCAGCGATCCCCCCAGCGAAGTAAACAATGGTTCCCATCGGATCGCCGTGGGTCATCCCATCATAGGCTTTGGCCAAAATTTCATCCTTACTCCAGAAGCCAGCTAAAGGCGGAATACCAACAAGCGCCAAAGTTCCAATCAAATAGGCATAGAAGCTGGTTGGCATTTTGTGCCGGAGACCACCCATATTCCGCATATCTTGTGGGTCAGTATGGTGATCGTGAACATGGTGGGCACCGTGTTCCATCGCGTGGATGATTGAACCAGAGCCCATAAAAAGCAGGGCTTTGAAGAAAGCGTGGGTCAACATATGGAAGATACCCGCTAGGAAGCCCCCCAACCCAATGACCATCACCATATAACCAAGCTGACTGATGGTTGAGTAAGCGAGGACACGCTTGACATCATATTGAGCCAGGCCGATAGTTGCGCCCATTACGGCGGTGATCGCACCAAGGATAACGACCCATTGCATCAAAGCGCCGTGTTCAAATGTGGCGAAGAGGGGTAGCATTCGAGCTAATAGATAAACCCCAGCTGAAACCATTGTGGCAGCGTGGATGAGCGCGGAAACAGGCGTTGGCCCTTCCATTGCATCGGGCAGCCAAACATGAAGTGGGAATTGAGCACTTTTACCCACAACCCCACCAAAGATGAGAAAGCCGCTCAAAACTGCTACAGGAACACCCCAGAGGGTTACCTCTGAAAGGTGCTCCAACATTTCCGGAGCAAAAATTTCGCGGAAGGTTAATGTCCCCGCATAACTCCAAAGAATGAGCATTCCAGCAAAGAATAGCGTATCCCCGACACGGGTGGTCATAAATGCTTTCAAAGCCGCTAATTTGGGGGGGATTTTCTCTGGACCAGCTTGTCGCCAGAAGAGGAACAAGCCAGAAATCGGATTGCTTGGTGTACTCAGTTCGTCAGTATCTGGGTATTTCTTCTCAAACCAGAAGCCAATCAATAAATATGAACAAAGCCCCATCACTTCCCAAGCGATGAAGAGCAAAAGCAGGTTATCAGCGATAACGAGCCACAACATCCCAGAGGCGAAGAGCGAGACATAAGCGAAGAAGCGAGAGTAGCGGCCAAATTCCTCTTCGTATCCTTCCATATATTCAGAGGCGTATATGAAGATGAGGGTACAAACAAAAGGGACCATAAAGAGCATCGCCGCAGTGAAGCCATCAACGGCAAAGCCCATCTCGAAGATGGTACTCCCTGTGGGCAGCCAAGGGATGGGCAATCGCCAACCATCAACGTGGATACCGTGATGCGCGTCAGCAGCATAAGCACCAACAGCCTCAAAAAAGATAATCCACGAGTGGATAGTTGCGAGGGCCATTGAGCCAATGGCTAACCAAGCGCTAGCCTTCTTATTTCGATTGATACCAAAGACCACAATCAAAATAAAGGAGAGCAGCGGGTAGATTGGGATTAACCAGATTAAGTTACGAAGAAGTTCCATAATTTAGCACCAAGCTATTGAAATAGTGATTGGACGAACACCTGTTATTTATTAAACAGGTTAATTTCTTAGAATATCCAGCTCTTCCACGGTGGCTGAGTTGTGTTGGCGATAAACCGCGATAACAATCGCCAAACCGACGGCTGCTTCAGCGGCGGCCACAGCAATAACAATCAACACAAACAATTGAGCTGACACATCATTGGGGGTGATATACCGCCAGAAGGCCACAATGTTGATGTTAACCGCATTCAAAATCAACTCAACACTCATCAAAATACCGATGGCATTACGACGAGATACAGCCCCGTAAACGCCCATACAGAAGAGGGCAGCGGCTACCAATAACCAGGTTGACAGTGAAACATCCATTATGATTCAGCCTCCTCACCTTCCACATGATCACGGGCTAAAATCACCCCACCGATTAGGGCGACCGACAGCAATATCCCAATAACCTGGAAAGGGATCAGATAACCGCCTAATAAGGCCAAACCGATTTGTTCAACCATATCGACGGTCGGCTCTGTATCTGTAATTGGCCATTCAACAGTCCCAATGACAAAAACGAGGACAAAAAACAGAATAGATACGATGGGCATACTGTACCACCACTGCTTGTTGGATTGTCCATCGACTTCATCAGTCATTGACCGACGTGAGAACATAATGGCGAAGAGGATCAGAATGGCAATCGCGCCAATGTAGACGGTCAACTGTACAACTGCCAGAAATCCTGCACTCAAGATAATATAGTAGCCTGTTACCCCACCAAAAGACATCACCAAGAATAGGGCACTGTGAAATAAGCTACGGCTTGTTACAACCCCAGCCCCACCGATGAGTGTTAGGGCGGTCATCACCCAAAAAACAATTTGTTGTAAGGGGACAACTTCAGACAGTACAACTTCACTTAAATCGGGCATAAACCCCTGCCTCCTACAAAATGGTAATTCACATTGGGTAACAGTTTAGCTGACCATCACCTTTAGCTGACCATCACCCAGACAAAACGAAAGCCTACTCAAGTTGAGTAGGCAGAAATGTTATTTACTAGCCGGTACACCTTCAACTGCTGAAACGGATTTCAAGACACGGCTACGGCTTTGGCGGGCCGAACGAGCCACGAATAAGAGTGAAAGGAAGCCTATTCCTAAGTTCAAAATCAACAGCACAAAAAACTCAGTAATCGTTCGGCCAGCTATGTTTGTAATATTAGCCAATAAGTTGATCGCTATAGCAGTGGCAATTAGCAGCACAACTGACAACGGCACTAAATATTTCCAGCTAAAGTCTTGTAAATGGTCGATGCGGAAGCGGGGCAAGGTGCCACGGAACCACATCATAATGAAGACAAAAATTCCCACCTTGATATTTAACGAGATAAAGCCCAAAATGTTGGCTAACCAAGCTGGCAACCAAGCAGGGTCAACAAATGGGATTTGCCAGCCACCAAAGAAGAGGACAGCCGTTAAGAAGGCTAAGACAAACATGTGAACATATTCGCCAATCATAAACATCCCAAACTTAATACCACTGTACTCTGTGTGAAAACCAGCAATAATTTCAGATTCAGCTTCAATCAAATCAAAGGGGGAGCGTCCTGTTTCGGCTACACCAGCAATGAAGAAGATGATGAAGACCACTGGCATAGAGAAAGCGTACCAGTTCAAACCAGCTTGTGCCTCAACAATGTCCTGCATCCCCATTGACCCAGCCGCCATTGTAACCATAATCAAGGCCAAAACCATCGGAATTTCATAGGTCAGCAACATCGCCACAACTCGGAACGCACCAAGTAGGGAGTATTTGTTATTTGAAGCCCAACCGCCCATCAAAATGGCGAGAACGCCTAACCCACCAACTGCAAAGATATAAAGTACGCCAACATTCGTGTTAGTGCCGATAAAGCCAGGAGCAAATGGAATGACCGCAAAGGCCATAATGGAAGAAAATACCGCCAAACCTGGGGCCACGTTGTAAGCAACCTTGGCCGTGTTAGCTGGGGTGATGTCCTCTTTGGTGAACATCTTGATCATATCCGCGAAGCCTTGTAGCAACCCAAACGGACCAGCTCGATTGGGGCCAACTCGTCGCTGAATACGAGCAATAATCTTGCGTTCCAACCAGGTCAATATCACGAGAGAGCCGGGAGCGGCCACAGCGATAATACTAGCTAAAACGACATGCATAATGAGGCGAGCGACACCTTCATCAAGAAGTGGAATATTGAGACTGACGAGAAAATCTATAATTCCTTGCATAAACGTTTCTCCAAAAAATCAAACCTGTTCAAGAAATCAAAGATGCCAAGGTGTAAAACCCTTGGCATTTTAGTTCCAGTGAAGCGCACCTTTGCGCCAAGCGTAGAGTAAGCCATCAAGCAGTAAGAGCATAAAAATGACAGCCCACATTACTGCATAGAATTCAAGCTGTCGAAGCACCACCGCAAAGGGAAGTAGGAATACTGCCTCCACATCAAATACAACAAAGATAATGGCGTAAATGTAGTACTCAGCCTTGAATTGAACCCAGGCATCGCCGATGGTTTTAATTCCAGACTCGTAGGTCTCTTGCTTGGCCGCATTGGGCTTTTTAGGTCGTAACAAAAAGGCAATAATCAGGGTGACAACAGGGATGGTAAAGGTAATAAATCCAAGGACCCCGATAAATTCAAAATGTTGTGCCATTCGTCTCGCTCCCTTGCAAAGTTTACGTCCCTTTTTGAGGACGCGATTATATCACGGTTCAAATTTTCACGAAAATCCTTTTACTTGAAGGCCTAAAATGAGGACACTCTTAATTTATATTCCCATTTTTGGGCACAACACAAAGAGGCACGTGGCAGAAGTTCGGCAATTCTAACACACTTTCCAACAACAGGAAAATTCGATTGTTCCATTCGTCACAGACACATAATTTTGCAGTGAAACATCATAAGGTAAACTATTATTCTGTACACGAGGTGAAATTATGAGTGACCACTTTAAAGACATCTACGCCCACAAAGCCGACCAATATCAACGCTTGATCAGTCGGGAGGATTACCAGCAAAATATCCTACCCGCTCTTAACCAAATTCACCCCTTGGCGGGGCTGGATGTGGTGGAGCTGGGGGCTGGGACGGGACGGTTGAGTTGTTTGCTGGCCCCATTAGTGAAACAGATTCATTTGTTTGATGAAGCCCAACCAATGCTCAAGATTGCAGCCACCCGCCTCAGGAAGATGGGGCAATCCAACTGGCGAGTAGGGCTGGCCGATAATCGACAATTGCCGGTGCCTAATGAGGTGGCTGATGTTGTTATTGAAGGTTGGAGTTTTGGGCACTTTACGGGTTGGTATCGTGATCGTTGGCAACGCGAAAGTGGCAAAGCTCTAGCCGAGATGAAGCGTATGCTTCGATCAGGTGGAACGGCGATCATTATGGAGACCTTGGGCACAGGTTATGAAAACCCTACACCACCTAATCCATACTTGGCCGATTTTTACGCTTTCTTAGAAAAAGACCACGGTTTCTCTCACACCTGGATTCGAACGGATTATCAATTTGACTCGTTAGCCGAGGCTGAGACGTTAACTGGTTTTTTCTTTGGCGATGCTCTGGCCCAACAAGTGCTTGAACACAATTGGGTCATTCTGCCAGAGTGTACAGGAATTTGGTGGTGGTCAAAATAAAACTAAGAGGATGCCACTGTCCGTTTATTCATAATGGCCTGCAATTGATCCAGGGGCAAGGCCTCAACTGTTCGGCCTTGATAGCCTGTCATTGTCTCGGCCGAGGTCAATACATTGAGAATGGCTTCTTCGGTCGCTTCGACGACACCATCAAAAAAGAAATCAAGGTGGTGATGAGGAATCATTTGCAATTGATGTAGAGTGGGGCTATTCGCGGCGAGATGATTCCCTGTGGCAAAGGTTAGGAAAATATCGCCGCTCCCATTATGGCCGTATCCGCCGACCCTTGCCAACCCTACTGTAGCACGTTGGGTCAGTCGCTTACATTGAACTGGTAGCAATGGTGCATCTGTGGCAATAATGATAATGATTGAGCCATCGCGACCGTCGGATGTCTGCAGCGATGGGTCGTCATCCACAACAATTTCTCGACCAACTGGCACACCATCGACTCGTAAATCTTGAGATCTTCCGTAATTGGCTTGAGCCAGTACCCCAACAGTATATGAACCGCTCTTACTCTCAATCAGTCGAGAGGCTGTACCGATGCCCCCCTTAAAGCCGTGGCAAATCATTCCGGTTCCACCGCCCACATTCCCCTCGACGACTGGACCGCTCTTCGCATTGTCCAACGCTTCAAATACATCCGTCGTTTTCAAATGAAAGGCAGCGATATCATTCAGCCAGCCATCATAGGTCTCGGCAGCAATCGGGAGCATAAAATCATCAAAGTAGTTTCGCTCCTCGGCGTAGGCGACCAAAGCATCTCGCACCAGCCCAACCTGATGCGTATTGGTGATCCCAATTGGACCACCCGCCATCCCTGACTCATCTAACCATGGTAGGCCTGTCATCTCCCCATTGCCATTAAATATGTGTCAGACATCAATGGATCGTGTGAAAATGAAAGAACATTAACAAACAAATAAGCATCAATGGATCGTGTGAAACACTCGGTTTGCAAATCGGGCAGT
>JANQQF010000055.1 GCA_028285035.1 Phycisphaerae bacterium
ATTTAAGGGTTGTCCGCTACTAAGTTATTAAGGTTGCAACAGCCCCATCGGGTCGTCCAAGGATGCGGTTGAACCAGACACCCATATTGTAAGCTGCCATTTTAGCAGCTAAACGGGTTATTTTGCCCCAATCACTATGAGCGTTGAGACGCTTAATTCCAAAAGTTTCAGTCAATCGAGCAAAAACAGTTTCAACAATTTGTCGATGTGAAGATAACCATCGTTTGTCATCAGGTTGCCACGCATTTTTTGTCTTCTGCGGAGGCGATGCAATGACTGTGGCATTGTATTCATAAGCCCACTGGTCTATCCAGCGTTGCCCGTTGAATCCATCATCTGCTAGATAAGGTAGCTCTCTGTCCTGTCCTACTGTAATGGCAGGGCTAAAAGTATGAGCATCAGGAATGTAACGTTCTTTATGTTTTTTGCGACTGGGTAAGGGGGGATCAAGTAAGGTCATTTCACCCTGACGCGCACTCACAAAGGCTTCCATCATCCAGCGATCGTCAATGTGAGCGAGTCCAACAAGCCATCCGGTAACAATGCCGTTTTCACTTACACTCATCAATAATTGCTCACCATAGAACCACCCCCCATTATTACCACCTCGTCCTAGTCGTCCACACAGCCAATGCCGTTCATGGCTTGCAGCTTGGGATAAACTACAGTGAGGTAAGGGGGTACAATCCACAACCTCGTATAAGTCATCACAGATGAGTAAATCAGCTAAGACCTGCTGTAAGCGCACCAGAACAGCCCATAAATCACGCACTCGTTGATTGAATTGGCTTCGTTTTAACATGGTTGGAAACCACTTTTTGCCATGACAAAGCATATATCTCACAACACCTCGTTCAGATTTCCATGGCACACCAATTTGCCATTGTGCCGCAACGGCAACAGTCAAAACCTCACTATCACTCATCTGTAGCTCTGCTCCTGCATGACGTTTGATTTGATGTGCCATATCACGTTTGTACCAGTCATCAATTACTACGTATAATGTCGTTAAGAAGGTGTCTAAATCCATGAGTAAGCTCCTTTGTATGAGAGCTTTGGATTTTACTCTGATTAACACCTTCTTTCATCTCCTCAAGTAGCGGACAACGCTATTTAGGGG
>JANQQF010000091.1 GCA_028285035.1 Phycisphaerae bacterium
TGAATTTGTTTACAATGTTCGCGCTCGTGGCAAGGCTTTGCTTCCTGCTCTTCTCCACTTGCTTCTTTCACCTCCTTGCTTTCCGTATTGAGCCTAAATTTATAGGGGCGGATAAGCGACACTATTTTCAAGTCGATGAACAACAAGCAAGAATCGTTCAAAAGATATTCACTTGGTATGTCTTTGGCAACGAGGCTAAAAAGCCAATGAGTTTATCGGCCATCGCTAAAAATCTGACTCAAGAGGGTAACAATCCCTCATCAGCTGACATCTATAAACGGAGATCAAAAAAGCGAGGATATGGCGGTTGGTCCAGAAGTGCTGTAGGTCAAATCTTATTAAACGAGACTTATATTGGCACCTGGCATTATGGGAAATATAAGTCTATCACTGAACCCAATGGAAAGAAAAGAAAGGTTCTTCGCCCTAAAGAGGAATGGATTCCTGTTGAAGTTCCAGCCATCATTGACAAAAAATTATGGGATCAGGCTCAGAAACGCCGAGCTAGATTAGCTGCTAAAAGGAACTACCAAAGGCATACTTATCTGTTATCCGGTTTTGTCAGATGTAACCGGTGTAAAAGCCCGATGCACAGCGTTATGAGTACGAGAAGACCAACACGTTATTATCGTTGTTCAGCGAGCAGCAATAAATCAATCTTGACTGAGTGTGATCTTAGAACCTTCTTCAGAGCGGATTGGACAGAAAAAACTATTTGGCATAAACTGACCGAAATATTCAACGATGACAAGCTGTTAAACGCTGGTTTAGCTGTCTATCAAGAACAAATAGCTGACAGTTTGAAATTCATTAAGGATGAATTGAGTCTTATTCAAGCCACAGTCGGTGATCTAGAAAAGAATCTGAATGGGCTATTTCAAGACTTCAAAGAAGCCAGAGGTGAAAGACATCGCGCCCAAATAACCCTCGATATTGAACGAATTGAGAATCAATTAAATAGCCTGGAAGAACAACAGCGTAAACTACAGGCTGATGTAGACGCAGCCGATCTATCGGAACAAGACCTCCTGACCTTGAAAGCATATGCACTGAGCGTTAGACAAGATTGGGATGTTATTAGCCATGACCTTGAAAGTCAGCGAATTCTACTGGATCGACTAGCATTAAGCGTTACACTAGACAAAAATGACCTTGGACAAAGAGTTGCATTACTTAAAATCAATTTATCTAATGAAGAAAGTGTAGTTACTGTTGCCGGAATTACCTGAAGTCGAAACAGTCGTACGTGGTTTGCGCGGCCCATTAGTGGGCCGTACAATTACCAAAGCCATTATTTTATGGCCCAAAACCCTACAAACATCTGTCGATGATTTTGCCGAGCGCTTGACAGGTCAAACCATTGAAGCCATTACCCGTCGCGCTAAATATCTACAATTCCATTTATCAAACGGAGACACCTTGCTCATTCATTTGAAGATGAGTGGGGATTTACTCGTTGAACCCGATGACGAACCTGTTCATCGTCACGTGCGCGCCATTTTCGAGCTTGATAATGAGCACCAGTTACGCTTCAAAGATATGCGTAAATTTGGTCGCGTTTATCTGGTCGATGATCCTAACACAGTGGTGGGTAAGCTGGGGCCTGAACCACTACCCGATGATTTTACGGCCGAGGATTTCAAGGCTCTTTTCAAAAAACGCAGTGGCCGTTTAAAGCCACTCCTTCTTAACCAAGAGTTTATTGCAGGCATTGGCAACATTTATGCGGACGAAAGCTGCTTTATCGCCAAAGTTGACCCACGCCGTTCAGTTGACACCTTGACTGACGATGAACTAGAACGACTCTATCACGCCATTCGGCAAGCCCTCAACAATGGGATTATGTATAAAGGGGCCAGTCTTGATGAAGTGTACCGAGGCGGCGAATTTCAGAACCATTTTCAAGCCTATGGCCGTACAGATGAGCCTTGCTTCAATTGTGGCAAGCCTATCCATCGCATCGTTCTAGGTGGACGGTCCACCCATTTTTGTGCGAGTTGTCAAAAATAAAAATGTGCCGCAGGCAAGGATGCCTACGGCTGGACAGGCTAGAAGCCTGTGTTACTTTCTATTTTCACAGGAGAACCAATAATGACAAAGTCGTCTTTACTTCTACTACACGGTGCCCTTGGCGCTCAAGATCAGTTCAAGTATTTAGCTCCTTTGCTCGAGGATCAATTTGCGATACACCGACTCGATTTTGAAGGACACGGCACTCGCCCAAGCGACCACGATACCTTTCACAATGATTACTTTGTAGACAATGTCCAGCAATATTTGGAGGAAAACGGGCTAACAGGGGTGCAGATTTTTGGCTTCAGCTTAGGCGGCTATGTAGCTTGCACGCTAGCCAGTCGAGCGCCCGAATTGGTCAGTGGTATTATCACCCTCGGCACCAAATTTCATTGGGATGAAGCGACTTACAGGCGCGAAACCAAGTATTTGGATGTGGACAACATCAAGACCAAAGTGCCCAAATTTGCTGATATACTCGCTAAACGCCATACAGCTGAGGGGTGGGAGAATGTGGTCAATCGAACACAGGACTTACTGCGATCTAATGCCAAAGCTGGGGGGATCACGCCGGAATTTATGGCAGGCCTAACCCAACCTGTTCGTGTCATCATTGGTGACCGCGACCACACCGTTCCCCTGGAAGAGGCGGGCACTATCTACCAAGCCTTGCAACAGGGACAATTGGAAATTCTTCCCAACACCCCCCACCCTTTCGAAAAGGCATCAATGGAGCGGCTGGCGGTGTCAATCCGAGACTTTTTTAAGTAGAACGAAGAACATAGGATGTGCACAACACATCCTACGTCCTACGAATTACTACCCAATCACCAGGGCATATTCCAAACTATCAACCAACGCTCGCCAACTGGCTTGCGTAATGTTCGGCGAAGCGCCGATCGTGGACCAAGTTCGGTTACCCATACGCGAGTCGATAAGGACCCGGGTGGTAGCGGCTGTCGCGTTATCCCCATCCAAAATACGAACCTTGTAATCGGCCAGTTTTACGGCCTTTAGTTGCGGATAAACGTCAATTACAGCCTTACGTAAAGCTTTGTCAAGGGCATTGACGGGGCCATTCCCTGACGCAGCTGTATGCATAATTTGGTCATCAACTTTGATTTTGACGGTCGCTTCGGTCGAAAACTCACCGTTTTTACGTAGGAGCTGCATCACGCTCATATCCAACACCTCAAACGCCGCTTGATATCCCGGCAGCGTCCGACGCATCATCAATTCGACCGACGCCTCAGCCGCTTCAAAGCTGAAACCCTGATATTCCAACGCTTTAATTTCAGTCAGCACCTGCCCCAACTGATCTCGGCTCAAACTCAAGCCAAAGCTATCCATCAACTCTTTCATATTCCCTCGCCCAGACAGTTCCGAGACGACGGAGCGGCGCTCGTTCCCAACCAAGGCAGGATCAATGTGTTGATAGCTAGCGGGGTTGCGGAGCATCGCGGCGACATGGGTGCCACCTTTGTGAGCGAAGGCGCTAGTGCCAACGTAGGGCAAATGGTCATTGTGATCAAGATTGGCAACCTCCGCCACAAAGCGGGAAACATCACGCAACTTAGCCAAATTCTCATTACTCACACACCGCTTACCCATTTTGAGCTGCACATCAGGGATGATTGAGCAGAGATTGGCATTGGCTACCCGCTCTCCATACCCATTGATGGTGCCCTGTACCTGCACCACCCCTGCTTTGATGGCAGCCAGCGAGTTGGCCACACCACACCCTGCGTCATCATGGGTGTGAATACCGATTTTGGTATCCCCCATCTGAGACATCACGGCTTGGGTGATTTCCTCGATTTCCCACGGCAACGAGCCACCATTGGTATCACACAACACGACGATGTCCGCTCCATTGACCGCAGCCGAACGCAACGTCTCCAAGGCGTATTCTGCATTGGCCTTGTAGCCATCAAAGAAATGCTCGGCATCATAAACCACTTCTTTGTCCTGCTCAGTACAATACTTGACGCTATCACCAATCATCGCTAAATTCTCTTCCATCGTCGTTTCTAGTACGTCGTGGACGTGGAGGTCCCAGCTTTTACCAAAAATAGTGATGACGGGCGTACCAGCCGCAAGCAGGGCTGTGATGTTGGGATCATCAGCGACCTTAGAATTTTTGCGACGGGTGCTGCCAAAGGCCGCAATTTTCGCCTGCTTCAGACCCAATGATGGGGCCCGTTGAAAGAATTCAACGTCTTTTGGGTTTGATCCCGGCCAGCCCCCTTCGATATAATGTACGCCAACGTCATCAAGCTTCTTGGCGATTTTCAGTTTATCCTCCAGCGACAGCGACATCCCCTCCATCTGGGTGCCATCACGCAGGGTCGTATCATAAACAAAAACTTGGTCCATTATCTTCCTCTAAATTCAGGGTCACGTTTTTCGATGAAGGCTTGCATACCTTCCTGGGCATCTTCGGTCGCCCAGAGCGCGTAGTAGGTACGGCGCTCGAACATAATACCTTCGCGCAGGCTCAATTCGAGGGCACGCTCTACTGCCTCACGGCCAACAATCGCCGCAGTCTTGCCATAAGCCGCAATCGTCTGGGCCACTTCGAGTGTTTCTTCCATCAATTGGTCTGCCGGAATCACTCGTGCGACCAAACCCGCTCGTTCGGCTTCTTCAGCCCCCATCATTCTGCCTGTCAAAATCATATCCATCGCTTTAGCTTTACCGACCAACTTTGTCAACCGCTGCGAACCACCCATTCCGGGAATCAAGCCCAGTTTGATTTCAGGCTGGCCAAATTTAGCAGTGTCTGCGGCATAAATTAGGTCACACATCATCGCCAATTCACAGCCACCGCCGAGCGCATAGCCGGACACTGCTGCAATTTTCGGTGTGCGTAGGGCTGTGAAACCATCCCAGCCAACAAAGAAATCTTCGTGGAACATATCCATATAGGATTTCGACGCCAGCTCTTTAATATCAGCCCCAGCCGCAAACGCCTTTTCAGAGCCGGTAATGACAAAACATCCTACATCAGGATTACGATCCAGCATCTGCATCGCCGAGACCATCTCAGACATCATTTCTGAATTCAGGGCGTTCAACGCTTTTGGCCGATTGAGTCGGACAACAACGACACGTCCGTGTTTTTCGATTAAAATGCTCATTCTGTTTACCTCGTCTTGGTGTTTAGTTGTTTCATATGTGATACGTGATGCGTGATTCTTTAGGCAACACGCATCACGTATCACTTACCCTATGAGTCCCAAATCGCGCCGTAGGCCGGAATACCACGGCTCTCCATCCCATAAACGACCTTGCGAGTCAGCTTTTGGTTGGCAATACATATTACAGCTTCGGCGTCAAAGCGTTTGTAGGCTTCGTAAGCGAGTTGTACCAAATCGGGGCGACCGTGTTCGTCGGTATCCCAAATGAGCGCGTTAGGTTCAACTTCCAGAATTTCATCAACAAGGGTGTCACCATAAGTCTTACGGGCATTTCGAGTAGACCACACCAAGTGTGAGGGCACCTCTTGCGCGAGCAAGTGGGGTAAACAGGGGCCGATTCCACTTCCCGTTGCCACATAAACCACCTTTTTGAACAGCACCTCAATATTGGCCACACCCGCCGTCGTAATCCCCTTCACCCAAACGTGCGAAGGTTTGTCATCGATGAAGGCACCCGTCCAGTCGCCCGCCCGCGAAATCGTGAGGCGGAAGCCAGACTCGCCCGGCGCTGGCACATTAGCAAAGGAGTGCCACTCTCTCAGCGGACTACGGCTAATGGCTGTAGATGAACCTGCAAAGGGGGTTTCGCCGTAATTGAAGCGGGCCAAGGCCACGTGTGATGATGGAGTTTCAATATCAACTTTCACCTTGCGCAGGCGCAACCAGGGCAAAATGATGCTGAAGGTGATTAAAACCAGCAGCCAGAAGCTAGGTGCGGTCAGCAAAGCATCCCACAAGGCAACCACACCCCGTTGATCGTTGGTGAACATGACAGCTTGCGCCCAGAACAAAAGGAGTGAGGTCCAGCCACCAAAACGATGGGTCAGCTCAAAGTTGTTGTGGTATTTAGCGCGAACTCCAGGAAGGGCCATCACCACTAGCAGGATAAGCAAGGCCAACAAGCCATAAGTCACTGCAATCGTGCCTAATGACACGCCTGGCAAACTATTCGCCCAATGGTAGGTCAGCGAGCCAACAAAAATTGTGAACCAAATCGTGCCGACGACGGCCCCACCACTATGCAGCCCACCAAAGTGGTAAACTTTACCCAAGCCCCAGCGAATAGACAGCGGCCAGCTTGTCGGGGCGCGGGTCGCGAGCCAGAAAAGGAAGTTAATCACGTACTGCTGACGAATGATGATGGCCAGCGTAAAGTTAGCAACCACCAGATTCGACAACGGAACAAGAGCGATGCTTTGGCTGGTAAACCAATTGGCTTGAAAAACACCATACGCCAGAATGGCCAGATTGACCACGGCCACAAGTGCCACTAAACGGCGATATTGGGACATGGTGTAATGATTTAGCCATCGACTAAGCACCCCACCTTGAGGGGGCAGTGTGACATCATTGTTAGGCGCGAGTACCTCAGCCTCGACTTGCTCGCGGGGCAGTTCAACGTTGCCGTAAGGCAGTGTATTCATTGTCATTTTGCTACTCCTGATGCTTCAACTTGAGCCAATTCAGCCTGTTGGCGTTCGAGCGCCATACTCATCAATAATTTCTTGTCGATCTTGCCACGACTGGTGCGAGGCAATTCTTCCATAGAGAGCACAAAAGCGGGGGTGCAGTAGTAGGGTAAGGCTTCGGCTACGGCCTCTTTGGCGACTTCGGGATCAACGGTGGCGGGGCTGACGAAGGCCACAAGGTTACGATTATCCAGCTTTAACGTCACTGCACGCTTACAATTTGGTACCGCTTCCAAAACGGCAGATACTGAGTCGAGTTCAACTCGGAAGCCACGAATTTTGACTTGATCATCAGAGCGTCCGTAATGCTCGAGTTCGCCGTTGGCGGTCCAGCGTCCCAAATCACGGGTGTTGAACATCATCCGGCCATTGCCCAAATATGGGTCAGCCGCGTAACGTTCAGCGTTCAGCTTGTCATTGTGCAAGTAACCCGCCGTAACACAATCACCACCAGCCCACATCGTGCCAACCTCACCAATGGCGCACGGTTCCATATTTTCGTTGAGCACATAAACGGTGTTATTAGGAGTAGGTTTGCCAATGGTCAAGCCAAGAACATTGTTATGATAATGCTGCATTGTGTTGACAATGGTGGTTTCTGTCGGCCCGCAGGAGTTATAGAAGGTGCAGAAATCAGACCACTTGTCGGCTAATGCTCGGGGGCACGGCTCACCCGCTACGGCCACAACTTTTACATCGCGACATTTGTCAGCGTCAAAGGAGCTGAGAATGCTCGGGGTTGAAATAATTACATCTACATTCTCTACGACGGGGCCAAACTCTTTGCCGCGAATGACGAGCGTTGCGCCGTTCCCCAAACTACCCAAAATTTCCCAAGCAGCCATATCGAAGGAGATGCTCAAAATCTGGCCGACACGCCAGCCAGGCCGCATGCCAAGATTGCCTGGTTTGGTCAGCAAGATGTTGCACACGTTACCGTGAGTGACTTGGACGCCGTTTGGATTACCGGTCGTCCCAGAGGTGAACAGGATGAAGCAACGATTGTCACGGTTGATCTCAGCATCTGGCTCAAAGCGAGCAATCTCTGCGGCATCCTGCTCAAATGGGGTCTCCATAATTTCGTCAATCGCCAAACAAATGTGACCTTCTGGCACAGGCACAAGATGCTTGAACTTCGCCAGCGTCAAAATTACCTTGGTCGAAGCCGCCTCCATCACGTGATGCAGCTGAGTTTCAGGCGCCACCCCAACATCTTGGGGAACATAAGCCGCGCCGACTTTGAGGGTGGCCATAATGCCAACGATCATCGGAATTGAACGTTTGAGGAACAGGGCCACGTTATCTCCGGTTGTTACACCATGTTGGGCCAAAATTGCCGCCAAACGATTGGCTTGGCGGTCAAGATCGTGATAAGTAATGGTGTCACCAAGGTGCTCAACGGCGATGGCATCAGGCTGGGTCACTGCCTGTGTCTCAAAGGCGTGATGAATGCAGTCATACGGGGTAGGCACAATCGGGCCTTGACCATATTTTTCAAAAAGTACTTGGTCGATGGCTGACAAATTCTGAATTGCCTTTTTTGAAAAAGTAAATCCGTTAGATATTTCGTTTGAGTCGACTTGCGGCAACTCAAGATAATTGACCGGTGACGGTGATTGAGTGCCACGGAGGGTTTGTAAGGTTTTAGCTGCAAAATTGGATGAAGCCTTCTGGTTAGATAAATTCAACATTGTTTGGTTCCTTTCATGGGAAACTGAAATACAACTGAGCTGACAAAATTGTCATAGCTCAGACCATCCCAGTTCGCATTTCTCTCTGATTAAGTGTTTGGCGGTTTCTTTTGCTAAAATTTCTCGAAAAGTAAGCCGCCAAACCTTAAGGTGTCACAGTTTCCAACTCTCTTATTTTAATCTGTGACACACTTAATAGAATTGTCAATTTTGGGGTGCTCGAAATGAACGTCAAACATTCTGTTTGACACCAATCGAGAGTGCTAAGCAGGGCAAAAAGCCCAACACTTTAGCATGATTACTAACACTTTAGTTGTTTTATTTTTATTGGGGGTCAATGTGTGGTATAATATTGAGCCATAAGCATACTAAGATCCTTTCGCTAGATGATTGGGTATGTTTATCCGCCCTTTACCGTGGTCCAGACGGTAAGGGGCTTTTCATTTCCGCAGTCTATGGCGTAAAACTTACGAGAATGTTACAAATAGATTAATACGACGTTGTCTCAGTCGAATAACGAAGTAAAATTCGGCAATGAGAACCAGAATAAGGAATCCGAAAGTGCACTTTCGGATTCCTTATTGAAGGCCATATGCAAAGGAGAGTCGAGTGAAAATTGACACCAATATTCTTATCCCCAAATTGAGTGACATTACGGCTGCAGCCCAAGCGGCTGAAGCGATTGGGTTTGATACGTTGTGGGTTTCGGAAACGCTACATGACCCATTTTTACCACTCACCCTCGCGGCCGAACATAGCCAAAATCTAAACATCGGTACCAACATTGCTGTGGCCTTCCCGCGCAGCCCCGGTACCCTTGCCTACACAGCCTGGGATTTAGCCTGTTATTCAAAAGGACGGTTCAAGTTGGGCTTGGGCACGCAGATCAAGGCCCACAATGAACGACGATTTGGGGTGAAGTGGGAGCAGCCTGTGGCCAAAATGCGTGAGGTTATTTTGGCCTTGCGGGCTTTTTGGGATTGTTGGCAAAATGGAACAAAGTTGAATTTTCGAGGTGAGTTTTTCAAGCTGACCTTGATGGCTCCGTTTTTCAATCCCGGCCCGCATGATTATCCCCACATTCCAATTTATCTGGCGGGGATCAACAAAAATATGGTCGCTTTGGCTGGTGAGCTATGCGAAGGATATATGGTTCATCCCTTCCACACGGTCCGTTATCTCGAAGATTTCGCCCTACCTCATCTCGATGAAGGCCTGCAAAAAGGGGATCGACAACGCAGTGACATTACCCTCTCCAGCGCCGCCTTTGTCGTGCCCACTGATGATCCCAACAAAATACCCGAGTACGAACGCATCGCCCGCCAGCAAATCGCCTTCTACGCTAGCACCCCCGGCTATAGCATCGTCCTCGACTTGCATGGCTGGGGCGAAATTGGGACCGAGTTAGGGCAGTTGGCCGCCCGTCAGAAGTGGACAGAAATGCCTGATTTAGTTACCGATGAGATGATGGCTGAATTTGTCGTGCGCGGCACCTGGGCGGAGTTGCCGGGGAAAATCAAAGCGAAATATAATGGCGGCGAACTACTTGATCGGGTGAGTTATTATTTGCCGTTTGTGCCGAGCGAGATGGATGAGGTGTGGCGAACGACGGTGGCTGGTTTTAGAAGCTGAGGTAATTATGAATTGTGGATTGTGAAGTCTTAATTATGAATTAATCGCTGTCAAACAACACTTCAGGGCGGAAGAAATGATAGATCAAAAGATACAAAAAGCTTTATTCATCGAAATTCATCAAGCTATTGAAAATGCAACATCAACTGTCATCAATGATCTTGAAGGTTCAGGAGACAGTCTTGAAGTTACTTATCCACCGGGTTACGCTCCCCTAACACCCGAAGAAAAAATAGCAATACAAAATCTCAAACTTTCTGAGGAAGCCCTTTCTGGTCTCAAAAAGTTAATTTTAGATGCAGCGAGTTATCCACTATTTCACCTATTTGCATTGATGGATGGTGTCACGGACCTAGAGACAGGAGATTTTAATAGATGGTATGGAATTAGTTTCTGCCAAAAAAAGAAACATCGATGTTACACGATGAATTTTATGACTCATTCTGGGATTATGAACAACTAAGTTGAGCCCCCCAAATGAACCCAACTTATAGACGAAGCAGTTAAAACCCGTAAAATCGATTTATGTCATCCCCGCGTGGTTTTAGCGGGGATCCATCGTTCGCTGCCCCCCGACCAGTGGATGCCC
>JANQQF010000099.1 GCA_028285035.1 Phycisphaerae bacterium
TTAGGTTGAAGCCCGCTGAAGCAGGCGAGAGAGGGGACTTTAGTCTCCTTTTACCTATGATAGCGTGACGGCTTTAGTCCCACGCGAAGGTTGGGAGCAGGCGTGCCCCCAAACAGAAATGCACCCGTCTACTGGGATAACGTTTGGGAAATATGAACTTGACGATAAAGCAGGGGTGTCATTTCGACAAGGCGCGAGGAGAAATCTTCCAGGTAGGGCTTTAAAGGTGACCGACCTAGAAGATTTCTCACCCTAACGGGTTCGAAATGACATGTCTTTTACGCTATTCATAAGTCTCATTACCACAAAATCCCTCGAATGTTGAATATTCAAATGTCATCTTAGGATACAAGTCGGGTTCTACCCTCTTGATCTTTGTGATATAATTGATCTATCCAGGTTTCTTGTAAAAAATTACCTCCAGTCACTAATCTAATTAGCCTCAAGGAGACGTTCCATGTCCAACGAGCCAATTCAAGCTAATCCATTATTGAACAACAGCGAAATCCCTAATTTTAGTTTGCAAGCCTCAAATGGCGACACAATTACCCTAGATGATGTAGTTGGGGCGAATGGTATCGTCCTGGCCTTTGTGCACGGGAGCTTTTGCCCGTTCTGCAAAGGCCAGATCAAGCGACTCCATCGTATTACTCCCGAGTTGCAGGCGCAGGGCGTCGAACTGGTCTGTGTCACTCACGATACGATTGATACCCTGCACGTGTTTGAAACGTTGGTCAAGCCTGTCCTCAACTATCGCCTCTTGGCCGACAGCGAACCTACCCTGGCTGAGCAATTTGGCATTACTGATCCGCGCTACCAATCCCCCTATCCAGCCGTTTTTTATGCGGGGGCTGACCGAAAAATCTTGTATTCAGATGTCTCATCTGATCCTGACTGCTATCCAAATATTGGTCGTTTGGTGGAGTTGGTAAAATATGGCCCAGATGGAGAGCCTGACGAGGGGATTTAAATCTTGTCTTATCCTAGTTTTTGCGAGTAACGTCTAAGGGGATGTAAGCGGTAAAGGTTGAGCCTTTATCAACCTCGCTGTCCACGGTAACATCACCCCCCATCAACTCGGTCAATTCCTTGACGATTGATAAGCCCAGACCATTTCCGGCGTAAAGCCGGGTTAGTGACCCATCAACCTGCTGAAAGGGTTCAAATATTCGGTCTTGTGCATCTAAAGGGATGCCAATTCCTGTATCGGATACCTGGATTGCCCAATAATCTTTATAAGGGGCGTAAAGCAAAATATTAATTGCCCCTTCAGCGGTAAATTTGATGGCGTTGCTGGTTAAATTTACCAAGATTTGCTGCACCCGCTCAAAATCACCCGTTACAAGCTCCGGCACTTTTTTGTCAACCTGTGAGGTTAAGGCCAAATCTTTGGCTTGAGCCAGCACCTGCATTTTTGGGGTGATGATTTCTAGTACATTTCGTGGTGAAAACTCGCCGATATTTAATTGGATACGCCCAGCATCAAAACTAGCCTGATCCAGTAGCTCATTGACCATTCGGCCTAAGGTATCACAACTCTCTGAAATCGTAGCAAGAATTTCCTTTTGTTCTTTTGATACCTCCCCATACATCTCCATATCAATCAAATCGACATAGCCCCAAATGATATTGAGTGGCGTCCGTAATTCGTGGCTCACTCTGGATAGTAATTGCCCCTTTAATTCATTCGCTTTCACGGCCTGATCGCGGGTTAAGGCGAGAGCTGCCTCAGCTAACTCTCGCTCGATAATTTCCTGACGGAGCTGTTTGTTGGCTTGGGTTAACTCATCAGTTCGTTCCGCAACCAAATCCTGGAGGCGCTCTTGATACACTTGCAGCGTTGTTTCAACCCGTTTGCGTTCCTCAATTTCAGTTTCAAGATTTTTATTAGTGGCCTGGAGTTTTTCAGTTGTTTGAAGGAGGGTGTAGGTGATGCTGACATACAAAGCATAGCCTGTCGCCATGGTACTCATAATCGTACGATCGGAGATTTGATCCGTCTTCAGGACAAAGGCGATCAGCCCGATGCGTTTGTTGTTGGATTGCAGAGGCACAACCAGAACTGCATCTGACTCATGGTCGAGAAGCCAACCGCAAATTGGGTTGCTATCCCTATGCTCATCGATCCAAGGTTGGACGAGCCATCGTACTTCGTCATCCACTGCCAAAATGCTCTCCATCAATCCAGAGTTATTGGCTTGGAGAATGTCTGAAGATGATAATTCTTCGCCTGCCTCAAGACGCCCCACAAGTTGGTATTCCTGCTCATTTATTTGGAGAATTACACCCATCCGTTGAGCGGGAATAACCCAGTGTGAGTTTTTGCAGACACACGACCAAAACGAGTCTAAACAGTTTTGTTGAGAGAACGCCCCAACAACCTCGTGTAGAACACCAAGGTTGACCCAGACATCCGCAATGCTGGTTTCCTGACCACCAACGTTTAAGTTGTTTGGCTGACGTATAGGGTGTTTCGGGATCATAGTGTAATTGGTTGTGATAGGGAGGCTGCTCTAATTTTGCAGGTCGATAACCAAAATTAGTTTCAACTTTTATTCAGTTTACCATAGAACCTGTTCAACCACCAGCACGTCACTGACTGTACCGGAAGAAAATTTTTAGTAGTGGCAAAAACGCAGATAATGCGTATAGTAGAGGGAGATGTAATAGGATGAAACTAGGAGTAAGCTGTGACAGAGCAATACCTCCCCTGGCAACGGATCATCTGGGGGGAAATCAACCACGCACGCGATCCCGAATATGCTGAATATTTGTATTTGGCTGTTAACAATGGCTATCTGCGCTGGGTTAACAGGCTGAGTCACTGGGTCCGGCCCCGTGCCTCAGCCCGTGAGGTTGAATCGGCCTTGTATTTTTTGGCCGATGAATTAGAGTGGTCTGGGGCGGATATATGGGCAAAAAATTTGCGTCGGTTGGAACGAGAGCAAAACGGCGAGGTGCCCGTTGAACAGCTAATTATCGATTTGATGGATTATCATTGGCTGCGCCGCTTCCTAGCCCGACACGTTCTCTTTTTTCGCGGCGGTGAGGCTATCGCTCGGTTGAACAAGATTTCTTCTCCAGCAGAGGTGCAAAAAACGGCCTTATGGTTGATGCGTAGTATCAGTTCGGATACCACCCAACGACTTCATCAACAGACGGAAAAATGGATTTGTCACATTTGTTTTTTGCGATGTAAACGGCATCAAGTCAACCGGGCTGGAGTTGATCTGCCATATTATGGCTGCCGGGGATGTGCTCGGAGTTGGGGCTTGTTGCACATCGAAAGGGATATCGTTTGTTGTTTAGCGTCAAGAGAGACACCCCTTCATCAGGAAGACCAAGGTGATCTATATGTGAATTGGACTCGTCATCAGGCTCTCTTTGATTTTGATTGGATTTGGCTTAAACAGGCAGATGATGAGACCGTCGAACGCTTTGCCGTCGATGTTGGCAATGACTTGGATCCCAAGCGGCGTTCAAACGTGAGCCGGATGTTGTGCGTGGTTGAGCCAAATTTGGATTTGTCGTTGAACACCCTGCGTATTCTTGAAAGTATGTTTGGTCGGATTGAGCATCACGCTTAAGTCGAACTCATCTATCTTTTTGTTATCTTATAAAGCACCACGTCATTAACAAGTAGCAACTCACGATTGATCGGCCCACTTTCAATAACTTTCCCTGTTGTATTGTCAACAATGATTAGCCCAAGATCCTTAGTTTTTAGGATTGTTTGTCCATTTAATCTGATCGTAATCTGCTGTATATTTTGTTCGATTACTGCTTCAAAATTTATCGGACTCGATACATTACTGATTTTGTCTCCTTGCTTTATTTGTAAAGATAAATCCTTAGGTTTTATTTCAAGAAAGGTGCCATACGCACCTTTCTTGATCAAGATGATGCTCCATTCTGTGTTAAGTGCTTGAGCGGGAATACTGTGATCTCGAAACAACGTCGCTAAATCTGGCGGCAGAAGCTGAGGGTCTAAATCTCTAACAGTCAGAAGAATGATGTCTTCGTTATCTACTGAGGCCAGTAATGGCAATAATGGTTGGCCCAGATGTTTGCTTTCGCTGTGGTATCGGCTCGGATCAAAATCGGGCTTTACGACGTAGATTGCTTTGTCTTGAGGTAAGTCTGCCTCTGGTTTTATAACCTGCGTGTCTTCCGCAAGCCCCTCGGCATATTTTAGGTACAGAACCCGCCACCAATCTCGATTGGCTGGGGTATGAATCACACTCTCCGCTGGGATCTCAACCAACTGTTTTCGAAGGTTTTCACTATTTTGCACTTCCAGAAACCAATCACCAAGGGATAAGTTTGAATTGTATAAATAGACAGGTAACAGAAAACCAAGACCAAATAACAGAAACTGGATTACTGTTTGAACTTGCGGCAATGCAAAGGCCTGAGTGATTTTGTAGATCGTGGCCTGGAAGCCTATCCCAGCCAAAATAATTAGAATGAGATATGAGGGAATATAATAGACGATAATATCTGGAATCGTGTACGTCACTGTAAAAGTCAAATAAAGGATTAAACTTAAGATTAAAAAGAGTAGAAATTTTGGTCGAGTCGATGACATAAACATGCCAATGGCCGCCAGCCCAACAAGAAAGATCGTCAATTCTGCAGTTAACGTTTGTTGATAAGCCTGAAATCCAGAAATAAAGTCAGTCCCGAAAAAACGACCTTGAAACCCAATGCCAGTTACAAATCCCCAAAATTCAAGAAAGGTGTTCCCTTCAAATTCCGAGTAAAGTGGTTTTTGGTGGGCTAACCAGAATAAATACCAATACTGAAATAGAGGAATCATACTAATTCCGATATTGATAAGCCAAAATCGTCTTTTGGTAAGTAGCCTCATGTTGGTCATTAACAAATAGATGCCTAAACCCGCTACAAAAAAAATAAGTGTGGCATGATTTCCTAATCCGATACAAGCCACAGCCCAGGTGAAATAGAAATATTTTTCATCGCCCGTATCATGCCATAAGAGGCCGAACCATATCATCAGTATCACGAAAAATGCATTGATTGTATATACCTCTGCGATGATCGCTTGAGACCAGAATATTCGTGAGAGAGCAAGAGTCGCTGCCATTAGGAAACCAACTAAGATGTTATCAGTTAGGCGGGTAACCGTGATACTAACTAAAACGACTGTGGCAATCGCAAAAAGGGCTGATATTACATTTATGGAATAGGCTATATCCTGAAAAGGTGTGACCCATAGAAAAAATTTTGAAACTAGGAGATACAAAGGGTATCCAGTTGAGTGAGGGATACCCCCAACTAAACCGATAAATTGAAATTTCGGACTATCACCAAACTGAATTAGCCCTGGGGCGAGTGTAGAAAAGTATATAAAGCCAAATAAAATGATGATTGTGGCGATAGATAAATATTGATAGTAAGGCTTTTTCAAACGAATACATCTCTATAGCTGGGGATGAAATTTTCCAATTAGCATCACTATATTACTCAAATTCTAATTTATAGCGAACTTTGGTTTAAACTAAATCCCCTTCTGATTCGCCAACTCCAGCCGTTCGGCCAGAATACGGATAATGCCTAAGGCCAGTTCGGATTTTTCGGCGAGGAGGGCTTCAAAATCCTCTTGGTCAATTTTGAGGACGGTGACCGGATCGACGGCGACGCAGGTGGCGGTACGAGGCTGTTGGGTGAAGAGGGCCATCTCCCCGATGGCGCTTTTGGGGCCAAATTCGGCTACCTTACGACCGTTTTCGACCATCACATCAACCTGCCCAGTGACGATAATGTACAAACAGTTGTCGGATGCCCCAACCCGGATAAATTTTTCCCCCGCTGGGAAAGCGATTTCCTGGGCCACCTCGGCAACCCAAACTAACTCCTCGCCAGAAAACTGTCGAAATAAATCGACACTTTTCAGAAATAAGACTCGTTCAATCGTCGATAACATGGCGGTCTCTCCTTCTCCTGCCAGCGTGGTGTTGATCATTTGCAATGTCGTGGGGGGCAAACTTCGAGACAAGCTGGGGAGGAGTTGTTTGATAAAATTAGGATCAAGCTTGAGCACAACCTGAGCGGCGGTTTCTTGCAACAGTGGATCACGAGAGCCTAGCAACGTGGCGATGGCTGGCTCGGATAATTCCTTCAAATCCAACCGACCAATCGTGTGCAAGGTGCTGGCGTTTACCCACCGGCTTAGTTCGGCCTCAGGAATTTCGGCCAATCGTTTGAGCCGTTCAGTTTGACTCAAGCGTGGTTGAGGGGCAACGGCGTTTAATCGATCCAGCCTAGCGGTCGTCGATTTTTCGCCATCCATCAACGGCATCACCCACCGTTCCATCTCCCGTTCAAGTATCACCATCATCACTTGTAGAGCTTGATCTCGCTTGGTTGATGAGTTGCCGTTGAGATGGTGCTGAACTCCGAAGATGGTTTGAGTATCATACAGAAATGAAAGCAGATAGAAGATGCGCTCCTGAACTTGCTGAAGCATCGTATCCAATGCATCTTCAACCAAGGTCACGACATCATCTTTGCCCAAATCGGCCATCGTTGCCAATAGCCAACTGGCTTGATTGACTTCCTCCTGAATTTGGGCCTCGACCACAGGTCGCATCACCAGAGGGTCAGCCCGATAGTTACGTCGGCTCAGTGAATATAGAATTTCGGTCCGTACGACAGGGTCTGCGTGAGCAATCTGCTGACTCAGAAAGGTCATCGCGTTGACATCGTCGATGCGCCCAAAAATCCGGGCAATAGCGACCTGGACCTCACGTAAGGTTTTGGGTGCCACAAAAATTTTTGATAGCAGTGGGGTTATTGCCTCACCCCCAGCAATCAGGCTTTGCGTGGCTGCGGCTCGCGTCTCCGGGAGATTAAGCCCCTCCACCACTTTCGGCCACAATCTCTTTTGATTGAGCCGCCCTGCGGCCTTGATTGCCGCATTCCGAGTATTGGTATCTCGGTCATAGAGCAAAACATCGAGGGGTTGATAATAATTAGCTAAATTTGCCTCACCCACGGTTTGGGCTGCTAAACGGCGATCATTTGGCTTATCCGATTTAACCAAATGATTAATCCGTTGCTCAACCAATAAAAAACCTTCCTCCCCACCATACCGCAGGAGGCCGACCATGATTGCCTGTCGAATGTGAATATTTGTGCTGTCCAGATAGATGTAGGCATCCTGTAACAAATCAGCCCCTTTCAGGGCTGCGACCGTTTGGAGCGCCGTTCCTTGGATGGTGGGATTTGGCGCTGAGCTGACCATTGGCTCAACGAGAGATAGGGCACTTTCCAGGCGATGGGCCTCAACACGCTGCAACGCGTGATGTTGTACCGCCTCGGCCGGATGTTCAAGCATATCGGGCAATAATTTAGGGAACAGGGTCGGATTGCTTTCTTCTATGATGTCTAAAGCATAAATCACGACCTCGGCATCATCGTTGTGCATCGCCTGTCGTACCACATCAAAGCTTGACTCTTGGGTTAACATGAGTTTAGCAGGTGGGGTGAAACGGCGTTTTACAAGGGCGCGTTTTAGGGCTTGGCCATACTCACGGCTGAGCCGAAAGATGAGAAGCATTGAGATGGCGTAAAGAGCAATCAGAGCAATTGCAATATGACGGATAGGAAGTTGGCCGAAATAATTAAGGGCAAGCAGAACCCCAGCGGCTGCCCCCAAGGCAATCGGTCGGATGAGGCGCTCAAGCCACAGGTGTAGGGTTGTCTGTTGGTGTGCAGGAAGTGGTTGATATAATGTGCTGACCGCAGTAATGGTCAGGCTGAGAAAGAATACATCAGCGGCCAATTTCGTGATAATGACCAACCAAAATGTCACATTTCTTTCGGTAAAAATAGTAAAAAGAACGAGTAGGGCCACGCCACTGATAATGACCATCGGCTTGAGCCATAGACCAAAGATAACGCCATAGCGATTGATGATAAAATCGGTAAATAGCAAGGCTACCAAGGCCAGCAATAAAGCTATCCTAAAATAATTACCAAAAAAGCCCATCAAACTGCCGACTGACGTATACCGATCACTGACCTCGGATAAAAAGGCATACTCCAGCAGTTGTATGCTTATCAGGGCTGTTAACATATAGCCAAATATTAGATAGGCGTAACGATCAAGGTACGATGAGAGCTTTGTTCTTATCGATTGTGCTGGTGTTGAGAGGTATCGGGCAGATTGACGACCTAGCTGGTCGCCATAAAATGCTTGGGTGATGATCTGAAATATCAGGGTGATAATCAAACCACCAATGGCAATTAGGAGTAAATTAGATGGTCCGAGACGATTGAAAAAGGGGGCAATCAGCAAGCTGCTGACGACGATTGCTAGGAAAATGCCGCTGAAAATTACACTGATTGCTGGGGTGGGTTGGACAGTATCAAGCAATCTCCGTACTTGCGCCCAAAATCCAATGTTGCTCATCCCCCATAATACATAGAAGCTGATAGGGAGGAAAAAGGTAATAATGGATGCCCAATCTGAACCTAACCCAACCCAAAAACCGGTCAAGATAAGAAGCAGCAGGCCGATTGTTGAATTTGTTAGATGAATAAGTGAAGTACGGCGTTCCAGCCAGCCAAAGGCGGTCGTACCCAAGATTAAAATGAGGGCCGCTATGGCAAACGGTTGGGTGATACGCGTGATGCTAAATGTGGTAATAAAGAGGGTGTGGGTGGTAATGTACAAGCTGAACATCATCACCCCTAGTCCAAAGGCCTGGGCAAAGAGGAGCAGTGTCACCAAAATTTGGTTAGACTGAATGCCAATCAAATGCGCTAAAATTGTCAGAGTATCCAGTTGGGCTTGAGGCGTATGTTTGCTGTGCATTGGGTTGTCAATTGTATCAAATTTTACAACGATGGCAGGTGACATAAGTCTATCAAATTTTGAGATAATCAACAAGTGAATCTTGTTGGGACCCCAGAGCGACTGCAAAGTCAAAAAGATACAAAAGCGTGCAACAATCATATCTTTCGAGAAGTGAAGAGCGCATTACATATGCGCAAATCCGCCCAAACATTCGTTTGCAAGTGAGCACTTTGGAGGATTTCTCAACCTGCGATTTTGAAATGATATGTCAAAGATTTTGTCAACCGATTTTGTAACAACCCTATTCAAGACTCGTAAGAATGTGTTCTTGAAATGCCACCAGACCCTAACTTTGCATCCCCACTTATTGGCGATAAAATGTGTTTTGCTAGATGCGTGACTATTCAACACCACGCTCCACCTTACTTTGGAGTTTTTTATGCGCCTCATTGCCTGGAATTGTAATATGGCCCTACATCGTAAATATGAGGCGTTGCTTAGCTTGGCGCCGGATATAGCCGTCATCAGCGAGTGTGCCGAGCCGGAGACGGTGCAAGCGAAACTAAAAGGACAAAGCCTGCCGACAGAGGTGGTCTGGGTGGGGCAAAACCAACACAAAGGGCTGGCGGTCTTGGCGTTCAATGATTACAAGGTGTCTTTACTAGACAGCTATGACTCTGCTTTACGCTACATTATGCCGGTCAGCATAGGTGGCCCACACGCCTTCAATTTGATGGCCGTTTGGGCGCAAAATGCCAGCGCCGGAATCACGCGTAAGGATCAACCTGGCCCCTTCCGTACAGCACTCGATCAATTCAAAGATTTGTTCACAACCAGCCCAACGGTAGCCGCTGGTGATTTCAACAATAATGTGATTTGGGATCGGCCTGGCTGGCCGATTAACCAAGCTGATGCTATCGAAATTTTGGCCACCTATGGCTTGGTCAGTGCCTATCACGCCGTGATGCACGAGGCACAAGGTCAAGAGACAATCCCCACCCACTACTGGCGGGATCGAAAGAAAGATGGCCCCACCTATCATCTTGATTATATTTTTATGCCACGTGATTGGGTTAACAAACTCAATGAAATGTCTGTCGGTACCTTTGAAGATTGGTGTGGCAATAAATTGAGCGATCACGTTCCCGTAGTGATTGATGTGGAACTTTGACGAGGAAGAATTTATGACGATTCGATACAAGCTTCATCATTTAGGTCTGATTTGCGACGATACCGAAGCCAGCACTCGCTTTTATCGGGATGTGTTAGGGCACGAAGTCACCGCTCGATTTTACAACCGGGGGATGTATGACCTGACCTTTGTTGGCAACGGAAGTGAGTTGTTGTTGGAGCTGATTGGCCCGCCTTTTGGGGCTGATGAGCAGGCTTTTCTGGAGGAACGCGGGCCAGGGATGCATCATCTTGCCTTTGCCGTGGAGGATGTGGATGTAGCCTTTGCCGACCTCGTGGCGAGGGGAGTTCGCGTCGCCTGGGAGCCACAGGATTTTCTCTTTGTTCGCCACTGTGGGGTGTATGATGATAGTGGTTTGGTCGTCGAAATTTTGCAGGAGCTTGAGCCGTTGGCCCGCCCACAGAAACGCTTAGAGATCGATTTTCTGTTGCACCACTTTGATGTTTTTAGTGATGACTGGCGACGAACCAAGCAATTTTACGCCGATCATTTCGGCTTCAAGTCTGTCTTTGAGTACATCTACAAGGAAGGCGGAGCCTTTATCTATCTGGCCGATTCTTTTTTTGACGCCGAGACGCGTCAAGCGATGATTGAGGTCATTGGTCCGCCTTATGCCGAGCCCCGTGAGTTTGAGTTTTCGAGAAAATTTGGTACAGGCATGGACCACATTGGCTATGTTGTTCAGGATGTTGGCAAAGCCTATCAGGCCGCCGTGTCCCGTGGCTCAACAGATATAGTGGAACCCTATCAAGATTATGGCACCGAGATGTGTTGGGTACAGGATGCTGATGGAAACGATTTGGAATTTATGAAGCCTGTGCCAAAAGATGCTTTGCAGCGGGCGTTTGAAACAGGAATACCGCATCGACCGGGGCCGGGAGGCGGTTAATTGTGAATGGTGAATGGCAAGCTTGTTCACTTCACAATTGATAATTCACCATTCGCTTTGTTCTTTACTTGGCCCGCCGTCGATTTTGGCGACGATTGCTGCGTTTCCCTGTCGGGACGGGTTTTGCGGTTGCGGCGGTGGGAATCTCGGGCAAGGTGTCATCGCCGGTCAATCCAGCTCGAATGAGCCGCTCCATCTCAGTGACCTTAGCGGGGTCGGTTTCGATGGGGGTATATGTCGCCAGACGATTGTTGACTTCGTTGGTGCAGCGCGTGATGAGATCAAGGCTGCCGTCCCGGACATAGCCATCGAGGTTGGTGCGATCATAGGCATTCCCTGGCATGTAGAGCTGCTCTTGCCAGTGGGTCATGGTATGCTCAGCGGTAATCAGATGCTGTTCCTTGAGGAGTTCCCGAGCGAGGTCTACTGTCGGCAAGTCCTCGACGATTTCCATTTCTCGGACAAAACGCAGAGCTTGCCCGCAAACCTCGTCATCAAAGACCAGTTTTGGCAGGCTGAAAACCATTACATAATCCAGCATTCCTGGCCCTGACACGGAGTTGACTCCAGCCAAGGCCGCCAACAGGGCGCTGCCAAAGGTTTCGGCCCCAGCCTGAGCATCGAGAAACTTACTGTCACTCAAGGCCATGTAGGCTTGAGTAGGCAACCCCAACGCTTTGGCAACCGCAACGTACGCCGCGTCGAGATGCAATGCTTCAATGCCGAGCATAGGTGAGGTGGCCTCTTTCATATGAAACTCAGCCGGGGCGCCGCCAAATAGGATGGGTGCTCCTGGTCGAACAATCTGAGCCATTGTTATGCCCGCCAACACATCGGCGGTGTGAAAAACCGTTGCCCCCATCAAGGTCACTGGGGCAATAAGGCCCATCAACGTAACCGGCACGATTTCGATGGGGATGCCAGCTTCAACACAATCGAGCAGATTCTGACAGGAGTCCTCGCTGTAACGGAAGTTGCCCGTGGCCGTAATGGTGAAAATTGCCATAGGCCGTTTGATTAAATCAGCCCGATCATCACGAAATAGCTCCATCATTTCGGCCATGCGGGGCACGCCATGTTCGGTGAATGCTCCGGAGACAACCGGCTTGTGAGAATTCACAAGACAAAGATAGAGCCGCCAAGCATCAGAGACATCTGCCTCAATATCCTCGGTTGAGAACGCTGTTGCTAGATAAGGAATGTTGGGTAACCCATCAGCAAGGCGAACATACTCCACAAAATCTTTTGTGAGCGGCGGACGCGTTTCCTGGGTGAGGTGATCAAGGATTTTGAGCCCGCTTGAGGCCGGAATAAAATGGACATTGTCACCACCTAACTCGGCGTGGGGGTGGCCCTCGCGATTGTGAAGCGTAATTGATTGTGGGGCTTGCGCTATAGCCCAATCGACCACATCGGGCGGAAAAATAATACGTTCCCCACTGGCGTCGTAACGCAACCCGTAATCCAGGAGCCTTTCCCGTAGGGCCGTCCCTCGAATTTCAAAGCCAACCTCGTGTAAAATCCGTTTGGCTTCAGTGTAAACGTGATCGATTTGTTCTGATGATAAAACCTGCAATTTTGGGCGCATCGGTTGATGTAGAGTCCTTTGTATTTGAGTTATCTGGCTCCAATGTTCTGCGTTGGAGCCGACCGACCTGAGGTGTGACAACGCAGAACATTGTCACGAGGGTTGAAATATTGAAAGGTTGGAGAGATAAATTCAACTTTCCGATAACCTTTTTAACTAATAAGCCTCACACATTCACACTTATGTTGCCTTAACCCACCCTCTACAACACAAAATAAAATACGGTGAAGTAATGGGCGGTACTCCCCGCCAGGACGAACAGATGCCAGATGCCGTGTGAGTGACTTAGGCGTTCATCCAAAGCGTAGAAGATGGTGCCAAAAGTATAACACAATCCCCCAAGCAAAAGCCAAATAAAGCCAGTGAACGGCAAAACTTGAAGTAGCGGGGTGAGGGCGACGACAATTAACCAACCCATTGCCAAATAAACACCCAGCCGTAGAAACCTTAGGCCAGTTTTAGGCAGAGCATCGATAATTACACCGATGATGGCCAATCCCCAGACGATGCCGAAGATAGACCAGCCCCACCCTCCACGCAGGGTGACTAAGGTGAAGGGGGTGTAGGTGCCGGCGATGAGCAGGTAGATGGCTTGATAATCCATCATCAAAAAGATTGATTTTGCCTTACCTTGCGAGCTGTGGTAAAGCGTGGACACTGTATAGAGGTACAACAAGGCTGCACCGTAAATGCTAAAGCTCACAATTTTCCACGGATCACCGTCTTGCGCAGCCAAGACGATTAAGACGATTAAGCCGCATAATCCAGCAATTGCCCCTACCAGATGGCTGATACTGTTGAATCTTTCTCCCTTACGAAACATATGATCTCCTTGGAAAATAACCTAGTAACCTGAGTTCGATTTAAGAATTGGCGTTTATATACAACCTTGAATGCTGTCATTTCGACGACGGAGGAGGAGAAATCTTGGTGTTCGGGGCTTGAATTGCTGGCAAATCAGAAGATTTCTCTCTGCGCTCCACTGCGCTCCGCTCCGTTCGAAATGACATTAATCTTACGTCGAACTCAGGTTTGTAGCATAGGCTTCTAGCCTGTTTATTTGTAGGCAGCGGTAGGCCTACATTGCATTTTAATTCGATCAAATTTAAAAAAGGGCTTGACTTAGAGTTAACTCTAAATTGTATACTGGAGGCAAGATGGAATTTGAACTGACAATTCAACAAGTGGTTGAGAAAACAGGGGTGAGTCATCACACCCTGCGATATTACGAGCGGATTGGGCTAATACTGGATGTAAACCGAGCACCGAATGGACATCGCCGTTACAGCGATGATGATCTTGAATGGATTGCGTTTTTGAAGCAGTTGAAGGCCACTGGAATGCCGCTGACTGAAATGCAGACGTTTGCCCAGTTACGACGACAAGGTCGTGGTACGGCAAGACAGCGTCGTGAAATGCTGGAGACCCATCGTAAAACGATTGTGCGAGAGATGCAAATGTTACAGGATTGCTTAACGATGGTTGATTATAAAATCGAACGGCATCGGCGGACTGAGCGGGCCGATGCTAATTAAAGTAGCTAATTTCAAGGAGACTAAAATGAACCAACAACAATGGCTGGGTAAAATTTTGCAGAAGAATCAACAATTCCGACATCGGGTATCGCCAGACACCCTACCCACCGAGCGAACTCCGGGAGCGTTGGTGGTCATCACCTGCATGGACCCACGGGTGAACCTTGAGGCAATTGGAATTCCTGGATTTGCTTCAGATGGCAGCGGCGGGTCACCTGTTCGGATTATCCGCACAATTGGGGCGATGGCCGAGCCTCGCTCGTTGGTGATTGGGATGTTTCTGGCGGGGATTCGGGAGTTTGTGGTGTTGATGCACACCGATTGTGGCTGCTCTCTGGCACATTCAAAGCTAGATGTGATTGTTGAAAATGTGGAGAAGCGACTATCTTCGGCCAAGCTGCAAGCCTTTAAGGCAATGATTGGGGAGCCATTTGATAGACAATTGGCCGATTGGTTGAAGGTATTTGCCGAACCGAGGCAGGCTGTACAAGATGAAGTTGCCTCGATTCGATCTCTCTCCTACCTACCGGATGATGTTATTGTGCACGGTCTGCTTTACGATTTGGCCTCAGGGGGTGTCGAGGTTGTGGTGAATGGGTATGCTTAAAATGAACGTTACTTAGATTCTTTTTCCAAATGTCGCTTCAAGGCATTGAGCCGCATTTTTGTTTCCCGATAGAAGAAGAAATTCATAATCGGTTCTAAAAACCATTTTAGCTGGCGTGGTTTGGATTTGAAGTTGTAAGTATAAGTTACTCGAGACTGATTATTTGCGAGTTTATCGTGCTTTAGGGTAGCGGCAAACTTTTCGAAAAATGGTGGGTTGTTGGTTAGCTTGATAGCGGCCACCTTGCCGCGGGTGAAGGAAATATACTCGGTTTCAAGGGCAAGGCCACCGACCAGCCATTTGCCTGCACAGACTGAACGCACCCCTTTGCCTGCAGCCTTGGCCCCGTTCAAGAGATAGGCCTTTCTGAGTAGGGTGTCCCACGCCAATCGATTTTCATAATCGTGGATTATATCAAACACATCTTCACAACTGCGATTGATGACAATGGAGGTTGAGGCTTTTGGCATAAGATTGCTCCAGTGAAATAGCTTTAAGGTAGGAATCCGAAAGTGCACGCCTAAGTTCCTTTGGATTGGTTTCCTTATTTTTATCATCTTGGTGGCGCGTGAACCACTAAATAAATGACGATCAACTCTGGTATTTGGTTGCAAAATTGGTGGATCTTACAAACGACTCAAAATTGAGTACAGCAATTGGGCATATAACACTTTGAAGATGACGCCGAGGGGGATGGCCATGGTGAAGCCAATGTTCGGGAGGTGAGTTTTTGCCCGCTCGGAGAGATAGGAATAAACGGCTGGCTGGGAGGCAATCATCCCTGCTACGAGACTGAAGGGCATTCCCATAATTTTGTGTCCAATGATAAGAGAAACCGTGGTGAGAGTTAATACAACTGCGACCGAGACAAACACCAAAAGTAATACGGTGTTTCCTAAGGCTAAATTTTCCAAGGCATTACCAGATCGCACCCCGATGGCAGCCAGCAGGAAGATTAAACCGATTTGTTGTAACGCTTGGGTAGCACTGTAGGGTAACGTCCAAACAATAGAACCGGTGCGGCGAACGGCCCCTAAAATCAGGGCGATGATGAGGGTGCCCCCAGCTGAACCAATCTGAAAGGTCGCGCCACCGGGCAAGGTGATACTGACCAGTCCTAACAGTAAACCAAAGGTGATACCAAAGCCAAAAGAGAGCAGGTTGACCTGACTAACCGCGCGATAAGAGTCGCCGAATAAATCGATGACTTCAGGCATATCTGTGCGTCGAGCCAGCACTCGTACCCGGTCGCCCAACTCTAACATGATGTCACGCGTCCCGAGCAGGTCAGTATCCCCCCGTCGCACCCGCGTGATCAAGGCCCCAAAACGCTCTTTGAGATCAAGGGCGGCGATAGATTGACCAACGACATCGGGGTTGGAAACAAAGAGACGACGTTTAACATAAATGCTTTGCTCGATGAAGATGTTGTTGTCGGCAGGTTGGCCCAAATTTTGGATCACCGCCTCGATATTATCAATTTCTCCGGCTAGAAAGATGATGTCCCCTAAATGTAAATGTGTCTCACCCGTCACCAAGCTGATATGGTCATTACGGTACAGTCGGCCAAAAATAACATCCCAATTGTGATCCCGTTGCAGTTGACGCAAGGGGATGTTTGTCATTTCGGGATTGGTCACCTCGATGGCTTGATTGATGATCTCCTGAGGCATCGGGTAGAGATCACGCACGGATAAAGCTTCAGCTTGGAAATCGATCTTCCACAACGTTTGGAGGCCCGTGATAATCAGGATACGACCAAGAACGCCGATGGGGTAGCCGATGGCGAAGGCGATAGCTGTGGCGGCCAGGGCGTTGGTTGCGTCTGTCGGCGGCAAGGTGGCAGTGATTAAGTCAAGGGTGGCGGCCAAGCCAGCGGTGCTGGTACCCACCCCGCTGAAAACGCCTGCCATTGCCCCTGGCGTGAAATCGAGCCAAAGAAAGAAGCCCACCAGTAGCACGGCTGGCAAGGTGAGAAAAAACATAATGAAAGCCAACTGGCGGACACCCTCTTCCCGTAATGCTCGGAAAAAGTTGGACCCATTGTTGAGGCCAATCGCGTACACAAAAATAACCAGCCCCAACTGGATAACAAAGGCAGGTAAGGTTAGATTTGCATCATAGCCCCCAAAAAACAGGCCCACAAACAGCACTGCCGCCGACCCTAATCGGATGCCCAGAAACTCAATCTGCCCCACGGCATAGCCCAACGCTGTGACTACAAATAAGAGTAATAGAGGATTCTCTCGTAGTAGCTCAATCACGAGGGGAGTATAGCACGGGGGGAAAGGGGAGCAAATTGGAGAAATAGAAGGGGATTACTGGCCTTGCGATTTTTATAGCTTGTTTTCATGATCCCATCCCCGCCACCGCATTCGCGTGCATCCGCTGCATGAGCTTAACGGCCATCGCCTTTTCCTCCTCAGTGAAGCCTTGGGACAGGGTCTCGGTCCAGGCATTGAGGACTTTGCGGATGTCAGGGGCGATGTCTTGGGCTTTTTGGGTGACGAAGAAGCCGTAGCCATCTTCGAGTTGGGGATCGGTGGTACGAGTGACATAGCCGAGGTCGAGCAGTTTGCCGACAACGCGGTTGGCGATAGATTCGTTGACCTTGAGGCGGTCACTGAGGGTGCGATAGTTAAGGCCATCCTCACGGTAGAGGGTCATTAGGAAGGCCAGGGTGGAGCTTTCTAGCTGGAATTGAACGAGGGAGTGGTTGAAATAGTCGCGGGCGTGGCGATTGAGGTGGTTAATCCAGTAGCCGATGGAGTTGGGGCGATTATCTTGGGTGACGATACGATGCAGGTAATCATATTCCATCGAGTCCGCCAAGCTTTTACGAAGCCAGAAGTAGGTGATGATCCCGCTGATCACGTAGGACAAAGCAGCTGCTCCGAAGATGCCGTTGAGGCCAAATAGGTCAGCTCCGACGTAGGCCAGTGGAATGTACAAGGCGAAGGTTTGGGCTAAGGTGAGTAGAGCCGATTGGAAGGGCTTGCTCAATACGCTGAGAACCGTCGTGCCGAGCCTGAGCACACCAAACAGGCCATAGCTGATGGGAATGATCCAGAAATAGGCCTGCACGGTGGCGATGACAGTGGGATCATCATTGAACAGGCTGGCGAGGGGGCGACCCAATAGGCCGAAAATAACGACCAGAATGAGGCCCCAACCTAACATCAGGCGTTGGCTGTAGGTGATGCTCAATTGGGCCCGATCATATTTTTTCGCCCCCCAGTTTTGGCCCACAAAAGGGCTGACCACCGAGCCAAGGGCCATGACCACCATCAGGCCAAACCCTTCGATTCGTGTAGCGACGCCAAAGGCAGCAACGCTGGCTGGGCCGAAGCTGGCAATCAAACGGGTGACAATCCCGGTCGAGACGGGGAGCATCATATTGGTGATAGCAGTAGGGAGGCCGATGTAGAGCACCTGTCGCCAGGAGTCAAGCATGGTGCGGAAAGGGGGTAACACAAGGCTGATCATCTCCTCCCGCTTGTACAAAATCCAGAGGCTGACCACGAGAGTGACCGCTCGGGAGGCGACGGTGGCGTAGGCGGCTCCGGCCAGCTCAAGGCGAGGGAATGGCCCCCAGCCAAAGATGAGCAGCGGGTCCAGGATGATGTTCACGGCCCCCGCAATCAACATCACTGTGCTGGGGGTACGGGTATCGCCTGTGGCTCGAATGGCACTGTTGCCAATCATCGGCACGACTAAAGCCACCGCGCCAAAATACCAAATGACCATATACTCACGAATGAGGGGCAGGATTTCGGGAGTGGCTCCTAAAAATCGAAAGAGCGGGTCGATGGTGAAAATCCCCACCGTGACAAACACCGCAACCACCAAAATCGCCAAAATTAGGCTGTCTGTGGTTAGGCGTTGTACCTTTTCTTGATTACCCTCACCAATCGCTCTTGAGATCACTGCCGAAGCTCCTACCCCTAGGCCCAACGACAAGCTCGCCACCGCCATAATCACTGGAAAGGTAAAACTCATCGCAGCCAGCTCATCGGTGCCAAGCTGACCAACAAAGTAGGTGTCAACCAGGTTGAAGATAGTCACGCCCAGCATTCCAAAAATCATGGGAATGGTGAGATCGATCAATGTTCTGAAGATTGGCCCTTCGGTGAGCTTTCCTTTTTGTGATGTCATAATGGTCTCCTTAATAACTAGTAGCCGAGATTTCCAATCTGGTCAGGCATCATTCAGCGAGATTGGAAATCTCGGCTATGCTAATTTTACTCGTTGATAAAAGCTTCTTGCCCTTCTGGGAAAGATAGAGACATAAGGTGAGGTTTACCCCACCAGCAAAACCTTCCCACTACGCCCCGGTCGCTCGGCGTGAAGAACGGCCTCTTTAAATTGTGTGAAATCATACTCGGCTTCAACGGGAGGAATCAGATGACCTTGGGCCATCAAGCCCATCAATTCAGTGAGGGATTGCTGAATGTGGGCGGGGGGTTGGACCCGGAACCAATGAGTGAGCCAGAACCCACGAATGGTTAAACCTCTGAATAAGAGTTCACCCCAATTGACCGGAGTCTCTTCCAAGCTGAGCAGGCCATAGACAAGCATTGTCCCGCCGGGTCGTAGACTAGCAATCGCTAACTTACCAGTAGGTCCACCCACTGCCTCAATCGCCCCTTTGACCCCTTTGCCGCCTGTCACTGCCTGCACCTGTGCTACTACGTCATCATCTTCAGTGCAAAACACTGCATCGGCCCCCAAATCGAGCAGCTCTTGCACCTGAGCTCGACGGCGGACTAGATTGATTGTTTTGTAGCCTTGTATCTTGGCGATTTGTAGAACAACCCGGCCCAAGGTCGAGCCAGCCGCCGTCTGGAGCACCCAATCGCCTGCCTCCAACTTGAGTTCATCGTGGAGCATCACCCAAGCCGTGACGGGGTTGACCACGAATTGAGCAGCAGTTTGGTCACTGACTGTGTCGGGCACGGGAAGACATTGCTGGGCATCGAGGATGATGTGGCTTTGCCAGGTGCCCGGTGGACCAAGCGGAACAACACGTTGCCCCACTTGGCTGGCAGCCACGCCTTCCCCAACCGCCTCAATCACGCCCATCGCTTCAAACCCTGGCACAGCGGGCAATTCGGGCCGTCGCCCGTACATCCCCCGAATATACATTACATCCGAGGGGTTGATGGTGCGGTGTGTCAAGCGCAGCCGAACCTCGCCTGGGCCTGGTTCGGGCAAATCGCCCTCAACCAGCGATAAAACATCGGCGGGTTCGCCGAATTGTGAAAACTGAATAGCCTGCATGGGATGTCTCCTAAATTTTCGATTTTGATTTGCGATTTACGGCAGGGTAGACGGATGTTGAGTTTAATTGCTTCTTTCTCATTCACAATTCACCGCTCGCAATTCACCATTCACAATTAGCATGATATACTTTCGCCGTAAATTCGGTGCTTCGCGAAATAAGTTGCATTGAACTATAGACCACAATTTAAGGGAAGGCAATGTCCAATCTCTTCGCAGACTTTACCCGAGATAGCCACCGGGCTTTGAGCAATGCCAGAAGTGTGGCCAAAAAACACAAGCAAAAAGTGATGACCTCAACTCACTTGCTGTTGGGATTGATGCAGCTTTCGGGGAGTCAAGCCGAGCAAATCTTACGAACATTACGAGTAAAGCCAGATAATATCAAGACCCGATTGGTGGCGCAGGTGCGATTGGCGGCGAAAGACGACACTGAAGTATCGCCCAACATTGGATCTGATGGCCGGTACGGTAAGCTGGACTTTGATACGACGCGAATTTTAGAGCAAGCTTCGGCTGAGGCGATGGAACAGGATGTCGATTTTATCGATAGCCGGGTACTGCTACTAGGGATGCTGCGTCACCCACAGAGTCTGGCGGGTGAAATGTTGTTGCAACACGGGGTGACCCCCGCCGAATTTCGCGCAGCAGCTAAACTCCACGAGCAAGGCCCCACAAATGCGCCTCGCCAATCAACCAATCTATCATCTTTGCAGGCTCCGGTCAGTCTCAGCCCTGTTTTTTTGGGGCTTGTCCTCTTTACAGCAATTTCGGGTTATCTGACGTGGGCTGGCATTGGTAACAGTGGACGTACCGTGTTTTTGTTTGTGACTGGTGGCTGGCTCATTTCCCTGGCCTTGCACGAATTTGGGCACGCACTCGTTGGCTACTGGGGCGGCGACAAAAGTGTGGTTGATAAAGGTTACCTGACCCTCAACCCACTCAAATACACCCACCCTCTATTGAGCATTGCCCTGCCGCTAATCTTTTTGATTATCGGTGGAATCGGCTTGCCTGGTGGGGCGGTATATATCAACCGGTTGGCTATTCGGCGTCAATTTATGCATAGTCTCATCTCTGCCGCTGGGCCAATTGCCACCTTCCTTTTTGGGGTGATAACGGCCATTCCGTTTATCTTTAATCTGCATCGTTCAACCTTGGAAACCCATAGTGCCTTCTGGGAAGGGCTGGCTTTTCTCCTGTTTGTCCAAATCATCGCCCTTTTGCTCAATCTACTACCTATTCCTGGTCTTGATGGCTTCGGCATCATTGAACCGTTTTTGCCCCCAAGTATCCTGCGGGTGGCTGAGACAATCCGGGGCTTTAGCCTGATATTGATCTTTCTTGTTCTGTTTCGGGTCGATGCGATTGCATCACAATTTTTTGATAGTGTTTGGCAACTTGCTATACTCATCAATTTTGATTTGGTCGCTCTAGTTCCCGAGGGCTTTGATCTGTTCCGTTTTTGGACCAGCTTATAGAGAGAGGAGACACTCTAATGAGTCAACGAGATATCCAAGTTTTGATCTCGGTCTTTGTCCCACCGCTTGGGGTATTTCTTCATAGTGGTATTGGCTTTTCCCTCATTTTGAATATCATACTTACCCTGCTCGGCTTTTTTCCAGGGCTTATTCACGCCATTTTGGTCATCAATAGGGATTGAGGGGGTCACGGAGTAATGTTATGGAACCGGCTGGTTTAGCCCTGACCCGAATGCCTTTCAGTTTAGGCAGCATCCTCTTTCTCGTCATTGTCGCTGGCCTTGTTTTCTTTGTCGCCCACCGGACCACTGAGGATGAGGAATAGGTGAATTAGTACTGTTATCATCAATTGTATGTAAATCAAAAAACGTAAATTCATATGGACATTCCCCCAATTTATGTTGCTATTCTGCTTGTCTTTCTTTCCGCAGCTTTGGTCTTTATTCGTGCCAAAATGGCTGATGAGTCGGGTGAGGATCTTGATTCCGAGTAATCGCTTATATGACAATTCACACCAGTTGATATAGAATGCTACTCTATGCGCATACTAATCATCAACTATGAGTTCCCCCCTATTGGGGCGGGTGGTGGCAAAGCCAGTCAAAAGATTGCGACAAGCTTGGTCGAAATGGGCCATACGGTTCGAGTGATTACAAGCCGACCCACCCAAATGTATAGTTTATTTGGCAACCTCAGCGTTCTGGCTGGGGTCGGTTTTTGGGTCTACCTCATCATCATTAAACTTCAATTGGACAAGGACATTAGCGATCATGGGTTTACCATTCTAGGAACCTTACTACTATTAATTGGCTTCATCTTGCGTCATACCGGCATCACCTGGGAGTTAATTAGCCCGATTCGGGGTCTAAAGCCGATAGAGTTTATTGATGGGGTTGAGGTGCAACGTATTCCTGTCTTACGCCAACGTCAGGACTATTGTTCAACACCCGAAATGTTCACCTTTCTCTTAAGTGGCCTCTGGTATAGCTTTTTTCAGGTTCGCGAATTCAAGCCTGACGTGGTCCACATCTTTTTTGGTATCCCAGATGGCCCCATCGGTTGGATGTTGAAGCGGGCGTATGGATTGCCTTATCTGATTTCGTTGCGTGGGGCCGATGTGCCCTCCAGCGAGGTTAAGCGTTTTGCTAAGCAGTACAAGGTGTTACGACCATTTATTCGCTGGTTATGGCACGATGCGGATGCTTTGGTCGCTGTCTCAAATGGCCTGCGTTCCTATGCCTACGAGACCACACCTGATTTGCCTATCGAGGTGATTCCCAATGCCATCGAACTGTCGGAGTTCACCCCCCCCCGCCAACGGAGCACAGACCACCCCGTACGTCTGCTCTTTGTCGGGCGGCTGAACGCCTTCAAAAATGTAGAAGCCTTAATCGATGCTTGTTGCCAACTTCGGGCCAATGATGTCGAAAACTTTGAACTACAGTTGGTCGGCGAGGGTGAGCGGCGCTCCAATTTAGAGCGCTTAGTGGTTGAAAAGGGGTTAACCAAACACGTTAATTTTATCGGCTGGGTGGAGCGTGGTGAGATTGTAAACTACTATCGTCAGGCTGATTTATTTGTCACTGCAACGACGTGGGAAGGGATGCCCAATACCGTATTGGAGGGGATGGCTTGTGGCTTACCTGTGGTCGCAACCCGCGCTTCAGGATTAGAAGAACTGGTTCGCGATGGGGTGAATGGCTATTTGGTAGAGATAAATAATCCCTCCCTGTTGGCCGATCGTTTGACCGAACTGATCGACAATCCTTATGAACGACACCGCATGGGGAAGGAAAGTCGTAAAATTACAGAGCGTGAATTTGACTGGGAGTACATTGCTAGGCAATATGTCGATGTGTATAAGCGAATTACGAATAGCGAATGATCAATTGTGGATGGTAAATGAGCAGAATTGTTCCAAGCACAATTCTATGTGTGGCTAGTGACGCATGACAAGTAACAATGACGTTACCTCAAATCAAATAGATGGGCCGCTCAGCACAAACCTCGACCGTACGGTACAGCTTTGTTTTGGGGGGAAATTTGCGGCCTTCTCCAAAGAGCGTCGGGACAAAGCCAAAGCAGCTTTTGCGGCGACGCTTGGCCTGGCTGATACTGAGCTTGTCATTAAACCTTTGGATGAAGATAAGACGGATTATCTGACCTCACTCCCTGTAGATAAGAGTGAGGCGTTGCACGACCTGTTGAAAACCAATAACGGCCAACTTCGTTTGCTTGATCTCAATCGGGTAGTCATGGAGCGCTCTTCGGGCGCTGTGGAAGAGTGGACGGTGGAGAAGGGGCGTTTTACCCTAACCGCTTCGGCTCCACCCGTGCAATTGGATGAGTCAGGCCAACCAATTGATGAGGATAATCCCAGCCCCCGAATTTGGATCTTTCATCTGGCTTACCTCTTCGTTTCACTCGCTCTGGCGGCCAGTATTCTTCGCTTCTCAGCAATGGTGTCGCTCTCACTTCTATTTATTACGGTCCTCAGTCTGGCTGGCCTGATTCTGGCCCGCTATCGGCAAATTCTGCTGGCGCACGTTTTGGGTGTTGCTGTTGGGTTGGCGGCCCCGGTCATCATTTGCGCCCGCCTTCAGCCAGTGGCTACCTTGATTATGCTCTCCAGTCTTGTCACGGTCATCTTTTTTGTACGTCGGATTATATTTTAGAAAGTTTTGATAGGATGACCCTTTGACGAAATTATTGTTATTTTTATTTATCCTGCTTGGCTTTGGTCTCCGTCTTTACTACGTTACTCACACCCACCCCTTCTTTGATGAATTCACCACGGTCTTAGCCACTCGCCAAATTTTACAACACGGTTGGCCCGTTCTCCCTTCCGGCCTTTTTTATGAACATGGTCTCTTGGCGACCTACTTGATTACCCCCTTTGCGGCCTTTTTTGTGAACACCCCCACGGAATTATGGCATGCAGCGGATTGGGGCTTGATGATGGCCCGTTGGCCGAGTGTGTTGCTCGGGACAATCACCATTCCGCTTGTCTACAAGGTTAGCTGTCGGGTCTTCCCCCCATCCATTGCCCCAGCAATTGGGCTTTTTGCCGCAGGATTTTTTGCCCTCAGTCCCGAAGGGATGGTCTGGGGCGGGCGAGCTCGAATGTATGCCCTGGCCACCCTCCTCGTTTTGTTGACCGTATATTGGGCCTATCGAGGCAGCGTTTACCCGGCCCCAGCCAAATATCGCTGGGCTGCCCTATTTGCCCTGCTGGCGACTTTGCTGACTCAATTTGGGGCCTTGATGATGGGACCACCTTTGGTGATTGCGATGGTCGTAGTGGCTTGGCAATCGTGGCCGCGAAATATCACGTCGACTCCTCGAATTTGGTTTCTTCGGCCCGCTATCCTGTTTGAAGGGGTTGGTTTGGGGGCGGTTCTGGGCACGGCAATTCTTGTCAAGCGGCTGGGCCGTCCCATTGGGATGGATAACCTTACCGAAAGTAATGGTGGTGGCTTGCTTGAAACACTGATCAACACCGTGGCGTATCAGACAGCCTTTCATTTCACCATAGCTGACACCACAAAGTTCTTGGGTCGTCAATTTGGGGTGCCCCACCATTATTGGCTTAGTTTAATTGCTGTTGTGGGGAGTCTGCTTGTTTTGATTTTCTGGGTGGTAAAGAGATTTACCCCTCACCCTAGCTCTCTCCCCAAGGAGAAGGAACAGCTTGACTCCCCTTTCCCTCAGGGGGAGGGTTTGGGGGTGAGGGGTGTTTCCAAGAGTCACTTCTTCCTGTTCCTTTGGCTCATCTTCGGTCTTATCATCCTTGAGATGGTGACCCTGCTTGAACCATTCCGCCGCAATCCTCGCTACATCGTAATGTATCTACCGTTGTTTTACTTGATTGTGGGCGGTGCCATTTTTCATGTTATTCAATTTGTGAAAAACCTTCCCCCTAGCGGGGGGGACCGAGGGGGGGAGAGCTATTCGAAAAAACAACTCCCTCTTTTTGCCCTTGTTCTTCTCCTAATTTTCACCGTCCTCAGCCTGTCCGACCTGAAAATCGCTCTGCAAACACCAGAGCCAGCCTACGAAGAGGCTTTCGCCTATGTTCACAACGAGTGGCAGCCAGGGGATGCAGTCATCACGATGAATGTATCAGCCGCCGAGTTGTACCTCGATGAGGTGACAGGCTTTGCCGTGCAAAATGACGCCGATCAATTCCTGCTCAATCGAGCTGAAGCTCCAGTGGATCGTTGGCTGGGCGTGCCTTGGTTAGGGGATGACATTTCGGGGTTGAATGGATTGCTCAATCAACATGATCGCGTTTGGTTTGTGATTGATACCATTCGCCAGCCTGTCTATTTTCGAGGCGACTGGCTGGCCTTGCAACAAAATCAAATGGAGCAGGTGTGGGCCAATGATGATGCACTGGTGTATCGTACTCGATCGGAGCGTACACCCCTGCCTACCTCACCTCAGTCAATAGTTCAAGCAAACCTGAATGATACGATTGAACTGACAGGATATGCTTGGCAAGAGAACACAGACATTCCCACAATGGTTCTCTTTTGGCACCCGCTGAGCGATCCAAACGTCGATTACACCATGTTTCTTCACCTGCGTGACGAGGCGGGGGCGACCTTGGCTCAGCGCGATGGTCAACCATTGAATGGGGTTTATCCAACCAGTCAATGGCAACCCAATGAAACGATTATTGACCCTGTTCAGTTGCCCCAAGATGTTCCTCCCGGTGACTATCAGCTTGTCGTGGGCTTGTATGATTTGCAGACGTTGGAGCGCTTACCCGTGCAAAATGATACGTCGGGCGAAAATGCTGTTTTCCTGGGACAGGTAACTATCCGATGAATAACGAACGAGACACTCAAACCCATTGGCTAGTCCAACCTCGCTTTGTAATGATCTGGCTTTTTATTGCAGCCTTGTTGCCCCGTCTACCTGGCTTGAGTCGGTTTTTAACCAGCGATGAAAACACAAACATCTTCTTTGCTGGCAGTGATGTTATTGCCGCGTTTTTGCAGGGCGATTTGCGAGGTACCTATTGGCACTTTTATCCAGGCGTGACAATGAGTTGGCTGGACGCTGTGGGGATGGTCGGACAATACGGTTTGGCTCGCTTGACCGGCCAATCAGTGCCTGCCTTTAGCGAGTACATCTACGGTGACATTCTATCGTTAGTAGTGGCTAACCGTTTGCCTTATGCTTTGCTGACTGCCGTGGCTGTCCCACTGATTTATCTTTTTATTCGCAAACTGACCAACGAAACAATTGCCATTTTTGGGGCATTATTGCTGGCCTTCGACCCTTTTTATCTGGCACATTCTCGTGTGGCCCACGGCGATGCCCCCGTGGCTGTTTTTATGAGCCTGTCCGCCCTGGCCTTCTACATCTTTGCCGATGATATCCGCCAACAACCTTCTAGTGGAAATCACCCTTTTTCTTCTTTGCGCTCGCGCCCCACTCGGTATCTTGCCTTTTCTGCTGTTATGGGCAGCTTGGCCGCCTTGACCAAAGCTCCAGGGCAATTTATGGCCCTCTTTGTCATCGGGATGAGTATCCTTTATGCAATTTTCGAGGCTCGCTCAATTTCATTTTCCAAATCAGACCTTCAACCAATTTTTCTGCGCTGGACGAGTGTCATCGCCGTGTGGGGATTCATTTCGTTGGCCGTTTTCATCCTGATTTGGCCCAGTATGTGGGTTGATCCCATCGGCACATTTCGCCAAATGTGGGACGAAACCTTTGGTAAGGTCAACGAAGGCCACCTCGTTTTCTTTCAGGGGCAGCCCACCCTTGACCCTGGTCCGTGGTTCTATCCCTACGTTATCCCTTTCCGTCTGACACCAATTGTGTTGATTGGCAGTCTGCTCTCGCTACTCTACCTTATTCCAACCTTGCGTCACCGTCTGGCTCCACCCGCCCACACCCGCCGCATCCAATTTGCTCTTTTCCTGTTATGGCTTTTCACCATCAGCCTACTTCTGTTCGGTAACCTCAGTCCCAAAAAACAAGATCGCTACCTCCTCCCCCTCTTCCCCTTCCTCGACCTCATCGCCGCTATCGGCTGGCTAGGAGTCCTGCATTTTTTCGGGCAATATTTACAATCCCGATTATCAAAGCATTCACAATTGACAATTCGTAATTCACTATTCACAATTATCCTGCTTCTCCAACTTCTTCCCATCATCACCTACTACCCCTACTACCTCACCTACTTCAACCCCCTGATGGGTGGTCCAGCGCGGGCGGCGGAAACCACGCTGGTGGGGTGGGGGGAAGGGATGGAGCAAGTGGCGGCCTACCTCAATACCAAGCCAAACGCAGAAAATCTCTATGTCGCCTCCACCCCCTCGCAGACCTTGCTACCGTATTTCGCGGGCACGGGCGAAAATTTTTACACCAATGATATTGCCTTCCGGGCCGATTATGTGGTCTTGTACGTCGCGCAAATGCAGCGGCTGGCCCCTAGCCCAGAGATTGTCAACTACTTTAAAAATATCGAGCCAGAACACACCATCACCATTCACGATATCCCCTACGCCAAAATTTACCCTGGTCCCAAATTTATTTTGACCGACATTCCCCCCGAGGCCACCCCGATGAATATTGGGCTGGTCGATAAAATCCGACTGGCCGGATATTCCCTTTCTCTAAACAAGGACGCCATCACGCTATACTGGCATACCTTGGCCCCGTTAGCCGCAAATTACACCATCTCTGTACGGGCTAAAGCCGCTGATGGCAGCCAACTCAGCCAAATCGATAGCTGGCCTGTCAGCGGTCTTCTGCCCACCTCTCAATGGCGACAAGGCGATTACGTCGCCGATACGCACGCTCTACAATTGACTGACGCCAGTCAACTCGACCACATCGAGGTCGTGGTCTATGAGTTGGAAACGGGCGAAACATTAGGGCCGCCGTTGGTATTACCTGTCGACGAATAAACCTCTCCTGCGCTTTGACTAACTTTACATTGAAATATCTTACGATTCTTCGTATCATATTAATCGTAAATTGATTGCCAGAAAGGGGACTTGATGGAATCAACCTTTGAGCAAAAGCGCGAAGAGACACAAATCTTGTCACATCAACAGGTTCGTTGCCCAAAATGTGACACCTCAATTCCGTTGATAACCCTGAATATTCAGGGGAATGTCGTTTTTTGCCCTACTTGCTCGGCTGCAATAAGACTGATAGATCGTATTAAATTTCCCCTCTTAAAATACCCTCCTGAGACAATACCGAAAGGAATTAATTTTGAGGTAAACGGGGAACGCTTAACCTTTATCGATCAACGATCTGTTTGGAGTTTTCGTTCGTTTATTGCGACCCTGATGATTTTTTCAATTATTTTTGGGGTAGGTGCCTTTTATTTATGGGGGACAGGTTTATTTTTTCTTCCTTGTGTTTGGCTTGTTCTGGGCGTATTATTTTTCGTCCTGAATCGTTCTACCACAACAATTGAAGTGACTCCTGCCCAAGTTACAATCAAACGACCCTCTAACCTTAATCAACCTACTCAAATCATTGGGGCTGAAGAGGTTGTTCAACTCTATGTCACTCAGCAACGGCAAGAATTCGAGGATAAGGTGTTAGAGCACTTTACAGTATGGCTACAACGGACAGAGTATCGGCCAGGCGTGGCAGTTATTTGGGGGATTAATGATGGAGAGTTTGCCTGTTTTCTAGAGCAAGAAATTGAGCGATTTCTAGGACTGGAGGATAAGATTGTTGAGGGTCAGTATCGAGGTGAGAGCAATCAATCTCACCTGCAAAGCTGGGAGCAATTCGCCAGAGACAATAGGCTTAATTTTGTAAAAGGGAAAATCTTAGCGGGAAGCCGAGTTTGGGGGCTATATCAAAATGCCAATTTGGAACTGATTGCGAACTATATCGATAGAAACCGGACAATGCATACGACCCGGATGAGTTTAACAGCTCAGGCTTCTTTTATTGCTTCCAATAATGTTTCTATAGATAACGTGCAAAAGGCCTTTGCTAAAGAGGGTGTTGTTAATATCGCCCCATACCAAATGACTCGATTGGATTATGAGAAAAGACAGATTGTTTGGGAGCAACAGGCGCTTGTTGGTGAATATCAAATTTTAGATAATGCTCTAAAAACAGTCCGTCAGTGGCTACAGCTAACCCCCGAAATCATTGCTTTAGAGGGTGAGGCGATGCCCGTTTTAATCGATGTTGCGACCGCAAATTCATACAAACACCCCTTTCGAGACTATGCTTGGACCCTGATAACCGTTATCGCCCCTGCTACACAGCGTTGGCAAGATCGTTTGGATCGATTGCTTTGTCAACGCTGTTTAACTAGGCCTACGACATACAAAACCGAAGTCAGTCTGAATCGGGTGATCTACTGCGGTTGCCGCATATGTCACCAAAGCAAAGACTTTTACGAGGCTGATCAAGTTGTTGCTGCGCTTGACCAGGAATTGAGTGACCACATTCAAGAAACTGATCAGATCCTTCGAGTCAATTGGCTTACTCATCTTGAACTATTCGATTTCAATACAGTTGAAATCCTTGATGCAACCGACGAGGAGGTTGAACGCTTTGCTGTTCAAATCGGCAATGATACTGACCCACTTCGTAAGTCAAGGTATGGCTCAATGACTTGCCGTGTTTCAACTGATCTTAACCCAAACACACTACGAATTTTGGAACGAACCTTTGGTCAAATCGTCATTATAAATAACGAGAACTTCACAGTTAATAATTAGCCTATGCAACCAACTTTTGCCCAAGCACCACAATATAAAACAATTCATTGTCCAAATTGTGCCACCCCTATTCCAAAAATATCTTTCATATCAAAAAAAGAGAGCACTCAATGCCCAACTTGTTTGGTTACATTCTACCTTGGTGACCAGACGACTGCCTCGAGGTTAGAAACTGCAATTCATCCCATGTCTAGACATATCAAGTTAGAGGTGACCGATAATAACTTGACCCTCTCTTATAGTCGTCTGGCTTTGCATGCAAAGCAGATAGGAGCCCTTTTTTTGGGTGGTGCTCTATTTCTATTGTGTCCACTTTGTGTTGTCGCCAATGGGGAGATAGGCTGGTGGCTGTGGTTTTTTCCTCCAGCTTGGATAGCCCCTCTGCTCATAGGTTACGCTGCGACCGAACTTATCAATCGTACCATCATCGATGTTACACCAACCCAGATTACAGTTAAGAAACGCCCTTTACCGACCTGGTTTGATAAGGTCATTAGTCTTGATCACATTGAGCAGATTTATGTGCAAGAAAGTCTTAACAGAAAAACGAAGGAAAAACTAGGGAGCTATGAGCTTCGTCTGAAGCAAGTCGGGGAAAGTGAAGATAAGATACTCCTTTACCAAATAAACAATATCAGTCAAGCCTTTCTTTTTGAACAGGAGTTGGAACGATTTTTAGGGATCACAAACAAACCTGTTCAGGGTGAACCTATTGTCAAAGAACCTCTTGAGAATTTGTCTGGATGGGAGCAATTCGCTAAAGAAAACAATCTCAACTCTTTAAGAGGAAAGACGCTAGAAACGAGTCGAGTTTGGGGTACATATCAAGATGCTAATTTAGTTTTGATTGCCTTTTACACAAAGGATGGGGAGAATCGGCTTGCCTCACGATTGACCTTGACCGCAAAGAAGCCGCTAAAACCTATGGGCAATGTTACCTTGCCACAAGTGCAGACGGCGTTTGATCAGATCGAGGAACATGCTGTATCAGGCTTAGCTATCAATCTGAATTTTGATCGAGGCCAAATATACTGGGTCCAGCGCGATCTTCTGTTTCAGCAACCTAACCTAACCTATACAATCGAAACCTTGCACCAATTTATGATGATGGGGCCGGATATTGTCGCCTTGGGAGGTGAACTAATGCCGACCCTGACCCAGGCTGCTGCCTTAAATCTTCATCCACTTCGACGGTATGCCTGGACAATGATGACCCAAATCGCACCAATGACGATGAGATTACAGGATCAGATGGACCAACTATTCTGTCAGCGATGTATAACAGCTTGTACGCAACATACAGCTAAAGCGAGTGAGATCAAACGCGTGGCTTATTTTGGCTGTCGTATTTGTCATCAAAGTAATGGTTTTTATGAAGTTAGCCAAGTGATTGCCAGACTTGATAGCGATTTTGGTGCTGAACCCCACCAGGACAACGAAACATTGCGGGTCAATTGGCTCACTCATCGTAAACTATTCGACTTTAGTGCCGTCGAAATTGCCAAGGCTAGCGACGAAGATGTTGAGCGTTTCGCCGTTGAGATTGGTAATGACACCGACCCTCTGCGCAAACCGCACTATGCCACAATGACCTGTAAGGTGTCAGCCGATTTAGATCCCAGCACCTTACGAATTTTAGAACGAACCTTTGGTGAAGTCATCATTATGAACGACGATGATTTCACAACCAGCAATTCACAATTCACAATTAATAATTAATAACAATGCAACCTGCTTACGAACAAACCCCACAAGAAGAATATATATTGCCAGACCCAGCGGTTTCCTGTCCGAAATGTGGCACCCTGATTCCTGAAGCCTCATTTACTTCCACGGGAGGTGTCGCCCAATGCCCTGCTTGTCCCGCCGCAGTGCGGCTCGTTGATCGGACTGAATTTCCCCTGTTGGAATATCCAGCACAGGCTTTGCCTAAGGGAATTACGCTAGAGATGACCGATCAGCGTCTGACCTTGTCCAATCGACGGTTTAAGTGGAGTGTGATATTTCCATTGATTTTTGGGATTGGCCTTTCGATGCCATTGTTTATGGCTCTTTTTACTTGGCAGCCAGACTTGTTTTTTTTGCCTTTTGGCTGGATCGGGCTACCTTTTCTGTGTCACGCCCTAATCCGCGTTTTTAATCAAACGATCACCCAGGTTACCCCTGCCCAAATCACCATCAAGCATCGCCCATTCACAGTTTGGTTTGATAAAGTCATCGGGGTTGAGAGAATCAAGCAACTGTATGTTATCCAGGTTCGCCACAAGAATAAAAATAGTGTTTGGTATACCTATGAACTTTGGATGCAGTATGCGAAACAGGGGCGATCCAGGAGGCTGATTAGTGGGATGGTTGAGGCTGACCCAGCCTTTTTCCTTGAACAGGAGATGGAGCGGTTCTTGGGGATCAAAGATAAGGCTGTTCGCGGGGAACATTCTACTTCAACCCCCACTGAACATCTGGAGGATTGGGAGCAGTATGCTAAAAACAATAATTTTAATTTTGTAAAAGGAAAAACACTGGAAGGGAGCCGGGTTTGGGGCGAGTATCAAGATACCGATATGGAATTAATTGCTTTTTATGAGAATAAACGGAAGAAGGAACTCGCTACCCGTTTAACCTTGACGACGAAGACTCCGCTTAAAATCACAGAGAGCATATCCTTGAAGCGGGTCCAAGATGCATTCGAACTGATGACAGAGAAATATGCGTTTGGGCAAGTGGTTGGGTTGGATATGGAACGTGGGCAGATGTATTGGGAACAACCAGGGGTCTTGTATCAACATCCTTATCTGTTTTATGCTGTCGAAACATTATCCCAATGGCTGAAGCTAACACCTGATATCATCGCTTTGGGCGGAGAAGTGATGCCCATCTTGACCAAGGTTGCGGTATCAAAGAACCACCCACTTCGTAAGTACGCGTGGCAGCTTATGACTCTCATCGCCCCATCTACTCGCAATTTGCAAGATCGGGCTGACTCACTGGTCTGTCAACGATGTATCACAGCCTGCACCTTACATAACCCAATGATCGGTGTATCTAAAGGCCTGTCTTACTATGGCTGTCGCACTTGTGATCAAAGCAAAGATTTTTATGACGTCAACACAGTCATTGCCATCCTTGATAAAGATTTCGGTGATCAACCTGTACAAGAGGGTGACACTTTGCGGGTCAATTGGCTCGTTCGTCGCACCCTGTTTGATTTTGGCACCGTGGCAATTGTCAATGCCAGTGACGAGGACATCGAACGCTTCGCCGTTCAAGTCGGCAATGACACCGACCCAGTTCGCAAACCCCTTTATAGTGCAATGACCTGTCACGTTTTGCGAAGAATTGATCCTAGCACACTACGGATTTTGAAACGAACTTTTGGGCAAGTCGTGATCGATGAGTAACAAGGAACGTTAGAGTTATTAATCGATTATGGAATTAGGGGGATTGCGGTTTTAGAATGTCATGCTCGAATGGTTTTGTCGGGCATCCACTGGTTGTGAACGATGGAGGCTGGCTATGGAAGCCACAGCACAAAAATATGCTTCGGTTGAAATGATATAGGCGTTTATTTTGGTGCCTTTGTGTTTACTTTTGTAGCTTCCCCCAAAATTCCTCAATCACCGCCAAACACACTTCGGTTTGATCTTGATGAATGGCGTGCCCGGCATCTTTGATGAGCACCGACTGACTTTGCTGCAAATGGCCAATAGCAAAAGCGACATCTTCATCTCTCATCACCTGCTGAATTTCTGGGTCAGCTTGCATCAGCAGCGCTGGACAAGTAACTTGTGCCAGAATCCTGGTAAAATCAAAATCGACGGGCAAGCGACGGTCAAGGATGCTCATCAAGACATCGGGATCGACTTGAAATAGCTCTTCTGCTCGGTCACGCCGGGCTGGCGATAATTCCGGGGCGTCACCCTGCATGACTTGACACATTGCCTCAAATGTGTCCACGCTGGTCACCCGTTTATGCAGTCTGGAGAAGTATTTTGGCTGAGGTGACTTTAGAAAACGAGGCGTGTCTCGTTCGATAAATGGGGCATCCATCATAATCAAAGCTTTAGCTCCCGTTGCGAGCTGGGCTGCAGTCCCCAACGCAACAAGTCCCCCCAATGAATGACCAATGATAACTAACGGACCATCAAGCTTGGCTTTGCTAAATGACACAACATCTCTAACAAAATCGATGATGGCATAGTGACCGGATTGATGGTCCGATTTGCCATGGCCACGTAAATCGCAGGCAAACAGATGCCACTGCTGACTAAGCTGGGGAATGATCGAGGTGAACGTTTGCCAACGGGAGGTAACGCCGTGGATGAGAAGAAGAGTCGGTCCATTGGTGGGTCCTTCGGCATAGTTGAGGGTGAGTTCGCCAGTGTTGAATGATTTTTCGATGAGCATCGATTTATCCTTGTTTTATTAGCTTTGCTTCGAGGGCCGGGCGATGTCTAAACCAACCACGCCATTGGTCATAAGGGATATGTTCTGGATGCCAGCGGGCATCGACCTTAAGAACACAAAGCCTGAGAAACCCGTGTCGACGCGGTTGGAGAACGCCTTGCCACAGAGTTTCGCCATTCACGTCAATGATTGTTAAGTGGTCGCCCGCTCGTAAAATATACATTCCTGCACGATCCCAACCTCGTTCGTGGCTTTCGGTGTATCGTCCGTCTTGAAAGGTATGCCAATAGTCCCCCTCCATTCCCTGCTCATAATACTCTGAAATCCAACCCAAAAGCTCTGTCATTGGTTATCTACTGAAATCGTGCCAATGAAAAAGATGAAATATCATATGGGCTACACCCATCCAAAGCCAATTGTGATAAAATCTCGCCGATGGTGGCTGAATGCTTGAACCCGTGCCCTGTGCAAGGTGAGGCGACAATGACGCGTTCACTATCGGGATGAAAATCGATGACAAAATTACCATCGGTGGTGTTAGTGTACATACAAACGGCTGATTTGAGACAATTGTTGGTCAGACCATACAGGCGTCGCTCGACGTGCTTTTGATACATTGTTTCCACTTCTTCTGGCCCAACGGTTCGATTGATCGTTTCAGCGGTGGTTGCTTCCTCAAATTGCTCGGTTAACACTTTGACTCCGCGAGTACCGTCTGGTGTCGTGGGAAAAATAGCCATCATGTCATCAGCGTTTTGCCCCGTCCAGATGACCCAGGGAAACTTCTCAGGGGTATACTGGGTGATATCCTCGGCCTCAAACCAAAAAATGGCTTGACGATAAATCTTGACGTCGTTCTGCTTTAGTTTGGGGACAAACTGGGTCATCCACGCTCCGGCGGAGAGGACTAACTTGTCCCCTGTGTACTGACCTTTGTCTGTCGTGACTGTGACCCCGTGTTGGTCGTATGAAAATTCGATGACGCGTTCATCTGTTTGCAGTGTTGCGCCTTGTTTTTTCGCCAATTGTAGTTGGGTGGCAATACATTTTTCAGACGACAAAACACCACTCTGAGGTTCAAAATAGGCAATTTCATCATCCTGAATTTTTAACATAGGAAGTTGTTTTTGTAAGTCTGAGGAGGCTAAGACTTTATGATCCAGCTCATATTGTTTAGCCAGCCCAGCGGTCGCTTTGATAAAATTGTCGTAGCCGTGAAATTCGCTGCTGCCTGTGGTGGGGCCGATAATGTATCCATCACAAGGGTGAAGGAGTTCGTTGCCACTGGCTTGTTCAAGCTCCTCCCAAATTTGATAGGCCCGCTTGATTAGCGGAATGTAGGCCGGGCCTTCACCGATAGCCCGGCGGGTAATCCGGCTTTCACCGTGTGATGAGCCAAGTTGGTGCGGGGGGTGAAACTGATCAATACCCAATACCTTGGCCCCGCGTTTGGTCAGTTGATATGAGGTAGCGCTGCCCATTGCGCCTAACCCTACAATAATCACATCATAATGCATTTAGATTAACCTCGACATAAGTAAGGCGCGTATTTTAGTCTTGGAGGGGAGAGTTTGCAAAGTGCAAAGAAAAATCCATTTTACACTGCACTAGCCCAACATCCGCTCAACAAGTCGATCCATCTCCTCTGAGGTGGGCGGGATAATATGAACTTGCAAGGGATATATCATTTCCAAGGCTTGCATTTCTTGATCTGGTAACGTGTCACGTAATTGCTGGAGCGTATGCTGAGCCCGGTCGCGAGTTTCCTCATTGCTGGCGGGATGGGTGAGGACTAAGCTCAAAAAGGCCATCGCTTGATTATAAGATTTCTCATGCGCATATGGCACAGCCAATCCTCCTAATGCGGCTAAAGCAAGCGGTGTTGCGCCAATGTTTCGGGCAATCATTACTGCCTCTTGATAATGTGCTCGGCTTAGAGCATACTCCTCAGTAGCACTGTAGATATGTCCTAGGTTGCTGAGGGCCACGGCAATACCACGCGGGTAATTAATTTTGCGACGTAAGTCCAGGCTTTCCTGTAACAAGGTTTTAGCCAAATCATAGTTGCCTGATCGATATTGGATATACCCTAAATTATTGAGGGCCATGGCGATGCCTTGTTTGTGTCCTAGTGATCGATAAATCGTCAAGCTCTCCTGTAATAGGGTTTGAGACTCCTCACTTTTGGTTTGATCCAACTGGTGCAGATCATAGGCCAAAAAGCTGAGGGCCCAAGCGATACCCCACCGATTGTTCGTTTCCCGATAAATTGTAAGCGCCTTTTCCAGATGCTTTTGTCCCAGGGCCGCTTGTCCCGTTTCTAGGGCTAAAATACCTAAAAAATGTAAGGTGGGGGCAGTATAACTGGGGCTATTTGTTTCGTGAAAGATGTCAAGACTGCGATCTAATGCATTCTGGGCTTGTTCATAACGACCCTGTCGTAATAAAAGCCAGCCCAGGTAGGTCAAAATTCGAGCCAATAGAATCATCGTTTCCGAAGACTGTGGTAGCTTACGGAGCATCGTTGCCGTTCGGCTGAATGTCTCCGCCCCCTCTTGGAAGCGGCTGTACATTGCATAAAAAAACCATAGGGTTTCCAAGGCCTGGCCCATTAAATCCAGCTTTCGATTGACAACTGCCCAGCGCCACGCCGCCCGAATATTCTCAATTTCTTTGGCGATGGCTGCCAGCGTTTGGGGCTGTTTTTCTCCCATCCGGCTCGCCTGCCGCTCCCCCAGAAATTTTAGATAGTAATCGCAATGCAAATTTTGGCTCAATTCGGCCAGTGTAGGATCGGCGCGTAATTTTTCGGCGATATATTGACGAAGTAGCTGGTGCATCTCATATCGCCCTGAAGTTCGCCGACTCAACATTGACTTATCAACCAAAGTAGTGATTGTAGCCAAAGTTGCCCCAGTGACCTGTTCAATTGCTTCCCGTTGACACCCTCCCTGAAAAACGGATAGTTTTCGCAGGGTTTCCTGCTCTGCCTCAGTCAATAAGCGCCAAGAATATTCAAAGACATCCTGTAGATTTTGGTGTCGTTCGGGTAGATCCTGCAACGGACTGGTGAGAATGTTGAGGCTGTTGGGCGTTTTGTTCATTTGCTCGATTTCGCGGGCAATTTCCTGGCAAGAAAGCATGTGTACCCAGGAGGTAGCCAGCTCAATACCAAGCGGCACCCCCTCCATGAGCTGGCAAATTCGAATGATGTGAGGCTTGTCCGCCTCTGTAAGCTTGAAGCCGGAATGAACGCGATAGGCGCGATGTAAAAATAGGGCAATGGCGCTGAATTCCTCAAATCCTTCGGCTTGGTGATTTTTAGGATATTTCATCCCCTTGATCTGCACCGCCCACTCTCCAGATAAATTAAGTCTCTCCCTAGAGGTGACCAAGATTTTGGTTTGGGTCGTCCAGTGAAGAATCTCACTGAGGATGCTGATTTTTTTTATCAAATGCTCTAGATTATCGAGCACCAACAACAACTGTCGATTTTTTAGATGGCTGACGAGCTGATGGGTGTGATCCGCTTGCTCATCAAGCGTTAGGTCAAGTGATTGGGCGATAGCTGGGATAAGGAAATCGGGTGAGCTGACCGAGGCCAACGGAACAAAAAACAGCCCGTCAGAAAAATCATCAACATGTTCGCGAGCAATTTGTACGGCTAATCGAGTTTTGCCGATGCCCCCAGGCCCAATCAGACTTACCAAACGACAGTCAGGATTTTTGAGGCGGGTGGTGATTTCGGCCAGTTCAGTCTTTCGCCCTAAAAATGGGGTGGGCTGGGCCGGGAAGTTGTGCAACTTTTCATTTTGAGAAGGCTCGGCTTCATCAGGGGATTGTGGAGATTGGAGTTGATTGCTTTGTATTTTTCGGAATAGGTCAGTTGTCTCATCGGCTGGCTCTACCCCGAGCAAATCATCTAAAATATCTACACAGTGTTTGTACTGCTGTAAGGCGGCAGCTCGTTGACCATTGGCAGTATAGAGCCACATCAATTGACGATGGGCGAATTCATAGAACGGCTCCAGTTCTAACCAGCGTCGGGCGTAAAGAATGGCATTTTCAAAATCAGCCTGATCCTGCAAACATCGAACCAAGCGAGCCAAAGCACTGGTTAGGTCGTGCCGAAAGTTGTCGGTTTGGGTGGCCTGCCACTCGTCAAAAGCAAAACTATCTCGTAGTGAGAAGCCAGCTAGAAAATCAGCTTGGTACAAGTCGATGGCTTGCGTCAGCAGCGGGATACATTTTGCTTCATCCTGACCAGTGAGTGATAGACATTGACTCAGAAGCTGTCGGAATTGAACAATATCGATAGTTAAGGTGTTCGCTGGGTCTATTTCAATCGTTTCGCGATTGGCTTTTATCCAAGGCTCTAATCCCGCCTGCCTCAGGGTGACCAAGGTACGCCGTAAAGCAGCTCTTGCCCGCTTTTGATCCTGCTCCGGCCAAAGTAACGTGGCGAGGGTATTTCGGCTTTGTGGCCCCGAATGCACCGCCAAATAGGCCATTAGGGCAATGGCTTTATGGCGTTCTAGTTTTGCAGACTGACCCGCTTGCTCGAAACGCGGGGTACCAAACAAGTAAATTGAAGCATGTAACGTCATTGTGCCCACCAACTGACTATTTTAAGAAAGTTTAGTAAATTTGCAATGCGATTTGGTAGCAAAGGATATTTCTTTCCAAAGCGATCAAGTATTTGGCAGAAAGTTTTAAGAAATAAACGACTGCTCAAAAACCGAAAATAGTTCTAAATATCGTCAATTTCGTGCCAAATCTAGAAGTAAGCGGCCATATTGATCTCATTTTGCACAACAACCGCTATTCGCTACTTATCGATTTTTCTAAAACTTCTTGCCGTTTACTCAATTTCTTGAAAAATTATTGTGAATTTGATGGGTTTTCCTGAATTTTTTGAGAAAAGTGTAAAGTTTTCTTAAAAGTGAACGTTTCTGCAACGTTTTTGCAACGATGGGGGCCTATAATAGGACCATAGTTTGATGGTGTGTTACATGATGCAGGTGATTTTATGAAAAAGCGTATTTTATATGTTGATGACAATCCTAATAATCGACTATTTGTCAAGCGGATTTTACGAAACGAAGGACACGAAATGCTTGAAGCTTGCGATGGTGAAAGTGGTTGGCATACAGCATTGCGAGAAATCCCCGATGTTATTTTTACTGATCTCTTGATGCCAGGTTACGATGGCTTTGAACTAACCCGCCTTATCAAGGGTAATCCTAAAATTAGTCATATTCCAATTGTCATGTTAACCGCTTATGGCAATTCTGAAACAGAGCGTATTGCTCGCGAAGCTGGCTCAGATGGCTTTCTGCATAAGCCAATGAATGTGGCCCAAATCCAAACGACATTACGACAGTTTCTGGGGACCAGCCCAGTATTATAGTTTTTCAATACATGAATAGGTGATGAGTTATTTGCCATAAACAGAGTACGACTTGACCCAAGGGAGACCCGCATATGCTAACAGAAAAATCAGAAACTGCCTTCTCGCTAATCGCTGCAGACCAATTTACACTTGCTGAATTAACTGAAATTTACAACGAAACCCGCACAGACTATGTTGTGCCAATGCCAATGAATGAAGCCAAAATGCGGGAATATATCGAGAATTATGATGTCGATTTGGCCCAATCAGTGGTGGCACATGGTGATAAGCACGCCTACGGTTTGGGGATGCTTGGTGTGCGTAGGGATCAAACTTGGATTACTCGATTGGGTGTCACACCTTGGGGGCGTAGAAAACGAGCGGGACAACGAATGATGGAGGCAATGCTGGCAAATTCTGTGAAAATCTGTGCCCAGACATCAATTTTGGAAGTGATTAAAGACAACGCGCCGGCCCATCGCCTCTTTCAAAAAATGGGGTTTGAAACCCAACGGGAGTTATTGGTTATTCGACGCCCTCCCATTCCGATTGATGATCAGGAGGTTGATCAGTCCTCCATCAAGGAAATTGATGAGTTAGCTTCCTTGGCATTGCTAGAAAAGCGGACAGATCTTCCCCCATCTTGGGTATCAGACACCCAATCCATGCAAAATGCAGGCGGGCTGCGCGGGCTGGTTGCTGATGTGCCTGATTTGGGACAGGGCTGGTTGGTCTATCAAGATACACCTTTTCAATTGAGCCGGATTGTGATTGAGACAGCCCCAGATGCTTCGCTTGAGGTTGCCTTTAAGCTGCTGACCGCCTTGCACAAATTGCATCCACGAAAAGATACAATGCTGGAAAATTTGTCGGCTGATGATAAGCACTGGCCTGTATTTGAGGCTCTCGGCTATATGGTTGCCTTCACTCGAATTGAGATGTATTTACAGTTACAACAAATTTCATTATGTAAGAAACAAATCAAACCAGAATTACGTGTGCCTGCTTTAGTTGAGGCGTAAAGCCTCACCGATCATAACTGGATACCATTCATAGCTGAATGCGGTTGTCCCCAATACGGAGACAGCCGTTTTTATTTTCAAAAAGGAAAACAACTTATTCATGAAAACGACATCTATCGCGGCTTCATCGCACTCAACCTTGACAAATCGTCGGTCCTCAGTGCCGTCGAACAATAACAACCAAACCGTTCTTTACGGCTTGATGGTTCCGTTTGTGATGGTTATTCTCAATTTGGTACTGTTCAATATCGCGCTACCAGCGATCCGAGACAACTTCAATGTACAAGCCGATACCGTTGCTTGGCTGATTACGGCCTATATGGTGCCCTTTATGATCTCAATGCCGTTGTATGGACGTTTGGGGGATGAGCTAGACAAACAGCAGCTTTTTCTGTTTGGGATTGTGACGTTTTTGCTGGGCACCTTTGTCTCAACGTTGTCAGGAAGTTTTAGCCAACTGTTGGTGGGGCGAGCTATTCAAGGCTTGGGGGCAGCCAGTGTCGTGCCTTTGAGTATGGCCACGATTTCGCAAATTTTTCCTAGTACAGAGCAGGGTAAGGCGTTAGGCACCTGGAGTTCTGTGGGACCAATGACCGGGATTTTAGCGCCCTCCCTAGGTGGGTTGCTTATTGACTATATCAGTTGGCGAACCGTGTTCGGCCCTGTTTTGCTGGTTGGTTTTATTGCCGTTTGGATTGTGCGGAGTTATTTGCCTGACCAACAAACTTCGAGCCGTTCAGGTGTCCTACGCACCTTTGATTGGGGTGGGGTGGCTTTGCTGGGTCTAACGATGACCTTATTGACGTTTTACCTCTCTAGCCCAACCATCACTGGGGTTGTAGTCTTGCAAGATTGGCGGCTTCTCAGCTTAACCTTGATCTTTTTCGGAACATTTATCTTGTGGGAACGGCGTCAAGCTAAACCTTATGTATTTCTGTCTATTTTTAAGGACAGCGTTTTCAGCCGAGCTGCTTTTTCGGCTGGGGTACGCATGTTCGTGATGAGCGGGGTTGGGTTTCTTTTGCCGCTCTATTTGACGGACATTTACCAATTGAGTGCAACCTTTATCAGCTTCATTGTCATGGCGCACGCCGGAGCGTTGTTCACCACAATGCGCATTGGCGGACAATTGGCTGATCGCTGGAATAGCCGCCGACCCGTTACAATTGGGATGATAACCCAATGTCTGGTGATGGTTGGTTTTGCCTTGCTGCCTGCCGATGCCCCACTTTGGTTTGTCGGGGGTGGCATGATTATGCACGGGTTAGGGGCTGGCCTCTCCCTGGCTGCCTTACATCGAGCTTCAATGGGACGGGTGCCGGAAGCGCAAGTGGGGATGGCTGCTGGGGTCTATAGTTTGGTTCGATTTATGGGGATGGGCCTGGGACCAATTTTGGCAGGTGTCGCCTTGCAGCAGGGTCTCAATCAAGGCCTGCTTATGATTGAGGCATACCACATTGTATTTTGGATGATTGCTGGGGTGACGGTTTCTGGGATTGTTAGTGGGATTGGCTTACGAGCGTGATCGACCACGAGGGCGATTGGCCATCTTCTCGGTCTGGCTAATAAAATCAATCTCGTTAATGCTGATGACATCGGGGCTAACCATATTGCGCCGAAATGCGTTGAGGATAGCATCTTTGGCCTCAATCACATTTAAGCGATTGAGCATGTAAACCAAATAGCCGTTCACTTCAGCGTCTTTCTCGGTGGCTGCTTCGAGATGTGTGGTCATTGTTGAGATAATTTGGTTGCGTTGCTCTGGATATTGCTCAGCGATGAGCGTTAGGCCGTACAGCACGGGCGCTCGTTTCCCGGTTGGCTGTTGCCGATTTTCGAGATATTTCAATAGATCAGGCACAATAGTTGGTCCCATTTTTGCCCACACCTGCGGCACCTTGTCTGATAACCAATCATTCTCTCGCCCCAAAAGGGAAATGAGGTTGGTGGCGAAATCTGAGGCTTGTAACTGGCCGAGCATATCAAGCGCGTGATAAGGTGCCCAACTCTCCGTATCTCCAGGCCAGCCCTCTAGCAAGCCTTCATCTAAGATAACTTCGAGTAATACCTCACCCTGATCCTGCCAAATAGACAGATCATCAAGTGTTTCAGCTTGATTGGTGTCCGTATCTTGCCAACTCCAAGTTAAGAGTTGGGCAATGGGATCATCGTATTCCAAGGGAATCGGACTCTCAAAACTCGTTGGGCGGGATGGTGTGGCGGGGGGCGTGATGTCCTCCCAGTAATCAACTTGAAGGAGAAGGAGGTCAAATAACTCAGCCTCTTTCTTGCTTGGCTTGCGGCCTAGGAATGGAATGACAGACTTGATCAGGCGCGATGTCAATGCTTTTGTGTAGCTTAATGTTTTCTCATCAAACGTCGGCTTATCTAAAAAGGAACGATCGCCACCAAAACGGGCAAAGGTGCGGCGATATTGCCGATAGAGCAAGGCGTCACCCCCAATTGGAATGTCCTCGAACCCGTTGTCGACAATATTTTTTTGTAAACGAGCTACAGTTTCCGCGCCATGAATTTCAATGAGTCGTTCACGCTCAGGGTGGTGTTCAGCCAGAACACTAAGTTGGTCTACCAAGTTGACTCGGGCCTGAATAATTTTGGCCCGCTCTTCAGGCGTGGGGTATGACGTTTCACTCATTGTGCTTCACTCATTTCTTCAAAAAATCAGCAACGAATTGATCGCATTGACGCGAAAAACAACCTAGCATTTAGAGACAGGTGCGCAATTCGTTGCGAAAAACAAGGGGCCACCCTCTAGTGCAGTTGTAAAACAAACAATGTGATTTTAGACTAAACCAATGTAAATGTCGATTTATGAGTTTGGCGTGCGGAGAACATCATCAATAAAATTTAGCAAATGCTGGTGAAATTCGTTGGTAGCTTTTAAGTAGCTGGGGTGGCCAGCGTTGGGGAGCAACACTTTGTGGGTGTTGGGGAGGGTGTCCATCAACAAATCGGCGTGGTCAACTGGGACGATTTGGTCGTCGTCGCCCCAAATGGCGAGAACCGGAATGGGACTATCTTTGAGTTGTGGCGCATACTTTGGAATCGCAATTGGTGCCACGGCCACCAAACCACGAATCTTTTCAGGATGTGTAATCATTAGGGGCAAGCTGAACTCGCCGCTCATTGAAGGAGAAACGATGATTGAGGGTGGGAGGTTGAGCGCAGTCATAAAATCGAGCAAGAAAGAAACCGGCTCAATTTTCGCTGAGGTTGACTGCCCAAACCCCGGCCAACTCATCGCCACGGCATAATAGCCAGCGTCAGCCAAAGCTTTAAGCGTACCAATTTCATCCCACGTTTCAGCCCGAAATCGCATGCCATGGAGCAAAAGGACAACTGGATTTGTTGGCTCACCTGCGGTCAAATAATGAACCTGACTCTTGTGTAGGGTTATAACATCCGACGCTGTCATGGTTTGGCCTCGCTCTCATCCCCTTGGTGCTTCATCCATTCAAAGGCGCTGTGGCAGTCGTTGCAGTAATATTGTGACACAAGTAAGAACTGTCCGAACAAGGACATAAATTCCGTATCCTCTGATTGGCAAAAGGCACAGGGAGGATGGTCAGGCATATCGACAGGTTTTAAGTTTAGTAGGTTTTTTAAGTTTGACATAGTTACTTAATTCGTCGTGTCTTCGCATCCCAGCGATCCCAAGGTAACTCGCTGGTTAATTCCCAGCGACTTGAGGCGTCATTATATCGAAATGGCAAACCAAACTCCAATTCCTGTAACAACGGGCCAACCCGACTCAGGAATTTCTGGCGTAACGTCTCAATGTCATCACATAGCACTCCTTCTTCGAGGGCGTATTGCTGATACGGGTCTTCAGGGTTGCCCAGCCAGCAGAGCACTTCCGGCCAAAAGCGATGTAAGCTGTCGTGCAGAGATTGGCGGGCTTTGGTGCCTTCCTTAGACAGACTGCGGAGCCAGGTGTTGCTATACATTGCGTGGAATTTTTCTTCCTGGGAAATTTTTTCGGCCCGCTGTTTAAGCGGCTCAAAGACGCACTCCCGGGTGGCCTCGAAGACCACGGTCAAGGCTTGGTCAAATAAAAAATTTGTGGCGACGAACTCTGTCCAGTGGGCGAAGGGGGCATCAAGAAAAGCGATATTGGTCAGGTCATCCCGATCCTCCTCTTTTTTGAGGACGGGTGGGGCATCTGGGAAATTACGCAAAAGTGGATAGAGACTGCGGGCGTGTCCCAACTCATCTTGAGTCATCGCTGCTGCCGCGACGGCTGCCTCAAGGAGTGGTGCTCGATTGGTCCACTCTGAATATCGCTTGCCCAAAATGTATTTATTGTCAGCGAGCTGCAATAAAAAATTGAGCAAAACCAGTTGGGTTTTTGCAGAAAAATCTTTTGGATCAGACGTTGAGATTTGGGGCGTTGTTAATGTTTGCTCACTCATGCAGCGACCTCCTGATGTTCTGAAAAGACTAACACGACCGCCTCACGGGGCACGGCTAACATTTCCAGCCATTCATCAGCTGGGCCAAACGTCTCTAAGCTGGCTACTTTGGCAGCCTCCGCATTCTCCGCTTCAATTGAGCCGATCTGCAGCAATGGTTCTTGATGCTCTTTTCGGGCAAATACGTCAAATTGGGTCATACAACACCTCACTTTGCATTCTAAAGTGGAAGCAGTGGTGCACCAGGCAATGGTGCGTGCGCCACTTACTGCCACTCACTTTGTTTTTATTATTGTCACCATCTCACGGCGGGGGATGACCACCATTTCGCTCCAAGGGAACTCGTCATACATCTTGTAGGCGTAGACCGTAGCCCCTTCTGGGTCTGTGGCCATAACATTGCCGCAGTGCCGGAGGGGATCATCTGCCTTAACTTTGGCGAAAACCTCATAAATTTCAATATCATCAAGTAGCTTCGTCATTAGACTGTTACCCCGCTCATCATCATAATTTCTTTGCCCTGCTCGGTCATCCGATGCTTGTTCCACGGCGGTGACCAGACTACTTCAATCTCAACTTGCTCGATGTCAGTCTCTTGCAGCAATCGGGTTCGGGTATCCTCCATAATCATATCGATACACGGACACCCCATCGCGGTGAAGGTCATTTTGACGTGGGCGCTGTTTGCCCGACGTTCAATATCAATGACCAGCCCCATGTCAACAATACTCATCGGGAATTCAGGATCTTCCACATCATGCAGGGCTTCCCACAAATGACTTGTCTCAGAGGTCTGGACTGGCTTTGTCTCAACAGCAGTGGTCATTAGGCCACCTCCAGCATCTTTTCCAACTCCTTGTGTCCATACTGGATTTGTTCGACAAACTCTTTGTTGGCTGGGCCGCGCGACTTCCACCGCTTGATAACCTGATCCCAGCCAATTTCGCCATCTTCCATCAGCCAGCGTTTCTCGGTTTCGTCAAATTCACAAGGGAAGGGATAATCTAATTCGTAGGTGTCATCGTCCTTTTTATGAACAGGCAAGGTAAGACCGACGCTTTCGCAGAAATCAACGCCAGTTTGTAGCCAAACTTGACGCAGCGTGTCGTTGGAGCTGCCCTTTAGGCCATAGGAAAGTTGCTCTTTATGCTTTTTCTTGTCATCCGGCAAGCCAAACCACTCCATCACCATCGGGAACATCCAATCAACGGCTACCTGTACTTCTTCTCGTCCAGATTCACTATTACAAATTTTACGAATCCAGGTTTCGCCGTGACGCAGATGGAAATTTTCCTCCCGATCAACTTTAACCAAACCACGTTTCCAAGGGGCAAATGTAGTGTGCTGATAGACATCGCCCAACAAGACATAGCCTGCGCGATCATACAAAGCATTGGCGCAAACCAACTCGACCCAACTGTCCAGCGGAACATCAAAGGCGTAGGGGTGCTTAAATTGATGCGGCTCTCGCTCATACAGCAGCTCTTCTTTATCAAAGCCAATGTCCTCAAGCAACCGATAAGCGATATTGGCGTGACCTAACTCATCCTGAATGATGGCCATGGCTGAAACAAAGGCGTTGATAGTTGGCGCGTGTTGCGCTGCGCGATAGTAGGAGGGGGCACTCATCAACTCGGTATCCGCCGAGACAGTCAAGATCCGTTTTAGCCCCGCGATATACTCTTCCGACATTTGATCTGGTGTTTCTAACAAATCCCCAGCCTCTAATCGTTCCTTTAAATCCCCTTCCGTAGCAAATTGCATCTTTCCATTACCGTTAATTTTCATCGTATTGCTCCTTGTGGTGAGTTTATAAAGTTTGTAGAGTTTAAATCTTTTTTTGATTTTGTCTCTATAAACCCCTAACTCTATAAACGGTACAAACTCTTACTTACCTGTAAATTCTGCTTTTCGTTTCTCGGCGAATGCGGAGATACCTTCTTTTGCATCTTCAGTATCAAACAACTCGCCAATCAAATCTCTTTCTAATTTCAAGCCATCAGCCAGGGGTGAGTCTAGACCTTCGTGAACACAGCGTTTGATGTGCCCAATAGCGATGGTTGCCCCGCTGGCGATTTGGCGGGCAAAGGCCATCGCTTCTTCACGGAGTTGATCTTGGGGATAGACTTTGTTAACGAGACCCAATTCTAAGGCCTGCTGCGGGGTAACGGTCGCACCCAAAATCATCATTTCGAGGGCCTTGGCTGGGGTGATCAAGCGTGAGAGACGCTGGGTCCCGCCATTACCGGGGAGAATACCCAGATTGACCTCCGGCAGGCCCATCACAAATTTGCCATCACCCGCCACCCGCAAATCACAAGCTAAGGCGATTTCAAGACCACCACCCATCGCATAGCCATTGATAACGGCAATGAACATTTTGGGAACAGTGGCGATTCGGGCCAAGTTACGGTGTCCGACATCAATCATGTCCATATTCTCAGTAGTGGTGTGGGCCATAAACGCTTTAATATCAGCTCCCCCACAGAAAAACTTCTCTGAGTCGCTGACGACCAGTACGACTTTAACCGCATCGTCTGCTGCCATGGCCTCGACCGCTTCACCAAACTGGGTCATCAGTTGCATCTCATAGCTGTTGGCGGGCGGACGATCCAAAGTGATAATGCCAATGGCATCTTCTCTACTTGTTTTTACATAGGTATCAGACATTGATTTGCTCCCTCATTAGAAAGTTTTAAGTTTATTTGCTAAAAGTTTTAGAGATGGGATCGAAACAGAGATCGATTAAATATTCCCTTTGAGACCCTGTCTCATGGCTACCTTGTTACCCTGATTTACATTTCAGCGACTTTTGCGCCGTTTAGAAATAGGTCGACAACATAATCAGCTAAACGATCCGAGTCACCAATAGCAGCTTGGGCATAGTCGTTGAGTAAAACCTCGACCATAGCCACAAACGTCCAGGACAAGAGACGAGGATCAGTTTTAGCGAGTTCACCTACCTCAATTCCTTGCTCAATAATGGTTTCGACATGTTGGGGGAGGGCTTCCTGATAGGCTCGAATTAGTTGACCTCGGAGAGGATCTTTAAAGATATTGACGTCGCGCCGAACAAGACGAATGACTTCGCGTTTGGTGTGGGGAAGGTTGAGATATGACACAACTAGGTGATGGAGTCGTTCGCGGGTGGACCCCTGTATTGTGACAGCCTGCCCAAGGAGTTCGCTCTTTTCCGCCAAATCGGCAAGCATCATAGCTGTGTACAATGCCTCTTTGCTATTAAAATGATGATAGAGTGCTCCCTTGGTCATATTAGCCGTTTCAGCAATCTCCGACATGGTGACATCAGCATAGTTTTTGCTGGTAAAGAGCGTTTGGGCAGCTTCCGTAATATTTGAAATGGTTGTGGCGGATTTGGCATACATGGCCGAATACCTACTCGCTGGTATGTTTTTGAGTGTACCACGTGAAAAGGATTGTGTCAAAAGCTAGTCGTGTCGAAAAATATCAGCCAAAACTCAGCGCGAAGACAGGCAAAGTTGATTCATTTAAGATAAACTCAAAGCTAATTAACATTAGTTTGTTTAATTTGGTCATCAACTTGTAGCCTAGAAGCACCCGATGCTATTAATTTAATTCAAGTTGTCACCTGTCCAAAAATACTACTCAGAACAAAATAGTACTCCTCATGACATGATTAGCAGAAAATCAGGTCTAATCATGTCATGAGGTTGCTAAAAAAAGATGATTTTTCTCTAAAATTGAGGTAAAACTCTCCGGTTTTTTCTATTTATGGAATATATATCTTCTGATAAAATCAGAACTAATAAGAGACAAGAGAATTTATCAAAGATCTGATTTGCTCCTCAAAAAAGTCGATACAAATCAGATGTAATATTTAATCTATACTGATAACTTGAGTTAATTTAAATTACTCACAAGGAGACCTAACCAATCCATGAAACGATATCTCATAACTTCAACCATTACGCTACTTATTACATTATTGGTTTTAACAAATATAGCCTATAGTCGTCCCCTGGCAGTGAATCCAGCCTCTGCCACCATTACGACGGGGCAAACGATGAGTATCGAAATTGATACCCCCACCGCTGGGACTACTGTATCTGTACCACCTACAAATATTTCTGTGACGGGTCGGGCGGTCATTGGTGATTTAAATGCGAAAACGAACATTGTGTACATTGTCGATGTGTCAGGGAGCACCACCGGTAATTTCAAACAGGATTGTGATGGTAATGGTACTGTTGATGAGTTAGACAATTTCGCAAACGATTTCTTTACTGGTTCGATATTAGATTGCGAAGTTAGTGGTATTTTAGCCCTTAATCAAAGTTTGTTATCACAAGTTAATAACGGTCAGGTTAATATCGGACTTGTTCTCTTTGGAAGCCGAGCTGCCATTGCTGATATTTCACCAGATTCGGGACAACAGAATTTCACCCCTCTCAATGCAGATGGGGCGACCCATCTGGATACTATTGCTAGAACGCTTGCTAAAGGATCTATTGGTTTATATTTACCTAAATTGGTTAGCTCCGCTACTAATTTTTATGCAGCTCTGACGGTGGTGAATGATGCATTTGAAACACAGCCGGCTGAGGTAAAAAATATCGCGTTTTTTCTGTCGGATGGATATGGCGGCAATAATATATATCGTGAAGCTTTGCAAGCTACGAAGAACGCTGGCATCACTGTTTATACATTTTCGATTGGATTTGGAGGGGCTGGCTGTGATGAAGATGAAGAATTAGGTATTATTGCTAAGGAAACAGGCGGTGAGTGTACTGAGGTGCCTGATCCCAGCAATTTATCTGCGATTTTGCCGAGTCTCGACTCTAGTGAGGTTAATCGTGTTGAGGTTCGTTTGAACGGAAATGACCCTGTTGTAGTGACACCTAATTCATTAGGGTATTGGTCTGCTGATTTATCTGGTCTGGTTTGTGGCCCTAATTTGATTGAAGCGACGGCTGTTGCGAATGATGGTACACAAGCGACGGCTAACATTACGATTCAAGGAAATTGTGGAACAGGAATACCATCATCCCTGACAATCATCAATACAGCTAACCCTGCCATTGACCATGCTTTTATCTTTGTTGGTGACTTAGGGGAGTTTAGTTTATCACATGATCAAGCGAAAACATTTACAGATTTAAGCCCTGGTAGCTACACCATTGGCGAAGATCAGACTTCGTTTCCGGATGAGTACTGGGGCTTGCTCTCTGTGTCCTGTGAAGGAAATGAGATTGCTGAAGTGATTGATGATAATCAAGCTGAGGCTATAATTTCCGTTCAGGATGGAGAGACCGTTACCTGTACTTTCTATAATGAGCGCGTTAATTTTTTTGACAGTACAGTTGATATATATTTACCGTTTATGGTAAAGCCTTGATACTGGTAATTTCTTAAAACCATACACCTCCTGAACTACTTCAACATATTGGTAGTGTGTAGGATTCTGGCATTCGTGCCTCGTCATATTTTGGAGTTATACAACTTTTTCGCTACAATACGAAAAGTTATTTCCAAAAATCAATTTGATTTTCCCACACAAAAATTAAACTAATTCTTACACACTACCAATGCAAGGAGGCATAGTATGATCTTCAAAAGTCCACACCCTGATGTCACGATTCCTGAGGACATCACCTTAACGGATTATGTATTTCAACAAGCTGAGAAGTGGGGTGATAAGGCCGCCATTATTGATGGACCGAGCGGGCGTACCCTGACTTATGCCCAATTGATCGGGGCCATCAAGGCTGCTGCTGCTGGCTTGAATGCTCGTGGCTTCAAAAAAGGCGATGTCTTTGCCATTTACAGCCCCAATGTGCCTGAGTACGCTATCGCGTTTCACAGCGTTGCTTCGGTCGGCGGGGTCAACACCACAATCAATCCGCTTTACACCGCTGATGAGTTGGCTAAGCAATTGAACGACTCCAAAGCCAAATATCTGCTCACCATCCCCCAATTTTTAGACAAAGCCCAAGAAGCAAAAGAAAAATCAGATGTTGAGGAGATTTTTGTATTTGGTGAAGCTGAAGGGGCAACGCCTTTTGCAACATTGTTGCAATCTGGTGAAGAGCCGCCTGCTGTAAAAATCGATACCCAGAAGGATTTGGTTGTGCTTCCCTACTCTAGTGGGACGACTGGATTGCCCAAGGGGACGATGTTGACGCAGTATAACATTATTGCTAATTTGGCTCAGATTCGTGATATTCACGATGTAGATGAGTCTGATAATTTGATTGCTATTCTTCCTTTCTTTCATATCTACGGTATGGTCGTTTTAATGAATTTTGGTTTTCTAAAAGGAACAACCTTGGTCACGATGCCTCGCTTTGATATGGAACAGTTTCTCCAGCTTATGCAGGACCACAAAATTACGCGAGCTTATCTCGTACCACCAATCGTACTCGGCTTGGCTAAACATCCAATTGTGGACAAGTATGATTTGTCTAGCCTCAAACTCATCTTGTCTGGGGCCGCTCCACTCAGCGCAGAGGTGTCTCAAGCCTGCTCAGAGCGGTTAGGCTGTGCGATTGCTCAGGGATATGGAATGACTGAGATGAGTCCGGTCACCCATTTGACATCAGAGGACCCAGCCGACATCAAGATGGGGGCCGCTGGGTATTTAATGCCAAATACGCTTTGTAAAATTGTTGATGTTGAAACAGGTGAGGCGTTAGGCCGTAATCAAACGGGCGAGGTGTGGGTTAGTGGCCCGCAACGGATGACGGGATATTTGAACAACCCCGATGATCAGAGTATCGATGAGGAAGGGTGGTACCACACTGGTGATATTGGCTATGTTGATGATGATGACCACTTCTTTATTGTGGATCGGGTGAAAGAGCTGATCAAGTACAAAGGAATGCAAGTTGCCCCGGCCGAGTTGGAAGCTGTTCTGCTTACCAACCCCAAGATTGCGGACGCCGCCGTAATCCCCAGCCCCGATGACGAGGCAGGCGAAATACCGAAAGCTTTTGTTGTGGTAAGAGATGACTTAACTGAAGATGATATTATGAGCTATGTGGCTGAGAAGGTGGCACCACATAAGAAAATCCGCCGAGTAGAGTTTGTCGATCAAATTCCAAAATCGGCCTCTGGCAAGATTTTGCGTCGCGTTTTAGTTGATCGCGAACGTGGTGCGGCCTAAATTATTCCACCGTATAAAAAAGCGTTAGGGACACCCCCTAACGCTTTTTTATTTTGTCATAAGTATACCAAAAAATGTCTTAAAACATCGGCTCAATTTTTAATTCTGTTCGTAGGCCAAGATTGATAACTGTAATTTCTGTTAACGGAATAAAAGTGGGTTGATTAACAGGTAACCGTTTTTCACCGACAAACGTACCATGTTGACTGCCCATATCAACAATGTAGTACCGCCCCTCTCTCAAAGTGAACTTAACGTGGTTTTCTGAAATGTGTTCATAAGGAATATTAAAATCACAATTTGAGCGACCAATGGTAAATTCCTGTTTACCGTAGGAGTAATCAATAATCTGCTCGATGCCTGGTTGATTAAAGGTTGGTTCGACTTCCAACTTGAAACGGAAGAAATGAGAGTCGGGCTGGGTTTCCATTTGTCCTGTCACGACTTGGCTGGGGCGTGCGTAGATTTCTGTCACAGTTCTACTTCGTTGGTTGGTAGAGCTAAGTGGTTCGGAGGACGGTAAGGGGATATCTCTTTGATGAGATCGAATTCGATAAACCAATGTTACGGCCGCCATCACCCACATGACCCCTAAAACCGAACCGAATACAATTGGCCGGCTAGCAATCAGAGCCAATCGCTCGCTGGAGGTTAATGGGATAGGGCTAAAGTTTAGATACTCGGCTTCAAGGGTTGTTTCATCTTGCTTTGTCAGAGCCAACTTTATTTGATAGTTATGTTGGGTTTCCGCTGATTGAATAGCTTGGGGCAAACGTAGTCGCAATTGAATGCTTTCAAAAAGCTCGCGATCAATCAACCCAACTTGCTCACCTGTATCCTGATTAAAGATAACACCTTCGTACGAAATAATATCGCTTTCATCTTCAACCCTTAAGTTGATAATTAATTCATTGGTGTCATAACTGGCATCAACCGAGTCAATCGTTAACTCGGCGGGTTCTGGTTCTGGCAAGCGGTGAGTAATCTCTCTTTCATCCGAGATACCTTTGCTTTGTTTCTCCGCCTCTAAAGCGATGAGTTGACCCATTTCATCAAGGGCTCGGATTTGGAATAGATAGTTTTGATCCAATACAAAGCTCGTAGCGCTCTGCTCAAATTGTAAAATAGCTGAAGGATTTTCAAATACCTGTTCTAAAAGTTGTTCTCCGCTGACACGATCCCACACCTGAAGGATCAATTGAGATATTTCGGTGTGGTTTAATACACTCATCGATACATTATAAATATCTCGCTCTAAATTATAGACAACATCAGTGATATAAGCCCCCGTCGGTGCCTCGTAGCTTGTTGGTGAACTTAACCGAAACGAGGTGCTATTCAATGAAGCAGTATCACCCTGCAACCGAATATTTAAATCGGCTAAATGCTCACCCTTTTTGGGGAAAATCTTGGCTTGGGCGACCCATTGTACACCTAAATTTGTCATGATCCCTTTGAAAAGATCGTCAAGTTCAGCTTCTTCTCCAATGGCTGAAAAACCATTGGTTTCATCTGCCATCTCCATCAGCTCATTTTGATTGATATTTGTGCAAACATCGTTTTCGCATAGACCAATAGTGTGAATTGGTATGTTTGGTGTGGTATCGGAGGTTGCCTTAGTAATGACTTCGTCATAGGTAAAGGAACTGCAACGTCCGGCTACCTTTGCTAACTCATCTTTTCCATCGGTTAGGAGGATGATGGCCCGTTGTTGCCTGGAGGCATTTGGATGATTTTGCAGGATATTGATTGCATTAACCAGACTGTTGTATAGACAAGTCCCTGAGTCCTCTTCTGATTGCACCTGGCTAATGGCATTTTTTACCAATTGATGATCTGCTTCAAAGTTTGGCAGCACCTCCCGAGATGTTTGGTTGAATTGTATCACCGCAAATCTGGCTGTTGGAGGAGCGCTGTCGATGGCTTCGATAACAACTTGCCGAGCTGTATCAATCACTTTGTGCATACTGCCACTGCCATCTAATAACAAGACAATGTGGTAGGGTGTGTTTGGCTTGTTGAATGTTACTGGCAGGGGAACGCTTTCTTCATCTTGAAGCTGAATAAAACCGGTCTCAATTGTTGTGTCAGGAATTGGTTGCCCATCCTGATCTGTGATGGTGAAAAATACATTTAAGTTGAGACTGTCTTCGGTTGATTCTACGACAGGATAAACAACGACTGCATTTTCTGGTTCTTGTGCTTGAATTGTGTGTGTAAAAGCTAAGGTAGCTATGGTGGCAATTAGCCACGCGATCATCCAACGGTGCTTCATTTCAGTCTCACTTCGGTCTAATTATAAGTTAGAGGATGAAAAATTTTTATATTTGGTCTAGGTTATTAATAATTTTATCCTAACATTAATAAATTCGTCAATGATAAAAAAGTCTCGGTTACCTTCGTTATTAACTATGTTAAATCAAAAGTTGTATTGCGAATTTAGATTTGTCCGTTTCTATCCCATCACGTAACATGCCCTACCCTCTACAACAACCTTGTTCCTGCTAACATAAATTCTCAGGACAACAAAAAATTCAGGAGTTTGTCTATGGAAGCCAAAAATGCTATGAAAGCCGCCGATTTACCCCTACTCTATAACGCTATAGATATTTTAGAGCATAACCTCGCCGAACGGGCGGACAAGATCGCTGTTTACAGCCCCAGTCGCAATATGACGTATCAACAAATCTCTGATGAGGCCAATCAAGTCGGCAACGCTCTTGAAAAGCTGGGGGTTCGGTCCGGTGATTATGTTGGGATTTTATCATTGGATGTGCCGGAGTGGGTCACCTCTTTTTTTGGGATTATTAAGCTTGGGGCAATTTCGATTGGAATGAATACGTTGCTTAAGCCCCACGAATATGATTACATCCTGCGTGATAGTCGCGCCAGAGTCCTGATTGTTCATGAAATCTTGTTACCTCTGATTGATGAAATTCGTGAGAACCAACACTTTCTGGAGCATATCATTGTTATCGGTGAGGCAAAAGCTCCCGGAGATATTTCCTACACGGCCTGGGTTGCTGATGAAGCAACGACCTTGGAGCCTGCTGAGACACATCGTGATGATTTCTGCTCGCTCAACTACTCCAGCGGCACAACTGGCGCACCAAAGGGGATTCTACACGCTCATAAAGATTATCCGTTGACCTCCCAGCTTTGGGGAGTCAATGTTTTGGGATTGACCGAGGCTGACCGCACCTTTGCCGCAGCTAAGTTGTTTTTTGCTTTTGGCATCGGTGGTAATTTGATCTTCCCTTTTTACGTAGGCGGCAGTTGCGTACTCTTCCCTGGCTCACCGCGTAGTTCAACGGAAGTGTTGTCTATGATTGATCAATTTCAACCAACGATTCTATATCACGCCCCAACGGGTTACGCTGCGATGATGGCTGTCGAGAATTTTACAGGTACCTACGATTTATCCTCCCTACGTTTGGGCGTGTCAGCCGGCGAGTCACTGCCTGCCCCAGTTTGGCATGCCTGGAAAGATAAAACAGGGATCGAAATCATCGATGGCATCGGGTCGACTGAAAACTTGCATATCTTCCTTTCCAATCGACCTGGCGATGTACGACCTGGGAGTAGCGGAAAGGCATTTGCTGGCTATGAACTTAAGATTGTTGATGATGCGTTTAATGAAGTGCCACAGGGTGACGTTGGTAATTTGCTGGTCAAAGGGGAGACCCAAGCCCTCTTCTACTTACACCAATATGAAAAAAGTCAGCAAACATTTCTAGGGCCTTGGATGTTCACTGGTGATAAATATTACATCGATAAAGATGGGTATTACTGGCACGCGGGCCGTTCCGATGATATGCTCAAGGTGGGGGGCATTTGGGTCTCACCGGTTGAGGTGGAGAGCACCTTGATTAGCCATGAGGCCGTTTTAGAATGCGCTGTTGTCGGAAAAACAGACTCCTCAGATTTGGTCAAGCCGTTGGCCTTTGTCATCCTCAACCAAGGCTATGAGCCGACCGATGAATTAAAGAAAACGTTAACCGATTATTGTGTGGAGAAAATGGCTGGTTACAAACGACCCCGCTGGATTGAATTTGTCGATGAATTGCCCAAAACTGCGACCGGTAAAATTCAACGTTTCCGCCTGCGCGAGATGGCTGATTAGTCGGCAAAATTACATTTTTTCGTACCCGCCAATACGACAAGGCGGTAGAATGATTGGGTATAATCTTATCAATCTTGCGTGATAGATGACAGGAGGTATCGATGTCACAATATTATAAACATACCCAAATTGGCTACGTTACTTTAGCCAGCTCAGCCTTGATTAGCCTGATCATGGTAGGCTGGATGCTAATCCTTGGTCCACACATTATCTCAACTGCCGTTCTGATAATCATGATCATTGTATCGATTTTGTTTGGCTCGCTCACTGTTGAGCTTTCGCATCAGGTTTTGCATTGGTATTTTGGTATTGGTCTGTTAAAATTCAACGTTCCATTACGCGATGTTGATCAAACCCAGCGGGTTAGAAATTCTTGGCTTTATGGATGGGGGATACACTACACGCCTTATGGTTGGTTGTACAATGCTTCTGGCTTTGAAGCCATTCAGTTTCATTTGAAAAACGGTCGAACCTTTCGGCTAGGTACCGACGAGCCTGAGGTTTTACAGCAAGCCATTGAGGATCAATTACCAGCTTGATTTGCCTTAACTTGATTTAAAGCAAACAGACGTTCAGATTGTTGAGCGTCTGTTTTTTATTTAATGCAAGCTGTGGCCTATCTAAAAACAAGACCTGTCAGGTCTGATGGGTAGTAACTTTAGATAAAAACTCGATCTACTCATTCGAAACATATGAGTGGATATAATCGTCACCTAGGCCATGTTTATGTTGGAACTCGCGTCGTATCCGTTCGACCCGGGCGACCATGGTATCATAATCGTCTTCGTGTTCACGGCTGCAACGCCAGCGAACTGCCTCCCAAAAGATATGTCCGGCCACTCGACCAGCCTCTTCTAGGTAGATGCCAAAGACCATCTCTCGCTCAATACCGTACAAGGTGGCTGCCCCATTGAGCATTTCGGAAACGCTAAACGTGAAGGCCTTTTTTTCATCCAAAAACAGAACCCAGGCCAACTGAACATCAGTGAGCCAAGGTACTTTCGAATTTTCTTTGTACTGCGATGGGCGTAGTAAAATGGCTAATTTTTCTGGTTCCGGTAGGGTGCGATAGGATTTGTAGGTCTGTTTCTCTTCGACAAATTCTTCAGAAGATTCTTCTAGTTCAGGCTCATCCTGGTGCTCTGTCATCTATTTATGCCTCTATTTGTTATCAAATTATGAATGCTTTATGGTTTAGAACTTGGTCAAATTTATTATATCGTAGCCCTAACTTTTGTGTCAACAGGAGTTTGGGGTTACGTTACATTCAGGGCTAATCTAAAGCCCATATGTCCAGTTGAACTATCTGGGGTATTTGAGGTCCGAGCCGAGACTCGATAGCGGTTGCAATATGATTCGTGGCAAAGATAAGATCCCCCGCGCATAACCTTGCTGTAGCCCTCTTTGGGGCCAGTTGGGTTATTCCGAGAAGCTTTGCGGTGATAGGTTGGGCTAAACCAATCGGCGCACCATTCCCACACATTACCTGACATGTTGTATAAACCAAACTTGTTTGGCTTAAACGCATCAACAGGGGCGGTACTTAGGTAGCCATCCTCAGTTGTATTTTTAACTGGAAAGTTTCCCTGCCAAACATTGCAGTGATGCTTGCCCCCCTGTTCCAGCTTGTTGCCCCAGGGGAAGCGTTTCTGCTTCAATCCTCCCCGCGCCGCATATTCCCATTCCGCCTCGGTTAGGAGACGTTTCCCGGCCCATTGTGCGTATGCGGTAGCATCGTGCCAAGAAACATGGGTGACTGGGTGATTGAGCCGATCTTCGAGTGAACTATGTGGCCCTTCTGGATGACGCCAATCCGCGTCATGCACTTGTCGCCACCAAGGGGCCTGTTGCACCGCACGGGTAGGCGGGTGATCTTCAGGTAAAAAGAGATGAAACACAAATGACCAGCCAAAACGTTCGGCTTCGGTCTTGTAATCCGTTGCCTCAACAAACTCAAGAAATTGGGCGTTTGAGACAGCAGTTGGCTCGATCCAAAAGGGTCGTACTTGAACCTGCCGGACAGGCCCCTCTCCATCTGCTGGGAAAGTTTTGTCGTTACTGCCCATCAAGAAATCGCCACCTTTGAGAAGAATCATCCCTTCAGTACTGCCTTTTTTCATGCTCATTTGTGAGCTTTCATCTGACACAGAGCGGTCTGATGGTTTTCGGGCAGGGGCACAACAAGACTGGGTTGATTGTTTAGCCGTCATATTAAACATTCGCTTTCAGATTTTTCAATATCGTAAAATATTATAGTCAATCATCAAATTTTTGACAGTTGTACCTTTGATTTGTGGTCCCACTTTTACAAATCTTTTGCTTTGCATTTCTACGTGTAGATACCTTTGCCTTTTTCGCGACGTCTATCATCTGGCAGAGTTTTATCAGGTATGGTAAACTTTTTAAGACTGTTTAGATTCTATTAAACTGATTATTCGTATTAGAATCTGTTATGTTTCAGAGTGTCATGCCCAAATGGTTTTGTCGGGCATCCACTGGGTTATGAGCGATGGATTCCCACCAATAACACACGGGAATGACATAAACCAACACTTTTTTGAAATACACATAATCGGTTATTTAAGGAAGACCTGTGCAACCAAAGTTACTCCTTGTCGATGACGAACCAGAATTTCTGACCTTGTTAAGCCAACAACTCGCTGAGGCTGGCTACACCGTGGAAACCGCTGAAGACGATCACGCCGCTTTATACTTGTATCAAGAAATTCAGCCCGATATGATTGTTCTTGATATTCGCTTCGGGGCCGAGGAGCGGCTTGGACTGGATATACTCAAAACTATCCGTCATGACCATAACGATCGCCACACTCCCATCCTCATGCTGACATCGTTATCGACCCCCGATATTCGGGAGCAGGTTGAACCACGCAGCTTTGATTTAGGGGCAACCGATTTTGTGCCAAAATCTATTGGCCCCCGTGGCTTGTTAGCTCGAGTGCGAGCTCGTCTCCCTCAAGCACTCCGCACCGTCTTGGTGATTGATGATTATCTTGAGATTGATACCCAAGCGGAAACCCTGCGCCGGAAAATTGAAGAGGGCTGGCAGGATGTGCCATTGGAACCAAAGGAGTTTCGAATCTTGGTGAAGCTCGTGCAGAATCCAGGGCGTGTTATCGAGCGAGAGGTGTTGGAGGCCTTTTTTGAAGGGGCACCCGAACCCAACCGTGTATTAAATCGATACATCTCTGAGTTGCGCCGGAAAATTGAGCCACAACCGGCCCAGCCAGAGTATATTGTGACCAAGCGTCAGGTTGGCTATAAATTTAGGGATTATCGTGCCAAATGGATTCGCTAACACTTTGGATTACCCTCCCCACCTTAATTTTATTTGGCCTTACCTGCTTTCTATTTGGCCTCATTGGTAGCTCGTTCTTCTTTAATCGGTATCACCGTGGCCGCCATCAGCAGCGCCTGAGTCAGCATGTCACCGAAAATGATCTCCAACGTCACACGATTATTGAGGAAGTGATCCGTGATTTGAAGCATCAATTGGGGAACTACCTCAACATCATCAAGCATCGATTGACCGTGATGCGGGGGGAGATGGAGCAACTTCCCAGCGACCAGCGCACCCGGTGGACTCAACGTTTGGGTGAGTCTTTGGATAACATCGGCTACTATGAATGGCGAATGACCCAACTCATCGAGAACCTCGATTTTGTAGCTCGTTTGGAGAATCCCGACAGCATTTTGCCCTTTTCTGAGGTCAAGCCCGATGCTATTGTTGATGATGTCGTGCGAGATTTGTATGATCGAGCCGAAGCCCGTCAAGTTGAGTTAAGCTGGTGGGCCAGACCCGAATTGTTTCCCCGTATCACAGCCAATCATGATGCCCTTCGTCAAGCCTTGATCAATATGATTGACAACGGGATAAAATATGCCGCCCCACAAAATGGAGCCGCGACCAAAGGCGAGGTTGATATTGTCCTTCAGGCAGTTGATGGCAATACAATCACCATCGGGGTGGTTGATAATGGACCTGGTATCCCCCCCGATGATCTGTCACGACTCTTTGAAAAAGGTTACACGACCGAAGGGGCCCGCGGACGGCGGCCCAAAGAGGGGGGGATGGGGTTTGGCTTGTATATTGTCAGGACTGTCGCAGAGAAGCATCAAGGTCGGATCAAAGTGGAAAGCGTGGTGGGTGAAGGGGCGACCTTTACCTTGATTTTGCCGGTGCGAAGATTGTAGCCTGCAACGGTAACATAGTGGTAACATTGGCCTCGTAAACTGTGGATCAAACTCGAACCTGAGGAAAGATTAGCTTTCTTTAGAGATGACAAGGAGATCCGCATATGACAAAATTGAGATTTTATGGTGCCCTGTTTCTAGCAATTGGATTTCTGACGGCCTGTCAGTCAGTCCTTGGTCAGAATAATAACAATGCTGTCGCTACCCAAGTGGCGTTACAAGCAACCGTTGTAACAATGCAGGAAACCGTGGTGGCCTTGGAAAGCAATGCCCAAGAGGCTGCTGAACAGGCTGCAGCTATTCAGGATGCGACAACATCTGAAGAAGATGAGGCTATCATCCCGCCAACACCAGAGCCAGAAATTGTAGTCGTCACAGCAACACCTGTCGATACGCCAACCGATGTCCCGACAGCAACATCATTGCCCACAGAGCCTGCACCAACAAGCACGCCGACGGTTCCCCCGACTGCAACCGATGAACCAGTCGCTGAGGTGGAGGCGAATCAGTCGACGCAACAGGATACAATCATCGTTGTGGTCACTGCGACTCCAGTGCCTTCACCAACGCCGAAGTCGTATGAAGATGCACCGGTCTTGATTTCTCCAGTGGAAGGGGCTGTTGTTGAAGAAAAGCGCGAGATGCTGTTGCAGTGGTCTTGGAATGGACTTTTAGCCGAAAATGAGCACTTTGACGTGAAAATCCGACCCGATGGTCAAGATCGATCTGCCTATGTTGCTTGGGAAGTGGGTGAGGGGCATAATTTTGTCGCAAATTTAACCCCCGGTCGATACTATTGGTCGGTCCAGGTGATTCAGGGGTATTATCAAAATGATAGTGGTCATCCAGAGGATCGAGTGTTTGAAGCCTTTCTCAGCCCAGAGAGTGAAGAGCGGTTGATTATCGTTGGCGAGCGACCACCGGACAATCCTCGCTCGGTTTCGCAAGCTGATCCCGCTGCGCCTGAGTTGCCTGTGAGTTTGGCCTTGACAGGATTGGCCTTTGCTGCCTTTGTTGGATTTATTCAACGGCGGAAACTGATGTAATTGTGAATTGTGAATGGTGGATTGACTCAAATATTCATCATTCACACATTTTGTGTTTAGGTTGAATACAGGAATGAACTGGTGTAACCAAGTCTTACGAAAGCTAATTGTTGGTATTTGTGGCATCCTGGTATTAACAGGATGTCTTGGTGTTGGTGTGTATGATCCCCAAGCGACCGAGGTTGCTTTTCAGAGCACGTTTGTGGCGATGGAGGAAAAACTGGCTGGGTTGGAAACAGCGGTGGCTGCACAAGCAGATGCTACAACCGTGCCTGAACAACCATCAGCCACCCCATCGTTCACACCGACTAACCCGCCATTCACACCCTCACCTGCTCCCACAAAGACTCCATCCCCGCTGCCAAAAACAGCCACCCCTACAGCGACACCAACCGAAACGAGAGCAAGTACGTCGCAGGGAGAAACAATCGTACTGGCCACGGCAACCTCGCCCCCCCAACCCACTGCAACATCAACTCTCCGTCCAACCCTATCGGCAACAGAAGTCCCACCAACGGAGGCCTCTCCCACAGCAACTGCTGAGCCAACAGATGAAGGGGCGTTACGTTTCGAAACCCCGCCCATCATCCTTGAGCCAGGCGATGGCATCACGATTGAGGAAACTCGAAATACCTTGATGCGTTGGGAGTGGCCTAACGAGTTGGCTGAGAACCAACATTTTGATATCAAAATCAAGCCCGAAGGTGGCGACGAGTCAATCTACGTGACGTGGGTTGATGAACCCACTTTGGATTGGTGGGCCAATCTACCCCCTGGTCGATATTTTTGGTCCGTCCAAGTCATTCAGGGCTACTATGAGAACAATAGTGGTGATCCCGAAGATCGGGTGTTTGAAGCCTTTCTCAGCCCAGAAAGTGAATGGCAGTTAATTACGATTAGCAAAAAGCCACCACCAACCTCAACCCCATCTCCTTAACCTGAAAATACTATCCCACAACAAACAATGTCAACTATTGAGCCTTGATAATTGTAGGCAAATACCCCACATTTTTATGTAATGATAGATTGAGATCAGTGACCTCTGGTGGCACACCAACAAGCGGGCTGACCAAGGTCTGATAGCCATCAGCTCGGACTTCGATATACCAACAGCCAGCGCTGACATCCCAGCCATACCGACCATCAGGGCCAGTCACTTGTGGATTGATGGTCGGGCTAATTGCGACTGTGCTGCCGACCAGCGAGACGGGATGGACCCATTGGGCGATGGTCTGTTCAGCGCTAGTTAGCCCACTCCAGGCCCCAAATTGACCGTCACTGTTGATGGGCCGGCTGTCGACAGTACGACAATCGCCAGATGAGACACTGTCAACATCCGGTTGCGCCTCCGGAACCGTGAAGAGGTTGACAATGGCACCGGGGATAACTTGGCCAGTTTGAGCATCAGTGATGATGCCACTCGGGTCGTACAGACCAACCTCGCCCTCAATCGGAATCTCTACCTCGGCTCCACATTGGGCAGTGACTTTGACAGCGATATCACCATCAGGTAGGTGGTCTGGAATGGTGAGCGTGACGTTGTAAGACGTGTCATCAACCGCCGTCATCGGGAAGGATTGATCGTTCAGCCAGAAGGTAACATCGGTTGGCGTGCTTTCATCGTTGCAGTTGATGGTCGCGATGATGTCTGCGGATCCCGAGCAGGCTAGTGGAAAACTCAAAAAGACCTGCCCCATTCCATTGAAATCAACTCGGCCACACCCTTCATCGACGCGGAGCGGGGGTGGGGGAATCGTGACCAATGAAGCGTTGATATTGGGGGTGATACTGGTCATTGCTACATCAAGGTCATCAGCCTCATTAAAAGCGGATTTGTTATTGAAATATTGCGGATAATGGTCACCACTGAGGCTGATAAATTGAACACGATACGTACCAGCCTCTAAAGCTTTAATTGTGTAATGTCCAGATATTGTGGTGAAGCTGCGGGCTACCGGATTCCAAGTTGAGTCAAAGCGATAAGCAATGATCATAATATTAGACAGAGGATTACCAGTTGTATCGGAGACCTTGCCACTGATTGTTGCTGTTCCTGTTGATGATTCCCTAAGGTTGTGAATAAACACATCGTTGGTTCCATTAACATCATTATTGGGCACGACACTGCCTGATCGTGTGACGAAGGTAACAAACTGCCCATCATCTGAGACTGTTCCAGCAAAAGAATTAGTATATATTGGCCCCCCGTCCCAAGCGATAGACGCCAGTTTTGTTTGGCGTGTTTCTAAATCGTGAACAAAAACGTCGGTAGCATAGTTTTTATCATTGGAAACTAGGTTGTTTGCATCGGAACTAAAAACAATAAAACGTTCTTCAGTCAATATTTTACTATGGGATTCGGAGGCATGAGACACAAGCCCTGGTGTTGGGGGCGGAACAATTCCTTCGGTTCCATCCGAGGCGATAGAGACCCGTATTGTTTCACCAGTTTGTCGATCATGGACAAATGTATCCATCGCATCATTTGTATCATCAGGGATGAGATTTGTTGCCGAAGAGTAGAAACTCGTAAATCGTCCACTGTTAGAAACATTTATGAGAAAAGCATCTTCATTGGCCTCGGTTCCATCAGTGGCGATGTTGACCCGAGTTGTCTCCCCAGTCTGTAAATCATGAATGAAGAGGTCCTTTTTACCATTTGTGTCATTGGCTGTTAGATTAGTTGCTTCGGACTCAAATCCCACAAAACGACCATCATCTGCGATGACTGGACTGAAAGATGAGTCGTTTGCCTGAGTTCCGTCAGAGGCGACAGAGACCCGTGTTGTTTCACCAGTCTGACGATCATGAACAAAAATATCCCAATCTCCATTTGTGTCGTTTGGTACCAAATTAGAAGCCGCAGATTCAAATGTCACAAGGCGTCCATCGTGAGAAATTGTGGAGAAATAACTCACATTGTTTGCCTGAGTTCCATCAGAGGCGACAGAGACCCGTGTTGTTTCACCAGTCTGACGATCATGAACAAAAATATCCTCATGACCATTTGTATCATCGGGAACCAGATTGGTGGAGGAAGATACGAATGTAACAAATCGACCATTATCAGAGATGTCGGGAGCCCATTGTCGTACGCCAAGATTCGCTTGAGTCCCATCGGAAGCTACTGAGACAAGTGTTGTTTTGTTCGTTTGTCGATCTCGTACAAAAATATCGGCCAAAGAACCATTACCATCATCTGGCACGAGATTTGACACATGAGAGTAAAACGCAACATAACGACCATCACCAGAGATGGCTGGGAGAATAGAGTAGTTATCTCCAGTACCACCATCCAAGCTGACCGAAATGAGGGAGGTGAAACCCGAGCTTTGGGCATTTACCTGATTGAAGGGTAACTGTTGGAGGGTGGCGAGCAATATGATACAGCAAAATGTAGTGGTCAGAACTGCGATGCGAGCTTTCATAGATGGTCACCTCTCTTTACCTCAATTGTTGTTGCTTGATAACTCTGATTTTATCAGAAGATATACAATTTATAAATAGAAGAAATAGGAGGATTTTAGCTCAATTTTCGCCTGAAATTCTCTGTTTTAGCATTATCATGACATGATTTTAAGAGGATCATGACATGATTAGAACTTGCGCTACAAAGTCAGCGCTGTAATTCGTCATGATTAAGTGAGTCAGATGAAGTTTTGAGGAGTACGGACTTTTATGCTGTTACCGGAAATTGCAAACGACTATTGAGTCTTGATAATCGTAGGCAAATACCCCACATTTTTGTGTAAGGACAGATCAAGATCAGTGATCTCTGGGGGGACGCCAACCAATGGGCTGACCAAAGTCTGGTAGCCATCGGCGCGGACTTCGATATACCAACAACCAGCGCTAACATCCCAGCCATACCGGCCATCAGGGCCAGTCACCTGTGGATTAATGGTCGGACTAATCGCGACAGTGCTGCCGACCAACGAGGCGGGATGCACCCATTGACCGGTGGTCTGCTCGGCACTGCTCAGCCCACTCCAGGCCCCAAACTGTCCACCGCTACTGATGGGCCGACTGTTGACGGTTCGACAATCGCCAAAAGAGCTGCTTCCCACATCAGGTAGGGTCTCAGGTACGGCGAACAAATTGACGATGGCCCCAGGAATTGGTTGGCGAGTTTGAGCATCAGTGACAACGCCACTGGGGTCGTAGAGACCCACCTCACCTTCAATCGGGGTCTCCACCTTGCTCCCGCATTGAGTGGTGACTTTGACCGCGATATCACCATCTGGCAAATCATCCGGAACTGTGAGCGTGACGTTGTAAGACGTGTCATCAACTGCCGTCATTGGGAAGGATTGGGTGTTGAGCCAGAACGTGACATTGGTGGGCGTGCTGCCATTTTCGCAAGTAACGGTGGCATTGATCTCTGTGGTTCCTGAACAGAATGGTGGAAATACTAAAAAGATCAGTCCTGTGTCGCTAATATCGACCCGGCCACAGCCTTCGTCAATGCGGATTGGGGGTGGGGGTATCTCGACTAAGGAGGCGTTGATGTTTTCGGTGGTGTTGTCAAGTGTGGTTGCGAAGCTGTCAGCCTCCTCTAACGTAGATTTATTGTTGTAATATTGCGAATAGTAAGCCCCATTGAGGTCGACAAACTGAACCCGATAGGTGCCAGCTCGCAATTTTTTGATGGTATAGTTGCCGGATGTTGTGGTGTAGCCACGGGCGACTGGGAACCAGGTCGAGTCTAACCGATAGGCAACGGCCATAATATTGGAGATCGGGCTGCCCATCGAATCGGTAACCTGACCGCTGATTGCCGCAAAATCTATGGGCGGTGGAACACTCCGATCATGGATGTAAACACCACCGGCATCTGGATAATTAAAATCAAGAGATGCCCAAGACAAAAAAGCTACATACCGACCATCGTCTGAAATTGATCCATGAATTGAATGATCATTTGCCTGAGTTCCATCCCAAGCAACGGACACCCGTGTTGTCTCGCCCGTTTCTAGATTGTGAACAAAAACATCTTCTTTTTCATTTGTATCATCAGAGATTAAATTAGCTGCTGTAGAGTCGAAGACGAAGTAACGTTGTTCTTCAGTCATCATTGAGAAAGCTGAGGGTGAGTTGGTTTGCGAGGTATCAGATCCAGCCCTGATGGCGGGTGTCCGTGGGGTTGGCGTAGGCACGATGGCTTGGGTGCCATCTGAGGCAACAGAGATTCGCCTTGTTTCGCCTGTTTGGCGATCATGTACAAAAAAATCAATGGCATTGTTTGTGTCATTAGGCACAAGATTGCTCGCCCAAGACCAGAACATTACAAATCGACCGTCGTTGGAAATATCTAAAAGGAAAGAGTGGCTATTACCTTGGGTGCTATTAGATGCAATAGAGATTCGTGTTGTTTCCTCAGTTTGTAGATCACGGACAAAAACGTCTTTGAAACCGTTTGTGTCATTTGGGACAAGATTTGTTGCATCAGAATGAAAGGCAACAAAACGTCCATTATCAGCAATGACAGCATTCCAAGACCAGTCATTGCCTTGCGTGCCATCAGTTGCGACGGACACTAATGTTGTTTCTCCTGCTTGTAGATCACGGACAAAAACATCAGATTTATCGTTTGTATCAGCGGGGACTAAATTAGTCGCAGTTGAGCTAAAGGTCACCAATCGTCCATCATTACTGATACTTATTTTTGGCCCCATTGTGCCATTACGTGATCCCCCATCAATAGCAACATCGGCTGGTATCGTTTCACCTATCTGCCGATCATGGACATAAACTGCGTACCTGTTTGTATCACCAGGTATTAAATTCGTTGCACTAGAGCAAAATGCAATAAATCGTCCATCATCTGTGATATCAGGTCGAATAGAGTGCGAGTTAGCTTGCGTTCCATCTGAGGCAACGGAAATACGTGTTGTTTCGCCTGCTTGGCGATCATGCACAAAAATATCTGTATCTCCATTGGTATCATTTGGTACAAGATTGTTTGAATGTGACTCAAAAGCAATAAAGCGCCCATTGCCGGAAATGGTAGGGTTTGAACCACCAAAGGCGGGCGTCCCCTCCGAACTCACCGAAACAAGCCAGGTAACTGGCGATCCTTGAGCATTGGCTTGGTCAGAAGGCCACTGTTGGAGTGTGGTGAAAAGTGCAATACAACAAACAGCAATGATGAGAACTGCGATCCGAGATGTCATAGAAGGCAACCTTTCTTGTGTGAATACATGACTAGAGTCATTCCTAGTCTAGCTTAGATGTATCGATGTTGCCTGTCGTCCCCCTGAAGTCTGACTGAAATCTGGCTGAGTTTTTTAACCGTAAGGGCGTTGTATATGACTGACCCAGACGTAGCTTTCTAAACTTTTTAAGATAATCCAGGGAACAAGGAGTCTTGTTTATAGAGAAATCAAATAAAAACCGGAATAAAAAAGTCCTGTCCTGCCCGAATGCTTTTGTCGGGCATCCACTGGTCGGGGGGCAGCGAACGATGGATCCCCGCTAAAACCACGCGGGGATGACATAAATCGATTTTACGGGTTTTAACTGCTTCGTCTAT
>JANQQF010000120.1 GCA_028285035.1 Phycisphaerae bacterium
CCGCGCGTTTTTGGCGGGAATCCATCGCTCACAAACTAGTGGATGCCCAACAAAAGCATTCGGGCATGACATTTGAAAATGTCTATCTACTTAATTCGCATAATCGGTTCCTAAATAATAAGTGGCTAGTGATTTTGGTGTTTCAATGCAGGGCGTTGGTCCCCTTGACTTGAATGCTATACAGGCTGTTTTGTTGGCAAGATAATCGAAAAGGTTGTACCAACACCAAGCTCGCTGGTCGGTAAGATTTGACCGTGATGGGCTTCGATAATGCTGTAGCTGATACATAAGCCCAAGCCCGATCCTTCTGACTTTGTTGTAAAAAATGGTTCAAAGAGATGGGACATGGTTTCCGCTGACATTCCCTCCCCTGTGTCTGTAAAGTCTAAGCGGACCGCAGGTTTGATGGCACGGCTCGGGCCAAGACTCAGGCGCGTATTTCGGGTAGTGACTTGTAAAGTACCCCCGGTTGGCATCGCATCCACAGCATTCAAAATTAAATTCAAAAAGACCTGCTTTAGATGATCGACGTTGGCCTCAATTTGAGGTAAATTCTCCCCCAAACTCTGCTCGACGACGATCTCACTATGTTGTAACTGTTTGCCTGTCAACTCAAGAACACTGGCAATCGTTTCATTAACATCTACAGTTTGCATCCCTTCGTGAGCACCAGGCCGATAGAAGTCACGCATACGACGAATAATTGTGGAGACTCGTTCAATTTCGCTTTCCACGATACCCAGATACCGATCAATTTTGTCCTGCCGTCGATCGCCTTCCATTTCCTCTCGGGTTAGCGTCAAACAGGTTTGGACCGATTGCAATGGATTGTTGATTTCATGAGTGATTGAGGCGACCAATCGTCCCAAAGCTGACATCTTTTCGCTTTGGATTAGTTGCCGTTGAGCATCTTGCAAATCCTGCATTCGATCTTCGAGGTCTTTGTACAAGCGGGCATTTTCAATGGCCACAGCAGCCGAGGTGGTTAGCGCTTGTAACATCTCCATATCTTGCGGACGAAATTTTTCGCCGACCCGATTTATCACTTCAACCACACCGAGCACTTTATCTTTATATGTTAGTGGTACCGCGACGAGAGAGTTGGTTTTTGATCCCGTCAAATTATCAATGCGGTCGGAAAAACGAGGGTCAGTCTGGACGTTGTCGACCATCACCGGCTCGTTTTTCTCCATCACCCACCCGGCGATTCCTTCGGTCAAGGGGAGCCGCAAGCCAGTTAACAACTCGGCATCCGGTGCCGCAACAGTTGAAAAAACGAGATCATTCAAATCTGGATCGTACAGCAATACAGAGGCCCCCTCTGCTTCGAGCAAGGTTCGTACCTCAGCCATTGTCTGTTCCAATACAGTTTTTAGCTGCAAGGTTGAGGTCATCGCCCGTCCGGCATTGTTGATGGCTGCCAAACCTTTGGTGCGACGCTGTGTTTCGGCGTGTAATCGAACGTTTTCCAAGGCTAGAGCAACCTGACGTGCCACCTCTTCCGCAACTGCTGAGTGTTCAACACTGAATATACCAGGTGTTTCAGCCGCCAACTCTAAATAGCCTAATAATTTGTTACGAGAAACAAGCGGGGCCAAAATACGAGAGGCCAGTCCCATATTCTGTAAGGTTCCATCCAGGATGGTTCGTGGTGTTTCTGAGGTGAAATCCTCAACGAGGAGCTGCCCCTCTAGCTTGTTAACCTCGTCAAATGTATCCAGCGACAAACGTTCCCCCGCTTCAATTGGCGATGGTCTTTCACTGTTAACTGCCAATACTGTCGCCTCATTAACTTCAGGCTCAAAGGTAATCATCCCTGCCCATTGGCAAGGGATAAGAGACGGTGAATGAGTGACCGCTACCTGAGCTAGTGTGGCTGGAGATTGAGCTGCTAGAATTGCCCGGTCGATTTGCTGCAAAATGTGCAATCGATCAGTGTATTGTTGCAAGGCCGCTTCAGCCCGGGTTCGCTCCGTGATCTCCTCTTCAAGCCGATTGACCACGGCCACCAAGGCTTCGGTTCGCTTAGCCACCCGTTGTTCAAGCTCATCGTTCGCCTGTTGCAGCTCCTTTTGCAATCGTCCCCGCGCTAGCTGATTTTCAATCCGAGCGAGGACCTCTTCGATTTCAAATGGCTTCGAAATATAATCTGAGCCGCCGATGGAAAAGGCTTCGACTTTGTCCAGAGTCTCGCCGAGTGCACTGAGAAAGATCACCGGAACATCTCGGCTGGCCTCTTGCGCTTTGATGCGTTTGCAAACCTTGTAGCCATTCATATCCGGCATATCAATATCTAACAAAATTATATCCGGCACCGCAGTCTCAACCGCCTGCAAGGCCAACGTTCCATTTGCTGCACTACGAACCGCATAGCCTTTTTCACTCAATATCGCCGAGAGAAGCTGTAAATTCGCAACATTGTCATCAACAATCAAAATTTCATCTTTGGGTAGCGGCTCTGGTCGAATTGGGATTGTTTCATCCATGGGTGTGATCAATTTTCTGGGATGCTGAAATTTTGAGGCAACGATTTATAGATTATCCTGACATGTATTGCGTAGCGTGAACTTACTTTTACATCCTACTAACTACGCAATACGCCCTACGATTATCGTCAGAAAAATGTAGTATCGGTAACAATCTAGACGCTCTAGCCTCTAATATTCAACAAAACCCCTTACTTTATTAAAATTTTTTATAAAACCGACTCTTTTTGCTGATCTGGGCAGACGTCATATTTGCTACATTGAAGTCTGAAACCTGATCATTTTCAATCGCATTTAAAAGTATAGCATACTTTGTGACTGAACTGTAGTTACCAAAAAGTACAACAAACCTATTTATATTTAGAGGAGGCTTCAAATGAAATTTCGAAAAATTCGACCCCATCTTGTTTTCTGTCTGACCTGTAGCACGCTGATCTTCTTCGCCCTGTATGGCTGGTTGACCCCTGCACAGGCCAAGACCAACTGCACGCACTACGTTTCCACGACAGGGAATGATACGACCGGTGATGGTAGCGAGACTACGCCTTGGGCTAGTATCACCTACGCGGTCAATAACACCAGTGATGGTTGTACTATCATCGTCAAATCGGGAACCTATACCGACCAAGTCGCCCTCGACCGGGTCTTCACCCAAGGTATCACCGTGACGGCTGAGGTGCCCTATCTGGCTCGTCTTCGTTATGATGGGACGGTCGTTCGCTCGTATTACGGGAAGAAGATTACGATGGAAGGGTTTGATATTGCCCACCAATCTTCAAGTGCCGGAGCCTTGGTTATCCAGATTCAAGACCTGCTCGGTGATTTTAACGGGGACAATGGTGGTTCTGACGCCCAGGTGAGTGACATTGTCTTGCGGAATAACATTCTACACGACAGCTACAACAATGATGTCCTCAAAATTAACAATGGGGCGGGAAATATCACGGTTGAAGGTAATATGTTCTATAACCAAAGTGGTAGTGATGAGCACATCGATGTCAACAGTGTTACAGATGTGATTATTCAGGATAACATTTTCTTTAATGACTTTGCGGGAAGTGGGCGTACCAACAACAACGACACCAGCGGATACATCGTTATCAAAGACAGCAACGGCACTGATGATACCAATTTGGGCAGCAAAGACATTACGGTTCGGCGTAATATCTTCCTGAATTGGGAAGGATCAACTGGAAGTAACTTCGTCTTGGTTGGTGAGGATGGCAATTCATATTTTGAGGCCGAAAATGTGCTGGTCGAAAATAATCTGATGCTTGGTAATTCAAGTAATGTGATGCGAGCACCCTTTGGGGTGAAGGGGGGTAAGGATATCACCTTCCGCAATAACACTGTGGTTGGTGATATGCCTGCTTTGGCCTTTGCGATGCGTCTGAACACCGAGGGGAGTAATCCAGCCAATGAGAATATTCTCTTCTATAATAACATCTGGTCTGACCCGACGGGCACGATGGGGTCCAATGGCAGTGGATCTAACGACTTTTCTGATACCCCCATTGGTGAGACCACCTCATTCACTCTGGACAACAACCTCTTTTGGAATGGTGGGGCCACTATCCCCAGCAATCCAACCAATGACACGGTCAATTTCACCAACGATGCCAATCGTATTGAGGCCGATCCCTTGTTGGGCGATCAAACGAGCTTGATTGTCCCCCGTTGGCATGAAGGCTCCAGCCAATTTGCCGGGGGCTCGACCACGATTCGGGCGGCCTTTGAGAAATTGGTGACGGAATATGGCTCGCCCAGTGTGGGTAGCCCTGTCCTCGGCGCAGCCAATGCGACCCAAGCCCCCAGTGATGACATTTTGGGTAACGCTCGTGGCTCATCCCCCAGCATCGGAGCCTCCGAAGGTAGCCTCACCCTCAATGTCTCCCCCACCTCTCAAGCCATTGATGTTGGGGCGATGACGAATTATCAAATTGATGTGAGCAGCACGACAACTGACACCATCACCCTCCAAGCCAGCACCTCATCCACCAATGTTGAAATCAGCTTGTCCATCACTAGCCTGACTCCGCCCGGTCAAGCCACGCTCACCGTCACCAGCACCCACGTCATCTCTCCCCTCATCCCCGGTGAGTTCATCACCCTGCCCATCACCGCCACCGGCGGCGGGTTCACTCAGACCACCTCGGCTACCTTGTTGGTGGGAGGAGCGCAGTTGCATTTGCCAGTTGTGTTGAAGTAGGGTAACAGAGTAGCAAGGTCACAGGGATGCAGGGTAACAAGGTTTATGGACCTGTCATTTCGAGCGCCAGCGAGAAATCCCTGAAGCGTTACAAGGTACCAAAGCTTCAAGGGTAAATTACGTTATCCTATAAAAGGTCTACGTTCAAATCGAGTGTAGGCCTTTTTTGCTGTATAATAAATGTAGTATCCTTTAGGAGCGGGTGAATAATGCGCTACAACCTCTGGCAAATTCATAAGTTATTGACCGAAGGCTTTAGCAAAGAAGACTTGCTCGACTTTTGCGCGTATGAGTCTGGTTTCAAAACAACCTATGATGATCTTGACCCTCGTGACCCTAAATCAAAAATTTTGCGAGTCATCATCGACCACGCACTGCGACGAGACTTAATAGAACAACTCTTGACTTGGGCCGAAACAGAAAATCCTGCACGATTTGCCCGCCATCAGCCATACATCATCGAGCCAGGTAACACAGCAAGCCCTGTCGAGCCTGCATCGTTTGAGGTCAGTGACTACTACTCTTGCTTCATCGTATACGATCCCCAAGATGAATTTCTGGCCGAACAGATTTATCAAGCCCTCACCAATCACAAAATTACGTGTTGGTACGCGCCAGAGGATGCGCGCTGGGGTGACAAACGTTTGAATGTTGCTGATATAGGCATCCCCCAGCACGATAAATTGTTGATCATTCTTTCAGCATCTTCGATCGAAAACACTCACATCGAAAGTGCAGTGATGTCGGCAATTGAGGTTGAGGAAAAGTGTAAAGAGCCTGTTCTCTTTCCCATTCGGGCCGATGACGCTGTCATGAACAGTCAAATTGGTTGGGCCGCCTACATTCGCCGGGCCCGTTTCATTGGCGATTTTTCCTCGTGGCAGGATGAGATGTTGTACGAGCGAGGCATTCGGCGGTTGCTTAGGAATTTAGCTCGAGACGAGTGAGAAACACAGCACGTGTTGTCTGAAACGTGTTGCGTGAGGCATTAAAAAGAAACATAACATGTATCACGTTTCGCTTTTGCCCTTCAATCTCAACCTCAAAATTAGTCCCTCTCCCCCACAAATCCCCTTTACGCTCGGAACCTTTTCCTATACCATATCGTTAGAACATTGTCACCAATTGAATCCCCATTGAAAGGAGTAGCCTGATGAGCGCAAAACGAAAAGCCGCAGCAAATGTCTTTCGTGAGCAAAATATGCCAAATCAACAGATGCTTGATATTGATGAAATTGAAGAGGCCCCTGCTACTGAAGCGTTGTTTGATGCAGAGCTTGATGATGGGGCAATGTTAAGACGTGCTGCCCCATCACCGATGCCTGCTCAGCAAAGAGCTAGAAAACCTGCCGCCCCAGGAAAACCACAAAAAGAGAGTTATAGCCAAATGATGATGAATAATCTGATAAAATCGTCCGAAGAAATGCAACTCGAAAAAGAACCACTGCAAGTCCGGGAGACTGGAACGTGGTTGTGGAAGCGCGTGATTGCTCCTCCCAACGCCTATGTTGTTCATACCCGCATGGGCAAAGTCAAAACGATCGGGCTGGGAACCTCATTTCGCTACAATGCTAACACCGATGCCTACCTAATCGTACCCGCCGCAATGCAGACAATCGGGGTAGTCGCCAACTGTATTAGCAAAGAGAAGCAGGGGATCAATGTGTTGGCCTATGTTCAGTGGCAAATTGACGATTTTTCCGTGGCTTACCGTAAACTGGATATTTCTGATAGTCGGGATCCCCTAGGTATTGTCAATGCGCAGTTAGGTGAGCAAACCGAGGCCGCTATCAAGGATAAAATTTCAACAATGACCGTGGAAGAAGTTCTGACCGATAAGGCCCCGGTCATTGAAGAGCTGACGACTCGTCTTAAGGCAGTAGCTGAAGGCCGCCAGCAAGGTGGCGAAGTGAATGAAGGGCTGGGCATCAAAATTGTGACAGTCCAGATCAAAGAAGCCATCGTTAGCTCCCAAAAATTGTGGGAGGATTTACAAGCCCCCTTCCGTCATGAGAAGGAACGAACCGCCCGTATCAGTTACCTAGCCAGTCAGGATGAGATAAAAAAGAAAGAGCTAGAGACAAAACAGGCTGTCCAAACCCGCGAGGCTGAAACTCAAGTTGAAATCGAACGGATTACCCAAACCAAAGAGACCGAAGCCGCTGAGCTGCGTCTCGCCGAAGAAAGTCGTCGTTTTTCTCGAACGCAAGAGTCTGAGCGCGAAAAGTTGGAGCTAGAGGCACAGACTACATTAGCCAAACAGGAATCTGAGCAGCGAGTGGCGACTCAAAAGAAGCGCCTCGAAATTGAAGAGCAAGTTCAAGCGATGCAGGAAGAAGCTCGTCTGGCCCAAGCCAGATTAGCTGCCGAAGAAGAACGCATTGAACAAGAGAAGACGTTCAAACAATTGGAGGCCGAGTTAGCCGCGCAGGTGCAGGAGCAATCCGCTGCCTTGGCTGCGCAAAAGCTTGAAGCACAGTTGGCGCGTCAACGGGATGAAGCCAAGCTCAAGCTCGAGTTACAAGCCGACAAAGATCGTCTCGCTATGGAATTACGAGAGCGGGAAATTGAACTGGCCCGTTTGCAACAAGAAGTGCAAAATTTAATCAACGAGCGTGATCTGACCCTTCGCTTGATTGAAAAGCTCCCCGAACTGGCCGAGCAGATGCCTGATATTCAGGAACTGAAAGTGCTCCAAACGGGTAATGGCGATGGCACATTCGATACCCTCGCTGCATTCCTTACCCAGACTCTCGGCTTAGCTAATCATCTGGGACTGTCCTTGCCATCCGGTGAGGGGAATAAGGAAGATAGTGAGGCTTAAAAATCAGTAAACAGTAATTGGTAAATGGTAATCGTGTAAGCGTAGGGAGAATTACCATTTACTATTTAATCGATTATGCGTATTCCGAAAAATGGGGTGGATTATGTCACTCCCGCGTGCTTTTGGCGGGAGTCCATCGTTAGCGCATCCGTGGATGCCCGACAAAATCATTCGGGCATGACACTCTAAAATGTAACAATTACTAATGCGCATAATCGGATATTTACCACTTACCCCAACGTCAAACCCAAACACTCTAAAATTTGTTATTCTTAAATCATAGTCAATCCTAATTTAAGGAACCGAACCAGTTATGAACTCCGAACAACACACCCGAACCCGTTGGTCCATCGAAGGCCTATCTATTGGCGATGCCTTTGGTGAAGCCTCTTTTTTCAAGGACATACCACTTTTGCCCAGCGGTCATTCCACGATATGATTCGACATCGTATTCTGCCCGGCGGTCGTTGGGATTACACTGATGATACGCAAATGGCGTTGTCGGTCATCGAGACCCTGCTCGAATATGGCACAATCGACCAAGACAAATTAGCCCAAAGTTTCGCCGACCATTTTGATCCCACCCGAGGGTATGGTCCGGCGATGTATCGATTACTGCCAAATATCCAAAAAGGATTATCGTGGCGGGTCGGCGCGAGCGGCCTATTTGGCTCACCGCCAGCGGTGGTGGCGATATCGATACTAACTGTGCCATCGTCGGTGGCATCGTTGCAGCTCATACAGGCATCGATGATATCCCCACCGAATGGCTCAAACGCCGCGAGCCGCTGCCTGATTGGCCGTTTGGCGCAGGGGGATAATGAGTTCTTGTTTGCAAATATATACACCTTTTTGTTGTTGGAAGGCTGGAAGGTTGGGCATAAAACAACCTTCCAGCCTTCCAAATAAGATAAGGAATATCCATTCCCTTTGAAGTTCTATTAACCACCCATTCTGCCCTCCCTCTCAAACCATATTGACATCCCCTAACCGCGATGGCATAATCAGCGCTTAATGGCTGAACAAATTGACTCCCTAACCCAATCAACGACGACATCGGCTCCAAGTGGTGGCTTTAGTAGCTATCTTCGTAAAGTCGGAGCGATCATCAATAAAGATGTGACGACTGAACTCCGCACGAAGGAGATGGTCAGCACGATGTTTGTCTTCTCGTTGCTGGTCATTTTGATTTTTAATTTCACGTTTGATTTACGGGCGGATAATGTACGAGCTTTGGCCCCAGGCGTATTGTGGGTGGCGATTGCTTTTTCTGGGATTATTGGCCTCAATCGTAGTTTTGTGATGGAAAAGGATCGGGGTGTACTCGATGGGTTGTTGTTGGCCCCCGTGGATCGTAGCGCGATTTATATGGGCAAAATGATTGGCAATGTTCTCTTCATTAGTATCGTTGAGATCGTCATCCTTCCCTTTTTCATCATCCTATTCAACCAACCCTTAGACACAGTACCCTACTTGGTCGGTATCGTTATCTTAGGAACAATCGGCTTTGCTGGCGTGGGAACATTATTCTCGGCAATGGCTGTGCATACCCGTGCGCGTGAGGTGATGCTACCGATTATGCTGTTTCCAGTTGTTGTACCTGTCCTGCTATCATCGGTCCGACTTACTGGAGCTGTACTGGATCGCCTCCCCTTGGCGGAGGTCAGTCATTGGTTGGCGTTATTGATCGCGTTTGATATAATTTTTATCGCAATTTCATTTATCCTGTTTGAATTTGTTGTTGAGGAGTAAAAAATGGCAACACAAAGTACAACACTTCAATCAAATACACCCCAAAATCAAGGCTTCAACTGGAGCTTGAGTTTAACCATTGCCAGTGGCATCCTGATGCTGGCTGCGCTTTATATGGCTTTAATTTGGGCACCGGACTCGGTCAACCTGACCTCGGCCCCAGAGCGTTATGCCCAGCGCATTTTTTATTTCCACGTCTCATCTGCCTGGCTTGGGTTTGTTGCTTTTATTATGGCGGCGGCTTCGTCCATTTTGTATCTCATTACTCGGCAAGAGCGATGGGATATTTGGGGCTTGGCATCAGTGGAGATTGGGCTGGTCTTCTTTTCGATGGTTCTCATTAGCGGCTCAATTTGGGCAAAACCCACCTGGAATGTGTGGTGGACCTGGGACCCTCGACTCACCATTTCAACCATTGCTTGGCTACTCTACATCGGTTATCTGATGCTACGTGGCGCGATTGATAATCCCGAGCAACGGGCTCGATTTGCCGCCGTTTACGCCCTGGTCGCCGCTTTGTCTGTCCCCATCAACTGGATGTCCATTCGTTGGTGGCGTACCATTCATCCAGCGGTTGTTTTGCCGGGCAAGAATGAAGAGAGTGCGATGGGTGGCTTTGGGATGTCTGATAGCATCGAATTTACCTTATACTTTTGTCTCTTTGCCTTTACTGTTTTTTACATCACACTGATGTATCACCGTATTCGCCTTGAAAATCTGACGCGGCGAGTTGAGCGGTTAAAATATAAAATGTTGTATCGATAGTTTGTGGTAATTAGTAAATGGCAATTAGCAATTTTTTAGTAAATACCTTAATTACTAATCCCTAATTACCATTTACGTCTCCAAAATGTGCGATTACGAAATTATTACGCCTAACACCATCATCGATTTAAGGATAATTAAAAAATGGGCGACATCTCTTTTCTAGCGGCAGGCTATGCCGTTTTTTGGCTGATTACCTTTGGCTTCGTTTACAGTCTGGTCAGCCGCCAACGTAATTTACAAAAAGACCTGGAAATGTTGGAAAAATTAAACGAAGATGAGAAAGAGTAATAATTGGGGTAAAATTGAGCTTTGATTGTAAGAAAATTTTCATATTTCCGTCATACAATTAGATCATAAAAGAACACATTTGAGATGATCAAGTGGATGTATGATAGCTTACAGAGGATTTACAACCTAGCTCTTACAATCGGTAGGACTTGATCATCTGATAATAATAACCAGAAAAACTAACGATATTATCAGGAAAGGAACATTCTTATGAGCGTTGCAATTCAAGACAAGAGCGCAGTCAGCACCCCAACTGTTATTCAACGAAGCCAAGTAATGGGGCATGCTTTTATGTTTGTAGGCGGATTTACCGTCGTATTTGTGGCCTTGGGAGTTACAGCAGGCTTGCTGTTAGGAAGCTTCAGTCAAGGTCGAATTATCGATACATTAGTATTTATCGGCGGATTATTGTTGTTAATCCTCGGTATTCACATGTCGGGGTTGCTCAAATGGCTAGCCCGCACCTTGGACAGCGAATTTCTAGCCAATATTGATTATCGGATGGATCTTATCATCCTCCCCGAACGACGTAAACAATCCGGGCACGGTCAATCACCCGGCTATATTCGTTCTGGCGTGGTTGGGATGACCTTCGCCGCCGGCTGGACCCCTTGTATCGGCCCACTTTTGGGTGCCATTTTTGGCCTTTCACTTAATGCTAGCCGTGGGGCTGATCCTACCGGTGTGTTGTTCCAATCCGCTTTGCTCTTCTTTGCCTATGCGTTGGGCTTGGGTATTCCCTTCTTAATTGCGGCTTGGCTTTTGAGCAAAGCGTCAGGCTCAATTCGTGGTCTCAATCGTTACATCCCCATCGTTGAGAAAGTTAGTGCTATTTTGCTAATCGCCCTTGGTGCGCTGCTCCTCTTCGGTTCATTTAGCACACTCAACCAATTCTTTGTCAGTCTGCATCCCGAATTTCTGTATGATGTGGAAACACAACTTGCTTCATCTTTCGGCCTAACAATGCCGATTGCCTTCGCTGCGGGATTGCTCTCATTCTTGTCCCCCTGTGTACTCCCACTCGTACCTGTTTACATCGGCTACTTAACTGGTGTCACCGCCGCTAGTCAACAAGCCACTGCGTAATTATCAATTACAATTTACGAATTACCGATCCAAGCCGGGGATTTGATTATCTCCGGCTTTTGTTGTATTGTCCCCGCTACCATGATGAAGACCCTAAATTTTTACACCAAATCTAACTGTCATCTGTGTGAGGATGCTTATCAAATTATCGAGAACCTTGATGTCTCCCTTATCATTGAAAAGATTGACATTGACCTCCCCGAAAATAGTCGCGCTGCTGCACTCTATGGTGAACGTGTCCCCGTTTTAACTACTCCTAATCAATCACTAGAATTAGGCTGGCCGTTTACAGCCGAGGAAATTCTGGATTTTATCAAATAGTAAAAAGTAAGGCAGGTGAAAGATCATCTACCTTACAGAAAGTCCAATGCTATAAAAATGGAAAACCAATCTGAATCGCAGAATCAGGGTGGCCTTACCTGGGAAGTTTTGGTGTTGGCCGGTCCGCTTGTTTTGCAGAATATCTCGCAAACACTGCTTGGTGTCGTGGATACCTATTTCGTCTCCCGAATTAGCACCGAGTCACTTGCTGCCGTGGGTTTATCGGTAGTGATGTTTTTTGCTGTGCTGATGTTGTTCCGTGGGACGGCCAATGGCACCATTGTTTTTATTGGTCGGGCACACGGTGCAAGAGATGATGCCAAAATCGGCGAGGCCGTGTGGCGCAGCTTGAATATGATTGCCTGGCTGTCCCTAACCGTGTTAGCCCTGCCTTGGCTATTCAGCCTCCTGATGTCGGTGGCCGCCCCGGCAGATAGCCCGACCGTACGTGAACTGGGGACCACCTATCTGCAAATCCGTGCCTTTGAAATTCCGTTAGTCATGTTTAGTACGGTTGTTTGGGGTTTCTTGGTGGGCCGTGGCGACTCCCGCACGCCGATGATTTTGGCTTGGGTGACAGTGCTGACCAACATTTTCTTTGATTGGATACTGGTTCTTGGAAATCTGGGAGCACCCCAACTGGGTGTGGCTGGGGCCGCTTATGCGACCGTGCTGGCCAATACGGTCAACCTCATGCTCAGCGCAGCGATTTTGTGGAGTAGAACGAACCGTCGGAAATTTGGGACGGGTAAAATTCGCATTGCCTCTTGGTCTGAGATCAAAGGTGTATTACAAATTGGGGTCCCGATGGGAATGGGCGATTTTGTGGAGATTGCCTCATTTAGTGCCTTTTTTGCCTTGATTGCCCGCTTAGGAACGGATATTCTGGCGGCTAATCAAATTGCGCTGCAATATATGAGTATCTCGTTTACCTTTGGTTTTGCCATCAATATGGCTGCGTCCAGTTTGGTGGCAAAATATCTTGGGGCAAAACAGCCTGATGTGGCTGAAAGTGTGGGCTATCGGGCTTCGGTGGTGGCGATGATTGGGATGGGCCTCATTGGTTTGAGCTATTTGATTGCCCCTGAGGCGTTAATGCGTATATTTACTGAGGAACGGACGGTGATTGACGCTGGTGTTCTGGTGTTGCAGTTGGTCGCTCTCTATCAGGTTTTTGATGCTGTAGGCATTGTTCTCGCTGGGGCGCTCAACGGAGCTGGGGATACCCGCTTCACGATGTTTACCCGCTTAATTTTTGCTTGGGGAGTATTTATTCCCCTCGTCTGGATTTTGATCTTCCCGCTTGATACAGGCATCTGGGGGGCTTGGGTCGGCGCATTGATCTACCTAGCCGGACTATCAGCCATTTACTTCTTCCGCTTCCGTTCAGGGCATTGGAAGACGATTGAGTTAACCTAGGTTTGCATAGGGTATCAATGTAGATTTGGATCTACCTTGAAGAAAAATTTATCGACTAACGTGTAACAAGGTAGCAATGACGCAGGGGTACAAAAATGAAGAAATGTGACCCTGCGACTTTGCTACCTTGTTAGCTGCTGACGCATAATTTCATTAAACAACGTCTATATCAATCAAAATTTTAATCTGTGCTTGAATTTCCATTCTTTGAGACTTTAACCACAATGACCACATCATCGCCTTGCAAAACCTCGGTTGGCTCAGGAGTGTAGGTGTAAGTCTGATTTCGCTTAATGGCGATTACAAATTGGGTTGGGTCTTGATTAATGGTTTGGACGGGTTCCCCAACCAATTCAGGATGTTGGGCCAAGGGCATATCGGTAAATCGGACAAGCTCATCATTTTGGAAGACCATCTCATCCCAAAATTCGCCAACGTTGGGACTGAGCAGGTGGGTCGCGATTTGAAACCCGCCAATGATATTGGGTGAAACCACCTTATCGGCCCCAGCCAAATACATACGGTGCATATTCATCTCATTAGAAACAGCGGCGATGATCCGTAAATTGGGGTTATTCAACCGCTTGGCCCGATCCCGGCTGCTGAGCACCACGCCCAAATTATCACGGTCATCTGCCAGGGTCGCTACCAAACCCTTGGCTCGTTCAATGCCAGCTCGCCGCAACTGTTGTTCGTCAGTCGGATCATCTAGCAGATAAAGAATGCCCATTTCATCAGCCAACTCAGCCGCACTCTTTTTCTCCTCAATTGAAAAGTCAACCTCAGCCAAGTGCTCCCAATCTTGCCGACGCTTATTAACATAACTTTGATTCATCCACAAGAAGGCCCACTTTAATTTCTCTTCGTCTTGCTCAATGATGACAAATGGCGTTTTATGCTGGTAGAATTCATTCGCCACCCGATGCCCAATCACGGTGGCTCCACATATAATCATATGATCTTGTAAATTAGAAATACGTTTCATACGACGCTCCTCAATTCCGCGTTGCAGTCGGGTTGCTTCATAGTCAATCACCAAGGCCGCCATCGTTGAGATAGCGTATCCAGCCAAACCAATGGCAATCAAAGTAAAGAAAATGGCAAAGATGCGGCCCCCTTGGGTCTGGGGGGTAAAATCACCATAGCCGACCGTGGTGACCGTAATGACTGTGGCATAGAGCGCATCCAGAAAAGACCAGCCCTCAAGCCAAATGTAGCCGACCGTTCCGACTACGATCAGTAAGATAAAGGGGATGATGACCAAGGCAACTGTCGTGTTAAAGGCTAGGCGCTTTAAAGCTTGAATTGCTTTCTTGAAGGAAGAGAAGTAGATAACCATTGTGATCCTAAACTCAATAATTGGTGAACGGTAATTGATAAACTGATAACCTTAAGATACTGTCAATTACTATTTACCAATTACCATTTACCGCAAAAACAAAAACTCGCTATCTTTTATCACCTGAAATAACCTCAATCTTAATCTTCCCCATAATACCCCCGATGAGCAGGAGGAAGCATTGCAGCAATTCTCTGCATCATTTGATCGGTGATGTCCTGAAGCGTCTCATTCGAGTAGGGTGGTTCACCGGCCATTGCCACGACATCCATGGGTTCGCCAAAGTGTAGGGTGATGTGATTTTTTCGCCAACCCCACTCAATATGCTGGGTGCCCAACACAGACATCGGGAGAACTGGAACCTGGTGCTCCAAAGCTAATCTGACAGCCCCGATTTTTCCGCGTTTAAGCTGGGCTTCCTGCCCACTGCGGGTCCCTTCAGGAAACATAAACAAAACCTGTTCTGCGCCCAGTACCCGCCCGGATTGTTCCATCGCCCAGGTATCACGCTCGCCTCGATTGATGGGGAAGCCGCCAAACATCCGGACCACCCAGGCAAACGCACCTTTGAAGAGTTCCTTCTTCGCCATAAAATGGGGGTGACGAGGGAGTTGAATAACAATGTAAGGGACATCAAATAGACTGATGTGATTGCAGACCAATACAAGCCCGCCATTTTTTGGAATATTTTCTACACCATGATGTTCAGAACGGGCGATGATTTGGAAAAAAGGCGCAGCAATACCCTTGATTAATCGGGCCGTCACAGTTTGGTGTGTATACCATTGTACCCTATCTCGCCAATCCTGTTCGGTCACTTTCTGGGCTGTCATCTGTTCGGTCATAGTCAGCTCACTTACCCACTCAGATCAGCCAAGGTGGTCAACACCCAAGTGCTGTGTTTTTTAGCATCGACCTTCTCATAAATGTCTTCGATTGTTCCATCTGGGCTAATCAAGAAGGTTGTGCGAGGCACCCACTGCTGGTCGCTATCCGGTTGCCAGAGACCATAAGCCATGGCCACCGTATGGGCTTCATCGGACAACAATGTGAAGGGGAGTTTTTCCTGCGCTTTAAATTGAGCCTGATCTGCGACGGTATCAGGGCTAACGCCCAACACGACCACGTCTAAGTTTTCATACTGTGCAAAGTCATCACGGACCCCACGGGCTTGGATCGTTCAGCCAGGGGTCATCGCTTTTGGGAAAAAATACAGCACTACCCACTGCCCCCGAAAATCAGTCAGTTGGGTTGGCTGTCCCTCGTCATTAAGGAGCTTAAAGTTGGGGGCGATCTCATTAACATTGAGCATAAATCATCATCCTTGATAGAGATTAGAACTAAGGATTAAGTGTGTCACAGTTTAAAGTTAGCGGGAAGAAACTGTGACATCTCAAGGTTTGGCAGTTATTCCACTAAAATTTTTCTAAAATAAACCGCCAAACACTTAACTAATGTCCGCATTTCTGAGGCTACAGATAGCTTATAAGTGCAGACATTAATTCTTTTCCGTTCCTTAGTGTCGATTATCTATAGTTACCTTAATCTGGCAAGTAAACTTTTTACATTTCTACTGGTGATGCCGTTGTAGACTTCGTACTCGCAGCGACTCCTCCTGCAACACCTTGATACCATTAACCGCCGCTTGGGCTGCTGTTAGGGTGGTGACTAGTGGGATGCCTAAGCTGGCGGCCTCTTTACGAATGAGTTGTCCATCGGAAAAGGAGGTCGAGCCGAGCGGGGTGTTGATGATCAGTGACACCTCTCCTTCCCGCATCATATCCACCAAATGGGGTTCACCCTCGCTTACTTTGTTCACGGCCTGCACCTTCACCCCGACTCGACGTAACATCGCCGCCGTATTATGGGTGGCCATCAATCGAAAGCCTAGGCGCGATAAATCACGGCCCAGCTTCAAGGCCGCACTCTTATCAAAATCATTCACGCTGATGACGACCGCCCCTTTATCTGGCTCAGGTAAATTATCACCCGCTGCCATTTGCGCCTTGGCAAACGCGGCACCAAAACGGTTAGCGTGCCCCATCACTTCACCCGTAGAGCGCATCTCTGGGCCAAGAATGGCATCCACCCCAGGGAACTTACGGAAGGGTAGCACCGCCTCTTTGACAAAGAAACCATTGATTTGTGGCTGCCGAATAAAGCCAATTTGTTTTAGTGACTCACCCGCCATCACCCGGGCCGCGATTTTAGCCAGCGGCGTATTGGTCGCTTTACTTACAAAAGGCACGGTTCGGCTGGCCCGTGGATTAACTTCCAACACATATACCACATCATCCTTGATGGCATATTGGACATTCATTAAGCCTCGTACATTCAAGGCCCGCCCTAATTTTTCGGTGTAATCTTTGATGATGTTCAGATGATAGGCACTGATTTTGTAGGGTGGCAAGACACAAGCGCTGTCACCACTATGCACACCCGCCTCTTCAATGTGCTGCATCACCCCCCCAATCACGACCCGACCACCATCGGGCAATCCACAATCGGCGACCGCATCGACATCAACCTCAAAGGTATCTTCTAGATAATGGTCGATCAGAATTGGTCTACCTGGTGCCGCTGCAATTGCCTCATTGACATAGCTTTCCAAGGCATCTTCGTCATAAACGATGGCCATCGCTCGCCCGCCGAGTACGAAGGAAGGTCGTACAAGAACGGGGTAGCCGATTTTGGCCGCAACCGCTTGGGCCTCCGCCAAGTTCATCGCGGTGCCGTTCGGGGGACGGTCGATGCCTAATTCATCCAGCAAGGCATCAAATTGCTCTCGATCTTCAGCCATTGCAATCGCCTCAGGCAAAGTACCCCAAATGGGGGCGCCTGCTACCGCCAAGCCCTCTGCCAAATTAAGCGGCGTTTGTCCCCCAAACTGAACAATCAAGCCATCTGGCTTTTCAACATCGATAATGTTGAGGACATCCTCCAGCGTAAGTGGTTCGAAGTAGAGGCGATCGGCCGTATCGTAATCGGTGCTGACCGTTTCCGGGTTACAGTTGACCATAATCGTTTCATAGCCCGCCTCGCGCAAGGCAAAACAAGCGTGGACACAACAGTAATCAAACTCGATGCCCTGCCCAATTCGATTCGGTCCCCCGCCCAAAATCATCACTTTTTTTCGATCCGTGGGTTGGGCCTCACATTGGGTTTCGTAGGTCGAATAGAGATAAGGCGTGTGCGCCTCAAACTCGGCGGCGCAGGTATCAACGCGATGATAAACAGGCATGATATCGAGGTCGAGTCGCTTTTTGCGAATATCGGTGGAGGAGATGGCCTCTTTGTCGATGAGTTTGGCAATCGTGTCGTCGGAGATGCCAAGACGTTTGGCTTGGCGTAACAGATGAGTCGGGAACGCGTCGAGCGTTTGAGCCGCAATCGCCTGCTCCATCTCCACAATTTGAGCGAGTTGATCGACAAACCAGGCATCGTAGCTCGTCGCCTCGACGACAGCTTCCTGTGGTGCGCCCGCGTGTAGGCAGGCCATCACCTGAAACAGTCGTTCCCGCGTCGGAGTTTTGAGTTTATCAATCTCTGTCTGCCAATCGTCGACCTCTACCCGCCATTCACCGACTTCTAACCCTCGCAAACCTTTGCCCAGCGCCTCTTTGAACGTTCGGCCAATGGCCATCACCTCGCCCACACTTTTCATCTGCGGACCCAGAACTGGGTCAACACCAGGGAACTTTTCAAAGGCCCAGCGCGGTAGTTTGACCACGACATAATCGAGGCTGGGTTCAAAGCTGGCTGGTGTTTCGCGGGTGATATCGTTGGGGATTTCATCGAGCGTGTAGCCGACGGCGAGCAGAGCCGCAATTTTAGCAATCGGGAAGCCCGTTGCTTTAGAGGCGAGGGCCGATGAGCGGCTGACGCGGGGGTTCATCTCAATGACGACTAACTCGCCGTCGGCAGGATTGACAGCAAATTGAACATTACTCCCACCTGTTTCTACACCCACTTTGGTTAGCACGGCCCGTGAGCCATCTCGCAGTCGTTGATATTCTTTGTCGGTCAAGGTTTGGGCTGGGGCAACAGTGATGCTATCGCCAGTATGAACACCCATCGCATCCAAATTCTCAATCGAGCAAACCACCACAAAATTGTCGGCACGGTCGCGCATCACCTCGACCTCAAACTCTTTCCAGCCCAACACTGATTGCTCCACTAACACTTCCCCAACAGGGCTGTTGCGACAGCCATGCTCGACCGCCTGAATGAGTTCGGCTTCATTGGTGGCAATACCACCCCCAGTGCCGCCCAGCGTAAAACTGGCCCGGACGAGGAGCGGATAGCCGACTCGTGCGGCTAGTTCCAAGGCCTTGTCTGGCCCATCAGCCACGATGCTCTGTGGGGTGTTCAGGCCAATCTCGCGCATCGCATCCTTAAATAGCTGGCGATCCTCCGCGAGCTGCATTGCCTCTAGCGAGGCCCCTAGCAAGGTCACCCCGTACTTTTCCAAAATCCCAGCCTGGGCCAAATCGACGGCCAAGTTGAGGGCCGTTTGCCCCCCAACCGTCGGCAAGATGGCGTCAGGTCGCTCTGCCTCAATCACTTTTTCGGCAAACTCGACAGTTAGCGGTTCAACATACGTCGCATCGGCAAATTCAGGATCGGTCATAATGGTCGCCGGGTTACTGTTGATCAGAATGACTTGATACCCCTCCGCTTTGAGGACCTTACAGGCTTGTACCCCGCTGTAGTCAAACTCGCAGGCTTGGCCGATGATGATTGGCCCGGCCCCGAGAATAAGAATAGATTGAATATCATTTCGTTTTGGCATTTTAATTTCCTGAAAGAATGTATAAACTAAATTGTGCTAACTTTACGGTTTAATTAGATTAATTCAGCGTAACCTGATAAATTTCAAATTGTCGAATATGGTTGGGTTTAGGAAAGTTAGCTACAGGAGTTAGGGTGACAAGCCCTTGGATATCTGTAAGGTGGTCATCACTAGCTGAGCGATCAATAACAAAAAAAACGGGCGCTGATTGCGATGCTAATTGTCCTGCAAATTGACTGAGATCAGTCCCTAAATCTACTTCCATTAGTAAAATCGGAACTTCCTCGTGCATAAAAATCAACTCTAACCCTTCATTTAATGGACTAGCATTACGATCACGGACTACAATTATAAATCCCTGTTCTGTTGCTAGCTGATGGAAATAATTAGCAACGTCGACTAATCTATATAGCCCATTCACTTTCCACATATTGTGATCGATCAATATCAGGAAACGCTGCTTGAACTGGATCTGTTAATAACAATCGATTAAAGTTAAAACCCGCGATAGTTATGAGACAAATTATGCCGAATTGTAGTACCTCGCTTCGCTGCCAGTTAAAACGAGTTTTTAAGTATTGTGCTAAGCCATCTGCTTGAATAGTAATGAGTAACAATATTAATGGAACGATAGGTACCAGGTAGCGTGGGTACCACACATTACTAATTATTGCCAATGCTCCCCACCAGGTGCCAATAATTATCAGTAATACTAGGAATATTCTTTGGCGGATAAATAGGAGTGATAAGCTAGCGATACAAGCCAATCCAAATCCAATTGGTGTTAAATAGGTTAAGAACCAAGACATACTAAGTTTGATGTTTTCCCAGATAAGTAGATCATTACCAGTGACTGCGTTATTACCTAATTTGTTTGTCATAACTCCAAAAAGAGCTTGCTGATCTAACAAGATAGGCCAGAGCATCAGACCTGCTAAACCATAAATCCAAATAAGCTGCCTCAGCCAAGAACGATTTGGCTTATAATAGAAAATGATTACAAGGATGGGGATCATAAAAAGTAAAGCCCCATAAAGTTTAGTTAGCGCACCTCCGCTCATGGTCAATGCCAAACTAAGGCCTAGTAACCAATACCCTGTTTGTCACCAGTACAAACTTAGGCAAAGGGTAAATATTAGCAGCATTGTTAGAAAGCCATCAACCAAAGCCATCCGATCATGAAATAAAGTATAGGGAGTAACAATATAAAGAAAAGCAGTTGATATCCCAATCTGTGGGCGCTCTATCAACCGACCAAACCATAGCAATCCAAGTAATGTCAATCCGCCAGTAAAAACAGAGAACAATCGTCCAGCCCACAACAAATCAGACACATTGGGGATGAACAGCGCATATATCCAAATTGGTAGGAATTTGCGTAGCTAATCCCATACAACTGTCCCGTTTTAGCTGTCTTTAGTGCCTCACTGAGATGAATGCCTTCATCGACAAATATGGGGAGAATCATCAAGTTTGTCAATCGGGTCAAGAGGAAATACCAAAACAAACAATAATTACTCCTGGCCCCCCAAATGACTTAAGTGTAGACATATTTTTCCTCTGCAAATAAAACTAAAGCCCAGATATGTTGACTTGTGAAACTGGTAGTCCAATCTTATATCCTGAAATTTTGACCCTCATTGTATTTCCGCATAGAACCAATACACCCCCAAAAAACAATAGTCGATACAGGTAAGCCCAATTTGTTTCAATCAATTCCAGGTGTTGTTTTTTGATCCCACCATCTTACTCAGATAGTCTTTATTTTCAATTCTCTACTTTTCTTTTTTTATGTTGTATTTAACTCAAGCTTTAATCAAAACTGTGCAATCTATATCATTAGTATCAACGAAATGAAGTTGAACATTGGCGATATTTAGTTTGAGTGAGCTGCTAATGTAACCTGATAAATTTCTATCTGTCGAATATCATTTGGTTTAGAAAAAGTGGCGGCAGGTGTCAGGGTGACAAGCCCTTGGATATTTGTAAGGGGGGCTGCTTGGGCTGGGCGATCTATGACGTAAAAAACGGGATCGGATTGAAGTGCCAAATGGGCCGCAAGCTCACTGAGATCAGAATTTAAGTTGACATCAATCACCTTAATGGATGGGTTCTTATCTTGAAGGATTACATCCAGACTTGGTCTTAGTGAAGTCATCCTATGACTGCGAACCACAATGACTGAGCCTTGTTTGGCCGCAACTTGGTGGAAATAATCTGCTACATCCGTTAATCGATAGCCAGCCCACTCACTTTCGATATATTGCTCTCGATCAGCAGTGGGAAACATGGCTTGCGTTGGGTTTGTGATCAGCAATCGATTGAAGTTAAAGCTGACAAGGGTGATAAGACAAACAACACCAAATTGGAGTAGATTACTTCGTTGCCAATTAAATTGGTTTTTTAATAATTGAGCCAGACCATATGTTTGAAGTGCAATCAGGAAAAGTAACAATGGTGTTATCGGAAGAAGGTAGCGGGGGTACCACGCATCGCTGATCACGACGAATATTCCCCACCAAAGCCCAATAATGCCTAACAGGATTAATGATGGACGTTGTTTGATAAACAGGAGTGATAGACTTGCTAAACATGCTATTCCAAACCCAATGGGGGTTAAATAGCTGATTAACCAGGAGGAACTCAGTTGAATGTTTTCAAAGATTAAATTACCGTTGCCATTAACATTGTTACCGCTCAGTTTACTATCAATATCGTCTAACAATCCTTGCTGCTCTAAAAAAACCGGCCAGAGCATAAGACTTGCTAATCCATAAATCCAAATGAGTTGCTTTAGCCAAGGACGATTTGGTTTGTAATCCAACACAATGACAACAACCGGAATAATAAAGAGGAAGATGCCATATAATTTAGTGATCCCACCACTCCCCAATATAATGGCTAAACTTATGCCTGCTAACCAGTTGCCCGTTTTCCACCAATATATGGCAAAACAGAGACTATAAACTAATAAGGTTGTTAGAAAGCCATCTACAAGAGCCATTCGGTCATGGAATAAGGTGAATGGGGTGATAACATATAGAAAAGCTGCTGCTAATCCGACTTGAGGACGCTCTATTAATCGACCTAGCCATAATAAACCTAGCAAAGTTAAAAAGCCTGCAATTACAGAAAAAAGGCGGCTAGACCATAATGGATTAGATACATTAGGTGTAAATAACGCATAGAGCCAAATGGGTAGATATTTACCTGTATCAGTGACACCTATAAGTTGCTGAGTTTCTGCTATCTCTATGGCCCAAGACAAATGAATGCCTTCGTCAATAAATATCGGTAAAATCGTCAGGTTTGTTAAGCGAGTTATGAGAAATATCAGAAAACACAGAGCTAGTATTATTTGTGACCAAAAGGGTCTAACTTCAACCATCATGTCTCTCTCTTTATAGGATAAAGAGGAGAATAAATCACCCATTTATTCCTATCCTTTATCTCCTCCCATCATCGCCACAAACTGCTCGAAGAATCCGTAGGCATCGTGCGGTCCGGGTGACGCTTCCGGGTGATACTGAATGCTAAAGACGGGCTTTTCTTTATGAGCCAGTCCTTCGATACAATTGTCGTTCAAATTGATGTGACTCACCGCCACATCCTCTGGCAAGGACCCCGCCGTGATGGCAAAGCCGTGATTGTGGCTGGTGATGGTCACTTCGCGTGAGTCTTCATCTCGAACAGGCTGATTACCGCCGCGATGCCCAAACTTAAGCTTGTGGGTCTCGCCACCTAAAGCCAGCCCCAAAATCTGGTGACCGAGACAGATACCAAACATCGGCAAGTCGGTTTCAAGTAGGGTTTTTGTCGTTTCAATAGCGTAAGTAACAGCCGCAGGGTCGCCGGGGCCATTAGACAGAAAAATGCCGTCAGGATTAAGCGCCAGGGCTTCGTCAGCGGAGGTTGTAGCTGGCACGACAGTGACCCGACAGCCGCTATCGGTCAGGAGGCGCAGGATATTGTGCTTGATGCCAAAGTCATAGGCAACGATGTGTTGTAGATTGCTTTTAGGTTGGTGAGTTTGCCATTCAGGCTGAACTCCTGCCTCCCAATGGTATGACTCAGGGCAGGTGACCTCTTTAACCAAGTCGCGCCCCTCCATTGAGGGAGCAGTTCGGGCCATATTGACCAGATCATCGGCTGAGAGTGCCTCATCGCTTGAGAAGGCGGCCATCATCGCCCCTTGGGTGCGAATATGGCGGACCAAAGCGCGGGTATCGACTTCAGTCAAACCGGGCAGGTTGTTCTGTTGAAGGTAGTCGGGTAAAGATTGACCTGCGCGCCAGTTGCTGACACGGCGGCTCACCTCACGAACAATGAGGCCTGCCGCCCATGCGCGACTGGCCTCAACATCATCGTCGTTTACCCCCACATTGCCAATGTGAGGATAGGTCATTGTTACAATTTGCCCACAATATGATGGATCGGTCAGGATCTCCTGATAGCCCGTCATACTGGTGTTAAATACCACCTCTCCCGTCATTGTGGTCGGGGCACCAAAGGAGAGGCCTGTAAATATAGTCCCGTCAGCCAGGGCAAGTGTCGCTAGCGGGTATGTCTGAGTAGCCATTCAAATTTTTCTCCACATTTATAAAAGGAGATTGGAGATGTTGAGGTAATTGGTAAATAGTAATTAGTTATACTAGCGTTCAATTACCATTTATCAATTACTATTTACAAACTACGATCGGTCAAGATACTATAATCTTAGTTTAGCCCTAATCTCCAATCTCCCAAATTTACTTTATCACCTCAAGTCCGCCGAGATAAGGGCGTAACACCTCAGGGACAACAATGCTACCATCGGCCTGCTGGTAATTTTCCATGATGGCAATCATCAAGCGACCAGGGGGCAAGCCACTGCCATTGAGCGTATGGATAAACTCTGGCTTGGTCCCTTTTTCACGGCGGAACCGGATGTTAGCGCGGCGAGCTTGGAAGGCCTCAACATTACTACAACTGCTGATTTCCATCCACTCACCTTCCCCCTCAGGGCCGGGTACCCACGCCTCAAGGTCATACTTTTTCGCCGCCGCAAAGCCTAAATCGCCAGTACAGATTTCAACAACCCGATAGGGCAATTTAAGCATTTGGCACAGCTTTTCGGCATTGCCCACAATTTCTTCTAGATGGTCATAGCTATCTTCGGGCAGAGTATAGTGATACATCTCAACTTTTTCAAATTGATGCACCCGCTTGATACCACGTACATCTCGACCCGCACTCATTTTTTCCCGCCGGAAACAAGGCGTGTGGGCGATATAACGGATGGGTAGCTCATCAGCATCGAGAATTTCATCGGCAAAAATGTTGGTTAGTGGCACTTCAGCCGTTCCGATGAACCAGTAATCTTCTTCGGCATCGTAATACATATTGTCACGGAATTTTGGCAGGTGAGCCGCGCCGTACATCGCTTGTTCACGGACCATAAACGGTGGATACACTTCAGTGTAGCCGTGCTCCTGTACGCCCATGTCGATAAACCAGTTGGCTAAGGCCCGGTGGAGTGACGCCCCAGCCCCTTTGAAAAAGTAGAAGCGGGTCCCACTGACCTTGACCCCACGCTCAAAGTCGATGATGTCCAAGGCCTCGGCCAAATCCCAGTGGGCTTTTGGCTCAAAATCGAACTCAGGTGGATCACCCCAGCGACGGACTTCCACATTGTCATTTTCGGTCGGACCAATGGGGACGCTGTCGTGTGGCATATTCGGAACGTGTAACTGCTTGTCAAGTGAGCTGGCCTCCACCTCACGCAAAATTTCATCGATTTCTTTGATGCGATCCCCAATCTCTGTCATGCGTTGCTTCTGCGCTTGGGCATCATCTTTTTTCCCCTGGCGCATCAGATTTCCAATTTCCTTACTGCCTGCGTTCCGTTCTTGCCGCAAGGCTTCCACTTCCTGCAACATCTCCCGACGCCGTGCATCAAGTGCCAAAATCTCATCAATCGGAGCCTCAATGTTCAGATCAATAAGCTTGGTTTTTACCACATCAGCATTTTCACGAATATAGTTTAGATCAAGCACAATAATCTCCTTTGTAAAGTAAAGTAGTCAGTCGCCAGAAATTTATCTTGGTCTTGCCGTGCTATAAGCTCTACTGCACTTTGCGGATAAACGAGGACGACTGAATGTGTAATAAGAAGCGCGAAAGATCAACCATCACGCTGTTTTGCCAGTTCATCCCACTTAATTTGAGATAAGCTTTCCCAAATTGATGGTAGGTCCTGTTGTAAAAAGTGTTGCCATTCTTTTTTCACCTTTTGAGACATAGCCTCCAAATCGGAGTCTTCGTAATCTGACTTCTTTAGAATAAAACGTCGCCAGATCGATGGATAGTTACCCAATGCCCCACTTGCCCGCTTGAATAAGCTTGGATGTTTTTTAGCATGGTCAAGAATGATTTGTGGGATAGGGACAGGATTTGAGGTTATGAGACGTAGGCGTAGTTCAAGATTATTAGGCCGATTGCGAAATTCTATTTTTATTGGCCAATATTTAATCCCCCAACCCTGTTCTAATAGTTGGTCATACAAATTACGCGTTTGTCTATCGTAGAAATAAAAAGAGGATTTTTTGATATGTTCTCCACGCTTCAAGTCATACTCTAACTCAACTTTAGCAAATAGCTGTTCGATATGTTCGGCTAACTCAGTCTGTAAATCAGGTCGATGTTCATAAATCAAATCCAGAGCAGCTTTATGGCGAGCATAAATCTTCTGGCAAAGTTGGGCAATGTCTGAGTCGCTCACAATATACCTCCTCAACATGATTACATAGTGGGTCATTAAAATGGTAATATCCTGTCCCAACGTAGAAGCATAAGCCTTAGCTATGGCCTCGATCAAATCGGCGACATCTGTATAACTAAATGCAATGTAAGCATCATAGGAAGGCTCATCACCCTCCGGCGTAAGATAGATGAAGATTGCTCGATAGTTTGGAAATTCTTGGCGAACAGCTTGATAATAATTTTTAAGCTGTCCAGAATGTTCCGTCGTGTCAATCTTGTTTTCAATAACGAAAATAAAGCTATTGCTTTGATCTCGGATCAGAATATCAATCCGCCCCTGTCCGTGTCTGTGCCACTCACGAAATACTTCAGCACCCCCTAAATCAGCTACGTCAATGTCAATCGCACTGATGGCTGGTCCAGATACACCAACTAAAGCCTGTTTGAGAAATCGTTTGAGAAAGAGGTCGTCTAGCTGATGATTTTTAGTTGGGTCTAGCAAAAATGCTAAAAAATCAGAATGGCGTAGCTCTTGTCGCACCGCCCCGATGGCTTCAAAGATGTTAAATTCAGCCAGACGATTTTCCAGTTCTTCCAAATCAGTGTTATTGACAATGAATGCCTCTAACCATTGTTTTTGCTGTTCAGTTGTAGCTTCTAGTGCTTTCATAACAAATCTATACCCTACGACTTTGCTTACTTGCCACCTTGTACCCCTGATAAACAAAAAGCCCTCGCCCTAATCAAAGGGCGAGGGTTGAACTCGCGGTGCCACCTTTTTTCGCGGGGATGATTTGTATTCCCCACAATCTCTCATTACGTGATAACGGTCGTAACCCGGATTGGCTCATCGCCATCCGCTCAGGAGTGGAATTCAGCCGCTTCTTCGAACGTCTCACACCAACCGACGCCTCTCTGAGCTTCCAAAGCAACCTACTTTTCTCCGTCACAGCGTTAAATTATTGCCCAGCATTATAACACAAAGTTTTTGTTTTGCAACCACCAATTTGGGGTGAATTCTAGTAAAACTCAAGAAATATATATGTTTTGGAAGGCTGGAAGATAAGGAGGCTCGTATAAATTCAATCTGTAATTGTAGTTGCTTAGAGCTCCAAAATTGAAATATGTACTTTTTGGATTCGACTTTACCTGAACCTAAAATATAGTGACGTTTAGGATGATGGGAAGGAGATTTTGATTATGGCTGAGGCTCTAAAATGGGCGGCTGCGAGTGCTGTATTGGTTATAATTTGTGGGGGGATCTTATTGCTTGTTGCTTACAATACTGTGGAAGACCCTAATACCGTGGAAGAGGGTGAAGTTGTTGAGGTTGCACAAGATCAAACCGAATCTGGACAAGCAGAATTGCCTATTGCCGCTGGTCTGATTCAGTGTGAAGGTGCGCCTTTTGTTGTGCCAACTGGTGGTTGGATCGGGGTGCTTTACGGGGATAGCATTTTCGGCACCACCAATCATTCGGGGTTGGACATTTTTGGCGCGGAAGGGAATGGCGTAACCCCAGTCTACGCGGCGTATGATGGCTATGTCACCCGCCTGCCAAATTGGACCAGTGCTCTGATCATTCGCCACCCTGACGACCCCCTTGTCCCTGGCCGCCAAATCTGGACCTACTATACCCATATGGCGGATGCAGGCGGAAATGATTATATCATTGAGCAGATTCCTCCGGGGACAATCGAGTTGCCGGTTAAGCGGGGTACCTTGATCGGCTATCAAGGTGACTACAATGGCGACGCTTTGCGGCAAATTGATACCCACCTGCATTTCAGTATCGTCTTGGATGATGGCAGCGGCTCATTCTTAAATGAAACCGATATCTCCAATACGCTTGATCCCTCACCTTATCTTAGGATGCGTCTTAATAGTGCTTGCCCTGATCGTCCCCCTTCCTGTCGCCCCGATTTTCAGTGCCCGTAGGCCTTGCCTTTTAAGATGGGTAACTTAATATTGACTTAATCACCAACAAATGTACCTTTGATATCGCCTAAAACCGTACTTTCTAGGCTGCCAGATTGCCATAGGTTGAGAACGATAATTGGCATGTTATTGTCCATACATAAACTCAGGGCTGTGCTGTCCATTACCTGTAAGCCCATATTGAGTGCTTTGATGTAAGGAATGCGATCAAATCGCTGGGCATCCGAATTCTTTTTTGGATCTGTGTCATAGACACCATCGACTTTTGTGGCCTTGACCAACACATCAGCATCGATTTCCATTGCCCGCAGGGCGGCAGCAGTATCAGTGGTAAAGTACGGATTGCCAGTGCCCGCTCCAAAAATAACGACCCGTCCTTTTTCAAGATGTCGTATCGCCCGTTTGCGAATATATGGCTCAGCTACCGCTCGCATCTCAATCGCAGTTTGCACGCGGGTGTCGACCCCAACGCGACCTAGCGAATCGGCTAAGGCCAATGCATTCATCACTGTGGCTAGCATTCCCATATGATCGGCAGTAGCACGATCCATTCCGTGATCCAAACCATCTTTCCCCCGCCAAAGATTCCCTGCCCCAATTACCACCGCAACCTGGACACCTAGAGCACGGACAGATTTCACTGTCGTTGCCAAAGCATCAGCCGCAGCGGGGATAATTCCAAATTTTTCATCTGCGACCATTGCTTCGCCGCTTAGCTTTAATAACACTCGCCGATATTTTGGTATGATTTCAGAACCATTAGACGTTAACATTCTTCCTCACCATTATAAACTGCATAAATGTTTTTGCTGAATTTTGTTGTATTTTTGTAATTCATCGTTGATTTTTTGGCGATTATAAGAGCAGGAAAGATACTTGTCAATATGTTTGAGAAAATCAACAAATTGACGGCGTTTTTTTGCTGTGGTACAATCGATCAACAATTTTCAACAATAATCGGATAATTAAATGACAACATTTGAACGGCGCCAGCGAATTCTCAACCTACTACAACAACAATCGAGTGTAAAAGTTGTTGAATTGACAAAAATTTTAGGGGTATCAGAGGGTACGATCCGTAATGACCTTACGGCATTAGATGAGGCACAGCAGCTCGTTCGTGTGCATGGTGGGGCGATTTTAAAGGATGATTACACCGATCATACGCCAGCCATTCGTACTCGTCCGAGTCACCCTCCGCAACAATGGATTGCCCGTCAGGCGGTTGATATGATTGATGACGGTGATGCAATTTTGTTGGATGCCAGCAGCATCGCCTTGCTGATGACGCCATTTTTGCAAGAAAGACATAACTTGACCATTGTAACAAATGGCCTTGAGGTTGCTCGTGCGCTCGCGGAAAATCCAGCCAATACAACGATTTTGATCGGCGGCGTTATCCGTACTGATGGGGCTGCGGTGACTGGACATCTTGGGACGAGGCTACTCCAAGATTTGCGGGTGAAAACAGCTTTCGTTTCCTGTACAGGCTTTTCGTTAGAGGCAGGCTTGACCGAGCGAGATATTCAAGAAGCTCAACTCAAAAGCCAAATGATTCGGGCTGCCAAGCGGGTTATTGGTCTTATTGAATCCAGGCGATTCGACAATGACAGTCTGGCTCCGTTTGCTACGTTAAATGATGTTTCACACATTCTAACCGACAATAAAATTGAGCCTCACTTTATTAAACAATTGCGTCAAACCGATACCACCCTTGTGGTTTGTGGTGAAAAGACTGTTTCCTCTTTACTCCCGTTTGATACAACCCTGAATCGCTACAAAATAGGCTTTGCTAATCTTAGTGAAGATATACCTTTTGCTGTCGAGGTGAGACGGGGCTTGGAACGTGCTGTACAGGAAGTTGGAAATATCGATTTAATTGCGGCTGACAATCAGCTTGATGGTCAGGCTGCCTTACACGTCGCGGAACGCCTCATCGCTAAAGAGGTTGATTTGGTAGTTGAATTTCAGATCGACCAAACGGTGGGTAGTGTCATCATGAATAAATTTCAGCAAGCCAATATTCCGGTCATTGCGGTGGATATCCCAATGGTTGGGGCCAATTATTTTGGAGCGGATAACTACCATTCAGGTAATCTGGCTGGGACAGCTTTGGGGAATTGGTTGCTAAAACATTGGGATGGATACTTTGATCGCCTTTTTGTTTTAGAAGAACATCGCCCCGGTTCACTTCCCGCAGCACGTATTCAAGGTCAATTGGATGGATTGCAGGATGTGGTTGGGGAGATCCCTCAAGCACGCGTGACCTACATCGACAGTGGTGGCACCACAGAAATCAGCGAACGGCGGATGGGGGAGGCATTACAAAACCATCCAGGCCCAGCTAAATTTGCGGTAATCTCCTTTAATGATGATGTGGCCTTGGGAACACTACTGGCCGCCCGAAAACTTAAGCGAGAAGGTGAGGTGATTATTGTTGGGCAAGGTGCTGATAAAGAAATTCGACCGCTGATCAGACGAGACGACTCACGAATTGTTGGTTCAACAGCATTTATGCCGGAAAAATATGGTGAACAACTTGTCGAGATGGCCTTACGCATTTTAAAAGGAAAACCTGTTCCCCCCGCAACCTACATCAACCATACCTTTATTGATATTGAAAATATTGATGAGTTTTACCCACAAGAAACATTTGATCAGGTTGAAGCGACCCATCATTCATAACCCTTTCGATTTCTTTCGAAATCTGTGTTTATGACAAATTTCACAAAAATATATTTGTCAGGATGCTGGTTCTTGCTATAGAATACTATCAACCTTAGAAATTTAGTCCCCTTTAGTTTTGTAATCGAATTCAGAAGCAACGAGGTTTCTGGTGAGCAAAGAACATAAGCTAGCTCAACGAAGACAGATGATTCTGGCCGCAGTCAATAAAGCCGGCGAATTATCTGTGAATGCCCTGGGAACTCAATTTGGTGTTTCCGAAGTGACGATTCGTCAAGATCTTCAGGCCTTAAGTGAACAAGGCTTGTTATTACGCACCAGAGGTGGGGCCTTGGCTATCAACTCGATGCCTGAATACTCTGTTGGTGTGCGCTTACAACAAAAAGCATCCGAAAAAGTCCGGATTGGGCAAGCTGCTGCCAAGCTGGTCAATCATGGTGATACCATCTTTCTGGATGCGAGTACGACTGCTCAGGCAATAATCCCCTTTCTTAAACATAACGCTGAATTGACGGTTATTACCAATAGTCTCAAGGCTGCGATGAACCTACTCGACTCTCCTCAAGTTCAAGTGATCGTACCCGGTGGTACGCTACGCCGTGAGTCGATTTCTTTGGTTGGATACCCCGAGGAGGATATCTCCAAAGCATTAAATGTTCGTCTCGGTTTTTTTGGGATGCGTGGTTTGACGATTGAGGAAGGGTTGACGGATGTCAATCTTAGTGAAATCGCGGTAAAAAGGGCGATGGTGAAGCGCTGCCGACAGGTTGTTGGGGTTACAGATGCCCGCAAATGGGGGAATGTGGCTGCCGCAACCTTTGCGACGTTGGATCAGGTAGACATCATCATCACCGACCAAGGAGCACCATCAGAATTGGTCGCCTCCGCGCAACAGTGTGATGTTGAGGTAATAATGACCTGATTTGTTTGAATAGCACCTTTTATCATCCAAAGGAGGTTGCCTATAAAAAATTTGCCAATGATGACAATGAAGTTTTCGAAAAGTGCAAAGCAAAATTTAAATTCATTCAAAGGAGAAGGAGCAACAGAATGAAGACATTCTCAAAATCATACATTGTAATATTTTTAACATTGTTTGCCCTCATCTTGGCAAGCTGTGGCGGTGAGGCCCCAGCCCCAGAACCTGAAGCGGAATCGCAAGAAGAAACCGCAGCCGAGGAAAGTGCGGCTGAAGAAGAGGAAGAAGAAGCCACAGCCGAGGAAGAAGAGGCCATGGAAGAAGAAGTTATGGCAGACTTGCCTGACGTATGTCAAGGTCAGGACGGTAGCGGCCTTCGCGTTGGTTTTGGTAACCTCGGTGAGCAAGTTCCCTTTGCCGTTCAGGTGCGCGAAGGAATTGAGTCTGTCGCGGCGGATTGTGGTTTGGAAATTGTCAATGCCGACAACGCTCTTGACCCCCAAATCGCAGTTGACAACAGCCGTTTGTTTATGACCCAAAGCGTGGATGGGATCATTCACTTTAACGTGCACGGCGATATCGCCGACTCTATTTGTGACATTATTGGCGAAACTCCGATGATTGCCATTGACATCGCCCACGAAAACTGCTCAGTCTTTATGGGGGCAAACAACCGTCGAGCAGGTGAGCTTGGTGGGATTGCAGCGGGTGAATTGGCTAAAGAACTATGGAATTGTGAAATCGATGCCATCGTCACCCACGAAGCTCCTGGTGTCGGGCAGGTGAATATCGACCGTCTGAACGGTCAGATTGCTGGCCTACAAAGTGTCTGCCCCGACGTTGACTATGGTGATTTTGAGAACTGGTCGATGGACCCGGTCGGCGTGATTACCCGCCTCGACTCGGACCGGGTTGACCCTGGCTTTGAAAAAGGCCGAGATTACTTGACCGCAAATCAAGATAAAGAACACATTGTTGCCCTCTGTATCAACGACGACTCTTGTCTGGGAATGTTGGCGGCCACACAAGAAGCGGGCCGTGAAGATCAAGTGATCTTCAGTAGCCAAGGTGCGGACGCGACCTCGTGGGTCGAAATTCGCAACAACCCAATGTGGGCCGGTTCGGTTGCTTACTTCCCAGAACGCTACGGTGAGTTCCTCGTGCCAAATATTATTCGGTTGATTAACAGTGAAGAAACCGATGATCCCATCTTGATGGAACACATTTCAATCAATAAAGATAACATCGATGACTGGTATCCCGAAGATGGCTCAGCCCCTGCTGCGATGGATGACGATGAAGCAATGGATGATGAAGCGATGGCTGAGCACGATGGCGATGTTTGTCAGGGTCAAGACGGTGGTGGGATGCGCATCGGCTTTGGTAACCTTGGTGAGCAGGTACCGTTCGCGGTTCAGGTTCGTGAAGGTATCGAAAAGATTGCTGCCGAATGTAATGTTGAAATTGTCAATGCCGACAACGCCCTTGACCCCCAAATTGCAGTTGACAACACCCGCTTGTTTATGACCCAAAGCGTGGACGGAATTATTCACTTCAACGTTCACGGTGACATCGCTCAATCTATTTGTGATATTGCTGCCGGCACCCCGATGATCGCTATCGACATTGCTCACGAAGGCTGTTCGGTCTTTATGGGGGCCAACAATCGTCGGGCGGGTGAGCTTGGCGGGATTGCCGCTGGTGAATTGGCCAAAGAATTGTGGAATTGTGAGATCGACGCCATTGTAACACATGAAGCACCAGGTGTTGGGCAAGTGAACATTGACCGTCTGAATGGTCAGGTCGCTGGGTTGCAGAGCGTCTGCCCTGACGTTGATTACGGCGATTTTGAGAACTGGTCAATGGACCCCGTTGGCATTATCACACGCCTTGACTCTGATCGGGTTGACCCTGGCTTTGAAAAAGGTCGAGACTACTTGACCGCAAATCAAGATAAAGAACACATCGTTGCCCTTTGTATTAACGACGACTCTTGTCTGGGGATGTTGGCTGCTACGCAAGAAGCGGGTCGCGAAGACCAGGTCATCTTCAGTAGTCAGGGTGCTGATGCCACTTCATGGGTCGAAATTCGCAACAACCCAATGTGGGCTGGTTCGGTCGCTTACTTCCCCGAGCGATATGGTGAATTCTTGATCCCGAACATCATTCGTTTGGTGAACGGCGAAGAGACAGATGATCCAATTTTGATGGAACACGTTTCAATCAACAAAGATAACATCGATCAGTGGTACCCTGAAGATGGTTCAATGCCTGCCGATGATGGTGCAATGGAAGAAGAGGCAATGGCCGACGATGGTGATGTGTGTCAAGGCCAGGATGGCACTGGTCTTCGGGTCGGTTTTGGTAACCTTGGTGAGCAGGTGCCGTTTGCCGTACAGGTTCGTGAAGGTATTGAGTCTATCGCGTCCGAGTGTGGTCTGGAAATTGTCAACGCTGACAACGCGCTTGATCCACAAATCGCCGTTGACAACACCCGCTTATTTATGACCCAGAATGTGGACGGAATCATTCACTTCAACGTTCATGGCGACATTGCCGACTCAATCTGTGATATTGCGACAGGTACGCCGATGATTGCCATCGATATCGCCCATGAAGCCTGTTCGGTCTTTATGGGGGCCAACAACCGTCGAGCGGGCGAGCTTGGTGGTATCGCCGCAGGTGAGCTGGCCAAAGAGTTGTGGGATTGTGAGATTGACGCGATTGTGACCCATGAAGCACCGGGTGTAGGTCAGGTGAACATCGATCGTCTAAATGGCCAGGTTGCTGGGTTGCAGAGTGTTTGTCCTGATGTTGACTACGGCGACTTTGAGAATTGGTCAATGGATCCGGTTGGGGTCATTACCCGCCTCGACTCAGACCGAGTTGACCCCGGCTTTGAAAAAGGTCGAGACTACTTGACCGCAAACCAAGATAAAGAACGCATCGTTGCTCTGTGTATCAACGACGACTCTTGTCTGGGGATGTTGGCTGCTACGCAAGAAGCAGGGCGTGAAGATCAAGTGATTTTCAGTAGTCAGGGTGCGGATGCCACCTCGTGGGTCGAAATTCGCAACAATCCAATGTGGGCTGGCTCGGTCGCTTACTTCCCAGAACGCTACGGTGAGTTCCTAGTGCCAAATATCATTCGCTTAATCAATGGTGAGGAAACTGACGATCCTATCTTGATGGAACATATCTCAATCAATAAAGATAACATTGATGATTGGTATCCGGAAGAGTAAGTAAACAATTTGTAGGTAAAACGGGGTTCTCATGTTGAGAACCCCGTTTATAAATTAGAATATGCCTTGCCAAATGACGATCCAGGGAAGGGCGAGTCAGTATACTTTTTTATCAAGGAGGATGGGCATTGAGTGATGCAGTCGACAAGACCGGTTCTACAAGCGCAGTGAGTAGCCCTGCAAAACAGGGATCAGGTTTACAAACATTTTTTGCTAAGGTATCGACTGAGGCGATGCTGATTGTATTTTTGATAGCGGTAATCGCTTTTTTCGCCTCTCGGTCTGAGTATTTCTTTGCGTTGAATAATTTCAGAAACATTTTGCTGGCCGTTTCAGTGATGTCGGTTTTGGCGTTCCCCTCGACAATGCTAATTATTTCCGGCAATTTTGATCTGTCCGTAGCCTCCGCCGCCGCATTTTGTGGGATGTTATTCGCCACCATGTCTGAAGGTGGGGAAGGCTCAATTGTATATGGTATGGTCGGGGCTTTGGCTGGAGGAATTTTTATCGGTGCAGTGAATGGATTTATGGTGACAGTCGTCCGAGTGAGTTCATTGATTACCACTTTGGGCACGCTGGCCATTTTTCGAGGTTTGGCAAAAATTTTGTCAAACGGCCAGACCATTCGAGTGACAGGTTTCCGCTTTATGGGCGAGGGGGGGCTGTTTGGTATCCCCTGGGCTGTCTTCATTTTACTTGGCGTTGCCTTGATTATCGCCTTTGTCCTGCGGATGACCGTTTTCGGTCGAAATTTGTACGCTATTGGGGCCAACGTGGAAGCAGCCCGTTTGGTTGGGATTCGGAATAATTTAACCGTTTTTGCCACATTTGTTTTGACGGGCTTTTTGGCTGGTGTCGCTGGTTTGATGTTGACCTCACAGTTGACCGCAGCTTCACCCATTGCCGGACTTGGCTTGGAACTGTCAGTAGTTTCCGCTGTCATTTTAGGTGGGGCCAGTCTTTATGGAGGCCGAGGCACCATCATCGGCACGATATTGGGTGTGGCGATTTTGGGAACGGTTAACAACGGAATGACATTAATCGGGTTATCAAGCTTCTGGCAGGAGGTCGCCCGTGGTAGCATTTTGATTGCAGCGGTCGCGTTTGACCAAGTGCGGATTAGGATAGGCGGACAATGACGGATGCTACTGCAAAGGATACAGTGACAGAACACAGTACAAATCAAGCCCCATTTGAGCTTAAAGCATATGGCCTGCGTAAAAGTTTTGGTGGTGTGGAGGTGTTGCACGGGGTTGATTTGACCATCCAGGGGGGCAAGGTTCAGGCTATTTTGGGTGAAAATGGCGCGGGTAAATCAACAACCGTCAAAATTATTTCCGGAGTGTATCAGGCCGATGCGGGACGGATCGAGGTTAACGGTAAACCTGTGTCGGTAATGTCGCCTCGTGATGGGCAAGATTTAGGAATTCGGGTGATTTATCAGGAAATGATGAATGCCCCCACACTGTCGGTGGCTGAGAATATTTTTCTAGGTCATTTACCGAGCCGAGGTGGCTTGGTGCAGTGGGGTGAGGCCCGCCGTAAGGCTGCTTCCGTTTTGTCCGACCTTGGCGTAGCTATCAATCCACGCAGTCTGGTTGGCGATTTGAGCATTGCTGAACACCAGGTGGTTGAGATTGCCCGGGCCTTGGTGGGTGAAGCACGGGTGATGATCTTTGATGAACCAACTTCGGCTTTGTCACCCGAGGAGGTCGAGAATCTTTTTGCCTTCATCCGCCGCCTGCGAGATGATGGTGTAGCTATTTTGTATATTACTCATCGCTTGAATGAAGTGCCAGAAATCGCCGACGAGGTGGTGGTTTTCCGTGATGGTGATCTGGTTGCTGCTGGTCCTGTCGAGGATTTTGATCGAGCACGGATCGTTGAAGCGATGACCGGCGAATCACTCAAAGATTTTGCTCACCACCAGGTGGACCGAACCCAAAGTGATGATGAGGCCACGCTATTACAGGTGTCAGGGATCTCCAGTCCCCCAAATTTTGAGATGATTGATTTTGAGGTTCGGCGCGGTGAGATTGTCAGCCTGTTTGGTCGAATGGGATGTGGGGCGATGGAGGTTGGTGAAGCCCTATTTGGCTTGCGCCCTCTGTTAGGAGGACAAATGACCATCAGCGGCGTCTCCGGCCAACCGAATGGCCCACGTGGCGCTAAGAATCGAGGGCTTGGGTTTGTTCCTGTTGATCGCAAAACGCAGGGCTTGCTCCGTGGTTTGTCGGCCAGTGAAAATTTGACGGTCGCAGCCTGGAACGTGTTGTCGAACCCGCTTGGCCTGTTGAATCGTCGTGTCTTGGGGGAGCGATATAAGGTATGGAAAGAACGGCTCACCATTCACGGGGCTGGGGGGAGTAATCAAGAGATTGGCACACTATCTGGCGGCAACCAGCAAAAGGTGATTTTGGGCCGTTGGCTTGAAAATAACAGTGAGGTGTTGGTTCTGGCCGAGCCAACCCGCGGGGTTGATGTCGGGGCCAGAGCTGAAATTTATGAAGTGTTGGAGAGCCTTTCAGATGATGGTCTGGCAATTCTGGTCATTTCCACCGATGCTGAAGAGGTATTGCGTATTTCGGATCGAATTGTGGTGATGTCCCGAGGCCGTGTCACCGACTCGATGACACGTGAGGAGGCCTCCCTAGCTCGCTTGGCTGCCTCGGCTGCGGCAGTAGCATAATTAGAGTAACTTTTTTGATAAAAATTGACATGATGTATTAGGTGTGATATTGTTCTCAACAAATATCAACAAATATCAACAAATATCAACAGTGTCTAAAATTTAGTTAGTCAGAAAGGTGACATGCATCATGATGAAAATTGATGAAATTTCAGCCGTTGACTCTCCTAGTCAAAAAAGTGAAATCCGTGAGCTATTTGATGAGAATGGCTATGTGGTAGTTCGCAATGTATTGGATCCGAAGACGGATCTACAGCCAGTGATTGATGAGTATAACGCAGTTTTGGATCGTTTGACAGAAGAATGGGTGAAAAATGGTGAACTCTCGTCAACTTACGCTGATTTGCCTTTTGATCAGCGGGTAATTGAAATTGTGGCCGAGACAGGCGACAAAGTTTACGATCACTTTCGTATCTTCCTCAATCCCCCCAGTGCTACTACAGCCGATAGCCCGCTCCATGTTGGCCCCGCCATTTTTAATATGTTAACCAATCAAAAACTGCTTGATGTGATCGAAACCTTCATTGGACCAGAAATCACCGTTAATCCTGTCAATGTCGTGCGCATAAAAGTGCCGGAGCGCCGTTTACCCAAGGATAAAAATTACCATATTGGGATGACGGCTGCTTGGTGGCATCAGGATCAGGGGGTTTTTGCTGATGATATTTCAGAGATTGACATGCTGACGGTTTGGCTTCCTTTATACGATGTCACCAAAGAGTCAGCTTGTTTGCAGGTCATTCCTGGCAGCCATCGGGAAGGGTTGTCGGTGCATTGCCAGAGTTCCGATCCTCATAATGTCGGTATTCCCGAACTGATGTTAGGTAGTGTTCGGCACTATGTTGAGATGAAAGCCGGTGATGTTCATTTTCATCATCGGCTGGTGCAGCATGGCTCACTTCGCAATTTGAGTGATCGTTTGCGCTTTAGTTTTGATCTACGCTATCAGCCTACAACCCAAGAAACCGGCCAAAGTGGTGGTGTTCCCTATGACTTTGTCGTCCCAACATTTACTGCCCGCAGCCCTTCCAACCCTGGCGCGGTTATGGATGATTGGCGCGAGTGGGCTAACCTACAAGAGGATACACGACGGCTCTTTATGTCTGTTGATTGGGAAAACAATCCACCCCACAGCCAGTTCACCGCCGATCATCGCTATTGTCTTTAAACTAAAGTAAGGCCGAACAACTCTTCGGCCTTTTTCTTTCCACACTTGGTATTTACCTTTCAAAGGAGAAAGCTATGAGTAAATCAATCGTTGATATTAGCCACGAATTTTTTGAGCAGGTCGTGTTGCCTGTGTTGCAGCGTGAATATCCTGAAGAAACGGCTCAAACCACCTTTGGTCTGTTTGGGCACGGTTCTGAAGCATTGAAAATGGATGATGAGTATTCTCGCGATCATCATTGGGGTATTCGGATTGATGCACTAATGACCGCCGATGTTTTTGCTAATAAGCGGGAAGAGATGATGAAAACACTAGGCGAGAATATGCCGGAGAGCTTCCAAGGTGAGGCTCTGGGCGAGAGCACTCGGGCCGGAGCAGGACTGGCCCCCGATAATTTGGAAGCCTTCCTGACACGCACGATTGGGATCGATCATCCCCCTGAAACTGACGAAGAGTGGCTGAATTTACCAGAGGAAGATATTATTCACCTGACCAACGGTGAAGTTTGGCATGACCCCACTGGGAAATTTACTGCCATTCGGAATAAATTGAATGAGTATTATCCAGATGCCGTCTGGTATCGACGTATGGCTCATTGGTGTCGTTATCAGTCTGGTATGGGGACCTATGCCGTCAAACGGGCCATTCTGCGCGACAATGAAGTTTATGCTGTATTGGCCTTTGCTCGGGCCCTCCGCTTAACCATCCAACTCGCTTTCATGTTGGACAGAACCTACTTCCCCTATGACAAATGGCTCTTTGCTTTTTTCAAACGACTGCCGCGAATGCATGATCGCATGGGGGCAATGGTGGAGGAGTCGGTTAGTCTATCCACCTCCTGGGAACGGAAGCACGAACTGCTTGACCAAATGTCTGAAGTACTTGATCAGACGATGGTTGAAGATGGTGTCATCCCCCCTCATCCTCAACTCAAAGGCTCGCCAACCTCCGGCTATCGTTTGATGGAACACGCGTACAAAGAGCTGCTCGCCAAGGTTCCAGATAATATTAAAACCGTGATTCCGCTGTGGGATCAAGTTTATATGGAACAGTTTGTGGTCGGATATGTCGACAGTATTTCGACGGAGGCTTGGCACGGGGCCTTGAATTTATCCCCGGCTGAGGAATAGAAGAACCCAGATGATGAGTTGAGTGATGAGTGTAATATCTATCGCTCAACTCACCTCAAGTTCATAATATTCAAGTGAACAATGTTTGTCTAAAATTGACACTTGGATCGTGTCATGCTAATATTCCGATAAATTTCAACAAAGTTCGATAAAATTCAACAAAAACTTCGGTGGGCTACCTCAAAATCTCTGGAGCTATGCATGACAATCTCAAAATATCACCACATTTTGCCAGAGTTGCAGAGTCAAATCAATTTGAACAAGGAGGACCACCTATGAGTGATTCGATCATTGATGTCAGTCGTGCTTTTTTTGAAGAAGTTGTTAAAGATATTCTGGAGGCAAACTTTCCTGAGGAGACGGCCCAGATGGCCTGTGGGGTATTTGGCTATGGCTCCGAAGTCCTCAGATTGGATGACGACTACTCCGCTGACCATCATTGGGGGCTGCGAATCAATGCTCTATTACCAGATGATCTCTTTGCTAACAAAGGGGAGGAAATTCTCCAAGCTGTTGACACGCAAGCCCCGGATAACTTTCGAGGATATTCTTTACGAGAAGGCTTGATAACGGGTAAAGGTTTATCACTAACCAGCTTGGATGCCTACCTGAACCAAACCATCGGGATTAATCATCCGCCGGAGAGCTACGCCGATTGGCTTGGGGTGCCGGAAGAGGACATCCTGCATATTGTCAATGGTGAGCTTTGGCATGATCCTTCTGGTCGTTTCTCCGCTATTCGGACTACCTTCAACGATTACTACCCCGAACCCGTCCGCTTACGTCGCATCGCCCACTGGTGCCGCTACTCTTCCGGGATGGGAACCTACGCGCTCAAACGGGCCATTCTGCGTGACAATGACTATTTTGCTACCGTGGCTTTTGGCAAATCATTGCGCTGGTTGGTGCAGATCGCCTTTATGCTGGATAAACAATACTACCCCTACGATAAATGGATCATGGCCTTCTTTGAAAAGCTACCCCGGCTCTATAAACCATTGGGGCCGCTTGTTGAAGAGGCAACCAAACTTTCTACTGGATGGGATAAAAAGTTGGATTTACTTCATCAGATGATCGATATTTTGGATGAGACAATGGTTGCTGATGGTATCATCCAGCCCCACGCAAAGTTCGCCCATTCGCCCACGTCTGGCTACCGTTTGATGGAGCACGCCTACGCTGAAATTTTGCAAGGTCTGCCCGAAGACATTAGAACGATCGTCCCGGTTTGGGATCAGATCCCCTTAGAGCGTTTTCATAGCGGTTATGTCAGTACCTTAGATATAAATACCTGGGACGGTATCTTAAAATTAATTCCAGAAGGAAAGGATCACTCATGAATAGTAAAGAACGAGTGTTAGCTACGATTAAACATGAGCCGGTTGATCGCACCCCGATTGATTGCCTGCTCTATCAGCAAAATTTTGTCGATATGCTGGCTGAGGAATACGGATCACGTAGTGAGTTTATGGATGAGTTCAATATCGATTTTTTTACCGGCTTTGTGCCTTGGCCCAATCAATTAGGGCGAAAGATCGATGTTACAGAGTTGGCCGAGGTTGATTTAGGTGATGCCCATGACCCGAAATGGCTGACTCACAGTGACTGGACACCTGATTTCGCTGGGGCCAATATCGTTGAGGCGGTTGAATGGCATGGTGATAAACGAATTATAACTGCTCATATTTGGGGCATTCTGGAGGGTACCAGTTCTTTTTTGGGAATTGAGGACTGTTGGGCCAATTTGGCCTCGGAACCCGAACTGATGACTGCCTGGTTTGATCGTTACTCCGACTGGCTGTGTCAGGAAGTGGAGAGCTGTGTCAAGGCTGGTGTAAATATGGTTACCTTGTCCGATGACTGGGGTAGTAATCAAAATATGCTCTTTTCCCCCCGTATGTGGCGCAAGATGATTAAACCTTATGCCGCAAAAGTAGTGCAGCATGCCAAATCGTGTGGTGCTATTGTCAATCTGCATAGTGACGGCTATGTCCTGAATATTATGGATGATATTATCGAGATGGGCTACGATGTCATGCACCCAGTGCAAGAAAGTGCTGGGATGGACCCTGTGCTCATCAAGGAGAAATATGCGGATCAGCTAGTGGTTTACGGCTCGCTTGATGTGGTGGATGGCCTTTATACCCACGACGGGGAAGCTTTGGACGAATATATCACTAAGCGTTTTGAGATCTATGCCCCAGGGGGGAGATTTATTTTCAACACCGGCCACTTTGTACAACCTGACATTCCTCCAGCGCGATTAATTCGCGCCTACACTTTAGTCAATAAATTAGCCAATCGGTACAACACCCTATGAGTGTCTTAAACTTTCCTGCCGATGCGGTTTGGATTGGCTCGGCTCACGCATTTGATCTGAATGAGGCCTATCTTTGCTTTCGGTCACCTGCTGCGTGGCAGCTATCCGCTGTACCCGATCAGGCTGATCTTTTCATCACCGCTGATAGTCGTTACAAGCTCTGGATCAACGGCCAATTTGTGACCCGAGGCCCATCTCGCAGTTTCCCCCACAATCAATTTGTGGATCAGCTAGATGTAACCGCCTATCTGCGCGAGGGCACAAATACGCTGGCTGTACAGGTCTATCAACCGGGGTACTCACACTTTGCCTATGTTCATCGCGGGGCGGCGGGGCTACTCGCTCATCTGGTCTGTGACGGTGAAACGGCTTTTGTTTCCAATCTCGATTGGCGATTTCAGCGTGATCACTCCTTCAATCCCAACGTGCCTCGGGTCTCTATCTACGGCACTGGGGTTGAGGAACGGGATATGAAGTTAGTGACCGATTGGATGGCTCCCGAATATGACGATTCGACTTGGGAAACACCACGCCTTTTTGCCCCAGTGAATGGTGACCCTTGGACGGGAATGAGTTTGCGAGCCATGCCGTTGATGGTGGAACGGGAAATCCCGATGCGACTCATTGAGACACGGCAAGGGGCGTACCCCGAAGCTCATTGGGCGGATGCTCATTTAGCCCTGCGTGAGGGCTGGCTCGCCGCCACCGCCTCGTCTGGCCCATCACCAGATGAGACCGGTTGGATCACGGTCAATTTGGCGGCTGAAGAAACAGCCTACTGGCTCTTCGATTTAGGCCGCGATTATACCTGTCAGGGCTGGGCGGAGGTGAAAGGGGCAACAGGGCAGGAGATGCTGTCCATCGGGTATCAAGAAAAAATTCGGGACGGGGCCTTGGTCATCTCCGATCCGGCGACCTACTGCCGAGTTCGGCTGACGGATCGATTTCAGTTGCGATCAGGGGATCAGATGGTTGAAGGCTTCACCCTACGGGGTGGCCGTTACCTGATTTTTCAGGTGAGTGGACCGACAGAAACAAACTTTCAATTCAGACCTCACGTGCGTGTTTCAGAATACCCTGTCGACGTCACGAAACCGTTACAAACAAGTGATCCCTTACTTAATAATATCATCACCATCTGTGAAACAACCTTTGAGGCGTGTTTGCAAGACGGCTTTGTCGATAGCACTTGGCGGGAAAGCTCACAATGGATTGGGGATGCCTTGCCGCAAAGCCAAATTATGGCCGCCATGACAGATGATGCTCGACCGCTCAAGCAGGTGATTGAGATGGGGGCGGAAGGGGCTTACCCAGATGGTGTCTTACCCAGCGTCTTGCCGGGTGAGGTCCACGCTTACGCCGTCGTCGATTACAACTTTACCTGGGTCGAGTTGCTTCATCTTTATTATGGCTTGAGTGGCGATAATAAACTGATAGGGCGGATGTGGCCGGTCTTGCAAAAAATGCTGGATCGATTTCATCAAGACTCGAATGAGGCGGGCTTAATTATCAGCCAACCAGGCCGACGGCTATTTCTGGATTGGGCCCCTGTCTCTCGGAATGAACCGAACGCCATTTACAACTTCCGTTATTTGTCAGCCTTGCAAGAAGCCGTGATGTTGGCTGAGGCTTGCGGACGAAATACGGACGGAGCAGCGGCGTGGCGAGAACGCGCCGAGCAATTACAGACCGCCCTGCGATCAACCTACTGGCGCGATGGTCGCTGGTATGATGATTTAGAGGGGAACACCTTCTCGCAATTGTCAGCTACCTTCGCCGTGGCAACAGGAACCGCAACCACAGAAGAAAGCCCGGCGTTGTTAGAAGCCGTCATTGCCCGATCACTCGATCAGGGCGATGACCCTGCACCTGATAAAATGGTGCTGGCCAGTCCATTTATGCACAACTACATTCTTGAAACGTTGCGTCAGCATCAGAAGCTGGATGAGGTTATCGAAATTATTCGGCAACGATGGGGCCGTTGGGTTGAATGGGGCTATCCGACCACCTGGGAAAACTGGAGCGTCGATTTTCCAGATGGGTCACAGTGTCACGCCTTCTCAGCCCACCCGCGTTATCATCTGGCCGAAATTGCCAAAGTCCGGTCTTTGTAGCCTGTTAGGTTAACTATGACCCAACACGTCATCTATCGTCAAATTAACAAGGATTACGCCTACTGGATTGAAAAACGACGTTTTGGTCAGGAGAAGGGTGGGCATGTCGCTGGTCTGTTGAGCTATCTTGAGGATGGCGAGGTGAAGCAGAATATTCTGATCGACTCGGGCTTAGGAACGATTGAGGGCCTGGCAGATTGCGTTGATGACTCATTTTGGGATGAGCCGTTAGATATCTTCATCACCCACGGCCACATCGATCATCACGCTGAGCTGATGATTATCTCCGAAATCTACTGTCAACGACGGGGTAAGAACATTTACGATATTCGGCCTCCTGTGTCAGTCTATTGTACGGCGGATACCCATATCCATTTGGATCGGACGCACTGGTGGGGGTATCGGGGTGGCAAAACGCTTCAATACAAAGAGATTAAGGCGATGCAACCTGTTAAACATGGACCATTCTCAATCATACCGCTCCCCGTGGATCATTTTGTTGGTGCTGTTCTATTCTTGATTGAATTTACACTCACCCGGCCCTACAAAATTGTGATTGGTTGGGACACAACAACCTTACCTTTAGAGCATACACCAGTGATGCAGGCCCCCTCTCTCATGTTACTCGATGCAACGAGTTGGCACGGGATGGCGGCCGAAATTGGGCACAGTGGTATTGAAGATTTAGTCAGTACTGGCTATTTGGATAAATTGCAACTTCACTATCAGCCAGAGATGCACCGTTACGGGGCCTATTTTGTTCACTATAGCGGATGGGAAGATCCCGAAGGGGCCTTATCTGATGAGGCATTGAAAGAAAAGTTTGATACCCACTACCCCACCCTGGCGAATGTCGTTCGCGTTGCTGAGCGCGGACAACAATGGGATTTTTATTAGCCACTATTTAGGGATTTGGGTAGAAAAAAGTAACGTAGGCATCCTTGCCTGCGGACTGACAGGCTAGAAGCCTGTGATACTCTATTTTTAAGGGAGCATTCAATGAATTCACGTGAGCGCGTTTTAGCGACCATCCGACACGAAGAGCCTGACCGGGTGCCCATCGATATTGGGGGGACGGGGGTCACGGCCATTAACCTCATTGCCTATGGCAATCTCAAACGCCATTTAGGACTAACTGAAGGAAAAGCTCGTATATTTCACACCTGGATACAGACCGCAGAGTTAGAGGCCGAAATCGCTGATCGGCTTCACACTGATACGGTCACATTGCCCCGGTACAAGATGTCATTGGGTATCCCGAACGAAAAATTCAAGCCTTGGACTTTTGTCGATGGCACGGAGTTCCTGGTTCCAGAAGGATTCAGCCCCAGCCAAAATGAGTTTGGCGATTATGAGTGGTTTGAACACGGGGTCAAACTGGCTGAAGCACCGGGTGAAGGCACACACGGTTTCTCCTTGCGCTATCATCCGCTAAAAGACGCGACCACAACCAAGGAGATTGATGATTGGTTTGACACCTACGATGGTAATTTTATGGCCCGTATCAAGGTCACCGATGAAGAGTTGGATTGGGCCCGCAACTTTGCTAAACATTTGCGCGAAACCACAGACAAAGCAATTGTCGCTGATTACTTTGCGACGGTGTTGGAACATGCCCAGGGCATCATTGGTTGGGACACCATTTATATGCACATGCTGGCCGAGCCACATATCGCCAAACATTTCTTTGAGCGCTTGACCCACGAACTAATCACCGGCATACAGCGATATCTTGGCGCTGTTGGTGAATATATCGATGTCTTTATGTGTGCCGATGACATTGGACACCAACGGGGTCCGATGATGAAATTAGATGTGTATCGAGAGTTTGTTCTCCCCGGCCACAAGGCGATTTTTGAGACGGTTCACAACAACAGCAATGCCGCTATTTTCTTCCATACAGATGGTGCAGTGCAAACGCTCCTGCCTGAATTGATTGATGCTGGAATGGATTGCTTCAACACCGTGCAAACCGATGCCGCCGATATGGACGCGATGGAGCTGAAGCGAAAATTTGGCAAGAACGTCACCTTCTGGGGCGGAGGGGTCGATACACACCGGGTGATGCCCTTTGCCACGCCGGAGCAGGTGCGCGAGGATGTACGTCGCCGCATCAAGATTTTTGGTCCAGGTGGTGGCTACGTCTTCTCCTCGATTCATAATATTCTAGGCGATGTTCCGCCACAGAATATCTTGGCCGCCGTTGACGCTATTCTCGAATTTGGTCACTATCCTATCGAGGCTGGCCCAGAATCACAGGAAGAATTGGCCGAGCGTCTAACTAGCGTGAATTATTGGCAGAAGCCCATGGCTGATTTAGAAGCGATGGTTAAGTGATAAGCTCAATTTTTGGAGAAAAAGTGCTTGTGTCATTCATTATCACTCACGAATATTGCAAAATCTAGGACGTAGCACGTAGGACGTAGTGCATAATTGGGTCAATTCTACGTCCTAATCAGAATACTGGGCTATGTGTTTTGAAAGTCTAGACTAAATATAACAAAGAAATACGAGGTGTAACGTTATGAGTCGACAAAATGAAATTTTAGATGCGTTGTATGAGCACACATTAGATGGTGAGGCCAAACCTGTCGTGGCACTAACAAATGAGGGCTTGGAGTTAGGGATGGACCCTTTGGTCCTCCTGTTTGACGCGATGATTCCGGCTTTGGAAGAGGTGGGGCGGCTGTTTGAAATCGGTGAATATTTCGTCCCTGAAATGCTGATCTCCGCCCGAGCAATGGCTGGGGCGATGGATATTTTAAAGCCCTTGATTGCTGAAACGGGCTTGAAGCCCATTGGCACCTTTGTGATGGGTACCGTCAAAGGTGATATTCACGACATTGGTAAAAACCTATGTAATATCATGCTGGAAGGGGCAGGCTTTATTGTGGTTGATCTTGGCGTTAATGTCGCCCCAGAAACCTTTGTGGAGGCAATCGTCGAGCATCAACCTCAAGCGGTTGGGATGAGTGCCTTTTTGACCACCACGATGCCGATGTTTAAAAAGAACATTGAGGCGATTACCGAAGCGGGCTTACGTGACCAAGTGAAAATCCTGGTGGGTGGCGCGCCGGTTACACAGGAGTATTGCGAGGTTGTTGGAGCTGATGGCTATGCCCCTGATGCCAGTGCTACCGTGCGTTTGACTAAGAAGTTGATTGGGGTTGAAGAGGCTGTCGAAGCTTAAAATTTATAGGAGTTACGCAGTTCGTAGCACAAGTTGCTAACTTGTGTCGTTTGTGGCCTAAATAGCTGGACAAATTAGCAATTTATCCTACGACAACTAGCTCAATTGAAGCAACTGCGTAACTCCTGATTTAATCACATATACTTTCATCAAAAGGTGGTTGATCTATCAAAGGTTTACTAATCACTAGCCTACTAATCCACTATTCAATGAAGAAAGGAGTTCGATGATGACCCGATTAGGCTTAACGTGGCAGGTTGATCCAGAGAAGTGGGATGAATACAAAGATATTCACCTCAACCCCTGGCCGGAGTTGATCGAGACACTACAGTCCGCCGGTATTCACAACTACAACATCTTTGCTCTTGGTACGCGTGTTTTTGCTTATCTTGAGTTGGACGATGACGAAGCGATGGCCAACATCCAGGAGACTGAGGTGATGCATCGCTGGAATGAAAAAGTGTTGCCTTGGGTACTGCCCGAAGCTGTCGAAGGTAGCGGCGTCCAATTCATGGAACTAGAGCGCATCTTCTACTGTGAATAAGATGACGAACGTTGACGTCACCTTGGATGATCGGATTGACAAAGCGGTGCAACCTTGGCTGGGGTCCGATAAGTTGGTTGGCGCGGTAACGCTTGTTTCTCAAAGCGGCGAGATTATTCATCAGAAAGCGCACGGTTGGCTTGATCGAGAGACTCAGGCCCCAATGCCGCTCGATGGCCTCTTTCGCATTTACTCCATGACCAAGCCGATCACCTCCGTGGCCCTGATGATTCTGGTTGATCGCGGCCAGATTGCTCTGGCCGATCCAATCTCAAAATACATTCCCGAAATGGCTAATCTACAGGTGCTCGTCGTTGAGGATGGTCAGGAAACATTGGTACCTTGCGAGCAACCACCAACCATTCACGATATCCTCTGCCACACGGCCGGTTTTGATTATCGAATTTGGGAAACCCCTGTGGGGCAATTGTATCGGGAGCATGGTGTTTGGGATGTTGAGAAATCGCTGGCCGAAACAATTCAGATTCTGGCGAAACTCCCCCTAAAATATCAACCTGGCACCAGTTGGCAATACAGTGCCTCCCCCGATGTGAGTGCCTGGATTGTGGAAGCTGTGTCGGGGCAGGACTTTGCCACATTTCTTGAGCAAGAACTGTTCTCGCCCCTCGGGATGGCCGATACCGGATTTTACGTTTCCTCAGACAAACATCATCGTTTTACCACCCTCTACGGAGCCGCCGATTGGTCGCAGCCCGAGGTGACGGCCCCAATCTTGGGTCAACAGGCCCAAGCTGGCACGCATATGCCGATTGCCAAAGCGCACAATAGCTTGGAGTCGCAGCCTCACAATGTGATTCGTGGGGGAACAGGCTTGGTGACAACGGCCCAAGATTATCATCGTTTCTGCCTGATGCTGCTTCGGGGCGGAGAAGTTGACGGTCATCGAATTCTTCAGCCCGAAACCGTGGCCCAGATGAGCCAAAATCAATTACCCGAGGCCGCTTGGCATCATTTTACCATAAATCTGAGTCAACCCGGCCAAGGCTTTGGCTTTGGGTTTCGGGTGATGCTGGATATGGAAGCCGCCGGTCAGGTTGGCTCGACGGGCGAATATAGTTGGTGGGGTGCGGCCAACACATCCTTCTGGATTGACCCCGTTGAGGAGATCATCGGCATCCAGATGTCTCAATTTATGCCACCGAATCATTTTCCACTGCCTGATGCATTTAAGCGGGCGGTCTACCAAGAAGGATAATTTAACATCATGCAATGCGCTGTATGCTACGACATAAACCAACTCCTTCGTCTCCAGCACGTCCAACTCTCCAAGCCGAAGTCCAATGAGGTACTGGTGCGAACGGCGGCGACCAGCATTTGCCATAGCGACATTCATTTGGTGCGAGGTATCTGGCCTCACCCACTTCCTGTGATTGCGGGACACGAAAGTGCGGGCGTTGTCGAGGCTGTCGGTGATGACGTACGTGACGTCAAGGTCGGGGACAAGGTTGTCGTTTGTAGTGTGCGAGCCTGTGGCACGTGCTACTACTGTGTGACGGGGGCCTCGCAATGCTGCACCCATACCTTTCCTGATAACACGAGCAAATTTGTCAGCAACGATGGTGAAGACATTCTGATCGGGCTGCGCACGGGTGGCTTTGCCGAGGCGATGATTGTCGATCAATCCCAAGTAGCCGTCGTGCCTGACGAAATGCCCCTTGATCGGGCTGCCCTACTGGCCTGTGGGGTGTTGACAGGTTATGGGGCAGTGGTCAATACGGCTAAGGCTGAGGCAGGTAAGAGCGTTGGTGTGATCGGCGTGGGCGGGGTGGGGATTAACTCCATTCAGGCGGCCCATCTGATTGGAGCCTCACAGGTGGTGGCAATTGATCTGTCCGATGAGAAATTGCAGACAGCCCTTGACTTTGGGGCGTCCCAGACAATCAATTCAGCTAAGGGAGATGCACTTGAACAGGTGCTGGAAATTACTAAAGGGCGAGGTTTGGATTACGCTATTGTCACCGCGCCTGTCAAAAGCGCGATGGTGCAGGGGATCGAAATCACAGGCTTTCAGGGAACCACCGTCATCGTTGGTGTTGCCGACTGGAGCGAAGAGATTCCAGTGCGGGTCGATCAATTGATGCGTGAAAAGCGGATCACGGCCAGTCGAATGGGTTCGGGTCGGGTATCCGTTGACATTCCTCGTTTGGCCCAATTTTATTTGGATGGCCGCCTGAAACTTGATGAACTGATTACAGGAAGATATGACTTTACTGATATCAATCGGGCACTTGAGGCAAGTGAAGCGGGGCATGGGCTGCGTAATGTGTTAACGTTTTAAGTGATGACAAAGGGAGGCGACAGCACAACAATGAGCCAACGATTGAAGGATCAAACTGTATGGATTAGTGGGGGTGCCTCCGGGATTGGTGAAGCCACGGCCAAGCTGTTTGCGCAGGAGGGGGCCAAGGTGGCTGTGGTTGATCTACAGGCTGACAATGGCCAGGCCGTTGTAGCAAACATCAACGCAGCAGGCGGCCAGGCCATCTTTATTGAAGGGGATGTCTCTCAAGCCGAGCAGGTGCAACATTCGATTGAACAAACGGTTGCTCACTTTGGTAGCTTGCACTGTCTTGTCAATTCTGCTGGCGTGGTTCACGTCGGCCTCTTGCATGATTATGGTGAAGCGGATTGGGATGCCCTGATGGGGGTTAACCTCAAATCGATTTTTCTGGCGGTGAAGTATGGGCAACCCTATCTGTGTGAGCAACCCCGCAGTTATGTGGTCAACATCGCGTCGATCAGCGGCTTTATTGGGCAGGGGAGCACCCCTGCCTATATTGCCTCGAAACACGGGGTCGTTGGCCTGACTCGGGCCATTGCCCTCGATTATGCGGCTGATGGGTTGCGGTGTAATGCCATTTGCCCTGGGATTACCGACACACCGATGCTCCGCTATCACCTCAATACCACACCCGATCCCGAAGCCACCTTGGCCAATCGACTCCGGCGCGTCCCGATGGGCATTGCCTTGCAACCGCTTGATATTGCCAAGGCCGCTCGCTATTTTGCCAGCGAAGACTCAGCTGGAATTACCGGCACCTCACTCACCGTGGATGCGGGGTATACGACGACGGCGGAGTGGGAGACGACAAATCGAACAAAGTTTATGGAGTAGATGATGGATTACAAACTTGCCACTGCTGATTTTACATTTCCCCTGTTAGGGCACGATCAGGTCATTCAACTTATTGCCCTGATGGGGTTTGAGGGGGTGGATATTGGGCTGTTTGAGGAGCGATCACATCTATGGCCCTCCCGTGAATTTGAAAATCTGACTACCTCGGCTCGCCAACTCAAGCAAAAGCTAACCGATCAAGGCTTGCAAGCCGCCGACATCTTTTTGCAAACTGCCGAGGATTTTGTGCCATATGCCATAAACCACCCCGACGCTTCGCGCCGCGACCACGCCCGGACGCTGTTCCAGCAAACGCTGGATTACGCCGCCGAGGTCGGTTGCCACCACGTCACGGCGTTGCCAGGCGTGTATTTTGATGAGGTCGAAGATTATGACACCTCCTTTGGGCGGAGTGCCGAGGAGCTAGCTTGGCGAGTTGAGCAGGCGAAGCAATACAAGATCGTCTTTGGCACCGAGGCCCATGTGGGCTCGATTGCGCCTGAACCAGAGGCCGCCGAACGGCTCGTGGACGCTGTACCTGGTCTCACCCTCACGCTCGATTACACCCACTTCACCCGACTGGGGCTGCCTGATATGGCGGTTGAACCCTTGATGCAGTATGCCAGTCACTTCCACGTGCGTGGGGCGCGTGAAGGTCGCCTGCAAGCGTCCTTCACCGATAATGTCATCGATTACAAACGAGTCTTTGAGGTGATGGTCGCCAATAATTATCCTGGCTGGATTGGGATTGAGTACGTTTGGATTGATTGGGAACATTGCAATGAATGCGACAACCTATCAGAGACGATTCTGTATCGTGATTTCTTTAAGCAACTCATCGAACAATAGGAGAGGATTCGTATGAAAATCTATACCGATGCTGATGCCACGCTGGAGCCATTTGAGGGAAAAACGGTGGCGATTATAGGCTATGGCAATCAAGGACGGGCCCAGGCGCTCAACTTGCGTGACAGTGGGGTAACTGTGATTGTAGGTAATCAAGATGATAAATACTATGACCACGCTGTTGCTGATGCTTTTGAGCCGATGTCGATTTTGGAGGCGGCGACCGCGGGCGACTACCTTTTCATCTTGACGACCGACGAGTCCCAACCGGTGATTTGGGATGAACAGATTGCACCAGGAATCGAGGCCGACAACACCTTGGTCTGGGCTAGCGGGTACAATGTTGGCTACGATTTGATCACCCCCCGCGCCGATGTCGATGTAGTCATGGTGGCCCCCCGAATGACTGGGAATTACGTCCGCATCTTATTTGAGCAAGGCAGTGGGGCGATGTCCCAAGTCTCTGTGCATCAGGACGCCTCTGGTCAAGCTTGGGACCGAATGATGGCGATTTCAAAAGGGATTGGATCCACCCGAGCGGGCGTGTTTGAGTCCTCGTTTCGAGAGGAGGCCGAACTCGATTTGTTTGCCGAGCAGGTGGTGTGGGCAGGGCTGGTGGCTTGGTTTGAAGAGTGCTTTGCTCTGGGCGTGAAACACGGCTTTTCGCCAGAGTTGATGGCTTTGGAATTATATGGCTCTGGTGAAGCCGCAGAAATTTTAGGAATGATGGCCAAGAATGGCTTTTACCGTCAGATGACCAATCACTCGACCACCAGTCAATATGGCACGATGTCGCGTGCCCCACACATACTTAATGATGAAATTCGAGCCAAAATGGAGGCCAATTTAGTCAATGATATTAAAGGTGGCGCTTTTGTTAAGGAGTGGGAGGATGAGCAAGCGGCTGGCTCAAATACCTTAGCCCAATTACGCGAAAAGGCTCTGTCAAACCCAATGAGTCAAGCCGAAAAGACGGTTATCTCTTTAGTACAAGGCGCCCAGCGGAAGCAGGAATAATCTAAAAAGATAAGTTCGTTCTAAGCGTGGCCTGAGTTCGACGAGCGGGGAAAATCCGTAACGTTATACTGACCCGGACATGAAAAAGTAAACAAGATTCTTTGTTCCCTGGACCGTCTTGAAAAGTTTAGCAAGTTACGTCTGGGTCAGTAAGTTATTTAATCAAACAAAAGATGCCTGCTTAATATTTAAAAAGTCATCAAAGCGATGGCTTTTTATTTTTTGCTTCCATCACCTGACCATTTTATAACTTTCGATTTCTTTCGAAAGTTACGTTTACAACAAATTTCACAATGGTAAATTTGTCAAGATCTTATATCTTGCTATAAAATGCAGCCAACTTCGAGATAACAACCCTCAGTGGTTTTGCAATCGAGTTTAGACTGCTATCCACATAACCACTATTTTTATGGAGACAGTGAATGCAATGACGCAACCTGTATTAGAGATGAAACAGGTATCCAAACGGTTTGATATGACCCAAGCCTTGGATGATGTTTCGCTCACCCTCTATCCCGGTGAGATTCACGCTTTGGTTGGCGAGAATGGAGCCGGAAAATCAACCTTAATTAAAATTATGACGGGTATTCATCGACCAGATCAAGGCGAGATTTTGCTTGAGGGCCAGCCCGTACAAATTCCTAATTCGCAAGCGGCTCAGGGCTTGGGTGTGGCGGCGATTTACCAGGAGCCATTGGTTTACCCTGACCTGAATGTTGCTGAGAATATCTTTATCAGCCATCGTAATCGCGGTCTCTTTGTGCGTTGGGGGAAAATGTTTCGTGATGCCGAGGCGATTTTGGAGCAACTTGATGTAAAGCTTGACCCTCGAATGCCCGCCCGGGGTTTGACCTTGGCCGCCCAGCAGGCTGTTGAAATTGCCAAGGCGATTTCCCTCAAAGTGCGGGTGCTCATTATGGATGAGCCAACCGCGTCTCTCTCCGCCCACGAAGTGACCCAACTGTTCAAAGTGGCCAATACCTTACGAGAACAAGGCGTCGCCATCCTATTTATCAGCCATCGAATGGAGGAGGTCTTCGAAATTTCGGATCGGATTACCGTGCTTCGTGATGGTAAGATGATCTCCACGGCCCCGATCAATGAGGTGACCACGGATACCATTATTCAGGATATGGTTGGGCGTGAGATTGGCGACTACTTTGCCAAAGATCAAACCGAACAAGGTGATGTATTGCTGTCTGTGCGTGGTCTGAGTAAAGAGAATGCCTTTTCGGATATGAATTTCTCAGTGCGTCGTGGCGAGGTTCTAGGCTTTGCTGGACTGGTTGGTTCTCGTCGGACTGATGTAGGGCTGGCTCTTTTTGGCGTAGAGCCAGCCGACGCGGGTGAGATTACCTTTGAAAGCAAAACAACAACGATCACCTCGCCCCAACAGGCGGTTGAGCTAGGTATCGCCTACTTGACCGAGGATCGTCGTCAGTTGGGCCTGACGATGCCAATGTCTATTACTTCAAACATCTCCCTGCCCACTTTGCGAAAATATCTATCGGCTCTGGGGCTGGTAAAACAAAGTGAAGAGAATCAAACAGCCGAAGATTACCGTCAGCGGCTTTCGATTCGAACTCCGACTGTCAATCTCCAGGTGGGTAAATTGTCGGGCGGGAATCAACAAAAGGTGATGTTGAGCAAATGGCTTAACGCCGAACCCAAGTTGTTCATTCTGGATGAGCCGACACGGGGGATTGATGTAGGCGCGAAAGCTGAAGTCCATCACATTATTAATGAATTAGCCGCTCAAGGACTGGCAGTCATCTTGATTTCATCCGACTTGCCGGAGGTATTAGCAATGAGTGATCGCATTTTGGTGATGCGAGAAGGGCGCCAAATGGACATCTTTGAGCGCGATGAAGCCACCCAGGAAAATATTATGACAGCGGCGATGGGGCAAGCTCTGGCTATTGAACAGGAGGTAGCAGGATGAGTGGATTATTGCGTCGCTTCCGCCCCGAACAGATCCGGGAGTGGATCCTTTTTTTGTTGATTATTTTGGTGATCCTCTTCTTTGGCACCCAAATCGAAAATTATTATAACCCTCGCTTTTTTAATCGTGTTTCGACGAGTGTTGCCATTGTAGCGGTCGTTGCCGTTGGGCAAACGTTGGTCGTGTTAACCCGCAATATCGATCTTTCGGTTGGCTCCATCGTTGGCTTTACCGCCTACTTTGTTGGTCAGCAATTGACCGCAAATATCGACCTTCACCCAGCCATCGTCGTTCTGATGGCGATTGGGGTTGGCGCACTGCTGGGGGCGATCAACGGCTTGCTTGTTGCTTATGGCAACATCCCTTCGATTATCGTCACCTTGGGGACTTTGGCCATTTATCGAACCATTTTGGTTGAATACTCTGACGCTCAAACGGTACTTACCGCCAATTTACCCCAATGGCTGCTCGACTTACCGCGCTCCACCATTATCAGCTACAACGGCCTTGATCTTCGACTGCTTGTTGGTGGCATGTTGCTCACGGTCATCATCTTTCAGCTTATGTTGAGTTATTTGCCTTACGGCCGCCGTCTTTATGCCATCGGCTCCAATCCTGAAGCAGCCCACACTGCAGGCTTTCCCTCACAACGGATCGTCTTTTTAGCCTTTGTTTTATGCGGGGCCTTGTCGGGGCTGGCTGGCTTTATGTTTTTGGCTCGGTTTGGCAACATCACGGTTGTGGCGGGCTTGGGGCTGGAACTGGCCGCTGTCGCAGCGGTCGTGGTTGGGGGAGTCAATATTTTCGGTGGGTCTGGGTCAATTATTGGGGCTTTGCTTGGTGCAATTTTGATTGATCTGCTTGATAACAGCCTGATCCGTTGGCTCGAGATTAGTCAGTTTTGGCGGGATGCCTTGTTGGGAGGCCTGATTCTACTGGCTGTCGCCACTGATGCCGTGATTATGAACCGCCTCCGGACCTTGTGGAGCCGTAGTGAGCTCAATGTGAATACCAGTAACACCACATCATCCCCAGAGGAAAAGGAGTCCATCAATGTCGTCTAGCTCTCCATCATTTCTATCGATGTTGTGGTCCCGTGTACGAAGCTGGGAAGGCTTTTTGCTGATCATTTTGATCATCGTCATTGTCAACAATAGCTATCAAAATCCCGCTTATCTCAGTATTGGCAATCAGATGAACCTGTTCATTTTATCCATCGAAAAAATCATCGTGGCTCTCGTTATGGCCTTTATCATCATCAACGCCGAAATCGATCTGTCTGTGGCCTCAATGATGGGGTTATCCGCCTGTACCCTAGCGTTTTTACACGATATAGGCACCCCCTTTACGATGGCTATTCTCATCGCCTTGCTGGTCGGTTTACTGGGCGGGGCCTTCAACGGCTTTTGGATTTCCCGCATCGGCCTGCCCTCACTCGTTGTTACCTTGGCGATGTTAATTGGCTTTCGCGGTCTAGCCAGAGTGCTTTTGGAGGATCGCTCGATTGGCGACTTTCCCCAGTGGTTTGATAATTTGGGACAACGCACTTTGGTTGGCCCGTTCCCCCTCTCCTTGATCATCTTTTTTGTTTTGCTTGGGTGTGCCATCGTCATTCTCCAATACTCCGGCTTTGGTCGGTACATCTACGTAATCGGTAACAATCGCGAAGTCGCTCGCTATTCTGGAGTCAAGGTCGAACGGGTCAAAATGATTTTGTTTATTGCCTCAGGCTTTGTATCCGCCTTGGCCGGTGTGCTATTTGCCGCCCGGCTTGGTTCTGTACGGGGCGATCTAGCCTTTGGTTTCGAACTCGACATCATCACGATGGTATTGCTGGGTGGGGTCAGCATCTTTGGTGGTTCAGGATCAATCTATGGGGTGTTATTAGCCATTTTGATCGTGCTTAATCTACGCAATGGAATGGCCTTGTCCAACATTACGGGCCACATCCAAACTGGCGTAATCGGTGTCCTATTGATCCTGTCAGTACTGATCCCAAATATTGTCCAAAATATCCGAACGACCTTAAGTCGACAAAGTTAAAGGCGAATAGTGTCGTTTGATGATTATCAAAAATTCCGATAACAGTTAACTCTATAAACTCTAAAAATCCTATAAACACTATTAACTGAAATAAGGAGATTGCCTATTAACAATCAACCTATTCTATCAATCCCAAAGAAGTGATTTTTATTTAATTCTAAAAAGGAGAAGAACTTTAGAATGTTAGCGAAACCTAGAAGTATTTTAATGATGTTGTTCCTATTGATTGCCTTAGTGTTAGCCAGTTGTTCCGGTGGTGCCCCATTACCAGGAACAGAGGCTGAGCAAGAAGAGGAAGCAGCAGCTCCAGCCCAAGAGGAAGAGGCTGCTGAAGAAGAAGCAGTTGAGGAAGAAGCTGAGCCTGCCGAAGAAGAAGTGGCTGAAGAAGAGGCCGAAGAGGAAACTGCGGCTGAGACATCAGCCGAAGAAGAAACCGAGGCAATGGACGGCGAATTGAATATGGTACTGTTGCCCAAGTTTCTCGGAATTTTGGTCTTCGACCAAGCCAATGAAGGGGCGATGGAAGCCAACGCCGAGTTAGGCAATCCAGCTAATCTGGAATTCCTTGGTCCAACCCCTGAAAATAGTGTGGCCGGGCAAATTGAGATCGTCACCACGGCTGCGACGCAAGGTGTTGATGCAATTATGATTTCCAACAATGCTGGCGATCAAATTGCCCCCGCCGCCCAGGCTGCCATTGACAGCGGAGCGACCGTTGTCACGTGGGACTCCCCCATTCCTTCAGCCGAAGGCGAGCAAGTCTTTATTGCTCAGGTTGATTTTGACGAAACCGGCCAGGTTATGGCGGATATGGCTTTGAGCATTATGGGTGATGAAGGTGGTGAGTTTGCCGTCTTGTCTGCTTCGCCAGATGCAGCCAACCAAAATGCCTGGATTGCGGCGATGGAAGAAGCATTGACTGATAGCAAGTACGATACACTGGAATTGGTCGATATTGTTTATGGTAATGACCAATCGGAAGATAGCTACAATCAGGCCTTGGCCTTGGTTGATAAATATCCTGACTTGAAATTGATTATGGCCCCGACCACAGTTGGTATCGCTGCGGCAGCCAAAGCGATGCAGGATGAGGGACTGTGTGATCAAGTGAAGGTCTCTGGGCTGGGACTGCCCGCCGAGATGGTCTCTTACACCCTCAATGGTTGTGCCCCTGAGTTTGCCCTATGGTCCTTTGTTGACCTCGGCTACCTAACCTTCTACACCAGCTACTTGCTGGCGACAGGTGAAATTGAAGCGGCTGAAGGCACCACGTTTGAAGCGGGCCGAATGGGTTCTTACACCATCGAGAAGGACCCGACTCGTGATGAAGGTCTCCGCGTCCTAATGGGGCCGTTTACGGTTTACGACGAAACGAATGTTGCTGACGCAGCAGGCGGTGAAATGGCTGCTACAGACGATGGCGGTGGCGATGTTGTTGTCGCCGAACCTGGCCAGGATATGAATGCCATTCTGCTGCCGAAGTTCCTCGGTATCTTGGTCTTTGATCAAGCGAACGAGGGTGCTGTAGAAGCTGCTGGTGAACTCCAAGCCGGTGGCGATCTGGAATTCCTTGGCCCAACCCCTGAAAATAGTGTGGCTGGACAGATTGAAATTGTCACGACCGGAACCACCCAAGGTGTTGACGCGATTATGATCTCCAACAATGCAGGCGATCAGATTGCCCCAGCGGCCCAAGCTGCGGTTGACAGCGGGGCTACCGTTGTCACTTGGGACTCACCCATTCCTTCAGCCGAAGGCGAGCAGGTTTTCATTGCTCAGGTCGACTTTGACGAAACCGGTCAAGTGATGGCCGATATGGCTTTGAGCATTATAGGTGATGAAGGTGGCGAGTTTGCCGTCTTGTCTGCGTCACCGGATGCGGCCAATCAGAATGCCTGGATTGCGGCGATGGAAGAGGCCTTGACTGATAGTAAGTATGATGCGCTGGAACTCGTTGATATTGTTTATGGAAACGATCAATCCGAGGACAGCTACAATCAAGCTCTGGCTTTGGTTGATAAATATCCTGACCTCAAGCTGATTATGGCACCCACGACTGTGGGTATCGCTGCCGCAGCGAAAGCAATGCAAGATGAGGGCTTGTGTGATGAGGTAAAGGTCTCTGGGCTAGGTCTCCCTGCCGAGATGGTCTCTTACACGCTCAATGGCTGTGCCCCTGAGTTTGCCCTATGGTCCTTCGTTGACCTTGGCTACCTGACCTACTACACCACCTATTTGATTGCGACAGGCCAAATGGAAGCGGCTGAGGGCGTTACGTTTGAAGCGGGTCGAATGGGCACCTACACGATTGAGAAGGACCCCACGCGTGATGAAGGTCTACGCGTTTTGATGGGGCCGTTCACAGTTTACGATGAAACTAACGTTGAAGCTGCGGCAGGTGGGGCTGAAGTTGCCTCGACTGACAGCGGTGGTGGAGATGTTGTTGTGGCTGAACCTGGTCAGGAAATGAACGCCATTCTGTTGCCGAAGTTCCTCGGTATCTTGGTCTTCGATCAAGCGAATGAGGGTGCTGAAGAGGCGGCTGGTGAACTCCAAGCAGGTGGTGATCTGGAATTCCTTGGCCCAACCCCAGAAAATAGCGTCGCCGGTCAAATTGAAATTGTGACGACGGGAACGACGCAGGGTGTCGATGCGATTATGATATCCAACAATGCAGGCGATCAGATTGCCCCCGCCGCTCAAGCAGCCGTTGACAGTGGGGCCACTGTTGTCACTTGGGATTCGCCCATTCCTTCAGCCGAAGGTGAACAGGTCTTTATTGCCCAGGTTGACTTTGACGAAACCGGTCAAGTCATGGCCGATATGGCTTTGAGCATTATGGGTGATGAAGGTGGCGAATTCGCGGTCTTGTCTGCCTCACCTGATGCGGCCAATCAGAATGCCTGGATTGCGGCGATGGAAGAGGCTTTGACTGACAGCAAGTATGACGCCTTGGAGTTGGTCGACATTGTTTATGGTAACGATCAATCGGAAGATAGCTACAATCAAGCCTTGGCCTTGGTTGACAAATATCCTGATCTCAAGCTGATTATGGCTCCGACGACAGTTGGTATTGCGGCGGCAGCCAAAGCAATGCAGGATGAGGGCTTGTGTGATGAGGTGAAGGTCTCTGGGCTGGGGCTACCCGCCGAGATGGTCTCTTACACGCTCAACGGTTGTGCCCCTGAGTTTGCCCTATGGTCCTTCGTTGACCTCGGTTACCTCACCTACTACACCACTTACTTAATTGCCACAGGCCAAATGGAGGCCGCTGAAGGTGTCACCTTTGAAGCGGGTCGAATGGGCACCTACACCATCGAGAAGGACCCCACCCGTGATGAAGGTCTGCGCGTTTTGATGGGACCGTTCACAGTTTACGACGAAACCAATGTTGAAGCTGCGGCCGGTGGGGCTGAAGTAGGCTCTGCTGATGGCGGTGTCGTTGTGCCTGAGCCAGGCTTGGACATGAACGCCATCCTGTTGCCGAAGTTCCTCGGTATCTTGGTCTTTGATCAAGCGAATGAAGGGGCACAAGAGGCGGCTGGCGAGCTAGAAGCGGGTGGTGATCTCGAATTCTTGGGACCAACACCTGAAAACAGCGTCGCGGGTCAAATTGAAATTGTCACGACGGGAACGACCCAAGGCGTTGACGCGATTATGATCTCCAACAATGCAGGCGATCAAATTGCCCCAGCGGCCCAAGCTGCCATTGACAGCGGTGCCACCATCGTGACCTGGGACTCGCCCATTCCTTCCGCCGAAGGGGAACAAGTCTTTATCGCTCAAGTCGACTTTGACGAAACCGGTCAAGTGATGGCTGATATGGCTTTGAGCATTATGGGCGATGAAGGTGGCGAATTCGCTGTCTTGTCTGCATCGCCTGATGCAGCTAATCAAAATGCTTGGATTGCGGCGATGGAAGAGGCGTTGGCTGACAGCAAGTATGACGCCTTGGAGTTGGTCGACATTGTTTATGGTAACGATCAATCGGAAGATAGCTACAATCAGGCCCTGGCCTTGGTCGATAAATACCCTGACTTGAAATTGATTATGGCTCCGACGACTGTGGGCATTGCCGCAGCAGCTAAAGCAATGCAGGATGAGGGCTTGTGTGATGAGGTGAAGGTCTCTGGTCTTGGGCTTCCTGCCGAAATGGAATCTTACACGCTTAACGGCTGTGCCCCCGAGTTTGCCTTGTGGTCCTTCGTTGATCTCGGCTACCTAACCTACTACACCACCTATTTGATTGCGACAGGTCAGATGGAAGCGGCTGAGGGCGTTACGTTTGAAGCGGGTCGAATGGGTACCTACACGATTGAGAAGGATCCCACGCGTGATGAAGGTCTACGCGTTTTGATGGGACCGTTCACAGTTTACGACGAAACTAACGTATCACAGTAATTATGTGGCGTTTAAGAAGTTCTAGGAAATAAAATGATAGGTGCGCCCGTGATATCGGGCGCACCTATCGTCGAGTATGAACATCATAAGTTTGTAGTGACGACTTTAGTCGTTGTGGTTCACAGAGCGACTGAAGTGGCTACTATAAACCTATTTTCAAAGGAGGCGCATCAATGAATCGTGTTGGATTTCTGCTCAAAGTCAAAGAAGGTATGATTGAAGAATACAAGAAGCACCACGAAAGCGTTTGGCCGGAGATGTTAGAGGCGCTTAGCCGGACGGGCTGGCACAACTACTCGCTCTTTATGCGAGAGGATGGTCTGCTTTTTGGTTATTTTGAAACCCCAGATACCTTTCAAGCGGCGTTGGATGGGATGGCCAAAGAGGAAATCAACGCCAAGTGGCAGGAATTTATGGCCCCCTACTTTGAAAATTTGGGTGGCAAACAGGCCGATGAAAGTATGGTTCAACTAGAAGAAGTATTTCATTTAGCATAGGGGATGATTGATGAATACACGACCAACTGAAAAACAAATCACGGATGGTTACACATTGGCCAAAGAACGTTATGCAGCCTTGAATGTTGACGTTGATGCAGCTCTTGAGCGATTGGCCCAAATTCCGATCAGTCTGCACTGCTGGCAAGGGGATGATGTTGTCGGCTTTGAAGACCCTAATCGTGCCTTAAGCGGCGGTATTATGGCCACGGGGAATTACCCTGGTAAAGCACGCACGGCAGATGAACTGCGACAGGATTTGGATGTGGCCTACAGCGTTATTCCTGGCAACCATCGTCTCAATCTTCACGCAATTTACCTTGACTCAGATACAAAAGTGCCTCGCAATGAGATCCAACCTGAACATTTTACAAGTTGGGTAGATTGGGCTAAGGCGAACAACCATGGCATCGACTTTAACCCCACCTGTTTCTCTCACCCACTGGCTGATGATGGCATGACCTTAGCGAGCTATGACGAAGGTATTCGTCAATTTTGGGTTGAGCATTGCATCGCCAGTCGAAAAGTCGGGGAATACATTGGGCGTGAATTGGGCAACCCGTGTGTAACAAATATCTGGATACCGGATGGCCTGAAGGACACCCCCGTCGACCGCAAAGCGCCGCGTTTGCTACTTAAAGAGTCGCTTGATATTATCTTTGCGGCTGATGTCGATCAGCACCACAACTTGGATGCAATTGAATGTAAATTGTTCGGTCTGGGATCAGAAAGCTACGTTGTTGGGTCCCATGAATTTTATATGGGTTATGCTGTGGCTAATCAAATGATGCTTTGTTTGGATGCAGGCCATTTCCATCCAACTGAGGTTATTTCTGATAAAATTTCGTCAGTGTTGACCTTTGTTCCAGAAATTCTGCTGCACGTGAGTCGCGGGGTTCGTTGGGATAGTGATCATGTCGTCACCCTGACCGATGAATTGCAGGCGATTATGCAGGAGTTGGTGCGAGGTGATTATTTGGGGCGAACCCACATTGGCCTCGACTTTTTTGATGCCAGTATCAATCGCGTGGCGGCTTGGGCAATCGGGACACGAAATGCGCTAAGGGCCTTATTGATGGCCTTGCTTGAGCCGCTCGACCAAATGCGTGATTTGGAGATGAGTGGCGATTTTACTCGACGATTGGCACTTTTAGAAGAGTTAAAGGGGTTACCTTTTGGGGCAGTATGGGACTACCACTGTTTGCAGCAAGGTGTGCCAGTGGGTATTAGTTTTATGGACGTCATCAAAACCCACGAGGATCAAGTCCTTTCGATGCGGGTGTAGATTATGGCCAAAAAGACAGTCTTAGCAGTTGATTTAGGGGCGGAGTCGGGCCGGGTGATGGCGGTTCATTTTGACGGCCAATCCCTTGCTTTAGAAGAGCTACATCGTTTCCCAAATATGGTAATCGAGGTGGGGGGAACCCTGCATTGGGATTTCCTGCGTTTGTGGCACGACATAAAAACTGGAATTGAGAAGGGGAAAGCTCATCACCCAGCCAGTATCGGGGTTGATACTTGGGGCGTTGATTTTGGTTTGCTGGATGCCCAAGGAGAATTGATCGGCAATCCTGTCAATTATCGAGATAGCCGTACTGACGGAATGATGGAGCAGGTTTTTAGCAAAGTACCTCGAAGTGAGGTTTTTGCCCAAACTGGCATTCAATTTATGCCCATCAATACGCTTTACCAAATGATGAGTCTGGTCGCCAATGCCTCGCCACAGCTTGATATAGCCCAGACCTTTTTAACGGCCCCAGATCTCATCAATTACTGGTTGACGGGTGCTAAAGTGTGTGAATTTAGCAATGCCACCACCACTCAGCTTTACAATCCTGTCACGCAGGGCTGGGCCACTGAGATGATGGATACTCTGGGTATCCCCAGCCAAATCTTTCCTGAAATTGTCCAGCCGGGAACGAATTTGGGAATGTATGAAGGCGTTCCGATCATTGCACCAGCCTGTCACGATACCGGCAGTGCCGTAGCGGCTGTTCCCACCCAGACAGCCAATTACGCGTATATCAGTAGCGGCACCTGGAGTTTGGTTGGGCTTGAAGTACCCGAAGCTATCGTTTCAGAAGAAGCGCTGGCGGTTAATGCAACAAATGAAGGGGGCGTGTACAGTACCTTCCGGTTGCTTAAAAATGTGATGGGCTTGTGGGTTGTCCAGCAATGTCGAGCGACTTGGGCTGCGGCAGGGCAAGAATATGATTATGATGAATTAGTTGGGCTGGCTGAGAAGGCACCTGGGCTACGGTCAATCATTCCGGCTACCGATCCCATGTTTCTTTCGCCAGGGGACCATCCCCAACTCATTCGCGATTACTGCGCTCAAACCGGTCAACCGATTCCCGAGACACCTGGGGCAGTTATTCGGTGTGTGCTCGACAGTTTGGCCCTCGCTTATCGTAATGTTCTTCAACAGCTACTGACGCTTTCAAGGCAGCAAGCGGATGTCATTCATATCGTTGGCGGTGGTACCCAAAACACGCTACTCAATCAACTGACAGCCGATGCAACAGGGATAACTGTTTTGACCGGACCGATCGAAGCGACGGTCATTGGTAATGCCTTAGTGCAGTTGATTAGTTTGGGAGAGCTAGATGATCTTAGTCAGGCTCGACAATTGGTCGCTGAAATGGGTGAACTTCAGCGATATGAACCTCAAAACACAACGGCGTGGGATGATTTGAATGTGCCTTGGTTATGAAAAAATGATTTGGTAAGGATTTCAGGACTTACCTCAACATCAAAAACACACGAGGGATTATGTCAACTAACGAATTTAAGTATGTGAATTATGCCTGGGATGATGCTGTGGCAGATCAGCTTGATCCAGTGGATCGTTTGGTTTATCGTTCAAATTTGCTGGGCGATGATCAGCGGATTACAAATACGGGCGGTGGAAATACGTCCTCCAAAATTATAATGACCGACCCTTTAACAGGGGAAGAGTCTGATGTGCTTTGGGTCAAAGGCTCAGGGGGCGATCTGCGCACCTCCAAACGGCCTAATTTTGCCTCACTGTATATGGAGAAGCTGGATTACTTGCAAACGATTTACGATGCCTCTGAGGTGAAAGGGGTCAAGACCGATATCGAGGATCATATGGTCAGTTTATATCCTCATACGGTTTTCAACCTCAATCCCCGTGCCACTTCGATTGACACTCCGTTACACGCCTATGTTCCCTTTCGCCACATTGATCACACCCATCCAAACGCGGTTATTTCGTTGGCCGCCTGTAAAGATCAAGAGCGTTTAACCAAAGAAATTTTTGGTGATGAGGTGGGCTGGGTGCCTTGGCAGCGACCGGGCTTTGATCTCGGCTTGGTGATGCAGGCTGCCTGTCAGGAGAACCCAAACATCAAAGGGTTGGTAATGGGGCAACATGGGTTAATCAGCTGGGCTAATGATGACAAGGCTTGCTACGAGAATTCACTGGCACTTATTGAGAAAGCAGCTCGATATATTGAAGAGCGAGACAAGGGTGAACATACATTTGGCGGTCAGAAATATCAGACCCTGCCTGAAACCGAGCGTGAAATTCTATTGGTTGATTTGTTACCTTCCCTACGAGGGCTTGTCTCCCAACAAAATAAATTTATTGGCACCATTCAAACGGATGACAATACCCTACGCTTTATCAACAGTCATGACGCTCCTCGGTTGGCTGAGCTTGGCACCTCTTGCCCTGATCATTTTCTTCGTACCAAAATCAAACCTTTGTACATAGACTGGGATCCCCAGGCAGGTACATTGGAGAGCCTTTTGGAAAAGCTAGACACAGGGATTGCTCAATATCGCGAGGACTATCGAGCCTACTATGAAGCCTGTAAACATCCCGATTCACCCGCAATGCGCGATCCCAACCCCCGCGTAATTCTCATTCCTGGCATTGGAATGATCGCTTGGGGAAAAAATAAGAGTGAAAGCCGGGTGACGGCTGAATTTTATCGGCTGGCCATCGAAGTGATGCGAGGATCTGAGGCCATCAGTGAATATGTGGGCTTACCCCGGCAAGAGGCCTTTGATATCGAATATTGGTTGCTTGAAGAGGCCAAACTACAACGGATGCCGCCCGAGAAGCCATTTACCCGAAATGTTGTTATTGTGGTTGGGGCAGGGAGTGGTATCGGTCGTGAAACGGCATTGCGGATGGCTCAAGAGGGATCTCATTTGGTCTGTGCGGATCTGGACCTGGATGCGGCGCAAGCTACAGCCCAAGAATTGGTTGATATTTATGGAATGGGGATTGGCGTCGCGGGTAGTGGCCTGTCCTCCTGTGGCCCAGCGATAGGTTTACAAGTTGATATTACAGATCGGGCCAGTGTCAAGCGTATGTTTGAGCAAGTGCTTTTGGCCTATGGCGGCATTGATAATGTGATTATTACCGCCGGGGTTTTTGTCGCGCCAGATAAACAAGGTTATATCCCTGATGAAAAGTGGGGCTTTACCTTTGATGTCAATGTGACGGGGAGTTATCTTGTCGCTGATGAGGCTCACAAAATCTGGAAGCAACAAGGTTTAAGAGGTAGCTTGGTGTTAACGACTAGTGTTAATGCTGCAGTCTCCAAAAAAGGTTCATTAGCCTATGACACCAGCAAGGCCGCTGCCAATCATCTAGTACGAGAGTTAGCGATCGAATTGGCCCCCTTGGTCCGAGTAAACGGTGTAGCACCTGCGACTGTGGTCGAAGGAAGCAATATGTTCCCTCGGGAGCGGGTGATTAGCTCTTTGACCAAATATAACATCGCCTTTGATGAGACGGAGGAGACAGAAGCGTTGCGTAGCAAACTGGCCCAATTCTACGCTCAGCGAACCCTGACAAAATCTCCTATCACGCCTCGGGATCAAGCCGAGGTGGCATTTCTATTGAGTAGTGACGCTTTTGGTAAGACGACTGGACAGATTATGAGCGTTGATGGTGGTCTGCACGAGGCCTTTTTGCGTTAGGTTTCCCTGAAAATGATCTGCTAAAAATCTATCGCATCCTGAACCTCATTCAAAAAAGGATATGCAGGCTTTACGGATTTCTTGCTTTTTGTCCGTTTATCCTGCGTATCCTGTTTGAAATCTAATCTGTACCCCTAATAAATTCCCCAAATTCCCCTAAAATTTGAAATTAAGACCAAAAACTTAAATTTATTTTCAATCTTAACCTTTATTAATCTTTGACTAAACCTAGCTTGGTACCAAAAGTATATAACGGTTTGTCCATGTTTTGATTATAATCAAGTTATCATGTTGCAATGTCGCTTCTAGGCCAATGATGTATTTTGTGGGATTTTGGAAATGGTTGAATTTTCGATTATTTACATCATTACACAACCTCAATCTTGATAAATCTAAATTTCGTAACCTACGACTCGAACCAAGTGGAGACGCAACAAATGAGCAAAACTATCCTCAATTATCGAGAGGGAATAAATCTTTCTTCCCCTCTCAACTCATACATTATCCCAATCATCATTTTAGCTGGTATCTTAGGGGTAGGCACAGGGTTAACTGCTATCCTTATTCCGAAATATCTTTTAGCGGTAGGATTTGTTTCTGTAGTGACACTGCCAAGCTTATCTGCAAATTTTTATCTGGTAAGTCAGCGGCGGAATTTTTGGGAGCAAGTCGCCCATCAAACACAGTTAGCTATGCAAAATGGAGCAAGTTGGCTGGGCTCCTCTGCTTATGTAGGCGGACTCTATCGGGAACGACCAACAACACTTTATCACTCTGGCTTTGGGCATTATCAGGTTCAGGCCACACGAATTGAAGTTAAAATAGAGAACATCGGTGGAGAGTCACTTCGAGTCCGAGGCCCAATTTCCAAAGCTGAAATTTCTGAAGACGATCAAATCGCCTACGATATGTTCTCGGCGTCTGGACATCAACCGCTTGGTCGTAATCAGCGATACTTTGCCCGTGGCCCGCTATATTTAACGACAGCCTTACTCACAGCGCTCAATACTTCGGACAACTTTGCCCGGCTAGTTCGTCCCCTAAATATCGAGTTGCGAGGTAATACCCTCTATTGCGATCATCCTGACATTATCTTTGATATCGAATACCTTGAGCTATTACTTGAACTTGTTAGTGATGTCGCAGATATGATTGAGTTGAAGAGCACAGCACGACAGATGTTATTGACGCGGGGGCAGTAAGTAAGTGGGTTTTTGTCATTTGTCCTTCGTCATTCAAGCATAATCAGTGACGAAGGACAAATGACGAAGAACTAATAGAGAAATCAAATAAAAACCGGAATAAAAAAGTCATGTCCTGCCCGAATGCTTTTGTCGGGCATCCACTGGCCGGGGGACAGCGAACGATGGATCCCCGCTAAAACCACGCGGGGATGACATAAATCGATTTTACGGGTTTTAACTGCTTCGTCTATAAGATCGGGCCGCTTTAGCCTGATTAACAACGTCCTCAACTTGGCCCAAGTGTGAGTCAGCGTGGTAAAGTCCGGCACAGAAACGAGATGCTGGATTGATCGGCCCCTCAAGAAAACCCAAAACTTGGGTGTTGTCCATATGAGGCTCATCGGGCCACATATCCAGACTAGCCAACCGCATACGGCGACTTTCCTCAAGTCTCGCTCGGCATTGGGCAATGGTGGTCACCGTTTCCCAAGGGACTTCCGACCGAGATCGCCCTTCGCGCTCCACCCCACGCGCCATCTCCGCAGCCAAGGCAGCTCCTTCTTCCGAAGATGCCGTCATATGAACGATAACGTGTCCCAATGTCCAAGGCATATTGACCTCAGCATCATCTGCCGCAGCATCATCTTGAGCATTTGGATCTTCAGGCTCAAACACAACGTCAGCATCAGTGGAGTCCGCAATTAACCCCAGAACCGTATCAATCATCTCATTGGTCAAATCACGTAATTCTTGAACCGTCAAGTGACCGCATAATTCACCAATGGTTACTTCTTTATTCCGTACACCTGTAAAGTCGATCATAATTCACCTCTCTTTAAATTTAGAAATATGCCTTCTTAGACGAGTTTAGTTAGCTAAATCATACGCTACTGAAAAACGTCTGCCACACCTTTCTCAAAGGCTCTAAATAGCGTTTCGGTTCGTTCATCTTCAATCCGGCTGATAAATACTGCTGCGAGTGCCTCATAGTACCACTTCTGTTTTTCTTTCGGACGATTAAATCGATCCCAAAAAGGCTCACCGAGCGCTTGATAATCTTGATGAATTGATCGAATATTATCAAGCTTATCTGCACAGGTCACCAAGACCACATCCAAAGGGGCACGTCTCAAATCATCAATGGTATGCTGCTTACGATTTTCCCAAGTGTCCGAACGGTCAGGCTCAGACAAGCCATCAACGAGCCGAGCCACCTTAGGCCCAAAACGGGTTTCAATATCAGCTAGTGTCGTATCCGTGTCTTCGATGGTATCGTGTAGCACGCCAGCTACGGCCAAGGTTTCCGAGCAGCCGGCCTCAAGCATAATTTTGGCCACATTTAGCGGATGGGTGATGTAAGGAATGTTCGTTGATTTGCGATATTGGCCGTGATGGGCTTTGGCGGCAAACTCGATTGCATCAAAAATCATAGGTATGCCTTCTCATCCGTTGCAACGACACCCGCTTTCACCAACCCATCAACCTCAGATGTGCCGTATTCCAGCAACTCCTCTAAAATTGAGCGGGTGTGCTGGCCCAAATTGGGGGCTGGTTCGGTGCGAATTTCTGGTGCTTCCGAAAGGTGAGGTGTCGTTCGGGCAAAGGTGTGTGCTCCAACATCAGGATCGTCTACCTCAACGAGCATATTTCGTTGGCGAAAATGATCATCCTCAAACACGTCTTGCGCATCATAAACTGGCCCTGTCGGCACGCCACCTGAATTGAGCGCATCAACCACCTCAGCTCGGCTCTTGTCAGCCATCCACTCTTCGATAATCGGCTGTAAAAATGTAGCGTTTGCGGCTCGACTGGTGCCATCCACGCTGCGTGGATCATCGACCAAATCAGGTCGACCCACAATCTTGGCCAAGCGTTGCCAAATAATATCATCCGGTACATTCAGGGCCACATAGCCATCTTGACATTGAAACGCCCCGCGTGGCCATAGATGCTTGAGCCGCCCCCGTTGTGGCGCTTGGCCTGTCAGCGAGTACAACGTCACCATTCGTTCATTCAAGGCCAGCATATTGTCGACCATTGAGACATCCACCATCTGGCCTTTTCCGGTGCGTTCGCGCATGAACAAGGCCTGCATGATGCCGTAGGCCGCCATCTGCCCTGAGTAAACATCGGCCAAGCCATAAAGGGTGTAGGTGGGGGGCTTATCGGCAAAGCCAATCAAATCCATTACTCCACCCATCGCCTCGGCCACGATGTCGAAGGCAGGCCGTTGACTGTAGTCGCTTTGATAGCCGGGGAGGCGGCCAAAGCCGGAGATGACGGCGTAAATGAGCCGTTCATTTAGTGTATTCAGAGCGTCGTAGCTCAAGCCCATTTTGTCGAGGGCGCCGGGTCGCAGATTTTCTAAAACGACATCAGACACCCCGACCAGCTTTCGGAAAATATCTTGTCCAGCCTCACTCCGCAGATTAAGAGCTAGACTCTTCTTGTTGCGATTGTAGGAGAGAAAGCCACCTGCTTTCTTGATCCCATCCTTTTCGACAAACGGGGGAATGGCGCGGCGAGGATCACCGGTGCCGGGCCGTTCAATTTTGATGACCTCAGCCCCGGCATCGGCCAGTAGCATCGTGCAGTAGGGACCACTCATATACTGTTCCAAGCCAATCACTCGGACACCCGACAGCGGGCGATTTTCGGTTACTGTCAAAAGAGGCCCCCTACTCGTCAAGCCATTCGATGATGGTCGATACACCCATTCCGACACCAACACACAAGGTTGCCAACCCATAGCGAACAGGATTGTCGGTTTGGGCGCGGCGTTTCATTTCATGCAGCAGGGTGACCAAAATACGTGCCCCAGAGCAGCCCGTGGGGTGCCCCAAGGCAATAGCCCCACCATTCACATTTGTGATGTCGTGTCGCATCCCCAACTGTTTCATTACTCCCAAGGCTTGGGCCGCAAAGGCCTCATTCAGTTCGATCAAGCCAATGTCACCCATCGTTAAACCCAGTCGTTTGAGCAATTTTTGCGTGGCTGGCACAGGCCCATAGCCCATTACGCCCGGATCAACCCCAGCCGAAGCCGAGCCAACCCAGCGGGCCATTGGCTTCAGGCCTAACTCGTTGGCCTTCTCCCGGCTCATCAAGAGCAAGGCCGCTGCCCCATCATTGATTCCGCTGGAGTTGCCAGCGGTGACCGTGCCATCTTTCCGGAAGGCAGGCTTGAGTTTGGCTAAATTTTCGACATCTGTGGCTAATTCATAATGGCCATTCTCGTGGCGGTAGCGGGGGTGCTCATCTGTGTCAAAGATGAGCGGATCACCTTTGCGTTGCGGGACGCTAATTGGAATGATCTCATCCTTAAACTTGCCTTCGTTGATGGCCGCAATGGCCCGACGATGGCTTTCCAGGGCAAAGGCGTCTTGCTCCTCTCGACCAATTTCCATCTCATCGGCGATGTTCTCAGCGGTTTGCCCCAGGCTGATGATGGGGTACATCTCTTCCATGCGTGGATTGTGATAGCGCCAACCGACCGTGGTATCCCACATTTTTGGCGGGGCAAATGTTGGCACGCGATCCGGCTTGGGCATACTCCACGGAGCGCGGCTCATCGACTCGATGCCGCTGCCGATGTAAATATCGCCTTCCCCAGCCACAATCGATTTTGCGGCTTGATTGACCGCTGATAGGGCTGACGCACAGTTACGATTGACTGTGATGCCGGGCACCGTGACCGGGAAACCTGCCAACAAAGAGGCGTGTCGTGCCACATCCCGATTATCCTCACCCGCCTGATTACCACAACCCGCAACCACCTCATCCAACAAGGCTGGGTCAATGCCCGTGCGTTGCATCAAACCTTGATACACATAGCTCAATAAATCATCGGGGCGAACCGTTGAAAGACCGCCACCATATTTTCCTATCGCAGAACGGACGCCGTCAACAATGACAATTTCGGTCATGATAACTCCTTGAAATTTTATTTCATACCTATTCAATAATTTGTGGGTCTCTAAAATCCTAAGTCAATACCTGATCCACCTTCAGTAAATAAATGCTCTGTTTCGCTGCCATCAAGATTTGCTTTGAATATTCCGTTAGAGGCATCGGTCCAATACATTTTGCCCCCAGCCTTATCCAAAATAATGTCGTCAGGATTTGCTAATCCGGTTGTAACTAAGTTCTCAATGTCAGTACCATCAAAATTTGCCCGTTTTACTGTATCAGCCCCAAACTCCAACCAATACATTTTTTCGTCTTCTGGATCAACCGCGATACCGGTAACACCACTTAGTCCCGTAACTAGATCCTCAATGTCAGTGCCATCAAGATTGGCCCGTTGTACTTTTTCTGATACATAATCTGTCCAGTACATTTTATCCCTTATCAAATCTAATGATATGCCTATTGGATTTGGTAGGCTGATAACTAAATCTTCGATATTACTTCCATTTAGATTGGCTCGTTGTACTTTCCCTGGTCCAGTATTTATCCAATACATTTTACCTCGATTTACATCCAGCTTAATATCGCGCGGAATAAATAGACCAGTTGTAACCAAGTCCTCGACCCCACTACCATCAAGATTGGCCCGTTGTATTTTATTGTCTCCATAGTCAGCCCAATAGATTTTGCCCGAGTTCAAATCAACAGCAACTCCTCGTATACTTCCCAAACCTGTAATCAAGTCTTCAATCCCGCTGCCATCCAAATTCATTTGTCTGATCTTATCTTGTCTATCATCTCCAAAATAAATTTTATTGGTAGGTCCAGAGGAGATCTGGGCATGCGCAGGGAGTACACCAATTTCTATAATGGGCTTGGTCCAAATTGGAGGTATAACTGATTCAGTCAATACCACTCCGCTCCCAGCGAGTAAGGCTTTGATGATCTGGCGTCGCTCAATTACTGAATTTTTTGGCTCGATGCTGGTAGATTTTTGAAGGGCTAAATTTTTATTCTCACCTTCCAACATTCCTAAATCCTCTCCATAAAAGAATACGACAATGTATTATTTTGTTTATTCAAAGTTTTCCTGACAAAGGGAAATGAGGTTTTTACTCACTGTACCCATCTGAGAATACTTCGATCATCAAATAGGGATCGCCTAACGGATACAAAATTGGGCAGGTCGCGCCCCGCTTGACGTACTCACGGACTTTGGCCTTAACCTCATCTGGCGAGCCGCTGGCCGTAATTTTTTGCACCAACTCATCTGGCACCAATGGCATAGCTTCCTTGATTTGTTCCTTTGTCGCAGGCCAGCCGAGAATGCTCTGGATTTGTTGGACGACATCATCGCTCACCCCACTGGCTTTAGCAATGTGAGGTTGTTGGGCCAAATATTGGGTCAGCAGCCAGCGGGCGCCATCAAGGGCTTTCGCCCGATCATTGTCAACCGAACAGACAATTAACTGCGGGCGGTCGATGTCATCGACGGTACGTCCGGCTCGCTCGGCTCCGATTTTGAGGCGTTCCATCGCTGTATCGTTGTACTCTGGGGGAACACAGTAGTTGAGCACCGCCCCGTCGGAAATCTCGCCGGTCAACTCCATCATTTTTGGGCCAGTCGCGCCAATCATCATCGGAACATTGCGTGGTTCTCGTCGGCCGTGTACCACATCTAACTCAATGCCTGTAACCTGATGAAATTCACCATCATAGGTCACGTTCTCCATATTCAACAGCTTACGCATCACCTCGATCGTTTCGCGCATCGCCAACAAGGGCTTGCGGCGAGTGATGCCAACGTTGGCGGCCAAAGGATCCCACCACGCACCAATCCCGCAGATAATGCGGTCGGGGGCCAAGTCGTCAAGGGTTAAAAAGGTTGAGGCTAACAGGCCGATATTTCGGGTCCAGTTGTTGATGACCCCCGAGCCAACCTTGATGTTCTCGGTTACTGCCGCAAAGGCCGCCATGGGTACAATCGCATCTCGTACCAAGCGACTTTCTGCCTGCCACACCGCTTCAAAGCCGTTTTTCTCGGCATATTGCGCCAGTTTCATCCCTTCACGAAGGTCATGGGCGTCCTGCAAATAGAGGGCTACTCGATCAGCCATAAGATTACTCCTTTGTAAATAGTGATTTAGTGGTTAGTGGCTAGTGGATAATATCACCAAATCTGTCTTGGTTCTTTTCTAGCCAATATACCATATTTATAACTTTTGCTGTTATAGTACAGCTAAAGATTGAGCGTGTTAGCCAGTGTAATGTATCCCGTATCATCTGGCAAAATGGACATTATCTGGATTTTTGCGTTAAATCTCAATTGCGAATATTTGCAATAAAGGATAAGTATGTTATAATTCGGTTGAAATTTAGTCAAGGCTAAATTTTTATTTTATATCGACTAAATGTAGTGAGGTGAAATATGACCCTAACCCGACCTTTTCGTAGTTTGAATGTTCTACGCCAGCGACATCTAGCAACATTGTGGGTGGCTCAAGTATTCTCCGCAATTGGTGATCAGCTCTATGATGTAGCAATTGTCTGGCTGAGTGTGCAAATTGTTGGGAGTGAGGCGGGCTTTGTTCTAGCCGCAGGCTCGATCTCTAATCTTGTGTTTGGTCTACTCGGCGGTGTCTATGCTGACCGCTGGGATCGACGGAGGACGCTAATTGGGGCTGATATTTTGCGGGCGATGGCCGTTTTGACCCTGCCCGCAGCAGCGGTGATTGGTGAGATTACGTTAGTTCATCTGGCCATCGTAGCGGCCATTGTCGGCGGGTTGACCTCGTTGTTCGAGCCAACCCTGCAAGCCAGCCTACCCAGCTTGACCCGTGATACGCAGTCCCTTCAGGCGGCTAATGCCTTGATGGATGTCACCGTGCGGCTGGCCTTTATTTTTGGACCAGGATTAGCTGGAGTACTGATTGCCTTACTTCCCCTGCCCCATTTCTTCACCCTCGATGCCATCACATTTTTCATTTCTGCCCTCGCCATCTTATCCATCCGCCATCATTTTCCATCGCAGGGACCGATCGCCTCTGATGAAGCACAAAGCGTGGTCAAAGACATTCGAAATGCGCTAGGCCTAATCAAACAAAACACTGCGTTATCCTGGGCCATCGTCAACATCGGGCTAACCAATATGTTGTGGAGTGCTTCATTTATCGTTGGGGCGGCTTTGCTGGTTGATCGAAAGTTTGAGGCTGAGGTCGGAGCTTATGGCTTGTTGATTGCCGCATACGGCGTGGGTAATGTTCTGAGTAATCTCGTGGTTGGTGGACTCACAATTGACCGCCAACGGCGAGCCTTTATTCATTTTTGTGGCAGCGTGATGTTGGGGCTAGGCTTTATCATCGTTGGGTTTGCTCCTACCTATCCCATCGCTTTACTGGGCGCGATGATTGCGGCCTTGGGGGGACCAATGACCGACGTGATGCTCTTGCTGATGATCCAACAGGATTTCCCCGCCAATCAGGTCGGCAAAATTTACAGCGTGCGCATGACAACGTCCAGTGCGGGCTACTCGCTCGGGCTGATGCTGGCTGCGTCTTTGTTTGCTGTAACTCAGCCAGACCAGGGCATTCTTATTTGTGCTTTGGGGATATTGTTTGTTGGCCTTGTGGGCGTGCTCAGATTTTGGCGGGGATGAGAGGGGGAAATTATTTGTCCACAGATAGACACAGATAAAGCCAATTTAAGGGCAGAATAATTTGTGAAAATCTGTGTTTATCTGTGGATAATCTTTAAGTATCCAACCGCCCCGGCAGCAATCCCAACGGCAACGGCGCAGGTTGTTCACACTGACTTTCGATGTCGATGTACTGTCCGGACTCCGATGACTCGATGAAAGCGTGCATCAGATCGAGGACGTGGTAGGCCAGGTCGGCATTGGTGCGATGTGGGCGCTGGTAGGTGACCGCGTAGGCTAACTCGGCAGCTCCGACACCTCGTAACATCTCGGTCGAATGGGTGAGCGGGATTTCCTGCCAGCTGTCATCTCCGCCACGCCGAATGCGTACCGGACCACCAAAAATGTTTGGATCGGGCACATGTAGCGTTCCCTCGGAGCCATAAATTTCGATGTTCGGCACATTGGTGTGCCAGCCGTCAAAGGTGGTGACCAAGGTGGCGACCGGTCCGGCGGCAAAGTTGAGGACACCCGCTACGTAGGTGGGTACTTCAACCGGAATCTCTTGGCCGAACAAGGCCTCGCTGGTGGCGACGCGGTTGGGATAGGAGATGCGAGCGGCCCCAGCTACTCTGGCGATCGGGCCGAGCAAATGGACCAATGAGGTGAGATAGTACGGCCCCATATCAAACATCGGACCTGCTCCCGGCTGATAGAAGAAGCCAGGATTGGGATGCCAGCGCTCTGGCCCTCGGTTCATCATAAAAGCAGTTGCGCCGACGGGCTGCCCAATCCAGCCGTCATCGATCAGTTTGCGACAGGTTTGCAAACCGCCACCCAGGAAAGTATCCGGGGCGCATCCCACCAAAACACCCTTTTCTTTGGCAGCGGCTAAAATCTTTTGCCCGTCCTCGCGGGTGGTGGCCAGCGGTTTTTCGCTTTGCACGTGTTTGCCAGCGGTAATGGCCTGTAGGGTCACTTCAGCGTGTACGGCCGGGATCGTGAGATTGATAATGATGTCAATGTTGGGGTCTGCCAGCAGGTCAGGAACCGAGGAGGCGTATAAATCGAATTTATCAGCCAGAGCCTTGGCCTTATCGAGGTCGATGTCTGCACAAGCCACAAGGTCCAAAATATCAAACATACGGCACCCCTTGACATATTGGGTGCTGATATTCCCACAGCCGATGATGCCTACTTTGACCTTATTTTCCATGACCCCAACCCCCTTGTACCAGATAGTTGAAGCTTTTTTCCACGGCCTCGAACATATCCGTATCACACTTATCCAACTCGACAACGTACCATTCTGTGGCACCCTGTCCCGCCTCAATGACCGCAGGCAAGTCCATCACCCCCTCACCGAAGGCGACCATGGCCTCCTCAGTTGTGGCCGGACCATCTTTCATATGTAAAAACGGGGCACGTGCGCCAAACTCCTTCACGATGGTGGCGGGATCAAGGCCTGCCGTTTTGATCCAGTACACATCCAACTCAAAGAAGATTGTTGGCTCAAGTCGCTCCAGCCAGATTTGATAGGGACGGGTATCTTCCACCGGTTCAAACTCCCACCAATGATTGTGGACGCCAAGGCTTAGCCCGCGAGCTGTGGCCACCGCATTGGCCTCATTGAGCATATCACACAATCGTTGAACCCCGGCGACGGTTTTGTAGTCCTCTTTGGGTAGGGCGGGACAAATGAGGTGTTTGCAGCCTAAACTGTCCATTGTGTCTAAAATTTCGTTTTGTCGCTCTCCCAGCGGTAACGGCGCGTGCGCACTGGACACGGTGAGGCCGAGATCGTTAAATAATTGGGCCGCTGCGGCTGGCGTTGTGCCTGGAAAGCCGGCCGTTTCTACCCCAGCATATCCCATCTCCGCAATCCTTCGAACACTGCCCTCAAAATCCTGGGCCATCGCCTCTCGGATCGAATAAAGTTGGACCGAAATTGGTAGTGACATTAATGTTCTCCTTGAAATTAGTTTGTAACACAAGCTTTAGCTTGTTCGTGCACAGGCACGGGGCCTTCATTTTTTCTGCCACAAGAAGCCGTTATCTTATCAGGTCTTGCTTATACGGCAAGTCATTACAATCTTGAAGTACAGCTAGTAGAGGCTTTGTTTTGCTGACGAAACTTTATCTATTTAACCGCTGTCTTAAATATGTTATACTAGTCAAAATTCTTGTAATCCTAAGGATCAATAATCTTGAACAACCCTGTTTTTGAAATTCTGATTATATTTTTGTTACTCATCGGTAATGGACTGTTTGCAATGGCCGAGATTGCTATTGTGTCAGCGCGTAAAGCTCGCCTCTCGCCCTTGGCTGAAGAGGGGCAGAAAGCTGCTCAAACCGCCTTAGATTTGGCTCGCGATCCGAATGAGTTTTTGGCCACCACTCAAATTGGTATCACGTTGGTGGGTATCTTGGCCGGAGCATTTGGGGGAGCGACGTTGGCGCAGGGGCTTGGGGCTTACTTTAGCACGATTTCTTGGCTGGCCCCCTATGCCGAGACCTTGGCCTTTGGGATTGTGGTTGTGGGCGTGACCTACTTTTCACTCATTATCGGGGAATTGGTCCCCAAAAGGATTGGCCTCAACAATGCTGAGCGCATTGCCATCTTAGTTGCTCGCCCAATGCGGCTTCTGTCAAAAATTGTCTCTCCGATCGTTTGGTTTCTTGGGGCCTCAACTGAATTTGTGCTCCGTATCCTCCGTATCAAGCCTTCGACTGAGCCAAGCGTGACCGAGGATGAGATCAAAGTGCTGATTGAGGAAGGGACCCAAATCGGGGTCTTTAAGGAAGCTGAACAAGATATGATCGAGGGTGTGCTTCATCTAGATGAGCGGCGAGTCACACTGGCGATGACCCCACGGCACCGGATTATTTGGCTTGATGCGACAGCTCCGCCTGATGAACTTTTAGCTAAAATTACGCAAAGTCAACGTTCACGGTATCCTGTTGCGGATGGTGATTTGGATCACATGTTGGGCATTGTCTATGCCCGAGATTTATTGGTTCAACAACTGACTGAGGAACCCTTTGATATTCGCGCTCTGCTTCACCCTGTTCAATTTGTTCCTGAAGGGATTTCCATTTTGAAGCTTCTGAGTCGGTTCAAGGAGGAGCAGGTCCATATTGCCTTGGTGACGGATGAGTACGGCAGCATTGAGGGCTTGGTGACGCCGAACGACATTTTGGAGATGATCGTGGGAGATATTCCATCCCACGAGGATGAAGATTATCCTGATCCACAAGTTGTGCTACGTGAGGATGGCTCTTGGTTGATTGATGGGTTGTTGACGATTGATAAATTTAAGACACTATTCGAGATTGAAGCGTTACCCGGTGAAACTGAGGGAACGTATCATACCCTTGGCGGCTTTGTGATTCATCAAAGCGAGGCCATTCCTATTCCAGGGCATCATTTTGACTGGAATAACTTCCGATTCGAGATCATGGATATGGATCGCCGTCGGGTCGATAAGGTGTTGGTCACCCCGCCTGCACTTGATCTCGAAGAATCAGATGAATCGTAAGTGATCAATGCCACCCAAAAACGTTACGCCTGCCGAAATCGAAGCATATCTGGCCCTACTTGAGGAAACGCCAAAACGCATCGAGGCTGGCATTCAGGGTGTCAGTGAGGCAGGGCTCACTGGGACATCTCAATCTGGCAACTGGTCAGCCATCGAAATTTTGGCTCATCTTCAAGCCTGTGCTGAAGTTTGGTCACAAAGTATTTATTTGATGCGCCTGCACGATACCCCAACTATCCCATCAGTTCATCCTCGGGACTGGGCCAAACTGCTTCAGTATCAGACAAGGCCTTTCCTTGAGATCTTTCAAATGTTTTCTGTACAGCGTCAATTGTTATTGGGCAGCCTGAATAAGCTTCCTTTTGAGGATTGGTCGCGTGGGGCAATCATCGCCGGACGTAATCATACGATTTTTAGTCAGGTGCGACGAATGGCCCGCCACGAGCGAGAGCATTGTGAGCAGTTTGGGGCGTTGTTTGAGCACGCTTACAAGTCTGAGCGATACAACAAATAGGTTTGACGAGGCTCAGCCCCGTGCGTTTTGAGAAATTTATTGGCTGGACCTGTGCTGGGAATTGGGCCAATGGTCAGCGTTTGCCAGCCTTGTGTTTTGGCCGTTTGCAAGGCTTGATGCAACAATTGGCTGCCAATACCTTGCCTTCGCCATTCAGGCAGGACCCCACCAAACAGAATTCTTCCCTGCTGTACTGGCAACCGTTGTGTCCCCCATAAATGTAGGCGTTGCGGCCAGGTCCGTCCCCCTCGACTGCGGTGTAGTTGTGGGGCTAGATCAGGTTGGAGGAGCACAAATCCGACAGCCTCGCCTTCAACCGAAGCCAGCCACCCCTTCAATTGCCAACGGCTCAGCCATCGCAATAAAAACTCTGTTTCCAATACATCCGGCGGGATAAGATCAGCCCAATTTGAAAAGCTGCTCGCAAAAAGCGACCATAGATCAGTGGTTAGTCGTTGTGGATCAAATGGCTCAAGATGAGCCTTGTTTGGCGCTGTCTTTGGCAGTGTCGGGGGAATGTCTAAGTAGTAGAGTTGGCTTCGCCAGCGAGGCCGCATCACATCACCCAAAAGCTCTGGCATAAAGGGGGGGTGATAAGGGGTGTGTTGAGGAGGAAGCACCCCCCAATAATCTTGCAAGAGGCTACTACCGAGGTGTGGTGAGATGCCCACAGGCCCGACGAGCGTGTGAAATCCTTGCCCTGCCAAATGCTCGGTGATGACGCCAAACAACTTTCGTATGGTCCCGATATCATTGGCCACATTTAAAAATGAGACATAGGCCACCCCATCCTCCTGGCGACGAGGATCACGCAAAATCATCCCTGTGCCCACCGTTTGATCAAACGCGGCGGAACTCATCATATCGTATGATCTCTTTTTGCGGGGAATTGCTTCAAGGTAGAAGTAGCTGGGGTTGAGACGAGACAAATGGGGATTATTTCGGCCCGGCTCCATCGCCCAGCGCAGGTTAGTGTAGGCTGGGGGCACCCAAAATGAGTCGCGTTGCTGTAAACGCCAGCCGTTGGTTACAACCGTCCGTCGATCCCACCAATTTTCGGCCCAGGTGGCCGAATGATTCATATACCTGGCATCCACAATGTATACCTATCTTGATTTACGATTGTTTTATATTAGTTATTCCGTAAATCGTAAATTAGCTGAGGGTGAGTTTTGTTACGTCAATAAGTTTGATCAGTAGCGATATGTGCAGATCTACAAACAAACAGGTTCCGCTGTTTTGGCCATGTGGCGAATCAGATCGTAATTTTTGTCGCTGACGTTGACAAATTGGTCGGTCATGGCCTGATCCAAAATCGTGCGCCCTTGTGGGGTGATGTGCATGGTGATGATCGTCTGGCGTAACATTTCACGAAGGGATTGAGGCAATCGGGTGGAGACCACCCACGGCGGGATCGGGCTTGGGCCAAGCTTGCCGATGATACGGATGTGATCAATGATCCAGGGCGAATTTTGTAGCTCCATCTCGAGGACCGTACTATCAATGGCTGACGCTTCAACTTCCCCAGCAACGACCATTTGCAACGAGGTTTGGTGCGCCCCCGCCTCGACAACTTGTCCAAAATAGCCTGAGGTCTCAGAGAGCTTCGCCAGATGGTATCGGGTGATGTTGTAGCCCGATTGAGAGCGAGGCTCATTGTATGACCAAGAGGCCCCACGTAGATCGGCAAATGTCTGGTAAGGACTATCAGACCGCACAACAACATCGGAGTAATAAACCGGACGGCCTTTATATCGCTGATGTTTCATCACCGGGGCAGCCAGTAATTCGATGGGCAGTTGAAGGTGGTCTAACTTATGAACATAGGGCAAGCCACAAATCCAGGCGATGTCGATTTCCCCAGAGTCAAGCAGACGCTCGCGCTCTAACCAATGAAGGTCGTCGATAAATTCGGTTTCAATATTTAGCGTTTCAGCAACATATTCGGCTAACGCCCGACCAACAAAATCCATATTCGGGGCTTGTAACGATGTGATTTTTAATCGATTCATAGGTGAAGAGTGACCCTAACTTTGATAGTGTTACAATCTAAAGAATAAGGCCGAAACATTACTAAATCCTTAAATTTAGATACCGTGACGTCGGGAGGTGATGACTCCGGTGTTTAAGCCGATGGTGTTCAGCCCCCCAAAAAATCGAGCGTGTTCGATCTTTACACAGCGATCCATCACCACATCCAGGCCCGCATCCACGGCCATCTTGGCCGCTTCCTCGTGAATGACACCCAACTGCATCCAAATCACCTCAGCCCCCAGTTCAATCGCTTCCTCAACAATCGGTGGAACATCGGAGGGTTTACGGAAAATATCGACCATTTTGATCGACTCGGGATTTTCTTTAGCCATTGCGGTTAAGGATGGATAGCTTTTTCGATCCAAAATTGCCGTCTCTCGGGGATTGACCGGGGTCACTTCATAGCCCTCGGCGAGCATATAAATCGCGGCAAAGTGGCTGGGCCGATACGGATTGCCACTTAAACCAACCATTGCGAATTGTTTATATCGGCTTAAAATCTCAAGCCGTTCTGCTGCACTTTCAATTATTTTGGCCATAGTCTTATTTGCCTCATGAATATTTTAAATTTTCAAGTAAGGAGAATGAGGTGGCATTCCATAATAGGCTTTGCTGTAAATAGTAATTAGTTATTCAAACGCTAATCACCAATTACTAATTACTATTTACCTCTCTCACCTACCCCGCCGCCTTACCCAGCGCCTGCTCCAAATCCCAAATCAAATCCTCGACATCCTCCAAGCCAATGGAGATACGGATCATATCGGGGGATAGCCCCCCAGCGATTTGTTCCTCCTCGGTCATCTGGCCGTGGGTGGTGCTGCCGGGGTGGATGACCAGCGATTTTGCATCACCGACGTTGGCCAAGTGGCTGAAGATTTGCACACCTTCAATAAATTTGACGCCTGCTGCGTGCCCACCTTTGATGCCAAAGGTGAAGATGGCCCCAGGCCCTTTGGGTAGATATTTTTGGGACAATTTGTGGTAGGGGCTATCGGGCAGGGCTGGGTAGTTGACCCAACTAACAGCGGGACTGTCGGCCAGGAATTCAGCCACAGCCTTAGCATTGGCCACGTGCCGATCCATCCGGACGCCTAAGGTTTCCAGACCTTGCAGGAACATAAAGGCGTTGAATGGACTCAAAGCTGGCCCCATATCGCGCAGGGCTTCCACCCGCACTTTCATAATCCAGGCAAAGTCGCCAAAGGTCTCGTAGAAGCGAATGTCGTGATAGCCTTTGCTGGGCTCGGTCATTCCGGGGAATTTACCATTATCCCAGGGGAACTTGCCGCCATCGACGATAATTCCGCCGATGCTGGTGCCGTGCCCACCGATAAATTTGGTCGCGCTGTGGACCACGATGTGGGCCCCCCACTCAATCGGGCGGCAGAGATAGGGGGTGGCAAAGGTGTTGTCGACGATGAGGGGAATGTTGTGCTCATGGGCGATTTTTGCCACGGCCTCGATGTTCAAGACGTCGATTTTGGGATTACCCAACGTTTCAGCATACAAAGCGCGGGTTTTGTCGGTGATGGCCCTGCGATAATTTTCGGGATCATTGTTGTCCACAAAAATGGTGTTGATGCCCATCTTCTTGCGCATACTGATATCAAACTGGGTGTAGGTCCCACCATATAAAGTGCTGCTGGCCACCAACTCATCGCCGGGGTCAAGCAGGGTGAAGATGGTCAGAAATTGGGCGGCCTGTCCACTCCCCGTCGCCAAGGCCCCCACCCCGCCTTCAAGGGCAGCGACCCGTTCTTCAAAGGCCGCCGTCGTTGGGTTCATAATCCGGGTGTAGATGTTGCCAAAGCGTTGCAGGGCAAACAGATTGGCCGCGTGCTCGGTGTCCTCGAAGACATAGCTGGTGGTTTGATAAATCGGCATCGCCCGCGCGCCGGTCGCTGGATCAGGGCGCTGGCCTGCGTGTAGCGATCGGGTGTTGAAACCAAATTCTCGATCTTTTGCCATAGGATTCCTCTCTTGAAAATAAAGTGATCAATATTGGAGATTTGCCCTCACCCCAACCCTCTCCCTCTAGTAGAGGGAGCGAGTTCCCCTCCCTTTAGCAGGGGGTAGGGGAGGGCTATATGTCGATTAATTAGCAAGCTTCAAGAAGCCTACGCTACATGGTCATTATTCGCTGTTGAAGCTTGCTTCTATTTGGCTCGCTTCAAATCCGTTAATCTTGGTCGCCCACTGTAGCACCAACCCTGCGAAAAGTCAATGCGTTTTTGCGGCGACCTATCCACCGTCGTTTCACCCATAATTATGGGCGAATGGCGATCAACATCGGAAATTTATCTTATTTAGAGGGCCTGACACTCTCGCATCTTACTGGAAATAGTTTTATTCAAATCTTAATTTTCCTAGTAAAAGCCTTTACAAATTGTCAGGATTTTAAGCAAATGTTAAGAAAATCTGGACAAATTCAAACCTGATTCAAACCTTTGTATGTTAAATTAAGATTATCCGTAAGTTTTTTAATAGTATAAACGCTGACTCCGCCCCGTTGCGGAGTTTGGCCTGAGAAGACCGATGAAGGTTTTTTAGTATTTAAGGAGGGTTCTTATATGAAACTTAAATTATTGAACCGGACGACCACGGCTATCGTGACGATGCTCGTCCTGCTGATGATGAGTGTGGGGCTAGCCTACGCTCAGGAACCAAGCTACGGTAGCGGCATCACTGTAGATGGTGATAGCAGCGATTGGAATCTCGCTAACGATTTCTTCGCTGATATGTATGAGGCAGGTAGGGACAGCAAAGAAGTCCTGTCAAAAGTATATATGCGATATGACTGTTCTAGCGAGGTACTTTACTTACTCGTAGTTTTAGAAGATGGTCATGAACTTAATTCCAGTGATGGCGATCAATGGGTCAAATTGACCAGTCAAGGGAATGGGACAGTCGTTGATGGCAGCTCTGGCAATAATGGAACACCACCTGACTTTCAATATTTAGCTGGCAGTGATGGTAACGCCCCTGGCTGGGAAGCATCAATTCCATTTACAAAGAATACGTCTGACTCCATTTCAGTGCATGCTCAGGTGGATACACCCGGTGGAGATAGTGGTCGAACCTCGGCCACGACCCCGGATGATAGTGCTAGTAATCGTCATATTCCGATTGAGACAATTTGTGTCGATCCCACTACCGGCACCATCATCATCGAGAAGGTCACCACCAATGACGATGACACCACCGAATTCACCTTCAACCCAACGGGCTTCAACAATGATGAGAGCTTCACTCTAGTTGGTGGTGGCGATCAGAGCTTTGAGGTTGAGGTCGGCAGCGGCTATAGCATCGAGGAAGTGGTCCCGGATGGCTGGTCGCTTGATACCGCCACCTGTGACGACGGAAGCCTCGTCGAAAATATAGACGTGAGTGCCGATGAAACGGTCACGTGTACCTTCACCAACTCAGAAGATCCCGACCCCACCGGTAAGCTGGAAGTGGTCAAGGAATTGATCCCAGCCAATGATAATGGCTCGTTTGATATGCGGATCGATACAACGGCCCACGTTGCCACGGGCGGTGATGGGACCACCACAGGTGAACAAACCGTCTCCGTGGGCACCCATCTGGTTAGTGAAACGGGAGATGGCTCGACCAACCTCAACGATTACACTACTAGCATCTCTTGTAAAGATAACAACGGCACCGGCAGTGAGGTAACCGCAACCCCGAATGGTAACAACGCCTGGGATGTGGATGTGAATGAAGATGATGACATCGTTTGTATCATCACCAATGAACGAAATGGCACAATCAATATCGTCAAAGAGGCTACCCCAGCCGACGATACGGTCTTCTCTTTTAACCAAACGATCAATAACAGTGGCGGTTTCAATCTGACAGATCCCTCTGATGATACCGAGACGTTTAGCAATGTCCCCGCTGGTGACTACAATGTGACCGAAGTGGTACCCGATGGCTGGAGTTTGGACGATGTCACGTGTGAAGGTGGCGACAGCACCGACATCACCGATGGGGTCACCATTCATCTGGATGCGGGTGAGGAGATCACCTGTACCTTTGAGAACTCAAAAGAGCCCGAACTTGGCAGCATCACCGTCGTGAAAGAAGTAGTTGAAGGCAGTACCACGAGCGAGTTTGATTTCGAGATTGATCTTGGCGATAGCATCAATGGATTTGTCCTCACCGATGGTGATGAAGAAACCTTCAGCGACTTGGCCTCCGGTGACTATGTCATCAACGAGACCTTCCCCATCGGGGAAAGCGATGACTGGGAAGCCTTGACCGCAGAGGATATCGTCTGTACCTCAGACGGCGACAGCACCTTCGAGTATCTCCCATTTGCTGATGAAGCGGACACCTTTGGCGTCAACGTTTCGCTCGCCGCTGGCGATGATGTGACCTGTACTTTTGAGAACTCGAAAGTCCCACCGAAGAAGATCAGTCCTGTGCTTGAGTGTGTGGCTCCGATCAAAGGCACCGATATGTATCGCGCCTTCTTTGGGTACAGCAACCCCAATGATGGCAATGTCGAAATCCCGATTGGCCCAGACAACAAGTTTAATCGTGCTCCACAAGATCAAGGCCAACCGACAATATTTGAACCGGGTCGAACGCCCTTCTTCCCAAATGCTAATTTCTCAGTCGATTTTGATGGTAATCCATTAGTGTGGACCTTGAATGGTAAGACGGCCACGGCCTCGAATAATCCGGCGCAACAATGTAATTTCTATGTTGAGCTAGACAAAGAGTGGGAAGGTGGCGACGCCCCTGACAGCACAATCGAAGACCTGATTGCCGCCTCCAGCGAAACAGACGAGGTGAGCTGCGATTGGGATGGTAGCAAGCTAGTTTGCAGTGCTGACACCTTGAAAGTTCCCGTCCAGGTGATGGGTGAGATGTTTGTTGGGGCCTATGACGTGAGCGAAGATGGCCTGCCCGAAAATTGGGCCGTCAAGTCCGGCGTTGGTGAGGATTTCCCTGTGCCGAATGATAGTTGTGATGGGAAGTTCTGCAGCCACACCGTGGTCAATGAGTACACGCCACCCCTAAAGAAGATCAGCCCAGTGTTGGAATGTGTGGCTCCGATCCAAGATGGTGGGTATCGGGCCTTCTTTGGCTACAACAACCCCAATGATGTTTCGGTCGAAATTCCCATTGGTCCAGGCAACAAGTTTAATCGCAATCCACAAGATCAAGGTCAACCGACAACCTTCGAACCGGGTCGAACCCCTTTCTTCCCGAACGCCCACTTCTCGGTTGATTTTGATGGTAGCCCACTGGTATGGACCTTGAACGGTAAGACGGCCACGGCCTCGGACAACCCGGCCCAACGGTGTGTCTATCACATAACGTTGGAGAAGGAATGGGAAGGGGACGATGCGCCTGAGAGCACCATTGAAGATCTCATTTCAGCAACCAGTGGCGATAACACCGCCAGTTGTGATTGGAATGGTAGTCAACTGGTCTGTGAGTACAACAGTAATCATAACGATCTACACGTACCCGTGACGATCGTGGAGGACGAGTTTGTCGGTAGCTATGGCGTACTCGAAGATGGCCTGCCGGATGGCTGGGTCGTTAAGTCAGGTGTGGGCAACTTCACCTTGGAAGATGCAGTCTGTGACGGCAAGTTCTGTACCCATACTGTGGTCAATGAGACGGACGAGCCTGAGTTAGGCTCAATCCACGTTCTAAAATATAGCGACCTGAACGGCAATGGGGAGCGTGACGAAGGCGAAGCTGGTCTGAATGACTGGGAGTTCACTCTGTCGAATGAGGACAATGAGTACACCGAAACCACAATGGATCACAACAATGAGCCTGGCTATGCTTGGTTTGAAGATGTGCCCGTGGGTACCTACCAGTTGTGTGAAACCTTGCAGGATGGTTGGAAGAACACCGCCCCGGCTGAGGCCGTTGAGGGATGTATCGAAGTTGAAGTGACCGCCAGTGATGACGGCGGTAGCATCGAGCACGCTCTGCCGACGGGCAACAGCGGACCAGGCGTCTACACCGATGAGCATGTTAATGGTTCTCCCGACCCAACCACTGGGGTCAATGGGGTCAAGTGGGACTTGCCTGACAACTTTGATAACACCGGCGGCAATGAGGATGATATGGGCGAGTTCAGCATCACCTTTGATGCAGTCTATGAGCCAACCGATGTGACGGTCGCAGTCAAGTCGGGTGGTCCACAAGGTGGACAAACCGGCACAAACACCATCACCGGGCCAAGCTGTGACCTGCGTGACAGTACCACTGAATTGCCCAGTGGGGCCGCCGTAACGGTCACAACTGGTAATGGGGATAGCTTCGACATTCAGTTCTTGGGGACAACGAATGGCGGCACAACCTGGAACTACAAGGTCACCGAACCGGGCACGGGCAAATCATTGAGCCACTGGGTCCTCGGCTTTGGCGAGTGTACAGGTGGCGAGGAACCACCCACGGTTGAGTTTGGTAATCAAGAGTTAGGCTCGATCACGATCAAGAAGTTGACCGATCCGACCGATAGCGATCAGAAGTTTAAATTCGAAGGTGATCTGGATATCAATGATCTGGGTCACAACGAGAGCGACACCGTCAGCGACCTGATGGCCGGTGACTACGATGTGACGGAAGTTGTACCTGATGGCTGGGAATTGGATGCGGCCTACTGTGAAACTGATGCAGAAAACTACACCGGCATCGATGATGGCGTAACCGTTCACTTGCCTGCTGGTGCGGACATCACCTGTATCTTTGAGAATAGTCAAAATGAACCCGAACCGGGCAAGATCGTGGCGTTCAAGTTCCACGACCTGAACAAAGATGGTGTTCAGGATGATGGTGAGCCCTTCTTGAAAGATTGGGAATTCACTCTCAAGCAAGATGACGCAGAGATTGCCAGTGACACAACCGATGAAAAAGGGATGGTGATGTTTGGTGATCTGGAGCCAGGCACCTATGAACTCTGTGAAACGATGCAAGATGGCTGGACCAACAGCACGCCGATCTGTCAAGAAGTGACGATTGGTGGTGGTACGGCTGTGGTGAGTGCCGGTATCCCAAACATTGCTGAGGCGCTGGCTGGGGCACGGTATCGCTCCTTTGGCAACACGGGCGGTAATGAAGTCTATCTGGGCATTCCTGACCTGGGTGTCGGTGGTAACCGCGCCGAGAAAGGGCTGACCTGGACCGATGGCACGCATATGGTCACCTTCAGCTATGATCCGGTAACCGATAAGTTGGTGGCTACGGTTGATTTGAATAATGATAACAGCGTCGATCAAACCGTCACCTACCCGAACTTCTCAACTCAGTTGGTCAACAAGGGTAAACAAGCCGGGGCTAACCAGATGAATGTGATGGAGATCCTGGTGGCAGAACGAGACGCCGACTCCACGGTTGATTTTAATGAGGTGATGTTGAATGGTCAGTCATTGGGTGATTTTGGCACAGACAATGTAGGCATCTGGGGTGTGACCGGCTTCGACTTTGGTCAGGGCTTCACCCTGAGCGGCAAGGTCGTGATCTCTGGTCCGTTTAGCAATAGTCAGGAAAAGAGCAAGGTTGACATCAAGATCGGCACCGCCCCATTGATGTTTGGTAACTACCGAGAGCCAATCCCTGGCAAGATCGTGGCCGTCAAGTTCAATGACTTAAACAAAGATGGGGTCAAAGATGAAGGCGAACCGTTCTTAGCGGATTGGGAGTTCACTCTCAAGCAAGGTGAAACAGAGATCATCAGTGACACGACCGATGCAAATGGAATGGTGATGTTTGCTGATCTGGAGCCAGGCACCTACCAAGTGTGTGAAACGATGCAAGACGGCTGGGCCAATAGCACGCCGATCTGTCAAGAGGTAACGATTGGTGGGGGCACGGCTGTGGTGAGCGCCGGTGTACCAAACATTGCTGAGGCACTGTCCGGGGCACGCTATCGCTCCTTTGGCAACACGGGCGGTAATGAAGTCTATCTGGGTATCCCTGATCTGGGTGTCGGTAGCAACCGGGCCGAGAAAGGGCTGACCTGGACCGATGGCACCCATCTGGTCACCTTCAGCTATGAGCCAGCCTTGGATCGCTTGGTCGCCACGGTTGATCTGAATGACGACAACAGCGTCGATCAAACCGTGATCTATCCGAACTTCTCAACTCAGTTGGGCAACAAGGGTAAACAAGCTGGGGCCGGCCAGATGAACGTGATGGAGATCTTGGTGGCAGAACGAGACGCCGACTCCACGGTTGATTTCAATGAGGTGATGTTGAATGGTCAGCCGTTGGGTGACTTCGGCACAGACAATGTTAACATCTGGGGTGTCACCGGCTTTGACTTTGGTCAGGGCTTCACCCTGAGCGGCAAGATCGTGATCTCCGGTCCGTTCAGCAACAGCCAGGAAAAGAGCAAAGTTGACATCAAGATCGGTACCGCCCCATTGATGTTTGGTAACTATGAAGTGCCGAAGGGCAAGATTACCATCATCAAGACGGCGAACCCAGCTGATACGGATGAACAATTTAGCTTCACCGGTGATCTGGGCGACTTCAGCCTCGGATCCAATGGCTCACAGGAGTTTGAGGTTGAGGCCGGGGCATATGACGTGACCGAGATCGAGATCCCTGAGTTCTGGACCTTGCTCACGGTTCAGTGTGGTGATCAGTTCTTACCGATCATCGACAGCCTTGACCCGCTCGGTCGCCAAGTGACCATCGAGGTGGAAGCCGGTGAAGAACTCACCTGTACTTTCCACAACGAGCGCGTGAATTATGAAGCGCCGGTTGAGGATGGTAACAGCAACAAGTATTATCTGCCGGTTGTGGTGAGGTAAGATTTAGGAACGTGTTGTAATAGAAAAGCGCGGGGGCATTGGCCCTCGCGCTTTTTTTGTTTTTGTCGCCCAAAATGTGGGGGCATTCCTCGTGGGTGCCCAATTTTGTTGTCACCCGATTTTTGGCAAGCCCAAGGCATTGCCCCTACCACATCATCATTCATTTGGTAGGAGCGCAGGCAAATCTAAAGACAACTCCGTTGAAATCTGGATAGGCAATGGATTTGCCTCGGTTATGAGGCCCCTAGCCCGCGAGGCCATCTTACTCAGGTAGACAATGGCTCATCCCACCACCGTAGCCCCAGACCGTGGGCGAGGCAATCGGTGCAAAAAAGCCGTTGGCCTGCCAGCATCCAGTCCGATTGCGCCCCTCCCATAATTCATTATTCTATCCCCAATTTACCCGATAAAATCATCAATAAAAATCAAAACTTTAAGTAAACGTTAAGAGAATCTGGACAAATTCAAACCGGATTCAAACTGAGGTATGGTATGTTAAGGGAGTGTCCTTAGCTATCTAATAATATAAAGTGCTGAGTCTGCTTCATTGCAGACGTCAGTATTAGCAAGAATAGAGAAGGTTTTATTATTTAGGAGGGTTTTTATTATGAAACAGGTTCTTAGACGATTGAGCCGGACGACTACAGCCATCGTAATGATGGTTGCTCTATTTATGATGAGTGTGGGGTTAGCCTACGCTCAGGAGCCAGCCTACGGTGACGGCATCATCGTGGATGGTGACACAAGTGATTGGAACTTGACCGATGATTTCTTTGCCAATATGTATGTGGCAGGGAACTCCAACAAACAGCATCTATCGACACTCTATCTTCGATATGATTGCTCCGATAACACGCTCTATGCGCTTGTTCTCAAAGAGACGGGCACCGTTGAGCAGAGTGCGAGTGATGCCTGGATTGCTATCAATGCGGTCAATGATAAGCGTGTCAATGGCAGCTCCGGTGATGACGGCACGCCGCCCGATTTTCAATGGGTCTTTGATAATACGACCTTATTGGGTTACGAAGCCTCATTCACCTTGGCCGAAGGCACCTACGATATCGAAGCCCACTTGAATATCAATTGGGATAATGAAAGCCAAACCTCTTCAACCGGTAAATTGGCTCAGGATAATGCGATTGAGTTAACCCTGGACTGTCCTGAGCCTCCCGTCGAGGTGTGTACGCCCGGCGCGGCCTGGATGAGTGAGTATAGCTTGATTACCATCGAAAACCTTTCGACTAACTCCGATGTCGAAGGGAAAACCTTTGTTGGCGGGAGTTTAATAAATAGCAACTCCGCTAATTTTGGCTTGAATTTTAGTGTGCCCGCCACGACACCGGTCTTGGAAATCGCGGGTTCGGGCGGTAGCGGCAGTGCGATCAATGTTAATAACGGCAGTGTGGTCGTTGATGATGACAATACGATTACGGACGCGAGCGCTAGCCCCGTCGATTACGACATCAACGGCCGTCGCTTCAACGTTAATGCGGGCAATAGCGGGGCGACCGCCTCAACCGATGGCACCTTGCCAGCTAAAGCGGCTCAAATCAAGAGTGATTTAGAAGCTTGGTCTACCTCACTGGCCGGTCTAACCGCTAACAACAGCGTCACCCCACCCTCTGGCTCACCTGGCCCCCTGAACTTTGAGGTCAATACCAAAGATGCCAACGGGGTGGCTGTCTTCAATATCGCTGGATCTGATCTGTTTAATAACAGCAACGTCCAACAAATTGAAATCAAGAACAATGTTAATGCCGACGTGATCATCATCAACGTGTCTGGCACAACGATCAACTGGAACCACGGGAATAAGGTCGGATCCTGGTTAACCAGCCTAAATGGCCGCTCTAAAACCATCTGGAACTTCCCCGAAGCGACCTCAATCGATCTCAAATCTAAAAACTTTATGGGTGCTCTGCTAGCGCCTTTGGCTGCAGTTAACGCTCAAGCCAACATTGATGGCGCTACAGCAGTTAAGAGCTTGACCACCACCTCTGAAGTACACCTACCCGTGCTGGATCTCGGCTGTGATGAAGAACCTCCCAGCAGCAGCATTACCTTTATCAAAGAAGTGCAGGGTGGTAATGCCTCACCTACTGACTGGAGTTTCGATATTACCGATGGTCCACAAGATATTGCACACAATAGTACTCAAACGCTCAATACTGGTAATTACATCATTACTGAAGATGGTCCAGAGGGTTATTTCTTGTTTGGTGCTTCAGGTGTTTGTTCAGTAGACAATGATACAATTACACTTAATGTTACAACTGACGGTGGGACCTGTACCATTACAAATGCAAAAATTCCCGAAATTCCCAGCAGCCTTCAAGTCACCAAGACGGTGAATTGGAGCAATGTTACACCAGACGAACAGCAAACCTTTGAAATTTGTATCAGTGGCCCGTCTTATCCGAATGGGAATGAGGATGGTGCATGTCAGGATGCCGATTTTGATGGCACGACATTGAGCTGGGATGATCTAGCAGAAGGCGAATACATCGTAGCTGAAACGAACCCTGGTAGCGAGTGGACAGTTGAGATCACTGACTCACCGGCCACCGTGGTCCCAGGCGAAACAGCTGAGGTGAGCGTGACCAATACGCTCAAGACCGGTAGCCTGGACGTGACCAAGGTTGTCAATTGGAATGGCGTAACGCCAGATGAACAGCAGACCTTTGAGATTTGTATCAGCGGCCCATCCTACCCGAACGGGGATGAAAACGGGGCGTGTCAAGAAGCCGATTACGATGGCGAGACCTTAACCTGGAATGATCTAGAATTAGGTGAGTACACCGTCAGTGAAACGAATCCGGGAGACGAGTGGACAGTTGAGATCACCGGCTCGCCCGCCACGGTTGAGGCCGATGGCACGGCTGAGGCTACGGTGACCAATACTCACGAACCGCCAACAGGTAGCATCACCGTTGTGAAAGAGGTGGTTGTGGGCAGTACGACAAGCGAGTTTGACTTTGAGCTTGAACAGCCCGTCGCAACCACGGTTGGATTTGTCCTCACACACGGTCAGGACAAAACCTTCACCGACTTGGCACCCGGTGAATATGTTGCGCTTGAGACATTCCCCATTGGTGAAAGCGATGCTTGGGAAGCCTTGACCGCAGAGGACATCGTCTGTACCTCAGACGGCGACAGCACCTTCGAGTATCTGCCGTTTGATGATGAAGCGGACACCTTTGGCGTCAACGTTTCGTTGGCCGCAGGCGATGATGTGACCTGTACGTTCAAGAATACCGAGAAACCGCTCACAGGTAGCTTGGAAGTGACAAAATACGTTAGCTGGAACAACGTCACCCCAGACGAAAGCAAAACCTTCGAGATTTGTATCAAAGGTCCATCTTACCCGAACGGAGATGAGGATGGGGCTTGTCAAGAGGCTGACTTCGATGGTGACGTTCTGACCTGGAACAAGCTTGAAGTGGGTGAATACACCGTCAGCGAAACCGACCCCGGTGACGAATGGGATGTCAGAATCACTGACTCACCGGCAACGGTCGTTGTGAATGAAACGGTTAAAGCCAGCGTGACCAATCAGTATAAAGTCGGCGACCTGTATGTCTACAAGTACCACGACCTAAATGGGAATGGCCAGTATGATTATCCAGATGAACCATACCTTTCTGATTGGGAAATCACCGTATATGACAGTGATGAAAACTTCGTTGGCACCGTTAAAACCGATGACTCTGGTCAGGCTGCATTTGAATACTTACTGATCGGTGACTACATCGTCTGTGAGACGCAGCAAGATGGCTGGGTTAATACCAACGATAGCAATGATGTCTTTGAATTCGATGGCAAGATTTGTCAAAACCAAACGATTGAAGAGTTCAGCCTTTTCTCGGTCTACTTTGCCAATCAAAAAGAGATTGAACCGGGCAAGATTACGGCCATCAAGTTCAACGACGTGAACCAGAATGGGGTTAAGGATGATGGCGAACCGTTCCTCGCGGATTGGGAATTCACCCTCAAGCAAGGTGAAACAGCGATCATCAGTGACACGACTGACGTGAATGGAATGGTGATGTTTGGCGATCTCGAACCAGGCACCTACCAAGTGTGTGAAACAATGAAAGATGGTTGGTCTAACAGCACGCCAATCTGTCAAGAGGTAACGATTGGTGGGGGTGCGGCTGTGGTGAGTGCAGGCATTCCAAGCTTCACCGAATCAATGGCTGGCGTCCGCTACCGCTCCTTCAAGAACACGGGTGGTGAAGAGGTCTATCTGGGTCTGCCTGATCTGGGTCTGGTTGGACCACCTACAGGAGACCGCCGAGCTCGAAACTTGACCTGGACAAAGCCAGGTACTCACTTGGTCACCTTTAGCTACGATCCAGTTGCCGATAAGTTGATCACAACAATTGATCTAAATAATGATAGCTCGGTTGATGAAACGCTTACCTATGAGAACTTCTCGACCGGATTGGTGAACACAGGGCGCACGGCCATCGCCAGTCAGATGAATGTGATGGAAATCCTGGTCGCTGATCGGGATACGGACTCCTCAGTTCAGTTCAACGAAGTGATGTTGAACGGACAATCACTGGGTGACTTCAGCACTGGCAATGTGGGTATCTGGGGTGTGACGGGCTTCGACTTTGGTCAAGGCTTCACTTTGAGTGGCAAGGTCGTCATTGATGGACCATTTAGCAACAGCCAAGAGAAGAGCCGGGTTGACATCAAGATCGGCACCGCCCCATTGATGTTTGGTAACTACAAAGAGCCAGAACCGGGCAAAGTCGTAGCCATCAAGTTCAATGACTTGAACAAAGATGGAGTCAAAGATGAGGGCGAACCGTTCCTCGCGGATTGGGAATTCACCCTCAAGCAAGGCGAGACAGCCATCATCAGTGACACCACTGATGTTAATGGAATGGTGATGTTTGGTGATCTCGAGCCAGGCACCTACCAAGTGTGTGAAACAATGCAAGACGGCTGGTCTAACAGCACCCCGATCTGTCAAGAGGTGACGATTGGTGGGGGTACGGCTGTGGTGAGCGCAGGTATCCCAAGCTTCAGCGAGTCAATGGCTGGGGTCCGCTACCGCTCCTTCAAGAACACGGGCGGTGAAGAAGTGTATCTGGGTCTACCTGATCTGGGCTTGGTTGGACCACCCAGTGGAGATCGTGTGGCTCGCAACCTAAGCTGGACGAAACCGGGCACTCATTTGGTCACCTTTACTTATGAACCTGCCTTGGATCGCTTGGTCACGACGGTTGATCTGGGCAATGATAGCTCGGTTGATGAAACGCTCATCTACGAGAACTTCTCGACCGGATTGGTGAACACAGGGCGCACGGCCATCGCCAGTCAGATGAATGTGATGGAAATCCTGGTGGCGGATCGCGACACTGACTCCTCAGTACAATTCAACGAAGTGATGTTGAATGGACAATCACTGGGTGACTTCAGCACTGGCAATGTTGGCATCTGGGGTGTGACGGGCTTCGACTTTGGTCAAGGCTTCACCTTGAGTGGCAAGGTCGTCATTGATGGACCATTCAGCAACAGCCAAGAAAAGAGTCGGGTTGACATCAAGATCGGTACGGCCCCATTGATGTTTGGTAACTACGAAGTGCCGAAAGGCAAGATTACCATCATCAAGACAGCGAACCCAGCTGATACGGATGAACAATTTAGCTTTACCGGTGATCTGGGCGACTTCAGCTTGGGAGCCAATGGCTCACAGGAGTTTGAGGTTTCAGCCGGGTCATACGACGTAACCGAGATTGACATTCCTGAGTTCTGGACGCTGCTCACGGTGCAGTGTGGTGATCAGTTCTTACCGATCATCGACAGCCTTGATCCGCTTGGTCGCCAAGTAACAATTGATGTTGAAGCCGGTGAAGAACTCACCTGTACCTTCCACAACGAGCGTGTGAACTATGTTGCACCCGTTGAGGATGGTAATAGTAACAAATATTATCTGCCGCTTGTGATGAGATAAGATTTAGGAACGTGTTGTAATAGAAAAGCGCGGGGGCATCGGCCCTCGCGCTTTTTTTGTTTTTAATTTTGGAAAGAATGCCCTCACCCCCAGCGGCTGAGGGGGGCATTAGCGACAGGACGAGAACAATTTGCTATTTAAACAAACTGGTCAGACTGCCCAAACATCCTTGTGGTTCGGGCGTTGGCGTTGGAGTGGGATCAGGGGTTGGCTCGGGTTGTGGAGTTGGGTCGGGCGCTTCTTTGAGGGCTTCCTCATAAGCATTGAGGGCGTCCCCACGACCGACGCCTTGCTCATTCGGCATTGCGCCAATATTGACCGCCCCAGCCATCATTCGATTTTTGACCTGCTCAGCCGTCAAGCGAGGGTTGGCCTGAAGCATCAGGGCGGCAATCCCGGCGGCGTGCGGCGTGGCCATACTGGTGCCACTGGCGCTGACATAGCCAGGTGAAACAACTGGGCCCATTTGGGTGCCATTGGCTTGGGCAGCTACAATATTCACGCCAGGAAAAACCAAATCAGGTTTGGTTCGACCATCGGCTGAGGGACCACGTGAGGAGAAGTTGGCGATTTGATCGACATCGTCGGAGGCTCCGACGGTAATCACAAAACGAGCACAGCCTGGTGGGCCGATGGTTTGGCTGGTGGGTCCGGCGTTGCCCGCCGCGACGCACATCACGACGCCTGCTTGCAGGACCGCTTCATCACACAGAGCCGAAAGGGCATCAGTACCATCACAGGAACTGGTGCCACCCAGAGACAGATTGATCACCTGCACGCGCTGATCAAGCACCGCCCATTCAATGCCAGCCATCACACTGCTCATTGAGCCGCCGCCTTGCGCATCCAACACCTTGGCGACATACAAATCGGCCTCTGGGGCCACACCTACATATCGGCCATTCGATTTGGCCCCATTCCCTGCGGCGATTCCCGCCACGTGCGTGCCGTGACCATTGTCATCAAGCGGGCTATTTCCAACAAAGCTTTCCATCGCCTTGATCCGGCCTGCAAAATCGGGGTGGGTGTCATCGATGCCGGTATCAATCACGGCCAATTTGATGCCTGTGCCTCGAAAGCCATTGCTCCAAACTTGGGGGACGTCGATTTTGGGAACAGAGGTGTTTAGCCACATCGTTACAGGTAGGTCGGGCCAAATGTAATCAACGTCGTCCTGTTGACTCAACTCGTCGATCTCATTAGAAGATACTTTGACGGCCTCGCCAGGGAACAACTTGAATTTGCAATCGGCCACAGGGGAACGAGATAACATTGCCTCAGCACTGCCTCGGTCATTTTTGTGCTTTACAATGATAGGAATGGCTGTCCCATTTGCCATCACGTTCATTTGATTTTGTAATTCACTTGAAATTTTGCTAACTGCCATAGGTTCTCCCTCAAGAATAGTGGATAGTGGGTAGTGATTGGTGGTTAGGCCCTACTTATCTTCTACATTGTCCGAATTTCTTGGTCAAGCTCAATGGATGTGACCCAATCGGCTACGAGTAAACGTAAGGCATCTTCACCCCGACAGGTGATGGCGACGCCTGGGGTCAAACGAAATTGGCGTTTTACCTCAATTCCTTCAGACGCAAGCCATTTGAGATAGGGGGTGACATCACGATCCGCCCGGACAATCAAACTAAAACTTGCGCTTGGGGCTGCTTTGAGTTTTTGTTCCAAATCATCGTTCATTTTTTGCATAGAGGCCTCCGTAAACGCTAATCATAATTTGATTATACAATGAGTAGACGGATTATGGAATATGCTGATCTTTTTAAGAATATTAAGATTTGGGTTTGTTTAATTGCTAAAGCTACATTAATTGGCCTACGACATTTAACGTACAAGTTTGCGCTTCCTGTAAGCAATTTAGGCAAAATTGTAAATGGTGCTATAATGCCCGCTTGTAATTTCGCAAGGTGATAAATTATGGAGTCAAAAGAAATACCAGCCTCGGATGAACGAGCTGTTGAAACAGGCCAACATACTGAAGCCGCACCCTTAGCCAATAAGGCAGAAACAACTGGGTATTATGAGCCCCATCAATTAACCAACATTGGTAAAGATGGTCGTCTCTATGTGATTGCTGATACCGTTGGCGGGGCAGCGTCTGGTCAAGTGGCTAGCCAATATGCTGTCAAGAAGATGTTGTATACCTACTACAATGATGATAATCCAAACCTAGAAGTACGTCTTCTTGAAGCGGTGCGCCAGACCAACCTTGATATCTTCCAACGCAATCAGGAACATCCAAACCGACGGGCCATGGCAACAACTTTGATGGCGGCCGTGGTTCACGATAATAAACTATTGGTTGCCAACGTTGGCGATAATGCGGTTTATGTCGTTTGGGATCAGGACATTGAGCAACTAAACGGTCCGCAATCAGATGAAAAGAAGCCTGAACCAGATCAATCCCCCAAAGCCCTACCTGCGGAGACAGCCCCTCCAGCGCCTGCTGGGACCCCAGCGCCTATTGGGACCCCTGCTTCTGCTGGAACCCCTACCCCGATAGAGACAACAGATGTGGCGCCAAAACCAGCTGAGAAAGCTGAAGATGATAAGTCCGTGACGATTGAGGTTAAACCGGAAGGCAATCAGGATATCGTCATTGGGATTGAGCCAAAGAGAGTTGAAACCCGTCCTAATCCAGTCGTTGCAAGAGAGCAAAAACCGACTAAAACTGCGCCCAAAACACTTAACTTGCCAACTGCCTTAGGGTTAGAGGAAACGGTTAAAATTGAGACTTACTCACGACGGCTTTTTGCCGGTGATATTGTGGTGTTGATTAGCGGGGGGCTGACTGGCTACGTTACCAATCAAGAGATTGCTAGAGCGATGACAAAACACGCGCCAGATCAAGCGATGCGTCGTTTGATTTCGTTAGCAGCAGATCGTGGCAATCGAAATCACATCTCGATCAGTACCACGCGTGTCCTCTCTAGCCCCGTTGCGATGCGAACGCCATTGCCGATGGTTGTGCCTGGGATGCCCCGGTGGAGTGATTGGGAGCGTCCCCCTCGGCCAGGAAAGCCGATTACTTCTTCGGACGATAAGCCATCGACACGTCCAATGAGTAAACCTGTTCCACCGAGTCCACCCCCAACACCGTTGAGCAAACCGCCTTCTACAGAGATCCCGTTGAACCCGCCTCGTTGGCGCTGGCAAGGGTGTCTTATTATTCCGGTGTTGTTACTGGTCTTGTGTGGTTTGACGTTGACTGCGGCTCAATTCTTGATTCCACAGGAAACCCGCGAAAGTATTCCCCTATTCCAGGATTTACAGGCGCTCATTGAAGAACAGGGTTTTGATGCTGTTGGTACGGGTGATGTTGGGGCAGAAGATGTGGCGGGTAACCCTGAAGAAACATCAGAAAATGAGTTGGCGACTGAGACAAATGCGACCCCGGTGGCTCAAGAATCTTCGGCTGATACAACCTCTCCGCTGTCCACACCCACACCCTTTGCTCCCACACCGACCGTCGTTGCGGCTGCAACGGAGGTAGCCCCTGTGGCCTCACCGACAGAGGCATCTCAAGCGACACCTGTTCCAACTGAGCCTACACCTGAGACTGTTGCTACCGAAAGCCCTGCGGCTGAAGCCCCCACAGCGACGCCTTTGGCGGCCATTGAGGCCATTGCATTGCCGGAAGGATGCGAAAGTAAGGCCCGCTTTGTGACCGATGTGACGGTTGATGACGGAACGCAGTTTGCTCCTGGTGAGGCCTTCAACAAAGTGTGGCGTATTCGAAATGAAGGGACCTGCCCTTGGGGTGGTGGCTTCACTATTCGTTATGTGAATGATGAGTTCTTTGGAACCCAACAAGAAGTGCCGATTGTCGAGGTGACCAATCCTAATGAAACCTTCGATGTAAGCGTTCCAATGGTTGCGCCTGACGAAAATGGCACGTATCGCAGTGTTTGGCAAATGTATGATATCGATGGTGTTGCTTTTGGTCCGACAATGTTCTTGGAGATTGAAGTTACGCCTAGTGGTGGTGGGGCAGGTAATATCAACGTCGCTGATAGTGGTACGCTGTTTGACTTTGTTCAACAAGCCTCCTCTGCTACCTGGTCGGCTGGGGGGAGTTCATACACAGTTCAAGGCGTAGGGATTAGCGAGGAGTTGCCTCAAGAGGGGGCCTCTGGTGGGTTGGTTGCCGTTGGTGGTGCGACCTTGCGAGGTAATACTGAGAGTGAAGGCGATGTGTTGCTGACCCATCCGAATCAGGAGCTGGGTTTAATTGAGGGCAATTATCAGGTTGATGTGCCTCTTCAGCCCGGCGATGCCTTGGCAGCCACGCTGAGCTTTCCAAAGCTGTCAATCTTAAGTGATGATGGGGTCATCTATGAAGTGAGTTTTACCCCGGATGATGGCTCTGGCCAGGTGATTACCGTGCTGTCTCGTGCGGTCCAATACACGGAAAGCCCCATCACCGATGTCTTCCCACTGCCAGATATTCAAGCCGGTCAAACAGGGACCTTCACCCTACGGGTATTGAGTGGCAATAGCACCAACAGCGATTGGGCATTGTGGGTTGATTTACGGCTCATTCGGCCATAAATTCTTTTCGTTTAGAAAATAAAGAGGGCTAACTCCAAAGTCTAAAGTGGAGTTAGCCCTTTTTTCTTTGAACTACCTACTTATATCTATTTGAAAATGATGGGCAGATAAGCAAAGTATGCCCCGAAATAGGTTCGAGCGGTTAGGGCCAATTTTTCATCCGTACTATCTTCGACATAGGCTACATTATCGATAGGTGTATTCGATTGATAGCTGATGACTGCTTGATAGGTTAGGGTGGCGACTTCGCCAGCGGCCAGGTCTATGGTCCATATCAGGGTATCACCGCTCATTAAAGCCGAGCCTTTGCTGGGCGTGCCTACACTGTGCATTTCAAGCATATGAGGTAGGGTATTGGTTGTTTCAATGGCCGGATCATCGGCCACCCCGCTATTTTTTAGGACTAGGGTGTAATTCAAAACATCGCCGGGTTCAACATCCTGTGTTGGTGTGACAGTGAGGTTGGACTCAGTGAGTTCTGGAAAATTGACGTAGACATTGGTTGGGCGATCAAATAACAAACTGTGATCCTCAATATGAATCCAGCTTGTTTGACTCACGACTGTGCCCAAAGGTAAGGCGTTTGCTAGAGTCCCTGTATAAATCAATTGTTTTTGCTCATTTGGCGCTAAAGACCCACTCCAGATTAAATCTCCGCCGGATGGGGTTAGGTCAGACGAAAAACTGTCCAAGGTTAGCTCGGCTGGTAGCGTGACGGTGAAGACTACAGGGTCTACCTCCTCCCAACCATCATTCGCTAGAAGGGCCGTGTAGGTTATTTGCTCCCCATCCGTGACCTTTGTTTTATCCGCAGTGATGGCTGATGCCCCCAGCCAACTTAGCCAGCCAACTGCACGACGCATGAAGTCGGTCCGATCCGTCTCTGGCAATAGCTCGGGTCCGTAGGCGAGAAAAGCCGTTCGCCAGGGGCGCTGATTGATACCTGAGCCTTGGTTTGTGACTCCATTTACCTGTCCCTCTTCACCTTTTGTTAGAATACTAGCAGTTAAGGTTGGCGTTAAAGCATCCGTTCGATTTTGATAGCTCGGTGGAAAACTAAGTTTAGACCGACCGAGGTTGATGGTAATCGGATGATCATTTTCCCCGAAGATAAAGGTGCTGCTGTAATCTTCCGTATGCTTCAACACCCCCAAATAATGTTGCGTAAAAGGATCGGGTGTTTGATTGGGTAAATTGTAAATGAGGTCTTGACTGCTGATAAGAAGCCGGCCCCCTTGGTCTAGGTAAGCCGCCAACCGATTTTCATCCTCGGTTGTTAAGGGTTCAGACCAATCATAGGCCGTGTACCAAACGACCATCGGATATCGATCCAAAACTGCGTTTGTTGGGGTAGGTGCTTTTGAGCCAGTCCAGGATTTTGGGATTTCGTAAAAGTCAAAAGGAATATTATTAGCATTTAATGCGCTTTGAAATTCAGGCGCAAAATCAAAAAAACGATCATCATCAACTAAGAGCACGGGGGCAGGGCTTCGGGTGGTGCGCGTAACGGTGGCTGTCAAACTTGGATCATTTGTCGACTGAGCGGTTATGGTTAGATCATCCGAGTCGAACCAATCACTGGTTTGCACTTGGACCCCGACCGTAATAACTTGCGACGCACAGGCATCCAAATTCACACTAGAGGGAGGTGAAGGATTTACAGGCCAATTGCTGTTATAGTTGAAACTGTATGTATCGTTGCTGTCACCCGTATTACGGATACGAGCGGTGTGGAGAACTGTTGATTGAAAATCACCAATCAGTGTGTCCGTAATTACCACTAATTCAGTGCCGTGCGGATCTGGGGAGGCCATCAACCAATCGATTGATTTTGCCATCACCTGGGCCCGATCAGCTTGCGAGTCGATTGCCTCAAACCCAAACCCCAAAAAGATGGCTTGATAAGGGAGACACTGGCCGATGTACAATCCTGCGACTTGACCTGTGTCATAGTTGAGTAAGGGCGCGGCAAAGTCTGGGTCGGCGATGCCCACAACGTCGGGGGTTGCTTGATTATTCGCGCCGTCTCCCTCAGCGATTGTCAATGATAAGCCGGTCAAGGGGCCGGTAGTCGTGTTTTCTAGGGTTGTTGTCCCTGCGTCATCAGCAACAAAGCTCGCCTTTAAATGGGTGTTAAAATAAGGAGCCAGACTAAATGGCGTACCCCCTGTGTCAAAATAAGCAACATCTTGGCCACTGAGCAAGAGCTTACCACCATCTTCCAAAAAGCCTTCAATTGCCTCCCCGACCCCGATATATCCAGGCGAGTCCTCTGGCGCAGACCAGATGACTATGTCATAAGCGGATAAGGTCGTGGAAATTGGGAGATTTTCTTGGGAGCCAAAGGGGTCGATAATCGGTAGAACATCATAGGTGTATAACGCATCATTAAGAGCTTGTTGATAATAATTGAGTTGACTCTCCTGATACCAATAGCCACTGTCTACCACTAAAATATCAGGCGAGGTTTCTAAATCAAAATTACGGATGGTGGTTCCCCCATCATTAATTGTGACATTAACCGCTTTGCCAATACGATATCCTGACGTGGATACCGTAACCGTGTAGGTACCAGCGGGTAGGCTGAAGCTATAGTTTCCGGTATCCTCATCGCTTTGGGTGCTGGCTGACGTGCCATCGATAGTAATGGTTGCTGATAAAGGGGCACTTGAGCCTTGCGCTCGAACTTGCCCTTGAAGTAGGCCCGTAGGTGAGGCAGTCAGGGCAAAATCTTGTATGGTGGCTGTCCCCGTAGTGATGTCAAGATTAAAGATTGTTGTTGGCTCAAAACCAAAGGCAAAGGCAGTGGCGTCATACGTGCCTGCGGCCAATCCCTGTTGATAAAGGCCAGAGCCATTGGCTTTTGTATTGATGGCGGGATCGCCATTACGTGGGCTAATCAAGATGGTTGCCGCGTCGATAGGGGTACTATCGCTAGCTTGTGTGACAGTCCCCTCTAGAGTCCCCGCTCCGGCGACAGCCATGACCGCATTGTAGGCATCAACCCGCCCCCACCCAAAATCATTATTGGGGACAACCTGACCGAGTGGCACTGAGGTTGAGGTTATCACATAGCTAATCTTGGCTAAGTTATTTTCTAAACCAGGATCGGCTTGGAGCATCAAGGCCGCAACCCCACTGACGTGTGGGGCGGCCATTGAGGTGCCATCTAGATATTGATAAGCCCCGCCAGGAAATGCTGATAAGACATTTTTACCTGGGGCCGAGATATTTGGTTTAATGCTTCCCCACGGGGACGGACCGCGGCTTGAAAAGTTGGTAATTTGATCATCATCGCTGATTGCTCCGACGGCCAACGAAATGTCGAAACTGCCTGGAGAGCCAACGGTTCCACTATTAGGGCCATTGTTCCCGGCTGAGAAAATCGGATAGATGCCAGCGGCGAGTAGCGCTTGAACATCAGGCTCATATTCCGTACTCGCTCCATTGATATTTCCCCAGGAATTATTCACAATGTCTGGGGCCAGCGCTGGATCACCATTGGGGGCCAATAGCCACTGAAAGGCATCATGGATGGCACTGGTTGTGCCTGTACCAGCGCTGGTGAAGGCTTTGACTGCAATCCAGGTTGCACCGGGGGCCACCCCCTTCCCATTTCCGCCGACGATGGTCCCCATCGTATGGGTGCCGTGTCCATTCCCATCAATGGGATACAGGGCCCCATCTCCGGTCGCATCATACCAATTGCCCACATGATTTGGCAGGTGGCCTGCCCCGGTGTAGCCACGATAACGGGTTTCTAAATCAGGGTGAAGCCAATCTACCCCGGTGTCCATATTGGCCACAACGATACCACTGCCATCGATATTTAAAGCCGTCTGGACAAAATCCGCTCGAATTGCTGAGATACCCCACTCAATAGATTGTTGATTTTGGATAAATACATCAGCTTCAGCACTGGTTAAATTGGGGCGACAGGCTGGTGGGGCACAAGGAAGAGACGTGTCTTGATTGGCAGAAAGATCGATGGCTGAATCTTCCGTAGGTAAGTTGATTTGGATAACTTTATCCAGTCGGATTATCTTAACCTCATCTCGTTTGGCCAGCTCTGATACTGTGTCAAGCGACCCAGTCGCTGCGACTGCATTGACAATCCACAACGATTTTACGTTGCTTGTACTTAAAATTCCGATACGATTGGGATCGTTTAAGAGATTGAGAATGCCGCCTTGGCTGTTTTGGGCCGTTTGCTGTAACGTTTCCACGATGGCTCGTCGTCGGGCAACTTCATCCGCCTCACTTTGGGGCCGAATAGTTACGGCATTTGCTGCGGCTTCTACATCAGCTTGGGCTTTGAGATAGACGATGAAGGGGATTGGCTCATTTTCAGTGAGCAACTTTTTGAGCAAGGCTGGCTCAATTTTTGCTAAAATGGCTGGATCAATTGATACACCAGCATCTTGTGCGGAGGAGGTGAAAGGAGGGGAGTACTCCCCTCCTTCGGATGGGGCACTTCCTTCGGATAGGACACTTCCTTTGGGTGGGGGCGACTCTTGCGCCGTTGTTGGTTGAACGCCATTAAACACGCTCAAGGTTAGCAGAAATCCCAGCGACAAAATGAGGACCAAACCCAACCGATATAGTTTCATACCCAAAACTCCTTACACCCAAACCTTTTTATGTTGATTAATTTTTGCGACTGACAATACAGTGACCTCAAAGCATTGCTTTGAGGTCACTGTACAAAAATTTCTAACGATGTTAAATGCAAACCCTATTTAAAGTACCCGATCTTTATGTATTCTTCAAGGGTTGGCGTTAATTTTTTTGGTTATTTTATGCAGTGGGGAGCGTCAGTAGTGGATGGCCACGGAGAGCCATTCGCAAGGCCTTTCGATCATCCCAGGGATACTCGATTTCACCAAAGCACATACTTTGCTCGTGACCTTTGCCAAGCGCGATGACGATATCATCAGGTTGAGCTAGTTGGGTTGCCCGAAAGATGGCCTGTCCACGATCAGGAACACGCTCAAACGTTTCGCCTTCGATCGCGCCATCTGCCAGCATTGTCTCTGCGGTTTCGGCAATGATAGCATCCAAATTTTCGGTGCGTGGATCCTCGGCGGTGATGATCGTGATATCAGCCAACTCTGCGGCAATATGACCCATCATTACTCGTTTTTCTTGATCTCGTAGGCCCGCACAACCAAAGACGGCGATAACACGCCCCTTGGTCAATGTTTTTGCTACCTGAAGCGATCGTCGCAAAGAATTGGGGGTATGGGCAAAATCGACCACAGCCATAAACGCCTGACCTTCATTGATGCGCTCCATTCTTCCTGGAATACCCGCCAGATTTGTCAAACCTTGGGCAATGTTTTCTGGTGAAATACTAAGCCCCACCCAAGCAGCTGTCACAGCACCTAAGGCATTGCTTACGTTGTAGTCACCGACCAGATTGGTCTCAACATCCAAGCCAATACCCTCACGGCAAATAGTGAAGCGTGTTTTATCAGGCCGATAGTGAATGTCACGGGCGGTAAGTGTCGCTTCGGGGTGTCCGTTAATACTATAGCCGACCCAAGGCGTTTGATTTCGCTCAAGTTTAGCCTTGAGATATTCAAATGACCAATCGTCACAGTTGAGCACCGCCAATTTAGGCTGACCTTTATCCGCTGCGGTGGCTAAAGATTCGAACAGTGATGCTTTAGCGGCTCGATATCCATCCAAGGAGCCGTGTAAATCAAGATGCTCGTGGGTAATGTTGGTGACAATCGCGATGTCAAAATCGCACGCTGTCACGCGATGATGGGCCAGACCGTGGGAGGTGGTTTCGAGCAAGCATAATTCCGTTTTTGCCGCAACCATCTGGGCCAGAAAGCGCTGGACATTAGGTGAGTCTGGGGTGGTCGTATGCAAGCCAGTTTCTAATGCCTCATCACCAATGACAGCACTGACTGTGTTAATCATTCCCGTTTTTTGTTGTGCTGCGGTGAGAATGTTGTACAAAAAATGCGTGGTTGTTGTTTTCCCATCCGTGCCTGTAATCCCGACCATCTTCAACTGACGCGCCGGATAATTGTTCCAGGCCGCTGACAGATAGGCCAGCGCTTCTCGTCCATCTTGGACAACAAGGCTGAAGGGGGCGTCGAAGCCTTCCAACTCACGTTCGCTGATAATAACACTGGCCCCTTGGGCAATGGCTTTGGGGATAAAACGATGGCTATCTAGATTGACTCCCTGATAGGCCACAAAGATCATATCAGGTGTTACACTTCGGGAGTCAGATGTGATGCCCTGAATGACTTGCTCCTCAAAGGGTGTTGTTTGAGAGATAATCAAACTTGGGGGTAACGCGGCGAGTAGTTGTGATAGGTTCATGCGGTTTGTAAGATGGGTTGCATCGGGCGAGTTTCAAGCGGTTTTGTTTGTTCGCGAGGCAACCATAGTGTGAAAGTTGACCCTTTGCCGAGTTCACTCATGACAGTGATTTCACCGCCGTGGGCTTGAGCGATCCACTGAGCGATTGATAAGCCTAAGCCGTGCCCATTTTTCCCATTTTTCTTAGCCTGATAGAAGCGATCAAAAATATGAGGTAAGTCCTGGGAAGCAATGCCCCGTCCTGTATCTACAACCGTGACTCTAATCCACTCAGGCTCACGATACAAAGACAGAGTGATTTTTCCACCCGGCGGGGTGTGTTTGATGGCATTCGTGACCAGATTAACCATTAACTGCTTGAGACGGTCGGCATCGCCGTCAACCATAGCCTGATCCTCGTGCCCCAATTGAATAGCCACGCCATTGCTAATGACCCGGGCTTGTCGATACACCTCAAGCATGAGGGTATCTAATTCTACCGATTGCATTCGTAAACTTAAGCCAGCATCTGCTTGGGAGAGGAGGAGTAAGTCAGCCACAATACGGGACATACGATCCAATTCGCCATCGATGACCGATAAAGCCTCGTGGAGCTCCTCTGGATCATTGGCGGCACCGCGTCGTAACAAATCAACATTGCCCCGGATCGTCGTCAATGGTGTCCGTAATTCGTGAGAAACATCGGCACTGAGCCGGACTTGGGCCTGAAAAAAATTATGCAATCGTTCCAGCATACTGTTGATGGTATTGGTTAGACGGCCAACTTCATCATTGGTGGGTGGGGTGTTTAATCGTTGTTCTAGATCTTGCCCCCGCACAATTTGGGTCGCCGTTTGGTTGATCTTTTCAATGGGACTTAGCGCTGTCCAGGAAAGGAAGGCCCCCACCATTGCCGCTAAAACTAAGGCCCCAACTGTTCCACCCAGCAAAAATACTAACACTTGCCGCAACGTGTTTTCGATGTTTTCAATCGATTGACCGACCTGAAGCACCCCCACGACTCGACTGCCAGCAATCAATGGGGTGTTGTATATCCGCATGGAGATGCCGTCAATCTCAATGGTAGAAAAGGTGAAATTTCCCCGCAAATTCTCACTCAAGCTGGCCTGTTCAATGGGAATTCGAGCCCCACCAAAGTTATCACTAGCGCTAACAACCGTGCCATCGGTTTGGATGACCTGAATATAAGTTGCAGCGGAGGAAAAATCGTTCGCCTCTGGGATTAAAACCGTTCCCGCTTGAGGCACCGTCACCGCCTCTGCTTTGATGCGACCAACAATTTGCTGAGCACGATCCTGTAAATTAGTGTTGACTTGATTGTGTAGGGAAAAGCGTAATACAAGATAGAGCAACGTGCTGAAAATAACGAGCGTTGCTCCAAGCAGGATGGTATACCACAAAGTCAATCGAATTCGTATGGGCATAAGCGTTTAGGTTTGACGCAAGGCATAACCGACCCCACGAATAGTGTGGAGAAGGCGAGGTTCTTCGCCCGCTTCTAATTTTGAGCGAAGATACCGAATGTATACTTCGATGATATTGGACTCACCGCCAAAATCATATCCCCAAATACGATCATAAATTTGATCGCGCGTTAGGACTTGATTGGGGTGACGCATGAACAGCTCAAGGAGATCATATTCCTTGGCGGTTAATTCAATGTTACGACTACCGCGCTTGGCCATCCGGGTGCTGGGATTGAGCGTTAAATCCTCAAAAGCTAACGGGGACTCTGACTCGATTGGAGCTTTTCGTCGCCCCAAGGCCCGGACACGGGCAAGTAATTCCTCAAAGGCAAACGGCTTGCCCAGATAATCATCTGCGCCAGCTTCTAGGCCGGCAACTCGATCAGGGATCGCATCTTTTGCCGTTAGCATCAAGATAGGGGTCTGCATTTCAGCTTCCCGCAATTGTCGACAGACATTCAACCCGTCAATGTCCGGCAACATCACATCTAAGATGATAATTTCAGGTAATTCGGCAAAGGCCAGCTCCAAACCAGTGGTACCATCCACTGCGGCTAAGACCTCAAATCCTTCTCGGCGCAAACCCCGGCTGATAAAGCTTGCGATTTGGGGTTCGTCTTCCACTAATAAAATTTTGTTACTCACGGTAGTGTACTCCTATCCTGGATTGAACTTTAGCAAAGAAAAATGAGATGTCGATTAAGGCTTTTCCTAGAAATAAATAGGGCAGCGTGTGTTGAAATATAGGATTGTGTTTAATTAATATATCGGCACAAAAAGTTCTACAGTCGTACAGACATAGACAGATTGATGGATATTTTGTTTGACATATTGACCGTTCAGTTACTTACTTTTCTTAACACGGTCAAGTAACGGTAATGTGCTCTATGAAATTGCTTCGCTCGCATCCGAAAGCTGACCTAGAGACACCGAAAACCTCTTGGCTCGTTGGCAAAAGTCAGGCGTAAAATCGGACCAATCTGTCGTGGTTAGCACTGATTGCCCCACTTGATCTACCAAATTGATGACCTGTTGACGGCGGTTACTGTCTAGCTCACTCATCACATCATCGAGCAAAAGCACTGGTGCCTCACCCGTTTCTTTTTGCATCAGGGTGACCTCAGCCAGCTTTGTGCTAAGGGCAGCGGTTCGTTGCTGCCCCCGTGAACCATACAAGGTCATATCAATGCCATCGACCAAAAAGTGGAAATCATCCCGATGGGGGCCAACGAGGGTCACCCCTCGGCTAATTTCCTCACGATGGGCGTGCTCAAGATAAGCCAGAAATGTATCACGAACCTCTTGAGTGGGTGGGGCAGCAGTGGCGTATGGGGCTAAATCCTCCATAATTAGAGGCAATTGGTAGTTGGGCTTTGGTCGCTGATGTAAATCAAAGCTGGGGGCGTAATGTAGTCGTAAACTCTCATTTCCTCCACTGACTTCCCGATGACGTTGGCGTGCCACCGTATCGAGATCTAAAATCAAGTTGTTGCGCTGGGTCATCAATCTTGCCCCGTAATCAGCCAATTGCTCATCCCAGTAGATAAGCTCATCCGGCTTGCCATTGCGTTTGTATAAATCTTTGAGCAAGGCATTGCGCTGGGTAAGCACTTTATTGTAGCGACTGAGGGCTTGACAGTAGTCTGGATTGATCTGGCAGAGGGTGCTATCAAGATAACGACGGCGAATGGCAGGTGCACCAGTGACTAATTCGATGTCTTCAGGGAGAAACATGACCGTCGTTAATTTGCCGATAATATCCATGGCCCGTTTTTTTGTCCCATTCAGCCGAATATCTTTGCGCATCGAGTCATTCTCACGCAATACAGTGATGGCCACCTGAAAAGCTTCACGGGCTGTATTGACGGTTGCTTCGACCCGAGTGAAGGGCAGGGGATCTTGCTTGAAGATCAGCCAATTGATCAGTTGTTGATCTGCTCTGGCATGGATGCCCCGGGTCGTTGATAAAAAGTAAATGGCTTCCAACAAATTTGTTTTGCCATTGGCATTATCCCCCCGCAGCAAAATAGGGCCACGCGGCAAATCCAGCACGAGGCGACCATAATTTCGATAGTTGGTGAGTGAAATTTGGGAGATATACACTTAGCTTATATCCATAGCAACTGGTCAAGGACCAAACGACTTGAGCCGTACCAAAAATTATAACATGGGAAGGGGGAAACGCAATAAGGTAATATAGAGGGACTAAATAAAAAAGGGTTAAGCGGTTAATGAAACTGAATTGATTTGATGGAGGTGTTCCAACCGCTTTTTTGCTTGAGAGCGATTAACATTCAAGGCGTGTAAACCGCCAAAGCCCTCAATGACAAAAGAGGCCGAGGCTGTGCCATATAAAACAGCTTGAAGAGGGTCACCTGTCTTATTAAGACCAATTGAAAATCCACCACAAAATGAGTCACCAGCGCCCGTTAAATCATCAACTCGAGCAGGATAGGGTTGGACCTGCTGGAAGTGGTCTTTTTTACGGTCATACAATGAAGCCCCGTGATCACCTTGTTTTATGATGACTATTTCGGGACCACGTGCCGCGATTTCTCGACAAAAGTGTTCCGCATCGTGCCCTGGCATTAGACTTTCGGCCTCAGCTTCACTGGGCATAAAAGCATTGGTTCGGCGAAGCAACTTCATTAATCTTGGGTCATCTAGGTTACCGTTAATTTGATAAGGCAAAATATCAATCGAGACAAAGATATCTGGTTTGGATTCCAGATAGTCAATCCAGCTTAAAATGGTTTCTAGACGCATTGGACAAATGTGAATTGACTGAACGTCCCATAAATGATCAGGCAGTTCTTGAGGAAGGGGGGAGTTACGAATATGAACCCGTCGAGCGGCATCACTGTAAGCTGCCGCCCCTTCTGTTGAGAGGGGGCTACTGCTGTAAGGACTGGGGGTGAGAAGAACGACTTCAGTGTTACGAGAAAAATAGCGGCGATATCCGCTAATTTCGTAAATCGTCCAGGCTCGGAGTGTTTCTTCATCTTTAGCAATTAAGCCAGATGTATCGATGGCACTTTGATTGAGCTTGGTTGTGTAAGCATCAGGCCAGTCATAACCTACCACGGCTGAAATGCCAACCTGAGTAGACCATATGTTTGCGCCTACTGCAGCATAGAGGGCATTCCCACCTGGATCAGCCATGCTGGTGCGCCCATCAGCATAAACCGTATCATTTAAAGCTAATGAGCCTACATAGAGATGTTTAGTGGACAAAAAGTCGCCTCCCAATATCTGATTTGAGCATAACATAACTTGATAGGGGTGTCAACAAAATGGATTTTAGACAAACCAGCGATAAACGCAGATCAAACATTGGACAGATGGGCTTTGATTCTTTGCTTCCCTTTTTGAGGTTAGTTATAATAGTTTATTACATTGAATCGTTACTGTATCAAACATTGGAGGAGATTTGATAATGACAAGTCGATTTTATTGGTTTTTTGCTACATTGTTAGCAATCGGTTTATTAGTGGCTGCTTGTGGTGGTAGTGAGGCCCCAGCCCCTGCCCCGGCTGAGGAAGAACCTGCCGCAGAGGTTGAGGAAGCAGCCGAGGAGGAAGAGGAGGCTGCCGAGGAAGAGCCGGCTGCTGAGGAAGAGGCTGAAGAAGAGGCAATGGAAGAGGAGGCGATGGAGGAAGAGGCCGCTTCTGATGTCATGCGATTTGGTCAAATTACAGATGTTGGTGGGATTGATGACAAAGGGTTCAATCAGTTAGCTTGGGAAGGGCTGCAAGCAGCTGGTGCTAGCACTGGCGCAGAAGTCAACTTCTTGGAAAGTCAACAACAAACTGACTACGAAAAGAATATCAACGAGTTTATCGATCAGGGTTACAACGGGATTGTAACGGTTGGTTTCTTGTTAGCCGATGCGACTAAGGCCGCTTCAGAAGCTAACCCAGATGTACCGTTCGCGATTGTAGATTTCCCCAGCCAAACTAGTGGTGACTTAGGGCTGTTGTTTGCAGTAAGTGAGCCATCGTTCTTGGCTGGTTACCTATCTGCGGGCATGAGCGAAACAGGGATCGTTTGTACGTATGGCGGGATCAAAATTCCACCAGTTGTTGAATTTATGGTCGGATTCGAAAGTGGTGTTAACTACTACAACAGCCAAAAAGGTGCCGATGTTAGTGTCTTGGGTTGGGCGACAGATGCAGCCACTGAAGGTGGCGGAGATGGATCGTTCACCGGTAACTTCGAGAGCCTGGATGATGGTCGTAGCTTTGCTGAGAACTTCTTTGACGAAGGTTGTGACATCATCTTCCCGGTTGCTGGCCCCGTTGGTTTAGGATCAGCAGCTGCGGCCCAAGATCGTGGCTTCAGTGTGATTGGGGTTGATGCTGACTTGACGCAAACCAACCCAGATGCTGCCGAAGTGTATCTGACCAGCGTTTTGAAGAAAATCGATGTGGCTGTAGAAGCAGCGGTTACACAAATGGCTGATGGTAGCTTTGAAGGTGGCACAAACCTGATCAGCAACTTGGCCAATAATGGTGTGGGTCTTGCCCCATTCTATGACTTTGATGTTCCCCAAGAATTACAAGATGAGTTAGCCACCATCGAAGCAGGTATCATTGATGGCTCTATCTCTACAGGCTGGCCGATTGGTGCAGAAGCTGCGGTAGCTGCCGAAGAAGAAGCTGCTCCGGCTGATAGTGGTCTTCGATTTGGTCAAATTACAGATGTTGGTGGGATTGATGACAAAGGGTTCAATCAGTTAGCTTGGGAAGGGTTGCAAGCGGCTGGTGCCAGCACTGGCGCAGAAGTGAACTTCCTGGAAAGTCAGCAACAAACTGACTACGAAAAGAACATCAATGAATTCTTGGGTCAAGACTACAACGGGATCGTAACGGTTGGTTTCTTGTTAGCAGATGCGACCAAAGCCGCTTCAGAAGCTAATCCAGATGTACCGTTCGCGATTGTGGACTTCCCCAGCCAAACCAGTGGCGACTTGGGGCTGCTGTTCGCTGTTAGCGAACCATCCTTCTTAGCTGGTTACTTGGCCGCTGGAATGAGCGAGACGGGGATCGTTTGTACGTATGGTGGGATCAAAATTCCACCCGTTGTTGAGTTTATGGTCGGTTTTGAAAGCGGTGTTAACTACCACAACAGCCAAAAAGGCACAGACGTAAGTGTCTTGGGCTGGAGTACAGATGCAGCGGCTGAAGGTGGTGGAGATGGATCATTCACTGGTAACTTTGAGAGCTTGGATGATGGCCGTAGCTTTGCTGAGAACTTCTTTGATGAAGGCTGTGACATCATCTTCCCAGTTGCTGGCCCCGTTGGTTTAGGATCAGCAGCTGCGGCCCAAGATCGTGGCTTCAGTGTGATTGGGGTTGATGCTGACCTGACGCAAACCAACCCAGATGCTGCCGAAGTATATCTGACTAGCGTTTTGAAGAAAATTGATGTGGCTGTAAATGAAGCCGTGACTCAAATGGCTGATGGAAGCTTTGAAGGTGGGACAAACCTGATCAGCAACTTGGCCAATGGTGGTGTTGGGCTTGCCCCATTTTATGATTTTGATGTTCCCCAAGAATTGCAAGACGAGTTGTCTGCGATTGAAGCAGGTATCATTGATGGTTCTATCTCTACGGGCTGGCCCGTTGGTGCAGAGCCTGCGCCTGTTGAAGAAGATGTCCAAGATGAGCATGCCGAAGAGTCTGCAATTCCTGAAGGTCTTCGATTTGGTCAAATTACAGATGTTGGTGGGATTGATGACAAAGGGTTCAACCAGTTAGCTTGGGAAGGGTTGCAAGCAGCTGGTGCCAATGCTGGTGCAGAAGTGAACTTCTTGGAAAGTCAGCAACAAACTGATTATGAAAAGAACATCAATGAGTTCTTGGGTCAAGGTTACAACGGGATCGTAACGGTTGGGTTCTTGTTAGCCGATGCGACTAAAGCCGCTTCAGAAGCTAATCCAGATGTACCGTTCGCGATTGTAGACTTCCCGAGCCAAACCAGTGGCGACTTAGGTCTGCTATTCGCAGTTGATCAACCTTCATTCTTGGCCGGTTACTTGGCCGCTGGAATGAGCGAGACAGGAATCGTTTGTACATATGGTGGGATCAAAATTCCACCAGTTGTAGCCTTCATGGTTGGTTTCGAGAGTGGTGTTAACTACTACAACAGCCAAAAAGGTGCCGATGTTAGTGTCTTAGGTTGGGCAACTGACGCAGCCACTGAAGGTGGTGGAGATGGATCGTTCACCGGTAACTTTGAGAGCTTGGATGATGGTCGTAGCTTTGCCGAGAACTTCTTTGATGAAGGCTGTGACATCATCTTCCCGGTTGCTGGCCCAGTTGGTTTGGGATCAGCCGCTGCAGCTCAGGATCGTGGCTTTAGCGTGATTGGGGTTGATGCTGACTTGACCCTGACCAACCCAGATGCTGCCGAAGTATATCTGACCAGTGTTTTGAAGAAAATTGATGTTGCTGTAGAAGCAGCTGTGACTCAAATGGCAGATGGTAGCTTTGAAGGTGGTACTAACTTGCTCAGTACTTTAGAAAATGGTGGTGTTGGGCTTGCCCCATTCTATGACTTTGATGTTCCCCAAGAATTGCAAGATGAGCTATCTGCGATTGAAGCGGGTATCATTGATGGTTCTATCTCTACTGGCTGGCCTGTAGAGTAAATTATCGCCTTTCTTTACGAATAAAAAAGGCTGGAATTTGTATTCCAGCCTTTTTTTGTTTCCTCAAAATTGAGTATCCCAATGATTACTTCTCTGTCAAAGTTTCTACAAGACCCTCCCAATCATGTTCTGGTAGATCAATATCCTGGGAAAGTTTTTCTAATCGATCTAGATAAATTTGAGCTGATTTATCTGTTGGGTCTTGACTTAAAACGCGTTGAAATGCCTCGCCTGCTTTCTCAAACATTTGGGCATAGTAATACCCCCACCCTTCCTCAAAGTCGGATAGGGTTTGTTGTTTTAGATTTATTTGCTTGGGGGAATCACCATCAAAGATGCCATAGAGCGAAATGGGTTGAATTCGACCGCGTACTTTCACGCGATCAATAATGCGATGATTATACTTATTAGGGTTGGCCAAGCGTCGTAGGGTATCACCACTAATGATGATGTTCATCCCATATCGTTTGGTCAAGCTTTCGATGCGGGCGGCCGTATTTACGGCGTCAGAAATTACTGTCCCTTCCATGCGTTCGGCCTCACCAATGGTTCCTAACATCAACTTACCGGTGTGAATCCCAATCCCAACTTCAATGGGGACTTGCCCTCGTTTTTTGCGGCGTGCGTTGTGAAAGGCCAATTGTCGTCGAATGGCGATGGCAGCCTGAACAGCATCATCGGCCCTTTCCGGGAAAACCGCCATAATCGCATCACCAATGTATTTGTCAATAAAACCATTTGACTTGCGAATGATTGGCCCAACTTCGCTTTGCAAATCATTGACAAAATCAAAGCTCTCTTTGGGTGACATCTTTTCGGTTAGAGAGGTGAAGGAACGAATATCGGTGAATAGAATCGTCATCTCCCCTTCGACTTGATCCCCTAATTTAACGTCAACAATACTTTCTTTGCCTAAGAAGTGTAAAATTTCGTGAGGAACAAATCGGGCATATGAGGTACTGACCTTGGCCAATCTCAGATGAGTTTGGATACGGGCTAGTAGCTCGTTTTTGGAGAAAGGCTTGGGTAAGTAGTCGTTTGCACCTGCCTCAAATCCTGCAATCAAATCATCGACCTGATTTTTTGCGGTTAACATGACAACAGGCAGCTCGGTGGCTTCATATTGCTCCCGAATTTTCTGACACACTTCATAGCCAGACATCTTCGGCATCATGACATCAAGTAAGACCAAATCAGGCTTGACATTACGAATAATATCCAATGCTTCAGGTCCGTTGACTGCCTGCAGCACAATATAGTTTTGTAACGAAAGTTGGTTGACCAAAACCTGTCGGTTAACAGCTTCGTCATCTACAATTAAGATTGTAAAACTATTCCCTTCTCGGATCGGTCTGAGGGAGGTGACCACTTGAATATCATTATTGGAGCGAACCTTCGCCACCTCTTGGCTCCCATTGGGCTGGTTTAAGGTCAATTGACGTAACGCTTTGGGGCTGACAGGGAGGGAAAAGGTAAAACTCGAGCCTTTACCTTCTTTAGACTGGACTCGTATGTTACCCCCATGTAGTTCAACCAATTGCTTAGTAATCGATAAGCCTAATCCAGTCCCGCCATATTTTCTTTCGGTTGATGCATCAACTTGCTCAAAAGATTTGAAAATATCTTCCAGCTTGTGATCTGGAATTCCGATACCTGTATCGGTAACCGTAATTTCAACCATGCCATTTAACTCTTTAGCTGAAACGGTGATTTTCCCCTTTTCGGTGAATTTGGCTGCATTTCCTACCAAATTATGCATAATCTGCTGCAGCCGATTTTTATCACCAGCGACAGGGGGAATCTCATCGCTGATTTGATTATTGAGGGTGACCACCCGCTCATTAAGTAATGGATGTGATAGGACAAGCACAATATCAGTTACAACTTTCATGTCAACTGCGGTAATGTCCAACTCTAAGTCATAATGTTTAAGTTTTGAGAAATCTAGAATGTCGTTGACCAAATTGGCCAGTCGACGGCCACTAGATACGATCATACTAAGACTGTGACGCATCTCAGGATTAATATTTCCTGTTGCCCCGTCTAAAATTGACTCAGTTAACCCAATAATACCATTTAGAGGAGTTCTTAGTTCGTGTGAGGTGTTGGCCAGAAACTCGTCCTTAAATTTATCCAATTGCTCCAGCGCAGAGTTCTTTTCAGCAAGCATTCGAGTTTCTTTAAGTTTGTCCTCATACATCAACGCGTTTTCGATGGCAGGAGCGGTTTGTAAGGCTAAAGTCGTAATAAGCTTAAGATCAGCCGCCGTGTAAGTGACTGTTTCCTCACTTCCCACAAAAATAACCCCAATCACCCTTTGTTTTGTTTTTAAGGGGGCGCAGACTAATGACTTTAAATTGTGTTTGACATCATCAAATCGGATATCGGCTGAAATATCATTGACGATCTCAGCTTTACCTTCTTCTGCAACTATGCCAATGATGCCTTGCCCAACATTCAACCGAGTATGAGGCCAGTCACCAAATTTAGCGATTGTTTCTAAGGCGTGGGTAGGCTCGTCAAGAAGCATCACCCCACCTGTACTTCCATCAATTAAACGATGAGTTTCTTCAATAGCTAATTCGGCAACAGAATTGAGTTTTAATGTGGTGGCTAGCTTTTCGGAGAGATTATAGAGTAAGTTGATCTCACGATAACGATCAAGTACCTCACTGGCAAGCGTCTTCTTCTCGGCCTCTTTATCTGCCAAATAGATCACTAAATTCGCTAGTGCCTCCGTCTGGTCACTTTGCCCAATAATCCAACCTAAGGTTTCTCCTTCAAAAATAATGGGTAGTTTTTGGGCAGCTTCAAGAGGGACCGCCTCATCAGGTAACGTACCAACTAATAAGCGATCCTCAGTATCGATAATAGCAATCGGAGTCTCAATTGTTTGGATGAAACTATTGAGAACAGCCGTTGCTTCTTTTTTCTTGCCAAAAATTCTTTTTAGACTAATACGAGCCATATTCTGGCTACCTTTCGCCCCATCTGGATTACCGATGGGCCCCATCTGTTTTGCTGATGGCGTCTAATTTGGGGTGTTCGCCTGAAATACTGATCTTCGTCTACAGACCTAAAACCATCTCAGCCTTTTCCAGTAACTCGTCTGGGTCAAAGGGTTTGGTCATATAAGTGTTGGCTCCGACATCTTCACCCTTTTGCTTATCAAACTCCTGCCCTTTAGCGGTTAACATAATGATATAAACTTGATCTAGGCCTAAATCTTTTTTGACCTGCTGGCATACGTCAAATCCGTTGATCTTTGGCATCATAACATCCAGAAAGACCAGTTCTGGCTGTTCGGCCTGAATGACATCTAATGCCTCTTGCCCATTCGTTGCCGTTAGTAAAGACACACCTTCATCCTCTAAATCTTCCAGGGCTTGTTCGATTAACAACCGGATATGATCTTCATCATCGACGATTAAAATTTTTTGTTCCATAATTAACAACACCTCTTAATCTTTTTGGCGGTCTCAACCATATGCACTTATGATCTCAACCAGCCTGATGCGTTGGAACTGGTGTAACTTGATCCTCAAAGAAGAACAACAAAACATTTTCCAACGCTTTTTCAAATCGAACTGCTTTTATTATCTCTTGGTGATGTTCCAAGCGTGATGCATTGAGAATAATCATGTCCGGTTGAGTTGTTTTAGCCTTTTCAAGTAAATCTTGTGGATTTGAGGCTCCGGTTACATTGTAGCCCTGTGAATGCAGGACTTCTAACATAGCCCGTAAGGCTTCGGCATCTTCGTCTACAACCAACACTTTCTTTTTGGCATTCCCTTGGGCGAGAAGTAGATCAATTTCCTTGAGCAGGCTCTCTGAGTCAATTGGCTTTTTCAAGTATCGATCTACTCCAAGCCGGAAGCCCCTGGCTTTGTCTTGAACGATTGACAGCATGATGATTGGAATACTCTCGGTAAGCGGGTCATTTTTGATAACCGCCGCGACATCAAAACCACCAATTTCAGGCATCATAACATCTAATGTAATCAAATCTGGGCGAATATTTTTCGCTTGCGCGATTGCTTCGACCCCATCTTTCGCCTCTTGAACCGCATATCCCTTTGCTTCCAGTTCCTGTCGTAGCAATTCACGAATATGAGGCTCATCGTCAACCACCAAAATTGTTTGCTGACCAGTGGCTGCACTCGGCTGGGGCGTTATCCCATGAGCTTCAAGCTGTTTGACCAGGGTGCCTATATCCATTGAACGGTCCCAAGCTTCAGCCATTTTGTTTCTCGACTCATTGGCGGGGAGGGTAAACCCAAAAGTGCTCCCTTTTCCAAACTCACTTTCAACCCAAATGCGACCGCCATGAAACTCGATGATTTGTTTACAAATGGGCAACCCTAACCCTGTTCCCTGAGGTTTATCTGTTAAGGTGTCGCCTACCTGCTTAAAGCGCTCGAAGACTTTAGGCTGGTCTTCTTCATTGATCCCAATACCAGTATCAATGACTCTGACCTCGACCTGCGCATTCTGCCATTTTGCCACGCAGGTCACCCCGCCTTCATCGGTGAATTTCACCCCATTGGAGATCAGATTAATCATCACTTGAACCAAACGATCATAGTCACCTGATACCTCGGGTAGATCTGGTTCAATATCAAGATGTAGCTCTATTTCAGCCTGTTCAAATAGTGATGTTGTCGCCGCTGCGGCTCGGTTGATGACTTCACGCATTGAAATTGATTGGATATTCCATTCAACCTTTCCTGCTTCCATTTTTGCAATGTCAAGGACATCATTGATTAATGACGTTAACCGTTCACCCTCTGCCACAATAATCTTCAGGTTGTTGTTAACCTGTTTTATCGCACGTTCGGTTTTTTTATCTTCAATCTGAACCGCTGGAAAAATATTTTCATCCAGCTTTTTCTTGCTCAGTTTGGCAAAACCTAACACTGATGTTAACGGTGTTCGCAACTCGTGTGATACGGTTGAAATAAAATCTGTTTTCATTCGGTCCACTTCTTTTTCAACCGTGATGTCACGAACCAATAGAACTGAGCCGAAGGCCGTATCATCAATTTCAACGGCATTGCCCGCCTCATAGGTCTTTCGCACGATAGCTGTAGCCGCAGCTTTGCCAACGCCATCATTAACCAATTTAATCTCAGCCTCAAAGATATCGTCCGGGGCCAGCTTTGTCTGCTCGATTAGCTGAATGACATCAGGACTAAAGACTTCCTCACATGTTTTTCCAATCAAACTTGTGTCTTTCAACTCAAAAATCTCTAATAAAGCTGGATTGACCAAGGTGATTTTATTGTCTGTATTGGTAACCAGGAGGCCATCGACCAAGTTATCAATAATGGCCCGTAAATGATTAAGGGTCCATTCCAGTTGACCAAATGCACCACTTAAATCGCCCGCCATACTGTTCATAAATTCGGCCAAAATTCCAATTTCATCCTCAGAGTCGATATCGATTGTGGTGTTCAGATTGCCTTCACCGATAGCAATAGACGCATCTCTTAGCTGAATAAGCGGAATGATAATTGCTGTAACCGTGAAGTAACCAATCGCCACAGCAATTAAAAGGGCTGTTATAACTAATGTGGCCGTGAATAGAGTTGGGGATAGGCTGAAGGCATAAGCGCCAACGAAGCCAACCAAACCAATGACAGCAGCAAACCCAATAAATAATCGCCGCTTTACACTCAATTTCTTTTTGATCAATGACGTTAGCCTACTCTTTTGCGTAAACAAAAACGCCCTTGATCCAGAGATATTTTTGTTCATCATAAAATTACCTCACAGTTGGATAAGGGCGTTGATAGCAACATTTTTTGACATAAAATGATACCTAACACAATTGATTACCTAATCTTTTTAAGGAGCAGTGTCAATAATAAAACTGGTTATTGACAAAAAAGGTTCCTGGACCCGGTTTAGTTAAGCTGGTTTCGTGCAATACTGACTTATTTTACAAAAGCCTTAAGGTAAATACAACAGAGAAATAGTCCTAATCACCTTTATAGTATAGGGTGACCAACCCTAATCACCGCGTTTGGCCAGCTTGCTCTGTGCTTGATGAAGTTGTCAATTTCGATGAATTATTTGATATCAGAAATTGAGTAATAGAGGTGATAAATTGGTTCAAACACACTTTCAATGGCACAATAGCCCTCATATCTACTTGGTGTTTATCAATGATTGTGACAATCCTCCGATATGGGGCAACCATTATCCTGCAATTCATTGTCAGCTACCTGCTGACCTTTTTCGGGGTGTATGTTTTAGCCGGTATGATTCTTAATGCGATTTATGCCGATCTTGCAGATGACCCCTTTATTGTTACATTTTTGGGCCTTCCCTTTGAACTGGTTTTGATGACGCTGACCTTTAGTTTGGGTGTGTGGTTTGTAGGGTGGCTATTTAATCCGGCTCGTGAACATTTAGGACGACAAGGCCCTTGGCTTCACTTTTTTGTAACGTGGGTGACGAGTTTTGTTGGGCTGCTGCTTCAGCAAATACTTTTCCCTGATATGATTGGCCTCTCCGTCCCACTTTTTCCATTTGTTGGGGCTTGGCTGGGCTATTATGGTTGGCTCATTTATCGAACAATTCGTTAGCCTGCTCAGCCTGAGACAGCTTAACTTTAAATTTAAATTTGGAGATGGTTATGGAATTAACACCTTTAACCAGTGTGGATTTACAACGGTTTATCGATGAAAACCAAGTTGAAGCCACTATTTTGAAAATGGCTGAACATACCCCAACGGTGCCAGATGCAGCCCGAGCTTTGGGCGTTGAGCCAGAACAGATTATTAAATCGCTGATTTTTGTCATCAAGGGCGAACCCCTGCTTATAATCAACAATGGAATAGCTAAGGTTGACCAACGTAGTATTGCAACTCATCTTGAAATTGGTCGGAAACACGTAAAATTTGCTAGACCAGAGCAAGCCCTTGAATTCGCAGGATATATTGTCGGTAGTATGCCCCCCTTTGGTCATCGGCAGACCTTGCGTACATTAATTGATCCAGCCATTTTAGAACTCGAATGGATTTATGGTGGGGGGGGTGACCTTGATGCGATGATGCGACTAACATCAGCTGAATTGATGCGAGTTATTAAGGCTGAGGTCGTTCAGGTATCTGAATAAAATTTCTCAAGGAAGAGGCGGATATGTCCACACAGAAAAAGATTCAACCTTTATTTAATTTGGATAACAAAGTGGCTTTGGTGACAGGGGCGAGTAAAGGTATCGGTGAGATGATTGCCCGTGGTTTGGCGGAGTTTGGGGCTCAGGTCGTGGTCAGCAGCCGAAAACAAGAGGCCGTTGATGCAGTCGCGGCGGCATTTCAATCGGATGGTCTGGAGGCCACGGCTGTGGCTGCGAATATGGGCTATATTGATCAGGCCCAGGCGCTCGTTGATAAAACGGTTGAAATTTACGGTGGTGTGGACATCATTGTTAACAACGCGGCAGCCAATCCGGTATTTGGGCCAATTCAAAAAAGTGATGAGCGAGCCTTTGATAAAATTATCGATGTTAATCTCCAAGGCCCGTTTGAATTGTGTAAACGAGCCTACCCCACTATGAAGGAACGTGGGGGCGGTTCAATTATTAATATCAGCTCGATTGGTGGGATCAAACCTGAACGGTTTATCGGCCTCTACAGTGTCAGTAAAGCTGCCCTAATTAGCCTGACTCAAGCGATGGCTCAAGATTGGGGTGTAGACAATATTCGTGCCAATGCGATTTGCCCTGGCTTGATCAAGACTAAATTTAGCGAGGCCCTATGGAATAACGAGCAGATTGTTGATCGTTTTATGGAGCATATTCCTTTGAAACGGATTGGTGAAGTTGAAGATATTGCCGGGCTGGCTGTATTCTTAGCCTCCGATGCCTCGGCTTACTGTACAGGGGGGGTGTATATGGTTGATGGTGGCTATATTGTTATGTAACAAAGTAACAAGTAACAAAGGTTAGGAGCGAGCAAAGTATAAAATGAGCATTTTGTATCTGGTGCGTCACGGACAGGCTTCATTTGGGAGCACAAATTACGATCAGCTATCTTCATTAGGGGAAGAGCAGGGCCGAGTGTTGGGTGAATATTGGACGACACTGGGGGTACACGTGGATCAGGTTTACATTGGACCACGTAAAAGACACGCTCAAACACAAGCGGCAGTTGCTGCCGTCTATCATGAAAAAGGGCTACCTTGGCCCGAGCCAGAGTTGATACCAGAATTTGATGAGCATCAGGGGTTCCAGGTAATGCAGCATATGTTGCCGACATTGACCGAACAAGATCCCGAGTTGCAAGTGCTGGCCGCCCAGGCTGAAGCCGCAGGCTCATCAGATATTAGGCCTCGCCTTAAAATATTACGTCACGTCTTTCGGTTGTGGATGCGTCGAGAATTTGAGGTAGATGGGTTTGAAGACTGGACCACCTTTCGAGCCAGAGTGCGAGAGGGACTGCAGTTGGTTAAGCCAACCTTGTCCCAAGACAAACAGGTCGCTGTTTTCACGTCCACTGGCCCCGTGGCGATTGGGGCGGCTGAGGTGTTGAGATTGAATGATGAGACCGCCTTGGAATTAAGCTGGCCCGTGCGGAATGGCAGTTTTAGCGAGTTTCGCTTGTTTGGCGATGAACTGCGAATGAATACTTACAATGCGACCTCTCACTTCCCCCGAGAGGCATTGTTAACTTATGTTTAGAGGATTGATGTTATGAATCAATTTGTCGGTAAAGTTGTTCTAATTACAGGAGCGGGTTCTGGTATTGGTCGGGCAACTGCTATTGCTTTTGCCGAAAATGGCGCCCGAGTGGTTGTATCTGATGTCAATGAAGCCGGGGGAAATAAAACGGTCGCTCACATCAAGGATCAGTCTGGTGAAGCAATCTTTGTGCAAACGGATGTGACACAGGCCGATCAGGTCGCGAATTTGATTGAAACTACAATCAATCAATACAGTCGATTGGATGTAGCGGTGAACAACGCGGGTATTGGCGGGGTTCGGGCCCGAACGGCCAACTACCCAGAGGATGTTTGGCAGCAGGTCATTGATGTGAATTTGACCGGGGTTTGGACCTGTATGAAATATGAGTTGCCACAGATGTTGAAGCAAGGGGGTGGGTCCATCGTCAATTTGGCTTCGGTAGCAGGTTTGGTCGGATTCCCTGGTCACGCTGCATATGCTGCCACCAAACACGCCGTCATCGGCTTAACAAAAACGGCGGCTTTAGAGTATGTTCGCAAGCGAATTCGGGTTAATGCCGTTTGCCCTGCCTTCACTGAGACTCCAATGGTAGAAGAAATGATGGAGACAACCCCTGCTTTTGAAGAAAAGCTTGTTTCCGCAATTCCGGCCCGACGGTTGGGTAAACCTGAGGAAATTGCTGCCGCTATTTTATATCTCTGCTCCGAGCAGGCAGGCTTTATCACGGGGCACGCTTTAACGCTAGATGGTGGGCTTGTGGCCGGATAATAATCAAGGATGTCAGATGAGTAACAGTACACCAGAACAAAAATTAGATATTGAAAAACTGTTAGGCTACGAATTTGAGCCAAAAACATTTACCTACACCGAACGTGATGTGAGTTTGTATGCATTAGGCATTGGGGCGGCCAAGGATGCGCTCGATCCAAAAGAATTACAGTTTGTCTATGAATATCAATCGAGTGGCTTCAATGTATTCCCAACATTTGCAGTCACATTTTGGGGCAGCATGATCCACGATACGGTCTCAATCCCCGGCTTTAATGTCAATCCGATGATGTTGCTACATGGCGAGCAGTATCTTGAGCTTATAAAGCCTTTGCCTGTCTCGGGTACCGTGATCAATCGTGGTAAGATTGCCCAGATTTATGATAAAGGAAAAGGTGCCTTTATTGTGATTGATATGCATAGCGAGGATGAAAATGGTACGGCATTGGCTTTTAACCAATATGGGGTTTATGCACGCGACTTTGGAGATTTTGGCGGTGACCGTGGACCATCAACTACGGATTTGAACCTGCCCCCTGATCGTGAGCCTGATGCCGTTGTTGAAGAGACAGTTGCTGAGAATCAGGCCTTACTTTATCGCTTGGCAGGGGATTGGAATCCCCTGCACGCCGATCCTGCAATGGCCGCGATGGGAGGCTTTCCCCGCCCCATTCTGCACGGCCTGTGTACCTTTGGTCACGCAGCACGGTCGGTTGTAAAGCAGTTTTGCGACAATGATCCAAAGGGCTTCCGCAATATCAAAGTGCGCTTTGCCAAGCACGTTTTTCCAGGTGAAACGCTGGTGACCGAGATGTGGCAAGATGAGGCCAATCTCCAGATTGTTTTCCAGACAAAGGTTGTTGAACGTGACGTCTATGTTTTAACAAATGCTGCAGTTGGGTTGAATACCTAAAAAGTGTGATTTGAAAAGTGAATAACTAATGAAAAAAGCTCGCCAATTTCGGCGAGCTTTTTCAAAGGAGAGAGGAGGAGGTACTATGATGGTTGTATCATAGCACACTTCGGTTTGAATCCGGTTTGAATCTTGCAAATTGTGAAAATTAGTTCAGATGGGTGGATGAAGGAGGAATGAAAGTGTTTAAAAGATAAAAGCCCATCTTATTGAGATGGGCCTCTACCAAAGGAGAGAGGAGGAAGTACTATGATGGTTTTACTATAGCAGACTTCGGTTTGAATCTCGTTTGAATTTCGTGGATATTCAAAAACTGTTAATCAGCCCAGAATGACTGTTTCGGCAGAAATGGCTCCAACCAGTTGCCCGACGTATTGGGCTGATAGCCGATCTGCTTGCAATTCAGCGCGAGCCCCTGAGAGGATGGTCAGATAATGAGAGGTGGTTTGCAGATGGGCTGTCCAGTCGGCTAACGTCGCTCGACTGAGGTCAATCACATCCAGCATGGCAGGATCAGCTTTGGCCAGATGCGCTTCCAATGTAAGCTGCCAATGATCGTGCATGTCTTGGGTGAAGCAGATGAGGCACACGGACAGGTCAAAAACTAGAGCAACTTTGACGATCCCTTCTATCTCCTCAAGCTGGGGTAATTTTTCTTTGGTAGCGTACACTCGTGACCTAGGGTTTAAGTTAGACATATTGTTCGGTTCCTTTGTGATACAAATGATTAAGATTTAGGGTAAAATGACGGTGAGCTGGGTTTAACTTTCTCGGTCCAGATTAGCCACGTATTTTTTTACAGGCTGACCACTAACAAAATGATCTTCTACAATTTGGTCAATGGCTTCCGTGGTCAAATTGCCGTACCATACGCCTTCAGGGTAGACCACCATCATTGGTCCTAGACTGCAAGGGTAAAGACAGCCACTTTGCGCCACCAAAACCCGATCATCTCGGGTGCTTTGATGAGCCTTGAGCTTTTGTTGCAAATGTGTAGCGAGCATCCCTGCGCCCAATGCCGTGCAACGTGGTCCTTGACACACAAAGACGTGGTGGGTGTGATTTGGAATCTTCGACCAGCCAGGTGGATCGTTTTGCCAGTTGTCAGGTGGGGTTTCTGTGACATCTTCGATGTAGGGCGTGATGATTTTGAGGACTTCGGCAATGGCGATTGGCAAGGCCGAGTAATCTCCCAACGAGTTGGCCAGGCATAGTTGAATCGGCTGGCCTGTCCAATGATTGGACCAGCGAGCCATTACCTTGCCCAGCCAGCGTTGCAGATTGTCATCGCCGGGCAGAAAGATAGGCAAAACAGTGATACGTTGCACATTTGTTTCGGCGCATTGTTGCAAGGCTTCTGGTAGTGATGGCTGACCTTTGTCGACCATCGCCCCGGAAATCAACAGATCAGGCCGGTCTGCTTGCAGAGACGTAACCATCTGATGCAATTGCTTTCGGGGAGCTTGACTGTAGCCGCCTCGACTGAGGAGGATAACGGCTTGTGTTGGATGTGTCATTGGGGTTCCCTTTCAGATTGATCCTCCTGTAATTTATGGCCCAAGGCCTCTGGGAAGAAATGAATGGTGAGCTTGCCCGTTAAAGGATGAACTGCTACCTCTGACCAAACGTTATAAACGTCACGGATCAAATCGGGGCGTAGCACATTCTCTGGGGGGCCAGAGGCGACCAGTTGTCCATCCTTGAGGACGTACAGATGATCGCAGTAGAAGGCGGCTAGATTAAGCTCGTGCAGCGCGGCAATTGTTGTGACCTTTAGGTTTTTGACCAATTCCAAAATTTCAAGCTGGTAGCGGATATCCAGATGGTTGGTCGGTTCATCCAGCACCAGGAGTTTGGCCTGCTGGACCAGAGCGCGGGCAATCAATACCCGCTGTTTCTCGCCACCGGAGAGGGTGAGGAAAGACCGTTGGGCAAAATCGGCCATATCGACACGGACCAATGCCTCATCGACAAGCTGAAAATCGTGCATCGTATCCCGATCAAACATGTTTTTGTGTGGATTGCGCCCCATCATCACAATTTCGTGAACTGAGAAGTCAAAATCCCCCGTCCGCTCTTGCATCACCACCGCCATTTGACGGGCCACATCGCGCGCTGGAAGTTGCCACACATCTGCCCCATCAAGGGTGATAAGCCCGGCATCTGGTTTCAGAATACGGTAGATGGTGCGGAGCAGGCTTGATTTACCGCTGCCATTCGGCCCCAACAGTCCGACAAACTCACCGTCGGCCACGGCGAGGGTAATCTCATCAATAATTTTTTTGGCCTCAACCGACCAGCTAACCTTTTCCGTTTTCAGGTTCATTCGATCCCTCCCTGTCCTTTTAATTGACGACGGAGCAGCCACAGAAAAAATGGCCCACCCAGTAGCGAGGTGATGACCCCGACGGGTAGTTCCACCGGGTCAAAGGCGATGCGAGCGATCACATCGACCCAAATCAGAAAGATACTGCCGACAAATATTGAAACTGGCAGCACCCGACGATGGTCCGTGCCGACCAGCAGACGGACGATGTGCGGGATCATCAGCCCGATAAAGCCGATGGCCCCACTCACGGCCACCATCACCCCCGTAACCAGGGAAACCATCAGAAAAAGCTGTCGTCGAAAGCGGATCAGATCAACGCCAAGGGTGGCTGCGGTTTCATCCCCGACGATGAGAGCGTTAAGCGAGCGGGCTTGTAAGGTGAGATACAGGCTCCCAACCAGGAGTACAATGGCGGGCAGGGTCAGTTCGGGCCAGTCGGTGCCAGCTAGACTGCCCAATAACCAAGCCAACACAGCCCGCGCCAACTCTCGGTCGTCGGAGGTGAGGGTGATGAAGCTGGTTAGGCCGGAGAAGAAATAGGCCACAGCTACGCCTGACAGGATGAGGCGATTGGGCACCAGTCGGCCGTGGCTTTGGGCCAGCATGAAAACGATGAGGAAGGTCAGGATAGCGCCGAGAAAGGCCCCGAAGGAGATGGCGTAGATACCGGCAAAGGCTAATGCGCCAAAGGCTAACACAACGACCGCCCCGACGGAGGCCCCAGATGAGATACCCAAAATGTACGGATCAGCCAAGGGGTTGCGAACCAACGCCTGCATCGTCACCCCTACTACGGCCAGTCCTGACCCGACAAAGACCGCCAACAGCACCCTTGGAAAACGAATCAGCCAGATAATGTTGAATTGAGCTTTTGACCAATCCGCCTCAATGCCTAGCCAACCCGTTACGTTGAGTGATGTTGTCTCAGACCCGATCCTGAGCATTTCTGAGGCCGCAATACGCCAGACGGCTGCGACTGGAATTTCAACTGGCCCCAGGGTGATGCCTAAGGTAATGGAAACGAGCAATGCGCCAGCCAGCCCCGTGAGCAACAGCCAAAAGCGGAGTTGCATCTGGCGGCTTGTTGATACGGTGCTGGGCGAGGTGGCAGTTGAGGTTGACATAGGATTGTCCTTTTGACTTTTTGAGGATTTATGAAGTATGGTCGGAGTCCAAGCCTTCAGGCTTGCTTAAGACAACATCAAAGCTGAAGGTTTGGACTCCGAGGCTCATTATCAAAAAGCCTTCTTTTGATGCCTTCAGGGCGTGACCTTACCGCCCTGAAGGTCTTGAGTCTAACTTGCTTTGATCGACTAAAATTTGTCGGGATACAACCCTTTTGCTACGTCCTCCACGGCGTCAACGTTACGGATACCGAGGGTAGTGGCGCTGAATGGTACGATGATAAAACGCTCGTCCTGAACGGCTTTGATGTCAGCGTAGGCTGGATTGGTGGTCAGCAACTCGATTTTTTCAGCAGCGGGCGACCAAGAAGCCTCAATGATGACAATCGCTTCGGGGTCACGATCAATGACCTCTTCCCAACTCACGGTTGCCCAGTTACCTTCGGCGTCAGCAAAGATGTTCTCCCCACCTACTTGACGAATGATCTCGTTGGGGGTGCCACAGCAGGCCCCGGCAAACACATCATCGGTGCCGCTGTCGTACCAAAAAATCTTGATCGGTTCAGTGTCGCCGCCGATGGTGGCTGTCACGGTTTCCAATCGGGCTTGCATCTCAGCAATTAGGGCTTCCCCTCGTGCCGGTACGCCAAAGATGGTGGCAATGCTCTCAATTTCAGCATACACTGTGTCCATAGTGGCTGTTTCTGGGCGTAGGGCCTCATCTTCACAACCGGCTTCCGATAGATAGGAGTAGATGTCTAGGCCCAGTAACTCTTCTCGTGGTCCCGCCGCTTCATCGCCAAAGGCACTGCGGTACGCCCCGTAGATAAAGTCTGTTTCGCTGCCAAAAAGGAGTTCTTGTGAAGGATACTCCTCCGCTAAGATGGGAACGCTGTTGTAAGCCTCGGCCAGCGATGGCTGAATCTCGTCATCTAAGTAGGCGGTGCCAACCATTTTATCTGTCAGACCAAGGGCTAGCATAATTTCGGTAGAGGCCTGATTCATCGTCACGGCTCGTTCCGGTGGGGCTTCGTAGATGTAGGTCAGCCCACAGTTATTGATCGTGAGGGGGAAAGCACTTTCCGTCGTTGCCCCCTCCGCTAATACGGCTTCTGCCGCATCGGAGCCGGGGATAAATAGCTTTTGCCCTACCTCAATCAAATCGGGATTGGTGATAGTGGTGTAGCTATCATCTTCCACCGCTTTGGCGTTTGTGGCCTCGACAATCGCAGTATAGGCGAAGATGTCGCCGTAAAATTTGTCGGCCAGCTTACTAAGCCAGTCATCCGCTTGAACAATATAATCTTGTCCATCATCTTGAGCAGCGGGTGCAGCCATTGTTAATGACAAAAATAATGCCCAAACTAAAAGGGCCAAAATAAAACTATTTCGTTTCATGGTTAGAGTCTCCATTGTTTGTTTTGTAATTGATAAGTTTGTGACAAAAAAACGGCTCTGAATAGAGCCGGCGTATTGTCTGGTTATGGTAATAAAAAACCCGCCATGCGGCGGGTGAGCGATTGATACTTTAAACCATCTACTCGGCCCCCTTTCTCCACGAAGGTGGAACTCGAATTACAGTTAAGGCGGGTGTTCGGACTTTGCTGATTTACGATTTTAGATTTTGGATTTACGAGGGTGTGTTAAATTAATCGTAAATCGTCAATCGTAAATCATAAATCGACATTACCGTTGCGGGACAGTGTTGGACTTTCACCAACTTCCCCCAAATGCAATTTTGTGATTGCATTTTGCGCCGTGCATCAATACGACGGGCGCACCTTAACGTCTACTATTTTGTTTTCTAACGCCAGATTACTCAATATCGGGACAATTGTCAAAAGCTGATTGTATTGAAGAAAAGTGGTTTAAAAGATAAAAGCCCGCTTTTCATTGAGCGGGCTTTCACCAAAGGAGAGAGGAGGAGGTACTATGATGGGCATAGAATAACACACTTTGGTTTGAATCTGGTTTGAATTTTGCAAATTGTGAAAATTGGTTCAGATGGGTGAATGAAAGGGCAAATGAAGGTGTTTAAAAGATAAAAACCCATCTTATTGAGATGGGCTTTCACCAAAGGAGAGAGGAGGAAGTACTATGATGGTTGTATCATAGCACACTTCGGTTAGAATTCGGTTTGAATCTGACAAAATTTCAAAATTGGTTTAGCTGACTAACTTCCAATTACCTGATTGAACAGGTTTCTAAACATATCTAGACAATCTTCGCCGCTACAAGCTGACGGTTGCACCTCATACACTCGATAATTTCGCTTAGGATCCATCTTAAGTTTTGGTAAGGCAAAGTAAGGCTTTTGCTCGCCGGAGGGCAAGACAAAGGTGGGGCTGCCTTCTACTTTTAGCACCCGCCAGCCTTGATGGGCTTCATCCAACACCTGTCGTTTGCAGACCCCGCTGTCAAAATCCTCGCCAAATTGCCTCATATCTAATCCTACTTCCTCGGCCATTTCAAATAAAACGTGACGCATTGAGATGCAGCGACTCTCGGCAAAAAAGCCTTTACGAATCACCCAATCCATCTCAGCCCCCGGCTCATCGCCTTGCCGTTCGGCACATTTGACCGCCTCAAATGCGGGCCACATCGTTACCGGCCACTCAGAGTCGGAAGCGGCCCAAGGTTGATAGGGAATATCTGGCTCTTCGAGCATGAGCACGGGCGTTTCCGTGTTAAGGATGACCCGAGGCGTTGATCGACTATTGACATATTCAAGGGCCAGACTCCGATGAATGATGCTGATTTTCCCTTGATATTCAGATCGTAATTTTTTTAAACGATAGGCTGTTAAGTAGCCATAAGGACAGTGTACATCCGAATAAAGATCGATTTGGATAGTCATAAATTGTGCTCCTGTAAAGTTAGTTTTTTACAATAGAGGGTAAGTACAACGTATAGGTTGAGGTTGATTGGCCGACAATTAAACTTGCCGTAAGGGTAAAGGGTGTATTCACGCCATCATTGAGATAGGCCTGATTGATGAGCGTTCCTGTTATTTCCCCGGTTGTCGTGACGGCATAGGTGATGGTTACACTGGTGGTTGGACTCAATGTGCCCTGCCAACGAAGAAGTGGTGCTGCGGAGTCGTCGGTTATGCCTTGGCTGGCTTGTAGACTGTTGGGTAGATAATTTAGCCCGGTTGGTAGGGTGTCGCTAAGAATGATGGTTTGAGAAATGGGGCCATTTGCATCTTCCAATCGTAGGGTATATGTGACCGTTTCGCCGAGAGTGGCATTGGTAGTTGAGGCAGTCTTTGTGGAGGTGCTAAGGTCTGGCATCGTTGGCGACACACCTTTTAGTCGACGCACTTTTCCATCGGCAAAATTATACTCAACCACGTATAACTCGCCGGCTTCATCTTCACCAAAGGCGCTGATAGCAAAACCAAACCCTGAAATAGGGTCTAACAACTGTGGCGTGCCCCAAGCTGTTGCTCCTGTTTTTTCGATACTCCAAATTTTGCCTCGTACATAATCTCCATAAAAGTAGTGTCCTGTTAAGTTCGGATATTGTGAACCACGATAAATAAATCCGCCTGTCACGGATCTGCCTTCGCTGCGAGGATAGACAACAATTGGGTCCGTAACCGGACCGACAAAACTGTTGTCATTACAAGGCATCCGATTGATAACAGTCCCCGCTACCAGCCCTTCCCGGCAGGGCCAGCCAAAGTTCAATCCACCTTCGTCCACTGGCTGAACATCAATTTCCTCCCAGGCCGTTTGACCAACATCGCCAATAATCAAATCGCCTGTCAGGCGATCTACGCTGAACCGCCACGGATTGCGTAGGCCAATAGCCCAGATTTCATCGCGGACTCCGACGGTATTGGTGAAGGGATTAGTTGCTGGAATGGTGTAGGTATCCACATCTGTGACGTTGATACGTAACATTTTGCCCAATAAACTTGTCGTATCTTGGGCGTCACTGTTTGGGTCATTGCTCCCTCCCCCATCGCCCATTCCGATGTAAAGATAACCATCCAGCCCAAATAACAACTGGCCTCCATTGTGATTGGGGGCAGTTTGATTTACTGCAAGAACGGTTTCGGCACTGGCTGCATTAGCCACATTTGTATCGGTTGAAACGGTGTAACGAGCGATGACTGTATCACCACTGGTGTCGGTATAGTTGATATAAAATTCACCATTGGCTGTATAATCTGGATGGAAGGCAAGGCCAAGTAAACCCCGTTCATTGCCAGTACAGCTTCCCGGTCCACTAATAAGCGCCGAGACATCTAAATACGGCGTTGGCAACACACTACTATCAGAGATGATTTTGATCGTGCCGACTTGCTCGACGACAAAGAGACGGTCTGATCCATCTCCGGCGTGGGTTACTTGAACTGGACAGGTGAGACCGTCAGCGACGATTTCGTCTACATTAATCTCTATCCCTGCTTTTATCGCCAATGGATTAGCCGTGGCAATTTGGTTGTCAGATATGGATCGTGCTTGAATATTTGGTTGCTGTATTAATAACCAAACGCTATTTAGGCCGATTAAAGCTAAACTTATCGCAAAAATTATTTTTATAATTGATGGTCTCATTCCTTTACGCCCCCTAAAAACAGATAAAAAGAGTCTACAAACTTTCCCCTTTTTGACAGCAACCTAATCAGTGATTATACTAGAAATCCTTTTTGTAAATGTAACTATTTCTTGGCTATAGTTACTTCCCCAAATTATCCCTGAGATATTAAACAGTGCTTATGAGTATGGAAATCGCCGAAACCTATGATCCCACAAAATATGAACGCCCTTCGGTCACCGTCGATGTTGTGATTTTTTCGATTTTGGATGAGCAGCTAAAGGTCTTATTGATTAAGCGAAAAGCTTGGCCATATGAAGGAATGTGGGCGATTCCGGGTGGGTTTGTACAAATGGATGAAAGTCTGGAGACAGCTGCCTATCGGGAGTTGGCTGAAGAAACACATGTAACCGAAGATCAAATTTATTTGGAACAGCTTTATACGTTTGGTGACCTTGGCCGTGATCCCCGGACACGGGTCATTACGGTGGCCTACTTTGCTTTGGTTGCCTCCGATCAGTTGAATCCTCAGGCAGATGATGACGCAGATGAGGTGGACTGGTTCTCGGTCTATGATCTTCCCGATCTCGCTTTTGATCACACCCTCATTTTAGAATATGCTTTAACACGACTGAGATATAAATTGGAATACAGTGCGGCTGGCTTCCAACTTCTTCCCGAAAAGTTTACTCTACGTGAATTACAAGATGCCTATGAAATTATTCTAGGGACGGAATTAGATAAGGGCAATTTTCGGAGCAAGTTACGAAAAACACAAGTGGTTGAAGCGGTGGATGGGTATCGCGACACCGGAGGTCGCCCCGCCCGTCTCTATCGTTTCCGCGAAGATGCTGTAGCCGAGGTCAAGGCGCGGCGTTTGTTTCCATAAAATGTTTTGTACGGAGTAGCACGTAGGAAGGGCTACTCCGTTTATTTTTATACTTAGGGAGGGTCTATGCAGACTTTAGCGGTGTTGATGGCAGGTGGAGCTGGAACTCGGTTAACGGTACTTTCTGATAAACGGGCTAAGCCAGCCGTGCCATTTGCTGGTAAATATCGAATCGTTGATTTTACGCTATCCAATTGTGTGAACTCGGGAATTTATGATGTGGCTGTTTTAACGCAGTATCGTCCGCACTCCCTCAATGATCACATTGGCATTGGGAAACCTTGGGATTTGGACCGTCAGCGGGGTGGGGTCCATTTGCGGCAACCCTACCAAACCAGTTCAGATTTGGATTGGTATCGGGGTACAGCGGATGCCGTCTATCGTAACTTGGATTTTATTCAGGAGAAAAATCCAGAATATATATTAATCCTCTCCGGTGATCACATCTACAAGCAAGATTATCGGCCGATGATCGACTATCATCAGGAAAAGGGAGCCGATTTAACGATTGGGGTTATGGAAGTGCCCCTTGAGGAGACCCACCGTTTTGGGATTATGACGGTCAATCGGAACATGCGTATCACCGAATTCCACGAGAAGCCCAAAGAGCAAGATAAGGGCACCCTAGCCTCAATGGGGATTTATATCTTTAACACAGAAATGTTAATTGATCGTCTTTCTGAAGGACGGCCTGATGCACCCCGTATCGACTTTGGAAAAGATGTTATCCCCTCAATGATTAGCCAGGATAAAGTGTACGCTTATCCGTTTGAAGGATACTGGGTCGATGTCGGAACGGTGCAATCTTATTGGGAGACCAACTTAGCTTTGGCTGACCCCACCAATCAGGCCTTGAACTTACACGATCCGAATTGGATTATTCACACCCGTAGTGAGGAGCGTCCACCTGTTAAACTAGGGCCGCAGGCTCAAATCGTTAATAGTTTTGTTTCCAATGGTTGCGTGGTTCGTGGCCGGGTAGAACGCTCGGTTTTATCACCAGGGGTATATGTTTCACCCGGTGCTGTTGTCCGCGAGTCGGTCATTATCAACGATACCTGGATTGGGCCTGGCGCTGTGATTGATCGAGCAATCATCGACGAAAATGTGGTTATTGGGCCAGGGACATACGTTGGGGAAGGCGAGGATATGACCATTCCCAATCAGGAAATGCCTGACAAGCTGAATACAGGGATTACGGTCATTGGCGCAGGTGCTCAAGTGCCTGGTGGCTTACGAATTGGACGTAATGTGTTGATCCATTGTGATCGCTTGGAAAGTGATTTTGCAGGAACCGAAGTCCAAAGTGGGGAGGCGGTGTAATTCAAATGAGAACACTAGTAATGGTTATGGCTGGGGGTGCCAGCGAAGATTTAAGTGTCCTGACGGCTGTTCGGGCTGAGCCTGCGATTCCTTTTGGGGGAAAATTTCGTATTATCGATTTTCCATTATCGAATTGTGTTAACTCTCGACTGTACAATATTGCCTTATTAACTCAATATATGCCCCGCTCTCTCAATGATCATGTTGGGGTGGGCAAGCCTTGGGATTTAGACCGTTCGCAAGGGGGATTACGTTTGCTTCAACCTTACTTGGGGCGCAATCAAAGCGGGTGGCAACGAGGCACTGCAGACGCTGTTCGACAGAATATCGATTTTGTTGAGGAGCAGCGGGTTGATAATGTTCTGATTTTGGCTGGCGATCATATTTACAAGATGGATTATCAGCCAATGCTACAATTTCATGCTCAAATGAAGGCAGATGTTACCATCGCGGCGCGACGGGTCAGCCCTTTTGAAACGCATCGGTTTGGTATCGTAAGTACCGATAACGATATGCGTGTTACGGGCTTCAAAGAAAAGCCACGTCGCTCTAAAGAAACCCTCGCGTCAATGGGGGTATACATTTTCAACATTGAAACCCTTAAAGATCTTTTACAAAATACCGCCCATAACGATTTTGGCCGTGATGTCATACCTTCAATTATCAAATCGCACAAAATTTGTTCATATACCTTTGAAGGCTATTGGGCGGATATTGGTACTCTGCAAGCCTATTGGGAGTCCAATATGGCCCTCTTAGCTGAGACACCTGCGCTTGATCTCTATGATCCAGAGTGGGTTATCCATACGCGTAGTGAAGAGCAACCACCCGTGATGATTGGGGCAGAAGCGTGGGTTGGCGGCAATCTTCTCTCAAATGGTTGTGTTGTTGAGGGGACAGTCGAACGAACCGTCTTATCACCTGGAGTCCGAGTTGCTCCTGGCGCAGTTGTTCGTGATTCAGTGATAATGAATGATACGTATGTCGGGCCTGGTGCACGAATTGAACGGGCTATTATCGATAAGGAAGTTGTTATAGGCGATACAGCTGAAGTTGGGTATGGTGTTGATAATGTGCCAAATCACCAGAACCCAGAACGCTTAAATACAGGCTTAACCGTTATTGGCAAGCGAGCCAAGATACCAGCCGGGACAAAAGTGGGTCACAATGTGATCATCAATCCTGGTGTAACAGAAACAGATTTTCAAAGCGATTTTGTGGCTAGTGGTGAAACGCTTTAGCGACTACGTAAGAGCTAGATCTATTAATTTATAAACACTAATAAGGACAATTCACAGCAATTGTCCTTATTTTTTCGTTTTAATAGTGTGTTATTGACAAAAAGGGTTTTGTGTGATATAGTTTTTGTAATCAAAACACTAACTGTTTTGATCTTTTTTGAAAGTAGGTAAGTGTAAAAAATACACTATTACGATTAGGAGATAAATAAAATGATGATTTTATATATTGCCTTTGGAATTTTGTTGACTGGTGGGACGATCTTTATCCTAAAACAACGAAAAGTTTGGATTGTTCCAGAAGATAACGTAGCAGTTACCATTAACAAAGACGGCTTTATTAGGCGAGTGTTACCGGCTGGGAAGCATCGCTTAGGTTTAAAGGAGATGGTTGATTTCTCGCTAGACACTCGGCCAAAACTTGCCACAGGACAGGTAATGACCCTGGTAACCGGAGATGGGATATCAATCAATATCCATTGGTCGGGTGTTTTTTCAGTGCAGCCATTGCTGGTAAAAGAAAAGTTAAATCAACGATTACGTGGGTTGACTAACGCTGAAAAAGCGATTAATCGGAATGTCGATATTGCACTTCGTAAGTTGGTTGGAGATTATACATTGCAAGATTTATTCAAACCCAATCTAAGAGAACGTATTGAACGTCAGTTGCATCAGGTTGTGGCTGGACAAGTGAAACCCCTTGCCATTGTTCTCTTAGGCTTAAATTTGCAAGAGATAGAGCTACCTGACGAAGTGGCAGAGGCTCTCAACAAAGCCAAAGCCATTCAAACCTTAGATGGTACAATCCGTCAACTTGACCCAACCACACGAGAGGTCATTCGTGGGGCCTATCATTTGGATGAAATTTTACATTGGGATCAATATCTGCCTGTACCTTCACGTTTAGCTGCGATGAAGAAACAAGAAATGATGAGTAGCTAATAAAAATTTTTTAGCTTATAATAAGGAAATTTTTATCTGGTAGAAAAGGTGTAGTTTTCCGATGTCAATATTCAATAATACACGTTTAACTGATAGTACATTCAAATTAGATATCGATCGAATGCGTCGGGGCTGGTATTCTGACAAATATTTTGTCAATATTGCGCAAACTCTCCAAGTCTTAGCGGGTAGTGACTATCGCTTTGGGGGAACATCCCCCACCCTTGATCGCCTTGGCATTGATCCCTCGACTTTGCCTATGGGAGATATTGAGGTTGAGATGCAATTCTTTACCCGGCGAAAACCGAAAGCCCTCATTGCAGGGGTCGATAAGGCGTTGAGTATGCTTCGGCATTGTACGGGCTATTTTGATGAGAATGATAAATTTGTCGAAAGCTGGCAACATCTTAAAGTCGAAGCGGTTCAAGATGGAGTTGTGACTCGTTACAATGGTGATATGCGTACCGTAAAGCCGGTCATTCGGGTGCGGGGACGCTATCGAGATTTCGGCTTGCTAGAGACACCCATCCTAGGGGCCTTAACCCGCGCCAGCCGGATTGCCACCAATGTCTTTACCACCCTTGAGGCAGCCAGAGGTAAACCCGTTATGTTCTTCCCCGCCCGATTTGACGCCCACGAGGTTCAGGCGGCTGATGGTTACGCCTATGATATCGCCGTGCATCGGTTTAATGAAGATTATCATCAACATATCGGCTCCTTTGTATCAACAGATGCGCAAGGTGACTGGTGGGGTGGACTTGGTGGTGGAACCGTGGCGCATGCGGCAATTGCTTGCTTTTTGGGCGACACTATTGAAGCAATGCTCGCCTTTGCTGCCGTTCGTCCGCCGGATATTCCTCGTATTGCCTTGGTTGATTTTAATAACGATTGTGTAGGCACCAGTCTAGCTGTTTTAGAAGCAATGTTTGAGCGGTATCAAGCCGCGTACGAGGCTGGAGAAATGGATATGGCTGAAAAATATCGCTTATACGGAGTGCGGCTTGATACCTCTAGCAACATGCGTGACTCAAGCGTTCCACCACTTGGGGACAAAAAGTTGGACAATGGGGTCAATCCTCGATTATGCTGGAATGTCCGCCAGGCGTTAGATAGTGCTTGGGAGAGCTGGGATCTTTCGCCAGAGTGGGAAGAACGAGCGAAAACATTCTGTCGTGATGTAAAGATTGCTGTGAGTGGTGGATTTGGGCCGGACAAAATTAAGCGGTTTGAAGAGTTAAATGTACCTGTCGATATTTATGGGGTTGGCTCAAGCTTGATGAGTAATGATGGCGCTTTAGGTACAAACACTGACTTCACTGCGGATGTCGTTCGGGTGCGGGTAAATGGTGATTGGGCAGTCATGTCTAAGCAAGGCCGGGGTCCGGCCGAGAATCCCGATTTGGAGTTGGTTGATTTAGCGGATTTATAAATTCTGTTAGAAGCTCAAAATAAAAAGCGAATGGGTTTGAAATAACCATTCGCTTTTTTGATTATTGATTTATGGGGTTGATTTTATGATCTAGATCGGCGAATTTTCAAAATACCAGCGGTTGGTAAGACAATCAAGAAAAATAGAGCAACGCCAATCGTGGAGGCCGACGTTTTTATGGGTAATACGCCACCAACATTTGGAATAGTTTGTAAGGCTGTTTCTTTGTCGATCAAGGGAGAAGGTGGCTCATATGACTCAATAACTGCGGGTAAATCATCATAACCACACTGACTCAATTCCTCAATATCAAACAGCTCTAAGTACGATAATGGAACACCATCAGGTGTAACCAATTGGGTAATTTGTGGCCTAAAATCACCCCGATAGTAACCTAAATTGACTTTTAGTGTTTCGTCTATGCCAGATGAAGCCACATAAGCATTGGGGTTCAACATGTGGGCATCAGGCGGTAACCGCAGATTAAGAAGAACAGGACCCGCGCCTAAGCCATCAAAATAGTAGGTTCCGTTATCATCTGTCCCCCAGATAATTTCAAAAGAAATACCCTGAGCCTCAACAATCACATCTTTAACAGGAATACCGAACCATTCAGTGACAGCTAAATTGTCAGGGTTGGTGGGACGGAATTCATACACGACACCTTCAACGCGGGTATCTCTAATCGGGATTAGATTTCCCCCAATACTATCACACTCGCGATCATAGTCGGCTAGCAGTGCGTTGAATTGGCCAGAATCTGTTGCATCAAACAGCCTGCCATCCACAAAATAATTAATGTTATTACCATCATCTACACAGGTGTTTTTTTCAGTGGCTGAATGTGGGTCAAACCATTCCTCAAAAAGTGTATCGCCTTCATCATCAATACACCGAAACATCGTTGGCTCCATTGGCCCAATTTCATTAATTGGTTCACCCGCCCAAGCAATCCCGGCACTAACAATGAACAGCCCTATGAATGTAGTGAGGAAATAAAGTTTTCTCATCAGAGTGCTCCTGACTCTACTTTCCATAAAACGAGTCGATATTTATTGTAACATGGATAAATAATAGAATCAATAGTTGACCAAACATAAAAACATAACATAATATTGTATATCATGATAAAAATCTTTAAAGTTATGTCAAAAACTTTGTTTTGTGCTATAATTGACAAATATATTGGACAGATGCATTTGTTCGATATTGTTATGAAGAAATAGTTTTGGAGGCAGATGTTATGCCAAATGCTGAAGAAATAACCCTACAAAAAAAGATGATGGGTGTAAAAGTTAGACATGCCCGAAATAAAGCTGGTCTAAGCTTGAAAGAAGTTGGGGCAGCGATTGGTGGTTCTGAGGAGATTGTTTCCGCCATTGAATTAGGGCATTATGAACCATCCCTCCCTGAATTAGAGGTGATGGCCTTTCTCTTCAATGTTCCGGTCATCTACTTTTGGTCAGCAGATCCTCTAGAAAAAACGGATTGGGATTTTCCGACACTCGATGCCATCTCGTTGCGTCAGCGGATTATTGGCGTACTTTTACAACAAGCCCGTGTTGAGGCAGGTCGGTCCCACGAGCAAGTTGCTGAACTTTTGAATATTCCAGCAGGCCAAGTAGTAAGCTATGAACTTGGTCGCTCCCCCATCCCCGTATCTGAGTTAGAAACATTAGCTTCATACTTAAATGTATCTATTGAATATTTTGTTGATGAGGGAATTTCTCACAAAGGCCCCAATGGACACAAGGTATCACTTGATGAGATTGCCCAGTTTGGCGAATTGCCCGATGATGTGCGAGCTTTTCTGTTAAATCCAGCTAATTTACTTTATGTGAATATTGCGATGCGCCTTAGTGGAATGTCGGCGGACACCCTGCGCGGCTTGGCGGAAGGGTTGCTTGAGGTTACATACTGATGGCTAATCAATCAACAGCGGCTGCGTCAGAATCCTCTGAGTCGTCGGCCAGCTTTGCTATACTAAATGGTCTATTTGGCCTGACTTCGATTCGTGATGTAGATCAGGTCTTACAACAGGCATTGAGTGTGGCGGCTCGAGGCTTAGGAGCAGAGGCTGGATCGCTCCTACTTCAAGATAATAACGCGCAACGCGCCCGATTTGGGGCGTTCCATCCTGATATTTTGTCTCGGATTGAACATTGGGAAGATGTTATTGGACGAAGGTTAACCGATAGCAATTGGACGATCCCCGCTGAAGATGAACTCCCAATTTCAACCTCCAAAGGTGTCAATCAAAGACTCCTGGTAAACATTCCCCTGCTTAAGGATATCACTGTTGTCGGTTCTCTAAGCCTTGTACTGCCTGAAGAACAAGAGTTAACAGCTGATCAACGTCAATTGCTATCTTTGATTGCTAAAAGTGTGGGACACCTAACCTCCTTAATTATATATTTAGACCATACTGAACATCGTATTGAACAAATGGGGGTATTCCACCAAGTGGGGCAGGCCCTCGTTACAACGTTTGATATCAATCGTTTGTTATCCGATACGATGCAGCTGGCTGCGAACGTGATTGATGCGGGGGCAGCTTCGATTATGCTGATTGATGAAGAGCAGAAAGATTTGGTCTTTGAGATTACCCACGGTTCTCGTTCCCAAATGCTTCGCCAGCAACGTATCCCACTGGATGAAGGAATCGGCGGCTGGGTGGCGCGACACGGCCATCCTGTTATTGCCAATAATGCCCGAACTGATCCTCGCTTTAGCCATCGCGTGGATGTGCGCACCGGCTTTTTGACCCAGTCAATCGCTGCTGTTCCGCTGCAAATAAAAGGTCGAATCATTGGAGTTTTAGAGGTTCTTAACAAATACTCTGGGGATGGCTTTGATAACGATGATATCCGGTTGATGAGTTCCATTGCCGCGCAAGCAGCTATCGCCATTGAGAATGCTCGCCTCTATCAGCAAGTGAGCCAAGAACGAGATCAGGTTATTCGGGCTCAGGAAAGCCTGCGGGGAGAATTAGCCCGCAATTTGCATGATGGTCCTGTGCAACTGCTTTCGGCGATTAGTACGAGCTTGGATCACCTTGAGCGACTGAATAAAATTAAGCCTGAAGCTGTTCAACATGAAATTGGGGCTTTGCGAAATTTGGTGCATGAAGCCATTCGGGATACACGCAATGTCTTGTTTGAACTTCGTCCAGTTATTTTGCAAACGCAAGGGCTTGTTGCCGCGCTTGAGCAATTTGTCGAGCAAATACGCCAATCTGAGACGTTTACCCTTCATTTTACAACGGTTGAGTCGGTTCAGCTGGACCTACCCGTCAGTGGGGCAATCTTCTCGATTGTCCAAGAAGCCTTCAACAACATTCGTAGACACGCCGAAGCACGAAATGTTTGGTTATCATTGGAAATTAAGGATGAGCGACTGGTCATTACCCTACGAGATGATGGTAGAGGCTTTAATATCGCTGAAAAATTATCACCCGAAGCTCAACAGAATGCTCTGGGACTGTTGAACATGAAAGAGCGGGCTGAGTTAATTGAAGCTCAATACCAACTCGAATCCCGTACAGACTCGCCTAATCGAGGCACACTAATTCAACTTATTCTCCCCCTTCCTAAACATTTATTTGAATCAGACGATGAGGATTTGACATGACAACAAGTAAAAAATTACACGAGCAAGGTGTGGCCCTATTTCGCAAAGGTAACGTGACTGGTGCCCTTGAGAAATTTCAAAACGCGCTAGCCTTGGCAGAAGAGCCACAAAAACGCGCTGAAATTTTCAATGATATTGGGGTGGCGTACAAACAATTAGAGGATTATCCCGCTGCCTATGAAGCCTTAGACCAAGCGATGACCCATTTTGTCAATCTGAACGATGAGAAAGGACAAGCCCAAGCGATAGGTAATCGCGCTTCAGTATATGAGGCTGAGGGTGAAATTGAACAAGCCATTGAAGCCTATCGTGAGTCGGCCAAAATGCTTGAAGCGGTGGGCGAGAGTGAGATGGCCATGTACGTGTGGCAAGCCGTCAGTCGTTTGCGTTTGAAACAGAAGGAATACATTGCCGCAATTGGTGCGTATGAAGAGGGTGTCGAAAATATGCCTGATAACTCATTCAAGAAAAAAGTTATGGGTAAGTTGCTCAATATTCCAGCTAACATGCTAGGGGCTGCTAAACCCGACAAAGGTGAACCAGAGGAGTAATAGACGATAGTTTAACCACGATTTGTTGATCCAACCGATGCTTGATTAGGGTGTGATGTGGATCATTCATTTTACCAACCAAGCTCGGTTGTTCTGCAATCGGGCTTTTTACATGGTTAATAAACTCTTGTTATCTAGAGTTACTTTACTTTCATTAGGAGGAGATTTAATGAAACGTATATTGGGACTTTTTTTGATGATGGTGATAGTTTTGGGAGCGTCTATCACTGCCAATGCAGCGGACGGGATTGGTACCCCTCAGGTTCGCTTTGTCCACGCTTTGGCTGGGGCCACAGCCGTTGATGTATTTGTGGATGACGCTCGCCAATTAAGTGGCATTAACTACAGTAGCTATTCGGGGTATTTTACAGTCTCACCAGGTACGCATCGTATAAAAATTTTCAAATCTGGCACAACGGAGCTTCTTGTTGAAAATGAAGCAAGCTATGAAACGGGAAAAATCTATACGATTTTTGCGATAGGTCGTGAAGGTCAATCCCGTGAATTTAGACGATTTGAAAACCAAACGGCTACACCCGATTTGAATAGAGCCTCGGTGCGATTTATGCACGCCTCACAAGGAGCACCGGTGGTGCGGGTCTGTGAAACAAATACTGATGACTGTCGGATTAACGAGGTTGCTTTTGGCGTAGCTAGTCCCTATGCAACATTTGACTCCAGAACCTACAACTTTGACATTCGGTTGCAGGAGAATAATCAGATTGTTTACCAGGAACCAAATGTACGATTTGGTAATCGTGGCATATACACCTTGGTTGCATTAGGATTACCTGATAGTAACCCCCCCTTAGATATTATTACGATTGTTGACTCAGGCGGAATTGGTGTGCCTCCGGTAAAATCACCCAATAGCGGTGCATTTTTTACGCCGACAATGTTTGCTGTTTTAGGTGGTTTAGCTGTTTTGTTGCTCGCAATGGTCTGGGGCATTTGGCGAGTGGCGCGTTGGGGGTATGGTCGTCTTGTAACCTAAAGTCTGTAGTTATGGAGCGGCTCTTGGCGCACAGGTTTCGAGAAGGTACACTACTTTTATTAAAAATAATTGCCTTTTTATCGATAGTTGGGTGTTCGGATGTCATTGTTATCGAACGTGTTGCAACTTGGACACCCACCCCTCGCCCAACAGCAACATCAACAGCGACACCGGATGCCTCTACCGTTACAACCGAAGCCCCTACTCGAATCGTGGTTGAAAAGATTAGTTTAGATGCCGAAGTTGTCGAGATGGGGTGGGAGACTCAGGAAAATTGGCAAGGCGAATTGATTAGTGAGTGGGTTGTGCCAGAAAATGAGGCGGGTTGGCATATTAACTCTGCCAAGCCAGGCCAGGGCAGCAACGTCGTTATTTCTGGACACAACGCCAGCTTGGGTGGGCACGTTTTTGCGGATATTGAGGGCTTAGAGATTGGTGATTTGATCGGGCTGTACAATGATGAAGGCTTTTTATTCACTTATCAGGTTCAAGAGAGCACAATTGTCCGGACGTTTGCCGGCCCGCCCGAGTCTGAACTGTTTTTACAAGAATCGATGGCGCCCACTGAAACTGAACGTCTCACCTTAATCACCTGTTGGCCTAGCTGGACAAATACTCATCGTTTGGTCATTGTAGCGGAGCCTTACTCAGGCTGAGTAGCGATTTATCCGAAGTATGTCCCCGCCAGTATTTGACATAAAATAGAAAATATGTCACATTATAAACGAGATAAATACGCACTTTTGCTTAATATTGTTAATTTATTGGACACTGCTAAAACGTAAACCTTAGAAGTTAGCCGAACTGGTGGTGTTGATCCCATGCTATTATTATTTTTTGTATTCTTATTATTTACATGTTTGATGGGGTTTTTGGGGTTAGAGTATTTTTCTAATTTTGATGTTAGAATACTCGATGTTCCTGTTGTGGCAACCATCACCTCCACAGGTATCAGTCCTGATGCGCTGAAAGCATTTTTTGGGATTGGTGTTGTTTTTGCCGAATTTGTCGTTGTCATCTTGGCTATGTTGGACCGTATTGGTGAAACTTTGCGTGATACAGTGAAACCATTGGTCCGATTAGTACCTTTTGGGATTTTTTTAGGGGCGATTTGGAATGCATTCTCCCCAATTGCGTTTAACTTATTACCCGACGAGATAAGTTCCGCATTTAATGCCACAAATACAGAGGTGTCGATTACAGCTGCGGTTCAAAGTAGTGCCTTCACAGAAAGTATATTGCTTTCATTGGGGGCAATGTTGCTCTTTATTATCGCTCATAATGCCCTAGGGATTCAACGTGAAAGTGATGAAATGCAAAAATTGCGGGCCGAAAATGCAAAGTTGAGGAAGGAATTACGTCGTGGTCTCTAAAAGTCGACCAGTGAGACGGACACGATTTAGAATATACCTTCTGCTTTTCGCTTTATTGGCATTTGGTTGTGGGGGCGGAATTGGCGGGCTTTTTGAGGTTGTTCCAAAAGAGGAGCTGCGGGTAGAAATCCCTGCCGAAGGCAGTGAACCTCAAGTTCAGGTTGCTCAACAGCAGCAACAAGAGCAACAACCCGCTTCTGAAGCTGCGCCTACGGAAACGCCAGCACCCCTCCCAACCGAGACCCCCATCCCAACCCCCACCCCAACGATTACCCCTACCCCATTTTTTCTACAATCGTTGAGTCTTGGTGAGCCGCGTAATCCCATTGCCCCACGGCACGGCTTGATTATCGCTTTTTTCCTGCCCTTAATATTTTTTGGCATTCCCTGGATTATGTTTGAGTTGTTCTTAATCCGCTATGTTCAGCCACGTGGTTTAGATATAACGACCGTTAATATCAAGGCGCAAGATGGTCTATTTGTCCAAGCGATTTTGTCGATTACAGCCCGAAGAACGCTAACGTTGGCATCGACTCGAATGACCTGGCCGCGGGTAAAAAACTTTGTCGAAAAAGGGATGGAGCAAGAACTTATTCAAGAAGCAGTCAACTATCCTTCTTTGGACGATTTAGAACGCAACATTTCCGTGATGACTGAGAATTTACGTCAGACCGATGTTGTTCAAGAATTAGCCCGTGATTTTGGGGTGCAGATTCTACGATTTAACATCGAGATTCGATATACCCCAGAAACAATGGATGCCCTGCAACGTAAAGCTGAAGCCTCTGCGGGTGGGACGGCTTATCTGGCTTATGCAGCGGCAGCTCATCTCGACCCCGATTTACCGGAGAGTCGTGAACTGTATCGAATTTATCAGGAGACGACCAGTCAAGTGGATGCGGCTCGAAATTTGGGGGGCGGAATTACTCAATTGGCGAAGATGTTGACCCAGCGCGCTGAGCAAAATCAAGAGGCGAAAGAAAATGACTCAGACAAATAATTCTGACTTAGCTCGATATGCCCCCATTGTTTTTCGTCAAATGGCGCTGTGGTTTCCGATTATAGTTGGGTTTATTCATCAATTTTTGATGTTGACCCGAGGCATAAAGTGTATTTATGTTTTTGTTGACCCACCTGGGTCGGTTTGTCCCTTTGTTACGCTTGAATACCAATGGTGGATCGTTTTGCTCCTAGGTACGTTTATAGCCTTTTTCCTCGCCTTTCTTAATCGCTTCCAAAATGTTCCCTCTCGTTTTGTCGTTCCATTTTATATTTACCTGCTTTATCTCCTTATTTTTGTAGAGCCTATTGCCTAGTAACTTGGCTGTGACTTTTAGTTGACATCCCCTTTTAATTCAATTACAATCCTTAGCCAAATTTTGAGAAAAATATAGGTAAATCCTTATGAGTATGACCAGTGCCGAAATCCGGCAAGCCTTTTTGGATTATTTTTCTGAATTCAACCATAGTGTTGTCTCCAGTTCTTCTCTCGTGCCTAGTAATGACCCAACATTGCTCTTTACAAATGCGGGTATGGTTCAATTTAAGGACACATTTTTAGGCATTGAAAAACGTGATTACACTCGTGCGGCTACCTCACAAAAGGTGATGCGCGTATCTGGGAAGCATAATGACTTGGAAAATGTCGGCCCCTCGCCTCGCCATCATACCTTCTTTGAAATGCTGGGTAACTTTTCTTTTGGTGATTATTTCAAAGAAGAGGCCATCAAATATGCTTGGGAATTTGTTACAGTTGTATTGAAGTTACCAACCGAACGGCTGTGGGCTTCCATCTATACCGATGATGATGAAGCTTTTGAGCTATGGCAGAAATACCTCCCCGCAGATCGTATTTTGCGTTTTGGTAAAGAGGAAAATTTCTGGTCGATGGGCGATACCGGACCGTGTGGTCCTTGCTCTGAAATTCACTACTACTATGGTGATATTGAGAAGCAAACCCCAGAGGGTGTCAACCGGGATGATGAGTATCTCGAAATTTGGAATCTTGTATTCATGCAGTTTGAACGAGACTCCTCCGGCACGATGACCCCTTTGCCAAAGCCCTCTATTGATACAGGGATGGGGCTGGAGCGGGTTGCTGCTTTGATGCAAGGCAAGACCAATAACTATGATACCGATCTCTTCACCCCAATTATGGATCGTACTCAGGAGTTACTAGGGCATGCTGATGAAGAACGCCAAGCCCAACTAACTGCCTATCGCGTCATCGCAGATCACGGGCGAGCCATTACCTTTATGATTGGGGATGGGGTGATGCCTGGGAATGAGGGGCGCGCGTCTGTGCTGCGCTTGATTTTGCGACGGGCTGCTCGTTATGGTCGTCTGCTTGGCTTCGATGGGCCGTTTTTGGCAAAGATTGCTGATAAAGTGATTGATGAGATGGGGCATCATTACATTGAATTGAAGGCCCGTCGCCAATTTATTCTCAATGTGATTACTCAAGAGGAAGAGCGCTTCCTCAAAACCTTTGCCAATGGCTTGGTCTTGATTGCCGATTTAGTTGAAAAACTGAAAGATAAAGGCAAGAAGACCATTCCTGGTGACGAAGTGTTCAAACTTTATGCGACCTATGGCTTTCCTAAAGACTTGACTCGTTTGATTGCTGAAGAGGAATATGATTTTGGCATTGATGAGGCTGGATATGAAAAGGCCTTCAAGCAACATACAGAGGTCTCTGGTGGTGGTAGTATCGGAGAGATTGAAGTTGATTTACTCCAAACTTATGCGGATCTTTTTGAGCAGCTCAAAGCAGATGGGAAGCTGTCGAATGAAGGTGTTGTTCACAAGATTTATGAAGGCTTAGAGTCAGACAGTACTGTGTTAGCTATTTTACGAGATGGTGAGGTTGTTGAACGGGCAGGTGAAGGCCAAAAGATAGGAATTGTATTGGAAGCTACACCGTTTTATGTTGATGCCGGGGGGCAGGTGAGTGATTTTGGCACAATTACCAAAAAGGACAGCTGGCAGATAGAGGTGACTGATGTGACACGACCTATTAACGGTCTGATCTTACACCAGGGTTTGGTTACGAGTGGTGATCTTACTGTGGGAGATACAGCCCTTGCTGCAGTGAATAGCAAGCGTCGTTGGGACATCATGCGCAATCACACGGCAACCCACGTACTCCATCGTGAATTACGGCGTACCCTTGGTGATCATGTGGTCCAGAAGGGATCACTTGTTGCTCCAGATCGTTTACGTTTTGACTTTAGCCACGGTCAAATGGTCACGGCTGAAGAACTGGCTGAAATTGAGCAGGCTGTAAATGAGGCCATCTTGGCTGATTATCCAGTTGTACCTAACAACCAAACCTATGATGATCTCAGACAAGATATTGCCGATGGAAAAATTATGGCTTTGTTTGGTGAAAAATATGGTGATGTCGTACGGGTTGTGAGAATGGGATCAGATGAGGCGCCATACAGCAAAGAATTGTGTGGTGGGACGCACGTGAATAGTACCGCTCAAATCGGAGCCTTGCACATCACCAGTGAAGGTAGTGCTGCGGCAGGTATTCGTCGAATCGAAGCTGTTACAGGCCGAGCGGCACAAAACCTAATTCAAAATCAATTGACAACCTTGGGACGAACCGCTACGGTTTTGGGCGTTCTCCCAGAAAATGTTGATCAGCGTGTTGAAATCCTGCTCAGTCAGCTGCAAGATAAAGAGAAAGAAATTAAGGCCCTACAGCGTAAACTAGCCCGTTCTGACTTTGAGAGTTTGTTGGCCCAAGCCCATACAGTCAATGATGTTAACGTGATTTCTCTCAAAGTCGACGCGCCTGATGTTGGGATGTTACGCGAGATGAGTGATTGGTTCCGGGATAAGTTAGGCTCTGCTGTGGTTGTCTTAGGTACTGTCTCTGATGATAAACCTTTGATTATTGCCACGGTGACTGATGATTTAACCAAACGTGGTTTGCACGCTGGAAAAATCGTGAAATCTGTTGCTCAAGTTGTTGGCGGTGGTGGCGGCGGTAAACCAACAATGGCCCAGGCTGGCGGCAAGGATGTCTCACGTATGGATGAGGCCTTGGCTAAAGTTGATACCCTTGTTGAAGAAATGACTCAAGGATAAGATCGAATAGACGTATACAATTTCAATTGATAAAACGTAATCCGTTAGAACTGTATAAATTCGGATTACGTTTTATTATGTTTAATATAATAGAAAAGTGAGTGGTGATATTGTTTTCATTTACAATTAGCAATTAGCAATTTACCATTCACAATTAATTTTAGCTGGTGAGTCTCGAAAAATCTATATGCATGTGCTCCGTCGGTTTTATCAGCGAAAGCCAGAAGGTCCCACCCTTTATAGCTTGGTCGATGTTGGTCGCGAAACAGTTAAAGCGGCAGTGGTTCAGGCTGTGTCAGAAATTCAGGAGATTGAGGTGGTGGGCTATGGCGTGGCGAAAATGGATGGCAGAGATATCACGGGGGGACGATTAGCTGCCGCAGCGATTGTTGAGCCAGTAAACACGGCCTTAACACTGGCTGAGGATAGTACGGAGAAAAGTTTGGGTCGTAAAGTTGTGCCTGATGATATTATTTTTGCGATGCCTGGGCAGGCGACCAAGGGGCAGTTATTTACGGTCAATCAGGCCCGACCTGACCCTTCGACTCCTGTGACAAAAAAAGAGCTCCGTCAGCTTCAAACACGAGCTAATCGATTGACGCATCAAGGCTTATCTAATTTGCCTACCGAGGGCGGACAATGGCAGCCACTAGCTGTCAATGAGGCGGGGCTAAGATTAGATAATCATCTTGTGCTTGATGGGGTGGGATTAAGTGGAAAAGAGATCTCGCTTTCGTTATTTGGGGTAGCGGCGCATACCCGAGCTTGGAAGGCTTTGGATGTTGTGGCCGAACGGCTTGAATTATCAATCGCGGGGATTGTGGCTGCCCCGCAAGCTTTGGCCTCAATTATTCAGCAAAGTGAGGCCATTGTGCTGGATGTTGGTGCGGCAGGAACAACGATTTGTTTAATTGAGGATGATGCGTTGGTCGCCTCAAGTTGGGTCCCCTTTGGCGGTGATTTTTTTGCTAAAACCATTGCCCACCTTATTGAAGTCACCCCTGAAGAGGCCGCCCAAATTAAACATGCTTGGGGTGATGGAGTTCTCGGCGCTAAAGAAATTCATTATTTAGAGCGCGGCTGTTCTGAATCGATAGCGCGTTGGTATGAAGCAGTCATAGCTAACCTCCAGAAATACAAATCGTCTGAGGCTCTTCCTTGGCGGGTTTACCTGACAGGTGGGGGAAGTTTACTGCCTGGGTTAGATGATTTCATTCGGCGCGATTTAGCTTCATTTAAACGTGCGCCTGAGGTAAGTCGAATTCGATCAATTGCTGGAGTTAAAAACTTGATTTCAGGATTGGATTACGACTTCTATTCATTAGCATTAAGTCTTATGGTTGGAATACCCATATAGGGTGACAGGTTTTAAAATGGATCATATTATAAAAATTGAACCAAGTGACGATATAGCAGCTATTCGAGGCCGGGTCAATCGGGCCTTTACGCCTGAGGTTGTTACGCCAGAAACGCGTGAACAGGAACGAAAAAAGTCTCGTTTGTTGTTAATTGTGCCTGGAAAAAATAAAACGCTTCGCAACTTGGTTAATATGAAGTTATTAGCGCGCTTGGCAAAAGCTAAAGCGATTGAGTTGGCTGTCGTTAGTAGTCAGCCAAGAGTTCGCGATTATGCGCGTGAAGTAGGATTAAAGGCATATGCCACGATGCGTGGGGCGAAATGGGCGGGTTGGGTGCCGCGTGAGACGACGGTTAAGCCTAAAGAAGAGACCGATGCCCCTCAAATTGCTCCGGATGAGAAAGCAAAGAAAGCTGCGGATAAACGTATAAAACCCAAACAATATCGGGTGGTTTCTGGCTTGGGTCGAGTTGGATGTTTACAACAACTGGGGGCGTTAGTTGCTGTTGTCGCTTTAGCCTTTGGTTTAGTGTTTGGTGTATTTGTTCTGCTGCCCGGTGCAACAGTGACGATTACACCTGTGGCTAAGAGTGTTGAGACAAGTTTGATTGTCACTGCTGATCCTGAGATTAGTGCAGTTGATTTTGCGAATAAAACTTTCCCGGCTCGGCTTGATCAAGTTGAGTTAGAGTTATCAGGCTCGATTGAAACCATTGATACTGAATTGGCCCCGGTAGGTAAAGCAACAGGCCCTGTAGTGTTCATCAACCGTACAGAAGATGAGCAAATTATTCCGATTAGTACAACTGTCTCTACCTCGGCCGGTGAACCGATCCAATTTATTACAGTGGAAACCGCCACCATTCCCGGTGGGGTTGGGGCAACCACCTCAACCCTAGCAATTGCGGTTGAGCCTGGCCCAGGGGGCAATATTCAGGCGGGTCAAATCAATCGCTTTGAAGACTCATTGTACGGGATATCCGTTCGGGTTATCAATGAAGCGACTTTTGGGGGAGGGACAATGGATGCTGCAAAAATTGTCATTGACTCCGATAAAGAGCGATTACAAGAGCATCTCAGAGAATTAATTCGTGATGAGGGACTATCTCAATTGGAAGCATCCCTTGGCGAACTTGAGTTTGTCCCCCCAGAGTCCCTGCAGGTCATTGTGTTAGATGTAACCTATGAGGAATTTTCAGGCGATTTCTCCGAAACCTTTTCAGGTGAGATGCAGGCCGTAGTCCGTGGTGTGGTGGTCGGTGGCTATAATGCCAATCGGCTGGCTTTAGCTGGATTGCAGGCTCAAGTGCCAGATGGATATGAGCTTGATGTTGAAGGGTTGCATTTTGGCTCCGGTGAAATCTTAGCCATAGAAAATCGTACAATTAGTTTCGAGATTTTTGCCAATGGTAAAGTCGTGCCGGTGATTAATCCTAATCTCGTCGCAGAGGAAATTGCCTTTTTGCCTGTCGGTGAAGCGCAAAGTCGGTTGGCTGAGGTTTATGAATTAGCTACGGTGCCAGGAATAGAATTGAGCCCTGAATGGGCCATAGAGTATTTTGGCCGTCTCCCGTTCATTCCCGTTCGTATTAATGTGGTCATTAATGATGCGGTGACCCTCGTAGCGGATGGGAATTAAATATGCGATATTTGGGGCTGGATATTGGTGAAAAGCGGATCGGCGTGGCCTTAAGTGAGAGTGGTCTATTCGCCCAACCCCATAGTATTCTGTCTCGAAAGTCAAAGCAGGAAGATTTTACTCGAATTGGAAATCTAGTTGCAGAACTTAACATTGATTGTGTCGTAGTTGGAATGCCCTATTCCTTAAGTGGCGCTGATCCCGTCGGCCCCCAAGCGCGTCGTATTAAGCGATATTCTGAGAGGTTAGCTAAGACGTTGACCGTTCCTATAGAATATTTTGATGAACGATACTCTACGGCGGATGCAAAGCTATATCGAGCGGCAATGAACCCCAAATCTTCTAAAGCGAATAAACCGATTGATGATGCTGCCGCCGCAGTAATTTTACAAAACTATCTCGATGCTCAGGGGCAAAATTCTTCATAAGGACCAATTGCCTCTTGTAGCTATCTGGTGGGTATGTTATACTTATCTTAGTTAAAATTTAAACAAGTAAACCAAAATTTGGAAGAGGAATTACAACCTTGTGATACCTCATTTGAAGTATAGCAAGTCGTCAATCCGACCTGAACAAACCATCCCCGGAAGTCAAAAGGCCAAAGATTTTCATGGGTAACTTAACAAAGCGAGTTGTAAAGATTCATATACCGAGCGAATTGGGATATGAAAAAATACCAATCTCCGCTGTGGCTATTATTGCTCGAAAAGCAGGAATCACTCACGAAGTCGTAGAAAATCTAAAAATGGCTGTTGGCGAAGCGGTAACGAATGCAATTGAGCATGGCAATCAACTTATTATGAGTGCCATCGTTAGTATTACATTTACAATTGATAGCGAGGCTTTGATTGTAAATGTAAAAGATCAAGGGCACCGACCTATTCCAAACATTCCTGAAGTTCGCAAAGAGAGAGAAGATCATCGGGGCTGGGGAATGTGGTTGATTAAGGATTTGATGGATGATGTGTCTGTATCGGCTGACTCAGATGGCAATGAAGTAAAAATGATCCTGTATTTGCAAGAAGTCAGATAAAATTTACTTCGAAAATGAAATAGAAAATCAGTAAGTTTAAGACGAAAACGATCATTTGGCCGTTTTCGTTTTTTGTTCTTATGTTTATAGTGGCAACAATGTCCTACATTTTTTGTTAAAAAACCTGTTATAATAAGAATACCTTAAAATTTTTCGGACAAGATGCTTTCCTGTGGCAAACATTTTATTGATCGACCAAGATAAGGCAGCAAGAAACCTCATTCAATCCCTTTTAGGACAACAACACAATGTGGTTGCTGCTTTTGATGGTCCAACCGCAATTCAATACTGTGCGATGATTCAGCCTGATCTTATCTTGCTGAATTTGACCTTGCCAGATATTGCAGGGATTGAATTGTCCGCACGGCTGAAAATGTTTATGCCGCAAACCCCTATATTGGCTATCGCTGATACTTTCGAGGTGAGTAAACAGGTCACAGATGAAGGTATGAATATTCTGATCAAACCGCTCGAGGAAACGGCATTTCGTACAAAGGTTGACCAACTCCTCCCTCCAGTTGGTCAACCTGCTTCCCCTTATTCACAACACGCGGATCAAGTAACCCAACAGTTTGGTCAGCAAATTACGGCGTTGAATCAAGCTAATCAACGGCTAGCCTCTCTTAATGCCATTAGTGCGTTGATTGGAACTAGCCTTGATTTGGAACATCTGACAGATGAGATTTTGGCGCAAGTCGAAAAAACGGTGGCGTTTGATAGTGCTACATTGTTTTTAGTGAAGGGGGATATTTTAGAAGCTGCCGCGTCACGAGGCTTCTTTGAATATCAAAAAGGCTTAAACACCTATAGTCGGAATGAACATAACTCGGCCTGGCGGGTGGTAAATCACAAGCTGCCGATGATTATCGCTGACGTCTCCCAAAGTATCTTTTGGGAGGCAAGACCAGAATTGGAGCGTGTTCGATCTTGGCTCGGTGTTCCTCTCATTTATAAAGATCGGGTGGTTGGAGTTTTGACCCTCGACAAGCATGAGCCAAATGCTTTTAGTGACGTTGATGCTCGATATTTGTTTACATTGGCTTATCAAATTGCCATTGCCGTTGAGAATGCTCAACTATTTCAGGAATGGGAAAAGCAAGCCACTCGTCTCAAGCTGATCAATGAGATCACGCAGGAAATCAATGGGTTGTTGAAACGTGATGATTTATTTGAAGCGTTAGCTAAAATCCTGTTTGAACGACTCCAATACGATTTTGTGGCTATCTTTACCCGTGAGGATGATCAGACGGATTTCTGGCTACAAGCAAGCTATGGGGTTGATATGACCTCAACACAATCCACGCGACCATCTATTACTGCGATGATTATTGGCGATGCGGCTGAAACAGGGTCAGTGGTCCGGATTGATGATTTACAGCAATACCAAGCGGCTTGGTCTGATACATTTCCCCCGCAGACTCATTTGTTAGCGCCAGTTGTCTTAAAAGGCAGCGCCAAAGCGATTATTGTTATCGGACAAGATTATCCCTTTCAATTTAAAGATCAGGATTTATGGACCCTGAGTAGTATTGCCAGTCAGACAGCCGTGGTACTGGAAAATGCTCGGCTTTATCGTGAGGTGCAAAACTACTCTGGTCGTCTTGAACGCACCATTGAGGCCCGAACCCAGCGACTGCGTGGTATCAAACAAATCAATCAAGCAGTTAGTCAGGGATTGGACGTTGATGATTTGTTGACTATTGTGGGGAGAGGGGTAAAACAAATTTTTTCGGGGGATGATACCCAAAATATTGAGGTGGTGATTGGTCTGTTGACTGGGGCCTCTCTTCTATTGACGACAATTGCCGATGATCCATTGCAAACCCATCATTTAGCGCAAAATAAAATGGCCGTGGCCAATGTCAAGCTGCACGAGGCTATGGGATATGTGCTTAAACGCTCAAAACCCTTAATTGACAATCAATCCTCAACACACCCTGGCTTAAATGTAATGATGGCCCCTTTGATTACAGGGGGAAAAACGATTGGGTTGATTCAAATTGCCCGGGCAGTCCCCCATCGGTTTGACGATAATGATTTGGAAACGCTTGAGTCGCTTACATTTCAAATTGCCAGTGCCGTTGAACAGATAGAGCTGCTGCAAAAAACACGCGAGATTGCGATCGCTGAAGAACGCACGCGATTGGCGAGTGATATGCACGATGGGGTTGCCCAAAATTTGGCCTATCTTCGCTTACAAGTCGATCGATGTTTGGGACTGGTTGAAGAAGAGGGTAAGTTGGCGCTGATCTTAGAGAAGATCAGCGACTTACTCGCTCAAAATATTGATGAGCTTCGGCGCAATATCTTTGATCTGCGGCCTGTTGAACTTGAAGGAAAATCATTATTTGGTACACTAGAAGAGTTTGTCAAGCAATTTGGCAAACGATGGGGCATTAACACTGAATGCCGTATTGATGATCTTTCTTTTCAACAAGATGATACGATCGTTTTACCGGAAATTGAAAGTAGTCTTTATCGAATTTTGCAGGAAACCTTATCTAACGCACGACAACATGCCAACGCAACCCATTTGATGGTTTCTGTTACCCTGGAAGATAAGCATTGGCTTGTCTTAGACATCAGCGATGATGGCTGTGGGTTTGATGTTCTACAAGGTGGCAGATTATCTGGTGAAACCCGTCATCGAGGGCTAGGGTTGGCCTCGATGCGTCAGCGAGCAGAGCGACTTGGCGGCGAATTGATTGTTGAAAGTACTATTGGGCAAGGCACCCGAGTCGTAGCTCGCCTGCCTTTGTCTATAAACATATCTGATGAGATGATGCGGACAGGGAAATGACAAAGATACGAATACTACTAGCCGATGACCACTCCCTCTTTCGGGAAGGCCTTCGCTCAATATTGAACGACCAAGATGATATTGAGGTTGTGGGTGAGGCGGTTGATGGGTTAGATGCAATCAAACTCGTCCCTCAACTTGACATAGACATTATCTTAATGGACATTAACATGCCTATTGTCGATGGAGTTGAAGCGACCCAACGTATTTTAGAGGAGAATCAAGATGTTGAAATTATTATTTTAACAATGTACCCTCAAGATGAGTATGCGCTTCAGGCGCTAAAAGCCGGGGCTAAAGCTTACCTGCTCAAGGATACACGGTCTCAAAAATTGTTAGAAGTTATACGGACAGTCAGTACGGGACAAGCCGTTATTAGCCCGGAGATGACGACCCGTTTATTAACTGAAATTCAGCAGACATCCAAACCAAAGGAAGATCCAAAACCTAAATATCAACCGTTGACTGCTCAAGAGCGTAAGATTTTAACCCTAGTTGCTGATGGGGCGAGCAACAAAGATATTGCCCTTGAGTTGAATCTCTCTGAACGAACGATTAAAAATTATGTCTCCATTATCTTTCAGAAATTACAAGTCAATAACCGCACCGAAGCTGCCATTCGTGCGATGCGTGATGGATTAGTTGACTCGCCATAATAATCTATAAAAATTTATCTTGATACCGTATTGGTTGAATACCTCGCAGCTTGCTGCGGAATAAGAGTTCGGAGCTTGCTCCGAGGCCCATACCATTTATTTGAGCAGGGTAATAAATTAGAGGCTCGGACTTTGAGAACATCAAAGCCCGAGCCTTTTTTGTTCTCCCTTTTTCTTGCCTTAAGGTACTTTCGGGCAACGATTTCGGTACTTTTTGCCATTGCAAATTTAGGTACTTTTGCATCTGTAATTTTTGGGTGACGTAATTTATCCTAAAAATTGGCAAATAGTTTACACTATTATTGCTTGTTTTAGATGGTTTGGTGAGGGTTTTTGTTATGGAAGGGATTAATTGCATGGATTTGGGAGAATTATGGAATGAATAATCCACTTCGATTGTTAATTGCTGAGCACGATCTTGAGTTTGCGATTAGATTACGGGATGCAATTAATGAGTTGCAGGATGTTAAAGTTATAGAAATTGTACGGGATGGTCAAGGTGCGGTTGATAGCAGTATGTTGTCCAGACCTGATCTAGTTGTTATGAATTTACGCCTTCCAGTTTTGGATAGCATCAATGCAATCCAATCGATTATCCATTATGATGATGATATCAAAATTTTAACATTATCATCTATTCCCGAAGATCGATACGCGATTGAGGCCATTAAGGCTGGCGCCTCAGGTTGTGTTGAAAAAAATGGGGAAACTGATTTTGAGGCTATTCTTGAAGCAATTCAACAAATCGCTAAAGGGGACGTCCTGTTGAATCCAGCATTAGCCTCTTCGATCCTTGAAGAGTTTCACCGCTTTGATGAAAAACAACATATTGATGAAACGAATCTGACCCCCTAAGACGCTCCATTGTGGAGGATATCTATGTCAGCCCGACAAGAGTTTGCAAACTTTATCAAACAAAATAAAACAAATCTGGCTCAATCTTATGGGCAAATATTGGCTGATAAGTCAGAGGTATATGCTAAGAGTTCAACTGATGGCAGAATAGCTAAAGGCCGAAAAGTTTTGAGTGCGGTTATAGGCGTTTTTGAGGGCGGCCAGACCGAGGTCCTACATCAGGCTTTTGATCAGGATGGTGATCCTGAAACCCAGCCAATGCTCGAAATTGAAGCATTAGGCGATACCTTAACGCCAGTTGTGACTAGTTTGGAAGCGGGAAAATTTTTGTGGGAAATTTTATCCGAGCTTCGCCAGTCATTTGCTCCCTTATCTCCAATTAATGCTAAAGCAGTGGTCTCAGACTCGGAGGCCGTTTCCAAGCAAAGCCAACCCGACCAAGATAGTATCCTGCGGGCCTCCGAGGAACGCTATCGAGATATTTTGGATAGCATTGAAGATGGCTACTATGAGGTTGATCTTACAGGTAATCTGACCTTTTTTAATGACGCGCTCCCAGCCGTTTTGGGATATCCCGCTGAAGAATTGATGGGAATGAACAATCGGGATTATACCGATGAAGAAAATGGGAAATTGTTGTATCGAGCTTTCCGTCAAGTATTTGATACGCAACAACCCATTAAAGGCTTTACTTGGGAAGTAACCCACAAAGATGGCACTAAGGGCTTTGTTGAGAATTCTACCTCTTTAATGCGGAATGCTGCAGGTGAGCCAATTGGCTTCCGTGGTGTGGCCCGTGAGGTGACAGAGCGCAATAAAGCTCAAGAACAAATTCGCAGAAGCGAGGAGCAACTGCAAACAACGCTTAGTAGAATGCCTGTCCCGATCGTTGTTACTCGGGTTAAAGACGGTACAGTACTTTATGTCAATGAGGCCTTGAGCGAGTTATTTGGGGCATCCCCAACCGAGTTAATCGGTCAGAAATCTCCCGATTTCTACAATGACCCCGCAGATCGGCAAAAAGTTGTCGAAATGATGACTCGTGATGGGCAAATCACCAACGCAGAGCTTTCTTTTAAGCGCATCGATGGCTCCGTATTTTGGGCCAGCTTCTCCATTCATCCCATCACCTTTTTTGATGAGCCCGCATTTCTATCCGGATTTTATAACCTCACAGAACGAAAAGAAGCCGAGACGGCTTTACAAGAGAGTGAGGAAAGATTATCACGCTTAACCGAGGCAACGTTTGAAGCCATTGTGTTTGCGGAAAAAGGAACGATTCTTGATGTAAATCCTCAATTTAGCCAACTATTTGGGTATGGCTTAGATGAGGCGATTGGAATGGAGGTCACACCTCTGGTCTCCCCAGAGTATCGTGACCTCGTTGCCGGACATATCGCCTCAAATTATCAGGAACCTTATGAAGCCAGACTACAACGAAAAGATGGCTCGCCCTTCTGGGCTCAAATTTTAGGGAAATCGACTCTTTATGAGGGACGTTCTGTTAGGGTAACCGCAATCCAAGATATCTCGGCCCGTAAACAAGCAGAACAAGAAATTCGCCAAGGTGAAGAGCGATTACAAACTTTGTTGGACTCCGCTCCTGACCCAATCGTAACTTATGACAGTATTGGTCAGGTGACTTATCTCAATCCCGCCTTTACAGAAACGTTTGGCTGGACGTTTGATGAGGTTAAGGGGCAACGGATCGATTTTGTGCCTGAAGAGAGTCAGGCCGAAACGGGAGAGGCTATCAAGCGACTCATTGAAGATGGTTATGTGCGTCGGTTTGACACCAAACGGCTTACCAAGTCTGGCCAGACCCTAGACGTTGAGCAGAGTGGGGCCCTCTATCGTGATAATGATGGCGAGGTGGTTGGTAGTATTGTTTTCATTCGAGATATAACCGAGCGCAAGGCGGCTGAAGAGGAATTATTGATAACCCAATACTCAATCGACTTTTCTAATGACTCCGTATTTCGGCTTTCACCTGACGGTCAAATTTTATATGCCAATAAAGGGGCTAGCCAAACTTTGGGTTATACCCCAGATGAATTGATGACGATGCATGTTCGGGATATTGATCCAGATGTCAAGCCAGAAATCCGGGCGCGAAGAATGAAGGACCTGCGTTCGGGGAGAGAGACAATTTTTGAGTCGCGTCATCAGGCGAAGGATGGTCGTATTTTTCCCGTTGAAATTCGAAGGAATCATCTGGAAATTGGTGAACAAGAGTACACGTTTGTCTTTGCTCGAGACATCACTGAACGCAAACAAACTGAGGAAGCCCTACGGATTCGCACTGAGGCGATTGAGGCCAGCACTGAACCGATTTCGATTGCCGACGCGCGCCAACCTGATATGCCATTGATCTATGTCAATCCAGCGTTTGAGAAAACAACAGGATATAGCGTCGATGAGGTTATCGGAAAAAATTGTCGATTTTTGCAAGGGGATGATACGGATCAACCTGATTTGATAGAATTACGCGCAGCCCTTAAAGAAGGTCGTTCTACAGTCGTTACCTTGCGTAACTACAAAAAAGATGGGACCTTATTTTGGAATGAATTACATATATCGCCGGTGACCAATGCTCAAGGTGAAGTAATTTATTTCCTCGGCTCGCAAAATGATGTGACCCAAATGAGACAGGCCCAGGATAGCCTACGACAATCATTGGTTGAAACAGAAGCTCAATCTACTCGGTTAAGCTTGCTTAATGAGTTGGCCACAGCCTTAAGTCAAGTCGAAACAGAAGACGATGCCTTTAGATCAGTGGCAGATAAGACAACAAGGATTGTTGAGGTAGATCGGGCCAGTGTTGCTTTATTAAATCAGACCAAGGATGAATTAGAGGTTTTTTCGTTAGATGGTGTTGCTGGCGCTATTCCAACAGGGACTCATTTACCGATAGCTGGTACTCAAATTGGTAAAGCTGTTATGGATAGGCGGATGGTTCTCGTAAATGATGCCTTGGAAAGTAATTGGCTGGATAGTCAGAAGTTAGGTAAAGCGGGCTTACGCTCACTGTTGAATGCACCTTTAATAATTGGCGGTGATGTAATAGGTACCTTGAATGTTGGTAGTAAACAAGTTAACGCCTATAGCCCCCAAGATCAACAACTTTTGACCCAAATCGCTTCGATGTTGGCCACTACCCTGGAAAACAAACGACTGTTGCAAGAGGCTCAGGATCGATCATATCGACTTGAGCGAGTCTCTCAAATTGAGACAAACTTGACTCAAGCCACAACTGAAGCTGAGATTTTGACCGCCCTTGCCTTGGGCTTGCCGGAGGTACCAGATCGTTTGGTTTTACAATTTATTGAAACGGATCAAATGGATCAGCCGTTGTCCCATACCCCTGTTGCGGTCTGGCAGGCTGGTGTTATTCAAGAGGATGATTTAACTCTGAATCAGCGGTATCAATTTGATCAATTTTCATTTAACCAATACCTCCTGGATACACCAAATGAAATCGCTTTTGTTTCCGATGTGACTGATGATGAGCGAATTGGTGAGGCGTTACAAGAACTTTTTGGTAAATTAGGTGTTGCCGCCTTTGCTACAGTTCCGCTTCGAAGTGGGAATCGTTGGCAGGGTCTACTCTCCTTCGATTGGCACACCCCGCACGATTTTACAGCGGATGAAAAATTTATTCTGGAGGAGCTACTTGAAGATGTGGCGGCAGTTGTGGCTAGTCGGCGGGCAACATTAGCTCAGGAGCAAGCCTTAGCGGAGACCGAAGCGCTTTACAAAATTACCCAAACCCTCGCTGATCTGACAGATCCTGGTGAAATGGCGGCAGCAGCTCTGAGCCAATATCTACAGCGGCTTAATTTACCCCAAGGTGGGGTTGCCCTCTATGACGATGATTACATCGAAGGAACACTGATTGCCCATATGAAAAATAGAGTCTTGGTCGACCCCGGGACACGTATTCCCGTTCAAGGGAGCGCGGCAAATGAAGCCTTGGTTAACACAAAAGCACCTGTTGTTGTGACCGATGTTTTAACTGATCCTCGTTTTGAAGATCAAAGAGAGTTTGTTGCGGCAATGGGGCTAACGTCGTTGTTAATGGTGCCCATATTGAGGCAAGGTAAAGTAATTGGTTCTTTGGGAGCTGACTCTGTTGACAAGATTTATGAATTTACAGAGCGTGATATCGATTTTGTAAAAGCCGTTGCCGACCGTCTTGGTGTTGCGTTTGAAAACCAACGTCTAACCGGTCAAACGCAGCAGAGCTACCTGGAAAATCAACGATTACTGATCCAAATGGAACGTCGAGCCACACAGCTTGAGGCTGTATCAAAGGTCAGTACAGCCGCCTCAACCGTTTTGGAAACTGATACTTTGCTTGATGAAGTGGTGAACTTAATTCGAGACCAATTTGATTTTTATTACGTTGGTCTATTTTTGCTGGATGCGGCTAGAGAGTGGGCAATTTTGCGAGCGGGTACAGGGCAAGCCGGACGTACTCAGCTTGAACGGAAACACCGTCTGCAGATTGGTGGCCAATCAATGATCGGCTGGAGTATTACTAATCGACAAGCGCGAATTGCCTTGGATGTAGGGGAGGATGCGGTACAGTTTAAGAACCCCATTCTACCTGATACCCGCTCAGAAATGGCCCTGCCCCTGATTAGTCGAGATGAAGTGCTTGGGGCCTTGACGGTGCAAAGTACAGTGCAAAATGCGTTCTCTGATGCCGATATTACTTCATTACAGGCAATGGCTGATCAGGTCGCGAACGCAATTGCAAATAGTCGCCTGCTTGAACAAACACAAACGGCTTTGACTGAAACAAATCTTCTTTATGAATCTAGCTTGAAATTAAGCCAAGCCTCGTCTTATGATGAAATTTTACAAGCGATGATAGTCTCGTTGGGACGTGAAAATATTGCTAATGCCTATCTCTATACCATTGATCTTGATAAAAATGGGTCACCAGAGTGGATCGAAATCGTGGCAGGATGGATTGCAACAGGTGATCTCCCCTTCCCCTTGGGCCATCGATTTTATCTACCCGATTTTCCTGGCTCTAATCAATGGATCAATTCTCCAGAAGATCCCTTTATGATTGGTGATATAGAGGATGTTAATGATGACAAAGTTGATGAAAATGCTCGTGCTGTTTATCGACAGGTAGGGATTAGAGCCATTATCATTTTGCCATTAACTTTGGGGGATCAATGGGTTGGGTTGGCTAATGTCTCCTGGACCCATCCTCAACGCTTTACAAATGTTGATCAACGTCTGTATCAGGCAATTGCCAATCAATCGGCGGTACTGATGAACAATCAGCTTCTCTTTGAGCAAACAGAAGATCGAGCGAATGAATTGGCTGTTTTGAATGAGCTTGGCCGGACATTGGCTGGAAGTTTGAATGTACAACAGGTTGTTACAGAGACGTATATCCACACCTCGCAATTAGTAGATGCGACAAATTGTTTTATTGGATTGTATAAACCTGAGCAAGATGAGATTGAGTTTGTCTTGAATATGACTGAATCAGAAACTGATCGGAACATTAAGACTATCCCGGCAAATAAAGGACTAAGCGGGTATGTTGTCACCCATCGGAACAGCCTATTAATTTCTAATGATATTGTAGGTTGGCTGAAAGAACGAAATCTTGAGATCGTGGGCGATGTTAAGACAAAATCTTGGTTGGGTGTGCCTTTGCTGAGTGGCGACCAACTGATCGGCGTTATTGCCGTTCACAGTTATACCACCCCTAATTTATACACCGAACGGGATAAGGACTTATTAATGGCTGTTGCAAATCAAACTGTAGTTGCGATCCAAAATGCCCGACAGTTTGAACAAGCCCAACAGCGAGTCGAATTTGAGCGAACACTTCAACAAATTACCTCACAGGTACGTAGCTCTAATGACGTAGAGCTAATTATGCGTACCGCCGTACAAGAATTGGGCCAAACCTTACAGCGAAAGGTGTTTGTCTCCCTAGGTGATGCCCAAAGCTTTACCGAGCCTCGCCCATCACAGCCTGAGAATGGTGAGGCACACTTCCCGGAGGAAAACGGACATGGATAACTCGACCCTTGATGTGATCTGGATACTGATCAGTGCTGGTTTGGTCTTTTTAATGCAAGCTGGCTTTACCGCTTTGGAGTCAGGGTTAACTCGGACTAAAAATAGCATCAATGTGGCTATGAAAAACCTGTTAGATATTGGGGTTTCAGTCATTCTTTTCTGGGCTGTCGGCTTTGCCTTAATGTTTGGGCTATCTCAAGGGGGATGGATTGGCAGTAGTAACTTTTTATGGTCGGCTGAAGGAACACCCTGGCTAATCGCCTTCTTTATCTTTCAGGCCCTTTTTTGTGGAACCGCAACCACCATTCTCTCTGGGGCGGTGGCTGAGCGAATGAACTTTGCTGGTTATATTATTGTTTCGGTTGTTGTCTCAGCCCTCATCTACCCGATTTTTGGTCATTGGGCGTGGAATGAAGCGGGATGGCTCGGCCAATTTGGCTTTGTGGATTTTGCGGGAAGTACTGTGGTCCATAGTGTCGGCGGCTGGGTGGCTTTGGCTGCCGTTTTGATCATTGGCCCCCGAATGGGCCGTTTTGGCGAAGGCTCTTCCTTACGAAAACTACAATCCAGTAACGTCCCCCTGGCAATTCTGGGTGTGTTCTTGTTGTGGTTTGGCTGGTTTGGCTTTAATGGTGGTAGCACCTTCGCCGCCAATGATGCTGTACCACGTGTTTTATTAAATACCCTCCTGTCTGGTGCAGCAGGGGCTGTCACGCCTTTGCTCTTAGCTTGGGCAACCCGCAGTCTGCCGCAAATTGAGTTGATGTTGAATGGGGCCTTGGCTGGTTTGGTTGGGGTTACCGCAGCGGCGAATGCCGTATCACCTACTGCCGCAATTTTTATTGGCATCATTGCTGGGTTAGTGATGGTGGGGGTCGACCGTGCTATGGTTCGACTAAAAATTGATGATGCGGTTGGGGCCATCCCTGTACATTTAGCCGCAGGGATCTGGGGAACGCTGGCGGTTGGCTTATTTGCTGACCTCACCGTGCTTAACACAGGCTTAAGTCGCGTAGGGCAGATTGGAACGCAATTCCTCGGGATTGTGATCTGTGGGATATGGGCCTTTGGCTTAAGTTACATCATCCTAAAAACCATTGATCGAATACGCCCCTTGCGTGTCTCTCCAGATGATGAGCATCGTGGCTTGAATGTGTCTGAGCATGGCGCCACTACAGAGCTGCACGATTTAGTGACTACGATGCAGACACAAGCTTTGACCAGTGATATCACTCTACGGGTTGAAGCGGAGCCGTTTACCGAGGTAGGCCAGATCGCACAGCACTACAATCGGGTACTGGATGCCTTGCAAGAGGCCGTGGGTCGAACCGAAAGTATTGTTCGCAGTATTCATGACACCGTGATTACCTTTAATGAAGACGGTGTTTTGACCAGTCTAAATCCAAGTGTTGAAAGAATGTTTGGTTACTCGGTGGCAGAGCTGGTTGGTCAACCCATCTCAATGTTGATTAATTCTCAAGATAATGGGTTTGGCGGGGGTGTAGCCACTTTGTCTGCCCCAGCCGTCCTGTTTGACTTATCTGGAAATCAGCGACATCGACTGATTGGTCGTCGCAAGAACAATGAAGAATTTCCCATAGAAATTACAACCAGTCGAATTGAAGCCCCAAATACTGCCCCCACCTATACTGGCGTTCTTCGGGATATTTCTCGTCGGATGCAGCGTGAAGAAGATCGTCAGTCTGAATTACAGCGTCGCACAGAGCAGGTCCAAATCAGCACAGATTTGGTGCAAGAAATTTCGACGACAGCCAATAATACCAATACCCTGCTCGATCTGGCAGTAAATCGAATTCAAGAAAGATTTGATTATGATTATGTACAAATCTTTATAATTGCCAGTGAGTCTTTGGTTGCCCGAAGTGGGGTTGGTAAAGGGGATCGTAAGTTGTCGGTGACGAATGAGCAAATCCTACTCGACGCACAACCAAGCTTGATCGCTTGGGCGGCTCGTGAAGGTCGTTCCATCCTTGTGCCTGATGTGAGTAAGGAACCCAACTATCTACCAGCCCCACACTTTTTGGAGGTTAAGACTGAGCTTGTGGTGCCCATTATGCTAGAGGATCAAGTCCTTGGGGTACTTGATATCGTGAGCAATGAGGTCAACGGTTTGAACAAAGAAGATGAACTGTTGATGATCGGGTTATGTGGTCAAATTGCGATTGCGCTGGACAATATCCAACTGCGTGACTCGCTCGAGGATCGATTACGAGAGCTAAGCATCTATCGACGTGAAGAAGGGGTTCGAGGCTGGAACGCATTTTTGGAGCGGGATGGAAATGCCTCACAAAATTATTTGTATGATCTAACCGAGACTCGGTCAATCCCTATTGAAGAGGTCCAGCGGGCTGAGGTGGGGCAGGCGGTGCAAGAGGCCAAGGTAGTTTCTGATGATAGCAGCGCGTTGGTTGTGGCCCCGCTTCAACCCCAAGCCGGTCAAGTGATTGGAGTGTTGGGTGTTGCAGATGATGATGGCCCCCCGCTGTCGGATGAAGAGCAGGCCCTGGTTGCGGCTGTTTCAGAGCAGGTTAGCTTGGCCCTTGAAGGGGCTCGTTTGTTTGATCAAACTCAGAGCGCCCTGCAAGAAACCAACATCCTCCAACAATTTGGCCGAGCGCTCACAGGGCTTTTGGAGATTGATCAGATTATTGATGTTTTCAATCAAACCTGTATCCATCAACTGAAATTTGATTACGTTGAGTTTTCATTGGTGGATAAAATTCAACAACGTGTTAAAGCCGTTGGTGGTCTTGGTATTTCTGAAGCTCAACTCTTACGGTCGAATCAACCTCTGGACTCCGATAATATTATGGCTGAGATTATTCGAACAGGGGCGACCGAAGTGATTACGGGCTGGGATGATCGGTTTGACCGAGAAAATTTTGAGGCTGAAGGTCACGCTGAGTGGGTACGCATATTTATGCCCATTAAGCTACGAACAGAAAATATTGGTCTGGTTGAGACTGGTCTCAAACGGGGCGTACCTGAAGCTATTCAGGAAAGTCGTCTCAGAATGTTGACCTCCCTGGTGGGGCAGGTTGCTTTGGCGTTGGACAACGCCCAACGATATCAGGCTCGCCAAGTCAGCCTTCGTCGCGAACAGATCATTCGTGAGATTACTGGAAAAATGCGAAATGCGGCAAATGTAGAGCAACTGGCCAAAATTACCGCCGAGGAACTGGGGAAAAACTTTTCAGCAAAGCACGCTGTGGTTGATTGGGGGATTGAAACGGCAAAGCCTGATGCCTCAACGAATGGCGGAAAAATACAAACAAATGGACACAGCGACTAACCCCAAATAAACGTAGCCTGAAGGATTACCAGTATGAATTTCAATGACAAATTAATCAACTTGAAACAGATAACAAGCATAGGGCTTAATTTTTTAGGGATATTTATCTTAGGTATTGTTCTGGCAGGGTGTGGCTCAATAAGCTCGGCTCAATCTAATAACTTTACCATAGGTGTTGTTATCCAAGGGCCAGCTCTCAATATTGCGGCTGAAAATTTTCAGAAAACAATGGGTGAGCTGGGATATGTCGACGGTGAACAAGTGACTTATCTTGTTAAAGAGTTAAATGATGATGTCGCTTTAACTGACCCGGCATTTCAAGAATTGATTGAGGCCGATGTTGATCTTATCTTTGTGGCAGGCACCCGAATTGCCCTTTCGGCGAAACAGGCGGTTGAGGGGACGGACGTGCCCGTGGTCTTTGCCCCTGTGGTCAATCCCGTGGGGAGTGGACTCGTGACCGATTTACGCCGACCTGGGGGAAACTTGACAGGTGTGCGGGCTGATGGTTTTGCCGCGAAAGAATTAGAGTGGTTGCATAAGATTGCGCCAGAAGCATCGACCATTCTGATTCCCTATAACCCGACTGATAATGGCCCAGTCAATGCCCTTAAAGGCGCGCAGGCGGTGGCGGCTGAGCTTGAGGTTGAGTTGATGCCCGTTGAAGTATCAACGGTTGAAGAGATACAGGCGTTGATGGCGAATATTCCTGATGAAGCAGATGCAATTTTTATTCTGCCGGATACGTTAGTGACATCTCAAGTTGGGGAGATGATCCCGGTAGCCCTTGAGCAAAAATTGCCTTTAGTTGTTCATCATCATCATCGTTTGCAACAGGGCACCTTGATGTCATATGGTCCTGATTTAGGCCCAATGGGCGGGCAAGCCGCCTCACTAGTGGTGCAAATTTTAGAAGGGGCACCGCCGGGCGATTTACCGATTGATATAGCAGAATTTTTCCTGGGGATTAATCTTAAAACGGCGAGTGCGATTGAGCTTGATATTCCCGATACAATTATTCAACAAGCAGATATTGTTGTTCGATAGCGTTTGTTAGGATAGTGGATAGGACTCTCTAAGATGCGAAATAGTATTCGAATTCGATTACTTGTGACCTATATAGGGATGGCGGTTATTCCGATTGTTATTGTTGGTGCCATCTTTATTGACGGAACTAATCGTTTTGGTCGACAACAAGCCCTAGATTTTCAAGACGAGGTAGCTCAACGTGTTGCCATCCAGGTCCAAGATTTTATCCAAGAGGTTGAGAATGACTTACGTCTTTTGCTGGATGTCCAAGGTCTAGAGCGGTTAAACCCCTCCCAGCAAGAAGATGCGCTAGGTCAATTGTTGGCCTTGAAGGATGTGTTTGAGACGATTTCGCTGCTTGACGAAACAGGGCAGGAGCAGATTCGCGTTGCCAGAGTGGAGATTGTCAGTAATTTGGTTGACCGATCGGACTCGGACGCTTATCTAACACCCAAAACGCAAGGCGAAGTGTACTATGGGCCAGTGGAATTTGATGAACTGTCGGGTGAACCTCTCATGACTATTGCCCTCCCTGTGATTAACTTACGTAGCGGTGAGGTGAGCCAAGTGTTAGTCGCCGATTTTCGGCTGAGAACCCTTTGGGATTTAGTGGGGGAACTCCAAGCTGCTGAAGATCAAGAGGTATTTGTTACAGATAATCAGGATCGAATTATTGCCCATGGCGATCATATTGTTGTTCTACAAGGGCAACAATTTGTTGCCCCTGCTGATAGCACATTTATGAATGGAAGAGAAGGCGTACCCTCAGTCATTGCGGTTGAAAGAATCAATTTTGGAGACCAGGAATTTAATGTTGTTGTTGAAAGACCAACCAGCACAGCTTTGGCGCAAGTTGGGACCGTCACAACGATTGTCATCTTGAGTACATTATTTTTCCTCGTCGCCGCTACGCTATTGGGCTACTTTGTTGTACAACGGATGGTTACTCCCATAAAAACCTTAGCAACGGCTGCTGAAGCTATTCAAGCGGGTGACTTGTCTCAAAAAGTTACCGTACAAAATCAGGATGAAATCGGTATCTTGGCGAATGCATTTAATGCGATGGTCAATCAGTTGCGCCAAACCATTGATACCTTAGAGCTGCGTGTGGTGAACCGAACCAAAGGCTTGACCAGTGTCAGCAACATCAACGAGCAATTAACCACTATTCTTAATCTGGATGATCTTATTTCTGAGGTTATCAATCAGGTCGAACAAAATTTTGGATATTATCACGCCCACATCTATCTCCTTGATGAGGCCGGTGAGAATCTGGTGATGGTAGAAGGAATGGGGGCAGCTGGGGATGAAATGAAAGCACGGGGACACCATATTCCCCTGAATACAACCGCCAGTCTGGTTGCCCGGGCGGCCCGCAGTGGTGAGTCGGTTTGGGTTGACAATGTTAGGCAAACCGTGGACTGGCTACCAAACCCACTGTTGCCAGATACATTTGCCGAGATGGCCGTGCCCATTGCGTTAGATGGCGAAGTGGTTGGGGTGTTGGATGTGCAAGAGAATGAGATTGCTGCCTTTGATGAAGGGGATGCCAGTTTGCTGAAATCCCTGGCCAATCAGATTGCCATCGCTATTCGTAACGCTCGTCTGTTTGAACAAGTTGAGCAAAGCTTGGCTGAGATTGAGCTGGCTCAGGAACGATATCGTGAAGAATCGTGGCAGAAAATCAATGTCGCACGAAAGACCCGGGGGGCTTATCTTTATAACAATTCACCCACCGCTTTGGATGTCGAAGAGCAGCAACGTTTGAGCCTGTTGCAACAACGCGCCTTAATGGCAGAGGAACCTACCCTGCTAACGATGGATGAAGGTGAGCTTCAGACAAATAATGTTGTTAGCCCTCTCAAGCTGGGTCAAACAAAAATTGGTAGCTTACAACTGCACGGTATTGACCGAGGGAATTTATCTGGCGACGATTTGGCAATTTTGAATGCCGTTGTTGATCAATTTGCTCAAACCGCTGAGAACCTACGCCTCTTTGATGAAACGCGTCAACGGGTGTCTCAGGAGCAGACCCTGCGCGAGATTACAGAAAAGATGCGAGCGGCCACAAGTTTGGATCAGCTGGCTCAGGTGACGGCAGAGGCTTTAGGTGAGCATTTAGCGACGGACATTGCTTTGGTTAATCTGGGGCGAGAAAATTTAGGCCATAAACAGCCTCAGCCAAATGGTCAAACACATCAGAATGGTCGGGCAGACCACCAGGATAGTGAGGCATAAGCATGAACTTTCTCAAGGGGTTAAGTATCCGAACCAAACTGATCATTGGCTTTGTTGTATTGGCGCTTATCGCCAGCGTCGTAGCCTTGATTTCGCCGCAGATCGCTTTTCGTCGGGTGGTTAATGATGTCATTCCCACGATTGAAACGGTTGAGGAGACCGGGATCTTGGTGCGCACAGCCCAGGCTGAGGCACTAGAATTTGTGGCCGTAGGTGAAGAAGAAGCGATTGAAGAGTTTCAGGAAAGTGTTAGAGCGCTTGGTGATCTGTCGGACCGTTTAACAACAGAGCTATCTGACGACGCTGAAGAAGTTGAGGTCTTTGCCAAGCTTGCTGAAGAAGGGCAGAACATGGCCACGATTGGGCAGGCCATCATCGACTCTCACGCCCGTACCCTGGAGTTTAGTGAAGCGCTTGAGGATATTGAACAAAATACCGAAGCGGAATTTGAAGCAGCGAGACAAATTATTGAGACTGAAATTGCATTGCATATTCAGGAGCAAGACATCGAGGAGTTGGCCGAAGACTCAATTCCTCAACAAATTCATTTGGCAGAATTTATTCGCCAAACCCGAATTCTTCAGGCTGAAGCGCTAGAGTTTGTGGCTACGGGTGAAGAAGAAGCCCTTGAAGAAGTGGATGCTGCGGAGACTCGATTGGAAGCAGCGCAGGATCAACTGGCTGCTGTGGTCGAAGTGGATGAGCCAGGCGAGGCTGATTTGATCGAGCGGTTGGATACGGTTGAAGAAGATTTGGAAGCCACAGCCCGAGCGATGATTGCCAGTCATACCGAGACCCTAGAGCTATTGGAGCAGCTTGAGGATGTCGAAGCCGAGTTTACGCAAGCGCTCAGCACTGCTGTAGAAGAGGCTGAGGAAGATGTCGAACGTGGCTTAAACGCGGCCTTATTGAATAGTATTTATATCGCGCTTGGGGTTTTGGTCATTTCAATTATCGTGGGAAATATCTTTGCCAGAACCTTTATTGTGCCCCTCAATCAGTTGGTTCAGTCGACGGAGGCTTATAAAGCGGGCGATCTAAACTATCGTATCAACATGGATAGTCAGGACGAGTTGGGTCAGTTGGCTCGCCGCTTTAATGACTTGGGCCAACGCCTACAAGAGGCGAATACCCAAGCGACGGCCTTAGCCCAGCGACGCGTTGATCAATTCCGGCTTATTACAAATGTTGGGGCTAAGATTGATCAGGCTTTAGGGCTAGAAAAAATATTAAAACAAATTGCCAATGAAGTTAAAGAAGGGTTTGACATCTACCATCTACAAATTTATTTGTTAGATGGGACAGGTAAAAGTTTGGTAGCCAGTGAAGGGGCTGGCCTAATTGGACAACAAATGAAAGAGGTCCAATATCAAGCGCCCTTAACTAATTTGAATGAATTCGTTGCGCAAGCGGGATATCGTCAAGAAACGATAAATGTTCCAGATATTCGCCAAACAGCGTGGACCCCGCATCCATTGATCGCCGAGACCAAATCGCTCATTGTCACTCCCATTCTTTCGGAAGGAAAACTTGTGGGGGTCTTAGAGTTGCTGAGTGATGAAATTGATGATTTTGGTGAGGCCAGTGGCCCCTTGACACAATCGTTGGCCAACCTGATTTCTTCAGTTGTGCAAAATGCGAGCCTACTGGAAAAAGTTGAAACAGCCTTGACTGATCTCCAGGAAAGCCAAGCCCGATATATTAACGAAGCTTGGGAAGGTAAGACAGGGGTGACACAGGCTATGTATCATCAACCGAATGTATTTATCACCCCTGAAGAACAGCAAACCTTTGCTGAGGTGCAGCAAGAAGCTTTGACCTCCGACCGGCTCAAGGTTATTGACCTGCCGGACACAGATCGAACTGTTTTGGTTGCGCCTGTTCAAGTTTTGGGTGAAACCATTGGCGATATTCAACTTCATAGTGCTGACCAAACAACTTGGCAGGACGAGGAACAGGTTGCCTTTGTGGAAGCCGTGCTTGATCAAATGGCCCAAACCGCTGAGAACTTACGTTTGTTTGATGAGACCCGAAAAAAGGCCTCTCAGGAGGAAACGATTCGTGAGATTACTGAGAAAATGCGTTCGGTCACTAGTTTAGATCAATTGCTTCAAATAACATCGGAGTCCTTGGGGCAGCATCTATCAGCAGAATATATCCGCTTGGATGTCGGGGTTGAATCTCGATTATCAAATGGGGCTAAGAAATCTCTATAATTCAATGAGGAGTTTAAGATGAAGTATCGATCTAGCTACAAAATTTTAACCTTAATGGCCATCATTCTAATTACAGTAAATTTAGCGGCCTGTAATGGTTCAACAACGACCGAGTCTGTCACTGAAGCCAAAACCTCGGTTCGTTATCAAATGGGTTGGACTCATGAATATTCCGCTGCTGGATTTTATGCTGCTGACAAGAATGGTCATTTTTCTGAGCAAAACCTGGATGTCACTTTAATAGAGGGTGGATTTGGTGAGCAAGGGTATATCGATCCACTGACTAATCTGATGAACGAGGAAGCAGAATTTACTTCAATAAGTGCAACCCGGTTGCTCCAAGCCCGAGCAGAGGGCCAGCCAGTAGTCGCCATTGCCGCTACCCTTCAGCGTAGTCCGCTTGTGCTGATGTCTCGTACAGAGAAAAATATTATTCGCCCTTCGGACCTGCGTGGTAAACGGGTTACTGTATCTGACGGTGGAGCGAGAGCGCTCTATGAAGCATTGTTAGGAGCACAAGGGATTGACCTGGCTGAAGTAGAGACCATATCCCGCACAGATTTTGGCATTGATCCTCTTTTGAATGATGAGGTGGATGTTTTAGCTGGTTGGATCATCAATGAGGGCATTTTAATGGAGGAGGCAGGCCTTGAGCCAAATTTTATTATTCCCAGTGATTATGGAATAGATGCTTATAACTCATTGATTGTAACGACCGAAAAGATGATCACAGAGCAGCCTGATATTGTAGAAGGTTTTTTGCAAGCTGTTATTCTAGGGCATCAGGATGTGGTTGATAACCCAGAACAAGCCATTGATTTGATCCTAACCTACGATGATAGTCTGATCCGTGCGGATCAGCAACCACGCCTACAAGCGATGATCCCTTTAATCAAGCCAGCTGGTAGCCTGATTGGTGATATGAAGCCGGAAATTTGGGCGTTGTCCCATCAAATTTTGTTTGAGCACGGTGTTTTAAATCAACCTGTTGATGTAGAGGCCATTTACACCCTAACCTTTATTGAGAGTGTCCATGCGACCTTAGCTAGTCGTTAAGTTTTGACCTCCTTATCAAACAAGGAGAGGAAAATGAGTTATGCTATGAGCAAAGATCAATTAACATCAACTGAACCTAAGCGATCAAGAATAACAACAACCTTGCCTTTTTGGCAGCAGCTACGTTGGACATTGATTATTAGTCTAATTCTATTTGCAATCATTCCCCTGTTTGTTATCTTGCCAGTCATTTTGAATCGTATCCAAAATCAAACCCAGATACAAGTGGAACGACAGCTTACCTCCGTCGCCCAATTGAAAATTGATGAGATTGATCTTTGGTTGGATAGCAGTCAATCTATTCTTGCTTTGGTCCTGGCAAATCCAATTACACGAGACGAGGTGCTTTCTATTTTAAGGGAGGATCCAACGCAAGCGCCTTCAATTGAACAACTCCTGCAAAACCCAATCAATGATACATTGAGGCAAAAGTTTATCGTCCAGACTGCCTTTGAAGAATTTTTTATATATACGAGGGAAGGGTTGATTATTGCTAGTTCTGACTCAGATCAAATTGGAAAGCTCGTGACAACCCAACCTTACTTTGCCAATAGCTTAAGCAGCCAGGTGATACAGTCACCTTACTATGAAATAGGTCGTGGTGGCTTGACGATGGTGGTAACACTACCTTTGGTGGATCCAGCTACGAATCAAAATTCAGGTGTTTTAGCCGGACGCTTAAATTTAGGTACATTAGGCGATATTATGAAGGAGCAAACGGGCTTAGGGGAGAGTAGCGAAACCTATTTGGTCAGTCTTGAAAATAATTATTTAGTGACCCCCAGTCGATTTGAAGCTGAAGGCTATACGCTTACCCGAGCCTATCGAAGTACTGGAATTGACCGAGCCTTGCGCGGTGAAGATGGGGTTGATACCTATTTAGATTATCAGGATTCACCGGAGTTAGTGATTGGTGTCTATCGCTGGTTGCCCCGCCTACAAGTGGCGATGTTGGCTGAGGTTAATCAAGCTGACGCTTTAATTTTATTTGATCAAGTAAGTAACTTAAGCCTGATTTTAATGGGCGTCTTTGTTTTGGCTGCTGGCATCGTTGGAGTTTATGTGGCGGGCCGAATATCCAAACCAATTACCACCTTAACCGAGGTTGCAACACAGATTAGTCAAGGTGACTTTCAGCAACAGGCTAAAATTAGTCAACGGAATGAGATTGGGGTTTTGGCAACGGCATTTAATACGATGACCGGACAACTACGAGATTTTATTGACTCTTTGGAGGAGCGGGTCAGGGTCCGAACGCAAGGGTTAGAAGCTGTGGCTGGCTTGAGCGAACGTTTAAGTGCTATTTTGAGTGTTAATGAACTTTCTGCAGGAATTGTTAATCAAATTCAAGAGGAATTTGGCTATTATTATGCTCATATTTATCTAATTGATGATAGCGGTAAACGATTGGTAATGGCTGAAGGTACAGGTCTAGCCGGGAGTGAGATGAAAGCTGCCGGACATAGTATCTCTCTTGAGGCTCAGACAAGTTTGGTGGCCCGTGCTGCCCGTACGGGTCAGATCGTTAGAGTGGACAATGTTCGTGAAGCTGAAGACTGGTTGGCTAACCCACTCTTGCCAGATACTCATTCTGAAATGGCAATCCCGATTATCTTAGAAAGTAAAGTTGTTGGTGTGTTTGATGTACAAGAGGATCAGGTTGCTGCTTTTGATGATGGTGATGAGACCCTCCTTCGTATCTTGGCTGGACAGGTTGCGGTTGCTATTCGTAATGCTCGTCTCTTTGAGCAAATTGAGAGAACGCTAGACCAAACACGAGCGGCTCAAGAACGCTACACGATTGAAGCTTGGGAAAAAGTGCAACAGGGTTCAGCCGAGAATCAATACCTGTATGCTCGCCCAGATGCAGCGCCTCTCAATGAATCTAAGCAGCAGCTTATGGATGGCGTTTTTTGGCAAACTATTAATCAAAAACAATTGGTGACGATCCCGATTGATGATAAACAAGCCGATTTAGTCGCTACACCGATTACATTAAATAATCAAACAATTGGAGCCATACAAATTCATCCTGATAATCATCAACAAAGTTGGTCTGATGAAGATATGACCTTAATACAGGCAGTGCTTGATCAATTTGCCCAAACCGCCGAGAATTTACGGTTGTTTGATGAAACCCGCCAGAATGCGGCCCGTCAAAAATTATTGGCCGATGTGGGGGATCGTCTTCGCCGAGCCAACAATATGGAAAGCTTGATGAAGACGGGGCTTGAGGAAATTAGCAAAGTACTCGGAGCCAGACGAGCCTTGGTTCGCTTGGGGTCAGAGGCGGAACTGACCAGTAATACACCCGTGGTCACACAATCGATGACAAATGGACATGTCGACTCGCACACAGAGTCCGCTTCGCCAGAGGTAGAGTCGAACGATGAGTCTTGATGTAAGGATATAGCTTATGCCAGCAGCACCTATTCCAGACAACGAATTTAATCGCATTATGGCCTTACAGGCCTTGAATATTTTGGATACGCCGCCTGAGGAGCGCTTTGATCGGGTGACTCGATTGGCGACCAAATTTTTTGATGTGCCTGTCGCCCTCGTTAGCTTGGTGGACAGTGACCGACAATGGTTCAAGTCCTGTCAAGGCTTGGATGTGTCCGAGATGCCTCGGGCCATTTCCTTCTGTGCCCATGCCATTCTTCAGGATGAGGTTTTGGTGGTGTCAGATGCTCGGCTGGATCCTCGTTTTGCTGACAATCCTGTTGTAACAGATGAACCCTATGTGGTTTTTTATGCGGGCTGTCCATTGGTGACGACGGATGGGAGTAAGGTGGGGACATTGTGCTTGGTGGGGCTTGAACCCCGCACAATGACTCCAGAAGAGATTGAGACTCTTCGAGACTTGGCCCAGATTGTTATGTCTGAACTCAATCTGACAGAAGCAAGCACCTTACAAGCAAAATCGGCTGAGGCTCTACAACTGACTCAATTTTCGGTGGATAGTGCCCCACAGGCCATATTGTGGATCGATGAAGCAGCACAGGTCTTAAATGCGAATGAAGGGGCCTGTGTGCAGTTGGGCTATAGCCGTGAAGAATTGCTTCAGCTAACGATTGCTGATTTTGATCCGAATTTTACGGAAGAGATTTTTTCAGACGTCTGGCAAAACCTGCGTCAACACCAGTCAATCACACTTGAGGTGATACATCAGCGGAAAGATGGCAGCCAGTTTCCTGTCGATTTAACCATGAACTTCTTGGAGTATGAGGGGCAAGAATATCTCTTTGCTTTTGCTACAGACATAACCAAACGAAAACAAGCTGAAGAAGAACGACAACGATTGAGTAATATTCTGGAGACAACCATCGATTGGGTCTCGATGGCGACGCCTGATGGAAAACTAATGTATGTTAATCGGGGTGGACGTGAAATGTTGGGGCTGGATCTAGAGGAAGATATTACCCAGACCCATATTTCAGAGTACTACCCTAAGCGAGTATTACCATTTATGAAATCGGAGGTCTTACCAACGGCGGTTAAAGAGGGGGCTTGGAGTGGTGAAAATGCATTATTAAACCGAGATGGTCAAGAAATACCGGTCTTGCAGGTCGTCACTGCCCAGCGTTCCGCTGATGGTACGGTTGAATATCTTGCAACCATCATGCGCGATATCACCAAGCGGAAACAAGTAGAAGATGCCTTACAACAAACCAGCACGGTGATTGAGAATAGTCCCGTTGTGTTATTCCGCTGGCGGATCGTTGAGGGTGAGGATTTACCTGTAGAGTATGTGTCAGAGAATATTCGTCGTTTTGGTTATACCCCAGAGGAATTAACATCGGGTACTACCCCCTTCGCTAGTATTATTTATCCAGATGATAGAGAACCAATACGCCAGGAGTTGGCTGAACATTTAGCCAGTGGCGTGAACGAGTTTACCCAAGAGTATCGGTTGTTGACCAAAGATGGTGATGTACGCTGGACTGATGATCGCACGGTGGTAGAGCGAGATGCTGAGGGGAAGGTCACCCATATTCAAGGGATTGTCTTGGATATCACCGAGCGAAAACAAACAGAAATGGTGCTTCAAGAGAATGAAGCTTTACTAGATGAGGCCCAACGGATTGCCAACTTGGGGGTCTGGACGTGGGATGTGGCTACGGACAAGGTGACGTGGACTGATCCTTTATATGAGATGTTTAAGATACCGAAACAACCCAACCTTTCTCTCGAAAGTTATGCGAACGTCATTCACCCAGATGATCGGGGATGGGTGCTTGAAACGATTCAGACTGCTATGGGGGCTGGTGATGCGACATACACCTTTGAACATCGGGCGGTGTTGCCTGATGGTGAAATCCGTGATGTATCTATCTACGGGCGGATTTTTCGGAACAAGACCGGCGAACCAACGCGGTTGATCGGAGTAGCTCAAGATATTACAGAACGGACTCGAATTGAGCAGGAATTGATGGAAAGCCGAGATCGCTTTGAATTAGCGGTCGCCGGGGCGAATGATGGGATCTGGGACTGGAATTTGCAAACAAATGTAGCCTATCTATCCCCACGATGGAAAGCGATCATCGGTTATACAGATGATGAATTGCCGAATGATTTTTCATCCTTTGAGGGGCATTTACATCCCGATGATCGTGATAAGGTGTTTGATCGTTTGAACAAGTATTTGGAGGGAGAGGTCGATACCTATGAGGTTGAGTTCCGTCAGCGACATAAAGATGGAGAATATCGTTGGGTGTTGGCCCGGGGAAGTGCCTTACGAGATAGCGAAGGTAAACCTTATCGAATGGCTGGTTCACATTCAGATATTACCGAACGGAAGCAGACAGCAGAAGCATTGCGATTTAGTGAAGAGCGTTTAGAACTGGCCACGGTTAACAGTAAAGTAGGGATTTGGGACTGGGATATTGTTAATGGAACGTTGTACTGGTCACCACAATTTAAAGCGAGTTTAGGGTATGGTGATGAGTTAGAGGTAACGTTTGAAACCTTTGCTGATTTGTTGCATCCAGATGATACAGATACGAGTGGTGCCTTGGATGCGCATTTGAAAGAGGGGGTACCATACAGTCTCGAACAACGGATGCGACACAAATCTGGTGATTATCATTGGTATCGAGTGGAAGGCCAGGCCACGTTTGATGAGCAGGGCCAGCCTTTACGGATGATTGGAACAGGCATTGACATCACCGAGCGGAAACAAGCAGAACTTGCGTTACAGGAGAATGAGAGCCTTCTTGAAGAAGCCCAACGGGTGGCTAATTTGGGGGTTTGGACCTGGGATGTGGCTACAGATGAGGTGACGTGGACCGAGCCTTTGTTTGAAATGTTTAAAATGCCAAAGCAATCAGACCTTTCTCTGGAAAGCTACGCTAATGTCATTCATCCCGAGGATCGGGAGCGGGTGCTGGGTGCGATTCAGACCGCGATGGGGGCTGGTGATGCAACCTATACCTTTGAGCATCGAGCGGTCTTGCCTGACGATGAAATTCGTGATGTATCTATCTTCGGTCGGATTTTTCGGAATAAGGCTGGGGAGCCGGTTCGCTTAATTGGAGTGGCTCAGGATATAACCGAACAAAAAGAAGCAGAAGCCGCCGTACAAGTAAGTGAGGCTCGTTATCGCGATCTCTATGAAAATGCCCTCTTGGCCTACATTACGGCGAATGCTAAAGGCGAGATTGAACTGGTCAATGCTGAAACAAGTCAGATGTTAGGCTATCCACGTGAAGCCTTGATCGGGCGGCCCGTTTTTGAGTTTTGTGCGGATAATCAGTTTGGTAAACCTCGTGCTTATGAGTTTGCTCAACGAATTAATACAGGTGAGGGTCTTGTTAATCAGGAAGAAATACAGTTTCAACGGGCAGATGGGACCTTGATCTGGGTTAATTTAAGCCTCCAACCGATTATAGACCCCGAGCTAAATCAGGTGATCGGGCGACAAGCTGTTCTGGAGGATGTAACCGCTCGCAAGGCATTGGAGGAAGTACTTCAAATTCGAACCCAGGCCATTGAGGCCAGTGTCGAGCCACTTTCAATTGCTGATGCGCGTCAACCTGATATGCCTTTGATTTATGTCAATCCAGCTTTTGAACGGGTGACAGGATATACAGCCGAAGAAGTCATTGGCAAAAACTGTCGCTTCTTACAAGGGGATGATCGGGATCAGCCTGAATTGGAAACATTGCGTGCCGCTATCAAAGAAGGTACAGCCTGTGTTGTCACCTTACGAAATTATCGTAAAGATGGCACTCTATTTATCAATGAACTAAAAATGTCCCCAGTTTATAATGAACAAGGTGAACTAACATACTTCTTGGGTTCGCAAAGTGATGTGACCGAGCGATTACAGGCCGAAGAGTCCCTGCGAGAAAGTGAGGCTCAATTTAGACAAACATTGGCGGCACTTCCGGTCGGGGTGGCTGTTTCACAGGTAGGCGGCTCAGTTTTGTATGCGAATGAAGCATATGCTGAATTTTTTGGCGGTACAGTTGAAGACGTGATGCAGCGACACGCCACAAAGTTTTATACCGACTCAACCGACCGTGAAAAGCTATTGGCTGATTTAAAGAAACAGGGTTTTGTTAGGAATCTTGAATTACAATTCAATCGGATGGACAACACCCCGGTCTGGGGCACGATCTCAATGTATCCAATTATCTATAATAGTGAGCCTTCGTTGCTATCGGTATTTTACGATTTGACGGAACGAAGAGAGGCTGAAGTTGAGCGGGAACAGTTGTTGGCTGAGAGTGAAATACAATCACAACGACTGACCTTGCTTTACCAAATGGGCCAAGATTTGGCTATCGCTGAGAATGAACAAACGATGTTCAACATTACAGCCCAAACCATCGCTCAGATGTTTGGTAGCAGTCGGGGGAGCGTGGCTTTGCTAGATGAAACGCGGAGCCATTTTGAAATTTTGGCCCTCAAAGGAAATGAAGCCATTCCAGTTGGCGCACAGTTGTCTATGGATGGCACCATGTTAGGTGAAGTGGTTCGCCAAAATCAGACCTTGGTGGCTGATAATTTTGAGGCTGAGGAATGGCGAAATTATCTTGATATTCAAGGCTTGAGCCAACAAGGCTTGCGTTCTTGTATGGATACGCCGATACGCGCTGGTAACCAGGTGATTGGTACACTCAACGTTGCCTCCAATCAACCGAATGGTTACTCTCAACAGGATGAAAGTTTGATTGGACAGGTTGCAGCCTTACTCTCCTCAGCAATCGAAAATCGTAGATTATTTGAACGGCAACAAGAGATTGTGATTGAGACCGAAGAGCAAGCCCAACGTTTGGCGTTTCTCAATGATATGAGCCGTGATTTGAATCAAACGGCCACAACTGATGAAGTCTATCAGGTGGCTGCGCGTTATGTGAGCCAAATTGTCTCGGCAGATCGGGTTAGCGTCGGTCTATTAAACGAAATCTCGAATCAAATAGAAATATTTGTTTTGGATGAAAAGATAGGTCTCAATCCAGCCAACATTTATGCGGATCGAGGCAGCACCATTATCGGCCAAGTTTTTGAAACAAGGCAGATGACTGTCACCCTTGATACCTCCCAGAGCGAACTTTCTCAGGCACTTACTAGGCAGGGCTATTTATCCTCAATCGTGACGCCTCTCATTTCGGGCGAACGCATTCTAGGAACCCTTAACATTGGCAGTGAGCAGATCAATGCCTACCAAGAACGAGAGCAACAACTCGCTCAACAGCTTGCCTCATTGATTGCGACAACTCTTGTGAGCCGAGAAAGTTTAGCTGAAACACAAGCCACGCTCACCGAACTCGAAGAGATCCAGCGTCGCTATACCTTGGAGGCCTGGGAGGACTATCGGGTTAAAGTTGCCCAAAAAGGGTTTGAAAAAGTTGAGAATGCGATTATCCCCCTTGATGAAGCGCGGCTCCCGGCTGAGGCTTATGAGGCCGTTAGCCAGAAAAAACCTATCCTCAAGACGCCAAATGGCGCTTCTGAAACAGATGGTGACTCCACAAAACTGGTTGTTCCACTTACCCTTCAAAATGAAATCATTGGGATTTTAGGATTAGAGGACCCAGCCAGTGAGCAACCGTGGACAGAAGATGAGGTTAGATTGGTCGAATCGATCGTGGAGCAGATGGTGTTGAGCGCTGAAACCCTCCGTCTGTTTGAGGAAACGCAACAGAAGGCGGCCCAACAGCAAACCATTCGTGAAATTACAGAAAAGATGCGCTCTGCGGTAGATTTTGAAGAACTGGTTCGATTTACGGCAGAGGCATTGGGTGATCGTCTTGCTGTCGACTATAGCTTTGTTGAGCTTAACTCAACCCCATCTGAAATGACGTCAAGCTCCAATGGTTATCATAGTAGAGAAGCGCACGAGGAATCAAAATAATGATCTCTAGAACAAGAACAAGTACTCGTAAAGGTTAAGAATTAAATGGATATCATATACAAACTACCTAAATTGAAACGTTACGCTCATTTAATCATTGGCTTGGGAATAATTATAGTGATCAGTAGCTGTAGTGCTGCCGCCGCTACTGAATCCCCAGCCGAGGTGGCTGCCCCGCAGGCACAAGTTGTGCTTAAGGTGTCTGGCTCTGGTGGAACAACACCCATTGTTGCGGCCTTAGCACCCATTTTTGAAGCCGCCACACCTGGCTATCGAATTGAGCCCTTGACTGGCTCTGGTACAGGTGGCGGGGTTAAAGGGGTATTGAGTGGTGGTTTGGATGTCGCGGCGATGGGGCGTGCCCCCAAAGAAGAAGAGGCGGCCCAACTTGAATTTTATTCGTTTGGCTACGGCTCGGAGATCCCTGTTGCGCATGGTGATATAGCCATTAGTGATTTGACCAGTGCTCAACTGACGGCTATTTTCGCCGGGGAGATCACCAACTGGTCTGAGGTCGGTGGTCCTGATCAGCCCATTATTGTCTATACCCGGAGGTCCGACTCGACCCACACCAAAATGATCCGAGAAGCCTTTTTTGGAGAGGCCTCCTTTATCGAAACCGCCCAAGCCCTGCCTGGGATGGGGGATATGATTAGCGCGGTGGAAGGCACCCCAGGAAGTATCGGATATGTCAATTGGCCTACTGCTGTGGCCAAAGAATCATATCTAACCCCAATTGCAGTCAATGGCCTAACATTTGATGCATCAGCCTATTCAGCCAAGTTAGAGATTGGCATTGCCTACCTGCCCGATCGTGAAGCTGATGTACAACCCCTACTTGAGTGGCTGGATTCTGAGCAGGGGCAGTCGATGTTACGTGAATTTGGTGTTGTTTCAACGTCTAATTGAAAGATTGATTTTTGAAGGAGTCTAAGATGAGCCTCAATTGGGTTAGAAATCTGAGTCTCAACCTTAAATTAAACATTCTGGTTGTGATTGTGCTCGTGACCTTGCTACTACTTACCATCTGGGTTACAACAGCCAGTATCCGTAATTTTACCCTTTTGCTTGGCCAACAGAACCTCAGTGCTGAGGTCGAGTCGATGCAAAATCGTTTTGGAGAGACGGAAGAAGGATTGGTGCGGGATTTGAGGTTGCTGGCTAATACACCAAGCTTACTTGAGGCATTTATTGCTGAAGATGAAAATGCGCTGCGACGGGTTAGCTTGACCAGTAAGGTGGCGCCTAATCTCGATGATATTTTGATTGTTGATCTCTCAGGTAACCCACGCTTTAACCGAGATGATGATCTGAAGCTAAGCCAAGCTGAAGAGATGCTCTCCTTGGCTTTGATTGGGATTGAAGTAACGGCCCCTATCGTTGATGAAGATGCAGATACGTTTCGTATCGGGGCTGCTATTCCGTTGAGTGATCCAACGGATGCTAGTCGGATTGGCGCGATTGTGGCTACTCGAGAAATTGATGATGCCTTTTTGGCTAACTTTAATTTTAATCGGGCGGAGCCACACGTTGTACTGCTGTCTAAAGATCGGGTGTTGGCCGAACATATTCTTGATGACCATCATCACGAGGAAGCTGAAGGACACGATGAGGATGAGGCAGCGGGTCATTCATTTGTTGGGCTGGTTAATGAAGGAGTCATCGCCCGAGCCTTGGCCGGTGAAATCGTTCTTCAGGATGAATTTATTGTTGAGTCTGGCGAAAATGATCCTCATTTTGTTGCTTACTTTCCGTTGGTCATAGGGGGTGAGACAGAAGCTGTAATGGCGATTGTAACCAACCTCAATAACTTTAGCGCCTTTCAAAACGAATTGTTAACAGAAATTTTGGGTATTGTTGCTCTTTTGACTATCGCCGCGATTGCTGGCCTGGCCTTATTTTCTTGGCGGAGTATCTCGCGCCCCATTATTGCTTTAGATCGAGCGGTGCAACAAATGATGACAGCGGAAAAGGTTGAACAGATTCCGGTAAACTCTACTGATGAGTTAGGGCGTTTGGCCCAAACCTTCAATACAATGAGCCAAAATCTTAATACCTCAATCCGTCAGCTAAATGTTCAGTCGGAACGATTGAATGAACAAAGCCTGCAAATGGGTCTGGTAACCACAATCAACGAACGGTTGAGTACATTTTTACGTATTGATGAACTGTTGGCTGAGATTGTTAATCAGATTAATGATAATTTTGGCTATTATCATACACACATTTATCTATTTGATGAGAAACGTGACAATCTGGTTGTTGCTGAGGGAGTAGGGAGTGCTGGGGCTGAGATGAAAGCGACTGGACACGCCATTTCGTTAGATACAGGCAGTTTGGTGGCCAGAGCAGCCCGGCGTGGTGAGATTGTCCGGGTTGATGACGTTCGGGAAAATAGTGAATGGCTGCCAAACCCGTTACTGCCAGATACACAAGCTGAGATGGCTGTCCCCATCAAGCTAGATGATGAAGTGGTAGGCGTTCTGGATGTGCAGGAAAAGAAGGTGGCTGGGTTTGATGAAGTGGATGAACAATTATTGTTAATCGTGGCTGGACAAGCAGCGATTGCTATTCGTAATGCGCACCTGTTTGAAAGCGTTGAAACTGCTTTGGCTGAGGCTGAACGAACCCAGCAACAATATTTTGGTGAAGTTTGGGATCGTTCAAGGCTGGCTCGTAGCCAAAGTGAATATCTTCATACCCGACCTGGGGCGGCACCCTTAGATGAAACCCAACAGCATCACTTGGCTGCCGTAAGGCAGCAAGCCCTCAGCCAAGATCAATCTAGCCTCATTGTCAAAGACGAAATCTTTAACACAGAGGCTGTGGTTGCCCCGATTGAGGTAGGCCAGAAAAAAATTGGGGCAATGCATCTTCAACCCTCTAAAAATAGGCAGGGATGGAGTAAAGAAGATTTGGCTATTGTTGAGGCGGTCATCGACCAATTTACCCAAACGGTGGAGAACTTACGCCTCTTTGATGAAACGCGAGAGCGGGCTAGCCGCGAACAATCTATTCGTGAAATTACAGATAAGTTACGAGCTGCCCCTAATTTACAGCGTTTGCTTGAGATCGCAACGGATGAGTTAGGGCAGCGGTTAGGGGCCACACATGGTAGCTTACGGTTGGGAATACAAGATAAATCGCAAAAGAATGGCACCCAATAAGTATCGTTGAAGATATAATACCGAGCTTGCTTGTGGAGTAAATGATGGATCAAGAGCTTCAATATAACCAAGAAGAAAATACCAGTTTTATCAGATTTAGCTTGAGAAGTAAGTTACTATATTTGCTTTTAGGGGTAACAATCTTGATTGTAGCAACCCTAGGCTATTTGAGTTTTGATGCAGTGAGCCGAATGGGGGAGACTGCTCGAGTAGCCAGCAGTGAGGCCCTGCTTACACAGATTGAGGAGCTATTAGTTGAGTTAACTGTGGTGAACGCCCGCGAAAATGCTCTCATCCTAGATAAAACATTGGCTGATGCTAAGAATGTAGCGGAATATGCAAATTTTGTTTTTAGTCAACCAGATGTGTTTGCGCCGCAAGCAAACTGGTCGGTTGAAGAATTTATGTTTTTTGGTCCAGAGGGGCAGTATATGAATGGGCCAGAGGATGTCAGTACGGTCATTATTCCAAATACGGTTACGATTGATGATAAATTATTAGATACACTTGAACTGACAACAATCCTTGATAATATCTTTATCCCAACATATGAACAAGATAAAAACACAGTTGCGATTTGGACGGCTAATAATCAAGAGATAACGCGTTATTATCCCAATATTGTTTTGGGAGAAATTGTTCCTGGCGATTTTATCGTGACGGAGGAGATATTTTATACCATTGCCTTACCAGAGAACAATCCAGATGGAGAGACGATTTGGAGCGCTGTGTATGATGACCCGGCAGGACAAGGCTTACTTGTTTCGGCGATTGCTCCCATTTATCGTGATGATGAGTTTTTTGGAGTGATTGGCATTGATTTTAGCCTAAACAATCTGGCTATCAATATAGAAGCGAGTGAATTAGCTGGAGATAGCTACTCGTTCTTGATCGATGAGAGTGGACGGGCGATCGCGTTACCTGAGCAGGCCTATCTAGACCTACTGGGCCGACCAGCCGAGGCAGGTGAATTTGGTGCGGATATGAATATGGTCAGCGATGCAGTACAGCCAATCATCGCTGATATGAAAGCCGGTGGGACCGGGTTTGCGAATGTCACAGTCAATGACCGTGACCTATTTGTGGCCTATGCCTCGCTTGGTGAAATTGGTTGGAGCCTAGGTACAGTGATTGAAGCTGATTCTGTTTTGCAGTTAATTTCTCCCCTACAAAGCCAGCTCGCCAATGAGACAAACAATTTGATTTTTGGCCGATTCCTACCCATTAGTGTTGTCGTACTTCTGGCAGTGCTGGTTTTGGGGTTGTGGATAACCTATCAATTGGTTAATCCCCTACAACAATTAACTGTTGCTACCCAAAAAATTGGTGCTCAACAATGGGATACCCCCCTTCCGCAAGGAGGCAATGATGAAGTTGGAGTTTTGGCGAGAACAATTCGAGGGATGGCTAATCAGTTAGAGGGTATGTTTGGCACTTTGGAAAGTCAAATCGCTAATCGAACCCATCGGCTCGCCATCATTGCGGCCTTGAGTGAACATTTAACATCTATTTTGGACAGAGATGTATTGCTGGAAGAGGTTGTTAATCAAATTAAAACCAATTTTAACTACTATCACGTCCATATTTATTTGCTTGATCAGCAAAATAACAATCTGGTTGTTCAGGCTGGTACAGGGCCAGCTGGTGCAGAAATGGTTGCCCATGGACATTATATCCCGCTCTTTGCCCCGACGAGTTTGGTGGCGCGGGCGGCACGCAGTAGTGAACTGGTACGGGTTGATAATGTTCGTGAAGCCCCTGATTGGTTACCTAATGAGCTCCTCCCTGATACTTATGCAGAGATGGCAGTGCCAATTGTATTGGACAGAAGTATTGTAGGGGTATTAGATGTGCAACAAGATCGGATTAGCGGTTTCAATGAAGGGGATGAGAATGTCTTACGGACCCTCGCTAACCAAGTTGCGATTGCTGTTCGCAATGCGCGTCTGTTTGAGGAGGTTGAGCAGCGATTAGCGAATCTACAGGAACTTCAAGAGCGATATACCCAAAAAGCTTGGGAGCAAACCATTCTTGCTGACCAATATAATGAATATGATTTTTATCGTCCAGCCTTAACGTCCTTGAGTGCCGACGTTTTGGCTCGGGCCGAAGAAGAAGCCCTACAGCGAGATCAGCCAGCCATTGTTCAGTTAAGCTCAAATGGATCGCCCACCAGTGATGCGGAGCAAACCTCTTTGGTTGCTCCGGTTAAGCTCGGCGATCAAGTGATTGGCTCATTACAACTTCATCAAGTCAATGAGACAGGGCAATCTGGGTCAAACTGGTCAGAAAATGAATTGGCATTTGTTCAATCTATTTTAGATCAGGTGGCATTGAGTGCTGAAAACTTGCGTCTCTTTGATAAAACCCAGGAGCGGGCCAGTCGTGAGGCCACAATTCGTGATATTACGGATAAATTGCGGGCGGCCAATGATTTGGATGAACTTATGAAAATCACGGTTGAAGTTGTAGGAGAACGGTTTTCGGCAACCTATGCTGAACTAGATGTGGACTTGAACCTTGCTATTTCACCTGACAAAATAACCATAAAAGATCCAAATTCTAGGGGCTAAGAACTAGGAATTAAATGAATTTGTATTTGAGATTATTGTGATAAATATGTGCTTATTCCTTTCTTATTTGATGCAGAATATTGAAATAAGGGAAATCAATGGCTATAATATAGTTTGCATTAAGTAAGTACTGGTTATAAATCACTTGGACATGTCACTGAGTATATGTAACAATAAGCTTGTTTAAGCCTTATTAGGCTGAATCTAAATCATTGAGGAAAAGAAATTTTCTTCAACTTCTTGCTCAATATGCAGGAAAACTCTTAACTAGGCCTATATAACCCTTATCTTGCAAAAGCTTATTAAATCTAATTAGAGAAAGGACAATCAGAATGAGAAGCACACCTGTTAAACTTTTTTTACGTAAGGGGCTATTTTTAATAGTAGCCCTAGTTGGCCTGCTTTCTATTGTTGTGATAGCAACTGGGTGTGGAGCGGATGAACCAGAGGCAAACACCACCAAACCACTAACCCAAACCAGCGTTCAGTTGGCCTGGGTACATAATATCGAGTTCATCGGTTTCTATGGGGCTACAGACCAAGGATATTATACCCAAGAAAATCTTGAGGTAACCGTGCTTAATGGCGGTTTTGATGAGAATGGGGCATACATTGATCCTGTTGAAGTAGTGGTCAATGGGAGTGCTGATTTTGGTGTTGCCGGAGCCGATATACTTTTACAGGCACGTGAGCAGGGACAACCCGTTGTTGGGGTGGCCTCAATTTACCAACGTAGCCCTATCGTATTAATATCGCTCAAGGAAAAAAATATTGTTAGCCCCCAGGATCTTCTTGGTAAACGGGTTCTACTTGCTCCTGCGGCCACTACAGTTGACGTTGCATATAACGCCCTCTTAGCTTCTAAAAATCTGGCTCGCACAGATATTAATGAAATCCCGCGTACAGATTTCACTGTTAATCCTTTGTTTAATGGGGAAGCCGATGTTTTACCAGGTTTCATCACCAATGAGGCAGTACAAGCCCAGCTTCGTGATGATATATCCCTCATTTTAATGAGTGATTATGACATTGATATTTACTCTAATGTTATCTTTACCACTGAGGATATGATTCAAAATAAGCCCGATCTAGTGAGAGCTTTTGTTCAGGCGACGATTCAAGGCATGCAATGGGCAGCAAATAATCCCGAAAATGCGGCCCAACATGTAATTAACACTTATGGTGAAGGTATGCCTCAAGATGTAAAAGATGTACAACTACCTGGTATGCAAGCGTCATTGCCTTTATTTAATCCAGCAGGTAACCAGCCAGGTACAATGACAGCAAGTGCTTGGGAAAAGACACATCAAATTTTGCTTGATCAGGGTATTTTAGAAGACTCGCTTGATATTGATGGGGCTTATACGCTGAGTTTTCTACAATTAGAGAATTGATAATAGAGGAGGAGGTAATAATTGTAAAGATTAAATAAATTTGGGGATAGTAACAATTTTGGGAGGGTAGTAAAAAAATTTTGGGAGGATAGTACAATGATAGCACAGTATGATGATATTGCAGAGCAATATCAAGAATTTCGGAATAATGCAGGTTACTATCGGATTATAGAGTATACATTTCTGCATTATCTTGGGGATGTTAGAGGTAAGTCTATGTTGGATTTAGCCTGTGGTGAAGGTGGGGGAGCCAGAAAATTTAAGCAGTTGGGCGCTAATCAGGTTGTGGGTGTGGATGTTTCTAAAGAAATGCTAGAACTTGCTGTAAAACAAGAAACACAAGACCCGTTGGGTATTGAGTATATTTGTAGCCCAATTCAAGAGCTTGGTAAAATTGGGGATTTTGATGTAGTAACTGCTGTTTTTCTGCTACATTACGCCCCAACAAAAGAGGAACTCCTCAAGATGTGCAAAGCAGTGTATGACAATTTGAAACTAGGCGAACGTTTCATTACTGCAAATAATAATATAAAGGGTAATGAGGCTGATTACCTTGACCCATTAAAAAAATATGGCTTTGGCAGAATTGAGTTTTCTAAGCCCTTACAAGAAGGGGCTGTCATAAATATAACTTTAACTACTGATAATGAGGAGTTGCAATTTCATAACTATTACTATAGCAGAGAAACTTACGAGTGGGCCTTGAAAACGGCTGGTTTTAAATCTATCCGCTGGCATAAACTTATACTTCCACCGGAAATGGAGGAACAAAACGACAAAGAATTCTGGAAATTTTTTCTTGAGGCTTCACAAGTCATTATTCTTGAATGCCAAAAATAATGATTTCTTTATCTATTAATCTTAATATTTGTGTTAGTTTCCCACTTAGAACAATTAGTAATGTATTGTAGAACGTGTTCTGAAAGTAACAATAATTAATATTAACAATTTTTAGAGGAGTCTTAGGAGATTTTCGAATGACATTAAGAGAAAAAAAGATAGTTGATCCGCTATCAGAAAAACAATATATTGAATCTTTTGCAAGCCTATATCAACCTTTTGAAAACAATCGATCGACTGAAAGTCAGGTGAGAGCACAATGGACAAAAGATTATCTAAAAACCTACGCCTCACCCGATTCTATTCTTAGCATTGGAGCTGGTACAGGTACATATGATGCCTTTTTGATCAATCAGTTGTCCGCACCGCCACAATATTATTGTGGCGTAGAACCAACACCAGGGCATGAAAAAATTCTACAGAGAAATATAGCTAACTTAAAATCTCCACCACGTAATATCAGCATTATTTCTCGGCCCTTTGATCAAGATTTTCAACTCATCGGAAGTGAATGTAAACATTTTGATCTGATTGTAATGGCCCATTGTTTATACTGTATCCCTAACCAGGCTGAAGCTATTAAACATGCAACCCAATTTCTCAATGATGATGGCAGAATCGTTATTTACAATGGCTGTTTTGAAGGGGTAACTGAAGTTTTTACAAAGTTTGTTCATGAGTTCAACTTAACCTGGACAACCTACCCTATACAGGACCAAACTGTAACCATTGAGACCATTTCTAATGACTTACGGGCAATGAATATCAGGCATTCAATGGAACGTTTTAATAGCTTTATTGATGTCACTTCGTTTTTTGAGGATGACAGACCGACTGTTATCAACATACTTAATTTTATGATGCAGACGGATGTGACAAAATTTCCCGAATATTATTTACAAGAGATGATTGATTATGTAAAAGGCTACAGTAAATTTAACCAAAAATCGGGCTGGTATGAGTTTTATAAGCCTTCTGGGTTCATTGTTGTTCCTAAACCTGGGCAGATTAAGGTTGATCATACAACCAAACCGGACATTGTAGAGAAGGATTCAACCAGGCTGCAAGAATACATAACCTGGGTTGCAGAGAGGCAAGTGTCGGAAAAACTCTTGCTGCAAGAGTTTTTCCAGGGTTATTTGAAACCACATCTTGAGAGTGGTAATCAAGTTATCAGTCGTGTATTGAATGGAAATGGCCTGACGAGTGAAGCCCAAAAACAGGAGCTATCTGCCTTACAAAACATAGTCAATGACCTTGCTGAAATAGGCGAACAAATTGAAAGTTATGATTTAAGAGTAGATTCACTAAATGAAGAACATTAAGCTGAGATATTAGGAAGGCTTGAATAATGAATACCCCAATAACAATAGCCTATCATATATAGACGTTAAGTGTGTCATAGTTTAAATTTATGAGGATGAGAAACTGTGACATCTCAAGGTTTGGCGGTCTATTTTTAGAGAATTTTTAGCGGAATAGACCGCCAACACTTAACAATATCTCTATGTTATATAAAAGTAATCATCATTGTTTCTCAATTAGTAACTAACCAAGCAAAATTAGTGCTTCACATCTGGCTATTTGAAGATTTTAAAAATAACGAGGTCCAACCATGACGCAGAATTCCTCCCCTGACCTTAGCGAAAATAGTGAGCAAAATAAGCAACAAGCAAGCTTGCCCCTTTGGCGGCAACTGCGCTGGAGATTGATGGCGTATTTTGTCTTTTTTGCAGTATTGCCAGTGCTCATAACTATTTATATTGGCTTTCCACAGTTGGAAGAGCAAGCCCGCCAACAAGCAAGCAACCAACTTCTTTCGGTCATGGAATTGAAGCGTAACGCGATTATTCGATGGTTAAACGATGGGGAAATTATAATGGATATATTGATCGTCGATACAAAACGGTATAACCAGCTTGTATCGTCGGTAGCCAATACCTCTACAGATGAGACCCTGTGGCGGCAAGACCCGCTGAACGCCGAGTTGGAAGATTTTGTCCAAGCCCAACCCACATTTGAGGAATTCTTTATCTATAACAAAGCAGGAGATATAGTTGCCTCATCTGATCCAATTCAGATAGGTAAAAAGGTAACTGGCACTCCCTACTTTGAGGCTGGGTTGATCAATAATATTACTCAACCCCCATATTATGAAGTGGGTAAAAACAGTTTAACCATGATGATTGTCCGCCCCTTGTTTGATACAAATAACGAGAGCGTTGGCGCTTTTGCTGGACGCTTAAATATAGATGCGTTGGGCGAGATTATGCTTGAACGGGCTGGATTAGGGGATAGTGGTGAAACATATCTGGTCAGTTTGGAAAATAACTACTTGGTAACCCCCAGTCGCTTTGCCGATCAGGGCTATCCCCTAACCAGGGCCTACCGTAGTGAAGGTATAGACCGGGCCTTGGCCGGAGAAAATGGGGCTGATACCTACAAAAACTATCAAGAGAATCCAGAAGTAACCGTGATTGGTACCTATCAATGGTTACCAGAACTATCCGTAGGCATGTTGGCTGAAGTTAGCGAAAGCGAGATTTTAGGTAACTTTTTGTTTTTACAAAACCTTATTATATCTATAGCGGTTGGGATGGCCTTGCTGGCCGCCTTTCTTGGTGTTTTTATCGCTACTCGTATCTCAAACCCGGTTACAACCCTAACCCAAGCAGCCTACTATATAGCCAGAGGTGATTTGGACCAACGTGTAGATATTTCTGAGGAGACCGAGGTAGGTAGACTGGCCGAAGCCTTTAATAATATGTCTGGTCAGTTGAGACAAACCTTGGAAGGGCGTATCTCTGATCGTATTCGAGATATGCAAATTCTAGCCAAAGTGAGCGGGCGGTTAAGTGCTGTTTTAGATCGAGATTCATTAATGGTAGAAGTTGTGAACCAGATCCAAGATAACTTTAACTATTATCATACCCATATCTATTTAATTGATGAATCTGGCGAAAATTTACTTATGGCTGAAGGAGCAGGTGAAGCCGGAATTAAAATGAAGGCTGAGAAACACTATATTCCCAAAAACGCCCCAACTAGCTTGGTGGCTCGTGCTGCCCGAACCGGCCAAATTGTACAGGTTGACAATGTATACGAAGACGAAAATTGGCTACCCAACCCCTTGTTGCCAGATACTCACTCAGAAATGGCCGTGCCCATTCTTTTGGAAGGAAAGGCGGTGGGAGTATTGGATGTGCAAGATCGTAAAATTGCTGGTTTAGGTGAAGCAGATGCCAGCCTGCTGCGTTCTCTCTCTGATCATATTGCCGTGGCTATTCGTAACGCCCGTCTTTTTAAAGAGGTTGAAAGCGCCTTATTTAAGGCTAACTCACTTCATCAAAAATATGTTGAGAGATCATGGGATAAATCAAGAGTTCAATTGGATCATACCCGATTAGAGTATGGTCAATTTAACCCAGTAGATTTACCAGAAGCCATAATAGTTCAAAGTAGAGAATTAGCCAAAACACAATCACGCTCGACTTTTGTGACCATTTCCTCCGATGAAACTGACTCAACCCATAACAGGTCTGCGCAACAAACAATTGCAGCTCCTCTTAATGTAATGGGTCAATCTATTGGGACCCTGCAACTTCATAAAATAAACAACAAAGTCGATTCTTCCACTTGGACAGAAGATGAACTAACCATGCTTGATGCTATCCTTGATCAGGTGGCCCAAACGGCCGAGAACCTGCGTCTTTTTGATGAAACACGGGAGCGGGCCAGTCGTGAGGCCACCATTCGTGATATTACCGATAAATTGCGGGCTGCGCCAAATTTGGAGCAGTTGATAAAGATCGCCAGCCAAGAGTTAGGCCAAAACTTGTCCGCCACGCATGTTAAATTTGAGTTGGGCTTGAATGAAGATAAGTCGACTCCACGAAATGATAATGGTCAGACCCATTCGGCCGAAGGAGACTCTCTGTGAGCCTAAATTTTAGCGTAACCTCAGATCGATTTGTGATAGATAATAAAGCTCGGGTGGCTCAGATTTTACGGGTTATCTTGTGGGCGATTATTATTTTGGTAGGACTCCGAGTTGTAACAGGTATCACACTAGGTGGTGATAGCTTTACCGATAATGATATTCTGGCCAATAGCTTAACGATTGTTGTCTCATTCGGTCTATTATTTGTTGTTCAGCAAGGCTATATTCGTGCAGCTGGTATTACCTTAGCGATTTATGGGTGGGCCAATATTTCCTATCAGGCTTGGAATGCTGGTGGGGTTCGGGACTCGGTTTTTATTGCGTATCTCGTCATCGTTTTGTTTTCTGGCTTGGTCATGGGCTGGCGTACCAGTCTGATTTTTACAATTTTAAGTATTGGTGCCACTTGGGGATTTGCCTATGCTGAGTCATTCCGATTGATTGAATTTGATCTTGACTCTCCCTATCAAGTTGCTTTCGACTTAAGTATCATTTTTGCCTTGATTGCGGTTGTCTTTGCGCTAGCGCTGAACGGTTTGAATGTGGCCTTGCGTCAAACACAAGCGAGTCAAGCTTCTTTGATTGAGCGAAATCGGGAATTGGAGGCATTCCAACAAACGCTGGAGGAGCGAATTGCAGGGCGAACTGAGGGCTTGAAGATTGTGTCCCAGATGAGTGAACGTTTGAATGCCATTCTTGAGGTTGAGCAATTAATGTTGGAATTGGTTGAGCAAGTGAAGCGTGGCTTTAATTATTATCACGCGCATGTGTATCTCTATGATGAATCCCAACAGAACTTGGTCATGATGGCTGGCGCGGGTGAAGCAGGGCAGAAAATGAAAGCCGCCGGACATGCGATTGCTACGACGGCTTCAAGTTTGGTGGCACAGGCGGCGCGGACGGGAAATATCGTTGTCGTGAATAATGTTCACGAAGATAGCAATTGGTTACCAAATCCATTGTTGCCGGACACACATTCAGAAATGGCTATACCTATTATCTTGCAGAGCGAGGTGGTTGGGGTTTTAGACGTACAGCAGAATAAAACCAATGCGTTTGATGCTGGAGATACTGATTTATTACGAACACTAGCCAATCAGGTAGCGGTTAGCATTCGTAATGCACAACTTTTTACGCAAACCGAGACGATATTGGATGAGACTCGTCAAGTTCAGGAACAATACATTCAACAGCAATGGCAATCGGGCCAAGCGGCTCAAGGCATCGACTATTTATATACCCAAACTAATGCGCCAACGTTAGCTGAACAGATTATCGATCAGGCTAAGCAATATGCTCGACACCAAGATCGCCCAACCCTGGTTGAGGTGGCTGATCAGCGGGCTGTTACAGCGCCTGTCAAGTTGGGGGATAGAAAAATCGGGACGTTGCAATTGCACAATGCCTTGGCTGAACGGTCCGAACAGGTTTGGTCTGAGCAGGATCTTGAGTTAGTTGAGGCAGTGGTGGATCAGGTGGCCCAGGCCGCAGAACGTCTACGTCTCTTCGAAGAAACCCGAGAGCGGGCCACGCGTGAGGCCACTATTCGTGAGATTACAGATAAGCTACGGGCCGCCCCAAACCTTGATGTTTTACTTGAAACGGCAGCCCGTGAATTAGGCAGTCGGTTGGGCGTTCGCCATACAGTACTGGAATTAGGGATTAACAACAAGGACACCTAGACAAATAGGTCAACTAGAAAATCAACATTAGGGCATCAATTAAAAACCGGAGACCTGATGAAACAGCGCTTTTTTTCAATCAAAATTTTGTTTCTAATAATTAGCCTTATTTTAAGTGCTTGTCAAAGTGTCAATGCTACGCCTGAGAGTGAGTCTAATGAAGAAGACTCAATTGTAATTGGGGCGTCTCTTGCTCAAAGTGGCCGGCGGGCCGGGGCAGGGACAGCCGCCAAACAGGGCTATGAAGTCTGGGCGGCGATGGTCAATGAGTCAGGTGGCTTGTTGGGACGTCAGATTGAGTTAAAAATATTAGATAATGGAAGTGATCAAGATCAGATTGTGGCTGATTATGAACAACTCATTATGGGGGATAAAGTTGATTTGGTGTTAGGAACTCAATCTAGCTTTTTAGTTATCCCCTCTTCTGAAGTTGCAGCCAAGTATGGCTATGCTTATGTTGAACCAGCCGGTGGTGCGCCAGACGTTTTTAATCGTGGTTTGACCAATCTGTTTTTTGCCCAACCCTCTATATCTAACCGCCAGGCTGATCCTTTTGCTTTGTATCTTTTAGGATTACCAGCGGATCAACGTCCCCAAACATTTGCAATTGTAAGCAATGACGATGGCTTTCCCCAGAGTGTTATGGACCGATTTAGGGGGCTCTTAACTGATGGCGGTATAGAACTGGTACTAGATGAGGTATATCCTCAGGATACCACTGACTTTTCAGATTTGGCTGAAAAAGTAGCTGCGCTGAATCCTGATCTAATATTAGGTGGGACCACTCTGGAAGATGGAATCGGCCAAATTCTGGCTTATCAGGCTGTGGATTATCAACCTCGTTATGCTTTTTTTACCAGCGCTCCATCCTTACCAGAACCCTTTCGCGAGGCACTTGGATCAAGTACTGAAGGCATTTTTTCTGCAGTCTCTTGGTTTCCAGAAGGAAATGATTATCAGAACGTCGAATTTGTTGAGAAGTATCTTGAGATGTTTGGTGGCTCATTAGGTGATGTACCTGAAGATGCGGCCAACGCTTTTACTGCAGGACAGGTATTACAACAAGCTGTTGAAGAAATTCAATCAATTGATAATGAGGCTCTCATAAAAGAGTTGCATCGCGGGCGTTACGATACTGTGGTGGGATCACTCAGTTTTGATGAAACAGGGGCACCACAGGGGAGCTATATGTTGCTTCAATGGCAAGGGGACAACTTTGTTATTGTTGGGCCACCCGATCGAGCGGAAGTTGATCCTTTGCCCGCACCCAAACCAATTTGGTAGTTGACTGATATTTGCGATATGAGAAAAGAGTTAATATGAGAACTAGCCTTCGTCTTCGATTAACCATAATTTTTATTGCCTTGGCTATTGTTCCCTTAATTGCGGTGGGAATCAGATTAGCTAATGCTAGTTTTAATCTTGAGCGAGAACAAGCCATACAGTTGCAAACCCAGATTGCACAACGAACGTCCACAGAGGTCGAAGCGTTTCTACAAGATATTGAAAATGACTTTAATCTTTTGGGACGAGCTATTCGAGACTTGGAACAACCAGATCGGGCTCAATGGCTTAGTCTCTTATTGGGTGCCTTTAATATTGGCCCCTATCGAGATGTTTATGAAGAATTTACACTGCTTGATGCCGAGGGCCAAGAACTCATCCGTGTTTCTAGAGATGAAACAATACCTGTTGATGAATTGCAAAATCAGGCTGATAGTGCTGAATTTAACCAACCAAGAGAGACTGGTGAAATTTACTTTAGCTCTGTTTGGTTTGAGGAAGAAACCAATAAGGCCTTTGTTACAATTGCTATTCCGTTTTCTCAAGTACGAAGCGTTGAATTACAAGGTGTTTTGGTCGCTAAACTTCGGTTTAAAGCAGTTAGCGATCTGATCGCCGGGGAAGTAAGCACTGATCATACACAAACTATTTATATGATTGATAGTACGGAGCAAGTTGTAGCCCACCAAGATGCCTCTGTGGTGCACAGCGGGCTTCGCTTCACACTACCCGAGAATGATGACACACAGATTGGGTTATTGGGAGATGACGTTGTTTTAGGGCGTGATGAAATAAAATTAGGAACACAAACATTAACCGTGATTTCTGAGCGTGCCGAAGGTGACGCTTTACAAACTGCTACAAATATCATCTCTGCCTTAGTCACAACACTTGTTGTCACGCTTATTATCGCGATTGCCTTGGGGATTTTTGTGGCGCGTCAAATTGTACGCCCAATTGAGGCGATGTCTGATACAGCTCAAGCGATTAGCGCTGGGGATTTATCAAAGCAGGTAGATGTATTTAGCCAAGACGAGCTGGGAACGTTAGCCACAGCTTTCAATAGTATGACGGCTCAGTTGAGCGAGTCGATTGGCTCACTTGAACAGCGTGTTTCAGAACGGACGCAACGTTTGGAGTTGATTGCAGGGATAAGTGAACAGTTGAATACGATTCTTGATCTGAACGAACTTATGTCTCAAGTGGTTAATCAAATTAAAGAAAAATTTGATTATTACCACATTCATATTTATCTACTTGATGATAAATATGTAGAAGATTTAGTGGTTGTTGCGGGTACTGGTGAAGCTGGTCAGGAGATGGTGCGGGAAAGACACAGAATTTCTCTGTCAACCCCAACCAGTCTTGTGGCTTTAGCGGCACGGAGTCGTGAAATCATCCGGGTGGATAATGTTCGGGAAAATCCAAATTGGTTACCCAATGCGTTATTACCCAATACCTACGCAGAAATGGCGGTTCCAATTATTTTGGAAGGTGAAGTGGTAGGGGTGTTAGATGTACAAGAAGATAGGGTTGGCGGATTTGTCTATGAGGACGAAAGTTTGCTCCGTACCTTGGCCAATCAGGTGGCCGTAGCCATTCGTAATGCACGCCAATTTGCAACAGTTCAAGCCGCATTGACTGAGGCCCACGAATTACAGCAGAGATATGTGACGGATAGCTGGGATCGTAGCCGTGTCGAGCGACGGGGTCGAGGTCGAGTCCAGTTTAGTTTGGGCGAGTCTAGCTCTTTGACAGATCAGGCTGTCGCTTTAGCCCGGGGAATCGCGTTACGAAGCGAAGCATTACAATTGGTTGATCTCAATAATGGGACACGCGGATCTGTTGATACCGCTGCTACCAATGGCACGGATGGAATTGAAAATGGTTCTCGTGCTCTGGTTGCTCCAATTACTCTACAAGGTATCCCTATTGGTAATTTGCAGCTGCATGAAGGTAAGGCTAAAGCCTGGACTGATAATGAATTAGCGTTGGTTGAGGCGGTTCTCCAGCAGGTCTCTCAAACGGCAGAAACTCTACGTCTGGTCGAAACGGTCCAAGAGCGGGCCAGCCGAGAGCAACTTATTAATCAAATTAGTGATAAATTGCGCCGAGCGCCTGACCTTGAAACATTGATGGAGATTGGAACAAGCGAGTTGTCGAAAGTATTGAGACCCGCGCGAACCTTTATCAAGTTTGGTGATGAATCCGAAACGGAAAGTGATGCACCCGAAGCCGCCCATCAAAATGGCTTACCCCCCGAGTTTGAGTTAGGAGATGAACGATGAGCGTACCGCCACTACCTGAACATGAAGCAGATCGCCTAAAAGCACTGCAATCGTACGATATTCTTGATACAGAGCCAGAAGAGGCTTTTGATGATTTGACTCGTCTCGCTAGCTATATCTGTGGAGTTCCCATTGCCTTAGTTTCTCTTGTTGATGAGCATCGGCAATGGTTCAAATCTAACATTGGCCTTACAGAGGTTTCCGAGACCCACCGAGATTTGGCCTTCTGTGCTTATGCAGTCACACAACCGGATCAGACAATGATTGTGTCTGACACATTTCAGGACGAACGGTTTGCGGAACACCCACTGGTGGAAGGTGATCCCAATATTCGGTTTTATGCAGGGACGCCGCTGGTCACTCCTGATGGTTATGCTTTAGGGACATTATGTGTGATCGATCGGGAACCACGTGAACTCAATGAGGAACAGGTTGTTGCCTTACGAACATTGGGGCGTCAGGTAATGCAGCGGATTGAACTGAGACGCAAGACCGAGCAATTAGAGCAAACAGTTGTTGAACAGCAGAAAGCAGAGGCAGCTTTACGATTTAGTGAACAGCGATTGGAAATGGCCACGGTCAACAGTAATGTTGGCATCTGGGACTGGGATATTGTTAATGAAACGCTCTACTGGTCGCCACAATTGAAGGCTGATCTTGGTTATGCTGATGATGAATTGGACATAGATTTTGAAACCTTTGCTTCTTTGTTGCATCCAGATGATACAGGGACAGACGAGGCTTTGCAGGCCCACCTGACGCAGAACACACCCTACGACATTGAACAGCGACAGCGTCATAAATCTGGTGGGTATCGATGGTTCCGGGTACAGGGGCAAGCCACGTTTGATGAAAATGGCAAGCCCTTACGAATGATTGGGACGAGCATTGATATTACCGAGCGGAAACAGGTTGAGGAAGCGTTGCGAGTTAATGAGGAACGCTTGGCAACAGCAACGACAAATAGCGGGGTTTTTGTGTGGGACTGGGACATGCTTGCAGACAGACTTTACTGGTCACCTGCCTTTAGATCTTGGTTGGGGTATAGCGAAGATGAGCTTGATTTGACCTACGAAGGTGTTACTGGCTTGATGCACCCAGATGACTCAGCCGCGACTGGAAAAGTTGTTGAAGCCCATCTAAATGATAATGCCCCCTACGATATTGAACAACGAATTTTGCATAAATCAGGGGAAAATCTCTGGATACGATCACAGGGTCAAGCTGTATATGATGACAATGGCAAACCTATTCGGATCATTGGGACAAGCGTTGATATTACTGAACGAAAGGTGGCAGAAGCGGAACGAGAACGGTTGTTGTTGGAGACCGAAAATGCCCTCAAGGAAGCTCGTGAAACCGAAGATCTCTTGACAACGATTATCGATGCCACGCCGGACTGGATTTTTGTTAAGGATCAAGACCATCGTTATCAACTAGTGAATCAAGGGTATTCAAACAGTTTGCAAATACCCAAAGAGACATTTATTGGTAAAAACGATTTAGAACTTGGCTTTCCTGAAGACATCGTCTTAGGGAATGAAGAAAAAGGGATTCGAGGCTTTTGGCCAGACGATGATGAAATCTTTGCGACGGGCCAGTCAAAATTTATTGAAATTGAGCCAGCTGAAGTTGAGGGTCAGACGGTGTATTTGAGCACGGTTAAAGCGCCTGTTTACGATGAAAAAGGCGATGTTTGGGGAGTCTTAGGATACATACGAGATATAACTCAGCGAGAGCAAGTTTTGCAGGAAAGCGAAGAACAAACTCGCCGTCTGACCTTGCTCAATGATCTGAGTCAAGCGTTGAGTGAGACCACAAGCGAGGCTGAGGTACGAGCAGTTTTAGCAGATCACGTTGCTAAGATTATTCAAGGGAATCGGGTTAGCCTGACCATGATTACATCTGAAGGTAATCAACTTGAGGTATTTGCGTTGGATGGGCAAAAAGGTGTCATTCCGACAGGTGCAAAATTATCCTTGGCTGAGACATTGGCTGGGCAAGCTATTCAAAAGCGACAGGTTGTTATTGTCCCTGATATAACAGAAAGTCATTATGTCGAAATGCCTAAACTGAGATCTGAAAATATGGTTTCAATAATCAGTGCTCCATTAATAGTTGGTGATCAGATTTTAGGCACGCTAAATATAGCTAGTCATCAATTAGACGCTTATGACGAACGTGATGAACGTTTATTACAGCAGATGGCCTCGCTCATTGCTTCGATGTTGGAAAACCGACGTCTATTTGATGAGATTCAAACGACCTTGGAAAAATTAGAAAGTCGAAGTCGTGAGCTACGTAATCAGGCCCAAATTATTGATAGCGCTGACATCCTGATCGGTGCGGCTGATCTTGAAGGAAATACAATTTTCCTCAACCGAAAAGGTCAGAAAATGCTTGGGTTTGACCAGTTGTCAGATGTTGTGGGCAGGCCAATCATTGAATTAACGGCTTTATCTGCTCGTGATCAATTACAGCAAGAGATTTTGCCACAAGTATTTCAAAATGGTAATTGGCGTGGTGAGTCAGCCTTGCAACATTCCACCGGCTATGAATTTCCAGTAGAACAGTCTTTATTTCTGGTTTATGATGATCAGCAAGAAGTGCAGTTCATTGCCACAAGTATCTTTGATATCACCGAACGCAAACAGGCAGAATTGGCTTTAGCGAAACAAGCAGCAGAACTGCAAACCGTGACAGAGGTTAGTACGATTTTAGCCTCGACCTTGGATGAAGATAAGCTGCTTCAACAAGTCGTTGATCTGACCAAAGAGCGATTTGGTCTCTATCACGCCCATATTTATTTGTTGGATGAAACTGGGGAGTCTCTCCATTTGACGGCTGGGTCTGGTGAAGCTGGGCGAAAGATGGTGACCGAAGATTGGAATATTCCACTGGATCATAAAAACTCGATTGTAGCATTGACTGCCCGTAAACGCGAAGGTCGAATTGTCAATGATGTTCGAGCGACGGCTGATTTTCTAGCAAATCCATTGCTGCCCGATACCCGTTCTGAGATGGCTATTCCAGTGGTTGCTGGAACCGAATTATTGGGTGTACTTGATGTTCAGTCGGATGAGCTTGACCGCTTTACGGAGCAGGATGTCCGCATTCAGACCTCGTTGGCTTTGCAGGTGGCTGCGGTGCTCCAAAACGCTCGTCAATATCAGAAAACCCAGCAACAGACCCAGCGGTTTGAGGACGTGGTCTCATTGGCCTCAGAGTTTGTTTGGGAAGTTGATCTTGAGGGGCGATACACCTATGGCTCTGACTCGATGTTTGATATTCTTGGCTACACCTCCGAAGAGCTTATTGGGAAAACGGCTTATGTGCATATGACTCCGGAGGAAGCTGAGCGAACCAGACCCATTTTTGAGGAAAAATTAGCTAATCAACAATCTTATAGTGAGATAGAAGTTAGGTTTCTGGCAAAAGAGGGTCATGAAATTACGCTTCTTACTTCGGGACTACCCGTATTTGATGAGCAAGGGGGTTTGAAGGGGTATCGTGGGATGACCCAGGATATCACAGAACGTTTGCAGGCAGAAGATGCACTACGGATTAGTGAAGAACGTTTGGCCTTGGCAACAGCTAACGGTAGGGTTGGCATTTGGGATTGGGACATTGTCAATGATACGTTGTACTGGTCGCCGCAGATGAAGGCCCTGGCAGGCTATGCTGATGATGAATTAGAAATTGATTTTGAAAAATTTGCGACAATGCTTCACCCTGATGATACCGAGACACAAGCGGCTATCGATGCTCACTTTAATGAAGGAAAACCCTTTATCATTGAGCATCTGATACGGCATAAGTCAGGGGAGTACTGTTGGCATTTGACCCAAGGGGAAACAATTTTTGATGACAACGGTCGACCCTTGCGAATGATTGGAACGGATACCGATATCAATGAACGGAAGCAAATAGAAGAAGCCTTGCGAGAAAGTCAAGCGGAAGTTGAACAATTGCTTGAGTTTTCACCCGAAGCGATTGGGGTGGTCAATACTCAAACGGGGTTGTTTGAAAATGTTAATGCAGGTTCGGAACGGCTATATGGGTTGCCACGTGAGGAATTGGTCAAAGTAGGGCCTGCACAAATGAGTCCAGAGTTTCAGCCCGATGGTCGCCCTTCGGCTGAGAAGGCAGGTGAAAAGATCAAGGCGGCTCTAGATGGTGACAGACCAGTCTTTGAGTGGGTCCATCGGAATGCTCAAGGCGAAGATATTTTGTGTGAGATTCGTTTAGTGGGGCTGACGGGTAGCCAAAATCATTTGGTCCGTTTTAGTGTGACAGATATTCGTGAACGTAAAAAGGTAGAAGTAGAACGAGAAAGATTGCTGGCTGAGACCGAGACTCTTTACCAAATGTCACGAATTTTCACTGAAATTAGTGATCCTCGCGAAATGTCTGAGGCGGCCTTGGCTCAATATTTAGAGGTTGTCGGTGTAAATCAAGGCGGCGTGATGATTTATGATGAAGCCTTGACTGAAGGAACCTTGATTGCCCAGATGATGAATGGGGCTTTTGTAGAGCCAGGTCTCAAAATTCCAGTTGCTGGTAATCCAGCGGTGCAGAAAATGATTGAGACCAAGCAACCTGTTGCAATTGATGATGCGCTCAATGATCCCCTGTTAGAACCAATTCGAGAGCTAGTTCTTGATCTAAAATACAAATCATTATTATTAGTACCTATCCTTGGTCATGGCCAGGTGATTGGCGTTTTAGGGGCAGACTCGGTTGAGAAGAAACATCATTTTACCCAACGTCAAATTGACTTCGTGCAAGCAACTGCAGAACGATTCGGTCTCGCTTTGGCTAATCAAAATTTGTTTGCCCAGACCGAGGCGGCTAGGACGCAAGCTGAAATCCAAGCCCAACAGCTGGATGTATTGTATCAAATGGGGCAGGATCTAAATGAGGTTGAGAGTGAAACAGAGATGTTTAATGTGGCAGCCAGCGTTGTTACCCAGATTTTTGGTAGTAGCCGAGGAAGTGTTGCCTTACTAGATGATACACACAATCATTTTGAAATTTTAGCCCTCAAAGGTAATGAGGCTATCCCAGTTGGGACTCAGTTACCTGTTGAGAATACAATGTTGGGTGAGGTTGTCAAACAGAGACGTACTTTAGTGGCTAATGATTTTGAAGCAGCACAATGGCAGAATTATTTTGATCTTCAAGGATTAGCTAAACAAGGCTTACGTTCTTGTATGGATGTTCCCCTACTCGTAGAAAATCGGGTGATAGGAACTTTGAATGTAGCTTCAGCACAACCTCATATCTATTCCACCCAGGATGAGATATTGATTGGCCAGATAGCCTCTCTATTGGCTTCCTCAATTGAGAATCGTCGTTTATTTACCCAAACTGAGGCAGCGCTAGAAGAAACAGAAGATTACTCGCAACGTCTGGAACAACTTTACAATTTGGGGCGAGAGCTTAGTAACGTGGAAAGCGAAGAGGCCGTTTTTGGCTTAGCTGCTCAAATGACCGCCCAGATTTTTGAGGGTGATCGGGGAAGTGTGACGTTGCTCAATGAGACGGGAGATAAACTTGAAATTTTTGCCTTGAAGGGAAATCAAGCCATTCCGACAGGAACTATTCTCCCGTTAGATAAAACATCTTTGAATATAGCAGTTCGCGAAAATCGAGTATTGAACATTCCAGATTTTACGGCAAAGGAGTGGAACCATTTTGCTGAGGTGGCAGCGTTGGCTAAGCAAGGTATTCGGTCCAGTATGAATGCACCTTTGGTGGTGCAAGAAAAGGTGATTGGAACTTTAAATGTGGCTAGTATGCAAACCTATGCTTACCCATCACAGTATGTAAACTTGATTGGATCTATGGCATCCCTTATCGCCTCAACCATTGAGAATGTGCGGTTGCTTGGTCAGGCCCAAAAACGGGTTGAACGAGAAAGATTGTTACGAGAAGTTACAGCCAAGGTTCGAAGCTCAATGGATGTGGATACCATTCTACGAACAGCTGCTGAAGAAATAGGTCAGGTAATGGGACGACCCACCACAGTTGTGATGGGCAATGGTGGTAAACAGATGCAAAAACCACAGGTGGCGGAAGAGTCAGAAGGAGCCTCAGGATGAGCCAATCAATGTCTAAGAATGATGCTGAACAGAATATGGATAATCAACAAACATCTTCAAGCTATCTTTGTAGTCTGCTTTTTGATATTGCGGTTGAGGCCATTTTGATTTTGAAGAATGGTCAAATTATTGATGCAAATAAAAGTGCTGCGAAAATGTTTGGTTACCCTCAGGCAGAGCTTTTAGGTAAAACAGTTTTGGATGTTTCACTGGCTACGCAGCCTAATGGTGATGACTCAGGGAAACGATTGGGGCAGCATTTGGCAGCGGTTTTAGCAGGTGAAACCGTTTCTTTTGAGTGGGTTATTCAACACCTTGATGGCGACTCTTGTTGGACAGACGTAAACATTAGTAGCCTGAGTGTAGAGGGTGAGCAATATATCCGGGTTTCATTCCACGATATTTCACGATACAAAGAACAGATGAAACCCGATACGGCCGAGGTTGAGTTACTTCGCTTTATTGTTGATACCTTACCCGAGCATATTTATGTTAAAGACACGCAAGGCCGATTTGTTTTTGGTAACCTAGCCACAGCCCAATCTTTAGGTGCATCAAGGACCTCCGATATTGTGGGGAAAACGGATTTCGATTTCTCTCCTGCTGAATTTGCCGAACAGTTTCAGGCAGATGATCAAGCCTTCTTTACAGGAGATCAGGCCACACTCTACAAAGAAGATGAAATCTTGGATCAGATTACTAATGAACCTCGGTGGGTAGCCACTCGTAAAATTCTTTGGCGCAATGAGCAAGATCAAATTTTGGGGTTGGTTGGGATCAATCACGATATTACAGAAACAAAATTAGCCGAGCAAGAGCTAAACCGTTTGACCCGAGTTATAGAAGCAACCAGTGATTTCGTAGGTATTTCAGATGCTGAAGGTATTCCGATCTATGTAAACGAGGCTGGACGAGCCATGGTTGGGATGTCGAATGACTTGGATGTTACAAAAATTCATATTGCAGATTTTTATCCTGAAGCTGTCATTCCAAAGGTTGTAGAAGAATATTTACCTGCCACCGTTACTGAGGGCATATGGCGTGGCGAAAATGTTTTCCAACGACAGGACGGTACAGAGGTACAAATTTCTCAGGTGATTATTGCCCATAAATCTGAAGATGGTACCGTACACAACTTTTCTACAATTGCTCGTGACATTACCGAGCGGAAACAGTTAGAAGCTCAAATTCGTCAATCACTAAAACGTCGTGAGAGCCAAGTACAAACAAGTACCGAGATTGCTCAACGAATTGCTTCGGCCCCAGATCTGACTGAATTATTTATTCAGGTTGTTGATTTGGTTCAGCAACGGTTTGGCTATTATCACGCCCATATTTACACCATTGAACAGAATACCTTAATTATGCAAGCAGGTAGTGGAGAGATAGGCCGACAGCTAAAAGCGGCCGGCCACCTGATTCCTTTGCCTGCAAAACGAAGTATCGTTGCCCGCAGTGCCCGCAGTGGGCAGCCGATTTTGGTATCAGATGTAGGACAGGAGGCTGGCTGGTTGCCTAACAAGCTTCTGCCTCATACTAAGGCAGAGCTGGCTGTGCCGATTAAATTGGGGGAACAAGTATTGGGTGTCCTTGATGTCCAGAATGATGTGGTTGATAGTTTGACGAAAGAGGATCAATTAGTGCTTTTGGGATTGAGTGGTCAGATTGCAATCGCTATGGAAAGCACTCGATTGTTAAATGATACTAAAAACTCTGCCGATTTTTTCAATGCAGTGATCAATGCCTTGCCGGATCCCTTATTTGTAAAAGATAACGATCATCGTTGGTTGGTCTTAAATGATACGATGTCCCAATGGATGGGCCGACCCGCAACAGAATTTTTGGGAAAAAGTGATTATGATGTCTTCCCCTTGGAAGAGGCTGATATTTTTTGGGAGCAAGATAATAAGGTTTTTGCTAGCGAAGGGGCTATTGAAAACGAAGAGTTTTTTACCGATGCGACAGGATTTAAGCGAACAATCTCAACCAAAAAAATCACTCATCAATTGCCAAATGGTGAGAGAATTTTGATTGGAACGATTCGGGATATTACCGAGCGCAAAAAAGTAGAAGAAACGTTACTAAATCGGGATGAACAATTTAAAAATACAATTGGCCAATTACCCATGGCCGTTGCCATTTCACGCCTTGGAGACGGCTCATTGCTATATTTGAATAAAGCGTTTGGCCAATTTTTTGGCGGACCGATTGAGGATCTTGTTGAGTTAAAGGCCCCTGATTTCTATTACGATCCTGCTGATCGGGAAAAAGTTCTCGACGAGTTTAGGGAAAAAGGAAGCGTTGAGGTGCTTGAAATTCAATTTAAGCGGGTTGATGGGCAACCATTACCATCTACAATTTCGATTTATCCCATCGAATTTATGGGCGAGTCGGTTTTCTTGTCAGTTTTCTATGATCTTTCTGAGCGAAAACGTACTGAAGATGCGCTAAGGCAAAGTGAGGCACAGTTACGAGCAATGCTGGAAGATCTGCCTATTCCAGTTACTATTTCTAATGAGATGGGGAATTTGAGATATTTCAATAATGCATTTAGCGACTTGTTTGGGGGGTCACATTCAGAATTGATGGCTCGCAATACCTCTAGTTTCTATGTTAATCAGGCGGATCGAACTCCGATTTTAGAAGCCTTTAGTCAAGATGGATTTGTCGAGAATCTTGAGATTAACTTTAAGAAGGTCAATGAAGAGATTTTTTCTGCAGCTCTTTCTCTACGTCCTATTATTTATGAAAACGAATCACTTTATCTTGCCGCCTTCTACGATTTGACCGAGCGAAAGCAGACAGAAGCAGTTCTTCAGGAAAATGAGTTGCTGCTGACACGGGCCCAACAGATGGCCAAGCTAGGCGTGTGGACGTGGGAGCCGGCGACTGATACAATAACTTGGACCGATCCGTTATTTGACATGCTTGGAGTACCCAAAGATACAGCCCTATCGTTTGATACCTACATGGGTGTAGTTCACCCTGATGACCAAGAGCGGGTAGGGATAGTTATTCAAGAGGCAATGGCCAGCGAAAAATACACCTTTGAGTATCAGTTTAAGCTCGCTGATGGTTTAGGGTTAGTTTCGGTACTTGGCGAGATATTTCGAGATGAAGCTGGGCAACCCATTCGTTTAGTTGGTGTGGCACAGGATATTACCGAGCGAAAGCAGGCTGAGGCTGAACTGGAAGCACGAGTTAATGAGCTAGACAATCTGCAACGTTTGATGAGTCGTGAAGGTTGGCAAGCATTTCAGACAACGCGTTTTGATGCGGCGTTGGGATATCAATATGACCAAACGACCGTGCATCCAATTAATGGGGCCGAAGGGGAGGACTCTAAAAACAGCAATACTGCACCAGCTACATCGCTCGATACTGACAATACGTTGACGAAAACGTTGTCAGTCCGTGGTGAAATTATAGGTAAGATTGGCATTCAAGATGATCCTGATCAGCCCTTATTGGATGAGGATGAGGCATTCTTAACCGCTATTACAGATCAGGTCGCTGAGGCACTGGAGCGGGCTAGGTTACTGGAACAGACCCAAAAACGGGCTGTTGAGCTTGAAACGGTTATCGAGGTTGGTACCGTAGCCTCCAGTACCTTTGATGCAAATTATTTGATGCAAACAGTGGTTGATTTAACAAAAACGCGATTTGGGTTCTATCACGTGCATATTTATCGTCTTGATGAGACTGAACAGACGTTAGTTTTAGCAGCAGGGGCGGGTGAGATTGGTCAACAGATGATAAGTCAGGGGCATGAGATTCCTTTAACACATCAGGCTTCAATTGTCGTTCAAACTGCCAAAACACGACAGGGTGTAATTATCAATGATGTGCAACAAGCCCCTCATTTTCTACCCCACCCGCTTCTCCCAGAGACTAAATCTGAAATGGCTATTCCGATGTTGGTAGGGGATCAGGTGTTTGGCGTACTAGATATTCAATCTGATGTTGCTGGTCGCTTCTCTGAAGAAGATCGTCGTATCCATACGATTTTAGCGGCTCAAGTGGCTGCAGTGTTGCAAAACGTCGGCTTGTTTGAGCAAACGGAGCAAGCTTTAGCTGAGACAGAGATACTGTATCGGGTTGGAACGCAACTGAATGGAATCACCGATATTGCGGATGTGTTACAGATTATTGCTTTTCCCGAAATTGCTCCAAACATTGCCAGTATCTCATTAATGCTAATTGAGTCAGATGCACTGGGTCAACCTGAATGGGCTAGATTGGCCTCCGCCTCTATTTATGGTGAACCCACCAATGATATTTTAGCAATGCCTATCGGAACTCGGATTCAATTGAGTGATTTTGCTTTGTCTCGATTATGGTTGGCTAACTCAGAGCGTGTTACGTTAATTAGTGATACAGACCAGGATGAACAGTTGGATGATGAGCTACGAGAAATTTGTAAACAAGCCAGTGTTCACTCGATGGCAATTTTACCCTTGGTCTTGGGTGTACGTTGGGTGGGATTGATTAATATGATTTGGACCCAACCGCATCAGTTTACTGATAGAAATCAGCGACTTTTCCAGGCCATTTCTGGTCAAACCACCGTGGTTGTTAACAATTGGCTTTTATTACGTCAGGCTGAAGAGCGTGCACAGCAATTAGAACAAGTCGCTCAGTTGGAAACGGCCTTGTCGCAAGTGACGGATGAGGCTAATATGCTGAACTTCCTGGGGGAGACGTTTGATTTAACCCATTGGGAGAAAATGACCCTGAATTATCTTGATGTTGATGAACAAAATAACAGCTTAGTCAGTGGCTATCTTGCGGCAACCTGGGAGAATGGGGTAGTGAATCAGGATGACGCTAGGTTGGGGCAGGTTTATGATGTACAAAGTTTACCCTTCTATGATTTATGGAGACATACAGCAACCAGGATTTTAGTGATTACAGATGTTCAAAATGACTCACGTTTAAGTCCAGTGATGCGCCAAATAGCACAGCGACAAAATATACAAGCCGCTATTATCTTGCCTCTTTATTCGACAGGACGTTGGCAGGGAATGCTTCTGTTGAGCAGTTCAGAGCCTCGCGAGATTGCTTTATCTGAGCAAGATTTGTTCCAACAGGTTTTGGAGTCGTTATCGGTTCTGGTGACTGGACGTCGGGCTTATCTTGTCCAACAAACGGCTTTGGCTGAGACGGAAATTCTATATCGTATCAGTCAGCGGATCAATGAGGCCAATGATTTGGAAGGTATCCTCACGGCAGTTGTCACAAGTGCGCCGTTGGGGGCAACTAATCGAGCTTTGTTAGCTTTACTTGAGCAAAATGACTTGGGACAAGCTGAAAGTTTGACTGTTGCCGCAGCGTGGTATAGCGGGCAAGGGGTTGCTCCAATGCCAATAGGGACAAGCTATCCCCGAGAACTACTCAACACTGAGACAATTTTCTTAACCAAAACGCCGTTATTTTTAGAAAATGTGCAGTATGATGAGCGCGTTGACGTTAATACGTTGGAAGTTATTAAAGCCTACAATACCTTGGCTATTGCAATTCTACCTTTATGGATTGGAGCACGACAAGTAGGGGTGCTTATATTTGAAGCTGAAGATTTGTATCGGTTTAGTGAGCAAGAGATGAGAATATACGCCTCTTTCTCACAACAGGTAGCTGTTGCAGTAGATAATCAACGGCTCTTATCTGAAACTCGACTGGCCCTTGATGAGGTGGAGAGAACCCAGCAACGTTATACATTACAAGCATGGGATACATACCAAGTGTCTCAACCGGTTCAAAGCCATGAAGTTGTCCGAGACGATGTAGCAGAGAATGGGAAGTTGGTTGCTTTAACGAACTCCACCGATTTGATTGTGCCGCTAAAGGTCCAGGATGTTGAGATAGGGGTCGTGGGGCTACAGGAAACAGACCACACTCGGGAGTGGTTGCCAGAAGAGATAGCCCTAATTGAAGCCGTTAGTTATGAGATAGCTCAATCGGCTGAAAAGTTGCGTCTGCTGGATGAAACCCAGCGTCGGGCTGCACGTGAGCAACGAGTGAATGAAATTAGCGATAAGATTCAAGGGGCCCAAACCTTGGAAGAAGCATTAAAGATTGCGGTTCAGGAAGTTGGTATCAGCCTAAATTCACCACAAACTCGAATTCAATTAGGTATTGAGTAAGGACTTGTTATGATCGATCAAAACAGCCAGCTAACTATGACACCAAACGAAACTATAAACTATACCCGCCGTGTTCGACAGGTTGGTCTTGTTCTAACCATTGTAGCTGTTATAACAACGCTCTTTTATCTCTATCTTGCCTTGAGCGGAAGCCAGTGGCAGCTTTACGGGATAGTTGTTGCAGCTATGGTTACACTTCTAGGTGGTTTGGGTGGGCTTAGATTTGGTGGACAACAACGGATCGGGCTTGCCGCGTGGTCTGTCACGCTGGGGATTAGCCTGGCTTTTTTAACGTTTACAATTTTTATCGCTGATTTCGGATTATTCCTAGGCGTTGTTACGGTTGTGATGACCTCAATGATTGCAAGCTATATATTGCCGCCGAGCCAAGTAGCGCGAGCTGTTGTTGTTAGTGTGATCTTTGGAGTCTTGATGGGTCTATTGGATGTTGTTCAGCCTGGGTTTCGCATTACAGAACCACGCCTAAATGCTTATGTTCCTATAGCACTCGGATTAATGATCCTGATTTACGGGATTTATGTGGTGCGTCGGTTTCAGGATTTCTCCTTACGTACCAAATTGATTTTAATTTTTCTGGCGCTTGTGCTCATTCCTGAGGGGATAATTACCTATGTTAATGCTGTTGGCATTGAAGGTGCTTTAAAGGATGAAGTTGATGAACGTTTGATGGGATCAGCCTCTCAAACTGCTGCTACTCTTGATGCGTTCTTTGACTTTAATCTGGAAGCGGTTAATGCTGAGGCTCAGTTTCCTGATTTTATTGCTGCGTTGTCAACTCAAAGTCATGAGCACGATCATGGTGATGACCATCATGATGACCATGCTGCCATTCAAGCCGATGATTACTCGCATGTCACTGGGGCGTTGACTAGTCTCAACAATAGAAATGAAACCTTTATCAAGTCTTATGGACTACTTGATAAGGCGGGAATCAATATTGCAGACTCATCAGCAGACAATGTTGGTTTAAGTGAGGCGAACCAAGATTACTTTCAAACCCCTGTAGACACAGGTGAACCTTATGTTTCTCCGGTTCGATTTTCTGATCGTACAGGTGAACCAGAATTTTACTTTAGTGCCCCTACCCGTGATGAGATAGGAAATATTATTGGCGTGTTACGGGTCCGTTATGATGGTGCGATTCTTGAAGACCTCCTCAGGCAAAGTACGGAGCGTATAGTTGCCTTTAGTCTTGAAGAAGGCGATGCTTCAATGACGCGCCCCCCATCGGTGATCCTGCTCGATGAAAATTACATTCGTCTTGTTGACTTGAGTGTTCCTAAATTAAATTACACATCGGTTACCCCTTTTTCTGAAGTGGAGACCCGTCAATTACAAGCCTCTGGTCGATTGCCTGATGGTCCGGTAGATCAACTTTCAACGGATCTACCAGACTTTGCAATTGGTCTGGCTAATGCAGAAAAGAACCCTACAACTTTTACAGGTATTGCCCATCCTGATCAACCATTAGAGCAGGGAGCTGTTGTCAAACTGCAAACGCAACCCGGCTGGTTGGTAGCCTTTGTCCAACCTCAATCTGTCTTTCTTGATACCGTGCAGAGGCAGGTCCAAACGACCATACTTTCTGCGATTATAATTGCTGGGGTAGCAGCTGTACTGGCTGTTGTTCTAGCCCAGCTTTTGGTTCGCCCTCTGATTCAGCTTACAGAATTAGCTCAGAAGGCTGCCTCAGGTGACTTATCAGGACGAGCATCAATTACAACCAGAGATGAGACTGGCCAACTTGCCGAGGCGTTTAATGGGATGACCAATCAGCTAAAAAACTTGGTTAACAGCTTGGAGACTCAAGTGCAGGATCGAACGGCGGATTTATCAGTATCAATGGAATTGGGTCAACGTGCTGCGGCTATCCGAGATTTAGATGTTTTATTACCGACAATGGTTGATCAGATTTTGGATCGATTTGAATTGTATTATGTGCAAATTTATTTGATCGATGATGTTAGACAAAGGCTAAATTTAGCTGCCGGCACGGGCGAGGTTGGTGAAGAAATGTTGGCGCGACGCTATAGTTTCCCCATTGATCAAACCTCAATGATCGGGACTGTTGCTGCTACAAGTAAACCAATTGTTGTGCCTGATATATCCCGGAATGACTTATATCGTCTCAACCCGCTACTCCCAGATACACGTTCCGAGTTGACCATTCCCTTGATTGTTGAAGCGCAGGTAATCGGAGTTCTAGATATGCAATGTACAAACTTAAATACATTTACAGAAGAAAACCTGACAGTGTTTGAGGCAATGGCTACACAGCTTGCTATTTCGATTGATAGTGCTAAACAGTGGGCTGTTGCTCAAGAAGCCCAGCAACAGTTGGAGATTGTCGTAAACCGACTGACTCGTGATGCTTGGGCGACTAAACTTGAACAGGAAGATCAACTGGGTTTTGTTTATGATCTTTCATCGACTCAACCAACGACAGAAAATGGGGATCAGGGTGGCGTGGTGGTCCCCGTGAAGGTCTCAAACCAGACGATTGGACAATTGGCCGTTGAGCCACCTAAAGAGCGTCCTTTTAGTACAGATGAGATTGCTTTATTGACCGCTGTCGCTCGACAATTGGGGCAGAAAGCAGAAACATTGCGGCTGTTTGACGCAACTCAGGCAACCGCCACTCGGGAGCAGTTGGCTCGTCAAATTGCCGATAAAGTTCGAGCTAGCCGTGATGTTGAAAGTGCGTTGAAAACAGCCGCAGAAGAGTTACGTAAAGCTTTGGGGACAACACGAACAGTGGTTGATTTCAGTGTGAAATCTTAGCACAATCTGTTGAATGATTTGGCCATTCATATGGTGACTATAATTGTGAAGATAATTGGTAGATAATATGCAAGACACAAAGAAAACAAAAGCTCAATTAATTGATGAATTAACAAAACTGCGTCAAGAACTTGAAATATGTAAGGGGCTGACAAAAACTGAAATCGGCTCTTCTGATGTGTCGGAAACCCCGAAGCATGATATTGCAGCCCGAAAGGAAGCAGAATCAGTTGTAACCAAACGTGTTATTCAACTTGAGACTGTTTCACGGGTAAGTACGGCTGCATCAACAATTTTGGATACAGAGCGATTGCTCCAAGAGGTTGTTGAATTGACCAAAGAGCAATTTGATCTGTATCACGTTCATATCTATTTGCTTAATGAAACAAATGAGACCTTGGTTTTAGCTGCTGGGGCCGGTGAGCCTGGCCAAAAGATGGTAGCCCAAGGGTGGTCTATTCCTTATGATCGAGAAGACTCACTCGTGGCCCAAGCTGCACGTTCTAGAATTGGGGTTATTGTGAATGATGTTCAAAATGAGCCAAATCACTTACCCAATGATCTGTTACCAAATACACGGGCGGAATTAGCGGTCCCTGTGATCGCTGGAACGACACTATTAGGCGTTCTTGATGTTCAATCAGACAAATTGAATTACTTCACTGATGAGGATATCCGTATCCAAACGACATTGGCGAGTCAGGTGGCAGTTGCTTTACAAAATAGTCAGCGATATTCCCAAAATCAACAGGCATTGAAAGACGTTGAAGCCCAAACGGAACGGCTAACCCGATTACATGAGTTGAGTACAGCACTTAATCAAACCGTTGATGCAGATGAAGTCCTAAACATTGTTGCTACTCGGGCGAAGGCGATCACTGGAGCTGTTCGAACCAGTGTTGCTTTTACAACGCCCGACGGTAGTCATTTTGAGATATTTGCCTTAGGTGGAACGCAGGGGGCTATTCCGACAGGCGCGATATTACCCTTGGAAGGAACCGCAGTGGGGACAGCTATTCAAGAGGCAAAAATTGTCCCTACCCCAGATACGGGACAGAGCAGTTATCTTGATATTCAAAAATTGAATGAGCAGCAAGTGTTGTCTGCGATCTCTGTCCCTTTGATAGCAAGTGGCGAAGTGCTGGGTGCTTTAAATGCAGCAAAAAACGAGCTGAATGGGTTTGATCGGAATGATGAAAATATTTTGCAGCAGATGGCAACACTGGTGGCCTCAAACTTACAGATTCGTAACTTATTAGAAGAGGCTCAAAATCAAGCACATCGTTTGGCCCTATTGAATGACCTAAGTACCTCATTGAATTTAGCTTCATCTTTGGATGATATTTATCGTCTTACGGTAGAAAATATTCCAGATATGATCAGCGTGGATCGGGCTAGCTTGTTGTTGTTGGATAAAACGGCCTCTCAATTAGTCGTAACAGCCGTATATGGCGATCAAGAGACCTTACCCATTGGTGAAGAAGTTCCCTTGGCTGATACGCCAATGGATCGAGCTATTCAGACAAGACAGGTGGTGCATAGTCAAGGTGATCCTTGGTTATCGGTGATGGCGGTTCCTCTGCTTTCAGGGGGTAATCCAATTGGTACGCTCAATATTGGTGATCGCCGCCCTAATCGTTTTAGAGGCTCTGATGAAAGCCTATTGTTGCAAATTGCTGCCTTGATTAGTGCCAGTATTGAAAATCGATACTTATTTGAAGATACCGAACGAGCCAGACGAGAGAGTGAGGAACAAGCCTACCGTCTAGCTCAGCTGAATGAGTTTAGTCAGACATTGGTTCTGGCTGATACAGAGGATGATATTTTTAAAATTGCTGCCCAGCAATTGTCCTATATTGTCGAGGTAGATCGGGTTAGTGTTGCTTTGCGACCTGAGCCTGGGGTTGATTATACAGAGGTTTTTACCCTGCAAGGTGAAGATGGTGTGCTGGCTACAGGGGCTAAAATTCCCATCAATCGTGTTACCGGGGTTGGTGGTGTTATTTTGGATAACAAAATTTTAAGTGTATCTGATCTAGAAGGCACAGAGTTTCTTGATTTACAACAATTGGCAAAGCAGGGATTACGATCTATCGTTAGTGCTCCTCTTGAGGTTGCTGGTGAAGTAATCGGATCGCTTAATATGGGAAGCTTGAGGTCCTATACGTTTACACCTCGTGATGAAGATTTGATCCGTCAGATTACCACCCTGTTATCATCGGCCATTGAAAATCGACGGTTGTTAAGTCAAACATCAGATGCCTTGGCCGAAGCAAGTATTTATCGTCAACTTGTTGAAACAGCAGGGCAAGGGATTGGATTATCAACGTTGGAGGGCCAAATTCAATATATTAATCCTGCTTTTGTTGACCTGCTGGGCCTGCCAAATGCCGAAGTTTCTTTGCATCAATCCTTTATGAATTCTTATCCTGAACCTATGCAAGCCTACATGATGCGTGAAATGCTTCCAACCTTGATGCGGGAGGGACATTGGGTCGGTGAAACAAAGTTTAGAACCTATACGGGTGAGGAAAGAGATGTATTGGAGAGTTACTTCCTGATTCGAGATAAGGCGGGAAAGCCGCTTTATATTGCCGACATCGTTACTGATATTACCTCACAAAAAGCTTTAGAAGCAGATTTGCAAATTCGAACTAAAGCTATCGAGGCAAGTATAGAACCTATTTCAATCTCTGATGCTCGACAGCCAGATATGCCTTTGATCTATGTGAATCCAGCATTTGAACGGGCCACGGGTTACAATGCTGAGGAAGTTATTGGACAAAATTGTCGCTTTTTGCAGGGTGAGGATCGAGATCAGCCAGAGCTGGATACCTTACGTAAGGCTTTGAAAGAAGGGACAGCCTGTGTCGTAACCCTACGAAATTATAGAAAAGATGGTACACTTTTTATCAATGAGCTTCATATTTCACCTGTTTATGATGAGCAAGGTGAACTGACCCACTTCTTAGGGTCTCAGAATGATGTAACCCAACGACTTCGTGCAGAAGAGACATTGCGAGAACGTGAAGCCTATAACAATGTTCTATTTTCAGAATCTTCAATCCCACAGGTGGTATTAGACCCAAATGACGGACAATTTTTAGATTGTAATAAAGCGGCTGTTGAGATCTACGGACTTGCCAATCAGGATGATGTGTTAGGGAAAACACTTTTGGATGTTTCGACCCTAACCCAATATGATGAACGACCCTCGGATGAGGCAGCAGTAGAAAAAATTACTCAGGCGATGGAACAAGGTTCACACATTTTTACGTGGCGTCATCAACGGCCCACAGGCCAAATATGGGATGCTGAGGTCAACTTGTTTACCTTTGAGTATCAAGGTGAAACATTACTCCAGTTTAGTTTGCAGGACATTACAGAGCAGCGATCTTTAGCAGCAGAAGTACAAAGATTGGCCGCCATTGTAGAAAATCATCCAGATTTTATTGGTGTTGGTACCTTGGATGGAGCCGCTCTATATGTGAATCCAGCAGGATTGCAGATGGTCGGATTACCAAAAGGTTATGATGTCACCCAATTGAATGCGGATAATTTTTATCCTTCTGAGGAAGCCCAAAAGCTGATTGAAGTGGGGTTACCCACGGCTTTAGAACAAGGGGTTTGGTCATCAGAAACATATCTGCTACGCCAAGATGATAGTCCACTCCCTGTTGAGCAGACGTTGAGTATTAATTATGATCAAACAGGGCAACCTTACAGTTTTAGTATTACAATGCGTGATATCACGGAACGACAACAAGCTGCAGACGCCTTGCGTAAAAGTGAAGAGCGGTTGCGGTCTCTACTTGCTTCATCGCCTGATCCAATTGTGACGTATGATGACATTGGGCAAGTGACCTATCTAAACCCAGCCTTTGAAGAGAAGTTTGGCTGGACTTTCAAAGAGTTGTTAGGGAAGCGGATTGATTTCGTGCCTGAAGAAAATAAAGCCGAAACCCAGGCCATACTTAAACAGCTTTTTGCAGATGGACGAATATTTAATTTTGAAACAAAGCGGCTAACTAAAACTGGCAAGATAATTGAAGTAGAACAAAGCGCTTCAGTTTATTATGATGAAGCTGGCAATGTTGTCGGAAGTATCATTTTTGTGCGAGATATTACTGATCGTAGACGGGCTGAACAGGCGATAAGAGATAGTGAGGAGCAGTATCGACAGTTGGTTGAAACAATGCGGGACGGTCTGATCATTCTAGATAAGACTGGTGTAATGACATATGTTAATAATAGTTATTGCAATATAATTGGCTATTCAGTTGATGAATTGCAAGGACGTAAAGTAGCTGATCTACTTAACGAGCAAAATCGCCAAATATTACAAACACGATTGGCATTGCGTCAAACTGGTGATAGTGAGTCTTATGAATTAAATATGACCCATAAAGAAGGGCATCAAATCCTCACCGTCGTCTCCCCACGACCAATATATGATAAGTCTGGTAATGTTGTGGGAAGTTTTGGCATAATTGCTGATATTACTGAACGTCGAGCGGCTGAGAACGAATTGCGAAAGTTGTTAAGCGCGGTTGAACAAAGTCCTAACATAACCATAATTACAAATACAAAAGGTGATATCGAGTATGTGAATCCCAAGTTTACCGAAGTGACGGGGTATACAGCTGAGGAAGTTGTTGGTGAAAACCCTCGCATTTTAAAGTCTGGGGATATGGATCCTGAGACTTATCAATTATTATGGCAATCTATTAGTTCTGGCAGTGAATGGCAAGGTGAACTTCGAAATCGTAAAAAGAATGGCGAGTCGTACTGGGCCGCCGCTTCGATGATACCTATCACTAACACTACAGGAAATATCACCCACTATCTTTCTGTTCAAGAGGATATTACAGACCGCCGACAAGCTGAACAGGAACGCGAGCAATTATTAGAAGAGGCTCAAGCCGCATATCGACAATTTATCGAGCGTGAATGGACTCAATTTTTGGATGAACAACATCAAGGCAGGATTCACTTCGAACTTAGCGAGGCTGAACGAGAGCGTTCAGAAGGGGCTGGGCAATTATTAGAACAAATACAAAATCAAGCCAGATTAGAGAAAAAAATAAAAATGATTTCGGCGCGACACACCAATGGAGATAGCAGTGATGAGGCGGCGATTGTTAGCCCTATCGCCTTACGGGGAGAGGTGCTAGGTACAATTAGCCTTGAAGACATTGATCCAAATCGCAAGTGGACCCAGGAAGAGATTGCCCTCGTTGAAACGGTTTCTGAGCAGCTTGGCTTAACAATCGAAACCTTACGTCTTTTTGGTGATACTCAGCAACGGGCTACCCGTGAACAGGTTACGCGTGAGATTACGGACAAAATGCGGGCTGCTCCTGATATGGACTCGATTATCGAGACGGGTTTGTCTGAGTTGACTAAAGCCCTTGGAGCTTCGAGAAGTTATGTTAAATTAACCTCAGATAAGATTGATGAACAGTAGAGAGATATTTGGAGCCACTTATTCATGAAAAAACAATCTGCTCTATTTAATTGGTTTGGAAAATATGGTTTAGGAGCAAAGTTGACCATTGCCTTCTTGGTAGTCGTTTTAGTGGCCATTGGGATAGAAACATACATTGCTAACCGTACTATTACGCGCAGCTTGGCTCAAAATGCAGGGAATGTACTGCGTGAGGACGCCAATGAGGATGCCTTGGCGATTGGTGATTTTCTGCTTCGTGAAGTTGAGATCACGCAAGCCCTGAGTTTAAATCGGATTCTTCAGAGCCGATTGATTATTGCCAACGATATTAAGTATAAAACAGATGATATCGATCAGATTCGCAGTGATCTTGAACAATTAGATGAGGAATGGTTAGCGGCGGATGATTTGGACTCAATTGTGACGAATACACTGATTGGTCCAGCCCCAGATGAACTGTTGCGTTTTCGAGCAGTATTTCCAGATCACCTAGAAATCTTTATAACAGATAAGTATGGTGGATTGGTCGCTGCAACAAATCGAACTTCTGACTACTATCAAGCTGATGAAGAATGGTGGCAACGTGCGTTTAATGATGGATCGGGTGATATTTACATCTCTGCACCCGAATTTGATGAAAGTGCAAATTCTCTGTCATTACTGATCGCTGTCCCAGTCTTTGAAGAAGATGAACTTATCGGTATTTTGAGAACAACTTACAATACGTCTGCGTTGACCGATTTTTTAGCTATCCTTCAAACTGATCAATCTAGCCGGAGCGAAATTTATCTACCCAATGGTTTTGAACTTAAGCCTGGTGTGAATGAATTAGAAGAGGCCGATTTTGATTTGACCTCTTTTGATCAGCCCCAGGCCGTTTCTGAGGGCTACTTAGATACATTATACAATGATGAGGCGAGTCTAGTGTCTTGGGCTCAAGTAAAGTCCCCCACAGGAGTAGGTGTTATTGAAGATTTAAATTGGCAGGTTGTAACCCGTCAATCGCGCTCAGATGCCTTGGCTTTGGTTCAGGCGCAAACACAATCTACGCTATTGACTGGCTTATTTATTGCGATCGGTGCCATTATAGCAGCACTCATAGTTGCCCAATTACTTGTAAGCCCGATTCGACGCCTGACTGCCGTCGCCCAAGCTATTACGGAGGGAGATTTGCAGGCGAGAGCAGAAGTGAATACAGGGGATGAGATCGCAATCTTGGGGACAGCATTGAATACAATGACTGACCGCTTACGTGACACAATTGAGGGGCTGGAAAATCAGGTTGGTGCTCGAACGCAACAAATTGAAGCTGTGCTGGAAGTGAGTCAGCAGTTAAATGAGATTTTTGATTTAAGTGACTTGTTGCGACAAGTTGTGACCCTAACAAAAGAGCGTTTTGATTACTATCACGTCCATATTTATTTGCTGGATTCCCAGAAAGAAAATCTGGTCATGACCGAGGGATACGGTCTGGCGGGTGAACAAATGAAACGAGAGGGGCACAGTATTCCACTTTTTGCACAGCAGAGTATTGTGGCCCGTGCTGCACGCAGGGAAGAACTCATTGTGGTAGGGAATGTGCGCGAGTACTCTAGCTGGTTACCGAATCCCTTACTCCCTGATACGCTTTCGGAGGCGGCGGTACCTATTATCTCGGCTGGAAATGTTTTGGGAGTTTTGGATATTCAAAGTAATCAAATTGATGGCTTGACAGTTCAGGACGAGGCACCCTTGCAGGTTTTAGCCAGTCAGATTGCTTCGGTCATTCGAAATGCAAACCTCTTTACTGAAACACAAGATAAGCTCTACGACGCGCAACGTTTGCAGCGACTCTACACTGGACAGGCTTGGGAACGTTTGAGTGATTATCGAGACAGCCATAATTATGAGATACGTCAAACTGATGCCTTACCCTTGGAACAATTGTCTGTACCAGAATTTGAGGCAGCGTTGCAGGCCAATGACACAGTGAAACTACAAACGATCAATGGCGGACCTGATGAAATGGCAAATGGTGCTGGTCACAATGCCGTAGCTACCCCGCTTAAATTGCGAGGGCAAATCATTGGGGTACTGGGCTTGCATACTGATGACCCAGATCGGCAATGGGCTGCAGAAGAAATAGCCTTGATTGAGGCGGTTAGTGAGCAGATGAGCCTGGCTTTGGAGAATGCTCGTCTCTTTGAGGAAACAGGACGTCGGGCTACTCGAGAAAAATTGATTGCCGATATGACAACTAAGGTTTGGGCCTCGTCTGAACTTGAACAGGTTTTAAAGACAGCTGTGGAGGAGCTTGGAACCAATTTCCAAGCTTCGGAAGTGGTTATTCGATTAGGAACAGAAGCTGAATTACAGGATTAGAACTAGGCATAAATTTGAACCCCCAATAGACTCGTGTTTCTAAGTGGAGAGATAAATATGGCTGAAATCCAACAGGTATCAAAGAAAAACACAAAAGATCAAGCACCTTTACTTATCAGATCCTTTGCTGATGCAAACAGTCGCCGAATAGTACTACAACAAATCGTACCAGTTACATTGATTAGTGCGATATTTACAAGTCTATTTTATGTATGGTTTTACGTTCAGATAGATTGGCGATTTCTGATTCCGCTTGCTGGAAATAGCGTTGTTATAATAAGTGCAGTTGCAATGCTCTATTTTATGAGGCGTGATAAACTAGAAATTGTAGCTTTTTTATTATTAACCGGCGGGATTCTTGGCTACGCTAGTCTTGAATTGGCTGTTTCAGGGGCAACATTGTTTATTGCATTAGGGGGAATTGCCCTTATTTTTTCCAGTGGTCTTTTGTCCTTGCCCCATCGCCCCTATATTTGGGGAGGAGTAGCCATAATTTTTGGTTTATACCTTTGGCAGATTAATCAGGCCCCCCCATTTGTCCGATACAACTTTTCACAATCCGATATCTTAACAATTTATGTGTATGGGGTTGCAGTATTGCCAATTCTTGCTTTGGGAGCCTTGCTTTTTCGTATCTTTTCCTTTGGCAGTATTCGGATTCGGTTACTCATTGTTTTGATTGGAAGTGTATTTTTTACGGCTACAATTGTTGGGGTGAGTTCAGCCCTTTTGAATTTGAGAAATGGCCAGCAACAAACGATTTCGCAGTTAGGTATCCTTGCAGAATTAAGAGAAGATGAAATACAGAACTGGCTTGATAACTTGTCGGCTATAGATTTGACAGCTGGCAGTGTAAATTTGGCTAATATACAAATTATCCTGCGTCAATCCCCAGAAGATCGAATATCAACGATAGAAGGGCGAATAGGCCAACGGATTGAAAATATACTTGGTCGGGTTGTTTTTGAAAATCCAGATATTCAAGATGTCTCTATTGCGGATGACAGGGGGGAGGTTGTGCTTTCGACCTCACCAGTTCTGATGGGGCAAGTGGTGAGAGACGAACTTTATTTTCAAAATGCACACGGTGCCTTATTTTTTCAACCTCCTGTGTACTTAGAAGAGGCCAATCAAATCAAGATAACTATTTCCCAAGCAATTTTTGATACAGATGGAATGTTACTTGGGGTGATTTTTGGATCTGTTGGGGTGGAAACGCTTAATGACATCATGCAGCAGTCGAATCAGTTTGGTGGGAGCGTCGAGACATATTTGGTTGATGAAAACAGTATGCTCTTGACTGAAGCATATACTAACAGACTTGGAAGCATTTCTGTTCAAAGTGAAGCGGTTAATAATGCTATTAGTGAAGGAATGGATGGTGCAGGACTTTATAATGATTTTCGGGCTGTTCCCGTTGTAGGTGTCTATCGCTGGCTGGACCAATTAGGGATAGCTTTAGTGGTTGAACGTGAACAGGGTGAAGCCTTACAACCAATATTCGTTTCACTTTTGACAAGTTTGGGGATTGTTATTCTTGCGACTGCTTTGGCTAGTTTTGTAGGAGTATCTACAACTAGAACACTGACTGATCCGCTGCGTGATTTGGCCGCAACATCTACACGAGTCGCTTCGGGGGATTTATATTTGCGAGCACCGGTCACCCGTAATGATGAAGTAGGGGAAGTGGCCCAAGCCTTTAATCAAATGACAGAGCAGCTACAGGGATTGATTGATAGTTTGGAGGACCGAGTCACTGAACGGACAAAAGCGTTAGAAACGACTGCAGATATTAGTTTTCAGCTGACAAGTTTGTTAGATGAAGATGATATTTTGTCATATGTAGTCAATCGCGTTCATCAACAATTTGATTTGTATCATACACACATTTATCTGGTTGACCAAAATACTAACGATTTGATTATGAAGTATGGATATGGTGATATCGGTCGAAAATTGAAAGCTGAAGATCATTTCCTGGCTGCTGGCCAAGGAATTGTTGGGACAGTTTCCGAAACAAAACAGGCATTTGTGAGTAATAATGTGGATGAACTATTAAACTTTGTCCGTAACAAATATTTGCCAAATACCAAATCTGAGGTTGCAGTTCCTTTGCGTAAGGGGGAGGAGGTATTAGGTGTTTTAGATGTTCAAAGTGAACGGTATGATGATTTTAGTGATGATGTCGTTTCTTTGCTCCAATCAATTGCCGACCAAACCGCAGTGGCCCTTGATAATGCTCAGCAGATTGAACGGTTAGAGGAAGCCGTTGATGAAGTAGATCGTCTGAATAAACAATTACTCCAACAGTCTTGGCGTGATTTTGAAGCGGAAACACCAACAACAGGTTATCGATTTAGTCAAGGGGTGAGTGCAGCCATTACTGAAAAAGAAGATACACTTCTTCCTCCTATGAAAGAAGCTGCAACTAAAAAGCAACGGATTACCTACAATCATGCGGGTAATGGAGATAAAGCTAAATCAGAATTAGCCGTTCCTCTATTGCTTCACGGAGAGGTCATTGGGGTGCTAGGGGTTAAGCGTGAAGACACCCCTCAATGGACTGATGATGAAGTCTCCACTGTAGAAACCGTGGCTAATCAGGTGGCGTTCGCCTTGGAAAATGCCCGCCTTTCTGAAGAGCAAGGCAAAACGATTGTAAAGCTTCAGGAGGTCGACCGGCTGAAATCTGAGTTCTTGACGAGTATGAGCCACGAACTACGAACCCCCCTAAACTCAATTATCGGATTTGCTGATGTTATTATTCAAGGAATTGATGGTGAAGTTTCTGATATGGCTATGAATGACGTTCAGCTTATTTACAATAGTGGACAGCATTTGTTAGCCTTGATTAACGATATTCTGGATATTAACAAAATTGAAGCGGGTATGATGGAGTTGGTTCAGGAGCCGTTAAGTATCAAAGATGTTGTTCAGGATGTTTTAGCCGCAACGACCGCACTTGTAAAAGATAAACCTGTTGATGTTGCCCTTGATATGAATGAGGATTTACCTGACATAAATGCCGATAAACTTCGCTTAAACCAGATCTTACTTAACTTGGTGAGTAATGCTGTTAAATTTACAAAAGAAGGAACGATTACGATTAGGGCGAAAGTTGTGGATGACGCAGACTTTATGCGGATTAGCGTGATTGATCAGGGAATTGGTATTTCTGAGGAAAAGTTCAGCAAAATCTTTGATCGGTTCAGTCAAGCGGATATGACGACCACGCGTGAATATGGCGGTACTGGACTTGGATTGCCCATTTGTAAACAGTTAATTGAAATGCATGGTGGTACAATTGATGTTAAGAGTGAGGTTGGGGTAGGCTCTGAGTTTTTCTTTACAATTCCCCTAGTGGTATAGGCATTTTTCGAGAGTTTTGTATCTGTTTGATTAAATGTTAAAATCTTATTCTAAAAAGGCTAAACTATTACAATGAGTGATAAAACCCTCTATCTAACAAAGATAAAATGTTTGGAATGTGGACATGAACAAGGTTTTTATCCGGGATTAGATCGCTGTCACGTTTGCAATGGGGTTTGGTTAGATGCAGAGTATGATTATGATGCTGTAAAAACGATCTGGCGTGAGGGTTTGTATGGTCGGGTAAATTCGTTGTGGCGATACCGTGAATTATTGCCAGTATCAGATTTTAGCAAGGTTGTTTCTATGGGAGAAGGACGCTCTCCCTTGACCCCAGCCACCAAAATTCAGAAACGACTGAATCATCCTGCCATTTTCATTAAAGATGAGCGACAGTCCCCCACAAGTTCCTTTAAAGATCGGCAAGCCTCTGTGGCGACAACAGTGATGAATGAAGCGGATACCAAAGAGTGTGCTTTGGCTTCAACCGGAAATGCCGCCGCCGCCTATGCGGCCTACTGTGCTAGAGCAGATATCAAATTGTGGCTCTTTTTGACGAGTTTAGTCCCAGCCGCAAAAATGCGTGAGGTGGCTCTATATGGCGCTGAAGTTATTAAGGTGACGGGTACATATGATCAAGCCAAGAAAGTGGCCTCCGATTTTGCCAGTCGTCGTAATATCCATTTTGATAAAGGGGCGAAAGCCATCCCCGGTAAAGAAAGTATGAAAACCCTGGCTTTTGAAATTGCCGAGGAACTGGCTGTACAACTCGATGGCCCGGATGCCCACGGAAAATGGCGAGCCCCCGATTGGTTTATTCAAGCTGTGAGCGGTGGAATTGGACCCATTGGTGCACTCAAAGGCTTTGAAGAATTGTATCGAATGGGGCTCATTGATCGCGTCCCTAAAATAGGAGTGGTGCAAGTGGTCGGCTGTTCACCAATGGTACGGGCCTTTGAGGCGGGCAAACCGACAGCAGACCCTGTTGTCCCAGAAACTCGAATTACAGTTTTGTCCACAGGGGCACCTGGCTTGGGATATGAAATTTTGTATGCGGCCAATCAGAAGTATGGCGGTTACATGATTGATGTAACAGACGAAGAGGCTTTTGATGCCATGCGGCTTTTGGCAAAAACTGAAGGTTATTCCGTTGAACCCGCGACCGCTGTGGCCTTCGCGGGTCTTGATAAAATGATTGAGCGAGGTGTGATTTCATCGGATGAGGTTGTTGTTGTCAACTGTTCAGGACACACTTTTCCTGTTGAGAAACATATTATGGACGATGAGGAAAATGTGCTGGATGTCAGTTTAGCAGATGTACAATCAGCTGCGCCTGGAGCACCTTTGGACGGTTTAGGATCAGCCTTACAACGGCTAGATGAGCAAGTCACCACAATTGTAGTGATTGATGATAATCCGATTGATAGTCGTCTTATCCGCCGTTTGCTTCAAGCACGAAAACCTTATCGTGTGTTTGAGGCGCATAGTGCAGCAGAGGGGCTACAGATTATCAAAGAGCGATTGCCTGATCTAGTGGTTAGCGATTTGACAATGCCAGAAATGGATGGCTTTACACTTTTAGAGGAATTGAAGAAGGATCCAGATACGGCAAACATTCCGGTCATTGTGGTTTCAGCGAAAGATTTGACCCTGGAAGATGAACGTAAATTGACAGCACAGACTTCATCAATTTGGACCAAAGGGGCCTTCTCTACTCAAGATTTGGTAGAACATGTTGTAGAAACCTTATCAACATTTGAACCTGAGCAGGAACAACCATCGAAAGATAAGGCTGATCAAGATAAGGAAAAAACGCGGCCTGTGTCTATTGCTGAAATTGAAGCTGCCAGAAGCTCTTTCAATGCTAAAAAGATTGTTTTAATAGAAGATAATCCTTATGATGCACGTTTGATTAGCCGTTTATTACAAACAAGTAATATTGAGATCAAACAAATTCAGGTAGGGCAAGATGCTATCACGTTTATTCAGGAAGAAAAACCTGATTTGATTGTTCTTGATCTAATGATGCCAGATGTAAGTGGTTTCCAAATTTTAAAGACACTTAAACAAGATGATCAACTAGATTTAATCCCAGTGGTGATTATCACTTCTAAGGATTTATCTGAGCATGAACGCAAATGGCTACGATCTAATGGCATTTCTTCAATGTGGCAGAAAGCTAAATTAGATCGGGCCAAGCTAGTGGCTGATATTGAAGCGCAACTTCAATGAGTGATAGATAGTCAGGTGTGGGAATAATAGCCATACAAGTATCATAAAATAAACTTTCATCGAAGGCAGTTATGTTAGAAGTTAAACCAAAAATTTTGTATGTTGAAGATGATAAATTTAGTGCACGTTTGATGGAGCGCTTGCTGTTGTCAAATGGATATGAGTTTCGACACGCTGCAACTGGTCTAGCTGGTATTGAATTAGCGCATCAAGAAAGCCCAGATTTGATTTTGATTGATATTAATTTGCCGGATATTGATGGGTTGGTAATTACAACTCGTTTACGAACCATTAATGCTATTCAAGATAAGCCAATCGTAGCAATAACTTCCAAATCTCAACTTGATGGACGTCAAATGGCTTTGGCTTCTGGGTGTGACGGATACATTACAAAACCAATAAACATCAATACATTGTTAGGGCAAATTGAAGATTTTCTACAAGGCCATCAAGAAAAGTTATCTGCTGTAGAGGAACATACGTATCTCAGAGCGCATACCGCTGACGTAGTTTTACAGCTTGAGGATCGAGTACGAGAGTTGGCTGAAACCAATCGCCAGCTTGAGCAGGCAAATGCACAATTACAAGCCCTAGATCGACAGCGAGCAAAATTTTTTAATGTGATCTCTCACGAGTTACGCACCCCGTTTACCCCCATCCGAGGCTATATCGATCTTTTACGTGATGGGGCGATGGGGCCATTGACGCCACAGCAAAAACAGGCTATAGACATAGTCGCCAACAATTTAACAAACTCACTTCGATTATTGGATGACTTGTTAGATTTAAGCAAACTGAAGGCAAGCGGGATAACCTTATCCCCTGAATTGTTTGAACCACAGCAATTATTAAAAGAAGTGGTTCTCAGTGGACGAGCCTACGTCGAGAATAGTCAGGTGAGTTTTAGAGATGAAGTTGCCTCAAACCTACCCCCAATTTTTGGGGATAAAGGGCGTATTCGTCAGGTTTTGCTCAATCTGATTAATAATGCTGTAAAATTTACAGATGAAGGAAGTATCACTTTGATGGCCAGTGTTGAACGGGATAAAATCGTTTTTCGAGTGAGAGATACAGGCCAGGGACTGCTTCCTGAAGAAATCCCGCAAGTATTTAATGAATTTTGGCAAAGCGAAGATATGCATGGAACTGGGATTGGTACTGGTCTCGGTTTGGCGATTAGTAAGTATTTAATCCAGGCCCACAGTGGGAAAATCTGGTTAGAAAGTGAAAAAGGGATTGGGACAACAGTATCTTTTACCATTCCCATTGCCCGTTAAGAAAATGGTAGATAACAGGTGTAGCTCTGAATATCTTTACCGTTTCCCTAAACTGATTAATACTGAACGTTTAGACAACCTATCTCTACCGGGAGGAATTTAAAAATGGTAATTTTATATGTTGAGGACAATTATGAAAATAAGCTGTTTGTAAGACGTGTCCTTGAGTCGATGGGCCATGAGATGATGGAGGCTGAAACAGGCCACGAAAGCCTTGAGCTTGTCAAGGATAGGGTGCCTGATCTAATTCTCATGGATATTAACATCCCCGGAATGGATGGCCTAGAAACAGCGTCACGATTTAAGGCTGATGCTAATTTGAATCACATTCCCATTATTGCGCTCACTGCAAATGCAATGAAGGGAGACCGAGAGCGATGCCTCGAAGCGGGTTGTAATGGTTATATGCAAAAGCCGATAGGTGTTTCAGATTTACGCCGGGAAATTCAGCACTACGAAGCTGAATTAACAAAATAGCTCAGTTTATACTGTTTATTAACAAATTCAATATAAATTACTCATAAGTAAATCGACGTGTAGTTACGTTTGGCCCTAATTATCATTTGAATTAGAATTTCTTTCGGTTTGCTTAAAAACATCCTTAATTGGCTTAGTTAAACTAACCACAGTATAGGTAAGGATGAAGTATCTTTGCCTTTACTGTGGTTAGTTTTTGCCTTAAAGTTTATTTTTATGTAAACTGATTATGTATACATGTCTTTATATAATGTGACGATATTTATCAATTGTGATATAATAGTCTTATGATTTAAGAATGTTAGCTTTCATTACAGTGTATGATATTTCATTTTACTGATCAGCGACCAATTATCCTTAGATTGTTTTCGTAGATCAGCATTTAATGAAATGCTTCAACACTTTTGTGTAAAGCGAACTTTGTCAGTGTGGTCTCTTTAATCTTATTTCATTTTTTCAGGAGACTACTCATCTTTTGTGGAGGAAATGACAATGTCAAAAAAGCGTACAAATTCTGGGTCATCTGATGAAAAAGGCCGAGGAATTGATCTCCTATTCGGGGGGAAACCAGAAGCTGAAGCAGATGATGATGATGCGTCAAACTTGGTGATTGATGCATCATCCGATACCAGTGCGACTGAAGAGCTAACTGTCCAAAGTCCACCTGCTGAGCCTTCGTTAGCAACACCTCCACCCCCTGCTGCGGCTCTGGATCACGCCTCTACCGTAGCCAGTGATACGCCACAAGTTGATGAACTTGGCTTGCCAGTTGCGATGGAAGCACCGCCAGCTGATCTGGAATTGGCGTCTATGGAAGCAACTTTACCAACACCCCCTGCACCGCCAGCCGAGCTTGATTTATCAGACTACGATCTTATGACTCCCTCTGCTCCGGCTGATTCGTCACCATCTGATTTAGACCTTTCATCTTCAGATTTCGCCGACACTGACTCTGCTCCAAGTGATCTCGATCTTTCAGGTATGGATGTCTCTGAGCCATCAACATCTGATTTAGATCTTTCTTCTTCGGATTTTGCTGACACTGGCTCTTCGGCTGAGGCTGTTCCGGCTGATTTAGATTTAGCCGGACTTGGCGAGCCAGTGCCTGCCCCTGAGTTGGGAGACACTGCTTCTCCTCCAGGACCAGAGGCAGTGACAATTCCTGATCCGAGTTTGGATATTCCTGATAGTATGGGAGAAGGTGATCTCTATGGCGAGTCGGCTCAAGATTTAGCCGACTTGGGCGAGGATGACTTGTCTGGTATTGATGACGATAATGACCTGTCTGACTTAGAGGATGAGTTAGGTGGCTTACCTGATATTGCACCCCCAATAGTTAGTCCGCCTGTTCCCGAGCCAGTTAGCCCAGTTATTGAACCTGTCCCTATTGAGCCAATAGCTCCAACGGTTGAACCGGTGTCGCCTGCGTCCCCAACGCCCGAACCTGTGTCTCCTACAATTGATCCAGTTGTACCCACAATTGATTCGACACCTCCAACTTCAACCGATATATTTGGCCCAGCCACACCAACCCCGCCGCCTGATCCTAACCTGACTTTGCCTCGGGCTCGTGTGGAGTCGGTAAGTGGTATTGTCTCAGAAAAAATCCAAGTGGTTGAAAAAGATATTCTGCCTGAAGATACTAAATTTAGCGGTGGTCCAGTCAGTGGCATTCTAACTGTGGCAGATCGAGCCCAGGTTGAGCAAAATGAGTTGATTACCCAACGGGTAACACGCTATATTGGACGTGAACGTCGAGAGAAGCTTGATAAAGATATTGAAAATCTATATGAAGATGTTGCTGAGGAACTTAGCTCACATAAGGAGGATTCTGATTTCGCCCTGCGAATTCTGAGTCAAGCTCAAGATATCATTTTTGAAGATGCGCGGCAATATGACGAAGCCTTATATCGAGTGGCGATTGTCCGTACGATGATTACTCGAAGACGTAATTTGCGAAAGTGGTCATACACATACGGATCGGCAGTGTTTTTCTACGCCGTGGTCTGGCTAGCAGCCTTTCTAGCTGGTTTTCTCTTTACCGAGGCTATCAATGCGGCTTTGAATACGGCTACCGCTGCACAAGAAATTGTTGGTAATAATGTGGACCCAACTGCAACAATCCGAGCGGCTTGGTTTTCAGCCCTGGCTGGTGGTATTGGCGGGGTCATTGGTATTTTGTATAGCCTCTACTGGAAGGTGGCGATGAAACAGGATTTTGATCGCCAATATACAATGTACTATATTGTGCAGCCGATTATGGGATTTATTTTAGGCGCGTTAATGTATTTCATCATCGGAGCTGGCTTCTTGGTTATCAACTTTGCTGCCCAGCCCTCAAATGATGCTACTCAGACGACCTCTAATGTTCTATCTTCACAAATTGTTATATCCTTGCAAATCGTGTCAGGTTGGATTGCCGGTTTCCGAATGCGATTTACCTTAGAGTTGGTTGATAAGATTGTACAACGGTTCTCTGGTAAAGATGACGAACATCCATCCAGTGATCCGGTTAGTGTTGCTCCTGTTGAGCAAATGACTCCGTTGAACCCATACGATCAAAGTTGAAAATTTAATTGAAATATGAATTATCTAAAAACCGGGGATAATCCTCGGTTTTTATTTTGATCAAATCTGGTCTATGATTTGCTGTATATGTCAATCGATTTAAAGTATGTTATATTAGGCTAAAGATTACCCAAATATTTGGAGGCTCATAATAATTATGACTGAATATATAGAAACAAAAGCCAAAGATGGCTCAACCATTCGTATCGAAGTAGATGCCGATCCAAAAGGCTCTGCTGGTTTTGCCGGACGGTTGGCCGATAGCTCTGATGTGTCGACTGAAGCAGCAAAGGATGCTTATGATCAAACACTACAGACCATTCAAGCGTGTGCCAATGGCGTAATTGATACTATTCACGGGCTTAGTACCCAACCAAGTGCAGCTTCATTTGAATTTGCTATAAAAGTTGATGCAAATTCTGGGGCGTTGATTGCTAAATCAGGTGGAGACGCTCACTTTAAAGTATCATTAAGCTGGAAACAACCAGATCCAGAAAAAGATAAAGAGTAAAAAATTTCTTTCTGAACCTATCCGAGCCAAGCAAATTTTTGCTTGGCTCTTTTATTTTGTTTTATTTGCCTCTTCGTTCCTTGTAAAAATCTTGAAACTATTGAACTTCAACCCCGTTTCGTGTATGATGACATAATATCCAAAATTTATTGAAGGAGTAGTAAATGCCATTTGAATTAATTATTGCTTTTGGTATTTTGCTGGGTGCCTTAGTTATTTTTATTTTGGATATCTATCCAATAGATTTTGTCGCTTTCACGATTATGGGCCTGGTATTAGTACTTGGCCCAATCTTGGGAGTAACACCCCAGGAAGCAATCTCAGGGTTCAGTAATCCAGCGACAATTACGATTCTAGCAATGTTCGTGCTCAGTGCCGGTATCAATCGCACGGGATTGATTAACTTATTGGCCCAGCGTATGATCCGTTTTGCTGGGAAGAGCGAAATACGTCAACTGATTACCGTGATGGTTGTCGTTAGCCCTATTTCCGCTTTTATCAACAATACGGCTGCCGTGGCCTTATTGATCCCCTCAGTAATTACGATGGCTCGTGAACATGGTCGAGCGCCCTCAAAGCTGTTGATCCCACTTTCCTATTTTTCACAATTAGCTGGCGCATTAACCTTGATTGGAACAGCTACTAACATTTTGGCCAGTTCCCTCTCGGCCCGAGAAGGATTTGGGGGCTTTGGAATGTTTGAATTTACACAGGTAGGGGTGTTGATTTTTGTGACAGGGGCATTGTATCTAATTTTTCTTAGTGGCCGTTTGCTTCCAGAGCGCCGTTTAGAGTCTGAGATTGCTGAAGATTATCGAATGGGCGAATATTTGACGGAAATTGTCATTTTGGACAATTCGCCCTTAATTGGGAAAACTTTAGTCGATGGGCACTTTCGAGAGCAGTTTAAGATAGAGGTACTTGAGGTTCTGCGGGATCGTCAAAAACTACAACATCCTTTAGCTGAACATATTCTACAGGCGGGTGACATTCTCTTTGTTCAAACTGGAACCAAACAACTATTAAAGTTGAAAGATGTCAAAGGTCTGGCGATTGAGCCGGAATTAGAGCTTCCAGCCGAAGATTTGAAGATGAACCAGCGGAAACTTTTAGAGGTTATTATTGCCCCTAACTCAAATTTGATTGGTGGGACGTTAAAATCGACAAACTTTCGTCATCATTACAACTGTACAGTAATTGCTATTCGTAAACACGGCTCTGTCCTGAGGGAGCGGTTGAGCCGTGTCGTCTTAAACTTTGGTGATACATTGCTGTTGCGTGGCTCATCCCCAGTCATTGATCTTATGAAGGTTGAACCAGGATTTATTGTGACAGAAGAGTTAGAACAAACAATGTATCGTCAAGACAAAATTCCTATCGCCTTAGCCATCATTATCGGGGTTGTTGGTTTGGCTGCTTTTGGCCAGCCAATTCTGGTAACCTCTATTGCAGGGTGTATTCTGATGGTTTTGACCGGGTGTTTAAAGGTTAATGAATTGCATGAAGCAATCCGTTGGGATGTCATTTTCTTGTTATCTGGGATTATTCCTCTGGGGCTAGCCTTGCAGCGAACGGGGGGCGCAGATTTATTAGCGAGCGTTGCTACATTATCTGCAAATTATGTTCCACCATTAGTTGTTTTGATTGTGTTTTACATTATGAGTGTAGTTATTGCTGAGTTTATTTCTCATAGTGGTGCGGTTGTAATTATGGTTCCCGTTGGCATTGCCACAGCCCAGTCGTTAGGTCTAGACCCAAGAGCGTTTGTGTTGGCTAGTATGTTTGCTGCCTCGATGAGCTTTTCAACACCTGTTGGCTATCAAACCAATACAATGGTTTACGGTCCTGGTGGCTACAAATTCTTGGACTACGTCAAAGTGGGTGCCCCCTTAAGCTTGTTATTAGCCATCACCACGCCAATATTTATTTATTTGGTGTGGGGCCTGTAATTGCGAAAAATTTGACGGATTAAAAAGATATGCTAGAATACCGTTCTTGTGAATTTACGGCGACGTAGCCAAGTGGTAAGGCGGGGGTCTGCAAAACCCTTATTCGCGGGTTCGAATCCCGCCGTCGCCTTTTCGAGGGAGCCTAAATGGCTCCTTTTTGTTTTTCTTCATAAAGCCAATAATAAAGCTCCGCCAATTCATCGGCGCACTTTTGCCAGGAGAATTTTTTAGCTTGATGTAAGCCTTTTTCCACTAAATTGTTGCGTAGGTCTGTATCAGATAGTAGATTGCCAAGTGCTTGTGTCAAAGCCAAGGTATCTGTTGGGTCAAAAAGTAGTCCTGCCTCACCTACGACTTCGGGCAAGCTGGAACTGTTGCTGCTGATCACTGGGACACCACTGGCCATTGCCTCTAGAGGAGGTAAGCCGAATCCTTCAAATAATGAAGGGTATACAAAAATTTCGGCTAACTGATAACACAATGGTAAATCCACCTCATCAATGTAGCCAGGAAAAATGACAAGTTCAGATAACCCCAAGTTCTGTAGCTTCTGGAAAAAGTCGTCATACAACCACCCTTTTTTGCCGATTAAGACGAGCTTTAGATCGGGCCAATCGGCCAGAACAGCCTTGAAAGCCTCCAGCAGGCGAGCTAAGTTTTTTCGAGGCTCAATCGTAGCGACATGAAGAATAAAGCGTTCAGGAAGATTATATTTTTGCCGAACAGCCTCCAATTTGGTTTTATCCTCAGTTGGCTTGAAAATGGGTGAAGCAGCTTCGTAGATAACCTTAATTTTATCCTCATTAATGCTATAATACTTGATGGCGTCCTGCCGGGAGCATTCGGAAGGTGTCGTAATGATGTCTGCGGCTCGTAAATAACGAGGCATCGCAAAGGTGAGGTACCAGCGATTGTATGGCAAATGGTATTCCGGGTAGCGAAGAAAAATCAAATCGTGCAGGGTGTACACTGTCTTTGCCTTCCTGAAATGAGCCAATAAGTGATTTGTCGCGTGAAAAATATCTGTGGCCTTGAATGTTTGATCCATTGCCCAACGGGTCATATTGGATAACAGCACTCCCATTCGCCAAGGTTTGTTTCCCACATTCACTGCGGCGTGTGGGATATGGCTTAAATAATCCGGCAACTCGGCGTCACCTTGTCGATTGTAAAACAAAGTGAGATCAAGGTCGGAGCGATGTGCATCCAGAGCGCGCGCAACCTCACCTGCGTATCGCCCCAGACCCGCATGTTTTTGTGCTGTTGGTGAAACATCAATTGTGACGTTCATCAGATTGGCCTTTTTCTTCGGAGACAAAGATGCCTAGGTTACATTGGTGTCATCTTAGTCGAAATGTGTACTTACTTTCGTGTTAAGCTGATGTAAATATCAAACAACGCCGCTGCCATTGTATCCCAGCTAAATTTTTTGACTTGCTGGAAGCCCGTTTGAATATAGTGCTGTTGGAGATTGCTATCTGTCAATAACTGTCTCATTACTTGGCACATTTCATCAATATCAAATGGGTCGAATAACAACCCTGCATCTTCGACCACTTCAGGCAATGCAGATCGATTAGCGGCGGCAACCGGTATGCCGCACGCCATTGCTTCGAGAAGCGGTATACCAAACCCTTCGTATAGCGACGGATAGATGAATGTTTCGGCCAGATTATACAAATAAGGTAAATCCGCATCAGCTATAAAGCCGGGAAAATGAACCCGACCAGACAGCCCCTGACGTTCAACTTCGGCAAAGATTGCTTCGTAGTGCCATCCCTTCCCCCCAGCAAGGACCAATTCAAAAGGCGCTTCGATTTTTGCGAAGGCTTGAATCAAACGCTGATAATTTTTGCGAGGTTGGAGTGTGCTAACACTCAAGATAAAGGGTGCTTCACCCAGCTCATATTTCTGCCGAATTTCTGATAACTTGATTTTATCTTCAATAGGCTGAAATTCAGGGGATACGCCGTGATACAAAGTTGTTATTTTTTGGGGTGGGGTGTTGTATAGCTCAATTAAATCTTGACGGGTGGCCTCAGAAACAGCAATAACATGATCGGCTCGTTCTACTGAGCGAGGAACCCAAGTATTCAGGTGATGGCTCATACCAGGCATGACAGATGATGGTTCCCGAACAAATGATAAATCATGAATAGTGACCACGGTTTTTGTATTGGGTTTAACAGGCGGTAGAAAAAAGTCTGGGGCGTGAAACACATCAACAGGGCCAGTCCACCACTCAACGGGCAACGGTAGCTGTAGCCGATACCAGAGACGTGTTAACCATCGCTCCGTTAGCCGTGTTGGATGCCAACTCAGGTGATGATTATCCCAATTTGGGTTGGCGTCCTGCCCTGCATCCGCTGAAAAGAGGCGATATTGAGGGTGCGGCTCAAGATTCAGCCGGGCAAGGGCTTGAACCATTTCATTGGTGTAGCGTCCGATACCCGCTGATTGATGTATTGCCGATGTATAATCAATTCCAATAGTTAGCATGATTTGTTAGTCCACTTGAACTGGATAACTATGGACCGCTTTAGATGGATTGTCAAACATTGAAAACAGATGCTTGTGATGAGCCTTGAGAGTATGTTATAATTTTGGCAAGGATTATTTGTTTGAAGGAAGAGGGCTTATGACGACCAAACTAAAAATCGATTTATCACAGGGGCTATTGGAAGTTGAGGGAACTGAGGCCTTTGTTAGAAATATTTATGCAGATTTCAAAGCGCATTTTGCTGGTATTGCCCCACCGGAGGATAAGCCAGCAAAACGTCGGCCTCGTCGCAAGAAACCTGAACCCGCTGTAACGGAACAAGCCAAGCCGGAGCCAAAAAGTTTGCCCGATGTTTCTGGGGCTGATCTCGAGCCTACACCTGCGGAAACACCTGTTCAAAAATCCCCAACACGTTCACGTACGACAACCTATACCTACACAATCATTGATGATATCGAGCTGGCTGGTACAAAAAATTATCCTTCTTTGGTAGATTTTATGGACTCAAAATTGCCCATTACCAATGAGGAGCACAATATCGTATTTCTTTACTATCTTCAGCACTTGCTCAAAGTTAAGCCCATCACAATCAATCATCTCTATACCTGTTATCGTTCAGCAAAAATCCGCGCACCCTTAAACATTGAAAATACATTTGATCAGCGAGGCTGGATTAAGGTCGCGAAAAACGGGAATATGACCCTGACCGATGCGGGGAAAAAATATGTAGAGCAGAGCCTCCCTAAAAAACTGAAAGGGTGATCGGACTTGGTCATTAAGTCGCCAAATTTTTATCAAATTGAGGCGAGCAATCCCCCTTCTCCTATACGCTCTAACCATTTGCCCTCACCCCTAAATTAGGTTACTATTTCAACCCTTTACCAATATCTTTATACTTCTGCGAAGAGGCAATTAATGACTGAGAAACTCGAAAGATTTACAGCTGACCTGTGGGCAGGTCAAGCTAGCCGAGCTAGTTTGTTTTGGTTGCGGTGTTTTATCCAGCACGCTCAGGCAGGTGTGTTACGTTCAGATGTTTGGGTCGATACTGGTCTGCGGGAAGGGGCTGAAGTTCTTGGTCTTGATCCCACAGATTTATCTCCCCGTTTGGCGCTCTTTGAAGATTATGCTCTATTTCAAGCCGAGCGATTGAAGGATCAGCAGATTTTTTCTGGTGAGGCTTTGACCTCTCTAGATTGGAATCGTAAGTATAACCTCTCTTTAGCTTCAGATGTCACTGAAGCATCTGTTTCCGATCAAATTGAACAGTTATGGAGTGAACTCGGTGGTGTTTCGCCCGAGGCCGAGGCGCTGGAAAAGCTTTTGACCGAGCAAACGACAACTTGGGGACATAATCTACCTGATCGTTCCCGCCTCCCCGAAATTTTGCACGAAGCTCAGAATATCTATGGCGGCTGGTTGCCTCGTGAGGTGATGGCTCATATTGCCCATAGCCTAAAATTGCCATTGGCTGATGTGTATGGTGTCACTGAATTTTTTACGATGTTTTACACCGAACCCATTGGTAAGAAGATTATTCGAGTGTGTGAAGATGCGGCCTGCTCGATGGGTGGATCACACGCTGTAGAAGAGGCGTTGTGCCATCATCTTCAAGTTGAGCCTAATCAAATGACCGCAGATGGTGAATATACCATTGAGCCGATTCGCTGTTTAGGACTGTGTGATCACGCCCCGGCTGCTTTGGTCAATGAAACACGCCACTACAATATTTCAACTGACTCCCTTGACTCGTTGCTCAACAATGAGCCTCGAAATGAACAGGTTGAAAATAAAATTGGGGGTGTAGCTAAGGTTGCTTTGGCCAATGTCAATGTTGTTGATCCGGAAAGTCTGGATGATTATCGGTCGCAGGGAGGAGTAGCTGCATTTCGCAAAGTCTTAACCCAAATGACCCCGGAGACGGTGATTAGTACCATCAAAGAAAGTGGATTAGTTGGCCGGGGTGGGGCGGCTTTCCCTACAGGATTGAAATGGGAGTTTACCGCCGGAAACCCACCTGGACCACGACACGTCATTTGTAACGCGGATGAGAGTGAAGTTGGGGCATTTAAGGATCGGGTTTTGATGGACAATGATCCATTTCGCGTGTTAGAAGGTTTGATGATTGCCTGCTATGCAGTTGGGGCCGAGCAAGGGTTCATTTATATTCGTGGCGAGCATCACGAAATTTATCGACGTTTTGTTCGAGCTGTTAAGGCTTTAGAAGAGGCAGGCTGGCTTGGTGAAAATATTCAAAACTCAGGCTTTACCTGCCACATTGGTGTTCGGCGTGGGGCAGGGGCTTATATTTGTGGTGAAGAGACTGCGCTGATGGAAGCTCTTGAAGGAAAACGTGGCTTCCCACGGTTGCGCCCACCTTTCCCGACAACGCACGGTCTTTGGGGTAGACCTACTGTTATCAACAATGTTGAAACCTTCGCCAAGGTTCCAGCGATTATTTTGCACGGTGGGGCTTGGTATCACTCCTTAGGAACCCAGGACTCTGCTGGAACGAAACTGTTTGCAGTTAGTGGCTCTGTAAAACGTCCAGGGGTGTATGAAGTGGCCTTTGGCATGCCCTTGCGGTTTCTCATTGAGGATTTGGCTGGTGGGGTCATTGAAGGGCGTAAGTTACGAGGCATTCTTACGGGGGGCGCGGCAGGAACTTTCCTTCAACCAGAACACCTTGATACCATTATTAGCTTTGAGGCCTTCAAAGAAGTGGGTGGCACGATTGGGGCGGGTACGATCATTGTCTTTGATGATACTGTTAATCCGGTTGAGGTTGTTACCACGGTCGGCGAGTTCTTCTCGCACGAAAGCTGTGGCAAATGTTACCCCTGCCAAATTGGGACACAGCGTCAAGCTGAGATTCTGAATCGTATCCAAAAGGGGCAAGGTCGCACAGGTGATGTGGACACTATTTTAGAATTAGCTCAAGTGATGACTGATACCAGTATTTGTGGCTTAGGGCAATCTGCAGGCTGGGCTGCGACTGATGCGATCAAGCGCTGGCCTGAATTTTTTGAGAATGGTAAGTAGACAACGACAATCTCTCGGAGACACATAATGAGTGAGACCATAAATTTAACAATCGACGGTCAAAGTGTGACCGTTCCCAAAGGGACAACAATTTTGGATGCAGCCGCATCAGTTGGTGTTGAAATCCCAACCATTTGCTATCATCCCTCCTTAACACCACCAGCAATTTGTCGTTTGTGTACAGTTGAGGTGACAAACCAGCGTGTTTTGCAACCAGCTTGTGTGGTTCCTGTGGCTGAAGATATGGAAGTGAATACTCAATCTGATCGGGTGAAATCGGGCCAAAAAGTTATTTTGGAACTCTTAGCCTCGACAGTTGATTTGAGTGAGGCTCCCGAAATTGAGCAACAAATCGAAAAAAGTGGGGCTGATGTAGAGCGCTTTGCGGGTGGCGTCAAACGTGAGTTTGATGTCTTTGAGGACAACCCCTTCTACATCCGAGATTACTCTCAGTGTGTGATGTGTTGGCGTTGTATTCAGGTGTGTGCCGAAGATGTTCAGCACACCTTTGCCCTGACTTGGGGTAAGCGTGGTATCGAAAGCCATGTCGCCACCTTCTTTGATGAAGATATGCCAGATACAACTTGTGTGTTCTGTGGAAACTGTGTTGGGGTTTGCCCGACGGGTGCCCTAAAGGGACTGGTTGAGTGGAAGTTGGAGCAGGAGTCTAGTGGCTAGTATTGAGTCTATTGTTGCTGACTTTAAATACGGGCGTGCTGAAATTTTACGAGCGATAGCGGGCCTCTCAGAGGCTGAACTCACTGAGGTGCTCGTGTATGAAGCTTGGACGATCAAAGATATCCTAGCCCATTTGATAGGGTGGGATGAGTGGGTGATTTCTATTCTTCCGCTAATTACTGAGGCCCGTGCCGACGAAATTCCGCTGATTAATCGTGAGGCTTACAATCAACAAACCCTTAATTTGTGGCAGACTAAATCAGTTGATGAAATTCAACAAAAGCTACAGGAAACGCATGAGGCGGTCGTACACATGCTCTCAAATCTTGATTATGTCGAAATTGATACACGTCATGAACGCGATGGCCGTGTGATCACAATACGCAGTTACGTCGTAGATGTCGTCGAGGAGCACGAACGTCAACATGCCGCTGAAATTTTGGCGTGGCGGAAAGAGAAGGGGTTATGAGACCCACATTGAAACCCTGGATCCGCTGGGTGTTTGATGAAGAAGCCAAGGGCTTGCTCAAATCCGAATTTGAGAAAGCAATGAAACGGGCGGGCCGAATTTGGAATATTGTCCGAATTATGAGTCCGAATCCAAAAGCCCTGCAGGCCTCGATGCGTTTGTATGGGGCCACGCTCATTCAATCAAGCGAAAGACTGGGCCGTCCCGAGCGTGAGATGATCGCGGTGGTTGTTTCACAAGAAAATCATTGCCATTACTGAACACAAGCACATTTGCACGACCTCCGTGAAGAGGCGAATGATGATGACTTAGTTGATCGGTTTGCTGAGAATTGGCGAACGGCTGGTTTGCCAGAAGCGATCTTGGCTACGTTAGAGTTTGCGGTGAAATTGACCCGTACACCAGAAAAAATGCAGCAACAAGATATTAAGGATTTGCGGTCGCACGGCTATACTGAAGCAGAAATTCATGATATCGTGCAGATCACCTCTTTTTTCAATTATATCAATCGTGTGGCTGATGCTTTAGGTGTGCCCCCTGATGATGGCATTATGACCCCTTGGCTGCGTGAGGAGGGTGATTGGTAAACGTCTTGTTTAGCAACTGTACTTATGATATTTTACCCGATAAATTATGTCTATGATTTATCGGGATTTTTGTTTATATATCTGGAAATAAAAGGTAAAAAATTTGCCTGATACCTGCTTACGGTATAAGCTACGACGTTGGAAGTATATATCGTCTTTGAGAGGAAGAGATACGATGGATCCCGAAATCCGGGCCAAACTTGACCAGCATTTGATTAGTGCCAGATCCAAGATTTATCGGACAATTAGTGGAGGGATGTTTGAACTTATGCGAGATTGGACCCGTGCTTATAGCGGCGTGCCGGTCTCAACCTACAATATATTTCAACCCCTTACCCCCGAAGGATTGACCGATGATACCCTAGCTGATACTGCCGCCTTTTTTTCTTCGATGGGCGTGTTGTATGCGGTTGAGTTGGTGCACGATCAATTCCCAGAAGGCCCTGATTATCTCGACAAATTACATTATCAACCGCTGCCGCCGCATCTGGCTATGTATTTTGATGGACCATCTAATTTTGACGGTATTGAACTCAACTCTGGTGCGACGGTTGAGCATGTTACCAATGTGCCATCGCTGACTGCATTTTGTACCCTCCTTCACCAAACGTTTGACTACAATCTTGATGATATGATTAAGCTACATCCAGTCCTCCATCTCAGTGAGGATTTGCGAGATACCATTCGCTATTACTTGGCCTTTGTTGATGAGCAACCTGTAGGGGCGGGTACGTTGATTTGTTTAGACGGGGTAGCCAGTATCTCCAATGTTTGTACAGCCGATGCCTATCGACGGCAGGGGGTGGCCACCACGTTGGTTCATCAAATGTTGACTGATGCCGATGAGATGGGCTATCAACTCAAGGTTTTATACTCAACGGCCCACTCCTTCTCACTTTTTAGTCGTTACAACTTTGAGATCTTTACCCAGCGACAATGGTTTTTGCCTTCTGGCGTAGATTACGAGGAGTGGTAAGATGAAACCTGTCTATTTATCTGCGCCCTACTGGATGGGCGAATTTAACGCCCCACGTGCGGGTGTGACCCGACACAATTGGCGAATTATGGCCCCGATTGCTTTGTCTGGCACACCGCTAGAAAGAATGGGTACATTATGCTCAGTCCTGGCCGATGAAGTTGCTGCTTTTCGACAGGAAGAGCAACTGCCTGTTGTTATTGCAGGGGATTGCACCTTTAGCATCGGCGTAGTGGCTGGTCTGCAACGCGAGTTGTCTGATTTCACGATTGTCTGGTTCGATGCACACGGCGATTTTAACACAGCCGAAACAACACCCAGCGGATTTATTGGTGGGATGCCTTTGGCAATGTTGTGTGGTTTGGGGGATCAAACGATTGTAACCGCCGCAAAGGGTAAAACACACCCTGACACAGATGTGATTTTAACCGATGCCCGCGACCTCGACCCCGGCGAAAAGGAGGCGGTCAGTGCCTCCAACATTGTTCATTTGGCCGATGTCTCGGAGCTAGAGGCAGTTGATCTGCCGGACAAGCCGATTTATGTCCATTTTGATACGGATGTACTCCGCACTGATGATATGGGGGCCGTTGATTATCCGGCATCGGGTGGCGCGTCATTGGAAACGATTGAGGCTGTGCTGACCCGTTTAGCTAAAACAGGTCAGATTGCCGCAATTTCTGTCACGATGTGGAATCCAGAAATGGATGATGCCGATCAAACGAATGAGCAAGCTGTGGTTGGTATAATCGAGCGATTTGTTGAGCAATTGCCAAAATAACGGAGCGACCCTACTTCTTGGTCCCTGTTAATGCTGTTGTAATCCCCAAAGCAATAAATACAGTGCCCGCAAAATAACGCTGTGCTTTGAAAAACTGGCCCTGCTTCTTCAGCCAACCTCGCAGTGCCCCTGCTAATACCGCATAAACCCCATCGCTCAGTATCCCTAGCACAATAAAAATTGTTCCCAAAACCATAATTTGCATAACAATACTGCCTTGTCCAGTATTGACAAATTGAGGCAAAAAGGCAAAGAAAAATAGGGCTGTTTTTGGGTTGAGGAGATTGACGACTACACCTTGGTTAAAAATATCAATCAGGCGTTTATGGGTGACAACTTGATCTTCTGAAATCGTATCAGACTCCATAAATTTACGCACACCTAAATAAATTAGATAGGCTGCTCCTAGATATTTGACGATATTAAAGGCTACAGCCGAAGAGACAAGCAGGGCTGACAAACCCAATGCTGCTGCAATCACGTGTACTAAGCTCCCAACCCCAACACCCAGCGCCGACACAATGCCTGCCATTCGCCCCTGATCAATACTCCGGGCCACGATGTAAAGCACTGCCGGGCCAGGGGTAATGAGTAGTAAGAGTGCTGCTGCAATAAATACTGATAAGGTTGTTATATCAAACATGATCATCTCCCAAATTTGATTTTGGTTAGCTTAATGGATTAAAAGCTAATGCACAATGACCAAAAGAACAGGCTTTTAATGAGTTCTTGAAGAAAAAAGCCCTCGTAACCTGACGAGAGCTTTTTTCAGTAACTGGATTGATTTCTTAATCGATCCGATTACACTTTTTTGACCGCAACTTGAACCTCAACACCTTCAACATCAACCCCTTTGATCTTATCCCAAGCCTTAGTATCCTCACTCATTAATGTGTCAGCCAAGGTTTCGGCCTTGATGAAATCGCTATGTGAGGCAACCGTTGTTTGAAGCTGTGCATCCTGAGTAATGACCCCAGCGACGATTCGATCATCCAATCGATAATCGACCTCTTTTCGCAAGGTTTGGATATGACGAACCAAGTCGCGGACCATCCCTTCCTGCTTGAGTTCATCGGTCAGATTAACGTCTAGGACAACAACTAAATCGTCTTTGGTTTCACAAGCGAAGCCTTCCTTGCCTTCATAATGGACATTAATGACGTCGGCATCTAAAACCCACTCATTATTACCCGCCACTTTGTAGCGACCATCGGCTAATACCTCGAAATCATTTGACTTCGCAGCCTTCATAATCTGTGGCGTGACCTTGCCAAACTTGGGACCGATAACTTTGGCATTGGGTTTGGCAATAGGCGAGGTGTACTCACTCACGTCGTCAACCAAGTCAATACTTTTGACATTTAACTCATCCAGCAACAATTCTTGATCGACCTGATCCAAGGTCTGATTTGTCCGAACAGTGACCTTGTTTAAGGGCTGGCGAACCTTGATTTCTGCTTTTGAGCGAGCAGCCAGACCCAATGAGGCAATCTGTCGGATTTCAGCCATTTTCTCATTGAGGTTGGTGTCGATCATCGCTTGATCTGGCATTGGCCAATCTTGCAAGTGAACTGAGTCGTGTCCCGTCAGGTTTTTATAGATCAAATCGGTAAAGAATGGGGTGAGCGGTGCGGCCGTCTTGCATAATAACACCACCACCTCGTGTAATGTTTGATAGGCAGCTAACTTGTCGCCATCTTTTTCTGATTTCCAGAAGCGATCTCGTGAACGACGAATGTACCAGTTATTTAGATCATCGACGTATTCTAACAATAAGCTAACCCCGTCTCGCAAGTGATAGGCGCTCAAGGCGGCATCAACGTCATAGGTTAGGGCATACGTTCGAGACAGAATCCACCGATCGAGATCATTTTGCATGGATTCTGGCGAACCGCCGTCAGCAAAGCCTGATGCAGGCTTCCAACCATCGATGTCGGCATATCGGGTCAGGAAGCTAAATGCGTTCCAAACTGGAATTACGAAGCGCCGTAACATTTCGGCGATACCCGCTTCTTCAATGCTACTATCGTTCCCATCGATCACAGGATGGCCCATCAAATAGAGCCGTAGCGCATCCGCCCCATATTTGCGAATGGTTTCATCTACATCGGGATAATTTTTCAGCCGCTTGCTCATCTTTCGGCCATCTGAACCCAACAAGATGCCGTGGGCGATCGAGTTGGTAAATGGCGGGCAGTCGAATAGCGCCGTACTGAGCACGATCAAGGTATAGAACCAACCCCGAGTTTGACCGATGTACTCCACGATAAAGTCGGCTGGAAAGTTGTTCTTAAACCACGTCTCATTGTCAAATGGATAATGAATCTGACCGTAGGGCATTGAGCCTGACTCAAACCAGCAATCCAACACCTCGGACACACGTCGCGCCACGCCCTCACATTCTGGGCAAGGGATCTCGATGTCATCGATAAAATGACGATGCAAATCGGTGATATCCTCGACACCTGATAGTTCCTTGAGTTCAGCCACGCTACCAATCACCATTTGATGATCGCACTCCTGACAACGCCATACTGGAATAGCCGCACCCCAATAGCGATTGCGCGAAATAGCCCAATCACGGGCATTTTCCAACCATTTCCCAAAGGCCCCGTGCTTGACATGTGTTGGGAACCAGTTGATTTGTTCATTCGCGGCCAACATTCGTTCTTTGAAGGCCGTCACATCGACATACCACGAAGGAATGGCCCGGTAGATGAGCGGCGTATCGGTACGCCAGTCGTGCGGGTAGGAGTGCAAGATCGTTTTTTGCGAAAAGAGGGTCCCATCCGCTTTGAGTTTTTGGATGATCGGCCGGTTTGCATCAAAGACGTTTAAGCCCTCAAAGTCGCTAACCTCAGCGGTAAAGTCACCCGTATCATTAACGGGATTAACTAATGAGATCCCTGCCGTTCGGCACGCATAAAAGTCGTCTTCCCCGAAGGCTGGGGCCATATGCACGATGCCCGTCCCATCACTGTCTGACACAAACTCGCCTGATAGAATTTGGAAGGCTCCTTCTTCTTTCTTGTCAGCGAAGTAGGGAAGTAGCGGCTGGTATCGTTTTCCGACCAGTCGATCCCCGTTAAATTCCTCCACAACTTCATACTCGCCCTCTTTGAAATGCTGACCAAGCAAACTTTTTGCCAACACATAGTTGGTGCCATCCCCATTTTTTACTTTTGTATATGTGATGTCTGGGCTGACAGCTAGGGCTAAGTTTGAAGGCAGGGTCCACGGTGTGGTGGTCCAAGCCAGCACTTTTGTGTCCTCATCATCTAACTGGAATTTGACAACAACAGAGGGATCCTGACGTTCGCGGTAGGCATCATCTAGAGTCGCCTCAAAGTTTGAGTAGGGCGTCGAAAGTCGCCAAGAGTAGTGAACGACCTTATAGTCACGATAAACTAGTCCCTTTTCCCACAACGTTTTGAAAACCCACCAAACCGTTTCCATGTACTCGGGGTTCATTGTTTTATAGTCGTTGTCAAAATCGACCCAGCGGCCAATGCGGGTGATGACTTGTCGCCACTCGCGAGTGTAACGCAACACAATCCCTCGACAGGCTTCATTAAAGTTGCCGATCCCCATCTCTTCGATATCGGCTCGACCATTAAGCCCCATCTCTTTCTCTAACTCAAACTCAACGGGTACGCCGTGGCAATCCCAGCCAAAGCGTCGTTCAACCCGCTTGCCTTTCATCGTGAAGAAACGGGGCACCACATCCTTGATGATGCTGGTCATAATGTGTCCATAGTGAGGCAGCCCCGTGGCAAAGGGTGGCCCATCGTAAAATACGTAATGATTGTCATCAGACCGCTGCTCAACGCTTTTTTCAAAGGTCTGATTTTCTTCCCAATGTTCCAACACCACCTCATCCAACGCCGCAAAGCTGACGTCGGGTGAAGCAGGGTGGAAGTAGTTCATCTGCTCTTTCATAATAGTGCATCCCTCATAAAGTTGATGATAGTGTCAAAATAAAAGACTAAAGATTATATTATTCTGCTTAGTTCATCTTCTTAATCTCTGATCTCAAATCTCACTTATTCAATCTCAAGCATAATTCGCTTGTTAATTTTTCCTTTACTCTTGTATCCAGCGACCTTGATTGTACCCACTTCACAGGTGTTGGCTACATGAGTACCCCCATCGGCCTGTAAATCGAGGCCTTCGATTTCAACAGTGCGGACTTCCATAATGCCTTCTGGGAGCAAATTAATTTTTGTCCGAATCAGGTCGGGGATTTGGAAGGCTTCTTCACGAGGTAGAACGTTGACGTGAATATCACGTGCGGCTGTAACTTCGGCGTTCAGTTTTTCCTCGATTTCCTGAACGAGATCTTGTTGCAACCGCTCAAACTCAAAATCCATTCGCCCTTTCAGCACATCCATATTGCCGCCTGTTACTTGAGCCTCGTAATCTCGCCAAACAACACCACATAGGATGTGAAACGCCGTGTGGGTTCGCATCAATTTGTGGCGGCGATCCCAATCAATTTTGCCTTGAATAGTGTCTCCTTCCGCTGGAAGATCGCCATTAAGCCAATGCCAAATGTGTTCGCCCTGCCGTTTCACTTTTGTCACAGGTACATCACTGATGTATCCGTAGTCACAGGGTTGCCCGCCCCCACCTGGATAAAAGGCCGTTTTGTCCAGCGCAACCGCATTTTCTTCTGTGTTGAGTGCAACGACAGTTGCTTCGAATTCTTGTAAATAAGCATCCGTATGTGCTAATAATTCAGTCATCTTCCCTCCAATTTTTGAAAACAAAAAACTCTCAATCCCAATTTGGGACGAGAGTTTGATTTCCCGCGGTACCACCCAAGTTGGTGGAGTCATCGATGTCGATGGCCCACCCGCTCATTGATCTACAGATCATTTTATTCTATAGATCCGCCTGGATAACGGTTGGCGATTCCGGCTGAGCCTAATTGATGTGAGTTTGTAGGGTTTGTGGCGTTTATAGAGTTAGTAGAGTTAAAATTTTTCAACTCTATAAACCCTATGAACTCTAGTCACTCTACAAATCTATATCTTTCAGTCAGCAGCTCAGGAAGGATTTTCGGTCAAGGTGTTGTATCTGGCTTGCACCATCCCAGACTCGCTATTACAACAAGAACTCAGTTATAAGATCCCTTTACCTACTCGTTTCCGTCATAGCTATTGCTTGATTATTTGATCGGCGAAATATATATCACAAAGGGATAGGGTTGTCAAATGACAGCCGAACAGGGGTGAATCATTATGACAATTGCGAAATAAAAAAATCCGTCTACAATATCAGGTGGGAGTGGATGTCGTCCGGTGGCGGCCCTGGTCTTCAAAATCAGTGGGCGGTTGCGAGCAGCAAGCGTCGGTGGGTTCGACTCCCATCCTCTCCCGTAATTCCCCAAAAATAAAAAACATCTTATCATCAAAATGGTAATTTATACCCACTCCTGCAATTTATTGCCTAAAATAGCCCCTCAATTTTGATAGGAAGTTGGCAACGGCCTGTTTTTTGAGTAGAATATAATGGTTAAGTACAGATGATGTATATGTATTAATTTATATAGGGTGAAAAATAAAATGATTCAAAAGCATGAACCCGCCTATATTACAATTGTAGAAGGCCCACCCCCTGATTTTCGTGATGTTTCTAGCGATTGGGCCTTTGGCGTTTTGGAGAGTTTAGAGTACAGCGATATTGCGTTGTGTGAGATGCGAACATTTGATGGACCAAAGCTTGTAAAGCGTTGTGAGGATGCCTGGCGTGATGGCCGCCCAGCCCGACTCGATTTTCCAACGGGTGAAGGTGGTGAACGGGGTGAGCTTGATATTTTAGCCGCACGTTGGGAAGAGGCGGATGAAGGACATAAATTGTATTTGTGGGTAAAAGTCTAAATTTGTTTCAAATTAAATGCAAACGCCAAGCTTAGTTGCTTGGCGTTTTTTATTTGGGTAAATTAATTGAGACCATTGTGCCATTAGAATTTGGCCCCGTTGAAATTTCTAGAGTCCCACCAATCGCGGCCACCCGGGCCCGAAGATTGGCTAAGCCAGCCCCACCTTTATCAACTGGGCGAGACTGTACCTCCATAAGATCAAACCCTTTCCCATTGTCAGCCACAACAACTTCATATGCCTTGTCTTGTTCGGTTACTGTCAGTCGAATATTAGACGCTTCTGCGTGCTTTCGGGTATTGAGCAGAATTTCTTGAACAACGCGAGCTAGGGTGAGGCTTACCTCCGTTGATAAATCAGAATAACTTTTTGAATTAAGCTCATAATCAACCGGAGTACCGCCTCGCTCTTGATGTATCTCTATCACAAATCGGAGGTAATCATTAAGTGTTGCTTCGTCTTCTACTTTTGGCGGGCGCATATCAGCAATCATCTCACGTACTTGTCTGGAGGCAAGTTGAATGCGTTCTTCGAGCTGGGCTAATTCATCGGTCAGCATCTCAGCCATTCCCCGTTCTAGTAGCTTTTGACATATGCCGATTTGTAACCCTAACTGTAAGGTGGTTTGGGCAACTTCATCGTGAAGCTCTCTGGCGATATAACGTCGTTCGTTCTCTAGGGCTTGTAGAAGATGGCTGTTTTGAACTGGCATTGGATGTCTCCTGATTGATTGGTTTGTTTACGTTATGGGGCGGCGATAGCTTGGTCAGTGACTTGGGCTAAAATCGTATAATCACCATCCTCATCGGCTGAATAAGCTCGAGCAACGATACGATAAATGCCATCTTCTTGGATAATGTGATTGACGATGGCCGCTTGCGTGCCATTATAGTCATCATTGAGGGTCAAGAGTGTTCCCTCCTCATCAAACAAGGAGAGATGGGTGTCTAATGTGTCTGAATTCATTTCGATTGTGATGAAATCTCCTACAGTCGCTTCAATGGTCCAGCTATGTTGCTCCCCAGCTTCTAATATCGCTGCTTGAATTTCACCCGATGTGAGCTGATCGCTAGGGGCGACATCTTCCCCAATTTGTAAGGTGATTTCATATACACCACTCACATCGGTTTCGGTTGATGAGCGCAAAGCAATTTGATACTGCCCTGTATCGGTGAGTGGAATCTGGATGAGAGCCGCATCCAGGGAACCCCCGCTGTCGTCGTCCTCAACGAGAAGATTCCCGTCTGCATCATACAATTCTAAGTAAGTGTCCAATTGCAATGACGTGGCTCGAATTGTAACAAAGGAATCTGCCTCACCTTCAAAGAACCAATTATCCACATAGCCAGGCAGCAACACTGCCTCTGTCGGCGAACCTATCTCCAAATCTCCACCACCCGTTGGTACGGCGATTGTATCAAGTGCAATTTCGTAATTCCCACCAATTGTGTCTGACAAACCACGGACAACAACCGTATAAGTATCATCGGCTAATAAAACGAAACGATCAAGGACGGAGTCTGTACTTCCTTCATAATCATCATTTTCAGCCAAAATTGTTCCTGTAGAGTCCCGTAACTCTAAAAATGTATCAAATTCGCTTGAGGCTAACAGGAGATTGACAATTTGACCTGCTTTACCTGTGAATGTCCAAAGATGCGTTCGTCCGGCATTTAATAAACCCTTTCGAGTTTCCCCCACAGTCAGGGTTCCACCGCCACTGAGCGTTGCTGAACTTTTTACAGTTATTGTGGCCAGCCCTGTTTGTTCAATGGCTTGGACCCGAATGGTGTATTTGCCATCAGTGATGAGTGGAAATTCAATAATTTCAGCATCAAGATTGGTCCCACTATCATCATCAGTGATGAGTAAGGCTCCGTTTGGATCGTATAATGATAAGAGTGAGTCAACCCCATCATTTCCTTTAGCGGTGATTGTCAAAAAGGTGTCTTGCTTACCCTCATAATGCCATTTAAGACCATCTTGAGAAAGCAAAACAGTTCTTGTATCATCATTTTCTATTGTGCCCCCGCTTGAGGCAGGGTGACCGCCTGTCAAGGCCAAGGCATAGGTGCCTGTGCTTTCGCCAAAGCCTCGAATAATAATTTGATGAGGGCCACTTTGTGTCACAGGAATATCGATTAGGGCTGCATTGAGACTATCTCCATAATCATCATTATGGGCCATTAATTCTCCCGTCGGTGCGATCAATTCCAAATAGCTGTCAAATTGACTGTTGACAACTACGCTCACCCGATCACCCACTTTAGCCTCAAATTGCCACGTTTCTGTTTCAAGCGGCGTGATAATTTCTCCCTGTTTGATCTCATTGTAAGTGATTGCTGGTAAAACCTCAGATGGTTCTGGTGATGGTGTTGGCTCAGTTTGGGCTAAGGTAGTTTCGGTAGCTGCCGTAGGAGCAGTAGGTTGCGGCATTGAGGTAGGGGTAGATGATAGTGAGGGGGTAGAGCAGCCCACTAAAAATATTAATAAAAAACTTGAAAGATGTCGGTAAAAATAGTTTTCCATAGAAAGATCACAATGTGCTTAGATTTGTGTCGAGTATAACACAGTTGATGAGGGGAGGCCATTGTCTTTTCTATGATTATGAAAGAAGGTGTGCTGAATAAGAATAAAGACCCTACACCTGGTAGGGTCTTTATTTACTCAACGGATTATTGACAGTCAATAAAGGGTTATATGGCTTTAGGAAGGGGGAGAAGCGGATTGATCTTAGAATTATACGCGTAATTCATAGCCTTGACCACGACGGGTCAAGATGTATTCAGGAATACGAGGATCTTCCTCGATTTTTTGGCGTAGCCAACATATATGTACATCCAAGGTTCGGGTATCACCTAAATATTCTGTATCCCAAACTTCCTGCATCAAGATGCTCCGGCTAACAACTTTGCCCACATTTTGCATCAGCAGGGCCATCACTTTAGTTTCCTTTGGTGTGAGATGTATTTCATTTCCATTTTTGCTGAGTACAGACTTGTCCATATCCAAAGCCATGTCACCCGCTAAGACTGAGTGTTGAGTACCGTTTTGGTGCGCCATAAGGAACCTCCTGCCAACTAAAACCTGTTTTGTTTTTTTGTTAATTTAGCTTAAATTTATAGCCCGATTATAACATCTATAAATCTCAAAATCTATAGGAAGACCGTCCTGGTAACTTTGGGCTACAAAATGATAACAAACGAATGAAGGTTTTATATCAACAAAAGATTTGATTGTTAGGCAGACCGACTCATGACCTCCTCAACTTTTTGAATAAGTGCAATTGGACTAAATGGTTTAGTAAAATAATCATCGGCTCCCATCCCTTTACCATAGTCGATATCATCATCTTGACCTTTGGCCGATAACATAATAATTGTAGTGTCAGCGGTTTTGTCGTCAGACTTCAACTGCCGACAAACTTCAAATCCGTCAATATTGCTTCCAGGCATCATTATATCGAGCAAAATAATATCTGGCTGTTCGCGACGGGCAACCTCTAGAGCCTCTTTACCATTTTCTGCTGTAAAAATATTGTAATCACCGACCTCTAAAGTAATTTGGACCAATTCGCGAACCTCTAATTGGTCATCAACAATTAAAATTTTTTTCATTCTACTTACTCCTTTGAGGTCAACTGATTTTGCTCATTGTAGATAAATCTAGGATTTGCTGGGTAATCTGTTTGAGTGTAGCTAGGGCTTCTTTATGGGCGGGTGTATCTGGGTCCAGATTAGACAAATCGTGTAACTTGGTGTCCAACGCGCTCCCTAGGTTATTTATTGTATCGATTTTTTTATTAGTTTTACGTTCTGAAGCCATCGCTCGGGCAATTTCTTTGGCATATATGATGGTTTGCTGATAGGCTACATCCACTCGATTATCAATGGAAACATCAGTTAACTCGGTGATATAAGGTAAGACGATTCGAAATGTACTACCTTTGCCCAACTCACTTGTAACAGTTATTTGCCCACCGTGCCGCTCCACCCCATGTTGGGCAATCGTCAACCCTAATCCTAATCCGCCAACGCCTCGGGTTAAGTGCTCTTCGACCTGATAAAATCGATCAAAAATTCTGGCCAGATCAGTCTGAGGAATACCAATCCCTGTATCTTCAATATCAATGATTGTGACTTCTTGCTCATCAGAAAATGTCTTGAAATTTGGCTTGAGGTCTGGTAAATCGACCATCGGAATGGATTGAACGCGAATAAATATTTGCCCCTTTGATTTATTAAAGGTAACCGCGTTTTTTATAATTTGATACATGACATCACCCAGAATAAATTGATCTCCTTGAATAGTCATATCCTTCACTGGCAGTTCAAAGTGACAGGTAATGTCTTTCGCTTCGATTGTGTCTTCTAACAATTTCACAGTTTTTGTTAAGAGCCAATTTAAATTTATATTGACTAAATGTAGGCTACCCGTTGCCCCGCGATGTGTTGCAGCAAAGCTAACCAACTCGTCAATAATCACTTTGAGACGTTGATTAGACTGTAAAATCAGTTCTACCAAATTTTCAATAATAGGATTTTCGACATCATTTAACTCCTCTTCTAAAACCCCCACAAACCCAATAATGCCAGCGAGAGGCGTTCGTAACTCATGGGCCGCGATATTTACAAATTCATCCTTAAGACCTTCGAGCCGTTTTCGTTCTGTCAGATCATGTAAAATTAGAACCCAACCCTGCCTGTCTTTTAATGCTGCAAAGGTCACTAATAACGTCCGCAATAATGGGGCGTTGATTTCAACCTCAACGTGGCCTAGATTGGTGTTGACCATTTCTTGAGATTGCATAACCTGCTGAATTTCTTCAATAGGCAGGAATTGTGACAAAGCTTGGCCAATGCAAGATTTAGAAAGCTCAAGTAGCATAAGAAATCGGGGATTGGCTTCAACGATGGTTAACTCATCATCAACCACGGCCAATGCACTTGGGGCTGTATCAAATATGGCTTGTAACTTTTGTGTTGTGAGTTCCAACTCATAGCGTCTTTTCTTTTCCGCTGCATAAAGTTGGGCTAACTCTTTCCCATATTGTTTGGCCTGAGCATAAGCTTGTTCGACTTCACTTAAATTATTACTCATTACAGCAGATCCTTGCACACACGTCTAATTGGGGCTGTTTTTGAGAGCGGGAAGATGGGATACCTATAATAATCATGATATAATCCCGTTTAATGGACAAACTACTACCTTGTAATTAGTTGGTCTTAAGTATTTGGCAGAAAGTTTTAGGAAATAAAGAATTACTCAAAAACCAAATATCGTCAATTTCGCGCCATAATCTATGGTAAATTTCATTTACCCGTAAACAGGCCAAATGGATCTTATTTTGAGCAAAAATCGCTAGTTGACATTTATCGTTTTTCTAAAAGTTCTTGCCGGTTGCTTAAAATCGGGTAAAAACCTTTCTTAAAGCAGCTTCTTCATCTATATCTATATCCCGCCATTCACCTGGCAACAGATTTCCTAGCTTGAGGGGGCCGATAGCCACCCGAACAAGTCGTAAGGTAGGGTGACCCACTGCTGCTGTCATTTGCCTTACTTGCCGTTTGCGCCCCTCTTGCAAAGTAATCTTTAACCAAGCTGTTGGAATATTTTTTCGTTCACGGATAGGAACAGGTCGGGGGAATAAATCTGGTTCACTTTTCAGAAGGGTTGCCCCAGCCTGGCGGGTTATCTTCTCTTTTATCATCACACCATTTCGTAGTGTTTGTAAAGCTGTCTCATCTGGAATATTTTCTACCTGAACCAGATACACCTTTTTGAGCTTATGGCGTGGGTGGGTAATTTGATGAGCTAATTTACCATTCGAGGTCAGGATCATCAAGCCTTCGCTGTCATAATCTAGTCGCCCCGCCGCATAGACATCTGGCACATCAACATAATTGCCAACCGCTACTCGTCCTTCTGCATCTGTAAAGCTACTAAGTACCCGATATGGTTTACAAAAGATGAGGGTGCGATGTTTTGATGCCTCTTTCACTGATTTACGCGGCGGGGCGGGATAGTAACGGCGCCCTTTTCGTTTTTGGCTCATAAAGGGTTATCTGAAAAATGGTTTAAATTTTTGCCACCGTTTTATTAGGGCACGTTTTAAGGCCTGTCGTGCATACACGTGTTGGTGGACTGTTTCTCGTAATACCCACGGTTCGTTACCGGCTTTTAAACCGTGTAACATCTGTGCGGGGACACAAATCGTCATGCCTGGCGTTAAATTGATTTCTTGTCTGTCGAGCAGAAAGATTCCTTTTCCACTAATGACATCGAAGATTTCATCGTGATGGTCGTGGGAATGCTCGGGTACAATGGCTCCAGGTTGTAGAGTCACTACGCAAGCAATAATATCTTGCCCAACGTAAAATGGATTGCTATAAACAGCTTCCGTTGTTTCTACTTTATATTGTTTCAGATGATGAACCAACTTTGCCATAGGCTACTCAAAAACCGTCCCACAAATTGATACAAAGGAGGTGTTATTGTGGTCTGCTGGACAGCGATCATAAGCAATTGTTTGGCCTTTGGTTTCACCCAACAAATCGAGGGTGAAATAGAAGGGAGACAATCCGCAGACATTACGCTCATACTGCCCCTTCATAAACTCAAAAAATTGATTAGCATTGCCTTGGCATAACGTTTCCATGAGTGCTTCATCATCAATTTTCATTTGACTCTGATCTGCCACATCCAGTGGATCACCATCAAAAGCGGGTCCCATATGTGCCAAATCACCAGAGGCGACGATAACAGTACGCCGTTTGCTCATCTCATCACGCAACACTTCCATAACGGCCTGGAAAGCTGCTTCCTGTTGAATATCGGCCTCGCCTGCGATAAAGTGCCCAAACGAGCCACACAAAATAGGTACGACTGGGCAGGGGGTTTCTTCCCGTAAATATTGCAACCAAACCAAATCTAGCTCAATCGACCATTCATCTCGATGATGCAACTCTTCCGCAAAGGCTGCCTCTTCTCCCAAAACATCGACCAATCGCTGCACCACAGCCTGATCTGTCGGCATCACACCCAGGGGTGAGGCATAATTTTGCGGGGTCAAGGTTAGAGTACCGTAACCGCCACTATGATCCGTCCCAAAAATGATGATTAACTCAGCCTCACGAATGGCCTCAGCCGCACTAGCCCAAACTTGAGCATAGACTTCCCCTCCGCGTGGATAGTCGATGTGAGGACTAATGAGGGCTCGGCTGCTGGCTGGGGAAGCTGGTACGTTTGGCACCGCATCAAGATACCCCTGCAAGAGGTCTCGTAGTTTATTGGCATCGGCTGGATAGGAGGGGCCAGCTAAAGCTGGTATACGAAATGGACCCGAGCGGTATTCGTCGATTGCTTTCTGCTTGGCCTCTTTTTGCCGTGCTCCATCCAAAATCAACGCTTCATCAAACTGTTGGAGCAAATTTTCGATTTCATCTGTCGCTAAATTGATACCGTGCTGGAACTTCAACTTGGCTCGGATTTCCGGGATTGTATGTTGTCCATCACACAACATCGCAAACGGTCCCAGCGCTTGCGGTAGGGCAATCATCGCGTCTGTTAACTTGGCACTATTTTGTAACAAAAATACGGGTATCCCTTGATATACACTACGTTCAACGCTGTAACTTTGAATCTTTGGCTTCGTCTGATCGTTCGTCATTAATAAATCTCTCTTGGCGAATAATTTTAGTTGTGTAATGATACTCGAAGATGGATGTTGTGCCAAGGTGAGTCAACCCTCGCTATGCAATTACTTAATCGTGGTCAACAAATATTCTTTTGTCGATTGTATAAAGCTTGCTTTATCCGCCTGGATGGCGGCAAGTATCTGAGGATTCAAGGTAGTTTGGGTGTTGTAGTATAAGCTCCACATTGCCACTTCCACAATAACAGGCAATAAATCGATGCCCTTTGGCGTGAGCGTGTAAATATATCGCGTTTTGTTTGTTTCATTAGCCGTCTTTTTGATAACCTCAGCCTCTTCAAGACGGCTGAGGCGGTCGGCCAAAATGTTGGTTGAGATACGTTCCTCCGCTTGTAAAAACTCTCCATAATATTGTTTCCCCTCAAACATCATATCCCTGATAATCAACAGCGACCACTTATCTCCCAATAAATCAAGGGCCGTGGCAATTGGACAGTCTGAACGCATCGTTATTTCCTGTTATTTCGTAAATGAATATACCACTTGCAAAGTGCAAGTAGTTGAATTATAATCTTCGTATAATTACTTGCAAAATGCAAGTGGATTTTGAGAGGTGAGTTATGAACTGGTACTGGATTATTTCTGGGGTGTTGATGATTATCGGTGGTTTGATGCACACCGTTGTAGGTGAGCGAAACGTCATCAGCCATCTGGCTCGCAATAAACCAACGACAGGCTTTTCGCCTAATCAAACATTTAATTTGATCCGTTGGTTTTGGTATCTAGGGAGCTTTATTTCATTTTGGATCGGGGCGATCGCTTTAATCATTGGCTTGACCGATGGCGTCATTCCTGCCGAGAACTTTATCGGGATGCTGTTGGCCAGCCTAATGCTCGGCTTCTCAATGATAACGTTTGGCGTTGTTGCCGCTCTAAATCCAAAAGAGTTAGGCAAGTTGAGCCAAGTCGTAATTTTGGTTGCGGTTACGATTTTGCTTTGGGTCGGCTCGATTTAAGAATTGAACGAAAAAGAGGAAATAATGAATTGGTATTGGATTATCGCTGGTGTATTGATTACAGTTTCAGGATTTATTCACATGATTTTGGGGGACCGCTGGATTTTTAACCAACTAAATACAGAAATGATGTCTACTCACTATAGTGGTGAGATTACCAAAATCACGGTCAGATGGTTCTGGCATTTAGGCATTTTTCTCATTTTTCTGATGGCTATTCTTGTTCTAGGGATGGGTCTCACCGACGGATTTATCCCCGCTGAGCCGTTTATTGCCCAACTCTTTTCCGTGATCTACCTTGGCTTTATCGGCACGTTAATCGTGGTAAATAGCAAAAATTTAGGTAACTTAAAGGAGTTTCCCCAAGCTGTGTTATTTATCATTTTTACTGTGTTGTTACTACTTGGCAGTTTGTAATGAATTATTAGCTGATGATTTTCGTGGGGTAAATAGGGGAAGTGTGATCAGACCAACGCTGCCCCCAGAGATCAGGGTGATAATCAATGAGACCCATAGGGCTGCGGCATAACTGCCGGTGATATCGAATAGATAGCCAGCCAGCCACGAGCCAGCAGCTGCCCCGGCCCCAAAGGCCATTCCCACAAAACCGTTGATCCGACCCAGACTGTTGCCTGGAAAGGTATCGCTCATAATTGCGGTTAAGAGCGAACTGCGTGATCCTTCGGCGAGACCAAAAAGTATAGCGTAGAGATAGAGCAACCCAACTTGGCTGGCGTTTTGAATTAACAACAACGTGATAATGGCCCCAAGCATGGTGGCAGAACTAATGACGAAGGCCTGAGACCGACCAATTTGATCAGCCAGAATGCCCCAGCCGATAAAAGAGACGACCACGATTCCCCCTGATAACCCCATCACCGTTGCGGCAAAAAAACGATCAAAACCTACATCGACCGCAGCAGCTAGTTGATGAACCGTTAACATTCTCATTGAAAACAACGCCCCAAATGAAGCGACCAGCAAGAGCCAAAAAGCGGGGGTTCGAAGGGCCTCATACAGCGACCAATTGACTGATATTTGTTTTAAGTCTGTATGTGTCTGCTCCTTGGGTGATTGGTTGCCGTCGGGAAACAACCCCATCAGTGATGGCCTTATACGTAAGAAGAGGATACTGCTTGGTAAGACAATGGCCAGCAACAGAATACCTTGCCCAACCATCGCCCAGCGCCATCCCCAAATAGTAATCCAATATTCGGTCAGAGGCACAATAACCAGTGTCCCTACACCTGTGCCAGCAAAGGCAATCCCCATCGCTGTGCCCCGTCTGCGAGAAAACCATCGTGCAATGAGGGTGACGTAGTTTGATAAACCTAAAACTGTAATGCCGAGTGAGGCAACAACGCCATACCAGACATAAAGCTGCCATTGGGCTGTAATCCAGCTACTTCCAATCATGCCCCCAGCAAAAAGAATAGCTCCGATGGAGAACATCACACGCGGACCGTATTGATCCAAAAGCCAGCCAAATGGTATCGCAGTTAAAGCGAAGATTACCATACTAATCGAAAAAATGCCTGCCGTGCTGGCCCGACTCCAGCCAAAATCTTCGATCAGAGCGACAAAGAAGACTTGAAATGATAAACGCCCGCCAAAAACGATGGCAAGGCTGACAAATGCGGTCAGGGTGATAACCCAGCCGTAGAAGAATTTAGACGGTTTCATGTGAATTCACAAAAAGAAAGCGTGTAGATCGATCATCTACACGCTGTTACGGGTGTCAAACGCTTCAACCCGTGCGTCTAAACGCTTTGCCGTAGCAATGGCTTGTAGCCCCGCTACCCCAGCCCCGATGATGAACACGCGTGAGGGAGCTAAGGTTCCAGCTAATAAGTTGTTCGATATAAAGACTAAGATGGCTTCAAAAACTGAAGTCATATTTAACGTACCCGATTTAATCCATTCAATGCCGCGACCCGATAAGCCTCGGCCATTGTGGGATAGTTGAAGGTGGTGTTGATAAAGTACATTAGGGTATTTGCCGTACCCTTTTGGCGCATAATCGCTTGGCCGATGTGAATGATTTCTGCAGCCTGCGCACCGAAGCAATGAACCCCTAAAATTTCAAGTGTTTCGCGGTGGAACAGCAATTTCAGCATCCCCACGGTTTGGCCTGTGATTTGAGCACGAGCCAAGCTCTTGAATTGGGAGTGGCCCACTTCATAGGGCACTTTCTGCTCGGTCAGTTCTCGTTCGGTGCAGCCAATTGAACTGATTTCAGGGATGGTATAAATACCCGTTGGAATATTTTTGACCAGTGAGTCATCACGCTTGCCAAACACCAAATGTGAGGCAGCAAAACGGCCTTGGTCGTAGGCGGCGCTGGCTAGGCTTGGGAAACCCACCACATCACCCACCGCATAAATGTGAGGTTGAGCTGATTGGTAATTTTCATTAATGATGATACTGCCGCGACTATTTCGTTCGATGCCCAATTCCTCTAGACCCATGTTGTCAGAGTTGCCCGTCCGCCCCTGAGCCCACAACAGATAGTCACTGCGAATTTTTTTGTTCGATTTAAGGTGAATGGTGACGCCGTCATCATCGGCTTCAACCCGCTCATACTCCTCGTTGTGGCGGATCATTACCCCTTGCTCCCGCAAATGGTAGCTCAACGCATCGACAATTTCGCTGTCAAGATAGGACAATAATTGGTCGCGATTATTGATTAAATTCAGCTTGACCCGCAGTCCGCGAAAAATTGAAGCATACTCACAACCAATCACCCCTGCGCCATAAATCGAAAGCGAACGAGGATTTTCTTTCATATCAAGGACAGTGTCACTGTCTAAAATGCGGGGGTGGTTGAAATCGATATCGGGTGGATGATACGGGCGGGCCCCTGTCGCGATGACAAATGCATCGGCGGTTAGAGTCGTCTTAAGCCCGCTTGATTCGGCAATGTCAACTGTATTGGCATCAACAAAAGTGGCTCGACCGGGAAAAATGTCGATCAAATTGCGGTCATAAAAGCTGGTCCGCATGTTGACTTGGCGATCAACGACGGATTCAGCCAATTTGAGTAAGTCCTGATAGTTAATTCGTCGTAAATCGGTATGATTAGCTAGCTGCTCAATAGCCTGGCGTAAGGCCTTGCTGGGGATAGTGCCTTGGTGGGTACAACTGCCGCCGATGTCGAGCTTGTCCTCAACCACAGCTACATTTTTGCCCTCCTTCGAGGCCTTCATTGCCGCCCCCTCCCCGCCGGGACCGGTTCCAATTACAATCACATCATAATGTTGAATCATTGCGTATCATCTCCGTTTAATCCAAAAGGGCCGATGTCGCTCTGAATTGTATTGAACTCTATCTCAGACACAAATTCCAGCCAACTCTCGGATTTGAATAATTTATGTGTGGCTCTACAATACCCCATAAGACGACCAAGGGAGGATAATTATAATGAGCTATCATCACCTATTTGATGCCCAATCCGATATTTATGCTAGGGCCAGACCGTTATACCCACCAACACTGTACAACTTTTTGGTGAGCGTATGCTCAGAACACCAAATGGCTTGGGACTGCGCGTGTGGCAATGGGCAGGTGGCAGTGGATTTGATCAACCACTTTACTCAGGTTCAGGCCACCGATGTCAGCGAACAGCAGATTGCCAACGCAATACAAAAGGATGGTATCACCTATGATGTCATTCCCGCTGAAGCAACATCCTTTGCCGATAATACATTTGACCTAATCTGCGTCGGTCAAGCCCTGCACTGGTTTGATTACGACAAATTTTGGCCAGAGATCAAACGTGTGCTTAAGCTAAACGGTATTTTTGCGGCGTGGGGGTACAGCTTCTTTACGATCGCTGAACAGATCGATCAGATTATCGATACTACCTTTTTGGACACAATTTATCCTTACTGGCCAGATAGAAATCGATTGTTGTGGGATCACTATCTGGACGTATCTTTTCCATTGGAGAAGATCACGCCTCCACCCATTTCATTGGTGATGGAGTGGAGCGTTGATGAATTGTTCGCTTATCTTCGCTCTTGGTCCTCTACGCAACGCTGCGTTGATGCCATCGGTGATGATTTCTTTATCAAAGCCTATGAGCAAACACGAGAAATCTGGGGGGAGCCGAATATGAAGCGAGTGATCAACATGGATTTTTGTTTGGTTGTGGGGCGGAATTAAAATGAATCGCATCCAAATCATTGAGGGTGATATTACCAAGCTTGAGATTGATGCGGTTGTTAATGCAGCCAATCGGGCTTTGTCTGGCGGGGGTGGAGTCGACGGGGCTATTCATCGGGCGGCTGGCCCTGAGTTGCTCAAGTATTGTCGTGAAATTGGCCCTTGTGGGATAGGCCAAGCCAAGATTACACCTGGGTTTAACCTATCTGCCAAATATGTGATTCAGGCGGTAGGCCCCGTGTGGCACGGCGGTCATAAAAATGAGGCTGATTTGCTGGCTTCGTGCTATCGAGAGGCGTTGAAACTGGCTCAGCAACACAAGGTTAAAACAATTGCCTTTCCGGCCATTAGCTGTGGGGCCTATCGATATCCCATTCAAGACGCAGCCCGTATTGCCCTGACCGAGATTGCTGCCTTTCTGGAACAGGATCAAACAATCGAGACGGTTTATGTCACCTTGTTTGATAAAAAAATTTTTCAGGCTTATCAACGAATGATGTGAATATGAGATCAGTTGTTGCTTTTAACGGAAAGAAACCTTCGTTGAAAATCATAAAGTATCTCTTACCGCTTTGGTCACACTTCCGTAAAGTGGTATAATACCCTCTTGAAACAATGAATTTGGTTTGAGGAGAGATGATGAGTCTAGCGAGCAATAAACAAATTCGCCTCTTATTGGCTGATGATCACGCAGTGGTGCGGACGGGAACCCGCCAGCTCTTAGAGCGACAACCTGATTTTGATATTGTGGGCGAGGCCTCAGATGGGGAAGAGGCGATCCGTTTAGCCCATGAGCTACGACCCGATGTGGTGCTGATGGATGTGCGGATGCCAAAATTATCGGGCGTTGAGGCCACTCGTCGCATTAAAGAAGAACTGCCTGATATACGGGTGTTGGTTTTGACCGCTCATGATGAAGATGCTTATGTTTTTGGCTTGCTCCAAGCCGGAGCAAATGGCTATTTGCTCAAGACGGCTGAATTTGAAGAGCTAGTTAAGGCGATTCATACGGTTGTATCAGGTCAGTCAGCCTTAGCCCCTGAAGTTGCCGGTAAGGTTGTGGCTCAATTCACCAGCGGTAAAAGTTTGCCTGATGTGTTGACCGATAATAAAGAGGATTATGATGGTTTGACCGAACGTGAGTTGAGTATTCTAACTCTGGTCGGCCAAGGGTTGAGCAATAAACAAATCGGCTCAGAACTGAGTATTAGTGACCGGACTGTACAGGCACATCTCTCTAATATTTTTTCAAAACTAGGCGTCAGCTCACGTACGGAAGCGGTGATGTATGCCGTTCGTAAGAATTGGATCGTGACAGGATCGTAGTCATGTATCGTTGGGCCTTTGTGCTGCTGGTTTTTCTGGCTGGTTGTTCAGGCGCATCCTCTCCGCCCGAAGGTACGCCCACTCCTACTTTACCACCAGTTAAGTCTGAATTGGTTTCTGAACCAATCACCCTTGAGGTTTGGCTAGACTTAGATTTTACCCGTGATAATACACTTTACGATGAACTCATCGACGAGTTTGAGGCAGCTTATCCTGATGTCGAAGTAGAGATATTTTCATTTGTTCGGGAAAGTTTACCACAACGGGTTGCATTAGCTGTTTCAAATGATGAGGTGCCGGATGTAGCCCAAGGTCACGTCTATGCTATGGCTGGGCGAGGCCTAGCTGAACCTGTCGAGGACTATTGGCTAGGGTGGGAACAAGAAGATGGAGGTGTCAGTAGGCAGTTTCTCCCTGCGGCTCTGGATGAAGTTACCTGGGACGGCGTACGATACGGCATTCCTCTCGATATTTATACGGTTGTTCTTCTCTACAATCGTGAACATTTTGATCAAGCGAATGTGCCGTATCTTGAAGGCGCCTATGATTTATTTGATCTGCAAAGCGCGGCTGAAGCCTTGACCAACCCTGACCAGGGACGATTTGGTTTGGGGTTGACAACTGATCCTTGGTATGCGTCCGCTTGGATGGCTAGCGTCGGGGGAGGACTTGTTTCTGAAGATGACGAAGATGATCGCATCTTAACGCTTGATGAACCCATAAATACACAGGCCCTCCAGTTCTTGACAGACGTTATTGAGGCAGGCTATGCGCCCCGCCCGAGTAGTCGCCCTCGAGATTATGAAGATGCCCGTCGTCAGTTCTTGGCTGGTGAGATTTCTATGTATTTTGGCGAGCCACAAGATATTCACATCATTCAATCAACCAATCCCGACTTTCCTCTGGGTGTCGCTCAATTACCTTTAACCCCTGGTCAAGAGAAACCCGCCTCTGTGTTAGGAACAAGCGGATTGTTTGTCCCGCGTGGCGCACGTCATCCCGTTTTGGCCTTTGAGTTTATGAAGTGGATGACCAGCGACAGGTATTTGTTGCCTATGGCCCAACGACAAGGTCGCTTTCCGGCAAAAAATTGGTTGCAGACCTCGCCTGACTTTACTAAAAATTTGTCGCTTATTCCTTTCTTCGATCAATTGGAAACAGCCCGCCCCTATCGCCTAGGTTTATTCCCCGAGGCTGAAGAGGCGTTTTCTGATGCGATCAAATTATCATTTTACAATATGACCACCCCGGCTGAAGCATTACAAAGTGCTCAAGGTGCGCAGGAAGGTGGAGAAGGCAGTTCTGCGCAATGACCACTGAGACCCCAAAATCTAATCGTATTGTAAGTGGTCTGGTAAATTGGCTGACACAATTACGGGCTCAAGCGTTAGCCTTAACCTTGCTGTTACTCTTATTGATGATTACGCTTACCTTAGGTGTTACATTTTTGGCCTATCGGCAAGTATCTCAATCTCTGGCTGAAAGTCGCGACCAGGAATTGGTAATTGTTGGGGCGGAACGTCTCTCCCGGCGGATGGAAACATTCATGCGTGGTCTCAGCACTCTGGCTGACCAGCCGGAGATGCAATCTGGCGAACCCACCATTCAAATTGCCACCTTAGAACGGGGGCGTGAACTCATCGCTGATTTTGTCAATCGAGATGGGGGAATCATTATTTTGGATGCCAATGGATTTGTTAGTGTGACCAACCCCTTTCGACCTGATTTAATTGGGCAAGATTTCTCTCAAGAATCCTATTTTCAAGAAGTTAAAAACCAACCTTTCACTTTTTCGAATGTAATTAAAGAGCCGGGAACAGATCAAGACATGATTGTCATTGCCGTTCCCATTATCAACGCAGCCGATGAATTTGTTGGTGTGATTGCTGGGCGTTTTTACATTCAGTATCAAGGGTTGGGGCGAGATATTCAACAACTCCAAGTTGGTGAAGAGGGAACGGCGTATTTGGTAGACCAGAATGGTCGTTTGATTTACCATCCCATCGATAGTTTGATTGGCACCGATTTTAATCAGCGGGTGGCTGTTCAGCGATTGCAAGCGGGTGACCGTGAGGGTGCAATCACAACCTTTAGTGAGGATGGTGAGTCACGGACGGTCGAAGGATATGCTGTTGTGCAAATCACGGGTTGGGGACTGGTTATTGGGGAACCCTGGAGTCAGGTTGTTGCCCCTGCGCTAACATCGCTTCAGCCCGTTGGCATTGTTCTTGCCATTGGCCTTATTTTAGTAGCAGGCTTGGTCTCCGGTGGGGTACAACGGGTAACCGATCCTATTCAGAGCTTGGTGCGGCAGACGCGGCAGGTGGCCGCTGGGGATTATGACGCCCAAGTAAGTCTGAGCCGTATTAAAGAGATTCGTGAATTGGGGATGGCCTTTAATGAGATGGTACAGCAAATCCGTCGATATCGGGCTGGGGTTAGCCAATACGTTGCTGATATTACGCAAAGTCAGGAAGAAGAACGTAAGCGTGTGGCTCGTGAGCTACACGATGATACGGTCCAATCGTTAATTGCCATTAATCAGCGTTTAGAATTATTGCGAAATACCCTAGATGATGATCCTGATGAGATTCGGGCTCGGGTGATGGAAGTTAAAACGATGGTGACTGGGGCTATTGCGAGTGTTCGGCAATTTAGTCGAGATTTACGCCCCCTAGCGCTGGAAGACTTAGGCTTGGTTGCGGCGATGCATTATTTGGTTAATCAGCTAGGCGAGAGTGAGAAGATCGAAGCGACTCTTGATGTCGAAGGAGAAATTGGTGAGTTATTCTCTGACCTTGAAGTTGCCATCTATCGGATTGTTCAAGAAGCCCTAAATAATGTAAAAAAACACGCGCAAGCGACACAGGTGAAGGTTGTGGCTCAATTTACCAAAAACCAAATCAAGCTGACAGTTCGTGATAATGGTAAAGGATTTGAAGTGCCTGAGTCGTTCACTGATTTTGCCAGTGATGGGAGCTTTGGGGTTATGGGGTTGCAGGAGCGGGCGCAATTATTCGGGGGAAGTATCTCTATTCAATCTGAATTAGATAATGGAACGATTGTTCGATTGGTGGTGCCACGTGATTTGGTTCCGTTGAAATTTGATATTTCAGAGCTTTCAAAGCTATCTCGGAGCTAAAATACGCTAAAATGCTTACTATGTAATCTGAAAATTAGGCTAATTGACTGATGACGTGTTTGGATAAGATGATTATAATCCACCGGGTTTGTGAGAATAGTTTCAACTATTGATATCCTTATCTAAAGGTATAAACAAATGGACTTTTTCTTCATTATTTTACTGTTTGGTTTGCTTGTCCTCTTTGGGTATGCACAATTGCACAAGAATGTCTTTAAATTACCTGGAGATATTCAACTGGATGAGGAAGACGGGCGTTTTTAACGTTTGTTTTTAGAGAAATGTAAATAATTAAATGAATGAATAAATGGCGGTATTATACCGCCATTTTTATTTGCCTACTACCAAAAATTTATTTGGTTTGAAGATAATAAATTTTTTGTTGTACTCTCCTTGTGATACACTATTGGCACGACAATGATGCAGCCGAGACGATATTCGCTAATTCAAATACTACTTGTCGCTATTCTTTTAGGCATAGCAATTTTTGCTTGGTTCTACCTGATTGACACAGTAACCACATCCCCCACTGTGTCGAGCGAGCAAAGCGAAACTGAAGCGACCCTGACACCCGTCTTGACAGTCACTCCCGAAGTGATCCCCTCTATCATTATTGATACACCTACCAAAGTTTCACTGCCTTCACCAACCCCTACGTCTACTATAACCCCCACCCCATCACCCATTATTCATATCGTACAATCTGGCGAGGTATTAAGTGAAATTGCTCTTGAATATGGCACCACTGTGGAGGAGATTCTTACAACGAATGACTTAACTGACCCTTCGCGGTTACAAATTGGCCAAGAGCTAATTATGCCAGTTACGGTTATTCCAACCCCAACTTTAGAAATCACATCAACCCCCACCCCCGCTCCAACTGTTTATGTTGTTCAGTCGGGCGATACACTATTAGGCATTGCCGCAGTTTATAATACGACCGCTGACGCCTTGATGTTGGCCAATGATATTGACGACGCAAAGTTTTTACGGGCGGGTCAAGAACTAATCATTGTCTTGCCTGATGAAGAGATCGTTGTTCCCGACAGTGATGAAATTGTCGTGACATTCCACGAAATCTTTAGTGGTGACACACTTTCTGGTTTGGCGCAGCGTTATGGCTCAACCGTAAATGAAATTTTGGCTGCTAATCCTGGCCTTTCCCCAGATGCTTTGCGGGTTGGGCAGGAAATCGCCATTCCTGTAAGTCAGGCGTCTGCTACGTCTGCAACACCGATATCGGTTGCCCCATCCGAACCACGGATTGTTGATCCCGAACCTTCATCAGAGAGTTTGTTTGCTGTGGAACAGGAGGTCTTTGAAGCGGCTAATGCTCAACGGCTGTTGGCTAATAGAGCTGCCTACACCTTTGATGAAGCGCTGGCCGACATTGCCAGAGCGCATGCTCAAGATATGGTCGCCCGTGATTATTTTGACCACTACACCCCGGAAGGGATCGGGGTGCGAGCCCGAACAGAGGCTAAAGGACTGCAACTCAATTGGGTGGGAGAGAATATTCAGCGGAATACCGAATCCATTGACCAGACAGCCCAGACCGCGATTGGTTGGTTCATGGGCAGCACCGCTCATCGTGATAATCTGTTGAATGAACGCTTTAATCGAGTGGGGGTTGGTGTGGCTGAAGGCCCCCCAGGTTGGTACACAATTGTAATGGTATTCGCTGGAGATTAATGAGTATGACAGAGCCACAAGAAGATCGTAATTTGGCCGAACAATTTATTGAGAGTGGCGATCCCACAGGCTGGTTTGAGCAACTCTATGCTAATGCACAGGGGGATGAAACACGAGTCCCTTGGGAAAATGGGGCACCACACCCCACATTTGTAGAGTGGCGCGATAGAACTCGTTTCCTCGCCGAGCCGGGCCAAACGGCCCTTGTTGTGGCTTGCGGCTTAGGTAGTGACGCGGAAGAATTGGCTCGACTCGGCTTCACAGTAACGGCCTTCGATATCTCACCAACCGCAATCGCTTGGTGTCAAGCCCGATTTCCCGACTCGAGCGTTGATTACCAAGTGGCTGATTTGTTCAAGGCCCCTGAAGCGTGGCAACAAGCCTTTGATTTTGTCTTAGATATTTACACCATCCAGGCCCTACCGCCAGCGATGCACCCGCAAACCGCCAAAGCCATTGCCGGTTTTGTCGCCCCTGGTGGCCGCCTGTTCAACAGCTATATGGCACGTAAGCCAGATGTGCCACCCGTCGGCCCACCTTGGCCTTTGGCTAAAGCTGAGCTTGATTTGATGCTGACCTTTGGACTGTACGAAATCTCGTTTGAAGATTATTTCGACTTGGCCGAGGTACATCGGTTTCGTGCGGTATATGGTCGAGCCGCCTAAGCGAGATCACATTCCATAAAAACCACAATGGGTTTGATCGCTTCAGGGAAATCTGCAGGCGTGGGAACAAACTTAAAGCCAAAGCCTTGATAAATACCATGCGCCTGTGTCATCATCTTGTGGCTGTCCAAGATGAGGCGTGTATACCCCGTTTGTTTGGCTTCCTCAATAACTTGCCCCACTAACTGCTGCCCAATGCGCAACCCTCGAAAATCAGGTCGTACATACAGTCGTTTCACCTCTGCGGTGTGGTTGTTGTGCCCCTTCAAAGCAACTGTACCCGCCGGTTGATTATTTTGTTTGGCTAATAGCAGCCGCCCTGTTGGCGGGACATAGATACCTGGTAGTGTTGCTAACTCTTGCTCTAAATTATCAAAGGTTGGAGCGTTCTCACTGCCCTCTGTTAGAGTGAATGCCCAACTCGTGAATTCACGCCAGAGTGCTTGTACTGCTTGAATGTCCTCTTTTGATTCTGCTTGGGCAATCATCAGTATCGTAACCTCATTTCTCATCTGTCAGTGGTTTCAACAAATGGCCGCGTATCAAAAATTAGCCGAATTTTGCTGATTTTATTGTTAGTGATCTTAAAGGATTGGGCCATCGGTACAGAAATGTCAGCCTTTGAGAATTGGTAAATCAAACAGACTTGATCTTGATTTTCAAAGGCCTGCAGCAACTCAAAACGCATCCCTTCTGGCGGGGCGTCTCGAAGCGACGTGAGATATGCTGATGCACTATCAAATGTAAATAACGGCCCCTCAAACACCAAGCTAGGCGCTAAAATTTTCTCCAGTGCCTCAAGGTTGCCTGTATTATAGAAACAATCCATATAGATAAGGGCGAGTTCCAACGGTTTCATCATAATCTTACAGACCAATATGTTTGTCAGCATAACACATTCAATTTTAGCAAGCAAAGAACTTTGTAGAACGATCGTCATTTCTGATCAACTCAAAATACGAGCCTTTACCCTTTCAAACCCCAACCAAATTCATAAACAACTCCTCAACACAATCTAAACATCTTCTGAACATGGATTCGATACACTGGCTGCAACAGTAGTTATGGCGAAATGATTTTCAGGAGATTTATCAAATGACACGACATATCCAACTGAAATGGGTCAATTCAAGACGTGAAGATGACCAAGGGAACGCGTATATGACTCTTCCGGTAAGCATTGGGCGAGCTTTGAGCAACGACATTATTTTGGCTGATAATCAAGCGGGTGTCTCTCGGTGGCACGCCTGTCTGAGCTATGAAGATGATCAAATTATTTTGATGGATCAGAACAGTACAAACGGAATTTTTGTGGATGAGGAAAAGGTAACGCGGCACTTCATTACCAGTGGCACCACATTTCGGGTGGGGACGTTTGAGCTAACGGTGACCACCCAAAATCGCTGTAGTAACGGTTTCTGTCGAAAACTAGTTGATAGTGAACTGCAGATGTGTCCGTGGTGTGGCCGATTTTTGGCCGATGCATTTACCCAAGATGTGTTATTTCAATAAGCAACCTTAGATATTAGAGGTAATATGGCTGTGTTAGATAAACCAAATTTAATTCAGATAAAGTGGCTGGATCCAGAGCAATCGAAAAATGTTGAAGTCATTCAACCACTTCCCCTTACAATTGGGCGTGATCAGATGAAGAACGCTCTTAGACTTAACAGTCAATTTGTGTCAGATCAACATGCGCGATTAGAGTGGCAGAACGATCAGCTTGTCCTTGTTGATTTGGGGAGTAAAAATGGCACATTCGTTGAGGGAAAACGCATTCAACAAGCCACCCCTCTATCCCCAACCACGCCTTTTCGAATTGGCCCCTTTATCTTTACCTTTAATTTGATTTCTGAGGTTGCTCCCGTAAGAGTGCCTGTGGCTTTCCCAACTCATCGTGAAGAATCAATTCTGCTGAGACCCAATGAAGATACGGGATTAACATTTAGCCCTTTCACGGATGCGCTGACAACTCCAACCCCGATTGCTGGTCTACCTCAGGATACCCTGCCTGCCTTGTTCAAGCAGCAAGTTGTGCCAATACAGGCCCTCACTAAAGTCGTGCCAGTGGAGACAACAACCTATCTAACCATCGGCGGCGGGCTAGGAAGTTTTACCTGGGTTGATCATTTGCTTATCAGCGGGGCCGATCCCAAGACGATGATGGCGATTGGCTTTGAGCCAAAACCCTACGGACGCTATCAGCGACTGTGTCGCAACTCCCAAATTCCAGGCCACGAGCGGTTGCGCTCTAACTCCGACTCCTGTCCCGATAATGTGTGGGGTTGGCCAGGGTATGCCGTGCGTGAGATGTGGCACGATGTGTGGCGTGGTCGATTGGGGCCTGCGCTTGGGATAGCCTGGCAGATTTTGAATGAACCCTTTGTGCAAACCTATACCCCGATTGCCGCGAATGTGTTTGCGTCGATGGACCGTGAGGCGAAACGGATTGGTTGGGGCAATATTTGGCGGCAAGGTCGCGTCCGAGCTATTCGCAAAACAGATGATGGTCGTTACGTGGTCTTGTATTCTAAACTCGATGACGACCAAAAGAACCGACACCAATTGGTCGTTTGTCAATATCTTCATCTGGCCGTGGGCTATCCTGGCGTGCGATTTCTGCCCGATTTGCAGGCCTATCGCCAAAAGACGGGGGATCTCCGACGGGTGGTGAATGCCTATGAAATGCACGATTACGTTTATGATGCTCTCAAACGAAAAGGTGGTGTGGTTCTCATTCGAGGCCGTGGTATTGTGGCCTCCCGAGTTATCCAACGGATTTATGAAATTCGGCAGGAAACTGATGTATCGATTGGCATTTTGCACCTGATGCGGACACCGTTGGCCGAGGGCAATCGATACAATGAAAGTCAGCGTCACGTTGACCACCACTGGGAATTTCAACCCTTCAACTGGCCCAAAGCAGCGTGGGGCGGCACCTTGCGACATAAACTTAATGGGGCTGATGATGAAGAGCGAGATAGCTTGCTGGATGCCTGGGGCGGCACCACCACCGCGGACCGCGAAGATTGGCGTCACATGATTGAGCAGGGCATTCGCGAAGGATGGTACGAAATTCAATTCGGGAATGTCAAGCAAGTCGAGCCTGATGGTACGGGGCGTATTGAAATGACTCTACAAAGCACATCGATAGTCGAGCGCGAGGTGCGTTTGCAGGCTGATTACATTATTGATGCGACCGGATTGGATGCAGATATCGATAATAGCCCCTTGTTGAAGGATTTGGTGACACATTACAACCTGCCTCGCAACCCTAAACGATGTTTGAAGGTCACCAACAATTTTGAGATTGAAACCCTACGCAATAATACGGGGCGGGTATACGCCTCAGGTGTAAGTACCCTCGGTGGCCCATATGCCCCCGTTGACAGTTTCCTTGGCTTACAATATGCAGCCTTGTGTACCGTTGATGATTTAACAACGGCACAGGGTGCCCCCCAATTATATCGCCTGAATGGTATTCGCTCGCTTATGCAGTGGATGCGTTGGGCCATAGGAGTGAAACCATGACACCCACTTTATTCGGTCGTTGGCAAAGCCGCTTTTTTCTACTCGGCACCCTTGGCGTCTTTTTGACCCTGCCTTTTGTAGCCTTATCTCGATCCGTCGGCCCTTTGCTGATTTTGGCTTTAGTTTTTGTGCTTGGCTTATGCTGGGATGTGTTCTACATCCTCTTACAAAGAGAGCGCTGGGATCAAGACTGGCCTGCGATTTTGCAGGTGGTGGCTGGTATTTTCGAAGGCTTAATTGTTTTTATTTTATTATACGGTCTCGGTCAGTTTAATGGCTTGCCAGCCCCTAGCCTATTCTGGCTTCATTACGGACTCGTCTGGCTAGCAACCTTTGTGGCCTCCCAAAGTTTTATGCGGCTCTATTTCCCCCGCTGGCGGTATCGCGGCGGGCAGTGGTTGTAGATAAGATAATTGTGAATTGTAAATGACAAATTGTGACTGGTGAATAAAAGGACAGGTATTATGAAACAGATAAAACAGTATAGCTTACAAGAAGAAATTGGGCGGGGTGGGATGTCAACAGTGTATCGCGCTTATGATCCCGACCACGATAAGGATGTGGCCATCAAGTTGATGCACGAAAGTTTGATTGGCAACGAACAGGCCCAAACTCGCTTTATTAAAGAGGTGCAAACGGTTATTTCCCTTGATCATCCTGCCATTGTACCGGTTTTGGAGTATGGCACCGTGGATGATCGAATTTACATCGTGATGGAATGTATGACAGGCGGGGCGCTACGACAGCGGCTCAATGATGGCCCGTTGTCACTTGAAACAAGCCTGATGATTTTGCGGCAAGTGGCCTTGGCTTTGGCCTCAGCACACAAGCAGCACGTGATCCATCGTGATGTTAAACCGCACAACATCCTGCTGGATGAGGCCGGCAAGGCCTACCTGTCTGATTTTGGGATTGCTCGGTCTATGGAAGGGGAAGGGGCTGGTAAAACGGTGACGATGATTGGTACTCCGGAGTATGTTGCCCCAGAACAGGTTATTAACGGGCAACTCAGTTCAAAAACTGATATTTATCAGTTGGGGGTGACGTTATTTCACATGATGACCGGGCAACTGCCGTTTAGCGGTTCAGCCTATCATCTGATGTCTCATCACGTGAATGATCCGCTGCCTTCGGCTGAAGCTCTTAATCCACTTTTGCCCGTTGGTGCCGATGCTATCTTGCGCCGGGCTACGGCCAAAAATCCCGATGATCGATTTGTCTCGGCGGAAGCATTTATGAATGCATTTGAAAGTTTGCTTGAGAATGGTACAGCGACAAATTTGTTGGTTTGGCCGATCATTTCACAGCCACACGTCGCTTCCTCTGCATCGGGTCGAGCAGCCGCACTTGAGGCAAAGCCTCGTACACCTTTTTTGCGACGGGCAATGGCTTGGACTGCGGGCGGTGCGGTTCTTGGGAGTATGGCCCTCTTCTCAATGGGTATCCTTCCCAATGTCTTTGATGCAGAACCAACTCGTCAGACAGTGCAAGCTACAGAGATTAGCCCGTCTAATGAGGGTTTAGAGGATGTCTCAGTAGTTGAGGTGGCTGATGAAGCGCCTATCTTAACGACCGAGGATACCGCCACTCAGTTAGCGGTAGTCACCGATGAGGCCGAAATCGAAGCTGAGGTTGTGACCTCGGAGGTCATTGTAGAAGAAGAGGCAGTTGTTGAGACAATCGTTGAAGATACACCTACAATTGATGATACCGTCGATCAATTAAGTGATACTGTTGAAATTGAAGCAACGGTGGTTGAGGCTGAAGTGGTAGTGTCAGAAGAGGCTTCTACCGTTGAAATGGTTGTGAGCGAAGCCCTTGAAAATAGCACGACAGCTTCACTGGCAACGATAGACGATAATACAGAAGATAATGGTGATGACAGCAGTGAGGTAGTTGTTGAGGTTGTTAACGAGACAGATGAGACGACTGGGGATGACACAACCGATAGCAGTGATGATAACACTGGTGATGACACCACTGACACCAGCGAAGAAGAGGTGGCTGAAGAGACCGACAATGATGACAATCAGAACAATGGCAACGGTCGCGCCAACAACAATGGCAATCAAAATGGCCCTGGTAATGGTGGCGGTAATGGTCCCGATGGTGGCCCCCGCGCTAACGGTGGTGGCAATGGTGATGGTGGAAATGGCGGCGGTCGCGGCAATGGCGGGAATGGTGATAACGGTGACAATGGGGGTGGCGGTCGCGGCGGTCGTGGCGGCCGTGGGTAAAACTTCCCCAGTTGATCGATATTATAGACAAAATTTCCAATTTCGCATTGGGTTATCAAGCGAGATTGGAAATTTTTATCTGGATCCAATGCTCTGCGTTGGATCCAGATCATAGATATGAGTAAAGCTTGCTTCTTTAGAAATCAGCCACAGCCGGAATAATTTCCTGCCCCAACTTTTCCACGTGCTCAACCGAGTAATTATTGGGCATATTGAAGAAGATGTGTTGTATCCCGGCTTTGGCCAGGCTGCGACATCTATCAACCAACTCATCGGATGATTGTCCGCCTTCGCCCAAATTAACAGTATCTAAGGCGGTGCGCTCAATCTCTTCATACGGGCGGCCAACAGTATCGCAGTGCTCCTTGAGAATATCAAGCTTGCGGCTAAGCTCTTCACTGCCCAGAAAGGCAAAGAGGTTACACGCATCGGCATACTGGGCCACCATTCGTAGGGTTTTCTTTTCTCCCGCGCCACCGATCAAAATCGGTGGATGGGGGTTACTGAGGGGCATTGGGTTGTTCATTGGCTCGGCTAGCTGATAGTGCTGACCGTTGTAAGGTTTGACATCCCCAGACCACATTTGTTTGGCAATTTGGAGGGTTTCCTCTAAACGCTCAAAACGCTCTTTTAGTGGCGGGAAAGGAAAACCTAGCCCCAATGCCTCACGCTCATACCACCCTGCGCCGATACCCAGATTAGCGCGACCGCCCGACAGCACATCCAAATTAGAGACAATTTTGATCAAATGACCGGGATGACGATAATTCGCGCCGGTGACCAACGTGCCGAGCCGCACATTTTTTGTGACGGCGGCAAGATAACTCAGCACCGTATACCCATCCATCATCGGCTCTTCTGGCTTTAGCCCCATTTGAGGCATATCCATCTGGAAAAAATGATCCATCACCCAAATGCTGGCAAACCCCAAGTCATCCGCTGTTCCCGCAATGTCGGCTAATCTTGAGCCTGTGTTCTCTGGGGTGCCTTCCCAATTAAAACTGACAATTTGTAAGCTAACTTTCATAGGTCCCTTTCCTTAAAGATAATATTAGGCAGATAACTTTCTGCGTTACGATTTGATTATTTTTTGTTAAAGCTTGTTGCTGCCTAGCTCTTGAGAAAACGATGCTTGGTGAGGTTTTGTGGAGGTGGAGGGGGTCTCGTAGATAATTGTAAAAAATTCTGAAAGAATCTTGCCCCCTAAAGTGAGACTGAAGACAGGTCTAGATTAATTGACGACGACATTTTGAGCAAATTCTGAGGTATTGTCAGCGGCATCAGTGGCGGTCGCTGTGACTTCATTGCCTGGAAGCAAAGCGCCTACAGGCAAGACAAATGAAAATTCCCAGGCGGTTGGATCAATTGCGCCTGGCGTACCGCTAGTAACTGAGCCTGAACCCAGCCATATTCTGCCTTCACCATGACCGCTGGGGTCTGGATCAGCGATAAAAAACTCGACCGTGCTGTTGGGGCGGGCTTCGCCAGTGATGACCACCGTGCTAGTGATCAGGGTCGCATTGTAAATAATGGGGAAGTTAAGTAAGTCGTTGGGACCGCTGTCTACATCGCCTGGATCATTTGCCGTTGTCACATCATCATTATTTAGGTCAATGCCCAACCCGGCGTTCGCGTAAATAGTGTTAGATATGACGGCGTTCCCTGTGCTGGTAATTGTTCCAATTATATCAATACCTACATCGCTGTTGTAAGCAATAATGTTACCGGCATTGGGTGTCGTCCCACCAATTAACGTATTGGTAGAGTTATCAATCAAGATACCAAGGCTGTTACTTAAAGGCATTGTCCCTGTCACATCTGTGCCGATGTAATTACCCCGAATAACATTTCCGTTGCTATTGCTAATAATAATTCCTTCATCACGGTTCCCTGAAATAATATTTTTTACATTAGCCGCAGTACCCCCAATCGTATTGTTGTTACCTAATACTCGGATACCTGGGTTGTTGTTGGGGATAGCGCTTGTCCCTGTCACATCTGTGCCGATGTAATTGCCCTGAACAACATTGCCGTTACTACTTCTAATTAGAACCCCTTCATCACCGTTTCCTGAAATAATATTTCTTTGATTAGCCGAGGTGCCCCCGATCGTATTGTTGTTACCTGACACTCGGATACCCGGCTTAGTATTACCCAGAGGGCTGGTTCCTGTAATATCTGTCCCAATGTAATTGCCCTGAATCATATTTCCGCTACCATTTCCGGCAATAAAAATCCCGTGATTATTATTCCCTGAAATAATATTTCTTCGATTAGTCGTTGTGCCTCCAATTGTATTGTTGTTACCTAACACTCGAATACCTGAGTCATTATTACCCAGAGCGGTTGTCCCCGTAATATCTGTTCCAATTAAGTTTCCTCGGACGGTGTTCTCAGTTGCAGTATTATTAATCTGTATGCCATATGATGCATTCCCAGATATGAGATTGCCTGACCCTATTAATCCTCCACCAATCAAATTACTACTGGATTGAGTTATAGAAATCCCAATCGTATTACCAAGGGATACAGTTCCTGTTGTATTGGTTCCGATATAGTTGCTTTGGATGACGTTGTTATCGCCATTACTTAACACAATGCCACTATCGCTGAAGCGAGTGATGGCCAGCCCCCGTACTGTGCTGTTCCCGGCTGTGATGTGTAACCCAGCTATTGAAGACGTTGATATATTGATACCATCGAGCTGAATCAGGGGCGTGCCAGCATAGCCGGGCTGGCTTGTCCCGTCAATAATAGCTCGGTCGGTGACCGTTGGTAGATCAGAGGTGGGTTGAATAGTATAAGGCGCAGCCCCAGTGATGTTGAAGATGATGGTATCTGTGCCGACAATAGCATTGGCATTAGAGATAGTCTGGCGAAAAGAGCCCTGATTACTATTCTGTAGGTTTGTTACAAGATTGTAGGTAAAGCCAAAATCCACCCCGGTTAGATCTAGACCGCTGACTGTAACGGACACGTTGGTGTCTCCCACACCAGCCCCAGCCCCTGTACTCAGGTCACTGGTCGTTGGGCTGTTCCCTCCCAACGCTGCTGTTCCGCCATTGCCCGCCAGGCCATCATGTTCGTACGTTTGCTCAGCAGTGGCTGAGAAGAAGCCCCCATTAAAGCCAGCGGCTGGCGGGGTGTCGGTGTCTCCAAGCGTGGCCGAGACCACGCGCACAGTGTAGGTCCCGATGCCAGGTGCATTGGTGAATGTATACGCTCCCAGTAAGTCGGTTGTGACTGTGTCGATTAAGCCCCCTCCGTCGTATAACTCAACTTGTACATTAGCCAACAAGACATCCCCGGCTCCAAACGCTGTTCCATCACCTCCACTGTAGTTTGTATCCTCAAACACTCGACCAGAGATTTGGATTATAGGGGTAGGTGTGTTTGTTACAGTCGGTGTGTTTGTGGGAGCTGGCGTAGGCGTTGTAGTTGGTGTGTTTGTCGGAATTGACGTATTGGTGGGTGGAATGGGCGTGTTTGTGGCTGGTACAGAGGGGTCGTCGTCTGATGATGGTGGTGTGTTTGTAGCCGGAATAGGGGTGTCTGCGCCCAAGGGCGGCGGTGTATCGGTTGGTAATGACCTTGGTGTATGGGTTGGCAATGGCCTTGGTGTACTGGTTTGAGATGGCAGCGGTGTGATAGAGGGGGCCGCTGTCGCAGTTGCCACTGGAGTCAGAGTGGATGGCGTTTCTGTTGGCTCAGGTGTTCCTGTTGCGTTAGACGTTCCGGTTGAAAACGGGGTTCCTGTTGTCCCTGGGGTGCCTGTATTTGGCGGGGGTGAGGCCGTTAGACGGTTAGCGGTGGCTGTCGGATCAGGTGCATTTGAGGTAGAAGTAGGGGGCGTGTCAGTTTCGAATGATGGGAGCGGGATTGAATTTGAGTTTAAGGTAGGGGTCGGTGTTCCTGGTAAATCAGCAATAATAATTGACGGTTCACCATCATGGTATGTCGGTGTTATTTGGAGATACTGGCTATCGATAGCTGCTTGCTCGCCTAAAGATGGGTCTAAGACAGCAAATTGAACATCCGAAGATGCGTTGGTGTAGTCAGCTTGTCGATCAGAAAGTAGTGTGGTTTCAACCTGACTCGGCCACCAGACAAGGGCGAGAGAAGTTGAGCAAAAAATGCAAAGAAAGCTTAAGAGGGCCAGGAGGAGGAGTAACAACCATTCTGGACGACGTTCTTTATCCTTGTTTTGTTGGATTGGAGTCGTTGACGACATGTTTATAAATCTCAATTAAGCGACCGGTGTTTGCTTCTCTAAAATGGGGAGAGATAGACTGAAAAGGCTGCCCTCATTCAATTTACTCTCGGCCCATACCTTGCCTTCGTGCAATTCAATCAAAGAACGCGTAATAAATAGGCCTAGTCCTACCCCAGCGACATTATACATAAGATCATTGTTTGCCCGGAAAAAGCGGGTAAAAAGATAAGGATGATCTGTGCTATGTATTCCTATGCCCGTGTCACGTACATCCAAGCGGGCCATATCGCCAGTCCGGAACAGATCGATCTCAACGTGGCCTCCGCTCAAGGTGTAATCGTGAGCATTTTTTACCAAATTATTAATCGCCCACTGTAACCGACTAGCATCGCCCACTACAAGTAGACTTTCTGGGGGGAGTGTTACCTTTAAAGATAACCCTTTCTCCTCCATTGCTGCACACCATTGGTTAACCACCTGTTCAACGACCATCTCAAGAGCAACCTCTCCTTTTTCTAACCGTAAGGTGCCCGCCTGCAGCTCAGATATATCGATAATTTCATTGACATGTTCAATCAATTGATTGGCATTGTCATTAATAATTTGCATAAATTGTTGTTGCTTATCATTGAGGTTGTCATTGGCCATATAAAGTAAAATCTCACTATAGCCTTTTAGCGAAGTTAGGGGCGTGCGTAAATCATGGGAGATACTGGTGATAAAGCCATCTTTTAACTGCTCGGCCTCAGCTTCCCGGGTAACATCACGCAAAGCGATAACGGTTCCTAACTCCTGGTCCTCTGGGGTTACAACTGGTGCAACCAAGGCACTAAAAACACGATCACCTACTTGATAGCGGTGCGACTGTTGAATTTGATTTGGAGGATGGTCATCGCTCATATTACGATGGAAAATGGGCGAAGGGGAGCGATCACGCAAGATGTTCAACAAAAAATCATCTGAGATCTCGGCCAGAATCTGCCGGGCTACCGGGTTGGCCGTGATCACAACATTTTGAGGATCCAAAACGATCATCCCATCAAGGGTACTGTTCAAGATGGCCTCCAATTTACTGGCCTGCTCAATCAATTGATGGGTACGTTCTTCAAGATGATCCGTCATTATATCAAAAGAGGAGGCCAGATTGCCGATTTCATCGTTACGGCGAATCCCCGTACGCTGGCTCAAATCCCCCTGAGCAATCAAAGTGGAGCTTTGCACTAAACGTCTTAGGGGGGTGATGATCCATTGAGCTAGGACAAAGCCAATGACAAGAACACCAAGTGTAACCAAAAAAAAGATTGTACTTAGTAGGGTGCGGCTGGTGGAGGCCGTTGTAACAATAAAATTATTGGGGAGTGCTACACTAAAAAAGCCAATTGACTGTCCTCGTACGCGCCAGTCGCCATAAGCTAAGGTGTAATCTTGGCCTAATATTTTGACCTGCCGAAGGGGGACTTCGGTTTCGGCATTGGTGACGATCACTGGATATTGAGCAGGCGATTCGGCCAAAAGGGAGAGAACTGTCTCATATTGGTCAGTCGGTTCTTGCAGAATCTCGGTTACCGTCTGCTGTCCTCGCCCCAAAGTGGTCTCAATTGTATTCCCTTGCTGATCATACAATGTTACACTAGCTGCAGATGTATTCGCTAGCCCATCCACCATTTCGGTAATATAGGTGCCAACTAAAGCAACCCCAATCACCCTATCTTCAAAATAAACAGGCCCCAGCGTAAATAACATGGGACCATAGGGGGTTTGGCTTAGCATAACCCGCTTCTCGCCAAACACATCAACAAATCCATCCAGAACTCGACGAATCTCGGGCAATTGGCTAAAATCGGCCCCACTTCTTTCCTCACCGGAATTGCCGGTTTGGCGTGGTGGACGTTGCCAACCATACACCGCCTGTCCTTGTTGATTAATCAACTCAACTGCATCGACATTGCTATTGGCGATAATTTGGGGAACACGGGCAGCTAATGCATCCCTATTGTCTGCCGCTAAACTTTCATCAACCCCTTCGGTTCCAATAACCGTTCGTAAAATTTGTAGGCGTTCCGCTTCATAATCAACCATACTTTCAGAGGTGATTCGGCCCGCATCAAGTAATTGATTAACGAATCGTTCCTGCAATGAGCCTGTCACAAACCTGACAATAATAAACGCCCCTACACCGGCCACAATGATGGTCAGTAACACGTAGGGAAGTACAATTTTGGTACCAATACTGGTCCACAGTCGATTAAGTACGTTTTGTCGCATCTGGAATGATAAAGGTTACGTTGCTTTATGTTTCATTCGTTTTAATTGTTAAGTAAACGGCAAGATGGGTTAGAAAAATGGATAAATATTAACCTGGCGATTTTGTTCAAAATAAGATCAATTTGATCGTTTACGGGTAAATGAAATTTACTATAGATTATGACCCGAAATTGACCACATTTGATGACAATTTCGGTTTTTGAGCACTCTTCTAATTCTTATTACTTTCTGCCAAATACTTAGGTGTGTCACAGTTTAAAGTTAGAGATTAAAAAATTGTGACACTTAAATAACTGCTTTATTGTAATAAGGTAGTAGTTAAACAGGGGATTAGGGTCTAAATTTATCATGTCTAATTAAAATTCGATTAATCCGTATGACTAATTCCTGTACGGAAAAGGGTTTTACAATATATTCTTCAGCACCCAGGCTGAGTCCACGGTCAATCTCGCCTTGTTGGCCGTGGGCTGATAGAAAAACGATAGGAATATGGTTGGTTGCCTCATCAGCCTTAAGCGCTTCACAGGCTTCAAAACCGTCCATTTTAGGCATTCGTACATCTAACAGTACTAAATCTGGTAAATTTTTTTGTGCTAATTGTACAGCTTCCTCGCCATTTAATGCCTCGATCACATCGAAGTCTATAAACTCAAGTGCACTTTTAATTAAGCCTCTTACACTTTGTTCATCATCGGCAACCAAAACTGAGGTTTTAGGATTCATAGGACATTTTTTCCACAAGATTTTTGTATTTTAGAACGATAATAATATTCGCTTAGTTTGTTAGTATTAGCAACTGACAAACTGAATAATGGAATAAGAGATAGTTTAGTAGTGAGGTGATTTGTGGTGCCCGTAGTGTTTGTCTTTGTTGCCATCTTTAATTGACTAGGACTAAGGAATAAATAACTTTCGGATCTCTGGAGCTATGTACAGGCATTTATACTTAAGTTATTTCTCTTCTATTCCTTAGTTATGGGAAAAGCTTAGCTAATCTTTTGTAGATATTTGATATGGAGGAAGTAACCTATCGATTTCACAAAAATACTTTAAGGCTAATTGTACTTCATCAAGCAAATTTAGTCTATAGGAAAATTGTCGAAAAACTCAAATGTTGACGAACGATATTTAAACGATATCTCAACTCTAGTTAGTTTTGTATTGCAAATGTATAATTTTTGAGCGGGACTAAGACTTATTATGAGGCTAGTTTCCCACTAGCCCAGCTAATGCGTGAGTCGACGCGGCGAACGAGCCGATGCACGATGGGCTGGAAACCTTGACGTAACCAAAAGCGGTCGGCGAGGAGGTTTGTGCTGCGCCAATCGATTTGGCAGGTATGATACCCTGCTTGCCAAGCGTGGGCTAATGCGGATTGGGTTAATAGCGTGCCGATACCCTGACCACGAGCTGAGGACCTCGTACCAGCGACGGAGAGCTTTATACAATGAACGGGCGTTATTAAATCGTCGTCATTTGTCGAAGCGGGCCAGTAACCTTGTATGCCAACGATCTCATCTTCCTGAAACGCTAGCCAGATGGCTATTTCCGAATCTGCAGCCAACTCAGCCCAACCTACCTCATTGGCCTCGACTTTTTCTGGCAACATCACTCCCCAGACCGGAGCCTTGACTTGTACCCGCCAAATTACGTCGGACATTTCGGCTAGGTGTGGACGATCTTCTGGTATAGCCTGTCGAATGGTCAAATTGGAAGGGATAATGGGTGTCTTAGGCTTGAGTTCCTGTAAGTCAAGGATGGCGTGAATTTGTTCCAGGCCAAAGCTGAGGGAGAACCAAGTTTGATTGAGTTCTGTGTTCGTGGCAGGGATCAGGGCAAAATGAAAATAAATTCCGGCGTTCACCCACTGTTCACCCAATACAGCATACAAATCGCGGATGGGCTCAGGTCCGGCTGCTGCATCATAAGCACAGCCGGGCAATCGGACCCAACCTGACCGCCCCCAGACCGGATCAATCACTGGTTCACCAATTAAATAGGCGATCAGCGTGCCATCCTGTACTGCGGCCAATCCCACTGCCTGAGGTCGCGCCAATGTTGCCTCAATGGCTTGTTGCACCACAGACGTATCCTCAAATCGGGCAGGCAGTTCAGGTCGGACATTTCGTGCTGCTCGTTGCCGTTGGGTGAGTAACTCGGCAGCTTGGGGGAGCAGATTTTTATTAAAAGAGATGATTTTGAATGACATTAGAAAGCTTGTTAGGTAGTTGCCAGACTCGGCTTTTTCACGATTGACTCATTAACAGGCAGGTGCAACAGGGCTGAACCGATACTAAGGATGATAGCGATGATCCAAACCGGAGTGTAAGAGCCGGTCTGGTCGAAGATACGTCCCCCTAGCCAAACACCAATAAAAGCCCCGACCTGATGGCTGAAAAAGACAAAGCCATATAACGTGGCCAGATATCGGACGCCAAAGAAGTGGGCTACGAGACCGCTGGTGGGGGCGACGGTGGCCAGCCAGAGAAAGCCCATGATGCAGGCAAAGGCGATGGCAGTGAATGGGGTGAGTGGAAGTAGTAATAGACCCGTAATTAAAATGGCACGGCCCGTATAGATGATGGTCAGCAAGAATTTTTTTCGATAGCGATCGGCCAGTACCCCAGATAGGAATGACCCCGCAATATTGAGCAGACCAATAAGTGACAGGGCCGTGGCGGCCAACTCGCTGGAGAGGCCGCTGTCGGTGAGGTAGCTGGGGAAGTGGGCGGAGATGAAGGCGACATGGAACCCGCAGACAAAAAAGCCAACCAAAACGTACAAATAGTTTCGATTTTTACCGGCGCGTTTTAGGGTTTCCAGATAGGGTTCTTCGGCTGTGCGTAGGTTTTCCTCGGCATCTTTCCGACCGGGTAAGCCGATGGCGATTACAATGAAGGCCAGAAATACCAAGACTCCCAGTACATTGAAACTGCTTTGCCAACTGCCACTAAAATTTTGTAGCCAACTCGCTCCCAGAACAATCAGAAATGTGCCAAGCGAGGCCATTGCCATCACTACACCAAAGGCCATCCCCCGCCGATTGTCGGGCACCACCTTGGCCACTGCACCAAGAGCGATAGTGTTGGAGGTACTGCTCAGCCCCCAGCCAACAAGTAAAGCCAGACCAAAGTAAAGACCAATCGAGTTTTGCATAATTGGCAGAAGAAGCATCCCCGCACTGTAACAAACCGCGCCAATAAGGACAACCAATCGAAACCCTAAACGATCTGCCACCAAAGCCATAATCGGGAAACCAAATAACAGATTTTGCATTGCTAAAGCAAGACTAACCCCTTCCCGTCCGGTATTTAGGGTGGTTGTGATGTCTTTCAAAAAGATACCAAAGGATTGACGAACCCCCATACTTAAGAACACAAGGAATGAACAGGCGATGATAATAGTCAGACCTTTTGATTTGATTGACGACATTGTTTCTGCCTTTCTTTGGACATTGCAACACTCGAATAGCTTGATGTGCCGCACGATGCTGGCTAAGGTGAAGCACGGATTATACTACAAGGCGAACGACGGCTCAAGGGCTAATTTTAAGAATTATGGTAGGACAATTGACAGGCCCAAGATGAGACCATAAGATGGGGCTGGATTTTTGATAATTTTAGAAACAAAGAACAAGATGCTTATGAAAATCTATGATGTGATTGTTATTGGGCGAGGGCTAATTGGTTCGGCTGCGGCCCGCCATTTGGCCGAAAATGGGGCGCACGTAGCTTTAATTGGCCCCGGTGAACCCGTCGACCATCGGACCCATACTGGGGTGTTTGGCAGCCATTACGACTCTGGACGCATCGTGCGTATCCTCGACCCGATTGCCTATTATGCCCACATTGCCAAGCAGTCGATCCAGCGCTTTCGTCCGTTGGAGGCAAAAACAGGTATTCAATTTTATCACGAGGTCGGCTATCTGGTAGTCTCCAATAATGCCGAGTATTTAACAGATATGGAGGCTCGGGCCAGGGAATACTACCCCGCGATTGAGCAACTGGCTCACCTTGAGTTAGGCCAACGGTTTCCCTACTTTCACTTTCCCGCTGATGTGCGCGCCCTTTATCAGGCCACCGATGGCGGTCATCTCAACCCGCGCCAGAACATTGCGGCACAAAACAAAGCACTGGAGATGCAGGGTGGAACGGTGATTGCTGAAACAGCACTTGAAGTGGATAACAATGGGGCCATTGTTCGTGTGCGGACGGCCCAAGGCTGGATTGAGGCTCAGAAGATTGTGTTAGCCACGGGAGCCTTTGCCAATGTGGGGGGCATTGTTCCCCAGAAGATCGACTTTGCGGTCAATCCCCACACTGTGGTGCTGGCTGAAGTCACCCCCCAACAACTCGATGCCTTGGCGGGAATGCCCTCCCTTAGCTATCGGTTGGGCGATGACCCGATGCGTTTTATCTACTTTATGCCCCCAATTAAATATCCTGATGGCAAACACTATATTAAAATTGGTCACTCCAAGGGGGATGTGATGCCAAATGACCGTGAGGCGCTCACGGCTTGGTTCCAGAGCGATGGTGATCCGCATCGGATTGAATGGTTGACTGAGACCTTGCACAATCTGTTGCCGAGTGTCCAATTTAACAGCCTTCATAGTCAATCATGTGTGACGACGCAATCGCCGACAGGCAAACAGTTTATTGATCAATTTGAAGATGAGCGGATTTATTCATTGTTGGCAGACAATGGTCAGTGTGCCAAATCGGCGGACGAGTTGGGCTACATCACTGCTTCGTTTGTGAGCAAGGGGAAGTTTCCTGCGGGGTATGATCGAGCGGATTATCGGTTGGTGTTTGAGTAGGTGAAGACGACTCAAAAAGAGGCAGTCTACAGATGGACACAGATAGACACAGATAATAAATTTAAGGCTCAATATGGGTTTCAAGGAGGTGAGTTGAAAAAGGAGGAAAAAAGGATAAGCTGAACAAAAAAACAAAGAAAGTAAAGAGATGCTAAATATCCA